>JAJFTO010000014.1 GCA_021372865.1 Porphyromonadaceae bacterium
ATTTGTCCTGCAAATTCCTTCGCAGGACCCTTGTATACTCTGCTTTGTCATTAAACGTATATGTAAGTCTTCTAAAGATCTCTCCTCGCTCCCTTCCGTCTGCCCCAGGGCTTCCTTCCAAAAGCGGGTGCAAAGATAGGGCTTGTTTTTTTACTGTGCAAACAATTCAGCAAAAAAAATCGATATTTTTTTCAACTTTTTTCTTCAGTTTTCCCCAAAGACAAGGTTTTCAGTCAACTATCATTTGAAGAAAAAACGCACTTTTTTATCAAAGTCTGAAAAAACGGTCCCATTCGGAGCAGTTATCCGGAAGAAACGTTCGGTTTAAATCCTCGATTTAGATTTATTGCGTATCTTCGCAGAAATTTCTGAGATGGTATTTAAGCGTCCATCCATAATTCATAAACAGAAAAAAATTAATGAAAGGTATCCTCTATATTTTAAAGCGTTTTTTACCCCCCTACAGAAAATATCTGTTTCTAACGTTTACTTTCAACATTCTGACAGCCGTACTCAACGTATTTTCGCTTGCCACAATCATTCCCATCCTACAGGTACTGTTCAAGGTAAATACAAAAACATATTCATTCATTGCCTGGCGTAATGAAGAGTATTCATTAATCGATACCACATTGAATAATGTAAACTGGTATGTTACCCAGTTGATCGACTCCTATGGAGGCGGTTTCGCTTTGATGATGCTGGCGGTCGTGCTGGTGGTGATGACCCTGTTTAAGACCGGTACAGCCTACTTGGGCTCCTATTTTATTATCCCCATCAGAACCGGCGTGGTGAAAGATATCCGAAACCGGATCAACGATAAGCTTCTTACGCTCCCCATTGGCTTTTTTACTGAAGAACGCAAGGGAGATATCCTTTCAAGAATTTCAGGAGATGTGAACGAGGTGGAGAATTCAGTGATGAGTTCACTCGATATGCTTTTCAAAAATCCAATACTCATTCTCATCTACCTGATCACAATGATCATCCTCAGCTGGCAGCTTACACTGTTTGTATTGGTCGTCCTCCCGGTGATGGGTTTTGTCATGGGAAGGGTAGGCAGATCATTGAAAAGAAGCTCATTTGAGGCACAAAATAAGTGGGGGGAGCTAATGTCGCAAGTGGAGGAAACATTAAGCGGGTTGCGTGTCATCAAAGCATTTAATGCGGAAAGAAAGATATCGGAGCGGTTCCACAGCGGGAGTTACACGTTCAGGAAGATGTCGAACCGGATAGCCCGTCGGCAACAGCTTGCTCATCCCATGAGCGAGTTCTTGGGAACCCTTACCATCGCGATTGTATTATGGTTTGGAGGTTCGCTTATCTTGGGAGGTAACGGGGTGATTGATGCCGCCACATTCATTTATTACCTGACGATATTTTACAGTATCATCAATCCCGCCAAGGAATTATCCAAATCGGCCTATGCAGTACAAAGAGGACTGGCATCGATGGAACGGATCGACAAGATACTGGAGGCTGAGAATTCAATATCAGATCCAATAAATCCGCAACCACTGCACTTCAATGAAAAAATAGAATACAAAGATGTGTGGTTTTCGTACAGTTCCGATTGGGTTATCCAGAATGTAGGATTGACCATAAGGAAAGGAAAGACCATTGCTTTTGTCGGCCAGTCGGGTTCCGGCAAATCCACCCTGGCGGACCTCCTTCCCCGTTTCTACGATATACAGAAAGGTGGAATTTATATCGATGATACCAATATTAAAGATGCCAGGCTTCAGGATTTGAGATCACTGATTGGTTATGTGAATCAGGAAGCAATCCTGTTTAACGATACTTTTTACAACAACATTGCTTTTGGTGTAGCCCAGACCACAGAAAATCAAATTGTGGAGGCAGCAAAGATTGCCAATGCGCACGATTTTATCATGGCAACGGAAAAAGGATATCATACCAATATAGGCGACAGAGGCGGAAAGCTGTCTGGAGGTCAGCGGCAACGCATCAGTATTGCCCGTGCCATACTGAAAAATCCTGAAATCCTCATTCTGGATGAAGCTACGTCCGCGCTCGATACGGATTCTGAAAAACTTGTACAGGAAGCTTTGGATAACCTGATGAAAAACCGTACCACCATTGTGATTGCCCATCGGCTCTCCACGATAAAAAATGCGGATGAAATTTACGTGATGAGAGAGGGACAAATTGTGGAATGGGGACAACATGCTTCCTTATATGCGCAGGGAGGTTATTACACAAAACTGTGCGACATGCAGGGTAATTTACAATAGCTGCTATTGCCTGGATTCTGACACAGGAATGGGATCTTTCGAAATTTTATTCAGCAGTCTGTCCACCGCTTCAAAAGGGGAATTGATACTCTGAAATTCGGGAACCATCTCTTTCATCGCTTTCACCGTACGCATATCGTCATATTCGTATGAAACCTGAATCAGGGTATTGATGTCACGACTTACCTTTTCATACTCATATTCACGTACATCGGCAATCATAATTTTCTCATGATGTGTGGGTTTGGTTCGTTCGGCCTGGTTCAGCAACTCTTCATAGAGTTTCTCACCATGCCGCAGCCCGGTGAATTCAATTCTTATATTTTTGGATCCTGACAAACGAATCATCCGCTTGGCAAGATCCAGTATCTTCACCGGTTTGCCCATATCGAAAATATAAATTTCCCCGTTCTTTCCCATCGCTCCCGCTTCCAGCACCAGCTGACAGGCTTCGGGTATGGTCATAAAATAACGGATAATTTCCGGATGCGTCACTGTCACCGGTCCGCCATGTTTGATTTGTTCCCTGAACAGGGGTATTACCGACCCATTCGATCCCAATACGTTTCCAAAACGGGTCGTAATAAACTGAGTAGAAGTCTGGCCGGTCTTTTCTATGTATTTTGCCAAAGACTGCACGTAAATTTCACAGATTCGTTTGGAACAACCCATTACATTGGAAGGATTCACAGCTTTGTCGGTGGAGATCATCACAAATTTCTGTGCATGGTACTTTACCGCCAGATCCGCAATAATCTTGGCTCCCTGAATATTTGTCTGAACCGATTCCGACACATTATCCTCCATCATGGGAACATGCTTATAAGCTGCAGCATGAAAAATGTACTGGGGCCTCGTTCTGGAAAAAATTTTCTCCATACGGGATTTGTTGCTTATATCGGCTACCACAATCTCTGTACGCAGTTCCCGCCATTTCTCCTGCAACTCAAGTCTCATATCATGCAGTGGCGTTTCAGCCTGATCTATAAGGATGACGCTGTAGGGGTTAAAAGACGCCACCTGTCTTACGATTTCACTCCCGATAGATCCGGCAGCTCCTGTAACCAACACGCGCCTTCCTTCAATATTGGAAGCTATTTCCCTCATATTAATATGAATCGGGTCGCGGGGCAACAAATCTTCGATTTGAATGTCTTTTAACTGCTCTCTACTCATTACATTGCCATCCCACTCGTTTATCGGAACAGTGGTCAACAGAGAAATATTGTTGTCAACAAAGTTAGCAAGCAGACTGGAGTTTTTGATCTCTTCCATCTTCTGGGGAGAGACGATGATTGTTTTCACATCTTTGCTTTCCAGTGTTCTGAAAAGATGTTCGTTGTTGGCATGAATGAGGACTCCCATCAGTTCCTTTCCAATCATGTGACTCTCGTCGGAAATAAATCCCAACACCCTGTAATTAAATTCGTGGTTTCCTTTCAAAGTTTTGGCCACACTGATACCTGCCTGCTTTGTCCCATAAATAAAAACATTCACGGGTTTGATTGTACTTCCATTGATAGCTTCATAAACCTCTTTAATCAGGATACGGGAAAAAATCATTAGGAATACATCAAGCAGGAATATCGCTACAAATATTACATTGGTGACAGTGAAGCCAATATTTAATCTTCTTAATGCAAGTACTGCTATGAACGTGAGAGCATAACCCAATGCAAGGGAATAAATGATCCGCAGCAAATCGGAAAAAGAAGAAAATCGAAGAATACCTCTGAATGTACGAAAAGAAATAAATGATATTGTATTAGAAATAATCAGAAGGAAACACAAAACTGTACCATCTTCTCTTACCTCCGGTGTCAATCCGCCAAATCCATATTTTACAAAATACATGAAAAGACAAGAAAACAAGACGATGAAAAGATCCATCGCCAGGATTGAAAATCGGGATAATACCCTATTGGACAAAAAATTTTGTATAGTGTCACTCATAAAGACAATATTAATCCAAATTGAATAAAGTTTCAAAAACAGATATAAATCCTCACTGCGTCGTTCAGTCGCAATCAGCCGCCAAATTACTCTTTATATGCTTCTTTAATGACGGCCTCATGGGACGCTTTACCCTTTTCTATTAATTCGATACCTTTTTTAATCAGGGGATCTTCCTTGTAGTAGACCAACCAAAATGCCTCTTCTCCAAAAAAGTTTCGGGCAATATAGGCATACATGGTGTTTTCCAATAATTCGCCTGACTCCTGAATATAATAAGGCCTTTTCCTGATGCCGTTGTTATCAGCAAAGCTTACGAGATTCAATAAAAGCGGTTGCTGGAGAAGGTATTTATACAGACTCTGCCATGTATCAAAACTGCTTAACCTTTCTCTGTACATATCGGAGTACATCATTGCATACATTTCATCCATTCGGCTGTTTACCAAAGCATTATAATAAGAATTGACACCTGTAGTATCGCGGGGAACAAAAATATCGGGCATAATACCATCTCCCCCGTAAACGGTCCTCCCTCCCAGGGTTTTGGAAGGAATGAGATGATTCGATGCAGTATCGACGTTGACATAGTTCCCTTCAATATAGCGGTTGATCGCATCCAGCTCATATTCGTCGTATTTTCCTTTTTCATAACCTCGTTGAATGGATCTGCCTGACGCAGTATAATAGCGAGCCACAGTGAGCCTGACAGCTGATCCATCCGGGAAATTCCGTTGACTTTGCACCAGCCCTTTACCGAAAGTACGTCTGCCAATCACCAATCCTCTGTCATGATCCTGAATTGCACCGGCGAATATTTCACTGGCGGAGGCACTCAACTCATCAACCAGTACAATTACATCATCCTCCTTACAAGTCCCTGAACCATTTGCATAATTGTCGGTACGGGGGAAATTATGCCCCTCTGCATATACAATCAGATCTCCTCTATGTAAGAACTCATTCACCATGGCTACTACAATTTCTAGCGACCCTCCGGCGTTTCCTCTTAAATCAATCATAAAGGAGTTGGCTCCCTGGGATTTCAATTTTGAAATAGCGGATATAAACTCACTAAAAGTATTAAAGCCGAAATTTCTTCCCAATTTGATAAATCCTATTTTATCTGTCAGCATGTAAGCAGCATTCACGCTGCTCATCGGGATATCATCACGGGTTACTTTAATATCAATAAGATTGTTTTCATTGTTACGCCTGATGCCCAGTTTCACTTCAGAGCCCTTTTCGCCGCGTAGCTTCTTTAATACGTCTTCATTCTGGATTTTTGCTCCGGCTACCACTGTATCATTTACCCGCACAATCCTATCCCAGGGCTTGATTCCTGCTGCCTCCGACGGGCCACCGGGAACAATGCCTGTCACCACAATGGTATCCCTCAACACATAAAAACTGACACCAATTCCGGAAAAATGACCCTCCAGATCTTCATTTACCCGTTTCATATCAGCCGCAGAGAAGTACTCTGAATGCGGATCCAGTTGCCGGATAATATTGGGCAGTGCATCCTCCACAAGTTGACGCATATTTACCGTATCGACATAAGACTCGCGGACGTAGTTCAATACGGCATCAATTTTTCCGGCGCCCTGCGATGTGCCCGATCTGCCAAATTGGGTGTACTTGCTTCCGACAAATATACCCACGGCAATACCAATACTAACCCACAAGGGGAGCCATGTCCTTACTTTCTTCTCTGGATCCATCAATTCACTTTCTATTCTTGTGCAACATCCACAGCAACCATTTCTATATTCGCTCTTTGTAAAAGTTCTATGCCATCGCTCAGACGATAGGCATCCGCATAAACCACGCGTTGAATGCCCGCCTGAATAATCAGTTTGGCACATTCAATGCAGGGTGATGAAGTCACGTAAAGTGTTGCACCTTCACTGCTGTTATTGGAACGGGCCACTTTGGTGATCGCGTTCGCCTCAGCATGCAGTACATAAGGCTTTGTAACGTTGTGTTCATCTTCACAAATATTTTCGAATCCCGACGGAGTTCCATTATAACCGTCGGAAATGATCATTTTATCCTTCACAAGGAGTGCGCCTACTTTTCTGCGTTTACAATAGGAGTTCTCAGCCCATATAAAGGCCATCCTCATATATCGTCTGTCGAGCAACTCTTGCTTGTTATCGTTTTGATTCATACGATTCATTGAATAGCTTTCAGACTCATATCGAGACTTTTCACGGAATGTGTGATCGCACCCACTGAAATAAAATCCACGCCGGTCTCAGCGTATGTACGGATTGTGTCGAATGTAATTCCTCCGGAAGATTCAAGTTCTACACGACCCGCAACTATTTGCACAGCCTGTCGGGTGAGTTCCGGAGAAAAATTATCAAGCATGATCCTGTCTACTCCCCCAATCTTGAGAACCTCGTCAAGCTCCTGAAGATTCCGAACTTCTATTTCAATTTTCAGCGACTTGCTCTTCTCTTGCAGATATTTTTGTGCACCCCGAATCGCATTTTCTATCCCTCCGGCAAAATCCACATGATTGTCCTTTAACAGGATCATATCGAAAAGGCCGATTCTATGATTCTCTCCGCCACCAATTTTAACCGCCTGCTTTTCAAGCATGCGCATACCGGGCGTCGTTTTTCGTGTATCCAGTATCCTAGCGGAGGTTCCTTCAAGCAGTTTCACGTATTTACCGGTAATGGTTGCAATACCACTCATTCGCTGCATCACATTGAGGACCAATCGCTCCGTCTGAAGCAGCGATTGTATTTTACCAGACACGACAAAAGCGACATCTCCAGGCTTGACAGGAGTACCGTCACTCAGGATTACTTCAATCTCCAGCGTATCATCAAATTTGTGGAATATGGTCTTCGCCACTTCCACACCGGCAAGAATTCCTTCTTCCTTTATGATCAGTCTGGATTGTCCGGTAGCCTCTGCCGGAATACTACACAGCGTTGTGTGATCCCCTTCACCAATATCTTCGGCGAAGGCAAGCTCAATCAGGTCACTAATTAATTTATCTACGTCCATCATTTCAATAAAACCGACACGTAGTAAACACTCCACGGTCGATATTGTTATAATTTCACCAAAAATCTCTTACAAAAGTAAGAAATAAAGAGTTATATTTGTTGCTGGAAAGGGGTTTTTTAAACGAATGGGGTTAAAATTCCCTTTAAAGATATGAGGTCTTGAAATTCTTAATGTAATTGAAAATAATAGTTTTTAATCATTTGAAGGATGAAAATCATTTTGCTCTCTGTGGGAAAGACCGACAACATGCAGTTTGCACAGTTAATTGAGGAATACCGTAAAAGAGTGAATTTTTATATTCCCTTTGATATACAGGAAGTTTCAGATATCAAAAACAGAAAAAACCTGTCAGAAAAAGAGCAAAAAACCCAGGAGGGTAATTTTCTTCTTAAATCACTATTGCCGGCCGATTACGTTGTTTTGCTTGATGACAAAGGGAAACAACATACATCCACCGAGTTTGCACAATATCTGGGAAAAAAAAGCCAGATCATTCCCAAACGGCTTGTATTTATCATTGGCGGCCCATACGGATTTTCTCAGGAAATCTATAATGTCGCAAATGAAAAAATATCGCTTTCAAAAATGACATACACCCATCAGATGGTGAGATTAATTTTTGCAGAACAACTATATCGGGCAATGACAATTTTACACAATGAGCCCTATCATCATGAGTAAAATATTTTATACAACTATTCTCTTCCTTGTCATGACATTTCTTCTTAAAGCCGGAGATATTACCGGCAACTGGGAAGGTATGCTGACGGTGCAGCAAAATAATCTGCGCATTGTTTTTCATGTCCACAAAACCGATTCAATCCTCACAAGCACCATGGACAGTCCCGATCAGGGTGCTTTCGGACTGCCAACCACAAGATGTTCGTTTGGAAATAACAGGTTGGAGATTGTGGCCACTGGCCTGGGACTTTTTTATCAGGGTACCCTTCAGGGAGATTCCATCGTGGGAACTTTCCACCAGGGAGGCATTCCCTTCCCATTGGTATTGAAGCGCTCTGAGAAACCAATATTCGATCGGCCGCAGACACCCAGGGAACCGCTTCCCTATATTTCGGAAGAGGTAATCATTACGCAACCTGACGACAGCATTTCTCTTTCCGGGACATTGACTTTACCTGACAGCACGGGTATATTTCCCGCAATACTGCTTATCGCCGGCAGCGGGCCGAACGATCGCGACGAAACAATCTTCGGACATAAACCTTTCTTTGTCATTTCCGATCATCTCACCCGGAATGGTTTTGCGGTCCTGCGGTACGATAAAAGAGGTGTAGGTAAATCCACCGGTGATTTCGACAAGGCCACCATACGTGATTTTGCAGACGATGCCGCCATGGCAGTGAAATATCTGAAGCAACGAAAAGAGGTGGATGCAGAAAAGATTGGCATTCTCGGCCACAGTGAAGGAGGTCTCGTCGCTCCGATAGTAGCATCGGGAGAGACAGGGATCCGCATGATGGTGCTTTTGGCTGCACCTGGAACTACCGGCATTGAGATCGTACTGGATCAGAACGAAGTATCCATGCAACAACAAGCAATGGAACCAGAAAACATCGAAAAATTGCAGATGCTCAATCGAGAGATGTTTGAGAGCCTTCTGACATGGGACGGGTCTGAAAACCAAAAAACGGCACTGCGCGACAGGTTGTTAAACCTCTGGAAACAATTGCCTCTGCTGGTAACCCTGAAAATGAACAAAGAATCTTATTTGCGGAGTCAGTTCAATGCGATGATCAAGCCGGGTTATCGCAGCTTTCTGGCTATCGACCCGGCAAAAAGTCTGGAAAAAGTCTCCTGTGACGTATTGGCAATCAACGGAGAAAACGATCTGCAGGTGCCAGCGGATAAAAACCTTGCCGCCATCGAAAAAGCATTGGAAAAAGGTGGAAACAAACGTTTCGAATTGAAAAAGTATCCGCTGTTAAATCATCTTTTTCAGGAAAGTGTGACAGGCAGGGTCGACGAATATGGTAAAATCAGTCAAACAATCTCTCCGGAAGTACTTTCCGATATCACCAACTGGCTCAAAAAAGAGGTCGAAGTTAAATAAACACACAAAATGACAAAAAGAAAAACAATTCTGACTGTTCTGTGGGTAATCATCGGAGTTATTGCTGCAGCATCGCTTACCTCTCTTCTGATTTTTCCTCAGTGGAAAGGCGTTTTTTTGGCGGGTATGGGTGGCTTTCTCATCCTGAATATGCTGCTGTCAATGTTTTTCATCAAGAAAAACTTTAAAGACTAATCCGTATACTCAAACTCAAAGCGCAGCAAGTCCAGCATCTCAGATTTTGAGATTTCATTGATTCCTTCCAGCAATTCAACACTTTGTAATACTTCTGCGGCATGCTCCTTCGACGACTGGCCCAGAAATTTTAACACGTTCAGTGCCGATTGACGCAATAACAGGGATTCACTCTTTAAATCTTCCGCAGCATGCCGCAACAACAACGGCTTGGATATGCGCGCAGCCGTTTCGGAGCGGACAATACAAAGCCTGGCAAAAAGCCAGTAACCGGTCGTGCGGGTCGACTCGTCTTCACTCTCTGTCCATCCGCCAACCAATTGGTCGGCAAAAGCGACTTCCTGAAAAATATTCCTGCATATCTGCTCTCTGATCTCCTGGTTGTCTATTCCGGCACCCCACCTTTCAGCCGTTTCTTTTGACATCCCATCGGCAGGATAGAGCATGGTCGCCAAAATCTTCAGCTCCCTCACGTTCTCCTTCCAAAGGACTTCTGCCAACGTTTTATCAGGTCTGTATTTCTTGGAAATTTCTTTGAGTCGGGGTATGTTCACGCCAAAAATCAACCGGTAATTGATTCCTTTTGCCCGCATGCTGGCGGCGACCACTCCATCCATTGAAAGCCGCAGATCGGTACGTATCTGCCGCAAAACAGTATATGTAGATTCTTGTTCCACTCTTTTTTGGAGACAAAATTAAGCCATTCGGACTGAATAAACTCATTTTTCGACTATTTTTAGTTATATTTGTCACATTGAACAAAAACCCTGCGATGAGACTCTTACTAATCAGTAATTCAACCAATCCGGGAGAAGGTTATTTGGAATATCCAAAAATTTACATCCGGGATTTTCTGGGAGAAAAAGCAAAAAATGCCATTTTTATCCCCTATGCGGCCGTCACCTTTTCATATGAGGAATATGAAGAAAAAGTAAATGCACGTTTTGCCGAGATTGGTCATCATGTCACCAGCATCCACCGTTTTATCAACCCTGTGGAAGCCATCGAGAATGCCGATGCCATTGTGGTGGGAGGCGGCAACACCTGGCAACTGGTGAAAATTCTTCAGGAAAAGGGACTGATGAAAGTGATCCGGAAGAAAGTAAAAAAGGAAACACCCTATATCGGATGGAGTGCAGGTTCCAACATTGCCTGCCCCACGTTGCGAACGACAAACGACATGCCCATCGTGCAACCGGAGAAATTTAAGACACTGAAACTGGTCCCTTTCCAGATAAATCCTCACTATTTGGACGACAGTCCGGCAAATCACGCCGGCGAAACACGTGAAGCGCGTATACAGGAATTTATAACGATAAACAGGGAGATAACCGTGGTCGGCTTGCGCGAAGGTACCATGCTGTTGCTGGAAGGGAAGGAACTGGTACTGATGGGGAACCGCAAAGCCCGTATATTTAAATATGGAGAAGAGCCTTTGGAACTCTCCAACGAAGATGATTTCAGTTTCCTGTTAAATTAGAACAGTGCTATGCTGAATTCGCCAATCATCGGAAGGCCGGTATTGGTTTGCAGTCCATTCTATCCAGCGGGTTTCCTTATTTCTGTAACCTTTGAGCTTCCAGCCTCACTGTCCCAAACGCCCAGGATGGGTTCAGACCGCTTACTCAGATGAGCATCATAGGGCTCCAGCCCCAGCCGGTAGATGCTGTGTGGTTTGGGGAACGCCGGCGACGGATACGATGAGAAAAGGAGTTTTCATGAAAGAAGTACAATGTTTATTAGAATCCCATCAACTCCTCAATTTTTCCAGGCAGATCTGTATTATCCATCACCGTACTGAAATTCTGCGCACCGGTCCCGTAGGCGAACACGGGCACTCTCACACCCGTATGGGCACCCGTGCTGAAGAGAAATTTAATTCCTTTGTCGCTCAAAAGGAAATCTTCGTTCCCGGACGGAATGGTCAGTCCACCCGTTTCGTGGTCAGCTGTTACGATCACAAGCGTACCCGGATTTCTATCGGCAAAGTCAAAGGCTACGCGAACCGACCTGTCAAAATCGAGCGTTTCGGAGATCACATAATCAGCATTGTTGGCATGCCCGCCGCTATCGATATATGAGCCTTCCACCATGAGAAACAGACCTTTTGTGTTGTTATCGAGAAGTCGGAGCGCCTCCGACGTAGCTGAGGCCAGATAACTCGTATCGCGTCCGTTGAGGATGCTTGGCAGTTTGGTATCTATTACCATACCGGCGACTTTCCCTTGCCGGGTAGCTTTCACCTCGTCAAGCGAATAGGCGACTGCATACCCTTTGTCGCGAAGACTGTCGGAAAGGTTGCGCCCATCCTCACGTTTTTCAAAATAGTTCCGACCGCCACCAATAAAAACGTCTACGCCGCTCGCGACGATATCGGCTGCAATCTCATCCATCAATTTACGGCTCTTGCAATGTGCTAAAAAAGCGGCTGGGGTGGCATGTGTAATCTCTGACCACTACACCGGTCGCTATGCCGGCCTCCTGTGCCTTTTCCCGGATATTTTTTAGGGGTTTTTCGTTGACATCGACCCCGATCGCGCCATTGTCGGTCTTCGTGCCGGTCGCCAGGGCGGTTCCTGCTGCTGCTGAGTCAGTCACCCGGTTATCGGCCGAATGAGTTTTGGCCAATCCAATATATTGGGCACGCTCCATTGCCAGAGGGAAACCTGCACGCATCGAGGCGACTTGCACCTGGGTCAGTCCCATGCCATCACCAATCATCAGAATCACATTCTTTACTTCGACAGATGCATGCTCCGTAGTTTTTTTCTGTTGGGCCTGTGAGCCCATGATTACACCCAGAAACAGGATTATAAAAATGAGCCGTAAATTAATTTTTGTCATTGCCATGTTTGTGTTGAAAGTTATTCTGTCGTATTATGGGCACTGTAAATCCGAAGCAGGAAATATGTCCGGATTCACAGTGTCCGTATTTAATATAAGTTTATGATACTATCCTACCATTGCGCTCCGATAGGACCGCCGGTAGTGGATGCAGTAGCAGATTTCGAGGTCATGGGATATTTGAACGAATACATCGCATCGATCTTGATACCTTCTATGCCGTCTTCATCCACATCGAACCAGTCTTCACATGCCTTCATTTCCCCGCTATTAGTGATAAAGTACTTGATCCAGGACACGGGCAGGGGTGGGCGGTAGGCGAAAGTCAACACCTCTTCAAAATTGTTTTCGTAAACAAACCTGCCATCAGCTACCAGCGCAGCAGTTGCATCAGTCATCAGTTTAGTTCTTCGATATTGGCCAACAGGAAGGGGTGTAGTGGCAAAAATTTCTTCCAGATCTGCCGTATTGAAGAAATTGTTATTGCGGACAGTAATTTTCATCTTGGCAGGATCATAACCGTTCTTTGCTACCGGCGATATATTGACATCCCAGATCGCAGCATCAGGCGATGAGCCGGTTTTCCATGCATAGTTCGCGAAGATATTATTCTGGATGACCGTTTCAAACGGGCAGTCGATGTTCTGCACATTGGCCTGATGCCAGAACGTGTTGCCGGAAAGTTCAAAATACTTTGTACAGCTACCATCGTGGCGCAGGATCTGCCCGGTATTATTATAGCAATAACTGTTCCGGATGACGATGCTGTCCTGGCTTTTGCCGCGTGTGTCTACCAGTCGGCCGTTACTTGGGCTTATCGGATTTGACACGTTGCGCAGCAGAGAGTTGGTAATGTAAACCTTGCATCCTTTTACCTGTATACGTATTGTGGCAGAAGTGCCTCCCTCCAGGTAGCTGTTGACAAGTTCCAGTCTGATACTATCCTTATTGAGGAGGATTGCGCGGTCGTGCAGGTTACCTGACGCAGCATCCTTACTAAGAATATAAACATTCTCGAAACGACTGTTGGCATACATTTCAAAGATATAGCTGGGCATTGCTCCGGTAGCATCCATAATGGGTTGAATCCTCGGCAGGTCACCGGTGCCCGGTTCTGCTTTTATGACAACATTGTAGTTGCAGGTAGTTTTTCCTTCCACATAATAAGTACCTCCACGACGCAGTACATAGGTAGCATCACCGTTTGCATTGATGGCATTCGCGAGGGAGTTCACCCGGTCGATCCCATCGTCTGGTTCGACAATGATTTCCAAAGAACTTCCTTTATCCTCAATACTGATGTCTCCGAGGGTCATGATATCTTCATGTTCACATCCGATCCATATAAGGAACAGCATAGCAAACAGGCCGGCTATTGAAAAATATTTTATCAGTTTCATAATGATCTGCTTTTTAATGGGAAACAATTATTTAAATATGTCATACTTCAACCCGATGTAAAAGGCCGAGCCGTAGTATTCGACACGCGACGGGAAGTTGGTGATATCGCGACGCTGACGATCCGTTGAGTTGGTAAAATTAGCCATGGTGGCATACACCGTGAACTGAGAGTTGATGTTGTATTTGAACTGGGCATCAAACTTTGTGAACGCACGGGTCGATTCTTTGTCGGCACCGTCGGGACGATGCTGTTCCGCAACCAGTACCCCATCCTGATAGTTGCATGATACGCGGCCGGAAAAGCGCCTGTAATCATAACCCAGCGAGATGTTTAACAGTGTCGAAGGCTGATTCAGCAGACGGTCGGTATACACAACATCGGTATTAACCGGAAGGAACGGGCTATTTTGGCCCGCTACAAAGTCGGGGTTCCTCACCCTGCCCCTCAATGTTTCGAAATAATTCATCTTTGAGTCCATGAACGTCGTGTTGGCGCTCACCACAATGCCCTTCATGAAGTTTTCCAGTTTGCGGAACTGTACCTGCAAGTCGAATTCAATGCCCTTCAGGTCAGCCGTGTACGGGCTGTTCAAAGGATAATTGACTGCATAGCCGCTGTAAGCCGTACTCAGACCGAAATTGCCGGGATCGGTAGCGGTACCTTCCAGTAAATAAGCAGAACGCGTATAGATGAAGTTATCGATTTTCTTGTAGAAACCACTTACGGAGAACATACCATAATCCGGCTGGTAGAACGTCAATACTGCGTCGTAGTTTGTAGAAAAAACTGGTTTGAGGTTGGTACGTTGCCACGTCACGGATCTTGTCGTGGGCGCAATAAGGGTTCTCGGGGCGAGCAAGTTGTAATCGGGCCTCGACAGTGTTTGGGTATATGCCAGACGTATATCGAACCATTCGAAAGGCTTGATGCGCAAATGAATCTGCGGCAGGAAGTAATCAAACTTCTCGATATCCGATGTTCTTTCTATGGGAGGCAACTCTTCCGATTCCGATTCCTCCTCGGGCACGTTCTCACCGCTGAGGGCTTCGTACTTCAAAAAAGAGTAATCGTAACGAACACCAGGAATGAATGTGACATATTTGCCAAAATTGATCTCAGTCATCAGGTAAGCCGCCCACATCTCCTCGCGTCCTGAATAATCCTTGTGGATCATCGAAGCCACTGTTCTCTGATACAGGTGATTATTTGATCCGCTTGGTTCGACCACATCTTTGAGCGCGTTGTAATAATCCCTCATGCCACTCCTGCTCAATGCAAAATCGTGCCGGAGGTTCGGGTATTTTCCATTGAGGAACTCGTGACTCTTATAGTTCGGATCGAGCAGATCCATGAGCCCAATCTGATCTCCGTTTTTATTTGACGATTTGGCAATATCCGGCAGAACAGTAGCTATACCACCCAGATCGGCAGACAGGTCCATGCGGCCATAGCGGCGATCAGTCTCCAGCGATCTCTCCTTTCCACGATACTTACCGCCCACTTTGATATAACCGTTTACAATTTTGCCGGTGCCAAAAGGTTTCATCCAATCCAGCCACGCGCTGTATTCAACTTCTTTAGCCTTTTCCAGGTCAAACGAAGCCCTATACAGATACCACTTGGTGATGTCGCTTTCGTCCACAAGCCTTTTGTCCATCACCAGATAGGGGGCAAGATAGGAGAGTGTGCTCGTGCTCACTTTGAAGGGGGCGTCGAGGTAGTATTCCATATCATGGCTATATGGCGTGTTGTTGTTGACCTGGCTACGGCCGGCACCCAGATTGAGTGTCGTACCCCACAGGTTGAAGTCACCCTGAAGAATATTGGTGAAGTTAGTCATATCCGACTCGATGTCTCGCTGTGTAAACCTCATTCGGTTACCGCTGACATCATACCGCTTCTGGCGAACCATGCGGTCGCGTTCCATGCGGCTGTATAGGTTCGACATCTTGATCTTGGAGCCGGCGCCCAGTGTCCAGTCGAAATTCAGGTTGGCATTGTAACGCATACGGGTTTCCACATTCGATTCTACGTTGGATGCCGTGATCCAGGGTCTCGTGTAATCCAGACCTTCGGTCGGCACATTGCCGCTCACGTCGTAGTTGGCCCGGAAAGTGTCGTTGCTCCGGTCGGTCTCATCGGCGCTGGCCGACAGGATGACACCAAACTTGTCGCTAAAATAGCGATTACTGGCCATGATACCCAGTTTCATGCGACCAAGATTCCGGATCTGCGAATGGTAACCACCCTCGGCCATCACGTTCATTCTAAGGCCGCTCGGAGCATCTTTCATAATCAGGTTCACGGTACCGCCCAGACCATCTGCGTCTTTGTCGGCCGTGTTCGCCTTCAATACTTCAGCTCCTGCGACCATGTCGGGAGAGATCATGTTTAAGTCGGTGCTTCGGTCTGTGGCACTCGATGACGGAGCATTCATACCATTGATAGCCACTGCATTGAACTTTGGATCAAGTCCGCGTATGATAATCTTCTGTCCCTCACCGCCGTCGCGCTGGATCATCAAGCCTGGCAGGCGGCCGATGGCGTCGGCCACATTCACGTCGGGCAATTCGCGTAGTTTCTCTTCAGATACGGCATTAATAACGCCGCTCGCATTTATCTGCCGACTGACAGCGGCCATCTGCCCTTTGGCTTGCGCACTCACCACAATGCCTTCCAGCACCTGTGATTCGGACTGCATAAGCACATTCAGTGTGATTACTTCACCCGGTTTGAATTCCAGCTCGTGGCTCTGGGTCTTAAAGCCAATAAAAGAAAACTCGATGGTTTGCTTTCCGGCAGGTACAAACATGGTGTACTGACCGTTGGAATTGCTGACAACTCCAGTCGTCGTACCTTTAATTGTAATGGACGTACCAATCAGAAAACCATTGGTTTCATCCTCGGTAACAACACCTGTAATCGTTGCATTCTGTGCAACCAGATTTCCCATAGCCAGTGAAAGCCACAAGAAAATAGAAATAAGTAAATTTGTTTTCATTAGCATTTATATTTGGTTCATTTTAATCTTTATACTTTAAACAAAGTAAAAATCATTTCAAAAATTGCTCAATCGGAATAACAAATGCCTGTGGAATCCCTGTTCCGCTATCGGAAGTATATGCCACATATCTTCCGGAGTAACTAAAAGAGGGGTGCACATGATCTTCCTGTGGATTTCCTTCTTTAGGTGCCTGCAATGAATTGGGCCAGCAAACAATACGTGCTTCGCCCGTTTTAAGGTTAAGCAAGGTAAGTGGATTGTTGTAGGAGTCTTGTGAGTCAGAGATAAACCATTTCATGTCTCTGGAAGACCGGCCATGTCCCAGCTTTATCTTGTCATGGGTGTAATGCACGGTGAAATCTTCTCCTTGCTTATTTATTGAACAAATTGAAACCGGCTTGGATCCGGGAACAGTTTTCCTGAAGAAAAAGAAACGCCCTCCATCTGAACTCCAACTTGCATGGGTTGCCCTAAAACCAATCGGCATCATTAAAAAAGGTTTTCCAATCCCTGTACGCGTATCCACAATCCATGATCTTGCACGTTCTTCCAATGGAAGTGACATATCGTTCTGATTATCTGGATAGTATGTAAATGTAAAAGTATTGGGATCCATTGGATTGATCATTGGATGCGAAAATCCATTTTGAGACACATATACTTTTTCAATTTTATTTTCAGGCAGATACAATCGATATACCTCCATTTCGCTTCCTCTGGCACCAAAAGTTACGAGTGTGTAATTTCCATCGTTTGTGAATAACGCCGAAAAACGAACTTCTCTACCGTCGGCCAGCTCACTCAGGTCAAATACAATGCGCTCATTCAGCTCTGACACATCCACTGCATAAAGCACATCACCTGATATAAACCATACTTCTTTTCCATTTGGATGAATTGTATATGAGCCTGTCACCTCATGGTCACTTATTTTTGAGACAACACCAGTCTCCAGATCGGAACGAAAAAGCTTCGGAACTTCTTCCCGCCAGCTTTTAAAGACCACAAAACGGTCGTCGTGTGTAAATGCCAAAGCTTCAAAATAAGGCATGTTACTCATTTTTTCATTTGTAGTAATTTGCCATATTTCATTTCCTGTTTCTGGATCATTGAATATCTTCCTTTCGGACTCTGGTTTTGATGCACGGTTGCAACCACTTGAAATCAGTATCACTACCGAAAACAAGGTCATAATAAACTTATTAGCACAAAATTTTCTCATGATTTCATTTTTTATATGCTTATTACTCATTCATTAAACGTGCAATCTCTACACCAGAAGAAATTACAGCTCCCACTCCCCGGGGATCATTGGGTTTGGTCCTTCGATTCAGATAAAAATTCAGGTCAGGTCCGATCGGCATACTCTCACAAATACCAGATACAACGCCTGTTTTGAGATCGATCATCTTTTCAATGGCGTTCCACCCCCGCAGGGCGTTCTTCCTGTATGACCGGTCGATCCACCCCTTCCTCACGGCACGGGCCATGGCCATGGTAAAAATAGCTGTACATGAGGTCTCTTCATACGATTCCGGCATATTCAATACCTGATGCCACATGCCATTCAGATTCTGGTATGCTGCCAGGTTTTTAAGTTGTCGCTGATGGATGCCGAGTATCGTTTTGTATTGTGGATGTGACTCAGGCAGATGCAATAATGCTTCCGATACGGCCCATACCAGCCATCCGTTGGCGCGACCCCAAAACTGTCCCTGAGGTTCATTGCGCGTGACGTTCCATCCGTGATGATATAGTTTAGCTTCCTCATCATACAGATACCGATCGTAATGAATGATTTGGCTGGCTACCTCATCGTAGTATCGCTGTTCCCCGGTTAACCTGCCATAACGTAAGAGGAAGGGGGTACTCATAAAAAGATCATCAGCCCAGATTGTCCATTTGGGTTCGGGTCTTACAAAAGTCCCATCCGGCAATCGGGACTGAACATGCATGACGAAATTCTCCATTCGGGTCAATAACGGTTTCATTCCTTCCGGTGTAAATCCACGAAGATAAAACTCAACAAAAGGCAGCGCCGGTGCGCCGGAGTCGTCCAGCATAGCACAGCGGAACATGCGGTAGTTTTGCGTACGAAGAGAATTCTGCTGTTCATACTGCCGGCGAAAGAGCGGTTCATTCTCCAGCGTAAAAAGACAATAACGTTTGACAAACGATTCATATTTCGGATCCCCTGTTTGATCACCCAGAGAAAGTATGCCGAACATTGTTGTTCCGTTCGCATAATGCCACTCCGTGTAGGCATGTTTCTGAAATGCAGCATGTTTTGGCACTTGTATCCTCATTTGTGTATACCGGGGTGATTCGTGCACCTCACCCAGTTTGTCGCAATAACTTTCTACTTCACATACAATCCCGTCGACAGCTACACCCGTTTCATCCAGCGCCCCAAATGAAATCTTCCCATTTCCGGTCACCTCGAAATAATTTTTTTGTGCCTTTAATTCAATGGTTCTGTAATGTGGAAATTCATAGATACCATACGCAATTTCGTCGGGAAAGGCAGCACCTTTTTCTTCGACCTGAAAAACTTTTTCACCGTTGATAGACAGAGTACACGCTGTATCGGCCGTAAAGCCGAACCGGTACATCCCGCTTTCCCTTGTATCAATTGTACCGGATGCACATACAACCCCTGTGCCCGGTGTAGTAGTAAAAGGTGTTGCATCCACAATGCAGGGAAATGCAAGGGGTTTCTGTTCTGCTGGTTCCAGATCGAATGAAGCGTCCGCCATGATACGGTCGGCGACTGCACTTGCGTATTTTATCGGAGTAACTGAATTGCTGTGGCAACCTGAGAATATAAAAAGTAAGACTACCGAAAAAAAAAGATTCAATTGCACGTTCATTCTCTCCGAATTATATCCAGTTAAACTAAGCAAGTACTGTGAAAAAACACCAATTGGGTTCATCTTTTTTTCTGATTTGTCTCTTTGTGAATCAATTCGCCTCGCTTCGAAAAAGTCAACCAGTGTCGGGTATCACTGTTGAACATACTTATCTCGTAAAGGGTACCGCTTTCATTTTCGGTCTTCGTAATCCGCGATTCGTCGATAGGAACTACGCCAATCGCCTGAACAATTGCCCTTTGTATGTTTGCCGGTAGTTCTGAATAATTCAGTGCTTCCGATTTTTGCAGTGAAACAATTTTTCCAGACGTGTCCATGGCTGTATGGAAAATTTCCGAGCGTGTGGGGCTCTCATAGATGGTAGACTGGATGTTGTAAGCCTGCACCTTTTCATCAAAAGTCAGCTTATCCAGCAATCCGTTTCCTACGATTGAAATGATCTTCTTTTCCAAATTATCCGACAGGTCTACTCCCAGAAAATGATGGATAACCGACTGGTCTCCTTCTTTTCGGGTACGGCTTCCGCCAAACCCCATCATCCCTTCCAGGTCCTTTGTCAGCCTTGAGGCAACCATGATGCGACGGGTTACGCCTTCGATGTTTTTGTCGTTATCCAGCAAGAGCGTGGGTTCGAGGAAATAAACTCCTTTTTCTTTCGGAATTGTCAGGGTTACTTTTTGTTTTACCGACTGATAACCATTCACGGAGACGGAATATTCAACCTTGCTGATGATCTCACCTGACGAGTTTTTGACCGTCACCGATAGTCTCCCCTTCTGGGTTCCGGGAAAGTCGTTCCAGATACTAACCATTTGAACATTGGAAGTACCAGGTCTGTATATCTTTTTGTCTTTATACCATTCGCGCGCCTGAAGCATGTCGATGGATAAGCCGACAGGTTCATTTATTTTTTTTAGTACCAAAAGGTTGGGTTGCGGCTCCAGTCCCTCTTCAATATCGCCAAGAAAAAAATTCTGCCCGTTAACCCATCCGCTGAGTAAGGCAAAAGGCGCCCAAGCCTGGATACGGGACGAATGGAAAAAAGTTCCCAAGTCGGCATGCAGATCGGCCAGTAGTTGCCCGATAAGATCTTTGTCGTAATAAAATACTCCCCATCCGCTGGCTGTGCGGCTTGTCTTGAAGTTCTCTCTCGGTTCAAGAAGTCCGGACTCATTTGTCCACAGCCTGCACGATTCCAGAATAGTCATCGGCTTCGTGTCGGGAACAGGATATTGCGGGTCAGTAACAATGTTTTCAGAATATTGATAAATATGTTTCGCAATAAAATCATCTTCACCCCATAAGCGGGTAGGATCATACGCCCTGAGCTCCTGTTTCAATTTTTCGAGACGGACATTTCCCTCGTTTTCCTGATCCCAGACCACAATTGAAGGATGATTCACATTTTGTCGGATCCAACGCTTAAACTCCGTCTCAGCCTCTTCCAAATCCTTACCCTCAGGTTCATCGTCATGCATATAGCGCCATTCATCCTGAAGCATGATTCCTTCCTGGTCGGCTATTTCATACCACTTGCTATATCCGTGACCGAGGTGGATGCGTAAATAATTAAAGTTGTAATCCTGAACAGCGGCTCTAAGGAACTTTCGTATCTGATTCTCATCAAACATAAAATCTGCCCAGCGTGTCAGAGCTCGCACAAAGGCGATATTTTCCGCTCTGAAAATTATTTTTTGCCCGTTTAGAAGCACATCTTTTCCGCTCGTCTTAATACTTCGGTAGCCAAACATTTCATCTTTTTCGGCCAATATCTTTCCGTTGTTGTCGGTTACTTTTACATTCAACCGGTAACATTTGGGATTCCCTTCCTTTCCCGGTGACCAGAAAGTCAGCATGGTTGCCGGAATTTCGATTGAAGTGGTTTCCATGCTGTTTTGATTTATTTTTATGGATGTTTCTCTGCCGGTTAGTTTGTCATATCTGTCAAACACCGATGCAGTGATTGTTAAGTATGATGCTGAATCTGCCTTACTTTTCACTTCTACGTCGCAAACAATGATTCCTTTTTCGGTATCGGGCAATATTTTCACATGACTGACAGCAACAGATTGTTCCAAATCAATCCAAACATCATCCCAAATGCCCGGTGCACGGGTATTTCTCCACCATTCCGACGAGTTTTCCTTCGAAGGCGAAGAGGAGGTGTTCCAACTTCCGACACGAATAACAAGTTCATTCTCGCCTTTTGTCTTTAATGCACGAGAGATGTCAAATTCTGCATGTGAATAAGTAGAATGATGATCATATCCAATTTCAATCCCATTTAACCACACCGCCGCATTGTATTTTGCCCTGACATGAAGTATCGCCCCGGGATAGTCCGGTTCATTCAACACAAAATGAGTACGGTACCAAACATAATCATACGGAATTTCCCTACTGTCAATACCATCCAGATCATCTTGCGGCAAAGGCTTTGTCATGGTGATAATCCCCGGCACCTGCACTTTGGATTTGTATTCGCGAGGCATCTCATCACCCATGGAGATATCCCAGACACCATTCAGCGAGACTTTTTTATTTGGTATTCCAAATTCCACCTGCTGGCCGTTTATAACAACGTTATTCAGTTCCACCTTCTCTGCGTTTCGGATCCGCACAGGCTGCCCCGCTTCCTTAACCCTCATATTTCGAATGGTTACCTGCTGAATGGCTTTTCTCTCAAAACCCGAAATGTCTGCGCCAAACTCTTTGGCATAATTGCATGATATATTTTCAAAAAGGAAATCATTAAACCGGGTAGGATAGTTTTCCTGGCTTTCCGATTTATAATCAGGGTCAAATTTGACAACAACCGATACGGAATCGACCGTTATATTGCGTACCCTGACATTTTCAATAAATCCTCCCCTGTCGAGATTCGACTTGAAATAGAGGGCGTTCCCCGCTTTCGGTACGGTCACATTCTCTACAAATATGTTCCGAACCCCACCCGACATTTCACTGCCGATACAAATTCCGTTCGTAGCGGATTCGAAAACGGAGTTGCGGATAATGACGTTCTCCGTGGGACGGCCCACGCGCCAGGCATCATTGTCTCTTCCGGCCTTAATGGCAATGCCATCGTCCTTGGAAATAAAGTGACAATCTTCAATCAGTATGTTGCTGGACGACTCCGGGTCGCACCCGTCGCTGTTGAGAGTCCGGCTGTTCACAAAGACCCTCCTGACCGTAACGTTATTGCAATACACAGGATGTATAAGCCAAAAAGGTGAGTTGGTAAGAGAAATATCTTCTATCAGAATGTTGGTACAACTGAACAGTTCGATGAACGCCGGGCGAAGATAATACCCCTCTCCAAACATGCGTTGTTGCACCGGCACTCCGGTTTTGCCCATCTCCCGGAGCATTTTTTGCGCTTTACTCTGTCTGGGTTTCCAGTTGGCTATTTCGGCTGCGCCATTTCCATCCAGTTTTCCCTTGCCGGTAATTGCAATGTTGATGGCGTTATAGGCATAAATAAGTGGTGAATAGTTGTATAGTTCAGTCCCTTCCCAGCGTGTCAGTACCAATGGAAGATAATCTTCACTGCGGCTACTGAAAATAATTTCGCATCCTTCTTCAAAATGAAGGTTCACATTGCTTTTCATGAATATGGAACCTCCCACGTAATATTTGCCGGAAGGCACGATCACTTTGCCCCCTCCGTTTTCGCTACATTTTGCTATGGCTGCATTTATTGCGGGGCGACTATCAAATCCCTCTTCATTTTTTGCGCCAAAATCGGTAACAAAATAATTTTCATTGGGAAAAATTGGTGGAACAATGTTTTTTTCAATTTCTTTCATTCTCCCCCAATCATCCCCCGGGAACAGTGAAACACTGACAAAAAGGGTTAAAAGCAATAATATGTATCTTGAATATTTTCTCATCATTTCGCCTCTTTCCCTACTATTGATATCCGCTTCTTCCATTCATTGAACATTTTGTCCATCCGCTGCACAATCCCGGGATTCTTTGATGCCAGATCATCAGTCTCGGATGGATCCTGATTCATATCAAATAGCGACCAGGGATTATTCAATCCTTGTTTTACCAGTTTCCATTTGCCATCCCTGACAGCTTGTCCATGTTGCCACTCCCAGAACAAGGGCTTTTTGCGTTCTGGTTTTTGATTATAGACAATCGGCATCAACGATTCCCCTTCATAAGGCAAAACTTTTTTATCATTAAAACTTGTGGGATAAGGTACTTTTGTTAAATCGACAAATGTAGCCATGATGTCAATAAAATGGCCTACAAAATCTGAATTACGGCCGGGCTTCTTCAATCCATTCTTCCACGATATGATCATTGGTGAAGCAATTCCCCCTTCGTAACTGTAGTTTTTATAATACCTGAACGGGGTATTGCATACATTGGCCCAGTTCTTGCCCAGCGAGGTCCAGCGGGTCATACTTCCTATCTCACCATAGCTTTTGTTCAGTTCAACCACCTCGGCCGAAGCACCGTTGTCTGAGATAAAAACAATCAGGGTATTATCGTACTTTCCTTGTTCTTTTAGTTTGTTGAAAATGCTTCCGATATTTTGATCGAGTCGGTCAATCATCGCAGCATAAACCTCCATTTTGCGCTCTTCATCGGCTTTTTCCGCTAGCGTGAGCGTATTCCAACCGTCGTATGTTGCTTCAGACAATTTATACCGATCATCAATAATTCCAAGTTTTTTCTGTTTTTCGTATCTTGCTTTCCGAATCGATTCATATCCTTTTGCATATTTGTCTTTGTATTTTGCAATGTCTTCGGGCCAAGCCATAAGTGGATCGTGGGGTGCCGTATATGCCATATAAAGGAAAAAAGGACGTTCATCGTCACGATACTGATCCAACCAGTTCAGCGCATATTTAGTAAAATAATCGGTCGTATAAAAATCAGATTCTGCGGGAGTATAAGGGGTATACTCTTTGTCTTCGATACACCAAATACGATCCTGTTTTTTTTGAGCGGGTACTCCCTCTCCGGACCTTTGATTGCCTGGGTTAAAATGATTGCATGCTCCGTCCTTCAGTCCATAATAATGGTCGAATCCCCGGGTCCGTGGATTTTCCACCCCGTGGTGTTTCCCCGACCACAAAGTAATATAGCCACTGCTTTTAAGATATTCACCCAGTGTGATACTATTTTGAAGCGGTTGCCTGAATCCCTTATCATATCCATTCTGTTGCGCATAGAGTCCGGTCAGAAGACTTGCCCGGGATGGAAAGCTTTTTGATGTATTGTAATATTGGGTGAATCTCACACCACTGTTGGCGAGGGCATCCAAATTGGGAGTCCGTACTTCACTTCCGTAAGGACCAATGTCGGACCAGCCCAAATCGTCTGCACAAATTAATAAGATATTCGGCAAAGGATGCTTGTTCTCTCTTTTGTCTTTATCCGAGGCATGGCATAAGGATGAAACCATGCATGCAGAGATAGTCAGTGTGTTTAGACGATGTATGTTTATCATTCCTGATTTTTTTATGAACTGTTTTTTTACTCTGTAACAGGAAAGTTCCTCATCTTACCCTCCAAACGGGGATAGGTTTCCCATATTTCCGGATTTTCCCCGAGACGGGGATCCTGGGTAGCTATAAGTTTATTCGTTAATAGGTTTTTCATTTCCATAATGACATCCGTATAGGAACTATTTTCTATCAGATCAGCCATACAGTCGGGGTCGTTTTTCAAATCAAACAATTCATATTCGTGACGTTTGTCCACGGCTGCCCGAAAAAAAGAAGCCACTTCTTTTTCATTCTGATGATTCACGAGGAACTCTTTTGACGGCGATGCATCAATATCAAAATATCCATTGTCCGGTTTCCGAATCTCACTATTTCCTATGAGTTCCTGTGGATCTCCTGCCGGCCATCTTTCCGGATGGAAGTTTCGGATCAATAAATAATTCTTCCACCGTATGCACCTTACCGGATAGCCTTCATTATTGTATCGCGCAAAAGAATGTCGTTCCCTTCCGGCAAAAATGGTATTTTCATAATTTTTTGTACCGGAAGTCAACAGAGGCATCAAACTTTTACCGCTATACGGCACATCCGATTTCAAATTGGCCGCTTCAATGATCGTGGGAGCAAAATCAACGGTACTGACCAGCGTTTCGATTATCCGGGATTGTTTGATTTTGTTTTGCCAGCAAATGGCGAGCGGCACGTGAATACCTGCATCGTAACAATTTGCTTTTGCCCGGGGAAAAGCCATACCGTTGTCAGCCGTGACAATGATGATCGTATTCTCAAATTCACCAATCCGTTTCAGCTCTTCAATACATTGTTGCAACTGACTGTCGAACCATTCGATCTCCACAGCATAGTCGAGCAAATCACTTTTAATTGAGTCGTTTTCAGGTAGGAATCCGACCATCTTGGCTTTTTCAAGAACATATCCTTCTGCCTTCCAGGACTCTTTCTCAAAGGGGCGATGTGGTTCATGTGCGCCCAGCCAGAAATAAAATGGTTGTTTCTTTTTACGTTTTCCAAGAAACTTCCTGAAATTGGCTGCATAATCAATTTTAGAAATTCCATCATAGGGGGGAGTCAGTTTTTCATCGTTGTATTCATGCCCTGCCGGGTTGTACGGTCTTCCCGATACTTTCCAATTTCCCGGCCCCCACCCTTTGCCAGTATAACCTATTTGATATCCGTTCTTCTGTAAAATATCCGGGAAACAGACATAACTTGCAGGAAAAGAACTTGCGTGTGTTCCTGCATTCTCTAACTGCCAGGGATATAGTCCGGTCAGTATACTCGCCCGTGACGGACTGCTGCCGGGGGAGGTCACGTAAGCATTGGTAAAAAGTGCTCCCTGGCTTGCAACAAAATCGAAGCCGGGTGTGGAAATCATTGTATTCCCATAGGCCGATGCATGTGGAAAAGATTGATCATCAGCAATCACAAATAAAATATTGGGTTTAGCTTCTACTTTCCCTTTACATCCTGTAAAGGGGATTAAAGGGATAAAGATGACTGTATATCTTATGTCTGCTTTCATCATGGAATTACATTTTTTATTCTATAATCTGACCAAATCTTATTTTCAAAAATATATAAATTTATGCTAATATATATTCTCCAAATGATGCAAATGTTGTAGACAAATAATGAAATATTTTCTACAAAGTGTACAAATCGTGAATTTATGTTGAAATTTCATTCATGCCGTTCCTTGTCTTTTTTTGAAATTTATATAAAGGAAAAATTGACAAAAAATGATATTTGGTTGAAAAAAACTTATATTTGTAATGTAAATAATTTGAAATGAATGTCATATCTAATACTCAAATATAAGTTAGAGCAATGTTGTAGAAAAGTCCCTTTCTATAGACTTATATCACTTATTGCGTTGTTTGTTCTTTTCTTTCAGACAGGAAAAGGCACGGAGATAATCAATTACAACAAACACACGACCTGGCTTAATTTAGAAAGTAAAAATATTACTGCAATCACAAAAGATATTGATGGGTTTATCTGGATCACGACGCGTAAAGAACTTGTGCGTTTCAATGGTATCTCATACCAAAGTATCAATACAGACACCAATAATCAACTCTTCTCCAATAATAATTTCGTACAACAGCTTTACTTCCGGAATCCGGATCAACTATGGATATGCAGCAATAACGGACTGTTCATCTATAACATACAATCTCACGAACTGGTGCAGATCGACAAGCTTGCGAATATCCACGTATACTCCCTGATGATGGAAACAGAAAAATGTTATTTGAACACATCACGGGGTATCATTGCTTATGACATTTATCTCGACAAGTCTTATCCTGTTTTTACCTATAACAAGGAGAAGTTACCTGTTGAATATACCTCTTTGGCATTGGATTCATACGGAAGATGTTATCTTTCAGCCAACAACCAACTTGTCCGCTTACCGTCTATAAAGGAAATGGAAAAGTATGCGTTGTCAAATAGGCAAATCGTACCCGATACACTTTTTTCGTTTAAGAAAAATTCGCGGGTGAAAATCGATCGCTGGAATAATATCTGGATCTGGGACCGGGAAAATCTGATGCAAGGACAACTGGATCAGGAAGGGAATGTAAATCACATCGTAAGGAGTGAAATCGAGATCAGTGCACTGCTTTTTGAAGACAATCTGGTAGCGTATTGTAGCCGGGGCAAAGAAAACATTGTACTGATCAAAGATGAGAACGGCGATACACAACAAAAAAAAACGTTTTTTATAAATCAGCAATATGACGATTTAAGTAATACGACCAACGTTTTTTTTGCAGAAGAAAACAGAAATATCTGGTTGGGTACCAGAGATGGATTATTTATGATCCCTTTAGGTGAGAAAAAAATTTTTGTAAATATAAAAAATGACATTAACAACCCAAATACGTTAAGTCACACGAATGTCTGCGACATCCGGATTGAACAAAGAAACACGGCCTGGATTGCCACATCCTATGGATTGAATAAAATAACCTTTGCTGGCGATGCAAAAAAAGAATACAGCGTGGAACGTTTTTTTGATAATCGCCCCCACATTAACAGGGTGCTTGACAATAAAATCGAACAAATTGAATTTGACAGTGACAAAATGATATGGCTGGGTACCAAAGGTTTATTAAAAATATTTGATCCGAAAAAAAATATATATTATACCACTCCAGAGATGGAAAGAGCTTTTAAGAGATGTTCATTTGTCAGGGCATTATATGCCGACAAAGAAGATGATATGTGGGTGGGATTTGAGAATGGGGGAATTTTTCACTGCGATCATATTACAAAAAAAATAACCCAAATCAGCCTCACAGACAGTGCAAAAATGATTTGCCTTTCAATTACCGGTGATTACAGGGGTACGGTATGGGCAGGCACATCCAGTCATGGCATTTTACAGATAAACAGACAGCCGGGAACCGACACATTTACTACAAAACAGTATTTTATCCGGGATAAGTTGACCCGAAAAATGATATCTGTCAACAATGTCTATTGCGACAATTACAACAATATATGGGCTGGAAGTAACAACGGATTATACAAATACAGTTACGAAACTGACAGTTTTATCAATATTCCTCTCGATTTATTGAACAATCAAAAACATATTACCGGATTAATAAGTGATAACATCGGTAACCTTTGGATAACTACATTGTCAGGAATCTACAGATATAACATTTCAGAAAGAACAGGGCACTTTATCGTACTGAACAGCGGAAATTTCGCCCGGGAAGGTTTTGTTTTTGGAAGTGATGTAGACAGCGATGGATTTATTTATTTATCGGGCATCAACGGGTTAACTTTATTTAATCCTGAAGAGATTGTGTCTGACACCACACATTGTAGCGTGTTTTTTACTGATTTTAGAATCAACAACAGATTGTTGATGTCTGATAATTTTCTGAATCACATCGATATAAATTATACTCCCGAGATTACTCTGAAACATAACAATAACCAGATTTATTTTGCTTTTTCGGCATTGATATATACAAACCGCCAAAATATAAGATACGCCTATATGCTACAAGGCGTAGATCCGGACTGGATTTATGTAGGCCCGGAAGAAAGGTACATCTCCTATGCCAACCTTCATGCAGGAAATTATGCACTTAGAATTAAAAGTACAAACAGTAATGGAATCTGGCAGGACAACATACACACACTAAGAATCAGGGTGAATCCACCCTTCTGGCAGACATGGTATTCATATCTTTTCTATATCTGCATACTCGGGGCAATCATTTTGTTTATGGTCAAGTTCTGGAGCTTGCGTATGCGCTTAAAAGCCAAAATTGAACTGGATGAAAACAGACACAAAATTTACACCGATCTGGCACATAGTATTAAAACACCATTGACATTATTGCAATCTTCACTTCAAAGCTTATCTGAAAATTCAGATACAATGCCCGACGATGAGAAAAAATATATGCTTTCGACAATGAGCCGAAACAGTAACCGCATTTCATTACTGGTTAACCAGATAGGGGAATCAAGAAAAGTCACACAAAAAAAATCCACGCTACAACTCACTGAAACAGACTTCATTGTTTTTGCTTACGGCATCTACGAAAACTTCAGAGACCTTTTTGAATCAAAAGAGATCGAATTCACTTTTACTTCCAACGTGGAACATGTAAAACTTATTTTTGACAGTGAGAAAATCGAGATAACCCTGTTAAACCTGCTTTCAAATGCATATAAATTTACACTCAGGGGAGGGAAGGTTCACTTTATCTGCACCCTTGACTCTGCCAGCAACACATTACAAATAGAGATCAATGACAACGGATCCGGCATAAAAAAAGAGTATCAGGAGAATGTGTTTGAACGATTTGTGACTGTACCCGATTCGGAATCACACAGGAATGGCATAGGCCTGGGACTTACACTGGCTAAAGAATATGTGGAATTGCACTATGGCAAGATCAACTTGACAAGTAACGGATCAGGTACACAGATAAAATTCTATTTGCTCTTGGGTAATTCACATTTTAAGGATCAGAAGATCGGTGAACTTTATCAAAACAACGATAAATATACCCACATTGATGCATACGTAGAAAGTGAATTGCTCAATGTAAATATCGATGAGTACTATCTGGAAAACGCACCATTGGTGTATCTGGCTGAAAATGATCTTCAGACCATTCAATTCATTGAAAAGGTTTTCAGTCCCGATATTCGTGTAAAACCTATTTCAAATCACAATAAACTATTCGAAGAAGTTTTAAATGAAAAACCTCGGTTAATTATCTCGGAAGTAGTTTTCGAAGGCGATAAAGCGGGATTTGATCTGTGCAGAAAAATAAAAGAAAACCCTCTAATGAATGATATCCCATTCGTTTTTATCACTGCCCACTCCGGCGATGACGACAAAAAAAAGGGTTACGAACAGGGTGCGGATGCTTACATTTCGAAACCATTTGATGTAAACAACCTGAAAAAAAAGGTGTTGCAATTAATCCAAAACAAGGAAAATATTGTACAAAAAGCCAAACAGGAATTGATTGTCAACCCCAAAGGTATTCAATTCAAATCTGCGGAAGACCGATTTTTGATGAAGGCGATGGAAATTATTGAAAATAATCTGGATAAAGAAAAATTCAACGTACTCACTTTTGCCACCGAAATGAATCTGAGTTCTTCGATGCTTTACAGAAAAATAAAGGGATTGACAAACTTGTCACCCAACGAACTGATTCGAAGCATCCGGTTGAAACGGGCTGCACAAATGTTGAAAAATAAAGCTTATACCGTATCGGAAGTGGCTTTGAAGGTGGGATTTATGGATATTCGCTATTTCAGCTCAAGCTTCAAAAAGGAATTTGGCGTTCCTCCGTCTGTTTATTCGCAATCATTTGATGGCAAGAAAAACGATTAATCCAACAACATTTTCATCGTACTCGGAGCGGGACTTGAACCCGCACAACCGCTATGGTCACAAGATTTTAAGTCTTGCGTGTCTACCATTCCACCATCCGAGCGTACCTTGAGCGGAAGACGGGACTCGAACCCGCGACCCCGACCTTGGCAAGGTCGTGCTCTACCAACTGAGCTACTTCCGCAATATTGTACCTTGTTTCACACCGCTGTGTGAATCTCTTAAATATCTCCTTGCCAAAGTCGGTTCCATTTCCTTTTGGGGCAAGGTCGTGCTCTACCAACTGAGCTACTTCCGCAGAAAAAAAGGCTACTTCCGCAATATGATGCCTTTTTACGCACCTCTGTGCGCGCTTTATTTTTCGCCTTATTAGGATCGGGTAATTTCACCTCCCCAATTTTGCGACTGCAAATGTAAAAATGTTTCTCCGCTTTTCAAAGAAATTGAGACGAATTTTACGAAATGCCTCCATTTTACTGTGGAATGACGCAAACAAACGAAGTGCTTAGTTGCTGATCCGGTAGGTATCCTGATAAATCGGAGTGACCCTGTATCTTTGCAAGAACTGCCTAGCCGGTCCCTTCACCACGCTGCCCTGGCCGTACATGGTCACAAAAACGGAGCCACACGAGGGACATTCTGCTTTTCCATCGCCACCCGGAACCACTTTGATGTTTTTGTTGTCCTCATACGGACAGCAAAGATCGTAGGCAAACAGCGTACTGCCGGTCACATCGGTAACTACCAGCAAACCGGCATAGCCGAAACGGTCCGTATCTCGTCGGCGTGCTTCCTCAGTAAAGGCTTTATATGCCAAAGCATTTCGCAACTCGACATCGTAACTGGCCCGGTGAATTTCAAAATTCACCGGGGCAATTGGAATTGTGAACTCTTCGGCTTCATTCACACAGGCGACGAAGGGAAGCAGAAACAATAAAATGACAACCACAGGTTGTTTCATCTTGTAAAAATGGATCAGGACAGAAATATAAAACAAGTGTGACTACAAGGTGGCACCGTCGAGAATATTATCGATCTGTTCCAACTCTTCCTGCGTGAATGAGAGATTTTCCAGAGCCTTCAGGTTATCGTCCAACTGTTTGTTATTGCGTGCACCCACAATCAGTGAAGTCACCCTCTCCTCCCTCAATACCCAGGCCAATGCCATCTCTGCCATCGTTTGTCCACGCTGCCCGGCAAGAATGTGAAGCTTTCTTACTTTCTCAACAAGCGCGTCAGTAACCTGATCCACACGCAGGAATCCGGAAGGCTCGGCTGCCCTTGAAGTCGCAGGGATCCCATTGAGGTATTTGTCGGTAAGCACACCCTGCGCCAAAGGAGAAAAGGCAATAAACCCAGATCCCTGTACGGCGGTAATGTCCAGGATTTCTTCTTCGGGCTTGCGATTAAACATGCTGTATTTATCCTGAAAGATCAGACAGGGAACATCCCGTTCTTTCAGGTAATGCATCGCTTTACGGGCATGCAGGGGCGGATATTTTGAAATTCCTATGTACAGCGCCTTGCCCTGACGGACGATATCCACCAAAGCCTGCATGGTCTCTTCTACCGGAGTCTTCGGATCATACCGATGGGTGTAGAAGATGTCGAAATATTCCAGTCCTGTACGTTTCAGACTCTGATTGATGCTGGCCATCAGATATTTCCTCGATGAGCCATCGCCATAAGGCCCCTCCCACATCAAATGGCCCGCTTTGGATGAAATAATCATCTCGTCGCGATGAGAGGCAAGGTTTTCTCTCAGGATTTTACCGAAATTGATCTCTGCCGATCCGGGAGGAGGGCCGTAATTGTTCGCCAGATCAAAATGGGTCACACCCATTTCGAAAGCATGAAGAATCATCTCCCGGGCTGTTTCGTAGTCGTTGATAAACCCAAAATTGTGCCACAGGCCCAACGATATCCTGGGTAATTGTAATCCGCTGTTACCACAATAAGCATACTTCATAGCGTTTGTATTAAAAGGTGAAATAAATCAATGCATTTTCTTTTCCAGATCTGCATCTGAAATCAGATTGACAATTTTTTGCCCATCGGGCGTATAGGTCGGCGTTTTGGTCGCAAAAAGCTGACTGACGGTCAATAACATTTCCTCCGAGGTCAGTATCCTCCCGTAAGGTATAGCTGTCATGCCTGCCAGTGAGAGAGCCAAGGCTTCCTGAATTTCCGCCTTCACATCGGTTTCCGCTTCCATGCTTTTCCCGATAATTGTGCGTATCAGAAGTGAAGCATCCACATTTTCAATTTCCGAAGGGACACCCTGAATAGCGAAAGAATTATTTCCCAGTGGATTTAATTCGAAGCCCAGTGCCTCCAGATCATCCATGAGGGAAGGCAGTGTGGCTGTTTCGGCTGCCGACAATTCCAATATTTCCGGAAACAATACACGCTGCGTCACACCCTTTCTATTTCTTATTTGTTCCAGATACTTGTCGAAAAGGATCCGTATATGCGCTTTGTGCTGATCAATGATCATAAGTCCCGACTTGACGGAAGTAAGAATATATTTTTGCTTATACTGATAGTGCTCGGGGTAAAGTTCCGTCTCGGGTCGGTCCTGATTTGCTCCGGCGGCGAAAAAGCTACCCTGTCTGTTCGTGTCCGCTTCGGGGGATGGTTCCTTATCGTTCTCAAACCCCTTGTACAGTTGTTCCCATCCAAAAGCGGGAAGTGAAGAAGTTTGTTTTTCCGGACGGGAACTGTGAAAAGGATTATAGCCGGAATTGATATTTACCCGCGGCATCGGTGTATTGCGCGAAGGATCGTAAATGGGGATCTCGGGTGCATCCTCCCTGTCGAAATCAATACTGGGTATAGCACTAAACTTACCCAGCGACTCCTTTACCGTGACCATCAGAATCTGCCAGAGTGCCTGCTCATTCTCAAATTTCACCTCTGTCTTGGTGGGGTGAATATTGACATCGATGGTGTCGGGATTTACCCGAAAATAGATGTAATAACCTGGCTTTTCATTTGCGGCAATCAATGGCTCAAAAGCCATCATCACAGCCCTGTGAAAGTAAGGGTGGCGGATAAAACGGTTATTTACGAAAAAGAACTGGTTCACCCTCCCCTTTTTGGCAAACTCGGGGCGTGCCACATATCCGTGAATGTTACCGAGTGTGGTCTCTTCATCTATCTCAATGAGCTGCTGTGTGGCGTTCCTTCCCTCGAGCTGCACAATGCGCTGTTTCAAGCCGGTCGGCGGCAGATGGAGTGTTTCAAGATCATTCTCGATGAGTGTAAATTCGATTTGAGGATTCACCAGCACAATGCGTTCAATTTCTGAAAAGATGTTGCGTCTTTCGGTCTCGTTCGATTTCAGAAATTTGCGCCGTGCAGGTACATTGAAAAAAATATTTTTTACTGAGACAGAAGTCCCGGCAGCACAGGAAACAAGTTCCTGTTTTTCAAGTCTGGAACCGTTAATCACAATCAATGTGCCCAGTTCATCTTCTTCACGGCGGCTTTTTACCTCTATTTGTGATATGGCTGCGATGGAGGGCAGTGCCTCACCCCGGAACCCCATGGTAGTGAGAGAAAAAAGGTCTTCTGCCTGTTTTATTTTTGAGGTTGCATGACGTTCGAAAGCCATCCGCACGTCGGTACCCGACATGCCTTTTCCATCGTCAATCACCTGAATGAGGGTGCGGCCTGCGTCTTTGATGCAAATCCTGATGTGTGCTGCACCGGCATCAAGTGAATTCTCCACCAGTTCTTTCACCACCGATGCCGGTCTTTGAATCACCTCACCTGCTGCAATCTGGTTGGCGATGGAATCCGGAAGTAGATGTATGATGTCTGGCATAAATATACATATCTGATTGCTATCGCAAGAACCAGAAAAAGAAAATAATAATAAGAATGATCAGTATGATAATAAGCAATCCGTTATTAGCAAAAAGAGTACGCTCACCGGATGTTTCCCGCATCTTTCTTTTTTTTAAATGACGGGTTTGCGAGATAAATTCAGCTTTGAAGTCTTTCTTTTCCAGCATTTTTTCCTGTGAGAGTTCGGGAAGTACACCCATTTCTTTTTTTATTGTTTCGATCCGACTTTGCAGTCTGTCCTTACGTGCATCTTCCTCCGGATTATGAAGGATGGGCGTATAATTGAATTTACGCGGTTTTTTGTTACTGTAGAAAAAAAAAGTGCCCATAAGTAAAAAGAATGTTATTAGTTTCAAAAATAGAGAATTCCGTAAAGAGAAACAAAACGGCATTCCTACAATGTGATATCCTCTCTCTGGAACCGTTGCTGTCGTTGTTCCGTATTTTCCGAACTGCGTCGCTTGTTACTGCGGAAAATATCGTTGGGTCCGGCAGGACGCAGATAATCAAGCCATACGAAACCTTTTAAATATAAATCCTCGGGTTTCAGCAGAGGCAAAGGAGTTGTTACGGCAGTGGTAGACGACCACAGTTTTATCCGCTTGATCTGTTCTTTCTCAATATCCATGGAGAGATAAGCACTCCCCGTTTTATTTAGCCCAATAATCGTACTATCTTTTTCCGTAATGTAGTAAAGTGACTCGGCGTCGCCTTCTACCAGCACATGATAGATATCACCATTGCGAAAGAGAGCTGTCATATCCCTCCCGCTAAGCTGATTGTATTGCTGTTGCTCCTTCCTGTTCTGAATAGCCAGCGCGTAATCCTTCACAATGGCTTTTTCTATGGTTGAATCATTCAGATAGATATTTATCTGATTCCCCAAGATCTGATTGTTCTCATTCCATAAAACCGGATCGCCGGTCATGTATACCGTGGAATCGCGCGAAGAGTAATGCAGTGAATCACACACACCCTGTAGATCGGCGCGAAAGAATCGTACCTCATTATATGCTTTGATGTCTCGATTTACAGAATCGGTGACCATCACCAGTGTGTCGCCATGCACATACATACTCTCCTGTTGCGAATAGTCGATAGCAAAAGCCGAGTCGGTGGCAAGTCCATATTCTGTTTTTTCGTTATAAAACCCATAATTTCCCTGAAGAATGGCCTTTCGCTCTTTGTCCTCCAGGAACATATTGCCAAACACCTCTCCCACGCCCGTTTTTCTGTTATAAAGGATGGTGTCGCCAATGAGTACCTTGGTGCCGTCGTTGCTGTACACCTCTGAACGATCCAAAAGTCGGGAATCTTCAGTCACAGTATTGTACCACCCCTTGCTGGTATGCACGTAACCGCTGTCGGACACAATCCGGGAGGGTCCCAGAATATCGGCAAATTTAGATTCGGTGTTGTACTTCAATGTATCGGAAAAGATGGTGTAATCCTCGTTGACCAGTTTTACACTGTCGCTGAATAGTGCCTGTTTGGTGTCGGGGTTGTACTGTCCCCAGAATGAAGTCAGTTCGTTTTCTTCATCCACCAGCATTCCTCCTTCAAAATAGTAACCGAGGTTTGCCATCCTGTCATAATCAAGACTGTCTGTAAAGAGTGTTGCTGTACGGTCTTCCATGCGAATATTGTTTCGCAGCCGTGCCAGGCGGGTATTGCCGTCGTAATACAGATAGTCGCCATACACAAAAATCGTATCGCCCTGCTCCATACGCACGTTACTGAAGGCTTCAAATGAGTTGGTTTTCTGATACAGATATGCGCTGTCGCAATACATAAAAGCACCTTCGTGAAAAAAGGTGACATTGCCCGTGAGTATTTCTGCATCGAAACCGCTTCTTCTACTCAACAAATCGGCCTGTTTCAATTCAATGATCCGGGTATCAGGCGCTACCGAAGGACTTCCCGACGGAAATTGTGGCGTCTGAGCGGTTACTAACAGAAGAAAAAGGATTATTTTTGCCATCCATTATATTTGAGTTCGCACCCCTGCCAGGCAGGGTCGATACGCACATACGTCTTGTCAATCTTCTCCTGAAGCCATTCGTCTACCTGTTTCTGCTGTCTGGCATTTTCGGCCATTTGCTTGATGGTCTGGTAGTCATTATTTATGTTGGCCTTATGCCCTTCGTTTCGGGCTGAGATCTTTACCATCGCCGCCACCTGTCGCCCTTTTTCGTTGAGCATGATAAAGGGTTTGGATATCTCACCTTCTTTCATTTCACCCACAATTTTTGCAATATCCTGATTCAGTTCGTTCAGAGCAAAACGTGGAGTTCCCGAATTTGCGGAGCCACGGGAATTGTTTACCATAATACCCTTGTTGTTGCGCGTGTCTTTGTCGGCCGAAAGATAGGTAGCAGCCTCGTCAAACGTGAGTTTCTTTTGTGTGATGCCACTACTGATGGAATCGAGCCGCACCAGCGCCGTATCAAGCGATTCCTGGGGCACCTTGGGTTTCAACAGGATATGCCGAAAATTACCCATGTCTCCACGCCGCTCGATCAATTGAATGATGTGGAATCCGTATTCGGATTCTACCACGTTCGACACCTTCTTTGGGTCGCTCAGGGCAAAAGCCACATTGGCAAACTCAGGAACCAGCTGCGAACGGGTCATAAATCCTAACTCCCCTCCCTTCATCGCAGAGGGATCCTCGGAATGTAACAGGGCCAGCGTTGAAAATTCTTTCTCTCCGCTGTTTATCTGATCGGTATATTCACGCAGCTGTTGCTTCACCTTATCAATCTCCTGCAGGGGGACTTTCGGTTCCACCGTGATAATCTGCACCTCCAACGTAGTGGGAATAAAAGGAAGGCTGTCCTGTGAGAGGCTGTTATAAAATTTTCTTATTTCTGAAGGTGTCAACTGCACATTTCCGAAATGTTTCTGCTGCACGCTTTCCACGAGCTGCTGCTCGCGTATCTGATCACGCATATCCTCTCTAATACCGGCCATACTTTTTCCGTAATATTCTTCAAGTCTTTGCACAGAACCGGTAGAGGCAACAGATTCATTAATCAGATACTCGAGTGAGCGGTTCACGTTGGACTCATTCACTTCGATACTGTCGAGCTTGGCCTGATCCAAGAAAAGCTTGCGTATAGCCAACTGTTCAGGAATGAAACAATAGGGATCCCCTTCGATGCGCTGGTTTTGCATCAGGATATCTTTGCGATATTCTTCCACCTCCGATTTCAGGATGACTTCGTCGCCCACGACCCAAACAATCTCATCAATTACATTGTTCTGAGCCACAAGACAGGAAGCCATTGACAATGCTATAAGAAAGAACAATATCTTCACAGGACACTTCATATTAATTGATTTACTGATTTAACGATTTGTTTATTAAATCATCACATCGCTGATTATATTAAATACACGGATCTATTTTATCGCTCTTTTTACAGGCCAACCCATGTAGAATAACAAATGTAAAAGTAATGATAATCCCATTAGCAGCCAAACGGTTTGATGGTTAAAAGTAGTTATATAGGGCGATAAACATGCATTTCTGATTGAATTGGTTGGGCATTCTTTTTTTTCTTGTTAATGAATAAAAATATTGCCATCAATACCGTAGCGATGAAAGACATCAGGCTTCCAAAGTAAAAAGGTGATTCCGCACTCACATGATCATAAAGATATCCTGCAATAATGCTTGCCGGCAGCAGCATGATACCCAGCACGGCGTGATAGAGTCCAAAACCGGTACCTTTCATCTCTTTTGTAATTAAATCAGATACCAGCGACTTCTGACAGGTATCGGTAAGTGCACTATAGGCACCGTAAAGTATGAACAAGCCCACGTAGATGCGGATATCATTCAATGATCCGAACAGGAAATAAACGAGCGAATACAACAAAAAGCCCAGCATGATAAACTTTCCCCGACCTACCCGATCAGACATTTTCCCGATTGGGATGGCAAGTAAGACTGAAACCATGTTGAAAATCATATAGATGAACGGGATCGATGACTGACTGATCCCAGTCTCACTCGTTCTCACGATCAACAATGCGTCGGTGGAATTGCCCAGTGTGAAAATAGCAATAATGGCCAGAAAGAAGTAAAAATTTCGAGGCAGCCGTCTCATTGAAATCCTGGATCTGACTGTTGCGCCCATATTTTTAGACTCTTTTACCAGAAAGATGATCGTGAGCACGCCAATGACTGCAGGGATGGCAGCGATCCAAAAAATGATCCGGTAGCCTAGCAAGGGGTTTCCCGCAGGTACTGCATGCAGAATAACGGCGGCGATAAGAGGGCCGATGATGGCACCACTATTATCCATTGCTTTGTGAAAGCCGAAACTCTTGCCGGTTTCGTTTTTTTGTACCGATGCAGCGATCAGGCTGTCCCGTGGTGCAGTGCGAATGCCTTTGCCCACTCTTTCTAAAAAACGGTAAATGAGTACCTGGACAGGATGTACCACGTGTGCATACAAGGGAGTAACCAGTGCGGTAGCAGCATAACCAATAATCATAAAAGGTTTGTTCTTGCCAATTTTATCGCTCCAGAATCCCGAGACAGCCTTCATCAAGGAGGCTGTGCTCTCGGCAATACCTTCAATCAGGGATATTTGCGTTTTCGATGCACCGATAGCCATGAGAAAAAGAGGCATGACGCTGTACACCATTTTGGATGATGTATCAGTGAAAAAACTGGTAAGTCCCGTAAAAAAAATATTTCTTTCTAACCCGAAGTAACGACAATGGTTCATTTCCCGTGTTTTTTGTAGACACAAAGGTAGGAAATTTTGCAGGACGGATGGTAAAAAAAATGCAGGGATACCTCGCATGATATCCCTGCAGATGCTATTCTATGTTATCTTTGTGTTTATCCTTCTATTGCAGCCTGAGCAGCAGCCAAACGCGCGATGGGCACGCGGAAGGGAGAACAGGAAACGTAGTTCAGGCCTACGGTATGGCAAAACTTCACCGAGGAAGGTTCTCCGCCATGTTCTCCGCAGATGCCGCATTTCAGCGTGGGCTTTACTTCACGTCCTTTCTGTACCGCCATGCGTACAAGCTGTCCAACTCCGTTCTGATCAAGTACCGCGAAAGGATCCTGTTTCAGAATTCCCTTGTCAAGATACATCGGCAGGAACTTGGCCACGTCGTCGCGACTGTAGCCAAATGTCATCTGTGTCAGGTCGTTTGTACCGAAAGAGAAGAAATCTGCTTCCTTGGCAATCTTGTGTGCAGTAAGTGCTGCACGCGGAATTTCAATCATGGTTCCAATCTTGTAAACCACAGAATCACTCTTTTCTGCAAAAACCTGCTGAATTGTTTTCTCAATGATTTCCTTCTGTGCCATGAATTCATAGACGATTCCCGTGAGCGGCACCATGATTTCCGGGATAACTTTTATCCCCTCTTTCTTCAATCCGAGGGCAGCTTCCATAATAGCCCGGGTCTGCATCTCCGTGATTTCGGGATAGAGATTGCCCAAACGGCAACCGCGGAGCCCCAACATCGGATTGGATTCCATAAGACCTTCCACACGGTCATGGATATCTTTATAGGAAATACCCATTACCTTTGCCATCTCCATCTGTCCCTTCTCATCGTGAGGCACAAACTCGTGCAACGGCGGGTCGAGCAAACGAATAGTGACGGCATAGCCGTCCATTGCCCTGAAAATACCTACAAAATCCTTTTTCTGTAACGGCAACAGTTTCTCCAACGCTTTGCGTCGTCCTTCTTCATCTTTGGCAAGAATCATCTCACGCATGGGTACGATCTTGTCCTCTTCGAAGAACATATGTTCCGTACGGCACAGTCCGATTCCTTTTGCGCCGAAATTACGGGCTACCAGTGCATCGTGAGGCGTGTCGGCATTGGTTCTTACATCCATGCGGGTATATTTTTCAGCCAGGGTCATCAATTCGGCAAAGTTGGCATCGAGCTCGGCATCCTGAGTTTGGATTCTTCCTTCGTACACAAATCCGGTAGAGCCATCCAGCGAGATCCAGTCTCCCTCTTTCAGTTCTATGCCGTTGACATTCATTGCGCGTGATTTATAATCGATGAGCACGTTGTTGGCTGCCGATACACAGCATTTGCCCATACCACGCGCCACCACCGCAGCATGTGAGGTCATTCCTCCACGGGCAGTCAGAATACCTTGTGCGCTGGCCATGCCACGCAAATCCTCGGGAGAAGTCTCGATACGACAGAGAATCACTTTTTTGCCTTCTTTGTACCATTGTTCTGCCTCATCTGCGTGAAAAACAATCTGACCGGTTGCAGCTCCGGGAGAAGCGGGTAACCCGTGTGTAATAGATTTTGCGGTGGCTATCGCCTTCTTATCAAAAACAGGGTGTAGCAATTCATCGAGTTTCTCTGGATCACACCGTTTCAATGCGGTTTTTTCATCAATATATCCCTGATGAAACATATCTATGGCAATTTTCACCATAGCGGCACCCGTACGTTTCCCGCTGCGCGTCTGCAACAACCAGAGCTTTCCATCCTGAATTGTGAACTCAAGATCCTGCATATCCCTGAAATAGTCTTCCAGCTTTTGCTGTACTGCCAACAGATCTTTTGCACATTCGGGCAGTGCTTCTTCAAGAGAAGGGTATTTTGTCGTGCGCTCTTCTTCCGATATTCCTTGCATCTTTGCCCAGCGACGGGAACCCTCGATGGTAATTTGTTGAGGGGTCCGCACACCGGCAACCACATCCTCGCCCTGTGCATCAATCAGATATTCGCCGTTAAAGACATCTTCTCCGGTGGCGGCGTCCCGTGTAAAGGCAACTCCTGTACCGGAAGTCTTTCCCATGTTACCGTACACCATGGCCTGCACATTTACCGCGGTACCCCACTCTTCGGGGATGTTATTCATTTTCCGGTAGAGGATAGCCCGTTCGTTCATCCAGCTGTCAAACACGGCACATACGGCTCCCCAGAGCTGATCCCACGGATTTACGGGAAAATCATTTCCTGTATTTTTCTTTACAGCCGCTTTGAATCTTTTTACCAGTTCTCTCAGATCTTCGGTAGTAAGATCCGTATCCAGTGCAATACCTTTTGATTCTTTCAATTCATCCATGATCTCCTCAAAAGGGTCGATGTCCTCCTTGCTCTGCGGTTTCATTCCAAGTACCACATCGCCATACATTTGCACAAAGCGACGATAGGAATCCCAGGCAAAACGTTCATTGCCCGATTTCCTCGCGATTCCCTCCACGGCATCGTCATTCAGGCCAAGGTTTAACACAGTGTCCATCATGCCCGGCATAGACACCCGGGCCCCCGAGCGTACAGATACCAGACATGGATTTATCTTGTCCCCAAACTTGGTTCCTGTCAGCTTTTCGATATGGGAGACCCCATTTTCCACCTCTTCTTTCAGGACGCCCACCACGTAATCTCGGCCCAATTCATTGTATTCTGTACAGACCTCCGTGGTTATCGTAAAACCGGGTGGAACGGGCACACCAATCAGATTCATTTCAGCCAGGTTTGCACCCTTGCCGCCAAGTAGGTTTTTCATATCCGCGCGCCCTTCTGCAGCACCGTTTCCAAAGGTAAACACTCTTTTCTTTTCCATCTGATATTCTATAATGATAATTAAATGTTAAAACGATTACTAAAATTTTTTATTAACGCCGCAAATATAATGAACAATCTTCTTAAAAAGAAATTATCAGTGAACCGATTGCTTTTTTCTATAGGAAATCGTTGTCGTATGTTTTAACACGCCCTCTGCGTTAAAGTGGTTTGCGTTTCCCCTGCTTAACATTCTGCAATTACTGCGGAAATGCCTTATTCCCAAGAAATATGTTGTACATGATTATTTGTGAGGCAATTGAGGTAGTATCCTGCAAATGTACGAAGCCCTCAATGTGTGAAAGGGTATCGTTTTCAATAAACTTCGAAGCAGCCATGCTGTAAGTCCTGTTTTCTGTGATATTCACCTGCTGATAAAGGGTTGTGTCTGCATACCGCAAGGCAAGCAAAGAAGAAAAGCGCGCATTGTAATCAGCCGGTATGCCGATCACGCTGAATGTAAAGGAGAAATGATTGTCGGGAATCTTCCCCACGATATCCGTTGAATCCAGTTGAAACCGGAATCCTTTTCTTGATGATGGCATGGAAAAGGCAAATGTCTTCGGGATGTAGGAGGGTTGAAATAGGGCCGGGTCTTCAGTATACTGCTGCGTCTGTTGTGCTGAAATCTGGGCATCTATGTCGGCGCGTGCACGTTGCAGCCTTGCCTTTACAGAATCATTCATCTTGAGATACAAGTCTATTCTGTCGGAATACCACGACAACGAGGTGTCCCACTGAGCCTCTGTTATCTTATGTGCTTTAAAGACCTCGTTGATGTAGGCCTCTTTTTTTTCGGGTGTGTTGAAATGCTGATAATCACTCTCTATGACTGCCTCTGCAACATATACATCATACAAGACCCGTTCCATCTGTTTTCTGTTCAATACTTCCTTCGGGCGGTTCTGACAGGAGGAAATAGTTAAAACCGCCACGATGATAAAGAAGAGATATGAAGCAAAATTAGATTTCACTTTCCTTTGCCTGTTTTTCTTTGTCCAATTTCTCCCGCTCTGTTTTCGATAACAACGAATAGGACAACATGCCTCTGTAAAACAGCAGAATCAGGATGACACCCACAGTAATCGCTGAATCGGCAATATTAAAGATGAACCGAAAGAAGAGAAACTCATCTCCTCCCACTATGGGTACCCACTCGGGCCAGGTACCGCTTAATAACGGAAAGTAGAGCATATCCACAACCTTACCGTGAAGGAGTGAAGAATAACCTTCGCCCCAGGGAACCAGGGAAGCCACATGTCCCGGATAGCTGGCTTCGAAAATGGCTCCATAGAAAATACTGTCGATGATGTTCCCTGTGGCACCCGCCAGGACGAGTGTCACACACACAATAAATCCGGTTTTATAATTCTCCTTTACCAGTCTCCTGATATAGAGGACAATCAGCACGACAGCGATAATACGAAAAAGTGACAGAAAAAGTTTTCCACCCGCTTCAATGCCAAAAGCCATTCCGTTATTCTCCACAAAATAAATCCGGAACCAGTCGGTAACCGCCATGGAGTCGTATAAACCCATATGGGTCTTCACCCATATTTTTGAAAGCTGATCGATCAGCAGAACCAGTAAAACAACTGTTGTGGCCATCCAGGCCTTGTATGTACAATTCTTCATCCGACAGCGGTTACTTTTTCTTGGCAGATTTGGCTTCGATGCTCAGTGTGGCATGAGGCACCGCACGAAGACGTTCTTTCGGGATCAGCTTGCCTGTTTCGCGGCAAATGCCATATGTTCCGTTCTCAATACGCACCAGCGCAGCCTGCAAGTTCTGAATAAACTTCATCTGACGTTGAGCCAAGCGACCTGCTTCCTCCTTTGAGAGCGTGGAAGCACCCTCCTCAAGCACCTTATAGGTAGGAGATGTATCAATTGTATCGTTACCGTCGGTGTTTGTAACGGCAGCACGGTAATTTTCATACTCCTGACGGGCCACCTGTAACTTCTCATTGATAATGGTCCTGAATTCCTCCAGTTCCTCGTCTGAATATCTTGTCTTCTCGCTCATAATAATGTATGTTTATTGGCTGTGCCTCTTATTGGAATCAGAGTTCAAGTACAACAACCGGAATTGTATAATGTTTGTACGATTTAGCTTACTTCCGCAAAGATACATATAAAACAAATAATTTTCAACTGTTTTTGAGGATGTTGACTGTCAAAACCTGATCATCTATTTCTATCTGGTCGTCAAGACATTCCGTCACAATTTCAATATCGTCGGCAAGTACCTGATTCCTGATATAACCGGCATTGGTCGTGATTGCTTCATCAAAAGCAGGGTGAGACGAAATACGGACGGTGATACGATCCGTGATTGCAAAATCCTTTGCCTTTCGCAGATTTTGAATCCTGTTGACCAGCTCACGGGCGATACCCTCTTTTTCGAGCTCTCTGGTAATTGTCACATCAAGCGCCACAGTCAGCTTACCCTCGTTACCAACCAGCCAGCCGGGGATATCCTCCGAGATAATCTCCACATCTTCCGTAGTAATCACTGCCTCCTGTCCGTCAATCATCAGAATAAAGGAACCGGCATTTTCCAGTTCATCGATCTGGCGTTTATCCATCTCCTGGATGCGTTTCGCCAGTTGTTTCATGATTTTCCCGTATTTTGGCCCCAACTTCTTAAAATCGGGCTTTACCCGTTTTACCAACATCGCACTGGCCGAATCCACAAAATGCAGTTCTTTCACATTCACTTCGCTGAGAATAAGCAACTCAACAGACGATAGATTCATTTTCTGTTCTTCATCTGCCACGGGAATGATAATCCGGGAAAGAGGCTGACGTACTTTTATGTTCACCTTGCGGCGCAGTGCCAGTACAATGGAAGAGGCAGTTTGTGCCAGGTACATCTGCTCTTCGAGCGGATGGTCAATAAACCTTCCGTCTGCATCCGGAAAATCGGTCAAATGTACCGACTCCTGCTTTTCATTGTTTGTGACTGAAGTCAGGTCGAGATAAAGCTTATCTGCATAAAACGGAGCAATGGGCGCCATCAGTTTTGCCACTGTGACCAGGCACTGATACAGTGTCTGGTAGGCAGAAAGCTTGTCGTCAGTCATTTCTCCTCCCCAGAAACGTTTCCGGTTCAGACGTACATACCAGTTACTGAGGTTGTCGTTTACAAAATCGGCGATGGCACGTCCTGCTTTGGTCGGTTCGTAACTCCCGTAATCCTGATCCACCTCCTTCACGAGTGAGTTCAGTAGGGAGATGATCCAACGGTCTATTTCGGGTCGTTTACCGACCGGAATCTGCGGATACTGATCGTGGTAATCGTCCACATTGGCGTACAATACAAAAAAGGAGTAGGTATTGTAAAGTGTACCGAAGAATTTCCTGCGTGACTCCTCCACACCGTCCATATCGAATTTGAGATTGTCCCAGGGTGCCGCATTGGTAATCATATACCAACGAAGCGGATCGGAGCCATGTTTCTCGATGGCATCAAACGGATCCACCGCATTTCCCAAACGCTTGGACATCTTATTGCCATTCTTATCGAGTACCAGTCCATTGGAAATCACATTTTTAAATGCCACACTTCCCTTTACCATCGAAGCAATGGCATGCAGTGTATAAAACCAGCCACGTGTCTGGTCCACTCCTTCGGCAATGAAATCGGCAGGAAATACCCGCTGAAACTCATTCTCTGAAATATGGGGATAGAAAACCTGTGCAAAAGGCATCGCGCCACTGTCGAACCAGACATCGATCAGGTCCGACTCACGCCGCATCGGCTTACCGCTCTCCGACACCAGTATAATATTGTCCACATAGGGGCGGTGCAGGTCAATCTGATCATATTGCAACTCCTTGTAGTCGTTCAGGTCCAGATCCTTCCATGGAAGTTCGGTCATCACACCGGCATCCAGTGCTTTCTGCATCTCTTCGTAGAGTTCCTTTACCGAACCGATACATTTCTCTTCCTTGCCGTCTTCGGTACGCCAGATAGGCAGAGGTGTACCCCAGTAACGGCTGCGGCTCAGGTTCCAGTCCTGCAGGTTTTCGAGCCATTTACCAAAACGGCCAGTCCCGGTGGATTGCGGTTTCCAGTTGATGGTGTTGTTGAGCTCGATCATCTTGTCGCGGGCAGCCGTGGCACGTATAAACCAGCTATCGAGTGGATAGTATAATACAGGCTTGTCGGTGCGCCAGCAGTGGGGATAAGTATGTATATGTTTTTCGATGCGGAAGGCGCGATTTTGTTGTTTCAGCATCACGGACAAATCCACATCGAGGGTGGCATCCTCTTCGGTGAGAGAATCGTCATATTCATTTTTTACATAGCGGCCTGCATACTCTTTATAACGTTCCGCATCCATGTTGTGTTGCACAAAGAACGGATCGAGATCCTCGAGTCTGAAAAATTTACCGGTAAGATCCACCATCGGACGAGGATTTCCGTCTTTGTCGGTAAGCAACAAACCCGGCACATCGTTCTCTTTGCCCACCTTCATGTCATCCGCGCCAAATGTGGGTGCGATATGTACAATTCCGGTACCATCCTCCGTGGTCACAAAGTCGCCCGTCACCACTTTAAATGCGTTATCCGACGTTTTCACCCAGGGAATGAGCTGCTCATAGCGGATTCCTGCAAGTTCGGAACCTTTCCACACTTTGTCGAGCACACGGAAGGGTACATTCTTGTCCCCAGGCTTGTAATCATCAAGCGACAAAGTGCGGTTCTTCTCCGGAAAGTAGACTGAAAGCAGATTTCTGGCCATCACTACGGTCACGGGGGTTCCTGTATATGGGTTATAAGTCTGCACTGCCACATAATCGATATTCTTCCCCACGGCCAACAATACATTCGAGGGTAATGTCCAGGGTGTGGTTGTCCATGCCAGGAAGAAAGGTTCACCAAATTCTTTCCACTCCGGCAACGGGTCCTTTACGAGGAACTGTGCCGTGCAGGTGGTATCCTTTACGTCGCGGTAACACCCGGGCTGATTCAGCTCGTGTGTACTTAACCCGGTTCCCGCAGCAGGTGAATAGGGTTGAATGGTGTATCCTTTATAAAGGAAATCTCTGTTGTACAACTCTTTGAGCAGATACCAGAGTGTTTCGATATAGCGGTTGTCATAGGTGATATAGGGGTCGCTCATATCTACCCAGTAGCCCATTTTCCGGGTTAGGTCTTCCCACTCCCGGGTATATTTCATCACTTCGGTGCGACAGGCTGCATTATACTCCTCCACCGATATTTTTTTCCCGATATCCTCCTTGGTGATACCCATTGATTTTTCCACGCCCAGTTCCACGGGCAAGCCATGCGTATCCCAACCGGCTTTCCGGTTCACCAGAAACCCTTTCATTGTCTTATAACGACAGAAAATGTCTTTAATGGATCGTGCAATGACATGATGGATACCCGGCATGCCGTTGGCAGACGGGGGGCCTTCATAAAACACAAACCGGGGATGTCCTTTGCGTATTTCCAGGCTTTTCCTGAAAATCTCCTTCTCATCCCACAATTTCAACATTTCTTTGTTTACATCTGAAAGATTCAGTTGATTGTATTCCGGGAACTTTTTACTCATTGTTAATGAATTTATACCATACAAAATTTAAGATGCAAAGGTAGTAATAAATTCATAAAAAAGATGCACCCCGATTCGTGGATCGAACCAGGGTGCAATTTTTGCCGGAGTGTGTATCAGGACAACTTCGCCAATGCCGTTTTAATGCGTGTAACGGCTTTTTGGATATTCTCATCGGACGTGGCATACGACAGACGGATGCAGCCCGGAGCGCCGAACGCGTCGCCTCCCACGCAGGCCACATGCGCTTCTTCCAGAAGGTACATGGCCACATCGGTAGCACTGTTTATTGTTTTCCCGTTATAGGATTTTCCCAGATAACTTTTGCACTCGGGAAAAATATAAAAAGCGCCCATCGGATTGTTTACATTCAAACCGGGTATTTCGCCTAGCAATGAAACAATTAGATTGCGTCTTCTCTCAAAAGCCACCCTCATCTCGCTTACACAGGATTGATCACCTGTGTAGGCGGCCACAGCTGCTTTCTGTGAGATGGACGACGGACCGGAAGTGTACTGTCCCTGTAACATGCTGCATGCAGAGGCAATCCATTGTGGTGCGGCGATCCAGCCGATACGCCATCCGGTCATGGCGTATCCTTTTGATACGCCGTTCACCACAATCACTCTGTCGTGAATGGTTGCAAACTGTGCGATAGATTCATGCCTACCGATATAGTTGATGTGTTCATAAATTTCATCTGCAATCACATACACATGAGGATGCTTCTCCAGGACCGCAACCATTGCTTTCAGCTCCTCTTTCGTATAAACGCTTCCGGTGGGATTTGAAGGAGAACAGAGTATCAGAGCCTTTGTTTTGGGGGTGATCGCCTCCTCCAGCTGCTGGGGTGTGATCTTGAAATCCTGATTGATTCCGGCATATATAAATACCGATTTTCCTTCGGCCAGCTTCACCATCTCGGGATAACTCACCCAATATGGAGCCGGAATTATTACTTCCTCATCTTTATCCACGATAGAAAGGATGATATTGCAAAGCGATTGCTTGGCTCCTCCGGAAACTACGATTTGGGCCGGTGAATATTGCAGCCCGTTTTCATTCTGCAGTTTTTCGCAAATAGCCTTTTTCAGATCCGGAAACCCTGCGACCGGAGAATAAAATGAAAAATTATCGTCGATCGCTTTTTTTGCAGCCTGCTTGATATGATCGGGCGTGGTAAAATCGGGCTCGCCCACACTCATGTTGATCACGTCAATGCCCTGCGCTTTCAGTTCATTGCTTTTCTGCGCCATCGCGAAGGTTTCCGACGGTGATAAGGCAGACAATCTGGCAGATAATAAATTCATCATAATTCAAATTAAATAAGTCTTTTTGTTAGATAATCGCACAAAGATAGATAAAAATCACATTCAAATCTACGTTACCATGAAAATTAGGCATAAATAACGGCAAATTACTTTCAAAAACAAAAAAAGCTGCCCGGGGCAGCCTGTAGTAATATTATGGTGTCAATAAAATTCATCATAAAGCGTCTGTGAACCTTCCGGTCACTCAGCTTCAGCATTGTCTGGCTTTCCTCCTGCATCAGCATACTCGCAGGCAATTCCTGCTTTCTGCTCTTCAGAATCGGAAATGATCCTCAGCTTGCATGGCGCAAGCTCTCTCTCAAAGTACGCAGTCTGTTGAACCGGTTTGTACGGTAAGAAACAGACCCGTTTGAGATGTTTTGCTCCAGATACTTGATCTGTCCCAAAATTTCTTCTTTGGTTAGGTTTTTGATTGTCATAATTTTCACCTTTTATTAAATTTATGATTCATCGGCAACCGCCTGTTTAAGAAGCCATTCAGTATGTAATAATAACTAAAAAATGATTTCAAATAACACGCTTGCCATTTAAATCAACACAAAGATACAATAAAAAATATGTTGTACAACATATTTATAATAGATTTTTTCAAAGAATAATAGAAGATATTTATCAGCCAGGCATAAAAATCAAAAAAGAGGAAATGGGGGCATGTTACTCCCAAAATCCTCTTGCAGCGGAAGCGACGAGATTCGAACTCGTGGTACAGTTACCCGTACGGCAGTTTAGCAAACTGCTGGTTTCAGCCACTCACCCACACTTCCTTGTGATTTTTTGCTAAAATCGGATGCAAATATACAAGTTTGTTTTCAACTTGTCAAAGAAAAAGCGATATTTTCAGGCGAATGTTTTTACATTTGCGCCAGTTTTCATGTTACATTATGCAAAAGAAGAAGAAAAAAAAGAGCATACTGATATGGATCACCGGAATCCTGTTGCTGGTGATAGTTTCTACTGGCATCTATGCCGGCAGCATCCTGTTTAGACCCTTTTCGTTGCCGGAAACAGTCTATATTTATATCGACGGACAGAAAAAACAGGAGGATGTGGTGACACAACTCAGAGAAAAAGAGTTACTCCCTTCCGAAAAAATATTCCGGCTGCTGGCAGAGCGGATGGACTACCCGAACAAAATGAAAACTGGCAGATATGCTATCAGCGACGGTATGACGATGGTCGACGTCATCCGCCTGTTGCGTTCGGGAAAGCAAGCACCAGTTGACCTCACCTTCAACAACATGCGCACCGTGGAGAACCTGGCGGGTCGTATATCTCAACAACTGATGATGGACAGCCTGACATTGTTGAATGCACTCGAAAATAGCGCAAATGCCCAAAAGTATGGATTTAACGATAAGACATTTGTTTCGATGTTTATTCCGAACACCTATGAAGTATACTGGGATACGAGCGTTGAGAATCTGCTGAACCGGATGAAGAAAGAATATAATGCCTTCTGGAATGAAAGTCGCAGGGACAAGGCTAAAAATCTCGGAATGACGCCAGTAGAAGTGTCTATCCTGGCTTCCATCGTGGAGGAAGAGGCCACTTACGCTGATGAATATCCAGCGGTGGCAGGCCTTTATCTGAACCGTTTAACCAAGGGGATGCGGCTGGAGGCTGACCCTACCGTGAAGTTTGCGGTGGGTGATTTTTCACTGCGCCGTATCCTTTATAAACACCTCGAAGTGGAATCACCCTATAATACCTATAAAAATACCGGCCTGCCACCGGGCCCCATTCGCATACCCTCCATCCGTGCTATCGATGGCACCTTGTCGCCTCAAAAACACGACTACCTGTTTATGTGCGCAAAGGAAGATCTTTCCGGGCGGCATAATTTTGCGACCACACTTGCCCAGCATGCACGGAATGCCAGGGCATATCAGCAGGCGTTAAACGAAAAGCGAATCTTTTGAGGCATGCCTTCTCTCATCGCTGTTAAAATGAGATTTTGTCGGGGTGAAACCCGGTACGGTGATCTCTGTTGAGTGCGTCGATTTGGCTTATCTCTTCTGCTGTAAGTTGAAAATCGAAGATGGCCAGATTTTCTTTTTGCCGGCGGGCATCCGACGATTTGGGGATTGTCACGAAACCTTTGTCCACATTCCACCGTAAAATAACCTGCGCGGGCGACTTGCCATACTTCTCACCGATCGTTGCCAGCTTTTCATTTTCCAGCAAGGCGATATTGTTTCTTCCCAAAGGGCTCCAGGACACAGGAACAATTCCTTTCCGGTTACAATAGGCTACCACATCTTTTTGCGTCAGACAAGGATGAAGCTCCATCTGGTTCACCGTGGGCATGATAGAAGCATCCCGCAACAGCTCCTCGATATGATGCACAAGATGATTGCTCACTCCGATGGATCTTGTTTTTCCGGAATGAAACAACTGTTCCATTGCATGCCAGGTGAAACCCAGTTTACCTTTCACCGGCCAGTGTACAAGATAGAGATCCACGTAGTCGAGCCCCAGTTTCGACAAACTGCCGTCGAATGCCTCTTGAATACGGTTTGAGAGGATGTCACTGCCCCACAGTTTCGTGGTCACGAAAATCTCTTCACGCGCTATGCCACTCTCACGGATGGCTCTTCCTACAGGGCGCTCATTCTCATACAGCGTAGCAGTATCAATATGGCGGTATCCCGCATCCAGTGCAGTACGTACGGCACGATACGTCTCTTCATCCGTATTTCCGATTTTGTAGGTACCCAATCCTATTACAGGGATTTCCACCCCGCCATGCAGTTTTTTTGTCTTCATAATCTATTTTTCGCTTTTCAGTCGTGTGAGCACCAATGATTTGTCCTTGTGTATTTGCGCAACCAATTCATCCATGGTATCAAATTTCCGATCGGCTCGAATAAAATCGATGAACTCCACCGTGAGCGACTGATTGTACAAATCACCACTGAAATTAAAAATATTCACCTCCACGCTGACTTCCGGATCGTCGTGCAACGTAGGACGGGTGCCAATATAAAGCATTCCTTCGTACATAATATCTCTGATATGTACCAGCACAGCATATACTCCCAGTTGGGGCACCACTTTGTATCGTTCCCAGGAACAGATATTTGCCGTGGGGAAACCAATGGTCCTCCCTACACGGTATCCCTCCACGATCTTTCCAGAGAGTGTATAACGATACGACAACAGGCTGTTGGCTTGTGTGATCTCCCCTTTCTTCAGCAACGATCTGATCTTTGTGGAACTGATATTTTCTCCAGCTATCTGGTATTCATCAGCCTGAATCACATTCATGCCCATTTCATCGCCATACTTTTTATACTCAGTAAAGCCCTCTTCCCTATTAAATCCGAACCGATGATCGTAACCCACAAAAAGTGTGTGGACCCCTATTTGCTTTTTCAGTACATCGTCCATGAACTCCCGGGCCGGTAAGCGGGAAAGTTCCTGCGTAAAGGGAAGGCTGATGCAATAATCGATGTGGGTGGTACTCAACTGCTCCAGCTTCTCCTCGTAACCGCACAACAAGGCCGGTTGATAATTTTTCTGCAATATTTTACGGGGATGGACGGGAAAAGTGATGATGGCCGAAGGCAAACCGAGCTTCCTGGCCTCTTCTTTTACCTGCTTAATAAGATGACGGTGTCCGATGTGTACTCCGTCAAAAAAGCCGACAGACGACACAAAAGGGCCATCGTTTATTTTTTTGCTACCGGACAGATCAATACGTTCCAAAATTTATCGGTTGTTTGACGGAAACTCATAGAAGCTTCCGTGTAAATAAACATTCTGTGTTCACCTTTGGTTTAACACGCTACCGGGACATTGCCCCGGAATGATGCAAAGATACGCAGAATAAAGTAAAATTTCTTCATTTCGTATTTCGGGAATTATCCTATCTTTGTGTCTGATAAAGTTTAAACCTATAAAAAAGTGGAAAATGAAAGTTAATTTTTTGATGGGTCCTATAGCTATGATGGTACTCATAACAGCCTGCACTCCCGGTGAAAAATACAATCAGCTCACCCCGCAGGAAGTGGCTGAGGGATGGGAACTCCTCTTTGACGGCAAGAGTCTTCAGGGATGGCGTGATTATAATGGTGACAGCCTTACAGTACCTTGGTTTGCTGAAGATGGCATGATACAGGCAAAAGGTGAAGGCTCAGATGCTCATGGTTACATTGTCACCGAAAAAATTTATGAAAACTTCGAACTGGTATGGGACTGGAAGATTGCCGACGGTGGCAACAGTGGCATGTTGTACCATGTAGTGGAAAATCCGAAATTCGCCGTTCCCTATATAACCGGACCAGAGTATCAACTGATTGATGAATTGAATTTCCCCCAACCGCTGGAAGATTGGCAAAAGACGGCTGCTGACTACGCCATGCATACCACCGACACCGCCAAAACCCACATCAAGCCGGCGGGGGAATGGAATACCTCGAAGATCGTTTTCGACAATGGACATGTAGAACACTGGCTCAACGGTGAAAAGGTGGTGGAGTTTGAGGCATGGACCGAAGATTGGTTTACTCGCAAAAACAGCGGCAAGTGGGAAAATGCTCCTGAGTACGGGCTGGCCCGCAAAGGAGCGATCTGCCTACAGGATCATGGATCGGCAGCCTGGTTCCGCAACGTGAAGATCAAAGAATTGCCTCGCAAGACCAAAGAGGTGTCGCTGTTTAACGGTACCGATCTGCAGGGATGGGAGGTGTATGGTACGGAAAAATGGTATGTGCAGGGCGGGATGCTGGTTTGCGAAAGCGGTCCCGAGAAACAGTATGGTTACCTGGCTACCCGTGAATATTATGACGATTTTGACTTGAGCGTGGAATTCAAACAGGAAGCCGACGGCAACTCGGGCGTGTTTATTCGTTCATTTGTTGAACCGGGTGCCGTCGTGAACGGATGGCAGGTGGAAGTAGCCCCAAAAGGAAAGGACACAGGGGGTATTTATGAATCTTATGGGCGCGGCTGGCTTGTTCAGATACCCGATGAGAAGGAAGAAATTCTGAAAGCAGGTGACTGGAACACCCTGCGCATTGTGGTAAAAGGAGACAACGTGAAGACTTTCCTCAACGGGGAGGAAATGGTAGATCTCACCGATGAAAAAATAGGCAACGCCCAGGGACGTATTGCATTGCAGATTCATGATGGCGGTGGCATCAAAGTACTCTGGAGAAACCTGAATCTGAAAACATTGTAATGAATCTGAAAAAAATATGATCACTCTGTAAGCCCACCCGATATTCTGTTTTACCGGGTGGGCTTATTTTATCCATACACATGTCAACCCTCTCCATCCTCCTAATCGTTGTGTCGGCAGTACTGATACTACTGTTCATGGTACTGAAACTTAAAATCAGTGCATTTATTGCACTGCTGCTCACTTCCATTTACGTAGGTATTCTCACCGGTATGCCACTGCGCGAGATCACCCAGTCCATTCAGGAAGGAATGGCCGGAACACTCGGTTTTGTGGCAACAGTGGTCGGCCTGGGTGCCATATTCGGCCAGATGCTGGAAAGCTCGGGAGGAGCAGAATCGCTGGCTGATTATCTGTTAAAAAAGTTTGGCAAAGAACACGCGCCCTGGGCCATGGCCATTACCGGTTTCATCGTGGGTATTCCTGTTTTTTTCGATGTGGGCTTTATCATCCTGGTACCCATTGTGTATGCTTTGTCGCGTGACACAAAACGTTCTCTTTTGTATTACGCCATTCCTTTGCTTGCCGGACTGGCTGTTACACACAGTTTTATTCCCCCTACACCGGGTCCTGTGGCGGTGGCCGACATTATTGGCGCCCAATTGGGATGGGTTATATTGTTGGGATTCCTCCTGGGAGCTCCCACAGCCATTATTGCGGGCCCTCTCTTCGGGAAATACATTTCAGGCAAAATCAACCTTGTTCCACCACAGGCAACAGATGAACCACCACAAGAATTGAATCGTGACAATTATCCCCCTTTTCAACTGATTGTGATCACCATCTCAATCCCGCTCATCCTGATTCTCCTGAATACTTTTACCACAGTGGCTATTTCAAAAGGAATAATTACTGCGGGCATATGGACGGATATCATCGAGTTTATCGGCCATCCTTTCACAGCGCTGATTGTTGCCACGTTAACTGCCACATACTTCCTTTGCATAAAAAGAGGCATGAGCCGGCAGAAGGTGCTGGAGTTAAGTACCAGAGCACTGGGGCCGGCCGGGATAATTATACTGATTACCGGAGCCGGGGGTGTACTGAAGCAGGTACTGATCGACAGCGGCATCGGACAGCTTATGGCCGAATCAATGATGCATTCCGCTTTACCACCGATATTACTGGCCTGGGTTGTTGCTGCTGCGGTGAGGATAACGCAAGGATCCGCCACGGTAGCCATGATTACCGCTGCCAGCCTGATAGCGCCCATCATCACAGCTTTTGAGCTGAGTGACCCCCAGCGGGCTCTCATCGTGATAGCGATTGCATCGGGAGCAACCGTACTGTCCCATGTGAATGACAGCGGTTTTTGGCTGGTAGGAAAATATCTGGGTATGAATGAGAAACAAACACTTCAAAGCTGGACAGTAATGGAGTCGATCGTCTCTGTTTGCGGATTGACTTTCTCCTTGATTGCAAGTCTGTTCTTTGCATGACAACGATTTCCCCTGACATTCATTTTTTGGCACTGTTTTTGTTCTTTAACCTTAAAAAAAGGCAGAGAATCTTTTTTACAGAACAATTTGAAAAAAAGAACTTATCTTTGTATTATTAATTCACTTAAAACAAAGGATGATAGAAAATAACGAACTCTTACAAAGTATCATTGAAGGGATTCAGGAAAAAAAAGGGAAAAATATCAGTGCTATTCAACTGAAAGGAATGACGGGAGCCATTTGCGATTATTTTGTGATATGTGAAGGAAACAGTCCCACGCAGGTATCTGCGCTGGCTGACTCAGTGGAGGAGATTGTGAAGAAAAACACACGGGAGAACCCGATTCGCGTACATGGACAACAACGGGCCGAATGGATCGGGATGGATTACGGAAACGTGATTGTGCATATTTTCCTTCCGGAACTCCGTACTTTTTATAATATCGATACCCTTTGGGAAGACGCCAAATCAGAGCAGATTCCCTCACTTTAAAAAACTAATTCCGTGAAAGATTGTTACTAATATTTCACAGGGGTTCTCAAAATGGAAGAAATCACTTCTACAAAATCTTGCAACCGAGACAATAACAAATGAGCAATACAAAAAAGGACAGCAAACAGGACAAACAACCAACCTTACGCCCTATCATGGGTGGGAATAACCCCAAACGGCCATTTAACCCCTATTGGATTTACGCCGTAGCTCTTGCGATATTGATGGGCATGTGGTTTTTCGGCCAGGACAACACTGTAAAAGAGGTAAAATGGTCCGATTTTCAGCAATACGTGAATGACAACAGGGTACAAAGCGTCGTGATTTATAGCAATAAAGGAGCGGCCGACGCGGTGGTACGGGAAGAGTCTGTACCCTATATCTTCGGTGATAATGCCGCCCGTGTGGGAAAAATGCCCGTCATTCAGGTGGAAGGATCCTCTGCCGACGCAATCTCCGAATTCATCGACAAGGTGAAGACAGAGAAAAATTACAACATCGAAGTGAGCTTTAATACCACATCTGAAATGTGGAACATCCTGCTTACTTTTGCACCATTTATCCTGCTCATTGTATTCTGGATATGGATGATGCGTAGAATGCAGGGTGGTGCAGGCGGTGGCGGTGGAGGAGTCTTCAGCGTGGGAAAATCAAAGGCACAGCTCTTCGACAAAGACGCCAGCCAGAAGGTGACATTCAAGGATGTAGCCGGCCTCTCCGAAGCAAAAGAAGAAGTACAGGAGATCGTGGAATTTCTGAAGAATCCCAACAACTATACCAATCTGGGTGGAAAGATCCCCAAAGGAGCACTGCTGGTAGGCCCTCCGGGTACTGGTAAAACGTTGCTGGCGAAAGCGGTTGCAGGAGAAGCAAATGTTCCCTTTTTCTCCATCTCAGGATCCGATTTCGTAGAAATGTTCGTCGGTGTAGGCGCCTCAAGGGTGCGCGATCTCTTTCGACAGGCGAAAGAAAAAGCACCCTGTATCGTATTTATTGATGAGATTGATGCAGTGGGCCGCGCCCGTGGTAAGAATACAAACTTTGGTTCGAATGACGAGCGGGAGAACACACTCAACCAGTTGCTCACCGAAATGGATGGTTTTGGGTCAAACAGCGGCGTGATTATTCTCGCAGCGACAAACCGTGCCGATGTGCTGGATAAGGCACTGATGCGAGCAGGACGTTTCGACCGGCAGATTTATGTGGAGCTCCCTGACCTGAACGACCGCAAAGAAATATTTAAAGTACATCTGCGGCCCATTAAAATTGATGAGTCCATCAACGTGGACTTTCTTGCCCGCCAGACCCCTGGATTTTCAGGTGCCGATATTGCCAATGTATGCAACGAAGCTGCGCTCATAGCTGCCCGCAAGAAAAAAAAGTTTGTGCAGAAAGATGATTTCATGAATGCGGTGGACCGCATTGTGGGTGGACTGGAAAAAAAGAACAAAATCATTACCCAAAACGAAAAGAAGTCGATTGCCATTCACGAGGCAGGACACGCCACACTGAGCTGGTTTCTGGAACATGCCAACCCCCTGGTGAAGGTGACCATTGTACCCCGTGGAAAAGCGCTGGGCGCAGCATGGTACCTGCCCGAGGAGCGACAGATTACCACCAAGGAGCAGATGCTCGATGAGATGTGTGCACTGCTCGGGGGCCGCGCCGCAGAGGAAGTATTCATCGGACAGATTTCATCGGGAGCGATGAACGACCTGGAACGGGTTACAAAACAGGCTTACGCCATGATCACCTACATGGGTATGAGCGAGAAATTACCCAACCTGAGTTACTACGATTCATCGGGTCAGGAATATACCTTTTCTAAACCCTACAGTGAAGATACGGCTGAACTTATCGATACCGAAGTGAAGGCGATGATTGCCCAACAGTATGAAAGGGCCAAACAGATACTCACGGAGAAAGGAGAAGGTCACAACCAGCTGGCAGGCATCCTGCTGGAAAAGGAGATCATTTACGCAGACGACCTGGAACATATTTTCGGGAAACGCAGATGGATCTCCCGTTCGCAGGAAATACTGGACCACAAAAAGGAGAGTGAGGATGACAAAAAAATACCTTCCAAACCGGAGCATCCCGTAGAAAATGTCTATCTTGATACGGAGGAAAAAAATCCAGAATAAATTTTATAAAACAACGATAGAAAAAAGTAATAATCTACTGAAAGCCAAAGAAACAGCCTGATATTCAATGATCAGGCTGTTTCTTTTTTTTTAAAGGGATTTTTTATGATGTTTTAAAATTTACGCACCACAAAAAAATCGAACAAATGAGGGTGTGTTTCCGTTATTAATAAACAACAAAAACAATTGGAAAAATGAAAAAGAATCATTTGGCCCTACTGATCGGAATATTGACTCTCTCAGCAATCAGCTGCAGCTATTCCAATACGAAAGATAATAAAAACAACAATACTAAAAATAACGTAAATATGAAATTCGAGAAAGTAGCTTTACCTTATGCAACCGACGCGCTGGAGCCGGTTATCAGCAAACAAACCGTTGAACTCCATTACGGAAAACATCACCAGGCTTATGTAGACAATCTGAATAAGCTGGTTGTGGGTACCAAATTCGCAGATGCAGATCTTGAAACAGTTGTCAAAGAAAGTGATGGCGCCATCTTCAACAATGCGGGCCAGGTTTATAATCACAACCTTTACTTTACCTCTTTCAAAAAAGGAGGAGGTGGTGAACCCAAAGGGGCTTTGGCAAGTGCCATCAATGCTCAGTTTGGTTCCTTCGAGAAATTTAAGGAAGAATTTAATGCTGCCGGAACTTCTTTGTTTGGTTCAGGATGGGCATGGCTTGCAAAAGACGGGAACGGTAAACTCTCCATCGAAAAAGAGAGCAATGCCGGCAATCCTATTACAAAAGGATTGACTCCGATCCTGGGTTTCGACGTATGGGAACATTCCTATTACCTCGACTACCAGAATCGCCGTGTCGACCACCTGAAAGAACTGTGGAAGATCATCGATTGGGACGCTGTAAGTGCACGTTATTAATTGAAAGCAATCATCCGGCAGGATGTTGTGAGTCACTTTGAAGGGAAAAGGATGCAATCTCGTGGTTGCATCCTTTTTTATTCAGTGCCTGTCACTTTCATCATGATGCCGGTAAGCATTCTGCCAGAATGCTGCGTCTGACGTCGCGCAGAAAAGAAGAGCTCTTCTCTTTCAAAGGTACAAAGATCGCTTTTTTCAATATTTTCTTCGGATACTCCCAACCGAAGGAGTTCCCGACGGTTTATTTCTTTCAGATCGAGATGCCATTTCGAGGATGGGTTCTTCCGGAAAGCAACAGCTTCGTCCGAAAGATCAAAACCTCCCCGGCTGAAAGCGTCGGCGACTTCATCACCCACTTCGTAATGTATCTGACTGATGCCCGGCCCTATTCCTGCAAGGATATCCGCTGGCGAAGAATTATACCGGCGGTTCATTTCCTCAATTGTTTTTTCCACAATCCGTCCTTGGGTACCTCTCCATCCTGCATGAATGGCTGCGATGACTGCTCTTTTTTTATCATAAAGAACAATCGGGATACAGTCGGCCGTGGTGACACAAAGGAAAATTCCTTTTTTAGAAGTGATGGTTGCGTCCACACCATACATTGTTTCAATGGCAGCCGCCTGATCCAATGCGAGGAAGGCCTCGTCAATCACCAACACCCGCGAGCCATGCGTCTGATGGGGAATAATAAACCGCTCCATCTCGGTGTAGAACATGCGTGCAAGAATTTGGCGGTTTTCATGGATGTTTATCGGATTGTCGTCTGAAAAATTTCCCATGTTGAAAGAAGCATAAGTGCCGTTGCTTACACCCCCGGGACGGGTCGTGGAAAAATGTTCTATTTCTTTCTCCTCTTTCAACAGACAAAACTGCAACAGATTACGGTATTGGGGATGCTGTTTCATAACGGACGTCAGATCTCTTCTTCGAAATAATCCTCATCCTCCTCGCCGGGATCGTCTCCATCTTCGCCAACAGGAAATTCCTCTTCCGGATCAAACTCTAATGAAGAGAGATCGAGGTTTCTGTGAATCAGTGTATGACGCGAAGCAACCACGGGAATGGAATCATCGGAATTTAGTTCACGCCACAACAAATCCTTTAGCAGCGGTATACCATATCCGGTGACCGACGAGATAAAAACATACGGAATGGATGGCAGATCCTTTCTGATCTCATCCATAAGCTCTTCGTCGAGCATATCTGATTTCGAAATGGCAAGCAGATGCGTTTTATCCAGCAATTCAGGGTTGTATAATTTCAGTTCGCGCACCAAAATGTCATATTCCTGTCTGATATCGTCGCTGTCGGCAGGAATCACAAAAAGTAACAATGAATTTCGTTCTATGTGCCGTAAAAAACGCAAACCAAGACCTTTTCCTTCGCTGGCCCCCTCAATAATACCAGGGATATCGGCCATCACGAAAGACTTTCCATCACGGTAACTCACGATACCGAGGTTGGGTTCAAGTGTGGTAAACGGATAATTTGCGATTTTGGGCTTTGCCGCAGAGACGACCGAAAGGAGGGTCGATTTCCCTGCATTGGGAAAGCCCACAAGTCCCACATCTGCCAGAAGCTTCAATTCCAGGATCACCCACCGCTCTTCGTAGGGTTCTCCCGGTTGGGCATAGCGAGGTGCCTGGTTGGTGGAAGTCTTGAAGTGTTGGTTTCCCTGCCCTCCACGTCCACCTTTCAGGAGTATGACTTCCTGTCCGTCGTCCGTGATGTCGCACAGGTATTCTCCCGTATGCGCATCGTATGCAACGGTACCACAGGGAACATCAATGTACTGACTTTCTCCTTTTTTCCCGGAGCGCTGTGCCTTTGAACCTCCTTCACCGTGGCCAGCGAAGACATGTCGCTGATAACGCAGATGCAGCAATGTCCAGTAGTTGCGGTTGCCACGCAAAACGATGCTTCCGCCATCACCGCCATCACCGCCGTCGGGGCCTCCTTTCGGGATATATTTTTCCCTGCGGAAGTGTGCAGAGCCACGACCGCCCTTTCCTGAGCGACAAAATATCTTTACGTAATCAACGAAATTTGTTTCAGCCATTCCTATACGGTTATCCGGTCCAGAACGGTCGCCATCGATGCAAATATGTCATCTATGGAGCCCTGACCAGGTATTCTTACCAGTTTTCCCTGTTCCTCGTAAAAATCTTTCAGTGGTGCCGTCTGGTTATAGTACACCCGAAGACGGGATTCAATGGTTTCCCTGTTGTCGTCAGACCGCCCGGAGATCTCTCCCCGCTTCAGCAAACGCACAATCAGTTCTTCATCCTCTACCTCCAGGCTGAGCACCACATTTACCTTCTCATTATATTTCGTCAACATGGCATCCAGTGCTTCACCTTGGGCGAGTGTCCGGGGGAAGCCATCAAAAATGAACCCCTTCACATGGCCATTTCTTTGAACCAGCCCTTCAAGCATACCAATCACCACTTCGTCGGGGACAAGCTGTCCTTTTGACATGTAGGATTCCGCCATCTGTCCCAATTGCGATTTACCTTTTATTTCCGCCCGTAGTAAATCTCCGGTAGAAACGTGTTTTAATCCGTATTTCTCTATCAACTTCTCACTCTGGGTTCCCTTGCCTGATCCGGGAGCCCCAAAAATTACTACATTCAACATATTTATTTTAGAATTAAGCTCCAAAGATACGCATTTTCCTTCGTTTTACGGACTTCCTTCTATATCTATTCCAGGTCTAACTGCAATTTCCCGGAATCGGATTATCTGCATTATATCCCTTCTGTTTGTAAAAATCCTTTTCTATATCTGTTGAACCAATCACCACACCAACTGTTTATAGATTGAAGTTGAACATAAATATACCATACGATGAAGAATGAAGAATTCAAACAAAAAACGAATGATATCCTGAATGAATTGGCCGATTACATCTCTGCATTGGAAGAAAAAGCAAGTGAAATAGCAGAGGATGCCAGAGAGAGATACCGCGAACGTCTTGATAATTTGAAAGGTATCAGGGATAACCTTTCCTCAAAATTGGGAGAATATGAAAATATTTCCGACAGCAAATGGGAGGTACTCCGGGACAGTGCAGCCGACTTCTTTGCTGCCGTCTCAGAATCATGGAAAGAGAACTTTGGTAAAGTGACCGACGCATTCAAAAAGAATGACACAAATAGTACAGAAGCCCCTGCAGGCGAAAAACAGGATGCCAAAGACCAAAATCGAGACGGAAATTTATAAGTATGACATAATAATAAAATCCCATCACCATTAACAGTGTTGGGATTTCTTATTCATGGAGGTACCTGGCGGACTCGAACCGCCGTAAACGGTTTTGCAGACCGGCGCCTAACCACTCGGCCAAGGTACCCTGCTTGCGTAAAGCGGTTGCAAATGTAGTATATTTTTTTGAGAAATAAAAAGAATGCCCGCTAATTTACTCTTTTACCGCTGGATTCGGAGCTTCGAACGTAAACATAACGTGGATGGGACCTCGTGAAGCATTGAAATCACAAATAGTAAGCGGTGATTACGAAAACAGAAGACGGAACGCGTCGCTCACCCGCTTTACCTGATGCAACTCGATCGAAGTTTTCTTTTGGATACCTTTCAGGTTATTGGCAGGGATGAGCATCCGGCTGAAACCCAGCTTCTCTGCTTCCTGAATGCGTTGCTCAATGCGATTTACCGGTCGGATTTCCCCTGACAAGCCTACCTCCCCGCAGAGGCAAGTCTCCCGGTCGATGGTCATATCGAGGCTTGAAGAGAGTACCGCACTGATGACCGACAGGTCCATACCCGGGTCATTCACGCGCAGACCACCCGCTATATTGAGAAAGACATCTTTCTGTGCCAGCTTAAAACCTGCCCTTTTTTCAAGTACTGCCAACAACATGTTCATTCTTCTGATATCAAAACCGGTAGCAGAACGTTGCGGCGTGCCATAGGCCGCGGTACTGACCAGCGACTGTGTCTCAATCACAAAAGGACGCACCCCTTCAATGGCTGCAGCAATGGAAACGCCACTCAGCCCGTCGTGATTCTGCGTAAGAAGCAACTCGGAGGGATTACTCACTTCGCGCAACCCCGACTGGTTCATCTCATAGATTCCAAGCTCGGCAGTGCTGCCAAACCGGTTCTTGATGCTGCGAAGTATACGGTACATGTAATGTTGGTCACCCTCAAACTGTAACACCGTATCCACAATATGCTCCAGTATCTTGGGGCCGGCAATGCTGCCCTCCTTGGTGATGTGTCCGATTAACAATACCGGCGTGCCGGACTGCTTGGCAAACTTCAGGAGTGAGGCTGCGCACTCACGTACCTGCGATATGCTCCCGGGTGACGACTCCAGCGCATCACTGTATACCGTCTGGATGGAATCGATGATCAGTAGCTGTGGCGAAACCTGTTTCACATGCTTGAAAATATCATCGAGGTTGGTCTCGCAGACAATCAGGCAGTCGTCGTTTTCTATGCCGATACGCTCCGCCCTGAGCTTCAGCTGGCGCGCGCTCTCTTCTCCCGAAACGTAAAGTGAACGAATACCTTTCAGCTTCAGGATGGTCTGCAACACAAGAGTCGATTTCCCGATACCCGGCTCACCGCCGATCAGGACGACCGATGCCGGCACCAGTCCACCGCCCAGCACACGATTCAGTTCCGCATCCTGCATGTCAATGCGGGGTTCCTCGTCGGCTTTGATCTCCCGCAACGTCATCGGTACGCTCTTTCCTTCCAGAAAACTACGGGTGTCTTCCTGTTTGGAGGCAGCATCCTTACGCATCAACTCCTCCACGAAAGTAGACCATTCACCACAGGAAGGACACCTCCCCATCCATTTGGGTGATTCATACCCGCAATTACTGCAAAAGTAAACCGATTTCAGTTTTGCCATGATGTAGCTGTTTAAAGAGGTAAAGATAGAGAAAATTCTTGTACTTTTGTCGTTCAGGTACGGTTGCATCGTACCGAACTCCAGGAAAAGGGTTGAACACATTGCAGACAACCCCGCTTTCAAAATGTTTTAAAATTCATCAGATGCCTGTCATTCATTCATTGATATCACGAACGCTCAACCTGCCGCTCAAGAGCGTAGAGAACACCGTACGACTTCTCGAAGAAGGAGCCACCATCCCTTTTATCAGCCGTTATCGCAAGGAAACGACCGGTGGACTTGACGAAGTACAGACAGAAAATATCAAAATGTGGTATGAGAAATACCAGGAACTGGTAAAGCGAAAAGAATTTATCCTGAAAACCATTTCTGAGCAGGAAAAACTAACCCCTGAACTCAACGAAAAGATAAACGGCTGTTGGGACAGTACGGACCTGGAAGATATCTACCTTCCTTTCAAACCCAAAAGACAGACCCGTGCCGAGATTGCCCGCAAAAACGGACTGGAACCGCTCGCCAAATGGCTGATGGCGCAACAGTATGCTCCGGTGGAGACAAAGGCAGCGCAGTTTGTGAATGAGCAGGTAGCAGATGTAGAAGCGGCGCTAAAAGGAGCGCGTGACATCATTGCCGAATGGGTGAACGAAGATGCAAATGCCCGACAGCTGATCCGGAATATTTTTTCTCACGATGCCATCCTCATATCGAAGGTGATGAAGGAAAAAGAGCAGGAAGGTGAAAAATATGCCGATTATTTCGATTTCTCCACACCGCTGGCACGATGTCCTTCACACCGCATCCTGGCCATTCGCCGCGGCGAAGCAGAAGGATTCCTGCGTGTCTCCATCTCGCCCGACGATGAAAAATGTCTGGACAAGCTGGTACCCCGATATGCCAAAAAGGATGTACCTGCTGCAGATCAGGTAGAAGAGGCGGTTACGGATGCATACAAGCGTCTGCTGAAGCCTTCCATTGAGACGGAGTTTGCCAGTCTCTCCAAAGAAAAAGCCGACGAGGCGGCCATCGCGGTATTTGCCGAAAACCTGCGTCAGCTATTGCTATCCCCCCCACTTGGGCAACAACGTATCTTGGCCATCGATCCGGGATTCCGCACCGGCTGCAAGCTGGTCTGCCTGAATGAGCAGGGCGACCTGCTGCACAATGAAACCATCTACCCCCATCCGCCGCAAAACGAGTTTACCAAAGCGGCGGGCAAGGTGGTCAAGTTGGTCTCTACCTACAGGATTGATGCCATTGCCATCGGAAACGGCACCGCGAGCCGCGAAACGGAACGGTTTATCTCCAGCCTGCGCTATGAGAAGGAGGTGAAGGTCTTCGTGGTAAGTGAGAACGGTGCATCAGTCTACTCAGCCTCCAAAACGGCACGGGAAGAGTTTCCGGAATATGATGTGACCGTGCGGGGCGCTGTCTCCATTGGCCGGCGACTGAGCGACCCGCTGGCAGAGTTGGTGAAGATTGACCCGAAATCGATCGGCGTAGGACAATATCAGCATGATGTGGATCAGACAAAACTGAAACATTCTCTGGACAGGACCGTGGAAAGCTGTGTAAATCTGGTGGGTGTGAACCTCAATACGGCAAGCCGACACCTGCTAACCTATGTGTCGGGACTGGGTGAGACGTTGGCTCAGAATATTGTGGATTGGCGTACAGAGAATGGTCCTTTTCGTTCACGAAAGGAGCTGAAAAAAGTACCCCGGCTTGGAGTGAAGGCATTTGAGCAGTGTGCCGGGTTCCTCCGGATTCCCGATGCGGAAAACCCACTCGACAATTCAGCAGTACATCCCGAGAGTTACCCCATTGTGGAAAAAATGGCGCGCGACCTGCATTGCTCAGTAAAAGAGCTGATCCGGAACAAACCGTTGATATCGACCATCGACATAAACAGCTACAAAACCGAAGATGCGGGCATCGAAACATTGAATGACATTCTACAGGAGCTGGAAAAACCGGGACGTGACCCGCGCTCCACGGTACAAATATTGGAGTTTGATTCCAACGTCCATACAATCCACGATTTGAAAGAGGGGATGAAGCTTCCGGGTATTATCACCAACATCACCAACTTCGGTTGTTTCGTAGACATCGGCATCAAGGAAAACGGGCTGGTACATATCTCGGAGCTGGCCGACCGGTTTGTATCCGATCCCACGGAGGTGGTGTCACTTCATCAACATGTGGAAGTTACTGTGTTGTCGGTCGATATGGAAAGGAAACGCATCGCACTTTCACTGAAAAAATAGACGATTGTTCAGAAATCAATCGTCAGCTGACGTTCAAAAAGCTGGAAGCTTTTCCGGTGTAAAAGTGTGATACCCTGCTCCTGAATAGCCCGACGGTGTTTTGCTGTGGGATAGCCTTTGTTGCTGGCCCAATCATAACCGGGATACTTCTCATGCATTTTCCGCATGTACTCGTCCCGATAGGTCTTGGCCAGGACAGATGCGGCAGCGATGGACTGAAATAGGGAATCCCCCTTCACCACACAGGTATATGGGGTGGGTCCAAAAGGACGAAAACGGTTTCCATCGACCAGAATATGAGCGGGCGGCGGCGACAGTTTCCGCAATGCCCGGTGCATCGCCTCAACCGAGGCCCAGAGGATATTCATTTTATCGATCTCTTCGGGAGAGCAGGATGCCACTGCATAACCCAATGCGTTTTTTTCGATGATCAAACGCAGTTCATCCCTTTTTTTTTCGGTCAGCTGTTTCGAATCATTTAGTTCGTCGCAGGAAAAGCCAGGCGGCAGCACCACAGCGGCTGCAAATACGGGACCGGCAAGACAACCCCGCCCAGCCTCGTCACATCCGGCCTCCACGCAACCGCTCTTCATACATATCTGCAATAGAGGATGCTGATTCATTTTCAATTCTCCCCGATTGTTAAAATGACGCTGTTATCCGCCGGTGGCAAATCAAAAGACAACGATTCTTTTTCCGCCTCTGTTCCCATCATGGCTCCAAAAAGAGCTATTGATTCCTGCAAACGAGGATTGTCTGTTTCATTACCCCGTACATGCATCAGATTCAGCTGCACGATCATTTCAATCAGACTTTCCATCACTTTTTCCGGAATCGGCAATCCGGGTATGTTCAGCCGTTGTTTTGCCGCCCTGCGCGTGAGCATCTCAAGACGGTTGCGCGATTCACTTTCCAAATTTGGATTCCCGGGAATGGAAGTCACAAAACGGGTATCGACCGTTAGTTCCTTTTCCTGCAATTGCATGATGCGGTAGGCAAATGGGTACTGAGCCAGACTGGCTGTCTCCACATCGAAGATCCTGTTGCCTTCCGGAGAAGTAAAAAGAGTAATGTCATTGGCGTGAAAATGGCCGGTAAAGATTACCCCAAGTCCCGCATCAGCCAACCTGCCCGCCATCACCTTCCAGTCATCCACAAGATAATCCGGGAAAAAGACTTCCTGATTAGGCATATGTTCCACCAGTCCGTGATGCATCATCCCCAGCACAGTGATTCCTTTTTCTTTGGCCTCACGAAGGATTTGAAGTGCCCACGCCAGTGTTTCAGGCAGGATACGTCCGGCCGATATGGAAGTAGCCTGATATTCCTGATACCGGTTGCTGTCGATACACAGCAACCAGGTTTTCTCGTCGATCTCCGCCAGGTAACTCAGTGATGCACTGTCTCTACTCAACGCCTTGTCATAACCAAACTCGCCATAGAATCGGGCAAATTCGCCGGGTGTGATTCCTTCTACCGGACTGCTTGTGTCTCCTTTGTAGGCCCTCGCATCAGGGATATTGACATCATGATTGCCCGGAATCACGAAAATGCGGGTTCCTGCCTTTTGTAGCGGACGTAGGAGTTCTATAAAAGCGAGATGACTCTGTCGTTCTCCGTGATTGGTTAAATCGCCCGTAATAAGAAGTATTTGCGGTGTCTCCCTGCCCAGATCGGCCAGTACCTTGTCCAGTACCTCATGGAGCTCATGGGTCTTTCTTCCTGTAGCCTCCTCAAAGGCAAAAAGCGCTTTCCCTTCTTCGGCCAGTTGCGGGGCAAGATAATGCACGTCGGTGAGGGTAGCAATTTTCAACGGGCCCGTTACTCCGAAGGGGACGTCGGGGTATAATTGTACTGCGTGAATATGACACGAAACAAAAAGAAAGAAAAGCGAAAATATGATTCCCCAGCGATTCATTGATTGTTCCGTTTAAAAAAAAGCTTTACATCCTGCAACCAGCGTTCAAATGGGCTGTATTCAATCTTCAGAAAACTGTCTGAAAGAGAAGAGGATTCGAACGCGGCGTTTTTGAAATTGCCCCATACATACTCTGCCAGTTCAGGATAATCGATATAAGGATTGCGGTTTTTTTGAATACGGTATACCGCTTCATTTCTGCGCACCTCCTTGATACTGACAGGATCCTCCCTGTGCCATTTCAGCATCAGGTCGAGAGACCAATCACTAAAACCGGGATAACGACTGCCCCCTACCTGATCGGAATTCCACCGCGGCAACTGTTCTTCGTAGGCGGTCACAACATAAAAATAAATGCGGGCAAAATCTCCTTTGTATGCATCAATCGGTTCAAAAATCGTCTTCCTGTAATTTCCGAATGTATTTTGCCCAACCTTGGACCCGTTGGATGATTCCCAATAGGTAATGCCGGCCTCCCCTAAAGGGAGATTCCCCCGACGGTTATTTACATACCCATCGGTGGGATAGAGATGAAAGAGATCTGACTCCAGCGATTCTGACCCTTTAAACCAACTTTTTGGCAATATGTGTTCCCGGTTGTAACAGTCACCCTCTCTGTGATAAGAGCCACAACGGTTTTTCCTGAAATCATACAGATATTTGGCTCCTTTTTCAGGTATATCTGAATACATGTCCCACACTTTGTCGTTTTTTTGATTATCGGTCCACTTGAAAATTTCCCACAGATCGGCATAAGGAATTACCTGAGGATCTTTTATAATCTGAAACAGTGCGGTTTTTAGTTCGGGCCCTCTTTTACCTTCTGCTCCGGCGTAATAACCGTTGGGTACCTGAGCACAAAGGATGTCGGCAACAAATAAAAAAAGTGCGGTAAAGAGAGAGTACTTGGAATAATTCATTTCTTATACGATAAAACAAAACCCTTTCGGAATGATTCCGTCAAAGAGGGCAAATGTAATGAATTCATCGAAATACCCTAACAGAAAAGAAACAAAAAATTAAAAAAAGGGAAGATCGTTTGTTATTATCGTCAGGAATTCAGTATCTTTTCAATTTCTTCGATGTCGGAACGAAATCCTTTGTCGACCTCGTAAAAATTTTTCACGGTGTTACATGCGTGGAGCACGGTGGCATGGTTGCGATTTCCAACCTGTACACCTATTTGTGAAAGAGACAGCTCCGTATGTTTTTTAATAAAATACATGGTCACCTGACGGGCCTGTACGATTTCACGCTTGCGTGAAGAAGACTGAATCAGTTCCTTTTTGATATTGAAAAATTCAGATACCGTATCCTGTATCTTCTGGACTGTGATGCGTTTGCGTTCATATTTAATGCTCTGTTCCACCACCCGTCTGGCAAGATTCATGTCTATTTCGCGGTTGTTGATGATGGAATGGGCCATCAGAGAAACCACGATCCCCTCCAGGTCACGTACATTCTCTGTCACATTTTCAGCAATAAAATCAATCACATTGGCTGGAATGGAAAGACCGTCGGAAAGTACTTTGTTCTGCAGTATCTTCTTGCGAAGTTCCTTATCAGGACGCTCAAGTCGGGTGGTGAGGCCCCAGCGAAAACGGGTAAGCAGTCTTTCTTCCATTCCCTGCATATCCATGGGGGCACAATCAGAAGTCATCACCAGTTGCTTGTTATTCTGATGCAGGTGGTTGAAAATATGAAAGAACGTATTCTGAGTTTTTTCCAGCCCCGACAGTTCATGAATATCGTCGATAATGAGCACGTCGATGCTCTGGTAAAAATTGATAAAATCGTTAATCGTATTGAATCTGCGGGCATCGGTAAACTGCACTTTAAATAGATGGGCCGACAGGTACAAGACTTTTTTATCGGGGTAAAGCGATTCAACTTTTGAGCCGATGGCATGACAAAGGTGCGTCTTACCCACGCCCGAATGCCCGTGCACAAAAAGAGGATTGAATGCTGTTTTTGCTGGATTGTTGGCAACGGCTTCAGCTGCAGTACGTGCCAAACGGTTACTCTCACCCTCAAAGAAATTGTGGAAAGTATACTTTGTGTTGATCTGTGAATCGAACTCCGAAGTTTCCACCCGGTCGAATGGACTGGGCACCTTGGCAGTGACTTTTTTGGCCACACTTTTCTCTTTTCCTATAAATGGCTTGCTTTCACCCCGAAGCTCCACAGCTGTGTTGCTTTCTGTTTCTACAAGAATGCGGTAATTGAGAATCGTACCCTCTCCGATTTCACGATAAAGGGTTTGTTGAATAAGGTCGAGATACTTATCTTCCAGATATTCATAGAAAAACTGACTCGGGACCTGCACCGTAAATACATGGTCCTCATATTTCAATGGCACAATGGGGAGAAACCATGTATTGAACGCCGGCTCGGGGATATTGTCCCGAATAACGTTCAAACAGTTATTCCATAAAAAACGATAGTCACTCTTCATTGAATTCTAAAATGATCTTTTTCTTTCCTCAACAGGAGTACAAATTTTCAAAAAAAAAACGACAAAAAAAAATGATCTTTTTTTGAAAAAATCTGTTTTCAAAAAACAACGCTATTTATCAACGGAATACGCGTAATCTTCTGTAAACCAATGCATCAATGAAATTAACCAAGTTAAACATGGTTGATTAACAACACAATACTAAAAAATGGATTCATTCATTAAGGATTACAAATATATTACATTTTTGTTACTTATTATCCAAATACCAACGGGTTTTGTACCGTTTTTTTTCAAAGCGCCTTATTTATAATTATTCTAATTAAAAAAGTTCGGAGATAACAAATTGAAACTTCTGGGACCTAAAACAGTCGCACTTTGATGCTTAAATACCGTTCGGGATTCTGGCGTATATCTTCGAGCAGTTTTGTCGCAGTATCAATGGTCACATTCAGACTGTCGTGCAACTTTGTATCGTTCATCAGTAAGCCCATGGAATTGTCTTTGCTGTTCATTTTTCCGGTCAGGTTTTTCAGGTTGGTCACTGTCTCGTCGATAGCGGTAAAAGTGTGGGCCAGATCCATTTGATTCAGTTCACCGGAAACATCTTTCAAATCGGCCGAGACATCTGAAAGATTGCGGCTGATCACGGGCAGATCTTTTTCCAGTGAGTTTACCATCCGGTTCAGACTTTCGCTGGATCGATTTAATTGTGTGACCGTATTTCCAATTCCTTCAATAGAGTTTATCCACATTGGATTTGACATCAATTTATTTAATGAGTAAACCACCGAATCGATACGCGAGAGAATTGAATCAGTTTTGGGCATCACGCTTGCCACCTGATCCATCAGACCTGCCTCCATTTTTCCGGTAAGGGTATCCCCGGGCTGAAGATAAACGTGGGATCCACCCATTACCAGATTTACCGTAGATGCACCAAACATGTCGACCCCGTACTCAAGATGACTGTCTTCTGTTATTTTCAGGGGTTCTTTCAAATTGATCCCCACTGCAAAAAGCATCGGATCGTCACTGATCATACTGATCGTGTTGATTAACCCAATCTGATATCCTTTTACATAGACAGGAGATGAGATGAGCAGTTTGGAAACATCTTCAAAAACGGCGTAGTATTGGTTCTGCTTTTTGAGCACATTGATGCCTTTCAGGAAGTTAATGCCGTAATAAAGCATTCCGATGCTTGCAATGAATGCAAGACCAATGATTGCATACCTGCTTATATTCTTCTTCATAGGTTCATTCTATCTTTATTTGATGCGTTGCCCATCTTTAAATTCCACGATAAAGGCATCTTTGAATTTTTTAGTTACTTCTTTGAGAGTTTGCTCAATTTCGCTCTGTTTGGAAGTACTTCCATAAGTATATTTATAGGTAGAACCGTCTTTATAAAAATCTACCGGATTCAACCCTTTAAAAGCAGATGACCCTTTCTCGTATTTTCGGGATGATATAAGAAACTGAACGCGATACTCTTTTTCACCCCCAACAGCCGGCGTTTGCGAAATAGCAACCTGTCCTTTGCCGCTGGTGGAACCGGAAAAAACATAGCTTTTCTTGTCATACTCCCGCTTATATTCCTTAAATCCCTGATAAATGGAAGAAGCCAGCGAAAATTGTCCGCTCGCACTCCTGAGATATTTCTCATCCGTTCTGTTACTGATGTACCCCAGTTCAATAAGGACACTCGGCATGCCCACCTCTCTCAACACCAGAAAACCGGCTTGGCGTACACTTCGGTTCACCCTTTTTGAATTTTTCACCAGCTGATTCTGCACCAGTGTAGCGAGGTAAACACTCTGCGACAAAAACTCATTGGCCATGAATTCAAAAATAATATAGGACTCGGGCTCATTGGGATTAAAGCCTTCATATTTTACCGAATAATCATCTTCATACATGATCACAGCATTCTCTGCCTTGGCTACATCCAGGTTATCCTTGCTCCTGTGCAATCCCAGAACAAATGTTTCCACTCCCTGAGGAGATGTATGCCGCCGGTCGAGTGCATTGCAATGAATCGATATGAATAAATCGGCATGGCCCTTATTTGCAATTTCAGCACGTTGGTTCAATTCCACAAACCGATCCGAATTACGGGTATACATAACTTTCACATCGGGATGATTCTGCTCGATGAGCCTTCCCAGTTGCTGACCGACAGAAAGTACAATATCTTTCTCTTTCGAAACAGACCCCAAAGCTCCGGGATCTTTACCTCCGTGCCCTGGATCAATCACCACTGTAAATTTGCCGTTTTGCGGGTTGGCGGAATTGCCGGAATGAAAAGGTAAAAATGTACCCAAAAACAACAATAAAAGTAGTTTTATACAGGGTTTCATGTAGAATTTCTTTTTACAAAAATAATGATAAATATCTGAATTAAAAAAATGAGCCACAATAAGCAGCTCATTCTTCTTTTCCATTATGACTATAGGTTATGGCATCAGTTCTGCCAGCTTGGCATCAAGAGCGTCGCCTCTCAGATCTTTTGCGATGATAATTCCATCCTTATCCAAAAGGACAGTGTGCGGTATGCCATCGATGGCGTATAAATCCACCACCGGACTCTCCCAATACTGCAGATCTGACATCTGCGACCAGGTCATATTCAGGTCTTTAAGGCCCTGTATCCATTTTTCATGATCCTTATCCAATGAGACACCCACCACCTCAAAACCTCTCGATTTGTACTTTTTGTACGCGGCCACCACGTTAGGCATTTCCCGACGGCAAGGTCCACACCACACAGCCCAGAAGTCGACCAGTACATATTTTCCTTTTCCGGCATAATCGGAGAGGGAAACCTCATTACCTTCAGTATCTTTCAATGTAAAATCAACAAATTTCTTGCCTACAGCCACATTCTCCAGGTTTTCCAACCGTTGAGTGATCCGTTGAATATTTTTGCTGGCTTTGAACTTTTCATCTGCAAGATTGAGAATCTCTCTCTGTTGTTCCGGCGCAAACATGGACGAAGAAGTGAGAAACACATACTTTCCAAGTTCGTTTCCGATATTTTCTTTGATGAAGTTGAAATTCAAATCGGTAAGCTGAATGCTGATACTGTCATACGTCGTATTGATCTCTGTTTCCAAAGAATCGGTCATCGTGCCTTCAGCATTAGCCGTGTTATATTGCTCCGTCACCCTGCGGATCGTTTTTGTCAGTGCTCTTTGTTCAGTTCTGAAATCGGTATAGGCATCGTTTGTCTTTGTACCTTTCACCGTTACTACCGTATCGAACAACACTTCTATCCTACCCGGCTCAATCAACACAGGTACCCGGCTCTCCTGTTGTGGATTCACCGTTTCGTCGAGCGAAATAAAGCGAAGTACCGTGCTGTCTGCCACACCTTTCAACGAGAATGATCCATCTGTGACCAGCACTGAATCCACGACAACCATGGCCTCATCGGTCATTTGCTGTACATACACTTTGGTGCCTTCATAAGAGGTATCGGTAACCGTACCCTTGATCGTATAATTCCTAACGTTCTGGCAGGAGAGAAGAAATCCGGCTGATAAGAAAAGAAACAATAACTTTCTCATTTAATTTCTTTTTTATGTTTAACCTGTGACAAAGATATGTAAAATGTCTTCATAAATGCGCATTTCGCTCTTTTTTATGTAAAAAACCACTACCTTTGGAACCAAAATAAACAATAATATATATGGGTACGATGGTAGCGCCGTCGCTGTTGGCGGCCGATTTTCTCAATCTGGAAAGAGATGTGGAGATGCTTAACCGAAGTGAGGCAGACTGGATCCATCTTGACATCATGGATGGTGTTTTTGTGCCGAACATCTCTTTTGGATTTCCGGTAATCAGTCTTTTAAAAAAAGTAACAAAGAAACCGTTGGACACCCATCTGATGATTGTACAACCAGAAAAATTTATTGATGAGGTTGCAGCGACCGGCGCTTCCTATATGAATGTGCACTACGAAGCTTGTACCCATCTTCACAGGGTAGTGCAGGAGATCAGGAAAAAGGGGATGAAGCCGGCTGTCACATTAAATCCGCATACCCCGGTATCGCTGCTGGAGGATATCTTACCCGATCTGGACATGGTCCTGCTGATGTCGGTAAACCCCGGTTTCGGTGGACAGCGTTTTATTGAGCATTCCCTTAGGAAAGTAGATCAACTCAAAAAATTAATTCTGACACAACACACTTCCACACTGATTGAGGTGGACGGTGGGGTAAATCTTGAAACGGGGAGAAGATTGGTGGATGCAGGTGCTGATGTGCTTGTCGCCGGAAGCTTTGTTTTTTCTTCGGAAAACCCCGAAGATACCATCCGGATGTTACGGGCTTTATAAAAGTCAGATCCACTGTTTCTGACTGCTTTTGTCGTTGATTTCCCGTTTCAGGAGCTGTGATTTCTCCTATTTCAGGCGCGTAGACAATGAACAATTTTATCGGAAAAACACCATTTTTACGCCTGCTTTTACCTGTTACGGCAGGCATTGCTATCTGTGCTTTGTTCCCGGCATGGACGCCAAGCTTACATTGGCTTTTATCCACTGGCCTGATACTCATGATGCTATCCTGCTTGACAGGCAACAAACTACAATATCCAGGCCGATGGATGTTCGGAGCGGGTTTATACCTGTTTCTCTTTTCGATTACTTTTTTACAATACAGGGATCAGGAAAGAAACAGAGAGTTCACGTTTCCGAATGCGTCGCGGTATTATAGCGGAATACTTCTTGACATTCCTGAAATGAAACCCCGTTCCATTGCCTGCAATGTGAAAATTACATATCCTTATCAGCAAAAAGTAAAATTATATCTTTCCCCGGACGACGCAGCCAAAGCGTTGAACCCGGGTGATGAGATTATTTTTTATGCAAGAATGCAACCCTTCCGCAACTTCGGCAATCCGGACGATTTCGATTATGTCCGTTACATGAAAATAAAAGGTTTCACCGGTTCGGCATATATCCCCTCATTGGAGTGGTATAAAACCGGTCGCCTGTCCCGGGCCATTGTACCTCAGTCGCAGCGATTGCGGGCGAAGGCACTGACCATGTACCGTTCACTGCTCCACGAAAAAGATGCCTGTGCCTTTATCTCTGCCCTCACACTCGGGTACCGAGGAGACCTCTCCGACGACATTCAGGAAGCATTCCGAGCTTCGGGTACATCGCATGTCCTGGCCGTGAGCGGATTGCACGTTGGCATCATCTACGTCATCATAGAGCTGTTGTTTTCATTTCTGGGAAAATCGGGCAAGAGATACATTTTCCGGCAAGGTTTGGTCATCCTGACGTTATGGTGCTATGTCTTCCTGGCAGGGGGATCTTCTTCCGTGATGCGCGCAGCCATAATGCTTTCTATTTTCTGTCTGGGCAACATGCAACACCGGAAAGGATTCACATACAATACGCTGGCTGCAGCTGCTTTTTTTATCCTCCTTTTCAGTCCGTTCAGCCTCTTCGATGTGAGCTTCCAAATGAGTTTTGGCGCAGTAGCGGCCATTCTCTATTTTCAACCGAAGCTACAGGGTTTGTATACTCCAAAAGGAAACATAGCGAAATATGTTTGGGGCCTGTTATCAGTTTCAACGGCAGCTCAGCTGGGTGTCTTCCCACTGGTACTCTACTACTTCGGCACCTTTCCGACCTGGTTTTTCGTCGCCAACCTGTTGGTTGTACCGTTAATTGGAATCGTCATCTATGCCACCGCGGCGCTCACGGCTGTCGGTGCAATAAACCAGGCAACTGCCGGAGTTATCGACGGCATGGAATCCGTCTTTCAATGGATTACTGAAACACTCGCGACCTTCACCTTGCGTATCGTGCAGATTTCGGAATCACTCCCTTTCGCTCAACTTACCGATAGCTATATTTCATTTATTCAACTGCTTCTATTGATTGTCTTTGTCTTTATTTTTACCAGATTTCTCTTTTCTCACCGCGTCCGGCCGTTATTAATCGCCCTGATATCGATGTTTGTATTTCAGTTGACCTCACTGCAGAAAGAGCTGTTTGAACCTGCGCCCCAGCTGGTGGTGTTCAATCGTTCCGGCAAAAGTGAAATAGCCCTGTTTACCGAAGGGAAACGCCATTTTCTGAATATCCCCGGGAACGGATTCCTGCCGCACTCCCGGGAGCGTATCTTTCGCCTGTCGGACAATTCGCTCGCTAGCCTCGTAGCAATGTCACCATTCCGGGTAGATGTACTGGTCCTTTCCGAAAGTGCAGAATTTCAAATCGAACAACTGCTCTCACTTTTTGAACCTTCGCTTATTGTTCTGGACAGCTCTCTTCCCCGTCGTGCTGCACACAGGATGGGTAAAGAGTGCCTTCAATTGGGTATCGAGGTGCATGATGTCACTCAAGAAGGTGCTTTTTCCCTGATTTTTTAGTACTTTTGTTACCATATTTCAAAAGAATACACCAAAAATGAATTTGACAACAGTCACTGAGTTAATCCAACCGGCAAAAGTTGCAGCAATCATGGATGCCGTGGAGAGGTCAGAACAAATTGTGATTACCACCCATCTCTCACCTGACGGTGATGCACTGGGTTCTTCTCTCGCTTTGTATCATTATCTCAAAGGAAAAGGAAAACAGGTACGAATGATTGTGCCCAACACATTCCCCTACTTTCTAAGATGGATGAAGGGAGCCAGTGAGGTGGAAATTTACGAATACAATCCTTCCGCAGCCAAAAAAATTCTTTATCACGCGGATCTTATTTTCGCACTCGACTACAATATTCCAAAAAGGACGGGGGATATGGCGCCCGCACTGGAGTCATCACCAGCAAAAAAGATTCTGATCGATCACCATCTTTCTCCGGGAGACATATTTGACATTACTATATCTCTTCCGGAAATATCTTCCACCAGTGAACTAATATTCCGGTTGTTGTTTCAGGCCGGCAAATACGATGAACTCAACCTGGCCGAGGCAGAATGTATCTATTGCGGCATGATGACTGACACCGGAGGATTCACCTTTAACTCCAACGATCCTGAGATATTCGAAATCATCAGCCTGTTATTAAGAAAAAAAATCGATAAAGATGCCATCTATTCGCATGTCTATCACAATTATTCTGAAGCGCGTTTCCGGCTGCTTGGATTCACCCTGTCGCAGCGTTTGGATATCTATCCCGATTTGCATGCGGCACTCATCTACCTTTCAAAGGAGGATCAGGCACACTTCCGTTTCAGCAAAGGTGATACGGAAGGATTCGTGAATTATCCGCTCAGCATCAAGGATATTATTTTTTCCACCTTCATCCGGGAAGACGATGGTTTGATAAAAATTTCGTTTCGCTCTCAGCTTTCCTTTCCATGCAACGAATTTGCAGCGGAATTCTTTAATGGCGGCGGTCATCTGAATGCCTCCGGAGGAGAGTATTACGGCACTTTCGAAGAAGCGCTCCGCATCTATGCCGATGGGCTAAAAGCCTATGAAGGCAAGCTTAAACAAGCCATAAACCAGCTATGATCATTTTAAAAAACCAACGTTATATTTCAGCGTTACGGTTGGTTTATTTAAAGCAGATTGTGTACTTTTGTAATTCATTTCATTTATACAACAGATTCATATGAAGCATTTATATCTTACTGTTATTTTCCTTAGCGGGTTGTTGTTTCTCAATACTTCCTGCAAGGACACCATGACCTATGCCGATTATCTGAAAGCAGAAGAAAATGCCATCGATTTGTTTATAGAATCCAATCATCTCACCGTTCTCAAGGACTTTCCATCGGACAGTATTTTCAAAGAGAACGAATTTTATAAAGATCCCGCTACGGGAGTTTATTTTCATGTGATCGACTATGGCAACAGGAGCCAGAAGCTGCAATGGAAGGAGGAGGTATATGTTCGTTTCAGCGGATTGAACTATTTCAACACAGACGACACCACCCGTTACTCCAACCAAATGAGCCTTAATCCGGAAGAGATCGTGTTTATCGGACCCGTCACTTCGTCCACCAAAAGCAATTACAGTACGCCCGGGTGGGTAGTTCCCCTCAGCTATGTAGGCCACAATGGCAAAGTAAAAATGATTGTTCCTTTTAACATGGGATCTTCGTACGATCAGTCGAAGTATGAACCAACCTACTATGATCTGGTGCAATACCGGTTTGAAAATCAATACTGATTATTTTTTCAACCCATCTTTGCACCTACTGTAAAATCACCGACTGGTGACATTATAAAGAAACACTTTTCAATATAGAAATACCTATATGACATTGATCAAATCCATATCCGGTATCCGAGGAACCATTGGTGGAAAAACGGGCGAAAACCTGACACCACTGGACATCGTAAAATTTACTGCTGCTTACGCAGCCTTTATCCGAAAATCGATTCAGTACAACCGGCCAAGGATTGTGGTGGGGCGCGATGCCCGTATTTCCGGAGAAATGGTGCACCGGATCATCACTGGTACACTGACAGGGATGGGTTGCGACGTGACCGACATCGGACTGGCCACGACTCCCACCACGGAGATTGCTGTCACCAAAGAAAAAGCTGCGGGGGGCATCATCATCACCGCAAGCCACAATCCCAAACAGTGGAATGCACTGAAGCTGCTCAATCACCAAGGTGAATTTCTCAATGCAGAAGAGGGGAATGAGATTCTTCACATTGCCGAAGCGGAAGATTTTTCGTTCGCTCCGGTAGATGAACTGGGTCAGATTATACAAAAGCAGTACCTGCACGAGCATATTCAAAGCGTCTTGTCTCTTCCTCTTGTGGATAAAGAAGCAATCAGGGCAGCCAATTTCAGGGTAGCCGTAGACAGTGTAAATTCAGTAGGCGGGTTTGCTATTCCAGAATTATTGTATGCATTGGGAGTGAAGGAGATCTTTAAATTGCACTGCGCCCCGCACGGCAACTTTTCTCACAATCCGGAACCTTTACCACAGCATCTTACAGAGCTTTCTTCACTTACCCGCAGTTCTAAGGCGAGCGTGGGTTTTGCTGTGGATCCCGATGTGGACCGGTTGGCCATCTACTGTGAAGATGGTGAACCCTTTGGAGAGGAATATACCCTGGTAGCAGTGTCCGACTATGTGTTACAGCAAACGCCAGGGAACACGGTATCCAATCTTAGTTCGAGTAGAGCCCTTCACGATGTCACAATATCCAGAAACGGTCGTTATTACGCTGCTGCAGTAGGTGAAGTGAATGTCGTAACAAAAATGAAGGAAGTGAACGCTGTGATTGGCGGCGAAGGGAACGGCGGCATCATTTATCCTGCCGCCCATTACGGGCGCGATGCGCTTGTGGGTATTGCCTTGTTCCTCACCTATCTTGCCAGATCGGGGAAAACACCTTCTGCACTGAAGGCGACCCTACCCGCCTATTTTATGGCCAAACAAAAGGTGGAACTCACTCCCGACATCGATACAGATGCAATACTGGAAAAGATGAAAGAAAGATTCAAAGACCAGCAGATAACCGATATCGACGGTGTGAAAATCGACTTTCCTGACAAGTGGGTACATTTGAGAAAATCAAATACCGAACCTATTATCCGGGTCTATTCAGAAGCACATACACAGGAGGAAGCAGAAGAAATCGGCAAACAAATCATTGATATGATCCGGAACCTTGCATAAGGTCGTACCAACCAGCCTTTTTATCACACAATTGCCACATCATCTTTTTGACGTGGCATTTGCGTTAAAAATAAGATAAAGCCAAGAGTGAATGAAAGACAAATTGATTAGTCGCGATGATTTACGCGGTCTGCACCCGATTTTTCGGGGTAAATATGGAGATATGCTGATTGATTTCGGTATCAAAATATCGGCGTTGCATGTTCCAAACGAAATTTACAATCGATCAAAACATCTTACCGGTGCGGCATTCTGCAAAGATGTACTGGATAAACTGGGGATAAAACGTACCATCCGGAATGAACAAGTACTTCAGCAGTTCAAGAACAAGTCGTTTATTACAGTTTCCAATCATGCCTATGGCCACATCGACGGCATAGCAGCCATTGAGACGGTGGCCAGTCGGGTAGAAAACTACAAGATGATGGTCAATATTATTCTCTCCTATGTGGATACGATGTCAGAAAACTTTATCACCGTAAATCCAATGAAAAATGAAGAGAAAAACCGTTTCACCTTTGCCGGCATCAGAGAGAGCATTGCTCATTTACGGGAGAATCACCCGATGGGTTTTTTCCCGGCAGGTGCCGTTTCCAATCTCTATTTCAGGAAAGGCAGGTTTGAAATTGAAGATCGGGAGTGGCAGCCTGCAGTATTAAAGATTATTCAAAAAATGAAAGTCCCTGTTATACCCATGCATATCTCAGGCCAGAACAGCCGATCATTCTATTTGTCTAAAATATTGGGCTGGCGTTTTCGAAACCTCAGACTTTGCCATGAATTGTACAACAAAAAAGGTAAAGAGATGATTATCACCTTCGGCGATCCGGTGATGCCGGAAGAGATCGGCCAGTTCGGTGATGATACTGAACGATTGGGAGAATTCTTGAAAGCAAAGACATACGCTTTAAAATAATTGTTTATCTTTGAATTCTCAAACAACACAGTATGGTGAAGTACTCTCTTCAACAGGTCAAGCAACGTTTCGGCATCATTGGAAATACTTCCGAGCTCGATCGTGCCATTGACGTGGCGCTGCAGGTCGCCCCTACCGACCTGTCGGTACTTATTACCGGAGAAAGTGGTGTTGGAAAAGAAAATTTTCCACAGATCATCCATTCCTACAGCAAGCGCAAACATGGCCCCTACTTTGCCATCAACTGCGGCTCCATTCCTGAAGGGACCATCGACTCTGAACTCTTCGGGCACGAGAAAGGCTCATTTACAGGCGCAACCGGCACCAGGAAAGGCTATTTTGAAGTGGCCGACGGTGGCACGCTATTCCTTGACGAAGCAGGCGAACTACCCCTGTCCACACAGGCACGGCTGCTGCGGGTGCTTGAAAGCGGAGAGTTCATCAAGGTAGGATCTTCGAAAGTTGAGAAGAGCGATGTGCGTGTGGTGGCAGCTACCAACATGGATATGGTAAAAGCCGTGGAAACAGGAAAGTTTCGCGAAGATCTTTATTATCGGCTCAACTCTGTTCCCATCCGGATACCGCCGTTACGGGACAGAAAAGAGGATATACCCCTGCTTTTCAGAAAGTTCGCCAGCGATTGCGCCGAGAAGTACATGATGCCTTCCATCACCCTCACCGACGACGCGCGGGAGGTTATAAAGAATTACCGCTGGCCCGGAAATATACGTCAGTTAAAAAATATCACAGAACAGATTTCAATTATTGAACAGGAACGTGTGATTAATGCCGAAATCCTGCAGAAATATCTGCCTATCAACGAGGTGGGTATGCTCCCCGTCCCCCTTTCGCAGTTCCACGATACCGAACAAAAATCATTTGCGAATGAACGGGAAATTTTGTACCAGGTTCTCTTCGACATGAAAAAAGACATCACTGATCTGAAACAGGTAGTGAAAAGTATAATGGAAAACGCGGGTCACCCAGCAGCCGATTTTGAACCTTCATCAAACAAACTTCAAACCACAACTGTCATTCATGAAGGAGAGGCCCGTGTATCTGTTCCGGTGAAGTACGAAGCACCCCCGAAGAGCATACAGCTTGGTGAGACAGGAAAGAATGACATTCAGGAAGCAACCGAATACGAAGAAAGTACACTGTCGATCAGCGAAGTGGAAAAAGAAATGATTCTCAGGGCGCTTGAGCGTCACAATGGAAAACGTAAACTGGCTGCGGCCGATTTGGGTATTTCTGAACGGACTCTTTACCGCAAGATTAAGGAATACAATCTTGAAGGTTGATTGTCACCGGATAAAAAGGAACAAGAATGAAAATCCACATACACAGGCATTATTTAGTGCAGATTGTGACCCTCTTCTCGATGATCGCGTTCGTAAGCTCATGCAGAATGTCTTATTCTTTCAGAACAGCGTCCATTGATTATAATCTCACCAAAACGCTCTCTATCGGACATTTTATCAATCAGGCACCCTTGGTGTACCCTCCCCTGGAGCAGCGTTTCAATGAAGAGATGAAAGATATGTTTACCCGCAACACCCGTCTGCAACTTGTGAACCAGAATGCAGACATGGAGATTGAGGGTGAAATTGTAGGTTATGAACTTACGCCGCTGGCTGTGCAGGAAGATGCATTTGCTTCGGAAACTCGTCTGACGATGACTGTAAGGATGCGTTTCCGAAACAATAAGATCGATGCACCCGAGGTGCAGGAAACAATTTCTGCCAACCGTACATTCTCCAGCAACACTATTTTTGATACAGTACAGGATCAGTTGATCAATGAACTGATCGATGAAATTGTAGATCAGATATTCAATGCCACCATGGCAAACTGGTAATTCAATGGACAAGGACAAACTATACAGTTTTATAGAAGACCCCGAGACACTGACAACCACCACGGAAGAGACACTCAAAGCAGTGGTGGAAGCCTATCCCTGTTTCCAGACCTCCCGTTTGTTGTATACCAAATATCTGGATATGACCGACAGCAATCGTTTCGTCGAAGAGCTTGCCACAACAGCTGTTTTATGTGCCGACAGGAGGAAGTTGTTTTATCTGATATACAGGGAAAATTATCACAAACAGTTTGAACAACCGAAAGTAACTCCTGCAGGAGTAAAGGACAGAACGGAGGAACTGCTTGATTCCTTCCTCACCTCTCTTGGCGAAGGAGAGATACACGAAACCGTGCTTGACAATGAAGCATTAAATATTGTATCGACCGACTATTTCTCTTACCTGGAGTCGGTGGAGGAAGACAGGTCGACTGATCCGGCAGAAGAGCGGAAACTTCAACACCACGACATCATTGATGCCTTCATTGAGAAGGCTGCCACCGAGCCACTGTTCACCCCATACGAACCGGAAGTGAAGGCAGATAGCAAAAAAATCGCATCTGAAGACGAAGCCGGTGAATTTTTGACGGAAACACTTGCCAAGATCTATATAAAACAGAAAAAATATGAACAGGCGCTTACAATTATTAAACGATTAAGTTTGAATTTCCCGAAAAAAAGTATTTACTTTGCCGACCAAATTCGTTTTTTGGAATTTTTGATTATGAATGAACGTTTTCGTTAAGTGAACGCAGAACAAAAAATAAAAAAACTTATATGTATATCTTTATCACAATTCTTATTCTTTTGGCTTCCATTCTGATGATTCTTGCCGTATTGGTACAGAAATCGAAAGGCGGCGGACTGGCCAGCGGATTTTCATCATCAAACCAGATTATGGGTGTACGGAAAACAACCGACTTCCTGGAAAAATTCACCTGGACTCTGGCAGGTATCGTAATGATACTAAGTATCCTGACTGCCAAATATACCACATCGCGCAGCAATGAACCGCAATCTCAGGTGGAAGTGCAGCAGCCTGCACCGCTTAACCCGACCACAGCTCCCGATGTGACTCCCGGTTTGCCCGTACCGTCACAGGTACCGGCTCAGCCCACCCCGAAAGAAGGAACGCCTACAGAATAAGTTCCGTGCGTTCACTGTACATCCTGTTTCTCTGGCTGCTCCCGTTATTTGCGGGTGCACAGGTAATCACTTATGATACCATTTCTGTGTCGCCGGATGACCCACGAAATATTCATCGTGCAAATAAGTCACGCAATTTTGCGGAGAAAGAAACATCTTCAGGTATAAGACGCGGAGAGATAGAAAAGGGGATTACTCCCCTATTCGACAGGAGTAAACTTCGTTTTGGCGCAAATCTCGGGTTATCGGTTAGCAGCAATTATACGAGACTTGGCCTGGGCCCGCAAGTGGGATATCAGTTTAACCGTTATTTCATGGCAGGTGCCGGCATCAACTATTACTATTCAAAAGCGAGAACATCGGGATATACTGTCAAAGATAATTTGCTGGGAGCAAACCTGTTTAGCTATTTTTATCCGCTTTCCTTTATCACTGTTTTTGTACAACCGGAAACGAATTATATCTGGTCCGCTTTGACGAGTGAAACCACAGATGAAACGATCTCACACAGAGGCCTCGTTCCTTCATTGATCGTGGGTGCCGGATTTCGCTTGGGTCGCTCTCATATTACGCTCAACTACGATCTTATCCAGGACGATTATTCTCCCCACCCCGACGGTGTGTACCTGGGTGTATCGGCATTCTTTTAACGGAATACAATATCCCTCACGATAGGGATTTCGGCGTAATCATTTATTTTCCGGATCAGTCCGTCCTTATTCATTGTCAGCTCGGCACGAAGGACAGCCGATGTAAGATGTACGTAGAGAACATTGCGGCGGAAATAAACCTCCCGGGTATATTTTGAGACACCCTCCCCCAACACATCATGCCACCCCCTGATGGCACGATGTTCAGCCAGTTTCACTTTTAATGTACTGTTTTCATCGAAAAAGTCTGAAAGAGCCTGCGATAGAGGTTGCGCGTTCTTCTTAAACATTTCTTTTTATTCATTTATCCGATTTATTTCTCCGTGTATCACCGAGTAGATGTGCGCGTTATTGTCGGTACGTTCAAGAATCCTGTCGAGTGACTCCCTGTTGGTATCTGAAATAAAAATCTGTCCGAAGCCATGTCCGGAGACAAGTTTCACAATCTCCTCCACACGCCCGGCATCAAGCCGGTCAAAAATATCATCCAACAGTAGGATCGGAGTGGTATGTCCCGTTTGCAGCAAAAAATGAAATTGAGCCAGTTTCAACGATACGAAATAGGTTTTGTTCTGTCCCTGTGATCCCACTTTCTTAATGGGATACCCGCCGAGGAGCATCTCCAGTTCATCGCGATGCACGCCTGTCGTAGTATGCCCACACGCCATGTCACGGGGTCTGTTTTTGACGAGCATCTCCCGAAAATCGGCATCATTGAGTTGGGAAATATAATCAAAGGATACCTGTTCCCCCGACTGACTGATGCGTGCATAAAAATCGTTGAAGATGGGTGTAAATTCATCAATGAAAGCCTTACGTTTCCGATATATGAGGTTTCCCTCTTCAATCATCTGATCTTCCCAAAGTTCGAGCAAGGTTGTATCAATGGCTTCATCTTCATTTTTCAGCAGCACGTTTCGCTGTTGCAGGGCTTTGGTATATCTTACCAGCGCACGCAGATACTCCTTATCGAACTGAGAGATGGCCATATCCAAAAACTTCCGTCGCATCTCACTCCCGCCAGTTATCAGTTCGTTGTCAGCCGGAGAGATCATCACAAGGGGAATTAATCCGATGTGATCGGAGAGTCGCTCATATTCCTTCTTGTTGCGTTTAAACTGTTTCTTCTGCCGGCGCCGGATAGCACTGTAAATCTCTTCCCGGGTGCCTTCTTCCGAGAAGAATTTACCCTGCAGCATGCACACATCGGCATCATGATGTATAATCTGCGAATCGATCGGATTGGTGTAGCTCCTACAAAATGAGAGATAATAGACTGCATCGAGCAGATTGGTCTTCCCCATGCCGTTGTTGCCAATAAAACAATTAATTTTGGGAGAAAACTGCAATTCAGACTGCACCAGATTCTTATAGTTGATGATGGAAAGTTCTTCTAAAATCATGCTAACTTACATCGTTGTTTCACTTGCCAGCCTTCGCAACCAGATTCAGGCAGGTTTTTCCCAAATAGGGCCTTGTTATTCTTCCATCAGCAATCGCTGAAGATCTTCGGGAGAGATATTCATTTTCAGCCTGCCCTGTGAGGCAAACGAGATGCGTCCCCGTTCTTCGGAGACAATGATTACCTTGGCATCGGTCTCCTGCGATATACCCAATCCGGCGCGGTGCCTCAATCCCAGGTGGGTGGGTATATTTGGATTCTGTGAGATGGGCAGTATGCATCCGGCGGCTTTCACTTTCTGTCCGACAATAATCATCGCGCCGTCATGCAAGGGACTGTTTTTAAAGAAAATATTTTCGATAAGGCGAGAGGATATATCGGCGTTTACAATTTCACCGGTCTGCTCGTACAGGCCCAGGTGAATATCGCCCTGTATTGCGATAAGTGCCCCGGTGTTGGTCTTCGACATATTCATACAAGCCAGCACGATGGCTGTAAGGTGCGAATTATCCTTCTTCTGCTTTTCGTTGGGGGAAAAAAGCTTCGTAATAAAATTCCATCCTTTTTTTGAACCGAGCGACATCAGAAAACGCCTGATTTCGTCCTGAAAGAGGATGACCAGCAGAAATAGTCCGACGCTCACCAACTGATCAAGAATGGAACCGAGCAGGACCATGTTAAAGACCCGCGAGACCAGTACCCAGATCACCATGAATACCATTATTCCGACAAACAGGGGGCGCAGGCCCGATAACTTGACCAGTCTGAACAGGTAGTACAACAAAAATGCTACCAGCAGTACATCGATAAAATCCTTTATTCCGAAATGTGCAAACATACCTGTATATGCCGATTATTGATCGAATTCGGTTATCTTGCCTACAATCTTTACGCACTCCACTGCCTCTTTCACATCGTGAACCCGCAAAATGGATGCTCCCGAGAGCAAAGCCACTGTATTTAGGATGGAAGTCCCGTTGAGGCTCTCCTCCGGCGTGGAATCCAGCAGTCTGTAGATCATCGATTTTCGAGAGATTCCTACCAGCATCGGTTCCTCAAAGATATGAAAATATTTCAGATAAGCCATCAATTCATAGTTCTGAGGTAATGTTTTACTGAAACCAAAACCGGGGTCGATGATCACGTCATTTACACCAAGCAGATTCAGTCTTGCCTTACGCTCGGAGAAGTAATGTATGATTTCCTGAATCATATCTTCATAATCGGTGAACCGTTGCATGGTCTGCGGTACTCCCCGCATATGCATCAGCACATAGGGTACCTGTAATTGAGCCACCGCAGAAAACATTTGCTCATCTATCTGTCCGCCGGAAATGTCATTAATTATATTTGCGCCAAACTCCTCCACAGCCTGTTTGGCTACATCGGCATAAAACGTATCGACTGACAGAATTGCATGTGGAAATTCACTGCGGATAAGTTTCAGAGCGGGCATTAATCTGGTGACCTCTTCTTTCGCCGTGAGAAAAGGGGCGACAGGGGTAGTTGACTGCGCCCCGACATCAATCATACTGCCTCCTTCATCGATGATTTGCCGGCATCGTTCAATGATCTCTCCTTCTGCCCGTCTCCTGCTTGCCGCAAAGAACGAATCGGGCGTAATATTGATAATGCCCATCACCTGCGGTATCGACAAATCAAGCAAAGTTCCTCGTATATTAATCGTTTTTTTCAATGCAAGCTTTTAAAAAAATATTTCCTTAAAAATCAATTATCATTTCATTTACTATACATATACTATTACTAAAAGCTGATCGCTTAAGCTGCCTTTTCTTGCAAATAGCTGGCAGTCCAAAGTTTATACGAAAAAAGCTGATCGCTGATCGCTGACTCCTGACAACTAATCACAGCACCGAATTCGGATCTTTCAAAGGATAATCCACCGTATAGTGAAGTCCCCTGCTTTCTTTGCGGGCCATCGCCTGCTTGATGACCATGTAACCCACCTTGATGATGTTGCGCAATTCGCAGATATCACGGGATACCACAGATCGGTGGAAAAAGTCTTCCGTCTCTCGGAAAAGAATGTTTAATCGATCCATTGCGCGCTGCAGACGCAGGTCGGAGCGAACGATGCCTACGTAGGCCGACATCAACTGTCCCACCTCCTTGTAACTCTGGGTGATCAGTACCATCTCCTCGGGAGAGGTGGTACCCTCGGCATTCCATACGGGGATGTCTTCCTGAAATGAATATTGCCGGAAAACTGGCAACGAATGTTTCGCCGCAGCATCAGCAAACACCACTGCTTCTATGAGCGAGTTGGATGCAAGCCGGTTTGCTCCGTGAAGGCCGGTACAGGCACATTCACCGTTGGCATATAACCGGCCGATACTCGTTTCCCCGTCGAGATTCACCTTGATGCCTCCGCACAGATAGTGAGCAGCAGGAGCCACGGGTATCATCTCCCGGGTAATGTCTATTCCGTAGGAGAGACACTTCTCGTAGATGCCCGGAAAATGCGTTTTGGTCTCTTCCGGTTTTTTGTGCGTCACATCCAGATAAACATGGTCTTCTCCCCGTTCCTTCATCTCCGTGTCGATGGCGCGGGCCACGATATCGCGCGGTGCGAGCGATCCGCGTGCATCGTATTTATGCATGAACTCTTTCCCGTCGCGTGTTTTCAGTACGCCTCCATAACCACGCATCGCCTCGGTGATGAGAAACGACGGCCTCACACCCGGATGGTACAGTGCCGTGGGATGAAACTGCACGAACTCCATCCCCTTGATTTCTCCTTTTGCGCGGGCCACCATGGCAATGCCGTCGCCCGTGGCGACCAGCGGATTGGTTGTGTTCTGATATACCGAGCCGATACCTCCCGTAGCCATCATGGTCACACGGGAAAGAAATGTATCTATGTCGTTGGTTTCCTGATCGAGGATATAGGCGCCATAACATTCAATGCCAGGCGTATGGTGGGTGACAATCTGCCCCAGATGGTGCTGCGTGAGGATTTCAATGGCAAAATGATGGTCGTATACATCAATATTCGGATGATTTCGAATGGTGTTGATCAGGCTCACCTGGATCTCAGCACCGGTGCTGTCCTTGTGATGCAGAATCCGGAACTCGGAATGACCTCCTTCGCGATGAAGGTCAAAATTACCTTTTTCATCTTTATCGAAGTCCACCCCCCAGTTGATCAGCTCCCTGATCTGGGCAGGCGCCTCCTTCACTACTTTTTCCACTACCTGTACATCACACAATCCACCACCTGCATCAAGTGTATCTGCAATATGTTTTTCAAAATTATCCCACGGGTTTGTGACCGATGCAATTCCTCCCTGTGCATAATAGGTATTGGCATCTTCCAACTGGTTTTTCGCAATAATGGCTACCCTCCCATATTTCGCCACTTTCAGGGCATAACTCATCCCGGCAATACCGGAACCAATCACCAGAAAATCATATCTACGAATCATTCTCTCTTTTTTTGATTTTTCCAATGCAAATGTACACAATTATTCAGGGTTTTCGAAGGAACAGATCATTTTTCCAATTGTGGAATATTCAGCGACAAACATTGTTAAAAAGCACTGTTTTATTTGCGAATACCCTATATTTGCTTTTCTTTGTATATTCAAGCAAAGAGACTGTTTAACATTATTATATCAGATGAAACACTTATTTATTCTATTCTTTATCTTCACTCTTTCTGCGCTGCAGAGCCTCCTTGCCATAGACACGATGCAACAGGCCGACTCCACCTATGTGCTTCGCGGAAGGGTACTGGGGAGTGACACCAAAGAACCACTTTCCAATGCAAGCATTACCGTTCAAAAGGCAAACGTATCGAGTGTTACCAACCAGGATGGATATTTTTCCATACGGGTTCCGGCTTCCACCAGGAACATGCAATTGATTATCCACTATTTGGGATACCTGAACAAGGAAATACCAGTGGTCACCCTGATTGATAATCCCAATGACCACATCATGCTGACTCCCTCTCCCATAGAACTCAGCGAAGTGCTGGTCGTGTCGGGAGACGGGACAAATCTCGTGAAGGAGGCGTTGCAACGAATTCCAGAAAATTATTCTGCCGACCCGAACATGATGGTCGCTTTTTATCGTGAATCGATAAAAAAAGGGTCGACATACATCTCTCTTGTAGAAGCAGTATTAGACGTTTATAAGGCATCGTATCGTTCTTACAGTAACGACCAGGCCCGAATCTACATCGGACGCAAAGCGACTGACATCTCACCGCGCGACACGGTATTGCTGAAATTCCAGGGAGGTATCAGCGATGCCCTGATGCTTGATATTGCCAAAAATCCGGAAATTGTCTTCGGCACCGATGCAGCTGAGTATGACTTCCACATCGATGGTCTGATCAATATCAACAACAAACCGCATTACATCATTTCTTTTTTACCTCAGTCCGGATTAAAAGATATTCTTTTCAGGGGCACCATTTATCTGGATGCCGCTTCGCTTGCTTTTGCCCGTATGGAGTTTAATATGAATGTGGAAGACCGGGAGGATGCGACAAACATCTTTATCCGGCATAAACCTTCCAAAATGCGGGTGGATGTCAACAGCGCCCGATATGTCGTAAACTACATGGAAAACAATGGAAAATGGTTTTTTAATTACAGCGCTACCGAAGTATCATTTCGGGTGAGATGGACCAATCGTTTTTTCGGACTGTTTGCCACCAACTATATCATTGGGTCGGAGATCGCCATTACCGACCGGTATAACGACAATGTGGTGAAATTTCCACGCGATGAGCGGATCCGTTCCACCGACGTGATTGCAGAAAAAGTAGAATCATTCCTCGATCCCGGCTTCTGGGGCGAATACAATGTAATTGAACCGGATCAGCAAATCAATGATGCAATTAAAAGACTGAGCGACAAATTACGAAGGAGAAAATAAAAGAGAAAACCATTTGTAATTAAAAAAATTAAGCCTAACTTTGCAGCCCTAAAGTTTTAAAAACGTAATATTTTACAACGTATGTATTTAGATTCTGCCAAAAAGAAGGAAATCTTTGCAAAGCACGGGAAGTCTAACACTGATACTGGCTCACCTGAAGCCCAGATAGCATTGTTTTCCTACCGTATTTCGCATTTGACTCAACACCTGAAGTCAAACAAAAAAGATTATAACACGGAAAGAGCATTGAGAATTTTAGTGGGTAAACGTCGTCGTTTACTCGATTACCTGATCGAAATAGATATCGAACGGTATCGTTCAATCATCAAAGAGCTGGGTATCAGAAAATAATTTTCTCAAACGGATAACGGGTAAACGAAGACAAGGAAAGCTTGTTTAAAACAGTCAACCCGCTATTGAAAAAGCCAAAAGGATAGAATCGATGATTTTATCCTTTTTTTGACTAAAAACTTTCGCACAGTTACAAGTAGACCAAATATGAATATGCCCTAAAATCATATTTAAAAACTATGTTTTATAATATGTTTTTTTTTTTTGTACATTCAAAAATGCGGCCTATCTTTGCATCGATAACCTAAAACAATCTTTTTTACCTTAATGCTGATATCACGTTAACCAATACAAAAGAGGACTTCTCGACCGAGGTGTCCTCTTTTTTTGTGTTTATGTACAAATACCCGGATATTCTCAGCGTTGCTTCGACCGAATATATTCGGTAACACTCAGGGCAGCGATGGTACCATCGCTCACGGCAGTCGTCACCTGACGATATCGTTTCTCCACACAATCGCCTGCTGCAAAAACACCGGGCAGATTGGTTTTCATATCCTGATCTACGATGAATTCGCCCCGCTCGTTGGTCTTCACCCATCCCCTGAAAACTTCCGTATTGGGCATGTAGCCGATGAAGACAAAAACCCCATCGGTTTCCAGATAGGTCCGCTCACCTGTCTTCAACTGCTCGATCTGAACCTTTTGCAAGGTGCCATTTCCTTCGTAGGTGCGCAGCTCCGACTCCATCACAAAGCTAATCTTTGGATTGCGCTCCGCCTCTTCCACTGCATGCGCGAACGCCTGGAAATGGTCGAATTGATGCACGATGGTGACATGTGAAGCAAAATGGGTAAGGGTCACCGCCTCTTCCAGTGCAGAATTCCCACCCCCTACCACAATCAGACGTTTATCGCGGAAGAAATCGGCATCGCAGGTAGCACAGTAAGATATTCCTCTGCCTTCGAACTCTTTCTCTCCAGGAATATTGAGTGAACGGGGTTTTCCCCCGGGCGTAAGGATGACGGCTTTGGCTCGGAATACCCTTCCATCCTCCAGCTCCACCTCCTTGATCTCTTCTGCCAAACGGTAATCCACAATTTTGACATTGGCCTTGAGCGTACAACCAAAGCTTTTTGCCTGCCGCTTCATGATATCGGCAAGCTCGTATCCCTTGATCATCTCCACGCCGGGATAGTTGGCGATCTCATTGGTCAGCACCATCTGCCCGCCGGTCACCCCCTCACTCAGGATCAGCGTGTCGAGCTTTCCCCGGGATGCATAAATCCCGGCGGAAAGCCCCGCAGCACCTGCACCCAGAATCATTACATCGTAGATCTTTTCCATTTTACCTATGAAAGATACTGGTCAAGATTTGCTTTCACCTGTGCCATCGTCTGGATACTGGTTGTCGCTTTGGCCACTTTACCATTCTTGTAATACATGGTAAACGGTATTCCCATAAACCCGCGACACTGGGGTGCAGTCCGGATTGCAGCCGATTCGGGGCTGTCAAATGCCATGGAGTAAAATTTAACATTGTCATACTCCTCCTCCAGCTCTCCCATAATTTCATAAACCGGTATACACATGGGTCCCATACGTCCGCAGCATACCATCACATTTTCGTTTTCATTGAGAATCTTCTGCAATTCGGCAGCCGTTTCAATTTCGTGAATATTGGTTCTTAAATACTTCATTTTTTATTGTTGTTTAAAATTATTATTGGTTGCAAAGGTAGGGCATAACATCATTGTTCACGAAAAAAAAGGACTGACAGATTCCATGGAACGGAATGAAATGCATCAGTTATCTGACTGATGTAAATCAGTTTCCCGAAAAGATGGTATCTTTGTCGCCAAAGGCAATAAGGAGGACGATTGATGAATAAAGAAATGGACAATTGCGAAAGGATGGTGGCCTGCTTCCGTGACCTGAAGCCGGAGGAACTGGAGCTGATCAGCAACGGCAAGACAGAGCTGACCTACCTGGCCGGAGAAAACCTCTTTAAACAGGGTGCTTTTTCCACACATGTACTGCTGGTAATGGACGGACTGGTAAAAGTGTACCTGCAGACTGGCAGAGACAAACAACTCAATCTGCAACTGGCAAAATCAGGAGATTTTTTAGCCTTCTCCTCCCTCTTTGGAGAGACAGTACATACGACTTCAGCCGTCGCACTTACCGACACGCAGGTATGCATGATCGACAAGGAGAAGATGCGAACATTGCTGCTCGGCAATGCAGAATTTGCCATGCGCATCACATCACGCAACTACCGGAACGAAAGGCAACTGCTCACCGTGATCGGAAACATGACCTACAAGCAGATGCGAGGGAAGCTTGCCTCCGCACTCCTCTATCTCAGTAGCGATGATTTCCTGGGACAGGATATCTTTGTCCACCTGTCACGTCAGGACCTTGCCAACTTCGCCTCTGTGGCCACAGAGAGCGCCATTAAACTATTGAAAGAATTTGAGCGCGACGGCATAATCGCGCTCGAGGGAAAAGGGATCACCATCATTAACCGGGCAGAATTGGAGAAGATAGAACGGCTGGGATAAATCGCTGTAGCCTGCCTTATCAACCATTCTGGCTGATCATTTTCAACATTTTTTTATCGATGATCTTTATTTGTCTTCCCTGCATCTCTATGATACCATCCTGAATAAATTCTGAAAGTGTGCGGTTGATACTTTCTCTGCCGGTATCCACCCAGTTACCTATATCCGACTGAGACAGAGGGAGGATAAACTGATCCGCCTCAAAAAGGTTCTCAGAGAACTCGAGCAGCACATCGGCAAGGTTACCCCGCATCTGCTTCTGGGTCCGGCTTGCGCAGCGACGATAGGCCTCCATTTCACTTTTGCACAGCTCCATTAAAATGTAACTGCCAAAATCTTTGTTCTCACCCAACAGTCTCTTAAATACCTCAAGGTCAATAAAACAGACCTCGGAGTCGATTACCGACGTCACACTATACTGGTTGATTTTATCACCGAATGTGGTAGGCAGACCCAGATAGGTAGGTGCTTTCACCAACTTCACAATCTGCTCGCGGGAAGGTCCGGAAATGTGAATCTTTGCCATTCCCTTACGAAGAAAGGTGACATTGGTGGAAAAGACACCCTGTTTAATAATAGAATCCCCTTTTTTGAATTTCACCACAACATGACTACCTCCCAGCATTTCGAGCTGACAATCCTTCATGTTGACCGATGATCGCAACACACAGGCACAGTCGGCACATTCGTTTTTCATAACTCGGGTTTTATTCGACAAAAATAGAGAAATATGTGACATTTATCACAAAATAAGGTAATATTCTGCACCTCGGAAAATAAAATTTATTAAAGAAATAATTCTTTAATTTGCACATTATTTATCTACAAAATTATACAAAAAAATATGGAAAATTCAGGTACTATCACCATGGATCTGCTCCGCGACGAATTGGAGCAACTCAGAAAAAAAACAACCCGTCTGGAAAAATCACGGAAGGATCAGCTCTCCATTGCCATCGTTTCGGGAGACATGGACAAGATACTGGCAGCGATGATCATCTCGCTGGCAGCCGCAGCGATGGATTCAAAGGTCAAGCTCTTTTTCTCCTTCTGGGCGCTCTCTGCACTGCGTGATCCCAAAAAAAAGGCCAAGGGAAAAGATTTCATCTCGAAGATGTTTGGTATCATGTTACCCAAGGGCAGGAACAGGCTGAAGCTCTCCAATATGAACATGTGCGGCATGGGGCCAATGATGATCAAACGATTAATGAAGAAACAAAATGTGCTGTCGCTGGACGAAATGTTCCAGCAGGCTGCCGAATTGGGTATAGAAATCACGGTGTGCGAGATGTCGATGAACCTGATGGGATTCAAAAGGGAGGAGATGATCGATTATCCCCATCTTCACTTCGCTGGGGCTACCACATTCGTGGCAGATGCCGGCGAAAGCAGCATGCAGTGGTTTATCTGAATGAAAGCTTTCACCTAAAGAGCTGGCAGCTGACAACTAAAATCAAACAACTGAATATATAACATTTAACAAAACTAAGCTGATAGCTGATAGCTGACAGCTGAACCCTGAATACTGACAGCTAATAAAACAACAACACCCATACTAATTATCAACTATTTACAATTATGACAACAGAAGAATTAAAAGCATTGAAATCTAATTTAACGGTAGACGCACGCGGTACCGCTTGTCCCGGTCCGCTTTTGGCAGCCAAAAAGGCTATTGGCGAAATTGAATCGGGCGAAATTATGGAAATCCTGTCGGCAGACGAAGGAACCAAAAACGACATTCCCCGCTGGTGTGAAAAAGTGGGACATGAATTCCTCGGTTTTTACGATGAAGACAGTTTCAGCCGTTTGTTTCTCATCAAAGATTAATTTTTCACCTCATCCTTTTTCATACCCTGTTTCCGGCCGCTATAAAGCGTTACTGGGAGCAGGGTTCGAAATAAGGTCTTACACGTAACCGCTATGTCGAACGACAATACATCTCCCAAAATCCTGGTATTCTCAACCGATAAAATTTCCGATCCGGGAATTGACCAGGCCGGATTGAGAAAAATACATTATTCTCCCGCCGTGTATGTCATCAACATGCCTTGTTCGTCGGGAGTCAAGCCACGCTGGATACTCCATGCATTTGAAAAAGGATTTGATGGCGTGTTTATTGCTGCAGACGGACACGAATGTTCCTACAGCGCAAGTTGTCCTGAGCGTACAAACGACATCATCGTCGAAACACAGAAACTGATGGTGGAAAAAAACATCAATCCGAAACGCATCCGTATGGCAGCATTGTGTTCTGTCTGTGCGGAGCCGTTTGTCAGCCATATGGAAAATTTCAGTAAAATTTTAGCCGGACTGGAAGATTAAACACAATGGTCATTGAAACCGATATGTAGGATAATAAATTATGAATAAGCAACAAAATAACAATTACGATACGCTGGTCATCGGAGGTGGCATTGCAGGTCAGGAGGCAGCATTGAGTCTGGCAGATATGAATCATAAGGTACTCCTGGTGGAAAAAGGACTTTCCATCGGAGGCAAGATGATTCAATTGAGTAAGGTGTTCCCGACACTCGACTGTGCCGCGTGCATCACCACGCCCAAAATGTCAGAAACAGCACGACATCCCAATATCACGCTGATGCTGAACAGCGAGATTGACGGAATCAGTAAAACGGCGGACGGTGATTTCGATGTCAACATCACCAACAAACCGCGTTATGTAATTAAGGAAAACTGTACGGGATGTCAGGAATGCGAGGTAGTATGTCCCGAAGTGCGCAGTGATGAATACAATACAAACCTTGCAGGCCGCAAAGTGGCATATATTCCCTTTAGCCTTGCTAACCCGCGTATAGCCACCATCGACCGGCAGGGTCATTCGGCACCCTGTATCAATGCATGTCCGGGAGGTGTCAAAGCATACGGATACATCACACTGGCCCGCAACGGTCAGTACGAGGAGGCGATGAAACTTCATCTGGAGGACATCCCTTTTCCCGGAAGTCTGGGACGTGCCTGCTATCATCCTTGTCAGAATGCCTGTACACGGGGTATGGTGGAAGAGCCGGTAGACATCCGGAAAATAAAACGGTATTTCTCCGATTGGTATTATGAAAAATACCCGCAGGCCCCTTCGGTGGAAATAAAGGAAAAAACAGGAAAGAAAGTCGCCGTAATCGGTTCCGGCCCTGCCGGCATAACCGCGGCCTATCACCTGGCGCTAAAGGGACATACCGTAACCATCTTTGAAGCGGCTCCGGCAGCCGGTGGCATGCTGCGTTTGGCTTTGCCTTCATACCGCGCGCCAAAGGACATAGTGGACAGGGATTTACAAAACATCACCGTATTGGGTGTAAACATAGAGGTAAACAAAAAAATAACCGATCTGAAATCACTGAAGGAACAGGGTTATGATGCCGTGTTTGTGGGTACCGGTACACACAAGGCAACCGCTTCGGGGACGGAAGGGTCCGATTTGAAGGGCGTAGTAGATTGTCTGACTTTCCTTCGTGAAGCAAATATCGGCCAGCGCGAAGACTTGACCGGCAAAAAAGTGATGGTGATCGGTGGTGGAAATACAGCCATTGATGCCGCACGGACATCACTGCGTCTCGGTGCCGAAAAAGTCATTGTGGTGTATCGCCGCAGCCGTGAAGAGATGCCCTGTTTTGCCCCGGAAATCGAAGAGGCAGAAGAAGAAGGCGTAGAGATCAGTGTGCTTCGTAATCCGGTACAATACATCGGCGAAAACGGGCAACTCACACAAATCCGACTGACGAAAATGCAGCTGGGAAAGAAGGACGCCAGTGGTCGCCGCAGTGCAGAACCTGTTGCAGGATCGGAATACACGGAAGCGGTGGATTATGTGATTGAAGCCATCGGGCTGCGTGCCGATACCGCTGCATTCGGCGGACAAGTAGAGCTGAACAGGTACGGCACCATCCGCACTGATACCACGACGTTGCAGACATCGGTGGATTATATTTTTGCCGGAGGGGATACCGTCACCGGATCCACCACGCTGATTGAAGCGGCAGGACAGGGGAAGAAAGCGGCTTTCTACATGGACAAATGGCTGCGCGGATTACAGATGTACGATTTTGAAGAGGGTGACAAGCTTCCCGCCATCGACAAACAGATCGTTTTGAACAGATTTAAAGGCGAGAAGCGTCCGCAGGTGAAAAATGCGGTGATGCCCACGGCTGAACGGGCCCGCAGCTGGGAAGAAGTGGAAAAGACATTTACAGAGGAAGAGCTGAAGGCGAGTACACAGCGCTGTCTCGATTGCAGCAACTGCCGCGAGTGTCACCAGTGCGTGAATATCTGCCCGGCCAATGCGATCGATTTTTCACAAAAGACAAAATCAGTAGAGGTCAAGGCTAAATCGGTGGTCGTTACCACAGGCTACAAACTATTCCCGCCATCGGCCAAGCCCAATTATGGTTATGCGAAATATGCCAACGTCATTGATGCGATGCAGATGGACCGACTGATCGCTCCCACGCGTCCATTTAACAATGTACTTCGTCCGGGTGACGGGAAAGTTCCCGACAACATTGCCTACATTCTCTGTACGGGATCGCGTGATTCGGCCATCGAAAACGGTGGATGCGGATCCGATTGCAGCAACAACCCCATCTGTTCCCAGATTTGCTGCATGTATTCCATCAAGCAGGCACAATTATTGATGGGTGCACTGCCCATGGCGGATATCACCATTTACTATATGGATATTCGTGCTTTCGGTAAAGGGTACGAGGAGTTCTTCCAACAGACCAAAGGAATGGGTACGAACTTCGTGAAGGGTAAAGTGGCAAAAATCCGCGAAACAGACGACGGTAAAGGTGATTTGATTGTGCGATATGAAGATGTGACCAAAGGAGTCGTGAAAGAAGCCCGACACGATCTGGTCGTTCTTTCCGTAGGGGTGATACCGAATAAGGAGGTACCCCATATGTTCAGGGGAGAAATACTGGAGCTTGATGATTTCAATTTCGTCAAACAAACAGACGAACTGGTGAGTCCCGCCCTGACCAGCATCGAGGGTGTGTTTGTCGCAGGCGCCGCATCGGGACCGAAAGATATCCCCGATTCAATCCTGTCGGCCGGTTGTGCCGCATCGGAGGTGGCCGGATACCTGAGCCGGAAAGAAGCACTTCTGGATGACAAAAAAGGTCGCTTCACAATCATGCAGCAGACGACAAAGGGAAAATCTATTTTACAACAGTAAGGAAAAACGACGATGAGACAAAGAATAGGTGTATATATATGCCATTGCGGCGGAAATATTTCCGACTATGTGGATGTGGAAGAACTAAGTAAGATGTTCCACGAGGAAGATGGTGTGGTCGTTTCAAAAGATGTCATGTTTGCCTGTGCCGACTCCAACCAGAAGGCGATGGTGGAGGATATTCAGAAATACAACCTGGATGCGATTGTGGTGGCATCCTGCTCTCCAAAGCTACACCTGCACACGTTCAGGGCAGTAGCCGGAAGGGCCGGACTGAACCCGAACAACTATGTGCAGGTGAATATTCGCGAGCAATGTTCATGGCCCCACAGCGACCGTCCGCGGGAAGCAACGGTGAAAGCCGCCGGATTAATCCGTGCAGGCATCAACCGTGTCGCATATTCCGAAGCGCTGGACAGCATCGAAATTGAAGTCAAAAAAGCGGTCATGGTGATCGGCGCGGGTATTTCGGGCATGAAAGCAGCCATCGACCTGGCACGCGCAGGCAATGAAGTGTATCTGGTGGAGAAAGATTACTTTGTGGGCGGCCACATCGCGCAGCAGGAAAAACTCTTCATGACGGGACAAAGCGGCAAGGAGATTGTGAAGAAATTGTATGATGAAATAAAAACATACAAAAACATCACTGTTTTTACCGGAGCAACCATCGGGAAAGTGACGGGCAGCCTGGGCAGTTTTAACATCGAGATAAAGGTGAAACCACGCTATATCAATGGTAAGATGGATAAACAGTCCGTGAAAAGGGTGATGGATGATTGTCCGGTCACGGTCAGGGATGCATTCAATGAAGGCCTTACAACGAGAAAAGCGATCTATAAAAATTATCCCGAAGCATTGCCCGATGTACCGGTTGTGGACATGGGAGCCCTCAGGGATCACCCCGATTTTCTGGAAAAGCACAAGGCTGTCATCAATCCGAACGAACAGGAGGAAACCATTGCCTTGCTGGCAGGATCGGTGCTTGTCACTACGGGGTTTGACAATTACGAACCCAAAGAGGGTGAGTTCGGCTATCAACAAATCCCGAATGTGATCACGCTTCCCCAGTTGAACCGGTTGATGGAATTATCACCTGAAAAGCTGGTTTACAACGGAAAAGAGATCAAAAGTGTGGCGTTTATCTACTGTGTGGGCAGTCGTCAGAAAAAAGGCGACAACAAATACTGCTCCCGCCAATGCTGTACTTCCACCATGTATACGGCATTGCAGCTGAAAGAGAAATACGGAAAGATCCAGAACTACCATCTCTACCGCGATATACGTACCTATGGCAAACAGGAGATTCTGTATGACCGCGCATCGAAACAGGGCGACTTGTTTTTCAAATACGAAGAAAAGGAAATGCCGACGGTGGAAATGAATGGTAAAACGATCACACTGAAGGTGAAAGACTATCTCACAAGCAAAAAGGAGATGGAAATAGCGCCCGATCTGGTCGTTCTCGTCACCGGCATGGTGGCACGGGCCGATGCACCGCATATCTCCGAACTGTTTAAAATTCCTATTGGGAACGATCGGTTCTTCAATGAGATACACCCAAAGCTGAAACCGGTGGAGACGGTGATCAAGGGGGTTTACATCGGGGGAACCTGTCAGGGCCCGAAAAACGTGAGCGAGTCGGTGCAATCCTCGCTGGCTGGTGCCTCCAAGATCACAGCTTTGCTGAAAAGCGGCACCGTAATGGGAGACCCGGTGGTGGCACGCGTGGATGCCGATGTCTGTACCTGGTGCGGAAAATGTGCTGAAGTGTGCGATTATACTGCCATCAGGGAGATTGTCACCGAAGCGGGGAAACATATTGCAGGTGTGAACAGGGGTGTTTGCACGGGTTGTGGTATCTGTGCCCCGGTATGTCCTGTGAATGCCATTGAAGTAGCCAAGTATACCGATCACGAAATAGAGGCGATGATTGATGGTTTTGCTGCAGCAGTGGAAATCAGCGAAGAAAAGGCTTCTGCTGTGAGCGAAGAGAAAGAGGATTTTGTGGCAGCACACATGAGAGAATATCCACAGATATGGAAAGATATCCTCGACACCCTCGACACAGAGAAAAAAACGATTCCCGAAGTGGCAGACATTCTAAAGATTGCTCCCGAAATGGTCACCTGGCACCTGATGACCATGAACAAATACGGCGTGGTATCCCCTGCAGGAACAAACGAAAAAGAAGAGTATTATTATTACAAAATGAAGTAATATGGCGAAAGTAAATCCTGAATTTGCAAAAGAATTAACAAAATACGGTGTTGACGACTTCAACGCATGTTTTAACTGCGGAAATTGTACGGCCACCTGCTCTCTATCCACCAACGACAGTTCATTTCCACGGGAGATGGTACGTTACACCACGCTGGGTTTGGAAGATGAGCTCAGGTCATCGCTAAAGCCCTGGGAATGCTACTACTGCGGCGAATGTTCCAAAGAGTGTCCCCGTCAGGCCAATCCGGGCGAGTTGATGATGTCGCTGCGGCGATGGCTCACGGCACAATACGACTGGACCGGGCTCTCAGGTCTGCTCTACCGCTCGTTGACACTTTCCATCGCGGCGTTGCTGCTGGTGGCTGCCGGGGTCTTCTTCTTTGCCCGATCGGTAAACTTTGAAGCTGAGACATTGCTTCATACCGGTCACCGCTTCGAGATGCTGGCTATCGCCACCGTCTTCCTGGTGATCTTTGTTCCCAACCTGTTGCGGATGTGGTATTTCACTGTTGTGAAAAATGGGGTAAAAGCACCACTAAAAAGCTACGTCACGGCTCTCTCCGAGCTTTTTATCCACATGTTCACCCAGAAAAAGGCAAAAGATTGCGACGAGAAAGACAATTTCCGCTGGCTGGAACATATGGTGCTGGTCTTCGCCTATCTGTCGCTTCTCTTCACCACTGTTTTCCTCAACTGGTTCGGCACGGAAAGCCTTTTTGTCGTCGTGCTCGGGTATGTGGAAAGTCTGTTGATCTTTGTCATCACCGTCCATTTCGTTTCGGGCAGGATAAAACGGAACAAGGCGCTGAACACGTTTTCTCAACCTTCCGACTGGCTCTTTGTGATCTGGCTGTTGCTGATGGGACTGACCGCATTTGTAGTGCGTCTCTTTATCGACCTGCACATTCTCGAAAACAATATCTGGATGTACCTGATCCATCTGACTGTTTTGGCACAATGGGCGCTGATCATTGTCCCCTTCGGCAAATGGACCCACTTCCTGTATCGTTCGTTTGGGCTCTATTTTGTCAAAATAAAAGCGATGCAGAAGTCTTAAGCCGGAGACAAGAAATATTTTATTATTACGAACGGGGTTCTCTGAAAACGGGAATCCCGTTTTTACCACATAGTCAGACAACAACAGGTAGACCCTCTCAACTGTCTGTCAATAAATTCACACGCTGCGGGAGGAGAATTATAACTGAAAATAATATCTTTACAGCAATCATTAAACTTTTCCCTATGATGGGAGGGACAATCGGGATGCAAGAAAATTGACATTGACCGTAGGAAAAAGTTTTTTTTATTGTCAAACTCACCAATGAATGGCAAACAACGCGAATGTCGGACGAACAACTGATCAAGGAAATTACATCAGGTAACCATGCTGCCTTTAAAAGCCTGATGGAGAAATACCAGCTGCAGGTATTTCGTACCGTCATGGGCTTTGTCCACACGAAAGAAGATGCGGAAGAGGTTACTCAGGATATCTTTATCAGGGTATACCAGTCGCTTTCATCCTTTCACCACGACGCGGAATTTTCCACCTGGCTCTATAGAATTACCGTCAACATGAGCCTCAACTTTCTTCGCAGTAATAGAAAAAACCGGCTCCTACAATCCCTCGAAGCCATCTTTTCTTATCGCAGCGAAGAGAAAACCCCGCTGGAGGAGATGGAGCAAGCAGAACGCGACAGACGCATCCGGATGGCAATAGATGCCCTTCCTGAAAAACAGCGAATGGCCTTTGTCCTGAGCCGTTATGAGGAGTTGCCTCAGAAAAAGATCGCTGAGGTGATGAACCGTACCGAGGGGGCCGTGGAGCAGCTGCTGCAAAGAGCGAAGGAGAATCTGCAAAAAAAATTGAGTAAACCGTAGGAAAATGGCAGAGTGATTGTCTAATTATTTTAAGAGTGAATAAAAAATAAAACGGGCAAGTTTATGCAGTCACGCATGTGAATCATGAATAAATTAAGCAGTCGAAAACAAACAAAGACAATCGGTCGTAATGAAAACAGAACAACATATTGACGAGTTTATCCGGCGTGAAAAGGAGACGATTCCCAATCCATACCTCTCCACACGGGTCATGGCGAAAATTGAAGGGTTGGAAAAAGTGAAGAGCAAAAAAGCTTCTCTCTGGCCGGCTCTTGCCCTTGCAGCCAGTATCGCAGCAGTCGCTTTTCTGGGGGTTTCCATTGGAAACAGCTATGTGGAAAGCGGAACGCCAGAAAAGATATTGAATATCAACGACAGACAGATTGAGAATTTAGTCTATTATAATCTTGATGAGAATGAATAAGACAATAAAAATACTCTGGTGTGTCATCGTACTGCTGGTCATGTTGAATCTGACAACCATCGGCACCATTCTCCTTCGGAACCGTGAGAGCAGCAGGGACAATACCGCCATTGTACTCGATGAGAACCAGCAGAATCCGCTCACCGGCAGATACTTCCGACAGACACTCGGCTTCGATGATGAGCAAATGAACATTTTCAGGGAGGCACACCGCTCTTTTCAATATAGGGCGAACGATTTGATCTTCGGGATGGATTCCCTGAAGAACGAAATGTTTGCGGAACTGAACAGCCCTACACCCGACACAATCCGGCTGAACGATCTTTCAGAAAAGCTGGGGAGTCGCCATGCCGAGCTGAAAAAAATCACCAATGCTTTTTATCTTCAACTGAAAACTGCATGCGACGCCACACAATGTGACAAACTGCAACAGGCTTTCCTTCCACTTTTCCGTGACGGCACCATGAACCGGGGCGGAGGTTATCAATGGAATGACAGTACCGGCAGAGGTCAGGGAAACAGACACCGTTACGGCCGCCAGGGAAGAGGAGAATAAGGTAAGTAAACGGCTATGAAAATTGATTCGGAAAATGCGTGAAGAATAATTGAAGAATAATAATTTTGAATAAAACGAGGTAAATAGATAAAAAGAACAAAGAATCAATATTGAACAAAACAACAAACATTTAAAATCAAGAAAAATGAGAACAAAAATTTTTATTTCAGCATTGGCAGTAATACTTTCAGTCGGCGTAGCTTCCGCACAGGAGCAGGATAAGAAAGAGAAGGCCACCACTACGCAGCAAGGTCCCGCCTTTGTGGACAAAAACAACAATGGCATTTGCGACAATTTCGAGAAGGGAACACCCGGCAATCCGAATGCCAACGGGAAGCAACGCCTCCTCGACGGTAGCGGCAAGGGAAAGGAAATGTGTTGCGGCATGCGGAACGGACGCGGCAGCGGCGGCAGAAACTTTGTGGATGCCAATAAGAACGGCGTTTGTGACCATTATGAAAACGGAACGACCGGACAGGGACGTGGTCCTGGAAAAGGCGCCGGCCTTCGCAACGGAAAAGGTGGGCAGGCAAATTTTGTCGATGCCAACAACAACGGCATCTGTGACCGTAGAGAAATGAAAAAATAATCGGGATAATCGGGAGACAACTCCCGATTATTTTATATTTTTATTCCGGTTTTCCTAACATTGTTAAACCAAAACAAAAAAGTGTATATTTTTTAAACAGATACCTATGAATATACGAAAAAACATAGCGATCAGCGAAACAGGATTCATCTTTAATCCGCTCACCGGAGACAGCTTCAGTGTAAACGAGACCGGCCTGTTTGTCCTTCAGAAGTTGAAAGAGGAAGAAAATGAAGAAACGATACTGAAAGCGTTTCAGGAAGAATTTGAGCTTGACAGGAACACCGCCGAGATAGATCTGAACGACTTCCTGTCGATGTTGAAGAGCTACCAGCTCACCGCATATGAAGAAGCGTAAAATTACCGTAGGGGTTACCGGGCTGAACAATATCGACAGTCCCGGGCCAGGGATTCCTGTGATCCGGGCATTGAAGGAGAGCCAGGAATTTGATGTACGAATTATCGGACTTTCGTATGAAACGCTGGAGCCGGGTATCTATATGCAGGAGCTGGTGGACAAGGTGTACCAGCTGCCGCTGCCCTCGGCCGGTACCACGGTACTCAAAGAACGGCTACAATATGTTCATGGAGTAGAAAAGCCGGATGTAATCATTCCCAACTTCGATGCGGAACTGCACAACTTTATCAAAATAAGCCCATGGATGCAGGAAGAGCTCGGCATTGCCACTTTCCTTCCCTCACACGACGCGTTCGAGGAGCGCCAAAAATCGGAGTTGAACAAATTCGGTGAGAAATATGGAGTACAGGTACCGGCCAGCCATATGATCTCTCAGATTCAGGAGTTGAAAAAGCTGGAGGAGGAGATCGACTACCCGATGGTGATCAAGGGCCGTTACTATGATGCCTACATCGCTTCATCCTTTGAGCAGGCTTCTTCCTATTTTTACAAGATTGTCGCCAAATGGGGATATCCGGTCATTGTGCAGGAATTTGTCACTGGCACAGAGGTGAATGTCACCGCGCTGGGCGACGGAAAAGGCACCTGTATCGGGGCCGTGCCGATGAGGAAACTCTATATTACCGACAAGGGTAAAGCCTGGTCGGGGATCTCGCTGGAGGACGACAAGCTGATGGAGATCTCCCGCAACATCGTGGAGAAAAGCCAATGGCGGGGTGGTTGCGAACTGGAGTTTATCAAGACACGAAAAGAGGAGTATTATCTCATTGAAATGAATCCCCGTTTTCCGGCATGGGTTTATCTGGCCAACGGCTGTGGGCAGAATCATGCCGAAGCACTGGTGAAGATGGCGCTGGGTGAAGAGGTAAAACCGTTCACACAGTACAAAAGCGGAAAAATGTTTATCCGTTACTCTTACGATATGATTGTAGACATCTCTGAATTCGAGAAAATATCTACAACTGGCGAAAAATAGCCGTCCGCAGCTCACTGGTAGTGAGATTCTTTATCGGCATACCGAGATAAAAAAAGACTAAACCTGTAAAAGGAATAAAAGAAATAAAGATGAAACCTAACTATGAACGGCCTGTGATCCAGAAGCTGAACGCGGGTTTACTGAATAAATTCGGCAGCAGGACAGAACAGAGACCGGTGAAACAGATCGAGGGTGTGGCGGTCAGTGACCTGATGCAACAATATGGCTCACCCCTGTTTGTCATCAATGAGAAAAAGATCCGTCAGACATACCGCCGGGCGTTGAAAGCCTTCACCATGCGTTACCCCAAGGTACAGTTTGCCTGGAGTTACAAGACCAACTACCTCGATGCCGTCTGCAATGTCTTTCATCAGGAGGGGAGCTGGGCAGAGGTGGTTTCCGGTTTTGAATACCGGAAAGCCCTGAGAAACGGGGTACCGGGCAATCTGATCATCTTCAACGGACCCGATAAATCGGTAGAAGACTTAAGAATGGCAGTCGACAACCGCTCACTGATTCATATCGATCATTTCGACGAGCTCTACACGCTGATAGAGCTCCTGGAAGGAACAGAAAAAAGAGCACGTGTGGCAATCCGCGTCACGATGGATACGGGCGTTTATCCGCAATGGGATCGCTTTGGTTTTAATTACGAATCGGGTGAGGCCTGGAATGCCATCATGAAAATCGCTACCCAGGAGAACCTCGACCTGGAAGGCCTTCATACCCATATCGGCACCTATATGCTTACACCCGGGGCTTATGCCGTTGCCACGCAGAAACTGTGCGAACTGACGCAGGCGACGGCAAACAGAACCGGCATAAAGATGAAATACATCGATATGGGGGGTGGCTTCTGCTCCTCCAACACACTCAAGGGTTCTTATCTTCAGGGTGTGGACGTAATCCCCACCTTCGACGATTATGCAGAGGCCATCGTGAACACAATCATGCATTTCGGTTTCAGGCCCGATGAGCTGCCGTTGTTGATTCTCGAGACGGGACGCGCACTGATCGACGAAGCCGGATATCTGCTGGGCACGGTAATGGCCGCCAAACGCCTCTCCAACGGACGGCGCGCCACCATACTCGATATCGGGGTCAACATCCTCTTTACCTCTTTCTGGTACAACCACCGCATCTCACCGGCACAGGAATTCACACAGCATGCCGAAGAGATGGCCCTCTACGGACCCCTCTGCATGAATATCGACTGTATCCGCGAGAGTGTGAGCCTGCCGTTGCTGAAGAAAGGCGACAGGGTGGTGGTCCACGAGGTGGGTGCATACAATATGACGCAATGGATGCAGTTCATCACGCTGCGACCCAATGTGGTGATGATTGACACCAACGGGAAAGTACATCTGATCAGGAAAAACGAAACAATGGAGAGCATCGTGGAACAAGAATGTCTGCCCGACCATCTGCAAGATTTTACACTTTAAAAAGGGAACTAAAAGCTGCAAAGATACTGATATGGGGTTGCAGATTCAATCCATCGGAAAATTACACCTGAACGGCATGATTCACAGTTATGCCCAGATCTTTTTTTCTCAGCACAAGGCATATGGTATTTTGCTGATGCTCCTGAGCATGCTCGATATCCGGCTTGGAGCAGGAGGCCTTGTTGCGGTGGTGCAGACAAACCTGCTGGCTCATCTGCTTGGCTTCTCCAAAGCAAAAATTGATTCCGGACTGTATGGATTCAATGCCGTCTTCATCGGTATCAGCATGGTGTATAAGTTTCATTTCAACCTCCCCTTCGGAGTCCTTTTCATTTTGGCAGTTGTCCTCGGTTTTATGCTGACCATCTGGTTTGAAACCCTGTTCGCGAAACACCAGATACCCATACTCACCCTTCCGTTTGTGTTCACGCTCGCCCTGGTTGATCTTTCATTCAACACATTCACGCACATCATGCCCATTCTGCCGTTCGATCGGTTTACGGTGGTGCTGGCGAAACAGATGCAAATACCCTGGTACAATGCTGTACATATCCTCGATCATCTGCAGTTGCCGCAAATGATCTACTTCTACCTGAAGACCATGGCATCCATCTTCTTTACAGACAGCATCCTCGTGGGAGCAATCCTGGTGATCGCACTGCTTTTCCATTCGAGAATCAAGTCGACGGTCGCCTTCATGGGCTTCTTTTTTGCGTTTGTGACCAGTAAGCTGATGGGTGTGGATATCCGGGAGCTGACGCAAGACCTGGCAGGGGTCAACTACATCTTCTGGGGAATGGCCATTGGCAGTTTTTTCATCATCCCCAACAGTCACAGTTATCTGCTCGTGATCGGGCTCACCCCTGTCCTCTTCCTATTCTACACGGGCATCGAGAGGCTGATAATGAACATCGGAGTCTCTTCCTACACGCTCTCCTTCAGCCTGCTGTCAATACTTGTACTCTACATTCTCAAACAACGAAGCAATAACCGTTTTTTTATCTTTCCCTTCATTCAGTATTACGATCCCGAAAAAACGGTGTATAAAAATGTCAATTATATGCAGCGCTTCGGGCAGGGTATCCTCTTCAAATTCCAGCTTCCGTTTCTCGACAAGTGGACGGTGAGTCAGGGTTATGATGGGGGTATCACCCATCTGGGTGAATGGGGCAAGGCTCTCGATTTTGAGATTACCGACGAGGGAGGGAAGAACTGCTTCGGACAATGCACACAGAAAGAGGAGTTTTATTGCTATAACAAGCCTGTACTCGCTCCTGCCGACGGCTATATTTACATGATCAGCAATATCACCGACGACAACGCCATATACAGCATCAACACTGAGAAAAACTGGGGAAACAGCATTGTCATCAACCATCTGAATGGTCTCTATACACAGATGAGCCATCTGAAGAAAGACAGCTTCAAAGTGCGCATCGGCGACTATGTGAAAAAGGGGACAGTCGTGGCAGCCTGTGGTAACTCGGGGCGTTCCCCCGTGCCGCATCTTCATTTCCAGGTACAGCTGACACCGGAAATAGGTGCGATGACCCACCCCTACCCCTTCGGCTATTTTTTCGAAGAACGCGACAATAAACCGTTTTTGCGTGTCGGGGAAACGCCCAAAGAGGGCAGCATCGTCTATAATGTTTCTCTTTCATCACTGGCCAGTGAAGCCCTGCAGGCAAAACCGGGCAGACTGCTCCGCGTGAAACAGGGGAATGAAACCTGGATATGGACCATTGCGACAGATGCCTATAACAAAACCTACATTCACTGCGATAAAACAGGGTCGACAGCCTACTTCGAGCATGATGGCACCCTTTTCTATTTCACTGATTTCGAAGGCAAGAAATCGTCTCCTCTCTACCTTTTTTACCGAAGCTGTTTCAAACTGTTGCTTTCCAATGAAAAAGGAATTACGATAAAAGACTGGGTACCGCTGACGAAAGAACATCTTGTCGGAACGAAATGGATCCAGGATTTCCTCGCTCCCTTTATCCTGTTCACCCGCATACGCTACGCGTCGGTGCTCTCTGAAGCAGACAATTTTCATTATCCCGAAAAAATCGGATATCACATTGCGACAGAAACATCGTTACTCCACTTCATATATCAAAGAAAAGAGGCGTCGGTGACCATCACGAGAAAAAAAATAGAGATCAACACACAAAAACGGACATTATGTATCGACTGGGAATAACTCTTCTTTTTATTATCCTGACGCTCTCTTCCCTGCGTGCTCAGGACAGCCTGCACCCTGAGCAGATGGATAGTCTGACCAGGGTTAATAATCTGCGTATGATGCAGACCGACAGTCTCACCTACCGTCAGTACTTGGACGGAGATTTCCGGAACTTGATCGAAACAAGCCGCAAAGTCCGTCAGGAGGGTATCAACTTCTACTACCTCAACTACCGTACAGCCATCGCCTACTATGCACTGAAGAACTATGCGAAAGCAGCGGACTTTTACAAAAAGACGCTTTCAGAAACGCCGGACGATCCCACCCTGAAAAAGAGTCTCTACTACGCCTACTTGCTGAGCGGACAGAAAGAGAATGCCGCTATCCTAGCCCGGACCATGGCTCCTCATACACAAGCCATCGTGGAGTATTCCCCTTCCGTGATGGATCATATTTCACTCTCCGGAGGTTATATGACCAATGACAATAGGCCAGGCACGCATACTATCACAGGGTTTGACTCGCTCAACCAATACCAGGATATGATTTTCTCCGCGCTTGACATAGGGTTTAAACTGTCTGAGCGGGCAAAACTGAAACTGGGATATCAGCTCTATAGCACCCGCTTTCAGGGCACTGCAGGTACACTTTTTTCCAGGGAAAAACAACTTGTACAACACCAGTTGGTGGCAGCCCTTGAGTTCTTCACTCCGGGTAATGTCACCTGGGGCTTCGCCGGAGGTTATTATAACATTGAAAGAAACGATGCAGGAAAAAGCAATAACTACTCACTGACCGCTTTTCTCAACAAAAGGTTTACCTATACCGTTCCTGAGATCGCTGTATCCTATTCGAACTTTGGAGGGATCGACCAATACCAGGCCAAAGGCTCGCTGACCTATTACCCGCTTGGGAACCTCAACTTCTACGGGATCACTTCCGCAGCTGTTATTTACAATCCTGACAGCTGGACAACTGAACAGTATATTTTCTCCCAGCATTTCGGCATGAAACTATCCGGTCCCCTGTGGCTCGACGCAAATGGCAGCTTGGGAAACCATCTGAATTATATCTCGGAACGATCCTTTCTGGTGTTTGACACCTACGATCCCATCAAGGCACTTGCTGGCCTCTCCCTCTCCCTGTATCTGAAGAAAATGACTTTGAGTGCAGGGTACCAGTGGCAGCAAAAAGAGGGATATGCCTTTTCTGCGACCAATTATACCCCATACAAATACAACAACCACCTTTTAAACATTGCATTGTCATGGAATTTTTAAATAAAAAAATAGAAATTATCGCCTTTCTGCTGCTTTTTACCGTAAATATCTCTGCCCAGGTAGATAATTCACAAATCTTTGCCAGTAGCTACCGGTATGAATCGTCCGGTGATTATGAAAAAGCAATCAACGAACTGAATAAGGTGAACGGATACGATTACTATAAGTCGCTGCGCCTGGGGTGGCTCTACTATCTCTCCAAAGACTACGAAACGAGCAAGAAGCATTACCTACAGGCGGTAAAACTGGAGCCACAGGCTGTGGAAGCATTGCTGGGTCTCTGTTATCCCCTTGAAGCACAGAAAAACAGCGACGAACTGGAAATGGTCTACAAGCAAATCCTAACCCTCGACAAGATGAATTCAAAAGTGAATTATGCGCTGGGAAACATCTACTATTACAGAAAAGATTTCCACCAGGCGGAACTCTACTTCGACAAAGTGCAGCACATGTATCCTTTCGATTACTATTCCACACTCATGAGTGGATGGACCAAATATTTCCTCGGCAAGAAGAATGAAGCAAAACGGCTTTTCAGTAACGTACTGATCATCTCCCCGGCTGATCAGTCGGCGAAAGATGGATTGAATCTGTTGAAATGAAATAGACGGGAAAACTTTTTTGATATAATCGGGGTTCTCTTGGTATTACTCTAAAATAAATCTATATTTGGGGTTTCATTGCGTTTTTTTAAATTAAAACACAATACCCATGAGCACTACCGCCCCGATTCACGTGCAGGACAAGCGCACTACCGTTCAATCCATGATTATCCTGGCCTGTCTGTTTTTTATTTTCGGACTGGTATCCTGGGTCAATACCATATTAATACCTTACTTCCAGCTGACACTGCAACTTTCCAGTTTTCAGTCCTATCTGGTCACCTTCGCGTTCTATATTGCCTATCTGATCATGGCGATACCCTCTTCATTTCTGCTGAATAAGGCAGGTTATAAAAAAGGGATGATGCTCGGATTATGGTGTATGGCCCTGGGTGCGTTTCTTTTTGTGCCTGCCGCCTACTGGCGGATCTATCAGATATTTCTATTTGGACTGTTTTTGCTGGGTGTGGGCCTGGCCATATTGCAGTCGGCTGCCAATCCCTATGTGACCATCGTGGGTCCCATTGAGAGTGCAGCCAAGCGAATGAGCATCGTGGGTACGGGCAATAAACTGGCCGGAGTAATCGCCAACCTTGTTTTTGCGGCCGTGGTCATCCGGGAATCGGACAGGGTACTGATGCGTGAGATTGAAGCCGGAAACTACACCGGAGCGACCCTGGAAAAAGCTTTGGACACGCTGATCAAGGGGGTCATGACACCCTACCTGATCTTGGCCATCGCATTGTTCCTGTTCGGTATCATTATCCGTTATTCGGTGTTGCCTGAGCTTGATCCTTCGGTTATCAACAAGAATCGTGACGGGGACGGCAACGACCGTAATTCCATCTTTCAATATCCGGCACTCATACTTGGGGTCATCGCCATGTTCTTTCATATCGGCACACAAATGATTGCGCTGGGGACCAGTATTCAATATGCAGGGACCATGGGTGAAAGTCTTGCCGGCCCGGCTAAGAACATCCCTTCCTACACCATGTTTCTCACATTCATAGGATATTTCCTGGGTATTGCGCTTATTCCCAAATATCTGAATCAACGTCATGCCCTGGTGATCTGTGCTTCCATCAATCTGATACTCTCCACTCTGATACTTACCACTTCCGGTCCGGTGAACTTCCTTGGGATGACCACCGACATTTCATTGTGGTATCTGGTCATGATGGGACTACCCAACGCGTTGTTGTATGCCGGCATATGGCCCTTGGCAATTAACGGATTGGGAAAATACACCAATCTCGGATCAGCCTTTCTGGTCATGGCACTGTGCGGTAGTGCGATCATGCCAATCGTTTACAATGCTTTCGTTGGGTTGAACGCAACCCTGTCGCTCATCGATGCCATGAAGAAAGCATACTGGATACTGATTCCATGCTTTGCCTATATTGTATGGTACGGAGCGCAGGGATACAAAATCAATTCATGGAAGAAAGAAATAAGCCCAATCTGAAAGTTATGCCCAATCGAATCATCATAAAAAACGGAAAAATCATTTTTCCCGATGCAATTAAAGATAAGCTGACCCTTGTCTGCGAGAACGGAAAAATTATCCGGTTAAGCATCTCGGATGTGATACCTGAAACGGGAGACAGGGTTATCGATGCACAAGACAAGTACGTGTCACCCGGCTTCATTGATATCCACACGCATGGCGGTGGCGGGCACGATTTCATGGATGGTACCGTGGATGCCTATCTGGGTGCTGCAGAAATGCATGCCAGACATGGGACCACCACCCTGTTGCCCACAACACTCGCCAGTACCTTCGAGGAGTTGATGACAACTTTTTCGATTTACCAGGAAGCGGTCCGGAGAAACAGGAAAGGGGCAAAATTTCTCGGCCTTCATCTCGAGGGGCCCTATTTCGCATATAATCAACGTGGAGCCCAGGATCCCAAATATCTTCGCAATCCTGAACCGGAAGAGTACCACAAGATATTGGCTGCATCCAAAGACATTGTACGGTGGAGCCTGGCACCGGAGCTACCCGGAGCTTTTGAATTCGGGAAAGTGCTGACATCAAAAAACATTCTCACCTCCATTGCCCACAGCGATGCCATCTATGAAGAAGTGCTTGAGGCTTTTCACGCTGGCTTTGCACATGTGACCCATCTCTATTCAGGCATGTCGACTGTCACCCGCAGGAATGCGTTCCGTTATGCCGGTGTGCTGGAAGCGGCTTATCTGATCGATGACATGACAGTGGAAATTATTGCCGACGGGGTGCATCTGCCAAAACCACTGCTTCAGTTTGTCTATAAATTCAAGGGACCTGACAAGACAGCGCTTTGTACCGACTCGATGCGGGGTGCCGGTATGCCCGATGGTGAATCTATCCTGGGTAGCCTCGACAAAGGCCAGAAAGTAATCATCGAAGATGGCGTGGCCAAATTACCCGATCGTACGGCTTTTGCCGGAAGTGTCGCTACAACCGACCGACTGGTTCGCACCATGGTCGAGGTGGCCGAAGTACCCCTTGTGGAAGCCGTCAGAATGATGACGCTCACCCCGGCACGCATCTTGAAAATAGATCAGCACAAAGGATCTATCCGGGAAGGTAAGGACGCAGATTTTGTAATTTTTGACAATCATATAAATGTTTCACACACAATCTTGGAAGGAAATGTCATATATGGAAACTGATACGAAAGTAATCACATTTACAAAAGGGAAGCTGGAAGTCAGAATTTTCCCCACTCGGGAAGAGATGGGCAGGGAAGCAGCCAGGAATGTTTCAGCAACCATTCAAAAACTGCTTGAAAACAAAAATGAGATCAACATGATCTTCGCGGCAGCACCATCGCAAAGTGATTTCATGAAAGCGTTGATACAAGACAAGCATATCCAATGGGAAAAGATCAATGCTTTCCATATGGATGAGTACATCGGTCTGGAAGAGGAGGCGCCCCAGGGATTCGGGAATTTCCTGAGAGAGAGGATTTTCAGCAAGGTTCCCTTCAAAAGTATACACTATATCAACGGAAGAGCCGACGATCCTCTGGCTGAATGTGAAAGATATGCGGCACTCCTGACACAATACCCGGTCGATATGGTCTGCCTGGGAATAGGCGAAAACGGGCACATTGCATTCAACGATCCCCCGGTGGCCGATTTTAACGACCCGAAACAGGTGAAAGTGGTGAAGCTTGACCTGGCATGCAGGCAGCAACAGGTAAATGAAAATCTTTTTGCCGAAATTGATTTGGTACCCACCCATGCCATCACCGTCACAATTCCCGCATTGCTCAGTGCGAAGTACATGTTTTGCATGGTACCCGCCAAAAACAAAGCAGCAGCCGTTTATCACACGCTCAACGACAACATCAGCGAGGAGTGCCCCGCCACGATATTGCGGAACCAAAAAGATGCCATCCTCTTTTTGGATCGTGACAGCGCATTGTTGCTGGTTCAAAATCATCACGAAGAAAAACATTGGAAAATATAAATCGTTATGAAGCTTAAAATTTTCTGTTCAATCATTTTGGCGAGTTGTTTATCTATGTTGCAGGCACAGATAAAAATAGGCATCATCGGTTTGGACACATCCCACTCCATCGCTTTCACAAAATTTTTAAACGGTACCGACCAAAAAGAAGAATATAAAGACTTCAAAATTGTCGCCGCCTATCCATACGGATCAAAAACCATCAAGTCGAGTTACGAACGCATCCCAGGTTATATTGAGCAGGTAAAGGAGCTGGGAGTGGATATTGTTCCCTCTATCGCGGAATTACTGAAGGAGGTGGACTATGTAATGCTGGAAACAAACGATGGGAACCTACATCTGGAACAGGCTTACGAAGTATTCAAGGCAGGGAAACCCATGTTTATCGACAAGCCGCTGGCGGCCACCCTCGCACAATCCATTACCCTATTTGAACTGTCGAAAAAATTTAATGTTCCTGTTTTTTCCTCTTCTTCGTTGCGCTATATTGAACATGCGCAGGAGATCAGAGAGAGAAAGTATGGAAATGTATTGGGGGCAGACTGTTATTCACCACATCACCAGGAGCCTTCACATCCCGACTTTGGATGGTACGGTATCCATGGTGTGGAGATGCTATTTACGGTGATGGGGACAGGATGTGTTTCGGTAAATCGCATGTCGGCAGACAGTACGGATGTGGTAGTAGGTAAATGGAATGATGGCCGAATCGGAACCTTCAGGGCACTACAACAGGGAAAATCGATCTATGGAGGAACTGCGTTTACCAAATCCGGAGCAGTGGGCATGGGAAAATACCTGGGTTATGAACCTCTTCTGAAGGAAATACTGCATTTTTTCAAGACGGGTGTATCTCCCGTTTCAGAAAAAGAGACATTGGAAATATTCACCTTTATGGAAGCCTCAAATGAAAGCAAACGAAGAGGTGGAAAAATCATTCTGATGGAGGATACTTATCGGAAGGCATTATTGGAAGCCAGAAAATTACTTGCAGATTTAAAGTAGGCCGCTCTGTAATTTTTTGTATCCATGAGAATAGAAACTAAATAATCATCTGAAAAATATATTACTATGTCCACAAGAAGACAATTTATCAAGCACGTCGCAATCGGTACTTCAGCTCTTTCAATGGGGGGTGTTTTGCCTGGTTTCAGTGCATCCAGCTATAGAAATATTATCGGGTCCAATGACCGTATCCGGATTGCCGGAATTGGTGTAAACTCAAGGGGAAGCGCACTGGCAAAAGGTTTCGCCACTGAAAAAGACAAAGGATGCGTTGTGACCGATATTTGTGATGTGGACTCACGTGCCATTGGAAAGTGTATAAAGACGGTTCAGGAAATAGCTGGCAATAAGCCAAAAGGACATGAAGACATTAGAAAAATGCTGGAATCAGACGACTACGATGCGGTCTTTATTGCCACACCCGATCATTGGCATGCGCCTGCAGCGATAATGGCCATGAAGGCTGGAAAGCATGTATACATGGAGAAGCCCGCAAGCCACAATCCGGATGAAAACCGCATGCTGATTGAAGCAGAAAAAAAATATGGAAAGGTTGTGCAGGTAGGAAATCAGCGACGCTCCTGGCCAAATGTGGTACACGCTATCAAGGAGCTGCACGATGGCGTGATCGGCGAGATTCATTTCGGGAGAAGCTGGTATTATAACAAACGTCCTTCAATGGGCATTGGGAACATCACAGCCATACCCGACTGGCTAAATTGGGATCTCTGGCAGGGACCTGCTCCAAGGGTGTCCTATAAAGACAACATTGTCCATTATAATTGGCACTGGAGATGGCATTGGGGTACGGGAGAATCATTAAATAACGGCATGCACTTCGTGGATCTGCTTCGATGGGGAATGAAATTGACATATCCCTCAAAAGTGACTTCTACCGGCGGAAGATATTATTACCGTGACGACTGGGAAACACCCGACACCCAACTTGTCAACTTCGAGTTTTCCAATGGAAAGGTTTTATCGTGGGAGAGCCAGAGTTGTAACCGATCTTCTATGGGTGGCTATAGCAGTGGCGTAACCTTCTACGGTGATAAAGGAAGCCTGACCATTGGAAGTGGAAACGAATATCAGATTTTCGACCTGGACAATAAATTAGTCAAACAGGTTGATAGCAAGATGGTATTTGAAGAAGGCAACCTGGTTAATCCAACGCAGGACCTCGACGCATATCATTTTCAAAACTTCTTCAATGCCATTCGGGAAGGCGCGAAGCCAAATTCTACTTTGACTGAAGCCTGCATGAGCACACAGCTTGTACAACTGGCTAACATCTCTCACAGGGTTGGAAGAGCAGTAAAGGTAAATGACCGCGGGATGATTGAAAATGATAACGAAGCACTAAAATTCTGGAAAAGGGATTATGAAAAAGGATGGGAACCACGGATATGATAACAACAGGCTCCGGCCTGTTGTTGTTCTCCGCGGGTTTGATATGTTCTGGTTCAAATAGCAGCTGAACAAACACCTTTCTGGAACCTTATTTCTTCTGCAAATAGTTCTGATACTCGTTCCACAGCGACTCCACACCATGATGTTTTCCCAAAACATGCTTGATCGCCTTGTCAAAGCTCCAGGGAATGATTTCAAGCGTCGATTTGTTGAATTTGCGGAGAAAATCGGGATCTTTAGTGGTCAGCCAGTCCAGAAAATAGCCGGTACGCTGATATCCGTCTTTCCAGCTACCTCCAGGCTTGCGGTTGCCCTGCGGGAAACCGTTGTTATGTATTCGTACCGCATCGGCCATGCCTTCAATAAAAATCCAGAACTCGCCCCCATCGCCATATGTGCCTATCCCCTGCGGTTCGAGTTGAAAACCGTGTGTCAGTTCATGAAGTAAGACGCCTCTGGTTTCAAACAATACTTTCGCGTCACCCGCATCTTTTTCGGATTTCTCCACCCAGCGCGAACTATAGAAAATCGTGATTTCGGGCGGATTGCCTCCTTTGGCAGATATGCCATCCACATCCCTCAACGCGTAATTGATCTTTTTCACAGCCGGGATTGAGTCTTTTTCGCTCCAGTAGAGTGTTTTGACAACTTCGAGAATCGTTGTACTGATATACTTTTCAGGATCGGGGATGATGCGGTTGTATATTTCCCATCCTTTGGTTCCCTCGGCACGATTTATAAAATTTATCTCCGGGTATTTAAATCCCATCCAGTTAGTCGGTTCTTTGTGAGAGATTGGGCAGAACGAACCACACGAATAAAACACCAGGAATAAAACAGGTAATAGATTTTTAATCTTCATTTTCTTATTTTTTTGAAACACAAATGTGACAACAATCTTTTATCTTTGCAAATGTTTATCGATTATCAATAATTTTAGCAAAATTAAAACAACAAAGATATATATTATGAAAATTGGAATGAAGTTAACAAAGAAATTATTTTCGATCTGGAAAAGTGAAAATAATTTAAATATATCCAGTAGAATTAGAGTGTTTTTCACAGTTCTTCTCTTTATTAATATTATATTACCGGCTTACCCTCAAACTAAGAAGATTTATATCCCGGATATTCCTGGATATAAAACTCTTAAATGTGACTTCCATATGCATACCATCTATTCAGATGGTACTGTTTGGCCAAACTTTAGAGTAGTCGAGGCAATACGTGATGGGTTGGATGTCATCGCTGTTACAGACCATTTAGAATTTCAAGCTTTCCCGGAAATTATAAATAAAGATTACAATAAGCCCTATGAAATTGCCAAAGAGGAGGCTGCAAAAAAAAATAACCTTATTGTAATCAGAGGTATTGAAATTTCACCTACAATTCCGCCCTATCACAATAATGCTATTTTCCTTAAAGATGTCAACAAACTTCCTGTTGACTATATGAAACAAACCCAAAAAAAGTTCGTATTAAAGGACAATGTAAAAAAAGAAGAATTGATGGCACCTTTTCTGGAAGCTCAGAAACAAGGCGCGTTTGTTTTCTATAATCACCCGGCATATTTTACCTGGTTGAACATCAAAGAACGCGACCTTTTCACATCTTTCCATCAAGATCTTTATAAAAAAGGAATTCTTAAAGGAGTAGAAGTAGTAAATGGTAGCTATAATATTGACGCGCACAGAATGGCTGAAAAGTACAACTTGACCATGTTTGGTAACAGTGATGTGCACGGCGATTTGTTGGGATATAAAGACTCTCATCGTCCTATGACTTTGGTTTTTGTGAAAGAAAAAACGGAAGAATCCATAAAAGAAGCCTTGCTGGCTAGAAAAACAGCGGTGTATGTAAATGATTATATTATTGCACGTCGACCTGAAGCGGAGGCATTATTCAAAGCCTGCATTTCCACAACTATGGCAAAAATGGAAAAATCTGTAGGAAACAGGGAACCTTTTATGAAAATAACACTTGAGAATAAGAGTGACATCAAATTTAATCTCCGAGTTTCTGCTGACTACAGTATTAAACCTTATCCATTGGGTCAGCTAGTATTGATGCCTTATGAAAAGAAAGATGTCGTAGTGGGTGGACTTTGGAATAATCCTGCAAAAGTAGAACTGACCGTGGATGCATATAATATTTTGATATCTCCTGATAAAAATCTACAAACTGTCTTTTCATTGAATGCATTTTGAGAATTTTATAATAGTTTTTATCTATTTGATAATACAATGGATGAATTCCCAAATAAAGATCAGGGGTAGAATCTAGAAGCTGAAAATTGAATGAGGAAATTAATGGGCTATCTTACCGTTGAGGAAGAGATAGTGGAAATTCTAGAAGATAGTGGAATGTGGCATAATGATGTTGAATAACTTAGTAATAAATGAATCACTACTATTTATTTTTGTTTATTTTTAGGTTTGGTTTCATTGGAATGTTTTCGTAAATTCGATGCCTGATTCAGTTGGAGGGATGTTAATGATTCGGTATATATTTTAGTAAGTACCTGAAAAAGAAACATGAAAAATTATTTATAATTCAACGAAGTATATTAAGGGCCATGAAAGACTTTATTCAAGATGATTTATGTAAGCGTAATTACAAAAAATACGCAAATACTTCTAACAATTTAATATTGAAGATGTTTAATGATAATAGTGTAATAGATATTTGAAATATATACGCAACTTCATTGCGTATACACAATCATTGCTTAAGCTGAATAACACGAATATTTGAAAGATGCCAAGTTTATTTCTATTTCATTTGAAGACAAAACTAAAATTATTAGATCGTGAAAAGAACAATTGGTTTCATTTTTATCCTTCAACTTATTTGCCTTGAGGCAAATAGTCATAGTAAGGATGAGTATAAAGTTTTTGCCCTCAGATACATGTATTATGGGTATTCTCCAGCTAAAGAATGGGCTATTGGAGCAGGAGAAAAAGATAGTGTGAGAGTTTGTCAAATGATTTGGCTACTGCAAGGAGCAGATGGAAGAAATATTCTTGTTGATACTGGTCAACTTGACACCTCCAAAACGAGGAAGAAGTATTACATCAGACCTGATTCACTGCTAGAATGTATTAATGTACATCCCTCTGATATCACCGATATTATATTAACGCATCCTCACTATGACCATATTGGAGGCATAAATCTTTTTCCTAAAGCCAAAGTTTGGATGCAAAAAGATGACTTCGATTATTTTGTTGGGGAGGCTTGGGGAGAGAATGGTTTTTCAAAAGGATTCAAAAAAAACGATGTACGTAACCTGATTGAAATAAACCTACAAGGTAGATTAAAACTGGTAAAAGGCGATAATATTGAAATAATTCCAGGTATTAAAGTTTTTATTGGTTCAAAACATACCTTTGAGAATCAGTATCTACTGGTTAACTCAAATTCTACAACCAATAAAATATTAATAGCTTCTGATGCAATCTGGGTTTACTACAATTTGGAAAACTCTTTGCCAATTCCAATTTACACTTTTGATTCTATAGCATATGCTGAGGCCATGAAAAGAATGAAAACCTTAGTTACAGATCCAAACTTAATAATCCCAGGGCACGATGATCTTGTATTTTCAAAATTTCCAAAAGTTGCTGAAGGGATTGTGAAAATTGGAAACTAATCGACAGTTAATAATAACATCCTAAGCATAACATTTTGTAGCCTCCATTTGCCCTTCCGACGGTTTCGCAGGAGCGAAACCTCTGTGAAAGGGCAAATATAGAGGCTACAAGTTCACGTTGTTATGCGCAGTTGAGGTCTCTCTCCAACAGAGCTACAAAATTGTCAGCCCGGTACTGCTCGAGATCGATTTCCAAGATATCCTCTTGCGGCAATTGTATTATGTCGGAAGAGTCATCGTTCGATTTCATGTTTTGTCACCTGTGGATTCATCTTTTTCAGAAAAAGATGAATCTTGGGAAATGAAAAAGTTTCAGATGTTTGTTTTGTATTGGGTTGTTACTGGGTGTTTTCGTATTTGTACTCGACTATAGCTCAACCTAAAGAAAAAGCACTCACCGAACAGAATCGATAAGTGCTTGATTAGGAAGTGACCCCGGAGGGGCTCGAACCCTCGACCCATTGATTAAGAGTCAATTGCTCTACCAACTGAGCTACGGAGTCATTTTAAGAGGCACAAAGGTACAGATTTTTTATAAATAAAAAAGGAACAAACCTAAAAATTTGTTCCTCTTTTTATTCCACGACTACGTCCTTAGAGATTTGACAGTTCTGAGCCTGCTTTAAACTTGGCTGTTTTCTTTGCAGGAATGTTGATGGGTTTTTTTGTGCGCGGATTGATACCTTTTCTTGCACTTCTTTCCGATACTGAAAATGTTCCAAATCCAACCAACACAACTTTACCACCGGCTTTCACTTCTGCAGAGATTGTTTCAAGTGTAGCATCCAATGCTTTCTTTGCATCCACTTTGCTAAGGCCTGATTGTTCAGCAATAGCACTAATTAGTTCTGATTTATTCATAAGAAAACGTAAATAAAGAAATTAAACATACATTAAGTCAAGGCTGAGCCTTATTTTGCCGTCAAATATAAGTGATAAATTGAAAACAATCAAGAAAAAAGATAAAAAGTATTTGATTTTCTAAAAAAAAACCATATTACGGGGCAAAAAACCTCATCAGCTGCGAAATAATCCGTATTTTTGCGCCTCAACATCAGATTATCACAATGAATAATTATCGAAATAGCTTTGCCGGGTTGCTCCCACTTGTCACCAAAAACATCATCATCATCAACGGGATAATTTGGTTGGCACAATTTGTATTACTAAGCAGGGGGAGTATTGACCTGTCCCGGTATTTCGGGCTTCACTTTCCCGTCTCTCCCGATTTTCGCATTTATCAATTGGTCACTTACATGTTCCTGCATGACCCCTACTCTTTCTCTCATGTTTTCTTTAACATGTTTGCTGTCTTCATGTTCGGGCGCACACTGGAACAGGTATGGGGACCAAAACGCTTTCTGACCTATTACCTGGTTACGGGCATCGGCGCAGGACTCATCCAGATTTTGGTAATTTACATGCGCGCACAAGCCCTGTTGCCGCAAGAGATGTTTTCAGCAATTGACAGTGTCACGGTAGGAGCTTCCGGTGCAGTATTTGGCATCCTCCTGGCATTCGGCATGCTTTTCCCCAACGCGGAACTCTTTATCATACCTTTCCCTTTTCCCATTAAAGCCAAGTGGTTCGTAATAGGATACGGCCTGCTGGAACTGTTTTTTGGCGTAGTCAACAGATCCGGCGATAACGTAGCTCATTTTGCTCATCTGGGGGGAATGCTCTTCGGGATATTCATGATTTTGTATTGGAGAAAAAAAGACAGAAGAGATGGCAGGTATTATTGATACGCTCAAAAATAAGTATAGAACGGGCGATGTGATGACAAAGCTCATCTTTATCAATACGGCCGTTTTTGTGATTCTGAAGATTATCGGTGTGATATTCACCCTGTTTAACATCAGCAGCCTCGATCTTATTGTCTTCCTGGGAGTGCCCTCTCATATCCCGCTGCTGTTAAGCCGTCTATGGACGCCCATTACCTATATGTTCGTGCATGAGGGGTTTCTGCATCTTCTCTTTAACATGCTCTGGCTTTATTGGTTCGGACAAATTTTTTTACAATACTTCTCAGGCCGCTCTCTTGGCAGTCTTTACCTTTTGGGAGGGCTGGCAGGAGCACTGCTCTATGTGGTCGCCTTCAACACCATTCCCTATTACATGGACATGGGTCGGGGATGGATGATTGGTGCGTCGGCATCTGTCATGGCCATCGTAATGGGAGCAGCCTTTTATCGCCCCGACGTACAGTTGCACCTCCTTTTCCTGGGGCCGGTGAAAATTGTGTACATTGCTATTTTTGCGTTCGCACTTGATTTCCTTTCTCTCGGCAACGCCACCAACCCGGGCGGACACGTGGCACACATCGGCGGCGCATTGCTGGGGTACCTGTTTGCCATGCAGTACAAAAACGGCAGGGATATCACACTCTGGATGAGCAAGTGGATCGATTGGTTTGCAAACCTGTCCAAACTGCGCCAAAAAAAATCGAAAATGAGGGTGGAACATGCCCGCAGTGAGACCGACTGGGATTACAACAAACGCAAACACAGCGAACAGGAAGAGATTGATGCCATCCTCGACAAGCTGAAACAATCGGGATACAGCAATCTCTCGGCAGATGAAAAAAAGAAGCTTTTTGATGCGAGCAAAAAATAAAAAAATAAGATTCAGGGACGTCGTCAAATGGTCTGTTTTCGCTACCAATATCGTAGCCATTATCCTCCTTTTTTCGTCTTTTCTTTCCTGGAATGTCTCTCCGCTTAAGACCAATCTCTTCTCGTACATGGGATTGGGTTTCGGTTTGATTTTCCTGCTCAATGTATGTTACCTGATTTTCTGGATCATCTTCTCGAAATGGAAGCTGGCACTTATTTCACTGATTGCCATACTACTATGCCACAAGCCGGTCACAACCTTTTTCCCAATGCATCTTTTTCCGGAAGAAGCTCCACAGGAAACCATCGAGGTCCTTACCTACAATGTGCAGGGGTTTCCGGAGGAAAGAAACAAAAATTCAGCAGAGCACCCTATTCTCGATTACATCACCCGTACCGATGCCGACATTGTCTGTCTGCAGGAATACCTGGTGAGCAAAACCGGACAGTCCATCTTTTCACAGCGCGATGTGAACCGGATTCTCAATAAGTATCCCTACCGTTCAATCACCGGTTTGGAATCTTCGGGAAAATATCATATCTTCGGACTGGCTTGCTTCTCAAAATTTCCAATCGAGAAGACGCATGAGGTGGTATTCGAGTCCTCCTACAACGGAGCAGCAGTGTACACCATCGACATACACGGTAAAAGGTATACTGTGGCCAACGTACACCTGGAATCGAACAGCATTAAGGCAGAAGACAAAAAGTTATACAGCGATTATATTCAGAATTCCGATTCGGTGAAACTGGGGACAGTAACAACCAACATCCGTACCCGTCTGGGAGGAGCCTACCGCATGCGTGCGCGACAAGCAGAGAAAGTGAAGCAGTATATCGACACACAGGAAACAAAAGGAACAATCATCTGCGGTGATTTTAATGACACACCCATATCATACACCTACCATAAGATGAGAAAAGGACTGAAAGATGCCTATGTTTCTACAGCCTTTGGTCCGGGAATCACCTATCACGAAGATCTTTTTTTGTTTCGGATCGATTATATCATGCACAGCAAAAATATAGAGGCATTCAGAGCAAAGGTCGATAAACAAAATTTTTCAGATCACTATCCGCTGAGAGCCTCTCTGAAACTGGAGTAGACCATATGACTTATTGATGTGAGCATGTGATGATGAATTAAATTTCAATTGTCATTCACGGATCAACAAACCAATCAACCAATCAGCAAAATGTACAAAATAAGCAAAGAATTTTCATTTTCGGCAGCCCATTCACTTGATGGCTTGCCCGATGACCATCCCTGCAGCCGGTTGCATGGACACAATTACGTGGTCACTGTTCACCTGCGGGCCAAAGAATTAAGTCCACAGGGTTTCGTACGGGATTACAACGAATTGCGCATTGTGAAGACATATATCGACACAACCCTCGATCACCGGAATCTGAACGACATCCTTGCGCCACGCAACTCCTCGGCAGAAAATATTGCCAAAATGCTGTACGACCGGTTCAAGCCGCAGTTGCCGGAGTTGTACGCCATGGAAGTAAGTGAGACACCCAAGACATCAGCGATCTATGAACCTGAATGTGAATGAGATATTCTATTCAATTCAGGGTGAAGGAGGACGAACCGGCCAGGCATCTATCTTTATCCGGCTTGCCAAGTGCAACCTGGCCTGCAGTTTTTGTGATACCGACTTCGAAAGGGGTGTGAAGATGACCACCGATGAGCTGCTCGAAGAGATTAACCGGTATGGTTGCAAATGGATCATCTGGACAGGGGGTGAACCGGCACTGCAGCTGACAGATGCCATCGTGGCCTTTTTTAAGGAAGCAGGGTATATGCAGGCCATTGAGACCAACGGCACACGGAAAATCCCTGCCGGCATTGATTATATTACCTGCAGCCCCAAACAAAATTTTGAAAAAGTAAGGGAGTTGATTCCCCGGGTGGATGAATTGCGGTTTCCCATCCAAAAGGGCGATCCACTGCCCGATATTTCCATTCTCCCCGAGACAGCTCGCTACCTGCTTAGCCCCATTTTCGACAACAATCGTATTGTCCAGGAGAATGTGGATTATTGTATTTCATTGATCAAAGATAATCCGGTATGGGCATTGAGTCTTCAAACCCATAAACTGATCGGTATCCGCTGACATGACAAAGTTTGAGATAACCCTACTGGGTTGCGGATCGGCCATGCCTACCACCCTGCATCATCCCCCTTCGCAACTGATCGACATGAGTGAAAAGCTGTTCATGATTGATTGCGGTGAAGGCACCCAGCTGCAGATGCGGAAGTATAAAGTACGCATGAACAAACTTCAAAGTCTTTTTATTTCTCACCTGCATGGAGATCATATCTTTGGCTTACCCGGCCTGATCTCCACACTCAGCCTGCTGGGAAGAACGGACGATCTGAACATTTATGCCCACAAGGAGATCGATTTTATGCTAAACCCGCTTCTGACATACCTGGGTAACCATCTGTCCTTCAAGATAAACCTCTTCCCGCTGAACCCCGACGCCGAGGAGTTGATTTTTGAAAACAGAACGATGCGCGTAACCTCCTTCCCGCTGAAACACCGTATCCACACAAACGGCTTTCTCTTTGAACAGAAAGAGTCGCCACGACACATAAACCGCGAGATGATTGACTTTTATCATATCCCTGTAAAAAAGATACAGGAGATTAAAAACGGAGCCGACTACCTCACACCCGACGGTACACTCATCCTCAATAAAAACCTCACCTACCCGGGCAATCCCTCCCGCAAGTATGCATACTGTTCCGATACGGCTTATGCACCCGAGATTGTTCCTTTTATAAAAAATGTGGATTTGCTTTATCACGAAGCCACGTTTGCAGAGAGTGAACGGATGCGTGCAGAAGAGACATTCCACTCCACTGCCCGACAGGCTGCTGAAATAGCCGCAGCAGCGGGAGTGAAAAAACTGATAATCGGACATTATTCATCACGCTACAGCGAGATCGGTACACTTCTGAAAGAGGCGGTGGCCGTTTTTCCAAATACCGAACTTGCCGTTGAGGGAAAAATAGTATCTTTGTGAGGTGATCCAAATTTTATGAAACGTTTCTATGCCATTCTTTTGACAACCCTCCTGTTGGGTGGAATGGGATTTCCGCTCTTGTCGCAGGTAAATCCCGAAAAGAGTGTGGTGGAAGTGCCGGATACGGTAAAGATAAAGCTGTCGGAGAACCGGCTTATTATTGAGAATCTGCCCAAAGACGATATACTGGAGATTTACAACATCATGGGCGTGAAAGTATTCAGTCGCCGTGTGAAAGCAGGGACCAATGAGTATACCCTCACCCTGTCCAAAGGATTTTACATCCTGAAAATAGGGAAGATCACAAAAAAAATTGCCATCACCTAAGTTTAACAATTTCATATTGCTGCTTTTATTCTCTTTTTTATATCTTTGTGATCTTTATATCATTTACAACTGGTTATCAATTTAAGAAAATTATCGTATGAACATCGCTATTGTAGGTACCAGCGGGGCTGTAGGTCAGGAGTTACTCCGCGTACTGGAAGAGAGGAACTTTCCATTTGATGAATTGCATTTGTTCGGCTCTTCAAGAAGTGCCGGAACTTCATATACTTTCAAGGGTAAACAAATCACCGTAAAAGAGTTGCGACACAACGACGACTTCAGGGGGATCGACATCGCATTCGTGTCCGCCGGAGGTGGTACTTCACTGGAATTTGCCGAGACCATTACCAAACATGGTGCCATCATGATTGATAACTCCAGCGCTTTCCGCATGGAGGACGACGTACCGCTCGTGGTGCCGGAGGTGAACGCTGAAGATGCGCTCAATACACCACGCGGTATCATTGCCAACCCCAATTGCACCACGGCACAGCTGGTAGTGGCGCTGAAAGCAATTGAGGACATCACCCACATTAAGAAAGTACATGTAGCCACCTATCAGGCAGCATCGGGTGCCGGAGCCGCTGCCATGCAGGAACTGGAACATCAGTATACGCAACTTGTGAACGGCGAAAAGCCCACCGTCTCCAAGTTTGCTTACCAGCTGGCATACAACCTGATTCCGCAGGTCGATGTTTTCACCGACAACGGATACACGAAAGAGGAGATGAAGATGTATAATGAAACACGCAAGATCATGCATTCCAACATAGAGGTGAGCGCCACCTGTGTGCGGGTCCCGGTGATGCGTGCCCATTCAGAAGCCATCTGGATCGAAACCGAACGTCCGCTTTCACTGGAAGAAGTACGTACCGCTTTCAGCAATGCCGATGGAGTGGAGTTGATTGATAACCCGGCAAACAAAGAGTATCCCATGCCGCTCAATCTCAGCGGAAAAGACCCGGTTTACGTGGGCCGCATCCGCAAGGATCTGACCAATGAAAACGGGCTGACCTTCTGGACCGTTTCAGACCAGATCCGTAAGGGTGCCGCACTCAATGCTGTGCAGATTGCCGAGTATCTGATAAGACAGTAAACAGCCTCTTTCCGTTCTTAATCGCGATGAGGCGGTTCTGTGGCTGAATGGTCGTGTTGCAGCAGCACCCTATGAGGAAGTGCACCGTGCCCCAGTATCTCTATGGGGCACGATTCGTAGGCGTTGGTCAGCCACTCCTGCGATATATTGGAGCCGGAATGATAGTGCAGCCCCTGGTTCACACAGGCAATATTTTTTACCATTGAAATGATGGTGCCCACATCGTGCGATACCAGCATGATGGCGATATTCTTGTTAATGTCGCCCAGCAGTTTGTAGAAATTGGTCTCAAAAAGCTTGTCCACGTAGGTACTCGGCTCATCCAGAATAATCAGTTTCGGGCTGTCAATGATGGCTCTTCCAAGCAACACCCGCTGGAGCTGGCCACCTGAAAGTTCACCGATGGAACGTGTCAGCAGATGCTCCACGCCCAGTCGCTCAGCCACACTTTTCACCTTCAGCTTATCTTTTGCTGCGTATCTCCTCAAAAACTTTTTCGAGGGTGTGAGTCCCGACAGGATCACTTCAGAAACGGAAATGGGAAATTTTTTATCAATTTGATTTATCTGGGGAAGATAACCAATATTGAGGGAGGGTATTTTTTGGCCGTTATCGTAAAAAGTAACGGACCCCGATTGTGGTTTTATAAGCCCCAGAATCGTTTTCAGGAGTGTGGTCTTCCCGCCGCCGTTCGGCCCGATGATGCCGAGAAAATCATCGTCGAAAATGGTCAGGGATACCTCTTTCAACACGTTCGGTTTGTTTTCATAACCGACAGTCAGGTTTTCTATTTCAATCAGTGTTTTCATCTACATCACGCGCTAATATATCGGCCACACGCAGCAACTCTTTATCCCATTCGTAATTCAACGGATCAATCTCGAATACTTCCGCCCCGATCTCACGGGCAATCACCTCCATGTTTTTTGTATCGAATCCTTTTTGGATGAACAAGGTATGTATCTGTTCCCTGCGGGCCAGATCAACCAATGTTTTCATCTGTGCCGGGGAGGGGTTTTTTCCCTGAAACTCCACACTATGCTGGTGCAAATTGTAATCTTCCGCGAAATAGGCAAGTGCCGGATGATAAATGATGAACGAGCGGGAAACAGCATGGGCCAGCTTTTCCCGTATGAGGCTATCGGTTTCATTAATTTTCCGGGCGAACTGGACAAAATTTGCACGATACCGCTCCTCATTCTCAGGATCAGCTTTCACCACCGCCTCCAGCATGTTGGCAGCCATTATTTTCACGCCCCGGGGCGATGACCAAACGTGGGGATCCGTGTCGCCATGGACATGATCGCTTGCATGACCTGTAAGATCATCATCTTCTAATCTGCCAATGCCTTCCGAACAATTCACAATGGTCACGGAGGGATTGTTAATCGCCAGCCGCTCATTCCATGCCTGTTCAAATCCCAGGCCACCCACCATAAAGTAGATCAGGCTGTTTCCCATCTCCACCATTACCGACGGAGCAGGTTCGTAAGTCTCGGGACTTGAACCGGGCGGCACCAGCATATTAATTGTAAATGCGTCACCCACAAGCTGTTCCAGAAAATAACGTTGCGGTTCAATGGTAACTGTCAACACCGCTTTTTTTCCGGTATCACTTTTTTTGCTTCCGGTCTGGCAGGAAAGCAACAAAAGGATGGAAAGAATTAAAAAAAAATATTTTTGCATTGGATATGATTGAGTGACAAATGTAACTATTTTCGGCCTTTGCCGAAAATCCTAAACAAAGTTTGTTTACTTTTGTTTTCCGTGATTGCGATCAATCCCATTCCATCGTAAACCTGCTGTCTCAAAATTTCATACAATCTGTGCCTTATGCCTTCAGACAAACGTTCTCTCACTGTCTCCATCGAGATCACGGAAGATGGATCACATACGCTGTATGTGCCGGAATTGAATGAGCACTATCACTCCACGCACGGCGCCATACAGGAGTCGACCCACATTTTCATCAGGGAGGGACTGCTACACAGACTTCTGTTTCAGCCTACCGGTGGACAGGAATCACCTGAATTACAGCATGACCTGGAGACGCAACAACAACTCTCTCCGGAACAATCCCTACAACACTTCCGTGCAATCAATCTGCTGGAAATTGGTTTCGGCACGGGCCTTAATGCCTTACTCACTTTGCTGGAAGCTGAAAAAAAAGAAATAAATGTTTTTTATCAGGGCCTCGAGCGTTTTCCCATCTCAAATGAAACGGTACAAAAGCTCAATTATACGGCCCTGTTGAATCGGTTTGAAAGGGATGAAGCAGCGGATACCCCCATGCTGTCCGATCAGAGGGATTATAATGATGTTGGATTGGTGAACAACACACTTGAAAAAAAGTTTCTCCAACTGCACAAAACACCCTGGGAAAAAGCAGTTGTCATTACCCCGGGTTTCACGCTGTTGAAACAACAGATCGATTTCAGCGTGCCTGACACCTTTATTCCAGATAGAAAATTCGACCTGATCTATTACGATGCTTTTGCACCCGATAAACAGCCGGAAATGTGGACACAGGACATTTTTAACTACCTCTACAGCTTATCTGAACAAGGTGCCATCCTCACTACCTACTGTGCCAAAGGGGTTGTGAGAAGGATGCTCCAGACAGCCAGGTTTCGGGTGGAACGGCTTCCGGGTCCCCCCGGAAAGAGAGAGATATTAAGAGCCTCAAAGTTGTAGAAAAAGCTGTCAAAGAAAGTCCGGACAGGATGTCGACTTCATTGATTATATTCATTGGATATTATGCCTTTTTCTTTTCCAATACGTTTGCGGGTTTGCGATTTAATGCTTTCTTTTGTTGTTTCAAACTGATTATCGAAACGAGTACGATAAACACTGTTACACATGAAAATTGCAGCAAGACTTACTGCGGCGGGGAAAGAGTATAAGACCGGAGAATCTACCATTGTGGCTCTGCAACCTACAACCGCAGAATTCAGAACCGGTGAAATCACCCTGCTGGTAGGTCCTTCCGGTTCCGGGAAAACAACCCTCCTGTCACTCCTTGGTTCTGTGATCTATCCTTCTACAGGAAAGGTGTGGGTGGGAGATACCTGTGTGAACGACCTCTCTGAGAATGAACTGGCCTATCTCCGCCTGCAGCATATTAGCTTTGTCTTTCAGGGCTTTAACCTGCTGGCTCCGCTAAACGCATTGGATAATGTGATGGAACCCCTCCTGCTGCAGGGTGAAAAGCGAAAAGAGGCGAAAAGGAGGGCGATGGAACTGATTCGTAAATTTGGGATGGAGGATCGCATCTACAACCTTCCCAGAAATTTGAGCGGGGGGCAACAGCAGAGAATAGCAATTGCCCGCTCCCTGGTGACAAACCCGCAATTGATCCTGTGCGACGAACCCACGGCCTCCCTCGACCACAAAAGTGCAAAAATGGTGATGGATATGCTGAGTCAGCTCTCACTGGATGACCGGGCAGTAATTGTGGTCACCCATGATGTGAGGTTGAAAAAGTATGCCGACAGAACCATCTATGTGTCGGAAGGGAGAATCAGCGAAACAGCCATGGAGGATGATTTTTGATTTTTTTTACGTTGACAATAAATTTACTATAAGATGAAGCAACAAATTGTTCTCCTTACAGCCATACTGCTACTGGCAGCGTGTGGCAGCAAACAGGAAAAAAGCACCCCGTCACAAACCGAACTTACTCCGCCACAGATTGTCGGCATTGGCAAGGTAGTGCCACAAGGTGGTGTAATTGAACTGGCTGCACCGGCATCGGGCATCGTGAAGGAGGTACATCGGAGAGCAGGAGAGAGCGTGAAGGAAGGTGAGCTGATTCTCACGCTCTACAGTAGCGACGAGGAGCTGGCGGTCAGAGAGGCTGATACCCGGTTGAAATCACAGGAGCTGGCAGTGCAGTCGGCGAAGATCATGCTGGAGCAGCAGCGGGTTTTGCATACAGAACAAGAACGTCTTCTGAAAGATGCAAGGGAACTACTGGGTGTGGGGGCCACCACCGGAGAAAATGTACGTACACTGCAGAACGAATTCGATCGGGGAGCCGAGCAGATGAAAAAGCTGGAGAACGACTACAGAATGCAGCAATCGCAATTGAATGAGCTGAAAATTCAACGTGCCTCCAGGGCAGGCGATCTTCAGAAAAAAGTATTTCGTGCTCCCACCGATGGTGTCCTGCTGGATCTTGCTCCCCACGTGGGCGAAGCTGTGAGCCAATATCAGCAATATGGGCGGATCTCCCCCGACACCCCCCTGGTGGTGATGGTAGAGATCGATGAGCTGTTTGCCCACAAACTCCAGTTGGGCCAACCCTGTCAAATAAATCTTCATGGCAACGCCGAAGTGGCAGCCACAGGCAAGATCGTGCGCATCTCTCCCGACTTGAAAAAGAAATCGCTTTTTTCCGATAGCGGAACTGACCTTGAAGATCGCCGCATCCGTGAGATCGAGGTTTCCCTTACTGAAATAAAGGAACCGTTATTTATCGAGTCGAAAGTGGAATGCAGTGTACAATTAAATTGACCTTTTATGCTTTCTACCGCCTTTAAATTTGTCAGCTTCGAAAAGTCCAAAAGCATGGGCATACTCACGGCGATCATCATCAGCATCTACCTGATCGGGATCGAGCTGGGGATGTTCTTCTACCTCGCCAACATCATCGGAGGGATCGTGGGGAATGCCAACCCTCAGTATGCACAGGTTTTCGTGGTAAAAAAGCAGACCGAAAACATAAATCAGCTCTCCCCGCTCGATGTGCGCTGGGTAAATCAGTTGCGTAGCATCGATGGGGTGACCGGTACGCACGGATTCGTGATTACCAACGTCTCTGCCAGATTTCCCAATGGCAAGGATGCTCCGGCCATGATTATCGGCAGCGACTACCCCGCTATGGCGGCGGGTCCTTATGCCGACCTGGTCTATTCCGGATCCATCAACAGCCTGGCAGCACCAGAGATCGTCTCCACCGATTTTTATGACAACAAGACATTGCGTTATGAGGTAGAACCGGGCACCCGTTTCGAAATTAATGGCAAGTCGGCCACAGTGGGGGTAATGACAAAAGATGCGAAGGGATTCACCTCCCCGCTCATTTATACCACGACCGACAAAGCCCGCTACTACACCGGGATGTCGCCCACACAGGTGAGCGGAGTGATTGTGACTGTACCCGATGTTACCAGGATTGAATCGGTGGTTTTCGAAATCAACCAGATTGCACCCGATCTGAAGGCCTGGTCAGCAGAGAAGATCAGAGTAGCCACCATTGTCAACGTAATGACCGCCAACAACATGGGAATGAGCTTCGCCACGCTGGTGCTTTTTGGTATTATCAGCGGTTTCTTTATCATCGGACTCACCATGTACTCGGTCACTTACGATCGCATCAAAGATTACGGTACGCTGAAAGCAATCGGAGCTTCAGGCAAGTACATCACCCGGCTGGTTGTTGCCCAATCGGTAATTTATGCCCTGATTGGGTATCTGGTGTCGCTGATCCTGCTTGTTATCTCCAAAATAGGAATGGCAAAAGGGGGACTGATTATCAGCCTCACTCCCGCACTGTTGGGCTTTTTGTTTCTCACCACACTGATTATCTCCGTGGGAAGTTCTTACTTTTCAATCCGAAAATTAAAGAAAGTGGAACCCTCCTCGGTTTTTAGATAGAGATAAAACGGTAATCAAAAAAAAAGTATGCTGGATAAATGCCACATGCATAAGAAATGAAATCATCATACAAAAAAATTACATCTTGAAAACAGGTCAATTCAATGAGAAAAATAGTATTTCTATCTGCACTTTTATTTTCTGCAGCAGCTTTTGCACAGGAGCCTTTGACACTGGAGGAAGCCATTCAACGGGCACTGGCGAACTCACCCACCCTCAGCGTAGAGAAGATAAAAAACGAAGCCGCATCCATTGAGGTTGAAGAGAGTCGTCTCCAGCATATTCCCGAAATCTACCTTTCGGGAGAGATGCGACAAAATCTGGTGATCCCCGCCACTCCCGTACCGGCCCATGTTTTTGATCCATCGGTGGAGGAAGGAGAGATGATCTATCTGAAGTTTAACACAAAATACAATTCATCGGCAGGGGTAAATCTCCGGTTCGATCTCTTTAATCCGGATAAGATCAACCAGGTGTCAGAAAAAAAACAGCAGCAAAGAATTCAGGAATATGATACAGAGATCACAGAAGAGGACTTAAAAGAGCGGGTGGCTCTTGCTTACGCGGAATGTGTGATCGCTGAAGAGCAACAAAAAATGCTCAGGGGAGATACAACCTATTACGCCGAATTGCTCCGAAATGCCAGACAGCTCCATTTGAAAGAGAAGATCAGCCTCTCCGAAAAGAATGACACTCACCGGACATACAACGAATCTGTTGCCGCTTATCTGGAGGCGGCGAAGATCACGGGCGACCGGAAAGCAGAATTGCTCTACCTCATGGGAATGGACGTGACGGATGCGAATGTGGCTTCGCTTTCTCTTGCAGAGGATATTCCAGCACTATTGGGGACTCTGGAGATGAAAACATTACCTGCCTATGGACCCATATCCCCGGAGGTGATGCGACAGCAGGAAGTAGTGAATCTGGCGTCGCTCCGCCTGAAGTCGGCCTCCTGGAAGTACGCTCCTACCCTCACGTTGAATGGATATTACGGTACCAACTACTACAACAATGAACTCTCGCTCTTTCACCGCAATTTCTGGAGAGGATACAGCTATATCGGCCTGTCACTCAGGGTACCTGTTACCCAATCGTTCAGTACATCCAAAGAGGTGTCACGGATGCGCTTGCAACAACTGATGGAGCGGGAGAACCTGCGTGATATCCGCAACAGTCGGGAAAAAGAGCGGCTCAGTGAACTCTCTCTGTTACAAGTCAGACAGGAGAGCTACCGTCTGAACCGGAAAAACTGGGAGTTGAGCCGGCAAAACGCAGTGGCAGTACAGCTACAGTTCGCAAAGGGGTACATTCATCAGAGTGACCTGCTCAACGAGAAGATGAAGATGCAGCAAAACAGGCAACGCTTTCTCCAATCGGCGTACGATCTGTTCAGCAGTTTGATCTCGCTAAGAAACGAATAAGGGAGTATCAATGATAACGCAGCGCCAGCACCGTGATGTCATCCGATTGTTCAAAACCTTCTACATAAGTATCCAGAGCCCCAATCACAGACTGAATCATCGTAGCGACGGAAACGTTTATGCCCTGGTTGAAAATCTGCAGCAACCGCTCCTCACCAAACAGTTGTTGCTGGCTGTTCATCGCTTCGGTCACCCCGTCGGTATACATTAGCAGGGTATCTCCCGGCGACAGGATAATCTCTTCGTTTTTGAAGTGAATGTCCTCAAAGGCAGCCAATACAATACCGGGATGCAGTTTCTGGTACTCCTGTTTGTTTTTGCTCAGAAGAATAAATGGATTGTGTCCGGCATTGGCATATTCCACATGTCCTGTATAGATGTTCAACTTCGCAAAGAAGAGGGTGACAAACATGCTCTGTTCGTTCCCCTTGCAAAGCTCGTTGTTCACCCTGTAGAGTACATCGGCAGGTGTGATTCCGGTGAGGGCGATCGATTTAATGAGGGTATTGGTCATCGACATGAAGAGGGCAGCCGGTATTCCTTTGTCGGAAACATCACCGATGGTAAAACCAAGATGTTCATTGTCGATCATAAAATAATTATAGAGGTCGCCCCCCACTTCCCGTGCCGGCTTCATAAAACCACAGATTGCAAACTCGTCGTGATCGCAGAACCCGTCAACCTCCTTGGGGAGCATACCCATCTGAATGGCATTCGCAATTCGCAACTGACTCTCCAGGCTCTCCTTCGCAGCCGTGGTCTTTTTCAGGTCGTTCACATAGTGCTTGATGGAGTTCTGAAGATAAAGAAACGAACCGGAGAGAATTCCAATTTCATCTTTGTATTTTTGGGAGAAGTCCTTCAGGTAGTTTTGATCATACTCGTTTAAACTGTAGTCATTTTCGACCATCTCATTGGAAAATTCCACGAGCTTCTTGATGGGCGCCGACATCTTGTTGGTCAGAACAAAGGCGATGATAAACGATACAATCAGGATAAACAGACCAAACAGGATAAATCCAATGGCAATACCGGTCAGTTCACTCTTCACCACCTCGTAATCATAATCAGCCCCCACCACGTAACGTGTTCCGGCGGCAGTGGTAAAAGGCACAAAAACTGATTTTACCGAGCCATAGGCATCATTGTAACTGTTGAAAACAATCCGATTCTCTTCTATCGGTGTAAAGTAGATGTTCTTCATCTTCTCCCTGTCTCCCTGATAGACGGTAAAAAAAGTATCGGTGCTCAGACTTCCCGAGGTCCATCGCACCTCGTTGTTGTAAATAATGTAGGAGTAGACCTCTTTCACCTCCACCTTATTGGCAAACTCATGCAGGGTACTTCTTTTGAGTTCAAATTCTTCTGGGGAGATTGAAAATTCGTCTACGATCCGGTCATGGTAGTCATCTCCTACCAGGTTATGCGCTCCGTAGGCCACAGAAAACAGCATGTCGTCAATTACACCCTGGGTCGATTTTTCGGTAAAAAAAACAGTCAGCGAGGTGGTAAAGATAACACAACCGGCAATCGATGAAAAGAGCAACAGCAGTATCTTTTTTCTGAAAGGAAGGTTTCTAAACATGGCTCAATGTTAAGCTTCGATACTAATCGATGACAACCACAAATATATTGCGGTTCTTTCCTTCCTTGTATTCATAGTCAAAGAGATCCACACTTTGCCGGGCCAGGAAAATACCAAGCCCCCCAATGGGCCTGTCCTCTACCGGCTTCATTAAATCTTCCGGTGTAGGCATGCTCTTCTCTATCGGATTGAAAGGCGTGGCATGGTCCTCGAGAACTACCTTCAACTGTTTGTCCTGATATCCAATGGTGACTTGGATGGTTCCATCATCTATGTCAGCCAGAGGATAACCGTAACTCATGATGTTGGAAGAAATTTCGTCTACTGCCAGGCAGAGCTTGAATATTTTCTTCTTGTCGATGTCGTTGGCTGTGGCAAAAGCTGCAATAAAATCGCGTATCGGCTCAAGTGAGCCGGGTACCGCTTCAAAAATACGTGATTGGGATTCTGCTTTCATGCTATTCCGGATATTGGTCCACAATACTTACACTAAATATTAACCCGGTCATTCGCAATGTTTCGAGCAATTGCTCCTGGGGCCTGACCAGAATCAGAGAGGCGGCTGTACCCAATTTTTGTTTTGCAAAAATCAGCATCCTCAATCCGGCAGACGACATGAAACTGAGTTCCTCCACGTAGAGAACCAATGCCTGCGGGTTTTGCGTAACTACCTGTTTCACCTCTTCACCAAATTGTGGCGCGGTAGCTGAATCCAGGGATCCACGAATCGTTAAGGCCGTATACTCTTCAAAAATCTCTTTTTTTACCGAAAAACCCATACCTATTCCTCCAAATTAAATAAATTATTTACCTATTAAAACAATTACCGAACGTCCACCCACAATAAAGTTGGACTGATTTTCCAGTTCAGGCTCACCCTGCAGTGGATAAAATGTTTCGGGCGGCACCATGGATGTGTTGACTGAAAGATGCCATTTCCTGTTTTCTGATAACTGAGGCAGCTCAAAATCGAGTGCATCCCAGTGCATGTTGGCCGCCACGTAGATGGCATCGTCCTTTATGGAGCCATTTTTTGCATGATACCCGTCGAGCATAAAAGCAAAGACGGTATTTGATTCCGACCAGTCGGCATGCCATGCTTTGGTACCGTGAAACGTGACATCGGCATAGCCGCTATCCCTGCAATCGTGGTTGCTGTAATGTTCTTTATTCCTTAATATCGGGTGTTGTCGCCGAAAGTTAATGATATGCCGGGCAAAGGACAACAGATCGAAATTTACTTGTACAAAACTCCAGTCCAGCCAGTTAAACTCACTATCGTGACAATAGGTGTTGTTGTTACCCATTTGGGTCCTGCCCATCTCATCGCCCATCAAAATCATCGGCACTCCCTGACTGAGCATCAGAATGGTCAGTGCATTTTTAATCTGGCGGTGCCTCAGGAGGTTTACGGCGGGGTCATCCGTTTCACCTTCCCACCCGCAATTCCAGCTGAAGTTGTCGTTGCATCCATCCTGATTATTTTCACCGTTTGCTTCATTGTGTTTTCCGTTATAGGCAAACAGGTCATACAACGTGAAACCATCGTGGCAGGTGATGAAGTTAATTCCGGCCGTGGTACCCCGGTGCAGGTACATCTCGGGCGAGCCCTGCATGCACTGCGACAACTGTCCCACAGTATTGTGGTCGCCCTTGAGGAATTTTCTGACAGTATCCCTGTATTTCCCGTTCCATTCTGCCCAACGGCCATAGGCAGGAAAGGCTCCTACCTGGTAGAGTCCGCCGGCATCCCACGCCTCGGCAATCAGTTTGCATTTTGCCAGTATGGGATCGTGGGCAAGCGATTCCAGTAGGGGGGGATTGTTCAGGGGGCTGCCATCCTGCGCCCGCCCGAGAATGGAAGCCAGGTCAAAACGGAATCCGTCGATATGATATTCCGAAGCCCAGTAGCGGAGGCAGTCGAGTACCATGTTGCGGACCACGGGATGGTTGCAGTTGAGGGTGTTGCCCGTGCCGGAGAAGTTGAAATAATAGCCATCGGGGGTGAGCATGTAATAAGTTTTGTTGTCAATGCCTCTGAAAGAGATGGTCGGCCCGCGATGATCACCCTCCGCCGTATGGTTAAACACCACATCCAGGATCACCTCAATGCCGTTCCTGTGTAACTCTTTGATCAGTGTCTTCAGCTCATCCACCGCCATCCCGTACTTGCCTGTCGCTGCATAACCTGCTTTGGGAGCAAAAAAATTGAGGGTGCTATAGCCCCAGTAGTTCACCAGCAGATCTCCCGTATCGGAATTTTCACGGCTGTGTTCGAATTCATCGAACTCATAGATCGGCATCAGCTCCACGCAGTTGATACCCAACTCAATCAGGTAAGGTATCTTCTCCCTGATGGCGGCGAAGGTACCCCGGTGTCTGACACCCGATGAAGGGTGGGACGTAAAGCCTCTCACGTGAATCTCGTAAATGATCAGATCCTCCATGGGTGTTTCCAGCGGGTTATCCTCCTCCCAATCGAAATCATCGAACACCAGTCGCGACCGGAACGGGTAATTTCTGTTCAGGCCGGAGGCGTCACGCCAGATATCCCTGCCTCCTATTGCTTTGGCATAGGGATCCGATAAAACAATATTTCTGTCGAAACGATGTCCGTTTTGCGGATCGTGGGGACCATCCATCCTGTATCCATATTCTATATTCTCGTAATCGAGTCCGAAGACAATGATGGCATACACATTTCCCACCCTGAATTCATCGGGGAGCGGTATCTCGGCATAGGGCTCCTCCTCATTTTTATTGAAAAGGACCAGGGTACAGGATGTGGCCGCACTGGAGAAAACGGAAAAGTTCACGCCGTTGGGTACCAGGGTCGCACCAAAGGGAAGCACACGTCCCCTCCGGTATTTGATTCCATTGTATTCGTTTGTGGGGTAGAAATCGATTCTGTTATCGAGTGTACTCATGCCTGTATGAATTGCTTTTCTGCTTCTTCGATGCTGCCATAAAGTTCGAAGAAATTAATGAATCCGGTCATCGACATGATGTCGCAAATCTCTTCCGAGACGTTTACCAGCAGGACCTTACCTCCTTTGGCATTGAGTTGTCTGTAGATCATCAACAGGACCCGCAACCCGGCACTGGAGAGGAAAACAACTGCGGTTAAATCCATAATTACCCGATTGCAGGATGTCAGTTCTTCCATGATACGCGACTGTAATTCGCCTGCCGTGTTGCTGTCTATACTTCCCTGGATTGTGATATAGACGATGTCGTTTTTTGTCTGAATAGTTACTTTCATCTGTTCTTTTTTGACTAGTCGAGCCAGCTTTTGGGTGCTATTTTCACTTTCACTCTCACCTGTTTATCAGTTTGTGGCAAAGTAACCGTGAGTTCTTCTGCATTGAAATTGTAATATGGTTCCCCATCCACAAAGCAGTTTTCTATGTAGATGCTGTGAGCCGGCAAGATATCTGGAGAAACACGGAGGATGTTGTCTTTGAAACTGTTCGGCAGCGGCTTGAAATGAAGGATCAGCGGTTGTTTGGTGATGAGCAGGTTGACGTAGGTTGCCGCGAGGAAACAGAGTTCCATGCTGTGATAACCGCTCATGGAATGACTCCCTTTAAATCGTTCATTGCCGAGCAGGTAGGGTAAACCATTTGCCAGCGTATTGAAATAGACGCCACCATCATCACTGTCGAGGAAAAAAGCATTATAAAATGCAGCTGCTTCCCTTCCGTTTTTGTTGTACTCATCATCTTTCAGTATTCCAAACATGATAAGATATGCCAGGATGGCCTGTTCCTGTTGCCACCATGCTTTCCGGTCGTGCCAGACAAATTCATGATGTGTTCCGTTGGGTTTTGTCACCCGCTCCACCACATCGTACCAGCCTCCTCTTTGTCTGTCGCAACCCACTTCGGGCATCAGCTCCGCAATCTTTCTGGCAAAATCAAGGTATTCCTTTTTTGGTTTCAGAGATTGCATCCGCATCAGGTTCCAGGCAATCTTCAGGTTGTGTCCCACTACGGCCCTGTTTTGTTGCCAACCCCATGTCTGATCCGGGCTCCAGTCCTCGTGAAACTTCTCCTGTACGAAGGGACTGTTTTCATAATCGGGGAAAAAGCGGGTGATGGTGTCAAATGTATATTCGAGGAAGTCGGCATACTTTTCTTCTCCTGTGGCCAGATAGAGGTTGATCAGGTAAGCCGGGGCATGATCTCCCACCGAGTTCCAGTTCTTGCGGGCCCGGTTGTGTGCCAGGCTCTCCGTTCTCGGATCCAGCATAATCGGATCGATGTGGGAGAAGTAACCCATTTTTTCTTCGTCTTTGAAAAAACGCTCGAACAGATCCAATGTTTTGTCGATGTCCCATTTAATCTTGGGATCCCCTGTGATCCTCATGGTCTGCGTGGGTCCCGCCAGGGCGTAAATCTGCTCGTACATGGGGATGGAGTCGTAATCGTCACCAAACTCGGATGTCAGCAGTTTGGTCTCTTTCTCCCCTTCCACCTTGATCCCGTGATACCAGTACACGATATCTTCATCGGCATCATAAAAACGCATGTGGTCCCGCAGGTAATCACTCCCTTTCTCGGCGGCCTCAAGGTATTCATCTTTACCGGTAAGGAGATAGGCCGACGCAAATCCGTAGATCAACCGTGAAATGGTGTCGGTCTCCTGCAGATAATCCCCTTTTTTTGTTCCTCCCAGATGAAGCATGGTGCGATAGTTTTCATAATCGATGGGTTTATTGGGAAAATCGAACTGCCATCTCATGTAGCTGGCCGCGATGGAGTCGATCTGATTGATCCACCAGTCGGGCTCCTCATGCCGGTATTTACCGGGGCCCCTACCTGGAAAGACCATCCACTGTACCTGAAAAAAGGGCTGGCTGCTATTCTCCCGGGGATAAAATGTTCCGTATGCAAATACCATCTGGCGCGGAAGGGCCAGTAGGTTCATCATATCGGCCGTGGCATCCTTGTACGCCTCATTCAGGTTACGTGAATATCGCGCATAGCAATTATCAGAGATGTATGCTTTGAAAATGCGGTTGTCAGAGGTTTTTAGAGAGAAAGTACGTTCGTTCAGATTGAATTCTGTCACGTAACCTGCGATCGTATCGGAAAAGGTAAAGTTTATATCCATGGTGAATTGTTATTTTTTTCTTGTGTCCGGAAATAATCTGTTCGCAAATATATAAATGAAGGGTACAAAAACACCCCAGGCAGCTGCAATGATGGCCAGGCTGTAAACACCATATGTGAGTTCCACAAGTCCGAAGCGCTCGGCCGACCTGAATATCAGTACTGCAAAGACGATTCCCAGCAGTGCATTGACGAGATGTTTACCTCGCGTAAACACGAGATAGGAAACGATCCTGATACTAAAATTTACCCAGAGAGCCAGGATCCAGATTGGCAGGACAAACTGAAAATCGAACAGACGTGAAGAGGGATTCACAAAATACACCGAGGTCACGATCAGCAAGGTTTCCACTACAGCAGCAGCAAGTGTAACAATAACCACCAGTTTTATTTTATTCCTGATGAGTTTCTTGTTCTGAAGCAGGTCGATAAGTACAACCAGCATCACCACAGCCATTCCTAGCCAGGGCATCTGCTGAAGGGCGCCAAAATAACAGGCAACAACACCGATCATGAAAGTGAGGGTACCTATAATTTGATTCAACCAAAATGCAAGATTCGCTCTGTTCATTGTCCACCGTTTTTTGTTTTTTAATCGTCGAAAGCGGCAAAGGGGGGGTAAATCTCCGGATCGACAACGACATCAATCAGTGCCGGTTTTCCCAGGCCCAGGGCTGTGGTGAAAGCAGCTTCAAACTGATTGATTTCAGTCACCCTGAATCCCTGTGCTCCGCAAGCTTCCGCGTATTTCACGTAATCGGGATTCAGGAAGTGGTTGAACACTTCCTTTTTGTTTGCCCTCAGCTGGAAGAACTTGATGATATTGAATTCCGAATTATTGAAAATAATCCAGATCACCGGCACATTCTCCTGCACGGCGGTCATCAGCTCAAATCCAGCCATCTGGTAATCACCATCACCGCAGGCCACAATGACTGGCCTGTCGGGATTGGCATACTTCACTCCTATTGAAGCATTCACGTTGGCAGCCATCGGCCCGAAGCTGCCCGGATTCTGGTAATTCCTGCCCTTGTCGAGGGTGAGGTAAGCATGCAACCAGAGCATATGTCCGCCGGCGTCACCAAGAATAATGCTCTTCTCAGGCGACAACCGCGATATTTCCCGTACCAGCATCGCCGGATGAATTTTTGTACCCGGCTGTACCAGCTTCACATCGCGAAACTGATCTGTGGCCTTTACAGAAAGCAACTTCCCTGCCCTCATGGCGATCATTTTTTTGTGCAGGGCGACCACTGCCGGCCGGGCATCCGACAAAATCGGGTAGTCGGCCTTGTACACCTTGTCAATCTCATGGGGGTCGATGTTGATGTGAATAAGCTCCTTGTTTTCAAACAGTACATCTTTAAAACGCCATGTATTCCACTTTGCAAAAGAGTTCCCGACGGCAAGTACCAGATTGGTCTCTTTAAAGTACTTTTTGACACCAGGATCGCCCGAAGTACCGAAAGTGCCCAGACAGAGCGGATGCGTCTCGGGTAGGGCTCCCTTGGCATCCATGGTGGTACAGAAAGGTATGCGAAACGCTTCCAGCATCTTCAGCAAATCACCCTCCGCATGGCTTCTGATGGTGCCATATCCGACGAGGGCCATCACTTTTTTCCCTCTATTTATGGCGTCTGTCAACGCAGCAGCGGCTTTTTCCAGATCTTCCTGTGCGGCCAATACGGGTTTTATATGGAAACGGAATGGCCGGTAATTGGGTACCTCCTCTTCGTAAATACTGTAATCGACATGGACGTTCACCGGACCCGGACGTCCTTCGAAAGCAAGGTTTATCGCCTCTTCGAGTATATCGCAGGCCTTGGAGGGATCCTCCAGGATAAACGATTTTTTTGTGACTGCCGAAAAGATTGCCTGTCCGTCGGGTGTCCGGCTCAGTCCCGAGGTATCACCCAGATCACCTTTACCACGCATTTCGCGGGGTGTATAGGCAGGTAGGGAAAGCAGGGGAAGCGAATCAGAATAGGCAACCGATAATCCCGAAAGCAGATTCACGGCTCCCGGGCCGGCTGTACAAAAGCATACGCCCAGTTTATCGGAGTACATGGCATAGCCGCATGCCATGAATGAGGCGGCCTGTTCATGGCGCGGGATGACGGTTTTGATTTTTTCTGTTCTGCTCAACGCAAACAAAAAAGCAGAGTCTGACTGGCCGGAACCGCCAAATACAGTATCCACCCCAATTGCCTCGAGATAATCTACAATAAGATCTCCAACATTCATTACAAACTATTTTAATTTTAGGTTATTCATCCAGGTTTCCTGACTACTGTACTGTATGCCGATCTTAATCCTGCATAATCAGTCTCTGCAGGCCTTATTTTTCGAGTGCTTTTACCAACTGTCTTCCATATTCGGCCGACGACTCCACCGAGAGTCCGGTTACAAAAGGCCAGTCTACTGCCACGCAGGGACGCTGAGGTGTGGCCATATCGTCGGCAAGCACCTTACCGTTCGGCCCTACCGCATCCTCCACGATATCCTGCAATGGAATCAGGAAACCGGGTGTCATCACATCGGTTCCCTTGTTGTGGGGAGTAGTGCCCACCAGATCGTAGGTTAAATCAAAATCAACAAAATCCCATTTCCGTGGATGAGCCGTGACTTTCTTTCCGTAGATCACGCTCCTGTAGTTGTTTTCAGGATCACGGGTAAAAGCCAAAGCTCCCACCGAATAACAGATGGCACCCACCAGTTTGTTGTTCTTTACGCAATGCAGGATCATGCGGTGTACCGCCGGGTTATTGCAAATATCAAGCGGAGTACCCGGGCCGCCGGTCATTACCAGCGCATCATAATCTGCCATGTTTACCTCGCTTATTTTTTTCGGATTATCCAGCTCACCATTGCTCAGCAGCTCCTGCGTACGGGCAACTGTCTCTGGGGTATTCACCTTGATGTTTTGATATCCGTCCACGAAATCGGGATCCATGCTCATCGCAATGGGTAGGGGTTTCTTACCCAAATAGGTTGCAAGTGTTACGTTGTGTCCTGCTTTTTTCAGCGCATCCCAGGGAGCCTGAAGCTCTTCGGCCCAGAAAGCATAGTTGCTTGCCAGTACCAATACATTTTTTTTCATTATATTGAATTTTAAAGTGATTTAGAGAAAGGGTCAGATGGGTTTCACGGGACTAAAGACATCGATGGCTTCGGTGTCGCCTACCGAAGTAAATGAGTGGGTTGCGTTGGGCGGGATAAAATAGTAGTCGCCCGCCTCAAGCAACCGGGTCACACCGGCGATGGTCGCTTTGAATGCTCCTTTTATCACGTAGCCGAATTGTTCCGATTCATGGTGATGTTCGGGCAATGTGACATTGTCTGCAAAATTCCAGTGCATCACATTCATATTCTGACCGCTGCCCAGGTACTGCCCAAGCACGCCTTTAAACAGTTCTTTCTTCTCCACATCCTTCGCGTAACGAAATGGTTCCATAGATTTATTTGTTTGTTAATTATCTTATTTCCTGATTCACTTGCCGTCACATATTCAGGCAAATGCGAAAGCCTATATCGAAGTAACAGGTATACTGGTAGTTGGTATTGTAACGGTAGGCACTGAATGGCAAATTGTTGTCGTGTTTGTACCAGCTCCCCCCTCTTTTTTGCTTATAGACGCCCTCTGAAGGGCCTGTAGGGCTGGTAAGGGTATCGGTGGGATAAGTTGCATAAAAATCGTTGACCCATTCCTCAGCATTTCCAATCAGGTTGTACAGCCCCAGGGAACTCTTCCCTTCCTCAAAGTCGGTAACATCGGTAAGTTTTTCCCGGCTTAATCCAAAATTGGCATACCGGTCCATATTTTCAAAATCGTTACCCCAGGGGAAGGTCCGTCCGTCCGGATATCGGGCAGCATACTCCCACTCAGCCTCGGTTGGGAGACGGTATCCTTTACCAAAATTGCTGTTCCAGCTATTCAGACCATACGTTTCTTCGAGTCCTTCACTGCGGCTAAGCATGTTGCAGTAGAAAGCAGCACCATACCAGGTTACATACACAACCGGCAGGTTTGCGTCTTTATCAGACACCGTGAAACGGGATTTTTCAAATCGTATGGGATTACGGTTCCCTTTGTAGTCGGCCTCCAGATTCAGCAGTACCTGCGAATCACCGTACCTGTTTTTCACCGAGATGTTCTGCTTATAGTCGCCGCTTAGTTCGCCCTGGAGCAATGCATAGTTTAACATCTGGCAAAATTGAGCGTTGCTTACTTCATAAGTGCCCAATTTAAAACCATTCGGAATGATGACGGTATGCAGTGGAAAACCGAGCCTGAAGTCGCCCAGTATCTGTCCCATGGTGAATGTGTCGGCAGGAATATCCGTCATTTCCGGTACTTCAAAAAGCACTGCCTCTTCAGTTTTTTGTGTGTGGGTACAGCTGAGAGATAAAAGAAGGGAAAGGTAAAGCAGACCGCCTGTTTCTTTAAAATTTATCATGGTTACTCAATTATTTCCGGTGAATCTTCTCAATGATTGCCTTCGCAAACAGATGGGCACAATCGCCCGCGCGGGCAGTAATCAGATCATCATCGATTACTACATCCTCATCCACATAGACAGCCCCGTAGGCCTTTGCATCGCCCAAAAGATTGTTATGACAGACCAGTCGCCTTCCTTTGATGAGTTCGGTGGCGGGAGCCAGTAGCCACAAACCGTGGCAGATAATTCCTTTGATAATCTCCTTTTTGGCAAAGGCACGTTTGATAAATTCGACGGCTGGGGGGAGTTTGTGAATATCTTCGGTATATCGCAACCGGTCGGCGACCATGCCGGAGGGAATGATGACTGCATCGTAGACGGAGAGCTCCTCATCGCTCATATTCTCGAAACTTTCGTTGCACTCCATGGGCACTTTGTATTCATGTCCGTAGAAGGTGAGCCTCTCTTGTCCCCAGAGACGGCTTAGAAAATGCAAGTCAAAATTTTCTTCTGCAAAGCGGTACTTATAATAGAAAATCTCATTTTCATAAAAATCACTTTCTATTAAAACCGCAATTTTGATTGTACGATTCATTATTATTCAGATTAAAATTGATGTAATTTATCTGATTAAGAATATTTATTAAATCCCATTTAAAGGGATCAGATCCAAACCAAGTATGTTAATTCAGTATATTCTGAAATATGTAAATGGAACAGGGATTGTCTTAAAATCTGATATTGATCAAGTCAGTTATAAGCCCGTTCCGGTATAGAATAGCGTTTTAAATATCTACAAAGATAATAAATAATCTAAAAGATTAACCTCTATTAGATAAAATTTAAACCCACTTGGTAGAATTAAGTTTATCTGTTAAGCGTATACAAGGATTTTTAAATTAAAAAGAGGAATATTAGTTTTTTACTTCTAATTTCCTCTTCCTGCGGAAAGAAAGGGATTCGAACCCTTGGTACCCGTAAGAGTACAACGGTTTTCGAGACCGCCCCGATCGACCACTCCGGCATCTTTCCCGGTCAGCTTGCAAATTTACAATATTTCTCCCGACTTTGGAAAAGAATATGCAAAAATCCGTTATTTGGCCAACGCTTGCAATGCCTCCCTGGTAGCGTTCAGCAACGGATCAATGGAGATGGGTGATCCCACCCCGTTTTTCATCCAGAGCTGAGGAATGATACGCCCTTGTATGAACATCCGTTCGATCTCATCTGCCATATTCTTACCCCTTACCTGCTGTTCAATCTGGAAAGCAATCAGGTGACCCATCGGGTAGTTTGGCAGATAGAGCGGATAATCGATCATATGCGAGTAGATGCCCAGCAGCATCTCATCCTTGCCTCCCAGCACATCGGCATAGTAGCTGTTCCAAACCTCTTTTGCAATCCGAATCACCGCCTCCTTCAACTGAGCCGGTGTGGCATCGGGATGAGCATAGAGCCATTTCCACACCTGGATATCAACCAGCGAGACTCCCATGATTTCGTAACTCGACCAGAAGTTGTCCAGCGCCAGGTAATAGGCATCTTCAGGATTGGGATTTTTCAGTCCCAGTAGTTCCAGATCCCGTTTCTGGAAGAGGAATGCCACCGCCTCGGTGAAGGCTGTATTGGGCACGCCGTTCAGCATATAATAATCGACATCGTTCATGGTAATGGTTTGTTCCACATTGTGGCCAAACTCATGCACGGCAATATTGTAGCCTTTGTAATCCATGCCTCCCTCACCGATGCGGGTGCGGAGCCGTGCCACATCGTTGCGCATCTCAGCACCCCAGGCATGGCCGGCGCCACGGGAGTTGTCTACGGTAACCCATGAAGTGATCTCTTTTGCCTTTTCCGGGCTCCATCCCAGCTTCGTCAGGATATTGGGAAGATCACGTTCTACGGCCTGCGCATCGGGATATTTTTTGGAGGTGATGCCAGTCAGCTCCTCTTCGGGTATTCCTCCGCCGGCACGAAAGCCGTTATACCAGATATCAAAAGGCTCCAGTTCACGACCCAGACGAGAAGAGATAAATGCAGCCACTTCCTTCACCTGCGGTGAGGAAAGCAAACCTTTGAAAAGGTCCTCCACATCCTTCTGCGGTACCTCCATGGTACCATCAAAAGCACGGGCAAGCTGGGTGGGATAGTGGGGAGAGTATGCATCGAGCATGCGCATAGCCTGAAAATTCTTCAGGAGCACTTCGTAACGCCGTGTATCTTCGGGAGTAGCCGCAGTTGTTTTACCGTTTGCTGTCAACTCATTGGTTTCCGGATTCCAGGTATAGCTGTCGCTGTTGATTACCTGAAGCGGGATGGACTGATCCACGATGCGCTGCATCACCTTGTAGATCATCCGCTGTTTTTCCAGCCCCCGCGTTGGATCGGCGTAATTCGACTTCAACTCGTCACGCAGTCCCCAGTGGGATATCAGTTTCATGCCGTCGGGGAACAGTTGTTCCTCTTTTCCATTGCGAAGTTTACCCATAAAGATGTTGTAGTCGGAGATATAGGCATCGGCTTCGGTCACTGTGCTTGAGATATCCTGCTGGATTGCTGCCGGCACCCGGGAAATGAAACGATCTCCCATCCGGGCATAAGCCCACTCCTCACGACTCCACCGCTCACCCAGTTTGGTCTTCTCCCCGAGTGAATAGAAGGGAAAATTGAGTGCCGTGAGAAAAGCGATCTTGTTGTCATACAGGTCGTCGGTAAGGTGAGCCGAAGCATTGTAACTGCCAAACAGCATATCCACCGGTGTAACATCGGGCCCTACAAGCTGCAGGGGTTCTTTCAGCGCCACATCCATCTTGTGATAATAGCCACCGATTACTTCAAAATTACGTTCCAGTGTGGCATAGAGCGATGCAAGCCCTGCCTTGTCGGCCACAAACGAGGTGGTGCAGAACTGTGCAAAATCATCGGCCGTACCGTCTTGCTCCTGCCAAAGGGCTGCAACCTGTCTTACGCCACGTTCAATACGAAAAGCCTGATCCTCTCCCAATGAATCTTTTAACTGTGAGATCACACTGTTGATACTCATATCTGGAATAAATTCAGCGCTTTGCATAACTTTCTTCTTATTGTTACAAGCCATCAATCCAAAAATAAAAAGTGTAATGGTAAAAAAAAGTAACTTTTTCATCTTTTATCCTATGCTAATTTTCACTATATTTCGATTTTCATATGTACCAATGTGGGTTCAAATATAATACGTTCATTAAAGAAAAACAAAAACATCTCACTTGAATGATCAATAATCAAAACAATTTAATATTTAAATACGTTAAAGATTGTGGTGTATTATTGAGATACAAAATCTGAAAATCAAATATCAAGATATCTACAATTTCCGGAGTAATCAAATTTGAAATATCCTATATGAACAGAAGAAATTTTATCAAAAACGCCTCCATTGCTACGGTTGCAACGGCATCAGGCATCAGCGTATCAAGGTTAAACGCAGGAGTATTAACCGCTCCCGTCAGGGCCAAAGACAGCCCATTAAAAATCGGCCTTATTGGCTGTGGTTGGTATGGTATGGTCGACGCGAAAGCGGCACTTCAGGCTGGCGGTGTAGAGATAACGGCCGTGGCGGATGTGGATTCAGAGCATCTCTCTCAAAGCATAAATGAGTTAAAATCCTTACAGGGCAGCCTGCCAAAAGGATTTAAGGATTACAGGGAATTGCTTGACAGTAGTACACTTGATGCAGTGATAATAGGCACTCCTCCGCACTGGCATGCGCTTCAGTTTATTGCAGTATGCGAAAAGGGACTGCCCATCTACTGTGAAAAGCCACTTGCCTATGACCTCGAGGAGGGAAAAGCGATGGTCCGTGCTGCAAAAAAGGCTGGAAACATTGTACAGATAGGATTTCAGCGAAGACAGAATGAAGCTTTCAGAAAGGCAAAGGAAATAATTAACGAAGGAAAAATTGGTAAAGTTCTCCAAATTGGTGCCCAGATACATTACCACCCGGGCAATATGGACACCACGATTCAGGATCCCCCTGCATCCCTTGACTGGGACGCCTGGTGCGGACCGGCACCCAAACTTCCTTATCGTCCATCGATAGGCCATCGTGCATGGAGGCTGGAGAAGGAGTATGGAAACGGACATCTGGTGGACTGGGGAATTCATCATATCGACATCATTAGAAAAATAATGGGTTTCGCCATGCCTGATACCATTGAAGCATCAGGAGGAATCTATTTATTGAAAGAAAGGGTTACGACTCCCGATACGCTTATTGCAAAAATGCAGTTTAATGGGATTCCTGTGATCTGGCAACATCGACTTTGGGGGACAGGTGATCTGGATCCTCAATTCAATAACGGAGTAATATTCTATGGAGATAAAGGAACCCTCATCGCATCGGATACCAGAGTTGTGTTAATACCAGCAGGGGGTGACAAAAAGCAGGAGATCATTGAGATGCCCGCAGCCGATATGCAGGAGAAACATGTGGCAGAATTTATCAAAGCTGTAAAAACAGGAAACAAAAACCTTATAAGCTGCTCACCCCAAGATGGTTACCAATCCACCGCATCGGTGCAGCTTGCAATGATAGCTTATGAAACCGGAAGTAAACTGAACTGGGATCGTAAAGCAAATCGGATTATCAAAAACCCTGAAGCCGGAAAACTCCAGTCGAGGCCCTACAGAAAGGGATACAAGAGACCGGTTGTTTGACAAATCCATTGTATTTATTCATTACAAACAGAGAAATCATGAAACAATTACTATTCATATCATTCGTTGTCACTTTTTTTACGTTGTCAGGGAAATCGGGGAGTACCATCCAGCCTGTGTCCGGACCGGAGGCTAAGAACATTATTGAAGTAGGTATCGCTGAACAAAATGGTTCAGAAAAACAGAAAAGTATCGTTGCAGAAAATGCCAGAATAGAGAAAGTAGCGTCGGGTTACTCCTTCACCGAAGGGCCTTCAGTAGACTCAAAGGGAATTGTTTATTTTACCGACCAGCCCAACGACCGCATTTACCGGTGGGATGAAAAAAAAGGTATCTCTCTCTGGCTGGAAGGAACCGGAAGATCGAATGGAATGTATTTTAATCATAAGAACCAGCTTGTTGCATGTGCCGACCTGAACAACCGGCTGGTCTATTTTGATAAGAATAAAAAAATGCATATCCTGTTTGAGAATTATGATAGCAGGCATCTGAATGGCCCCAACGACTTATGGATTGCTCCAAACGGAGGAATTTATTTTACGGATCCCTATTATCAAAGGAACTACTGGAAGGAAGGGCATGCCGAACTACAGGATGCAAGGGGCGTATACTATCTTTCTCCGAAAAAAGAGATTACACGCGTGGTAGATGACTATGTCCAACCCAACGGGCTGGTAGGTACCCCCGATGGGAAAACATTGTATGTGGCAGACATCAATGACCGGAAAATCTGGAAATATGATATCGCGGCAGATGGCACACTTACGAACAAAACTTTTTTTGCACCGAAAGGATCGGATGGCATGACGATTGATGAGCGGGGAAATGTTTACCTGACCTCGGGAAAAGTATGGGTCTACTCGCCGGAAGGAGAATTAATTCAGGAGATCGAATTGCCCGAGAACCCATCGAACGTCTGTTTTGGGGGAAAAGAGAGGAAGACGCTGTTTGTCACTGCCCGCACCTCAGTATATACCATTGCAATGAATGTAAAAGGAGTAAAATGAACCAGAGAGATTACCCGCTGTTTAATAGTTGTAAGCATACAACATAAAACAGGAAGTATGAGAACTTATACAACATTGTCTGAAGCGATCAACGATCTGGCCAAGAGGGGGTATATCACCAACTTTAATATTGAAAATGACTGCATTGTATGTGCTGAAAATATGATCCGCCTTCATCCCGATGAGTTTCAGATCGATGAGATTCACCGATTTCAGGAGATGTCGGACCTCGACAATGAAAGCATCCTCTATGCCATTTCCTCTTCACAAAACAATATGAAAGGCCTGTTGGTAAATGCCTATGGCATCTATTCCGAAACAGCGACCACAGAGTTGGTTGAAAAACTTTCTGAGCGGAAGTAGAAAAACTCCGGTGAATGGTATAATTTTTCCGGATCAGCAGATCTGGACGTAGGCCATGTAGCAGGTATCCGATGTAACGGGAGTCAGCGGCAGGTAGCCGGAAATTATTTTTTCCTGTACTACTTCAAGCGGCCACTCCCGTTGCATTTTCTCATGAAAGAGTTTTGCACTTCCCGGTTTTTTAAAAAAATCCACCACAAATTTACCCTCCGCTGAGTGATTCATGTACCTGTCATGGAAAATGCGTGCCACCACTCCCATATTCATCCGCATATTGATTTCCACGCAAGGCTGGATCCTGTATCCCTCATCCGTTTCACATACCATCATATCCACGCCGGCGTAACCGCTGTATTTTGGAAAATATTGAGAGAGTTTTGCAGACAATGAATCTCGCAGTTGACGCAGCGTAACCATTGAAATATACCCGGATAGCTTCTCTTCAATCCGTTCATCGGAGAGCAGTTCATTCCCGGCATATGTACCCGAGGCAGCAGAACGAAACAGAGAGTAACAGGAAAATTGTACCGTTCCCTTCTGAAGATAGAACTCCATGGCAAAGTCCTGCACTTTGCGTAAGACGGGTTCTGCAACCACACCTCCCTGCTCACGGATCACCCTTCGGCACCAGTCGGTTTGCTTGTCGGTAATGTTTCCCAATATCCAGATCAACCCTTTTCCGCTTCCGGAAACAGGCATCTTCAATATTTTATCACCCGGTATCGATTGCAAAAATTCGAGAAGCTCCTCGAGCCGGGAAAAATAGTGTGATTCACCGCAAAAGTTCTCTTCTTCCTCCTTCAGTTCCTGCAACAAGCGCACTGCGTTTTTACGATTCGCATACGCTTTCAATAATTCAAGCTCCTCGATTGAAGGCAATTGAAGCTCATCTGCGCCCAAGACCACCATTTTTCTTCTCAGCATCGGGTTCCAGCCCCAGGGAATGATCTTTTTACCCCGGCACGAAGCAATCTCCTGAATGGAGATTATTTCAGCTGTAATGGGAAGCTGATGCTTTACGGTATCCAAAAAAGACCGGTTCGTCTCTCCCTCTGCGATTACGGCATCATCCCCACCATACCATGCAGGCAACAGCGCCAGATCATTCGACATTTTCACGGCTGAAGCCGGTGGGGTGTAGCTGGTTGTGAAGTTCGCCAGAGCAAGATCGTGCCAGGGATTGAAAAGGTAGATCATTTGTATTCTTTGATCTCAATCTCACCGTTGAGGGCGAGGAGTGCATTCTCGGCCAGAGCGCCCATTTCGTCCTGGCCGGGATATACATAGACCGGAGCAATGCGATAGACTCTTTCAATGATCATGTTACAAAACCACTTGCTGTTGGCTATGCCTCCGGTAATCAGGATCCCATCGACCACCCCCTTCAACACAGTTGCCATTGCGCCTATCTCCTTTGCCACCTGGTAAGCCATCGCCTCCATCACATGCAGGCATTTCTCATCACCATCCTTGGCTTCACGCTCGGCCACGTAAGCATCGTTGGTCCCCAGGTAAGCCATCATACCCCCATTGCCGACAATCATTTCTGTCATCTTCTCGTAGCTGTACAGACCACTGAAGGCCACTTTCAGCAGTTGACCCACGGGCAACGACCCGGATCGTTCCGGAGAAAAGGGTCCGTCGCCGTCCAATCCCTGATTCACATCGATTACCTTCCCTTTCTGATGGGCGCCCACGGTGATGCCACCGCCCAGGTGCACCACAATAAGGTTGAGATCCTCATATTTTTTCATGATCGACTTGGCGTGTGAGCGGGCAATTGCTTTTTGATTCAACGCATGAAAAATAGATCTTCTTTCAAAGAGCGGATGTCCTGAATATCTGGCCAGTGGCTGCAATTCATCCACCACCACCGGATCGGCAATAAATGCTTCGGCCGAAGGTAACATCTTTGCAATGTCGTATGCGATCAGCGCTCCCAGGTTGCTGGCATGTTCACCGCGCTTACAATCCAGAAGATCTTTCCGCATTGTTTCATTCACTCGGTAAACACCCGAGGCGATCGGCTTTACCAGCCCACCACGACCGATCACCGCATCGATGGTCTCCGCCGGGACGTCGGCATTTTTCAGCTCTTCATAGATGATGTTCTTCCGATACTCATACTGTTCGGTGATTTTTCCGAACCTTCGTAATTCTTCGGGTGCATGTTTTATTGTTTTCAAAAAGATCACTTTCTCCTGCTGATAGATGGCGATTTTCGTCGATGTGGAACCGGGATTAATGACCAGAATGCGTGTATTTGTTCCCATATATTTTTAATTTTTCTTCTTTCTATTGATATCTTCCTTCCGACTTCCGGCGAAGAAGGCGGTCATTAGTCATCTGAGACAGGCGGCCAGGGCGATTGAGAAAAGTTTACTCCGTTCATCGTCCGATCGGGAGGTAAGCACGATGGGCACTGTGGCGCCTACGATCACAGCAGCTACAGTAGCTCCGCCCAGGAAGTTGAGCGCTTTGTAGAACATGTTTCCAGCTTCGATATCAGGCGCCAGGATGATGTCGCAGTCACCCGCCACTTCACTTGTAACACCTTTGCTCCGCGCCGATTCCCTGTTCACGGCTATGTCTATCGCGAAGGGGCCATCCACGATACACCCTTCTATCACTCCTGCATGGTTCATCTGTTTCAATTGGACAGCATGCAACGTGGCCTCCATTTTGGGATTCACTTTCTCCACAGCAGCAGCCACAGCCACTTTGGGGGTTTGAATATCCAAAAAGTGACAGACACTGACTGCATTTTGAATGATTTGTACTTTCTCCTCCATATCCGGGGCGATATTCATGGCCACGTCAGTCACACAGAATATCTTGTGGTAGTAGGGCGATTGAAAGAATGCCACATGACTCAATAGTTGTTTTGTGCGTAGTCCCTCCTCCCGGTCGACTACCGCCTTCAGCAGATCACCCGTCGTCACACGGCCTTTCATCAAAATATCGGCCTCACCTCCCCTTACTTTTGACACAGCAATCCGGGCGGACGCTGCCGCATCGCCACCATGATCCACAATCTCAATACCCTCCATGCTAAAACCGATGGCCTGTGCAATCTTTTCAATCTCAGGCCTGTTCCCGACCAACAGAGGTTGCACAATTCCCAGACGTGTTGCCTCCTGCAAAGCCTCCAGCACATGCCGGTCTTCCGCGGCAGCAACCGCTACAACAGACTTTGGTCCGTTTTTGGCCCGCGCTATCAGTTCACTTAAATCACGGATCATCTCAACTGTTATTTTGAAGCTTTTTACTTACAAAAGAACAAAAAATATTGCATATAAAGACGATTTAAAGGGATTTACTCGGGTGCTTACAGAATAACTCTAGCAAGTTTCTTTAGACTCTCATTTACATAGTGTTTTCCAGTGTAAAGAGAAATTATCCTCTTAGCAATCATGGACCATGGACAATTTATAATGATTTTAAACCGAACAACATCAGATAATTAATCATAATTATCATTGGTTATCAATATTAATTTGGACAAGATTTTGGACAATTACTTGATTTTTCCTCTTTTCTTCAGTTCTTCAAAGCCAATTTGTACTGCCTCATTGATCAATTGTATTCTTTCTTTATGATTGTCACTTAATATATACCTTGTTCCACTACCTGATCCTATGGTTTTTAGTAAATCAGCATCAAGCATTTTCTCAACAAAATATTTTATTTTGCGTCGGGTTATATGCCCTTCAAACAGATTTACGAAATCCCCCATCTTTGCTTTGTGGTGCTTCGTCAGATATATCTGTATCATTGTGAAAGCCTGATTTATATCCCAATCGGTTAGTTTTGAATATTCAACCTTTTTATCGGCAAATTCATAGTAGTCCTTACATAGAATATATGTCGTTCCTTTTGTTTTACCAATAGGTTCAATCAGCTTCTTATCTTTCAATTTATCAATTATGTTTTTATCAAAGGAGCGTTTATTACCCTTCCGGATCTCATTTAAGGTAACGATATCGAAAACGGACAATTTGTTATCATCAGGCAGGGAATCCTGTACTGATCTGATAAATAGGGCAAAGGCTTTATCTTCAATTTCAGCCGAAAGAGTGAGATTTACACTAAAGTCATCACTCCGTGAATAATCCGGATCGGGTTTCCCTTCTGACAACGTATTGATAAAAATTCTGTCTATCCCTTGTCCTGATCGCTCAACCAACCCTGTTTTTGACAATACATCAGCCAACAAACGATTTCTCGGGGTACTTGGAACGGACAATAGGTTATCTATTGAAACGCCATGTGGAAATCCCCCGGCACTGATTATGGACATTTTCAAAGGATATTGCTTTATAATTGTTTCACTTTGCCTTCTGTAATCTCTATGTGAAATCGCATTATTTAGGGCTTCACGAATAACCTCTTCGTTAAACAATGGTATTTCGAATGTATTGAAAACACCTTCTCGAACAGGAATTGACCCATTACGGAGGTTGATCAAGTTCCATATCTTCTCAACCATGACAAAGAAGGGCTGTTGAAATTTTTGCCGATTATCAAAGTGAATTTGAGACTCGGCAGCTCGGTATTCAAGCATTACGGCAGCTTGTGGTAATTTTTCTATCAAAACATCTTCTTTGCCTAATAGGATTAATGCGGCATTAGTAAGATTTCCGGACTTAAATAAATCTAAATCGGTAAGCACTTGTTCCTTTGACAAGAATTTAAAACCAGGATTTTTTTGTTTTATCGAATACTTGTCCTTCATTATTTCAATAGCCGATTCATCCAAATCATCAATTACAAGACCTTGACAAATCTGTTGAGAAAAATCGGGTTCCTGCTCTTGAATGATTTTAAGATACACCTCGTCTGACATTGCCTTTAACTCTTCACCGACACGCATAAGAGCAATATCCTCAAACTTAAAAACCCGACCTATAGGTCGGGGAACAACGTCAATAACCAATACTCTTTTCTTGTTGTTATCAAACAATTCATATACGTCTGTCCGAATACCCGTGTCATTATAAATATCAGATTCTAATTTTCCAATCGCACCTTCGGCTTGTTTTGTTCCAATGACTTCGTGCGGAAACTTATCATGCATCCCTATTACAAGAGAACCTCCTCCTTCATTACATAAGGCGGTAACATATCCCAAAATACATTTTCTGCGATCTTTCGGCTCAACTCGACCACCTCCATTGTAAGCAATGTTTCCTCCTTCGCCTTTTTTGAATTCCACCTTGTGCTCGGATTCTTTCATTAATTTAAGCTGCTCAATTGTTTTTCGCATAAATGTTAATTTAATCGTTAATTTGGACAATTCAAAAATGGTCAGTGCTCTGTATCACAAAAATTTAAATAAGAAATATTCTTGATAATGAACAAAAATACATTTTTTTTGGACAATTTCGGCTATATGCTTTTGATAAAAAACTCTACCATTCATTTAAATATCAGGTTTTCAGTAATTTTCTCATTCCTTTCGATGCGTCAAATTAAGCTATAAATTCAAACTTAGCCAACTTAAGTTGCTGTAGGCGATATCTCAACGCCGCTTCGGAAACGCCGTATCGTTTCATTAAATCTACTTTTATTCCACTCCAAACACCAAAAGACCAATCGTTTTTGACGTATAGAAAATCTTTTGTTTTCGTTTTCTTTGAGTAGGCTAACATTGCTAAAAAGGCACTTCTTATTTTCTGTTCAGGCATTAAAAAACAACTTGCAAAGTAGTTTGCTTCTTGTTCTATCGGGCTTTGCCATACCCCTTCCTCTACAATCTCTTCATTTAAGCAATAAAACGCATTTTGCGTCAATTGATGAGATAAAAAGTAGTGTCCCAACTCGTGGGCGATTGTAAAGTGCGTTCGACCATCGTTATCAATCGAGTTGTTCACCATTATATATAGCTGGCCGTTAGTATATTTAGTAAGGGCTCCAACGAAATTATTATTGAGTGAGCTTACTTTCCTAAATTTTATCCTTTCAGCCTCCATTATTTCATTGAAAACTTTATGGACGCCTCCTCTCTTTACATATTTAGCCAACTGCTCATTAGCTATTTGTTCTATTACACTATTATCCATATTCCTCCTCATCCATAACGTTGAATATTTCTCGAAGAGTAGGTCTGTCAATATCTCCTCTTGCCGCAAGCCCTTGACTTGACAACCACAATTCAAATCGTTCGTCCTGCTCTTGGGGTACATGGGTTGTCGGAGTTTCTGTTTTCTTATATTCCACCGCCGCTTCCGCTGCAACATTGAACGTTTGCGCTTGCTCCTGATATTCTTCCTTAAAACCTATCTGCCCGTTCATCAGCATTGGCAAGAGCCAATCTCGAAGAGAAGCAAGTTGCTGGTTTTCTGTCAATAATTTTTGCTTCTTCTTCTCAATATCTTGCATAAAGTCATAAAACTTGGATACAATATCTTCTCTTGGTATGACTGAGCAATATGAGTTTACGAAACTATCAAAAAGGAAGTTTTTTATTCCACTTGTTTTACCTTCATAACCAAAGAAAACGCCATTATCATAAAGCATATTCCAGAGAAAAGCGAAATTATATAGATATTTTTCGTTTCTCAATGAGATAGTTTTACAGAAATTAGAACAAATCAAAGGATTTTCAAAACGACTTAATGTTTCTTGGGTTAGGTAAGCCATTCTCCCTGTGGATTGTGTTGGGCTACCTCCTGATATTTCAATAATTACATCGTGTGGCGTTAATATTTTTGCGCTATTTTTCTCTAATATATATCTTTCAGGCGGATTTAGTTCACCGTTATTATTCAAACCATTTATATCTGCCCCTCGAATACAAGATACTTTTAATATGTAATTCCCTTCTTCTTGCTCTTTTCCCCAATCTCCGTTTTTGACCGAAAGAATCCAATCTGCAATTTTTCCAACATTCCACACCTCAGGAATTTTTCGTTTTAATTCTTTACTGTAAACCATTTTGCCACCCGAGGATTTATATGGTTTTCCGTTATTATCGGGGAAATCAAACTGCACAAACCAATAATCATACAGCGTTTTTGCCATTGTTCCCAATTCTGTATTGATACGGTTGTTAAGCTCTATTTTATCGTCTAAGGAAGAAAGAACCGAAGCAATGCGTTGTTGTTGTTTCTCATTTGGTAAGAACAAATGCACATTATCCATTAATTTTGTATTAAGAGAGGGCATTGTTGCTCCGACAGAGATGTTTAACATCATTCTCTTAAAAAAACTCTGCCTAAAATAATAACTTACAAATTTGGGATTGGCTTTTTCTTTATTTATTCTTACTCTTAAACACCTTCCAGAAAATAACCAGCCTGCTTCATCTTTCGAAACATAAGTACATCTATCTATAGAGCCTACACGACTAAAAACAATGTCTCCTTCTTCTAAAATATACTTAGATAGTCTATTTTTATCGTCATCTCTGACAAATGGTAAGTTCTGCGTTGTAAATTTATAACCTCCTAAATGTTCCACCGTAACAATCGGAGTTCCCATAGATACATAATCTTCTTCGTGAAGTTGACTACCGAAGGGGCCTGTTTGAGAGAATCCTATTTGCCTTATATAAATTTTTTTAAGTTTAGTCATAGCTCAACCCTCCCAACTGCTTTTTGATTTCCTCTTCTAATTGGTGCGATTCGATGAAAAGTAGGTCAAGCGTATCAGTATAAGTTCTTATCTTTTCAGCAAATTCTTCGGCAGTAATATCTACATACTCAATTTTTACTTCAAAATATTGCCCTGCACTGAACGAATAATTTTTAGTTTTAATATCGTCATCGGTTACCACCACCGAAAAATCATTTTCCGCCTGTTTTTTATTCATCGTATTAATAATACGCTGTTCTTCGGCAGGAGTAAGTACGGTGCGCTGATTTTTCCCTTCTTTCACGGTTTCACCCAATTTGGACGCATCCACCAGCACAATCTTTTTCATATCGGCTTTTTTGTCCAAGAATAGTACGCTCACGTTGGTTCCCGTGCTTGCAAATATGTTGCTCGGCATGCTGACTACACCACGTAGCATTTTGCGGTCAATCATCGCTTCCCGAATTTTTTTTTCAATACCGCTTTGTGTCGTGATAAACCCTGTCGGCACAACAACAGCTGCCTTTCCCGTGTCGTTCAAGCTGTACATGATATGCTGAATAAACATCAGGTAAATAGACATTTTGTCTTTATCCTTATTCGGAATCTTCGGTATACCTGCGAAAAAACGCTCCTTGAAGCTGTCTTTTTCCAAATCATCTCTAAAGTCGGAAAAATCGAGTTTAAAGGGTGGATTAGAAACTATATAATCGAATTTTGATTCCAAATAGTAAGGCTGAGCAATGGTATTGGTTCTGACAATATTCGGAATACTGTGAGTTAGGTTATTCAATACCAAGTTAAGACGCAACATCGTACTCGATTTTTGTGAAATATCTTCGGAATAAATGGTGCATTTCTCCTCTCCTATTTTATGTGCCAAAGACATTAACAGTGAGCCGGATCCTACGCTTGGGTCATAACATCGTGCCTTTTTCACCTCACCTTCCACCAGAATGCTCGCAATAATCCGAGCAACGGCATTTGGGGTATAGTATTCAGCATATTTACCTCCCGAATCGGAGTTGTAATCCTTAATAAGGTATTCAAAAATATCCTTGAAGAAATCATATTTCTCTTCGAAATAGTTATCGAAGCTTTCTTCAAAGCTAAACTCAAACAGTTTATTGATTAGGGCTTTACAAAAACTATCCCGTTGTGAAGAATCGGAAATAAATTGGCTCAACTCATCGAATAACTTATCTTTTGCCCCCGAGAAAGACTTTACGGAGAAAACATCAGCATTCTCAATACTAATTTGGCGCAAGGTATCGTCAAACAGTTTGGCAAAATCGTCATCATTTTGGCGGTTGTACAAATGGGCAATCAACTGATAGGGCTGTAAACGAGGCACATTGGGATTAAGCGAAGCCAGTAGAAATTTATAGTCTTCCTCACCCATAGATGTCAAAGCATCGGCGAAATTTTCGCTTGATGCCAATTCGGGATTTTCCCGTTTTACTTCAAAACGAAACTTATCGTTGAGAAACTTATACAGGAATACCTGCGTGATGATTTTAAATTCGTTTCCGTCGTTGCCCAATCCATAATTGGCACAAACACTTTTCAAATTATCAATCAGTTGCTTTGTTTTCGTCGTAAAACTTATATCTTGCGTCATTTACCTTTAAGCGATATCGTTATATAATTGCATATATTCTCTCACAATCAGTTGATTGATATTTTCTGTTGTAGCATAATCCAACTGAATATTTTCCTTTTTCTTAAACTCGTTTACCACCACCTGCATCAGGTATTTAGTGAAATAGGGTTGATTCTTTAGGATATCTTCTTGTCCTTCGAGTTTGCTATCCACAGTGTTTTTTACCTGCATCAACGCTCGGTGCAATTGGCGTTCTTTCGAATTAAGCGTAGTTTTTTCCGCCAAACGTTTATGTATGCGAGCATATTTCTCGTCATTCTCGTATTTCGCTCTAAGTAAGGCGTTTTTACGATTCAGTTCTTTTGCTTCATCGTATATCTTACGGAGCAATCGCATATTCTCAATCATATCAGTCTGCATGGTCTCAGACAGATTTTTCTTCTTGAAAATACGCTCCAATTCTTCTCGCAGACTTACAAAATGAGGGTCGGCAGGGTCAAAATTACTTTGCAAGGCTTCACGGGTTTTACGCAATGCCTCTTTGTATTCATCTGCCAACTTGAGTTCTTCTTCTCCCACTTTGATAAATTGGAAAATAATATCTTCCAAAGCCGTATTCAATAGCTTCTGGGTGGCTTCTTCGTTGCCTATATTTTCTACAAAATTGAGATTATCCAAACGGTTTTGCGCCTCAATCAATAAGCGATTCAACAAATCGAAATCGGCTATTGCGCCCAATTCTTCATAACCGTTTATCGCAATGATATTCTTCAATTCTTTGGCTGACCGCAAGGCTTTAATCAATTGTAACAACTCTTTTTTGTCGGTCAGTTGAGCAATTTGTTGGGAAAAATTTTCACGGTTATTCGTGTCGTAATTAAAAAGCGTTTCGCTTATTTGCTGTAGTTCTTCCCTTATCTCTGCTTCCGACTTAAATAAATTGGTATAGAATTGAATATCATCTCCCAGTTCATTTTGTAGTTCGTCAAAGTACAGTTGGTTCGTGCGATTAAATGCTTTGGAAATATCCGCAAAATCGACCACATAACCATATTCATATTTCTTGTAAGGGCGATTTACCCTCGTCAAAGTTTGCAACAGATTATGATCCTGAATAACACGGGCCAAATAGAGTTTCTTCAATCGCTTGGCATCAAACCCCGTCAATAACATATTGTATACAAACAAAATATCAATCTTGCCCGCTTTGTAGGCTTTAATCAGTTCCTTGCGAATGGTCGTATCATTTTCGTCGTGTAAAATCAGAGCGGCAGTCAATTTATTGTTTTTTCGTTTTCTATACGGAATAGTAGGCTCTGCCGCCTCAGGAAGTTTTTCGGCATCTACCTCTTGTATACCGTATCTGTTTTCGAATAGCTGGAACAACATTTTTGCTTGTTTAGATGAATCACAAACGACCATCCCGCCCAATGTGTCATCTTGCCAGGTTTCACGAAACTCATTCAAGTCGTCGGTTATATAATTGAGCAAGCCTTCGGCAAATCGCCTATCGGCATATACATCCGAAGTTTTTATTTCCCCATGCAATACCTTTATCTGCTCCATCACTTCCTTCATCTGCATTTTGAAACTGCCCTCAATCTCTTCCCTTATAAGGCGGAGTGTGTAGCCATCTGCAATAGAACGGTTATAATAGTATTTATGGATATAGTTACCGAACAACAGCCTCGAATCATACTCTTTTGCCACTTCCCGTAGTAGAGGTGTTCCCGTTAAAGCTATAATAACTGCATTTTTATCTGAATTTATCAAGTTTGCCAGATAGTTACCCTTAGGATTATAACTTCGGTGTGCTTCGTCCAGAAAATAAATACGTTGTGTATTAATGTCGTAATTGGGTATTTTGGCCACAACGGAATTTTCGCTGAACTTCTGGATATTCACCACTGTAATTTCTGGTTGTCCACTATCATTATGAATTGCTCCCACCACTTTCATATCCTGAATAAAATCCTGCTTGGAGTTTACCCGATTGACTTTCAATCCTCTGTTTGAGAATTCGGTCGAAGCCTGTATAAGCAAATCCAGACGATCAACTATAAAATAAAACTTGGGGATTACATTCTTTTGTTGATAATAATCCGTCAGATGTTTTACATTATAGTAAGCCAGTGCCGTTTTACCAGAACCTTGCGTATGCCAAATAATTCCTTTATGCCAACCTTTATCAAGTTTGGAAGCAATTGCTTTTGTCGCAAATAATTGCGGGTAGCGCATAATGTGTTTTTGCAATCCGCTATCCTCATCTACATAAGCAAAAGCATAACGCAGTATAAAAGACAAACGCTCCCTACTGAACAGTGATGTCAGTATCCGATGCGTTGGAGTAGTTGGAGCTTTGTTGGTGTTAAACTCAGGGCTATGTTTGATTACCAGTAAATTATTATCCTTCAAAATCATATTCTCATCTTCTTGCGAAATGGCCAGTAATTTCTGGTTTACAGGATAATCTTCATCCTCACGAAAATAGTTGAAAGACAAATCAGAATAAGCCGAAGTGGCATAGAAAGCCCCAAAAATCGGTTCTACAATTCCATCCTCATATTCCATGTTGTTGGAAAAGACCATAAGTTGTGTAATATTCGCAAAACGGCGGAAACACGTATTCTTGAATCGGGCATTGATACGGTTTCGCTCTGCAATAATCCCTTCTTTATTATGCGGTTTCTTAACTTCCACAAAAGCAAGCGGCATTCCGTTTACCAGTAGTGTAATATCAGGGCGAAATTCTTCATCGCCGTTTTTACAAGTTAATTCCGTTGTAACATGAAAACTATTGTTATTGAAATCTTTGAAATCGATCAGCTTAATTCCCGAAGTTGCAGTTAGGCGTTGATGAAATTTTCTTCCTAAATCTTCATAATCCAGCTCTAAACTTATTTCGTCCAACATGCGGAGGATATCTTCTTTGGTGTAATCAGGATTAATTCCGTGTACGCTGTCCACAAAGATATCTTCGAAAATATTTGTATTTTCTCTGCGGTTCTGCTCTCCTTGCGGAATATATGTATATCCCAACCGCATTAAATGCAATATGGCAGGAATTTTTACACGCGAATTTTCGTTGAAAATCATACTATTAACTTGTTGTTTCTTGCTCTCCAATTAAATCCTCAATTTCCCAATTTATTTCTTGTAAATGATTATTGGAACCATTTGTGAAAATATTTCACAAATATAATGAAATAAAAGCCATAAGGATTTTCCTATTTCATAGTATTTTCGGTGATAGTCTTATGATCTGCTTAATTGTTGAAATAACTATTTTCTATTCTTGACCTCTTCTGCGTCTCTTCTCAACTGCTCTGCCTCTTGTTCTTTTATCTCTATCCTTTCCACCCTATTAGCTATTTCTATAATAACCTTTTCGCGGTGTCCAACCTGTTTGCAGATTTCTTCAAAGAGCGTGTATATCTAATTTATTTCTATACGCTGTTTTTCTTTTTATTATTTTTCCGGGTATATGTTTTTTATATGAAAAAGCACCTACCGGAACTAACCGATAAGTGCTTGATTTTGTGAGAGCGGCAAACGAGACTCGAACTCGCGACCCTCAGCTTGGGAAGCTAATGCTCTACCGACTGAGCTATTGCCGCAGGATGATGCTGCAAATGTACCGATTTTTTTTATTCGGCATATCGCTTTGAATTGTTTTTTAACGGAAATCTGAGAGAATACGGAAAAATTATTTACCTTTGCAGCCACAAAAGATCGGGATGTAGCACAGTTGGCTAGCGCGCCACGTTCGGGACGTGGAGGTCGGGTGTTCGAGTCACCTCATCCCGACAAAAAAAGGCTGTTTCCCAGCCTTTTTTTATTTATCTCCACCCTCCTTCACAATGGGTATCTCCCGCTTCACACTCTGACTTAATGAAATCATGGTCTCTGTAGCTACCACCCCCGGTATCTCCTGGATGCGGTTATTCAGCAGGTCCATCAGATGTTCGTTGTCGCGAGCAAAGAGCTTGATCAACAACGTATAAGGGCCCGTAGTAAAATGACACTCCGTGACTTCGGGGATTTTATCGAACTCGGGAATTACATTTTTGTACATGGAACCTTTCTCCAGTTTTACACCAATATACGCACTGGATGCATAACCAAGCACCTTGGGATTCACATGATATCCGGAACCTGTGATCACATCATTTTCGATCATTCGCTGTACGCGCTGATGAATAGCGGCACGTGAAACCCCACACTGTTCAGCCACATCCCTGAAAGGGATACGGGCATTTTGTGAAATAATCTCCAGAATCTGTCTGTCCAATTTGTCAATTTTCTCCATGAAACACGCTCTTTTTAATGGTTACAAAAATAATAAAATTCTACCATATCATGACAATTTGGAACAATTATTTCGGAAATATTCAATTTTCAGGATATATTTCCGACCAGAACCGCTATCATTCTGTCGTTTTGATATAATTCCGCCACAAGGTGTCGGCCAGGATCCAATCGAAGGGCGTGGTAATTTTAAAGTTACGCTCCTCCCCTTTGATCAGGAAAATGCGTATTCCGTTCTTTTCCGCCACAGAGGCATCGTCGGTAAACGCCGGATCAAAGGCGGTTTTATATGCACTCTTTAATTTTTTTGCAGGAAACACCTGTGGAGTCTGAATCAACCTCAGCAGCTGCCGGTCGAGTATCCGGCTGCCGTTCTCTGTGAGCAGACGCACACTGTTTGCTTCTTCCACTACAGGAATCACTCCGCAATCGTGTAGTTCTGCAGCTTCAAAGCATCGTACAATCAAGTCAGTACCGACAAAGGGACGGGCTGCATCATGTACCCCCACAATCTCCTCATCTGTGATCTCTTTCAGTCCGTTTTTCACGGAATGAAACCGGGTCTCGCCACCCACAACCACCTTATGAGGCACATCGAATTCATGAAGCCTGCACAACTCTTTCCAGTGCGATTGATATCCATCAGGCAGCACCACCACAATTTTCATTTGTGAATTATATCGATGAAATGCCAGTATGGTATGCATCAGCATCGGCATACCTCCTATCGGCTGGAATTGTTTTGGCAAATCACCGCCGGCACGCAGTCCTTTGCCTCCCGCCACGATGATCGCACTCTCTTTTCTTTCGGAACTCATACGATGTCATCCAGAATTTTCTGAAGTTCTTTCTCAGTCTTGGTCAGCTTATCTTTACAAAAAGATATCAGCAGTGAAGCCCTTTTCACCTTGTCGGTCAGAAGATCCACATCCATTTCACCCGACTCGATGGCCGACACGATGGCTTCCAGTTCTTTTTTTGCCTGGTTATAGGTTAATTTTTCCATCTTTCATCCATTTCATATGATTAAAACTATTATTTTCAATTTCATTAGACTATTTTTCGCTATGGCATAGCTCAAGCAAGCTTAGCTCTGCCCATATAGCTTATCAAAATAGTTCAAAGGTATCATATGGAACTCGCTTTAATCATGTGCTTGCGTTTAATGATTTGAATGCTCGTTTCATTTGATAAATTAAAATTCAGGATTGCGCTTTTTCCTGTGAATTATCTGGCGCTTGCAATCCTGTAACCCGGGAAAAAGAGGTACCATCCCTGAAGCGGGTTTCAATGGTATCATCCACCCCAAGATCCTGCAGGGAGGTAATAATTTTTCCATCCTTCAGTGTGAGCGTATATCCGCGCCGGAGCACATTCTGGGGGGAGACCATCTGCACAAATTGCTCTCTCTTTTCTATTAAATGGCTTTGCTGCAACAGATGTTGTTTCAACGCATGTCGCATCATCGCTGTGACCTGCTCTGTTCCGGCCTTTTCCTTTTGAAGCAAACGCATAGACTGATGCACCACCTCTTTCGACAAGGAAAACAGAAGATTCTGTTCCTTCATCGCAATAGCCTGACTTGCCGATACCATTCTATCCTGCAAAGCGATAAGATCAGAAAGGGTATTCCATACATCATTGATAAAAAACTCGGCCACGGCCGTAGGCGTCTTGGCCCGGGTATGTGCTACCATATCGAGCACGGTGATGTCACGTTCATGTCCGATCCCACTCACTACCGGTAGCGGGAACTGAGCTACGTGCACTGCCACACCGTAAGAATCAAAGCAACTCAGATCGGACGTAGCCCCTCCTCCGCGGATGATGGCTACCGCATCAAACAGTTCCTTGTAATGAAATATCTTCTCGAGCGCTGCAATGATCGATGCTTCGCTGCGGTCACCCTGCATGATGGCCGGAAACAGTTTCGTATAAAAAACAAGTCCGGCCTGGTTCTTCAGCAGCTGATCGCGAAAATCCTCGTAACCGGCAGCGGTAGGCGAAGAGATCACGGCAATGCGGTTTGCCGGTTCCGGCAGCGTAAGTTCCCTGTTGAGGGTGAGTACACCCTCCTCCTCCAGTTGCTTTAGTACCAGCTGCCGCTGACGGGCAATTTCACCCAGTGTGAATGAAGGATCGATATCGGTTACTGAGAGTGAGTAGCCGTATAGCTCGTGAAAGTCTACCGATACCCGGACGAGGACATTGATTCCCGAAGTGAACGGCTGACCCGTCTCCTGCTCGAAATAGACCGAGAGCATCTGAAAGACACCCGACCAGATGACGCCCCTGGCTTTCGCAACAATGGACTGTCTGACAGGATCTTTCTCGATAAACTCAAGATAGCAATGTCCGTTTCTGTTGGGTCGCACGTCGCTGGTCTCAGCCCGAATCCAATAGGTGTCGGGCAAGTGATCGCGAATGGCATCGCGGACTCTGTAATTGAGTTCAGTCAATGAAAGCGATTTATCAAACATAATCCTTGTAATGACAAACAAAAATAGCACTATTTCATCGATAAGCCACACCTTCAGACAGGAAAAACCGGATGACACCTTGTTTACCCGATTCCCGGGAAAACTCATTATAAAGGACATTCAACGATGTCTGAGCACAGAGGGTTACGACAAGAAGAATTTGCCCCGGTTTTGTGACAAAATGCCACAGAAATTACAATGGGAACCGCAATATTTTTTGCTGGTATGGAGATTTAAAGAGAAGATGGACAAACTTGGCGGTTTTTCCGGACGAGCGGGGAACGGAGATTTGAAGTATTTCTTTTTCAAAAGTGTGGGTTGAAATCAACTGACCCGATTCATCAAGGAGTCGCAACTCATAATCATCATAAGAGAACTCCGGCTGGGTTAACGAGATCAGGAAATGGTTTTTTGAAGAACGCGAGACAGAAAAATATTGTTCTTCCACGGAACCATCTTCCACATGCAGCCTGGCGAGCACCTCCCCATACGCCTTTTGAAAATCGGCAATCCCGTTTCCATACAAAGAATCAGGCATCAAATATCTGTCGGATGATCTTTTGATTATATCAATCAGCTCTCCCCGCTGCATGTCGGGATTGACCGACCAAAGCGAAGCAATCAGACCTGCCAGAAAGGGAGAAGAGAGCGAAGTACCGTTTGTGTAGCCAATCTGACCCTCCTCTCCGATGGTGACCGTTCCAATTCCTACCGACACCAGATCCGGCTTAATACGGCCGTCTTCCATCAGGCCGTGCGAACTGAAAGAGGCGATGAGGCTGTCGGTTCCCACTGCACCCACGGCCAACACATTTTTTGCATCACCGGGGGGAGTGGTTTTCTGCCAGGGTTTATTTCCTTCATTTCCTGCACTCACCACAATTAACATTCCTTTTTCATAAGCCATGTTTGCAGCACGCGACATAAAGGATACCTCACCGGTGAGATCGGAAGAGTTATAGTTGAGATTTTTATCGTCGAACTCACTGTAACCCAGCGAAGTATTGATCAGATCCAGTCCCAGGCTGTCGGCATACTCAATGGCCCTCACCCAGTAATCTTCCTCCACAGGGAATTCACTCCGTACGTCTTCGGAGCGAAGTAGCCAGTATGCAGCTTCGGGTGCCGACCCCATCATCAATCCGGGCTGGTTTACAGCCATGGTTGACAACACCTTTGTACCATGATCACTTGTCGCAAACATTTCGCCTTCGGGCACAAAATTTATAAATCCCTGCAGATCCACCGTTTTGAACCATGGAATCACGTCGAAATTGGTAAATCCGGCATCGATCACGCCCACGTCGATACCCTTTCCCTGAAACCCGGCAAGAAGGAGCTTATCGGCATTGTGCATGACAAACTGATTAACCGTAAGTCCAAAAGGGTGAGCCGAAGAAACAGATTGTCCACAATCGCTTTTTCCCAGTCGGGGGCGCAACTGGAGACTGTTTTTCCATTCATTACCGCGCCATACATACTTCACCGTATCCACAAAGGGGAGTGACAGTACCCCGTTTATTGCCAGACTGTCAGCAACCTGCACTGTCACAGTGCTGAACCACTTGCTGTGGGAGACCACCTCCCCTCCGGCTTTCTCTATCAATTTGAAATAATCCGCTGAAATAGGAAAGTCCGTTTTGTCGATGGTCACGTGCTGACCTTTTTTCCTTTCTATTGCTTCCTTGGAAAGAAACTGTTCAGGTTTATCGAGGGTATACGTTGTGGCACCCTTGTCTTTCAGATAGACACGGAACTTGTAACTGAGCGATTGTGAATACGAACGCCCGAAAGAATGCAATGAGAAAAACAATAAGATGAGTATGAATAAATTCCGCATAAAAAAATGTTACAGCCGGCTAATCCTTCCTGGTAAAACGGTCTCTTATTTGTTGCTTTCTTTTGAGTATAAAAAACAACAGTACCACCAGCAGAAGACTGATCCCTGTTATAGTCAAAAATTCATTCCAGTTACCGGATTCCTTATATCGGGGATAACTCATGTAAGCCATGATGGCCACATAAATAAGCAACACAGCCGGAAAAAGAAACTGTTTTTTTATTTTTTGCTTCATTTTTTTCTATTATCGGGAATATTATCGGCTTCTGACATGACTCTGGCAAAACGTTCAATTTTTTCTTTTAAGAGTTCCACAATCAGATCTTTTTTCTTGATCATCTGCGTTGTCACAATTCGTTCCCAAATATTCATTTTCAACTGATTTGCCTCAACCCCGAAATAATCACGAACCACGGCACAATCTTTTAATTCTTTCGGATAGGCACCATCCAGTAGCTTTTGTGCATTCTCTCCCGTAAGGGGGCAGTGAATAAAAAGTCCGAGTCTTTTGACAACAAGTTCATCCAGATGTTTTTCACAAAACAGGGAGATTTCCTCCTGCATTTTTCCGGACTGAATGGCACCACCCACAATGACGGAGTCATATTTGGTAAGGTCGGGAACCATTTCCCGCTCATTCAGATTGCAGATATCCACTTTACCGTCTATCAGTCTGAACAGTTCACGGGCATATTTATCTACTGTCCCGTGATTCGACGCGAAAACGATCAGTGTATTGTCCATGATGTCAGTTCAATTTCTCCAGGATAGTCAAAAGATATTCGTAGGATTTCCTTACGCTGTCGATCTTTACTGCCTCATCGGGAGAGTGTGCACCGGTAATGGTGGGTCCAAATGAGACAATGTCAAGTTTCTGTGCTACGTTCGACTGGATGATGCCGCACTCCAGGCCGGCATGAATTACGATCACCCTGGGTCGTTGATCATATTTTTCAAGATAAATTCTTTCCATCAGCCGCAACAACTCGGAACCGGCATTGGGTTGCCATCCGGGGTAATCCCCATCGAATTCCACCTTCGCACCGGCCAGCAGGAAAAGACTTTCTACTGATGAGCAAACCCAGTCCTTGCGACTCTCTGAAGAACTACGTACCAGCAGTTTCACCTCAATACTTTCTTCCGATGTTTGTATCATGGCAAGGTTCAGAGAACTTTCCACCACTCCCGGAAAATCGGCAAGATAACTGATCACGCCGTTGGGACAACCTTCCACTGCGTTGATCAGGTCGTCCTGAATTTCTTCAGGCAATATTGTTTTAGGAAGATCGGTTTTTTCAGCCTTGAAGGAAATACCTTCTTCGATACCGAAAAAATCTTCACGGAACAGTGTTTCATATTCCCCTACAAGATCAATCAAATCATCAGCAAGCTGTTCGGGGATGGTAAGCACGACAAATGACTCACGTGGAATTGCATTCCTGAGAGATCCTCCCTGAATGCTTGCAATACGGGCTTCATAGTTCCTTACCACCTCTTTCAGAAAGCGGTTCATCAGTTTGTTTGCATTGGCACGTCCCAAGTGAATCTGTACACCGGAATGGCCGCCTTTTAATCCCTTCAGGCTGATTTTAAAGGCAATATCACCTTTGTCAATATTTCTGTCGGCCTTGAAACGGAAAGAAACGTTCACATCTCTTCCTCCCGCACAACCGATACATAATTCTCCTTCTTCTTCAGTATCCAGATTCAGCATCAGCGAACCTTCCAGCATGCTTCCTTCAAGCCCGTTGGCACCATCCATCCCCACTTCTTCATCTATGGTAAAAAGTGCTTCTATGGCGGGATGTTCTATCGAGTTGTCTTCAAGTATAGCCATCATCATGGCACACCCGATACCGTTATCAGCTCCAAGTGTGGTGGCGCGGGCCTTCACCCATTCCCCATCTACAGTGGTTTCAATGGGATCGGTTGCAAAATTATGGGTTACCTCCGCATTTTTTTGTGGAACCATGTCGAGATGCGACTGCAATATCACTGTCCTGGCAGCTTCATATCCTTTCGTAGCAGGCTTTTTGATCAGTACATTTCCCGTTTTATCCTGTTTTGTTTCCAGATTGAGCGATTTACCAAAATCCGACACAAACAGGGTCACCTGATTCATCTGTCCTGTGGGACGAGGAATTTGAGTGAGAGAAAAAAAATGTTTCCACACGCTTTCGGGGTTTAACCCAAGTATTTCTGCTGTAGCCATATTAATCTAATTAAATGATTTTTCCGTTACCCAATTTACTCTTTTGACATAAGGCATGGCAATCACGCCGAAAAGTCCGTAAAGGATCTGCCAGACCGACTGAATGGTGAACACTGCTCCCGCAAAAGCGAGTGCCTGATTTTCAGCCACTCCCAGTATCAGAAGCGAAGATATAACCACAAAATGCCAAGGGCCGATTCCACCCTGTACAGGTACGGAAATACCGATGTTGGTCATCGCAAATACAATCAGTCCCGCCAGAGGCCCAAGATCTTTGGTAAAATCGAATGCAAAAAAGCAAATGTAAAAATACAAATAAAAAAAGAACCAAACCAGGATTGTGTAAATAATTATCCGCCACTTATCCTTCATCTTCCATATCAGTTGCAGGTCGTACTTCACTGTACATAAAAGATTTTTTATTTTCAACATGAAAGGTCTCTCCCTGAAAACAGTCAGCAATAACACCCCACCCAACACCAATACTCCAAGAAAAATATAGATCCACACGGAAGAAAAAAATCCGGACAACTTTTCTGCAAACTGGGGGTTATTTTGAAAATAGGATATGAAAAAGTCGATGTAAAGGATCACGCTGACAAAGATGATGAGCAATCCTGCCAATATATCCATCACTTTGTCTACCAAAAAAGTTTCGAATGTTTTTCCAAAAGGTATCTTATCATATTTGCTGACCACGCCGCATCGCCAGATGTCACCGGCACGGGGAAGCACAAAGTTGACGGCATAATTGCCCAGTGTGGCAAACACGATACTCTCCCGGGGTGGATGATAACCAAGCGATTTCACAAAAAGTTCCCATCTTAACCCCCTGAGTGCATTTCCAAGCAACCCGAAAATCAGGGATACAGCGATGATGCCGAAGTTGGCAGATTGCACGATCACCCACAACTCACCCATATCGGTATTACGGTACATCGCCCAAATAATCAACAATCCCAGCAGCAATGAGAGCACTGTTTTCAGTACACTCTTCACGGATTCTGCATTTATTTTCACCTCACAGCTGTTTATTTTCTGTATGACCTGAATCAACTCTATTATACAAAGAGATTCAAACACTTATTAATCAACAATGGCAACTTGTTTTTTAGAGGATGTTTGAATTAATTTATATAATAAAATGTTACCTTTGTGGCCGTAAAGATAAGGAATAAACGCCATATTGCAATGATTCCGGTAAGAGCAAAAAAAAACCTCGGGCAGCATTTTCTCAGAGATGAGGAGGTCGCAGACCGTATAGCGGCCACTCTCGATGATTTTTCCTTCCTTCCCGTGCTGGAGGTGGGACCGGGTACCGGTATGCTCACACGGTTCCTGCTGCGTAGAGAGAAGGACCTTACCGTAGTGGAAATAGACAGGGAATCCATTGATTACCTGCGAATAAATTTTCCGGAGTTGCAGGGCAGAATCATTCAGCAGGACTTCCTCAAAATGGACCTCTCACGGCACTTTCGTGATGAGTTCTGCGTGATCGGCAATTATCCCTATAACATCTCCTCTCAAATTTTTTTTAAAGTGATCGATCACAAGGAGTTGATTCCTTGTTGTTCGGGAATGATCCAAAAGGAGGTCGCAGAGCGAATGGTTGCTTCACCCGGCAACAAATCATACGGTATTCTGTCGGTGTTGTTGCAGGCATGGTATGATGTGGAGTACTTGTTTACGGTGAACGAGCAGGCGTTCATTCCTCCGCCAAAAGTCAAATCAGCAGTCGTAAGGCTTACGCGAAACAAGCGAAAGCGGCTCAACTGCAACGAAAAATTATTCAAAACAGTAGTGAAGACAAGCTTCAACCAGCGACGAAAGATGCTCCGAAACTCAATCAAATCACTGCTACCCGACGAGAGTCCCATGCCCGACGACCCCATGCTCACAAAAAGACCCGAGCAACTGTCGATAGAGCAATTCGTACAACTGACAAACCTGTTGGAACCATTGATCGGACAGGCTCCCCCGGAAGAGAAAAATGACTGATTATTCACGACTCAAAAAAGAGAGATCATGGCGGAAATTAAATTATTTTATCACAAAGACGGAATCGTCAGATTAAGCCGCAGCCTCGATTTCCTGAAATCTAACCCCATACAGAACTTTCTGTGGATCGACCTCAACGACGTGGATGAAGAGGTGGAAAACGAACTGGAAGACTTTCTGAAGATATATATTCAGGAAGAGGAAGAGATGATTGAAATTGAGATGTCTTCACGTTATATCGAGACAAACGACACCCTGGTAGTCAACTCCAACTTCCTGTTGTCGAATTTCGAAACTGATCCCGTATCGTTTATCCTGAAAAACAACATCCTTGTCACGGTACGTGGTGAAGAACTGATCTCATTTCACGAGACGGTAAAAAAAATATCGGCCAATCCCAAAAACTACCCCACCGGGGCACATGTGCTTGTGGCGCTGCTGGAAACACGGGTAGAGTTCGATGCGGACATGATTGAAAACATGACACAGAAAATCACCCAGTTAAGTAATTCACTTACCTTGCAGGAAGCCGATGAGGAACTACTCTCGGAGATCAAGAACCTGCAGGAAAAAACCATGTTGCTGCGTGAAAATATCATAGACAAACAGCGTGTCGTGTCGAGTATGTTACGCAGTGAGTTTATTCCCACGGAGCTGCAACCGAAGCTCTCCATCATCATCAAAGACATCAATTCGTTGATAGAACACATCAAGTTCAGTTTCGACAGGCTCGATTATTTGCAGGATACTTTCCTTGGTTATGTAAACATTGAACAAAACAAGATCATAAAAATCTTTACCATCGTCTCAGTTATTTTCATGCCGCCCACCCTTATCGCAAGTATTTACGGTATGAATTTCGACTTTATGCCCGAACTCGACAAGAAATGGGGCTATCCTGCTGCCCTCCTGTTCATGGTACTCTCCTCACTGCTTATTCTCTACTATTTCAAGAAACGAAAGTGGTTATAGTTTAGTTGTTATTCACTCCAGCATGAAGTGCATACCGGGTTGTTTCTCCTGAAAGATTGTGCGCAGGGGTTCCTCCAGTTCCGACGTGCGATAACCCAATAAGAGTTGCGTCAGCTCTCTTATATCTGTGTGAAGCAGAGGTTGTATGATGAAATTATTCCTATTTGCCTTCCCATGCAGGATGGTCAGGGTATCGTTATTCTCCTGAATCAGTTGGTCTTCTACGACCACTGTGAACGATTGCTGCTCGTAACGCCCGGCAAAGAGATCACACAACCGTTCCGCATCGATCACGCGAGCCATACCGGAAAGTTTTTTCTTTTGCGGAAAATCAAAAAGCATTGCCTCCTCCACCATGGCCAGGAAATCATCATATGTTTTTTGCAGGGTCATATCCTTCTGCCGAAAGCATTCGTCGAATGTCCGGTAGGCTGCGTGTAAATCACCGGGAGACCTTTCAGTCAGCTCCTTCAGTGAGGGCAATGCTTCAATTCCTTCATCGAATGTCTTGGCAAAACCGAATTTATCGTAAAACCGCAGCAGCCACTTTTCCTGCGGTACCAGCAGGATCAGCGGCACACCCTTTAAACGGGCTTCCTCAAGGCTTCGAATCAGCAACAGCCTTGCATATCCCTTCTTTCGGGCTTCTGGCAATGTACATACCCCCGACAGGTAGATCACAGGGATTTCAGTACCGCAGAAAGTGAACTGATAAGGTAACATCTGCAACGAAGCTACGGCCTTCTCTCCCTCCATATACAGAAGTGTCTGTTCATTCCGGTATTTGTGCCGGAAGTATACCTCCATGTAATTGTCGGGATCACCAAAAACAATTTTCCACATGTCCCAGACCTGCTGTTTTGTACTGTCATCGGCATACTGAATCATGGGCTTTCAATTTTATATTGTTTCAGCTTTTCAGTCGGGCGTTGTATTTTTCCAGAATGATGTCGGGATGATAAGACAGTTTCGCCTGACGCAAATTATCAATTCCCATATCCTCTTCACGATTCACATACATAAACTCTGCTGCTTCATTTTTAACGAATTGCTGATTGATCATGCTGTATGCGCCATGAATGGTTGTGAACGCTTTCTCAACATGGACCACAATCGTATCCTGCGTAAGAGGTTCCCCAATAGAAAAGGCCGCTATTTCGTTATTCACACAAAGAAGCCCTCCCCTGAGATTCAGATATTCAAAATTTTCCAGCATCAGCGTAGTGGCATAATCATCATAAACCAGGGAGGGATCCTTCTCCTCCATGTTCATCTTCATCCATTTGTCGAGCATCATTTTGCACTCTTTCACCAGCTCGGGGTTACCGGTTAACGTTTTATATTTCCAGTCGTTTTCTCTTTCAAACCGGTTGATATGATTCCGTTTACTTTGTAGCTTTTTCCCTTTCAGATGGATCAGTTTTTCGGTCGTGTAGATATAGTCCGATACACTTCTGTTAAGTTTGTACTCAAACATGCCGGGCATGGCGCTCTCAATCTCATTCATCATATCCTGCGTAAGGCCCCGGATTTGAAAGACAGAATCAAACGGTTTCTGATCGTCCATGATGAATGCGATCGCTTTTTTTATATCGCCCTCACCCACCGGTTTTAGATATGAATTCCGGCCGTTGTTGTCTTTAAAACGAATAAACAGCCACTCATCTCTTACTGCGAACTGAGTGTCAAATTTTTTTCCCCAACAAAATAAATTGGTAAAGCAGAGATCAGAAGCTCTGTAATTTTGTTTTTCCAAATAAGAATTGATCAGATCTCTGTCTTCCAGATCCAATGATTTAAATGAAAGCATAAGGCAGGCTATTTTCAAAAAGCGAAACGATTATTTCATTTCGCTTAAACATCTAAAGTGCAAATATGTTTTCAGAATTTTCTAAAACCGACTATTTCCCGTACGTCGGCAATGACTTTGGAAGCGCTCACGCGCGCCTTCTCAATACCTTCCGAAGTGACCTTACGCAAATAATTGTCATTTTTTTCAATTTCGAGTACCCGCTCACGAATGGGTGTGGTGACCCGGATAATATCCTCTGCCAACTGCTTTTTCAAGTCGCCGTAACGTATTTCACATTTGTTCCACTGATCATCGAAATGCTGCACCACATCAGGAGTTGAGACAGTGCGAAGAAGGGTAAAGAGATTCTCGATATAATCGGGCTTGGGTGAATTGGGAGCAGCAGGTCCGGCATCGGTAAGTGCCTTTTTTACTTTTTTCTCAATATCTTTTGGACTGTCACTCAGATAAATGGCATTTCCTTCCGATTTTCCCATTTTTCCGCTCCCATCCAGGCCGGGGATCTTCACCAACTCCTCGCCAAAATTATAAGCTACCGGTTCTTTGAAATACTCCACCTCATAAAAGTTGTTAAAACGGCGCGCAAACCTTCGCGTCATCTCCAGATGCTGTTCCTGATCCTTTCCTACAGGTACCTTATCTGCGTTGTGAATGAGTATATCTGCCGCCATGAGCGTAGGGTATGTCAGCAGGCCGGCATTCACGTTTTCGGGTTGCTTGCGCGCTTTTTCCTTAAAAGAAGTCGTCTTTGAAAGTTCGCCCATATAGGCATGCATATTCAAATAAAGATAGAGCTCCGCGGTTTCATGCAGATCACTTTGGACATAGATCACCGATTTCTCCGGATCGATACCGGCAGCCAGATAATCCACCAGTACATTTTTCACATTCTCGTGTAAAAGCTTCGGGTCGGGATGCGTGGTGAGTGAATGTATGTCGGCAATGAAAAAATAGCACCTGTTTTCCTCCTGCATCCGTATAAAGTTACGCAATGCTCCATAATAGTTACCCAGATGTAATTTACCGGTTGAACGAATACCACTTAAAACAATGTCCATAATCTCTGTTGAAATATATTGAGCCCCCTAAAAGGGTTCACAAAGATAGTAAAATATCGGGAAAAACGAGAACCCTTTTTAGGGATGAAACAGTCTGGAATCAATACTGATTCTAAAAAAGGGCAATTAAAGAAATTTTTCCGTAAATAGTTCTTTCATATGATGCTGAAAAATACTATTTTTGTCGTCTGAAAGCAAAAATCCAAATAGGCTCAGGCAGGCTTTCTAAAAATTGAATCATCAAAAATCTTCAAAATAATTTTAAAAAAAGGACTTTATGAGTTGGTTAATCAAATCATCTATCGGGCGGAAATTTGTACAAAGTATTTCCGGTCTCTTTCTGATTCTGTTCTTGTTGTTTCATGTATCAATGAACCTGGTACTTGTATTCAATTTCGAAACCTACGATTTCCTTGCCAATGAAGTGTTGGGAGCTAACTGGTGGGCCATCGTGGGTACCGGGATTATCGCACTGGGGTTCGTTGCTCATATCATCTATGCCATCGTGCTGACACTGCAAAACAGGAAAGCCCGTGGCAATGACAGGTATGCATCAGCCAGCAAGACCCCCACGACCTGGTCATCCCAAAACATGTTTGTTTTGGGACTTTTCATCCTGCTTTTTCTGATATTGCACTTCTACCAGTTCTGGTACCAGATGCAGTTCAAGGAACTCTTTATGCTTGATGGTGCCCGTCATGATAGTGCCATGCTGGTTGAGGAGGTATTTTCACAGGCCTGGGTTGTGATTGTATACATTGCCGCTTTCGTGGCCTTGTGGTTCCATTTGACACACGGATTCTGGAGTGCACTCCATACAGTTGGATGGAACAACACAATCTGGATGAAACGTATCAAAGTACTGGGAAATGTCATTTCCACTGCCATCTCCCTGGGATTCATCATTGTGGCACTGGCCATGCATTTCGGATTTTCCAATTTATTAGGATAACGCAAGAATTATAATATTATGAGCAAGATCAATTCAAAAATACCTCAGGGTCCTTTGGCAGAGAAATGGACAAACTATAAGAACCACCAGAAACTGGTCAACCCCGCCAATAAAAGACGGCTCGACATCATTGTGGTGGGGACTGGACTGGCCGGTGCATCTGCTGCTGCATCTCTTGGAGAAATGGGCTTTAACGTGCTGAGTTTCTGCATTCAGGACTCACCGCGCCGTGCACACTCCATCGCCGCACAGGGAGGGATCAATGCGGCCAAAAACTATCCAAACGACGGCGACTCAGTATATCGTCTTTTCTATGATACCATCAAGGGGGGTGATTATCGTGCCCGTGAAGCCAACGTGTACCGACTGGCGGAAGTATCGAACAGCATCATCGATCAGTGTGTGGCACAAGGAGTTCCCTTTGCCCGTGAGTATGGCGGACTGCTCGACAACCGTTCCTTTGGTGGAGCCCAGGTATCGCGTACCTTTTACGCCCGCGGACAGACGGGCCAGCAGCTGTTGCTCGGAGCCTACTCCGCGTTGAGCCGCGCCATTCAAAAGAAACAGGTAAAACTCCATACCCGCTACGAGATGGTGGATCTGGTCATCATCGAGGGCCGTGCCCGCGGCATTATTGCCCGGAACCTGATTACCGGTAAGCTGGAACGTTTCAGTGCACACGCCGTGGTGATCGGCACGGGAGGTTATGGGAATACCTTCTTCCTGTCGACCAATGCCATGTCCTCCAATGGTTCCGCAGCATGGCAATGTTATAAGAAGGGAGCCTATTTTGCCAACCCCTGCATGGCGCAGATTCACCCAACCTGTATTCCGGTACATGGTGAGTTCCAGTCGAAGCTCACCCTCATGTCGGAGTCGTTGCGTAATGACGGCCGTATCTGGGTGCCAAAAAAGCTGGAAGATGCACAGGCCATCCGGGAAGGAAAGCTGAAGCCCACCGATCTGAAAGAGGAAGATCGCGATTACTATCTTGAACGTCGCTATCCGGCTTTCGGAAACCTTGTTCCACGTGATGTGGCATCCCGTGCAGCCAAAGAACGCTGCGACGCCGGTTATGGCGTGGGTACAACCGGCCTTGCCGTATACCTCGACTTTGCCGAACCCATTCAGCGTTTGGGCAGGAATGTAGTGGAAGCCCGCTACGGAAACCTGTTCCAGATGTATGAAAAGATTGTGGACGAAAATCCTTACGAAACACCCATGATGATTTACCCCGCCATTCATTACACCATGGGTGGTATCTGGGTCGACTATGAACTGATGACCACTATCCCCGGCCTGTTTGCCATTGGCGAAGCCAATTTCTCCGACCATGGAGCCAACCGCCTGGGTGCATCGGCACTCATGCAAGGACTTGCCGACGGATATTTCGTACTGCCATACACCATACAAAATTACCTTGCAGATCAAATCAGCGTGCCTCGCTTCAAAACCGACAGACCCGAATTTGATCAGGCAGAGAAAGAGATCAACGAGCGCATCGACCGGCTGATTAACATCAAGGGGAAGCACTCGGTAGATCATATTCACAAACAACTGGGACACGTAATGTGGGAATTTGTCGGTATGGGACGTGATGCCGAAGGGTTGAAAAAGGCGATTGAAAAGCTAAAAGAGGTCAAAAAGGATTTTTGGACCAACCTCCGCATCCCGGGCAACAAAGAGTCGCTCAACGTAGAACTGGAGAAGGCTTTGCGACTGGCCGACTTCATTGAAATAGGCGAGTTGATGGCACACGATGCACTCGACCGCGAAGAATCCTGCGGCGGCCACTTCCGTCTCGAACACCAGACACCTGAAGGAGAAGCCTTACGGCACGACGATCAGTTCTCATACGTCTCCTGCTGGGAATATCAGGGTGAGCAGAATGCTCCTGTCATGTACAAAGAACCGCTTGATTACGAATTCATTGTACGCCAGCAGAGAAACTACAAATCGTAAGGTTTTTTAAACGACTCAAAAACAACCAATCATGGATAAAGATATCAACATAAAAGTAAAAGTCTGGCGTCAGAACGGGCCCAAAGATAAAGGGCATTTTGAGACTTACCCGTTGGAAAACATTTCTCAGGGAAGTTCTTTTCTGGAAATGCTTGACATCCTCAACGAGAAACTCATCAATGAAGGGAAGGAACCTGTAGTGTTCGATCACGACTGCCGCGAAGGTATTTGTGGCATGTGCAGCCTCTATATCAACGGACACCCCCATGGTCCCGATACCGGTATTACCACCTGCCAGTTGCATATGCGCCGCTTCAATGAGGGTGACACAATTACTGTGGAGCCGTGGCGTTCTGCCGGATTCCCGATTATCAAGGATCTGATGGTCGACAGGTCGGCTTTCGACAAAATTATCCAGGCAGGCGGATATGTCTCGGTCAATACTGGCGGTGTACCCGATGCAAATGCCATACCCATCCCGCGTGACGACGCTGAGATGGCGATGGACGCAGCGGCTTGTATCGGTTGCGGTGCCTGCGTGGCAGCCTGCAAGAATGGGTCGGCGATGCTTTTCGTATCGGCCAAGGTAAGTCAGCTTGCCTTGTTGCCACAGGGACGTGTGGAAGCTACCCGCCGTGCCAAATCGATGGTCGCCAAAATGGATGAACTGGGCTTCGGCAACTGTACCAATACGGGTGCCTGCGAAATGGAGTGTCCTAAAAACATCTCCATCACCAATATTGCGCGTCTGAACCGGGAATTTCTGAAAGCAAAATTCAAGGACTGAAATATCATAAAATATGTACTGAGAAAGCGTTGCCTCTCTTCACGAAGAGCAGGAACGCTTTTCCTATTTGGATTTTAATGTTTATTTAACAACTTATTTCTGCTCTTTATTGTTTATCTTGTATCGCAGATAGAGATTTGCGATGATTAACAACAATCAGAATAGAGATATGAAAACAAAAACAATGTGCAAAACCGGCATGGTCCTACTCTTGTTGACCATGTTCAGCGTACCGGCCTTTTCCCAGATCAGGTTCGGTGTAAAAGCAGACGTGGGCCTGAACAATCCAAGTTTCAACAGTGATGCGCTCAAAGTTGAAAATATGACTTCGTACAGCATTGGCCCGTCCATCGAAGCCTTGTTGGCGCCTCTTGGCGTAGCCAACTTTGGAATTGAAGCCTCATTGTTGTATAACGACAATCGCATGACACTTTCCCAACTCACCGGAGGAGAAGGAGAGAAAGATGTGTCGAACCGCTACTTGATGCTTCCGGTAAACGCCAAATTCAAATTCGGGATGGGCATGATTCCGCTCAAGTTATATGCTGCAGCAGGTCCCTACGCAGGATACCTGATTTCCGGAGATAAAATTAGTATTCCGGACATAAGTGCAGATATCAAAGCCAAGGAATTTCAAGCTGGTGCCAACATAGGTGTCGGTTTTGAAATACTCCGGTTTATTCAGGTGGGTGTAAACTACCGGGTGCAGCTCACCGATAATTACTCGGTTGATGAACCAAACTGGAAAGATCCGCTTAACGGAAAATCGGAATCCTGGAATCTCACCGGGACAATCTATTTTTAATGCATGTATGCCGATGTAATTCTTCCGCTCCCTTTTTCCGATCTGTATACTTATGCCATACCGAAAGCACTGCAACAGGAGATAGGTATCGGATACAGGGTAATTGTCCCTTTTGGGAGCCGGAAGCATTACACCGCCATTGTCCTGAAAATACATCAGGAAGCACCCGCCAATCTGGATATCAAAGAGATCCATTCCCTTATCGATGCTCACCCCGTAGTGAACGAGCAACAATTGAAGTTATGGGAATGGATCTCTTTTTATTATTTAACTCCTCTCGGGGATGTATATAAAGCTGCACTGCCCTCCTCCTTGATACCACGTGATTTACTGAACACATATACTCCTAAAACCGAAACTTTTATACAGATAAATCCGGAAACGGGGATAGAGAATGTGGAATCTCTGCTGGGGAAGGCAAAAAAACAGCAGGCTCTTTTGGAGGAAATAAGGCATTTTCTTATTGAAAACGATGAGGAGCGAATCAGTAAAAAAGAACTTTCCGGCCTTAGCGGTTTTTCTGTATCAGCACTGAACGGATTGCTGAAAAAAAAGATTCTTGTCGACATTCGGGTGGAAACAAGCCGTCTCGACAACGATTCGGTGTCTGTGCGTGCTCCCTATCCACTGAGCGTGCATCAACAGGAAGCATTTCAGGACATCAACAATTGTTTCAGACATAAACCGACCTGTCTGTTGCACGGTGTCACCTCGGGCGGAAAAACGGAGATTTATATTCATCTCATCGCCCAGTTCCTGGCCGAGGGGAAACAAGCGCTCTATCTACTACCGGAAATAGCACTTACCACACAACTTACAAAGCGCCTTCAGGCTGTCTTCGGTAGCCGGTTAGGCGTTTACCACTCTCGGATTAATCACAACGAGCGTGCAGAAATATGGCAGAAGATGTTGTCGCCACAACCTTACAAAATCGTTGTCGGCGTACGTTCATCACTCTTTCTTCCCTTTCAGAAACTCGGTCTTGTGATTGTGGATGAAGAACATGAAGGCAGCTATAAACAACAGGACCCCTCACCCCGGTATCATGCGCGCGATACAGCCGTGATGCTGGCTCATTTTTTCGGAGCTAAAACGGTACTGGGCTCTGCTACTCCATCGATAGAATCCTATTACAATGTACTGACGGGCAAGTATGGTCTGGTTACGCTGACTGAGCGATTTAATGGTGCAACGATGCCGGCGATACGAATTGAAAACACACGGGAGTTACGACGCAGAAAAAAGATGAAATCATTGCTCTCTCCCCTGCTTATAGAATTGATCGACCAATCTTTGAAGGAAAACGAACAGGTTATTCTCTTCCGGAACCGGCGGGGATACGCACCCATAATTGCATGCAACCAATGTGAATGGACACCAAAATGCACCCGCTGTGATGTATCGCTCACCTACCATAAAAAAATAAATAGGCTGGTATGTCATTATTGTAACAGCACCTATCGTGTGCCGGAAAAATGTCCATCGTGCCATCAGGAGAGCCTGGAGCCAATGGGACAGGGTACAGAACAACTGGAGGAAGAAGTTTCAAGACTTTTCCCGGATAGTACTGTGGCCAGGATGGATCAGGACTCCACCCGCGGAAAAGATAGTTATGAGCAGATCATTCAAGATTTTCAACAGCAGAAAATTCAAATACTTGTGGGCACACAGATGCTTTCGAAAGGACTCGATTTTGATCATGTAAAGGTGGTGGGCATCATCTCGGCAGATTCATTGCTTAACTATCCCGATTTTAGGGCGCACGAGCGTGGTTTTCAGTTGATTACTCAGGCTGCCGGAAGAGCAGGAAGGAAACAGACACCGGGGACAGTTGTCATTCAGAGTGCAGACCCCGGAAATCCTATTTACTCCTTCGTAACCGGTTATGACTATGCAGGTTTTGTTCATTCTCAGCTTGAAGAACGAAAGTTATTCCACTACCCGCCATTCTATCGGTTAATCCGGATCATCTGCAAACATAAAGACGCAGACAAAGTAGAAAAAATTACTTTTCGATTTGCAGAACTGTTAAGAAAGTCACTGCACGAACGCGTGCTGGGCCCCAATAAGCCTGTCGTGGGTCGCATCCAGCTCTTTTACATCCGGGAAATCTTGTTGAAACTGGAAAGCGGACTCTCCACACAACATATACGCGATATTTTAAAAAAAACAGAGGTGAATCTACGCAGTGATTCCGATTTTAAACATGCAATGATCTATTATGATGTGGATCCACTTTAAATTAAAAGAACCGATGCCCCTTTTGGAACACCGGTTCTTTACTTTCAATCTTCCACGCTGGGTGGAATAATTTATTTCATTTCAATTTCTTCTTTCAGGTCTATTTCGTTCCCTTCGTGGTCGTAAAAAGTATACTGCAGGAACCCGAGTTTCTGATCCGGGATTATTTGCATTCCCACCTTGAACTTTTTCTTCCATTTGTACTTCATCGAAAACCAACCTTTCTGAACGTACGCTGCAACATAAGGATGTATGTGCAGACTGAATTTCTTCACTTTTAGACTATTTGACAAATAATCGATCTTTCCTTCCAACGTATCGGTAAAAAGAATCGACGATTTAATCTTTCCTTTACCAAAGCAAGTGGGGCATACTTCGCTTGTGGTAACTTCCATTTCGGGGCGTACACGTTGACGCGTAATCTGCATGATCCCGAACTTGCTCAATGGCAAAATGTTATGCTTGGCTCTGTCATGTGCCATCAATTCCTGCATCCGGGAGAGGAGCTTATTCCGATGCTCCGCCTTTCCCATGTCGATGAAGTCGATGACAATGATGCCGCCCATATCCCGTAAGCGCAATTGACGGGCAATTTCCTCGGCGGCGGCCACATTCACTTCATAGGCGCTGTCTTCCTGACCCAGTTTCGATTTGTTGCGGTTCCCACTGTTTACATCAATCACATGCAACGCCTCGGTATGTTCAATAATAAGATAAGCACCATTTTTGAATGTAACAGTTTTTCCAAAGAGCGATTTTACCTGTTTTGTAATGCCGAAATTATCTAAAATAGGCAGTGATCCATTGTAATCTTTTACAATATTTTTCCTGTCCGGAGCAATAATGCTCACATATTCGGCAATCTGCTTTGATACGTCTTTGTCATTGACGTGGATCTGTTCGAAAGAAGGATTAAAAATATCGCGTAACAGGGCTACCGTACGCCCCGTCTCCTCAAAAATGAGTGAGGGAGCTTTGGCTTTCTGTATCTTTCCGATATTATCTTCCCATTTCCTGATCAGTACTTTTAATTCCGCATCGAGGTCAGCCACTCTTTTACCTTCTGCATTGGTGCGTATGATCACACCAAAATTCTTTGGTTTGATGCTCTGAATGAGCTGCCTGAGTCGAGCGCGTTCTTCGCGCGATTTGATTTTTTGCGACACCGACACCCGATCGATGAATGGAATCAACACCATAAACCGTCCGGCGAACGAAATTTCAGCGGTCAGTCGCGGACCTTTGGTCGATATAGGCTCTTTGGCTATTTGCACCAAGATCTCCTGGCCGACTTTCAAGATATCCGAAATTGAACCCTCCTTGTCGATATCGGGTTGCAGCTTCATCTTCTGGAGCTGCGGAATCTTTTTCTTGTCTTCAACAAGCTTCTGAAAATTCAGAATCGAGTTAAATTCAACCCCTAAATCCAAATAGTGAAGAAAAGCGTCCTTTTTGTGTCCCACGTTCACAAATGCAGCGTTGAGGGCGGGCATTAGTTTTTTAACTTTGCCCATGTAAATGTTGCCAACCGCAAATGAGCCATCCTGGCTTTCCTGTTGTAGTTCTACCAGCTTTTTGTCTTCGAGAACAGCAATGGTTATTTCTCTGGGTTGAACATCTACCACAAGTTCGCTTGTCACAATTGTTTTTTTTAATGTTTTAATAAATCCGGGTTTCTGTCTCACAACAGAAAGAAGGTTCACGCCAGAACCATTCCCTGTTTTTATACACAAAGAACAAACTTAACTCCCGAAAGGTTCTTTTTAAGTTTGTTCCTGTATATGGTTTGTAAAAAAGTGTTACGGGCCTACTTCTTCTTTTTATGCCTGTTTTTCCTCAATCTTTTTTTACGTTTATGCACTGACATTTTATGCCTTTTTCTTTTTTTTCCGCTTGGCATTTTAGTATCTCCTTATCAATTAAATTATTTTGTTTCTTTTACCTGAGCAACAAATGTCTTTGCCGGCTTGAAAGCAGGTATATTGTGTTCGGGAATAATTATGGTGGTGTTTTTGGAAATATTACGGGCAGTTTTCTGTGCTCTTTTTTTCACGATGAAGCTGCCGAAACCTCTTAAATACACATTTTCGCTATTTGCCAATGAATCTTTCACCACGTCCATAAAAGATTCTACTGTTGCCAATACTGACGCTTTATCCACACCAGTGTTCTTTGCAATCTCATTTACAATGTCTGCCTTAGTCATTTTATTTATATTTTAAATATTAATAATAATCTTATGTGATGATTAGTAAAATTTTGGATTGCAAATATATAGCTTTTTTTTTACCCCAAAAAATAATTACAGGTAAATTTTCTGTTTTTCTATTATTTTCCTCAAAAATACTTTTTTTGATTAGTTTTGTAAGTCGAAAGAAATGGAACAAGCAAGAAATCAAATAGACATCACCACGCGGTTGTTGAACTGGTACAATATAAACAAACGCGATTTGCCCTGGCGGGAAAGCACTGATCCTTACCGTATTTGGTTGTCTGAGGTAATCCTACAACAGACGCGAATCATTCAGGGATGGGATTACTATCTGCGCTTCACGGATCGTTTCCCCGATGTGCAATCACTGGCTAAAGCCGAAGAGGAAGAGGTCCTAAAACTATGGCAAGGCCTTGGTTATTACACGCGTGCCCGAAATCTTCACGCGGCAGCCAAACAGATTATGAGCCAATTCAAAGGTGTGTTCCCTTCTGAATATTCCGACATCCTTTCGCTGAAAGGAGTAGGTACATACACGGCTGCAGCCATTTCTTCCATAGCCTTTAATGCTCCGTATGCGGTGATCGACGGCAATGTGAACAGAGTAATCACCCGTTTATTTGCTGTGAAAGATCCCATTGATACTGCAGCAGGGAAAAAAAACATTTCTGAAATTGCACACGCTCTTTTACCTTACGGACAATCAGGAAAATATAATCAGGCTATTATGGATTTTGGTTCCCTGGTCTGTACGCCAGTAGGACCGAAATGTGCCGATTGTCCCCTGCAGGTAAACTGCAGGGCGTTTGAAGAGAAAAATGTTTTCACTTATCCGGTCACTCGTCGTAAACCGGTCGTACGGAAGCGTTACTTTAGTTATTTCCATATCATTCAGGGAAATAAAACTTTTCTTCAAAAACGAAATGCTGATGATATCTGGAGAAATCTGTATGAGTTCCCGTTGATCGAGACGCCCGAAGCGATAGATTTTCCCGAAATTTCCCAAACAGAAAATTTTCTGCATCTTTTCCCGAATAACATGAAGCTTTCCGTAGACCATTTCCTCACACTAAAACACCAGCTTACCCATCAGACCATCCATGCCACATTTTACAGGGTAGAGATCGAGGAAGGTATAGCTTTTAATCAGCCACAAAAATTTACCTGCATTGACAGAAATAATCTTGCTGACTATCCTGTTTCAAGACTCATCGATAAGTATTTAGAAAAAATTAGATGATTTCAGTTTGTGAATAGTAAAATTATACTTAATTTTGCTTTTATAGCGTAAAACTATTCTTAACCCAAAAAAGTATTAAGTTATGTCAGTGAACAAAGTTATTCTAGTCGGGAATGTAGGAAAAGACCCGGAAATGAAGTATTTCGACAATGATGTTGCAAAAGCGAACTTCTCGCTGGCAACCAGTGAGAGAGGTTACACGACCTCGGGTGGCACACAGGTGCCTGATAGAACGGAGTGGCACAACATTGTATGTTGGAGGGGATTGGCACAAATTGCTGAAAAATTTGTGAAAAAAGGGACATTGCTCTATGTGGAGGGAAAAATTCGGTCACGTTCTTACGATGATCAGAACGGTGTAAAAAGGTATGTCACGGAAATAGTTGCAGACAATATTGAGTTGTTGAGTCGCAAATCCGGCCTGGAAGGAGAAAATGGAGGAAGTAGACATGATATCCCGAACACTGCAGAGATGCCGGGTGAGCCGGATGATATATCAGAAGTGGATGATTTGCCATTTTAATTAAAAGATCGTATTTTTGTGAGAGAATGTTTTACCCTTTCATTGTAAGTGAAGCGTTAAAACATTCTCTTCTTTATCATTAATAAATCATCACTTGGATCCTGACCCTTTATCATTTCTGGCTTATATCACTCCGGATTTTTCATCGGCGGTTTTTGATTATCTTTTAACCGCACTGGCCATTCTGCTTATCATTGTCAACGCCATTATCTCGGGATCAGAAATCGCATTTTTCACTATTGATAAAAATTTCACCGAGCAGGTACATTCTTCGGAAGGTCCTGCAAGTGTGCGTATTTCCCGTCTGCTAAGCAACCCGGAAAAGTTCTCGGCATCGCTGGTCATTGCCTACAATTTCCTGAACGTGACCATCGCTGTCCTGATTCTTTACCTGTTGAACAGGCTCTCATGGTTTTCGGGGAGTCCTGCTGACTCATTGCTGCTGGAATTTATTATTCCCATAAGTATTATTCTGTTGTTTGTGGATATTCTCCCAAAACGTGCTGCTTCCTACAATCCCTTCAGGTTTGCCACTCGCAATGCACAGCTGATCACGGTTATATATGGCATTGCGAGCCCTTTCTCATCACTGCTCGTACGTGGAACAAACCTCTTTAACAGCTCTGTCACACAAAGCAGACACGAAATTTCGGTAGATGATCTTTCCAAAGCGCTCGAAATCACTTCGAGTGAGATTGCACATGGACAGGAGAAGGAGATGCTGGAGGGGATCATCCGCTTTAAAGACAAGGTTGTGGATGATATCTTGGTATCGCGGAGTGACATGGTGGCCATTGATTCACAGACATCGTTCGACGAGGTAATCAAATTCATCGTAGAAGCCGGTTTTTCACGGATCCCTGTATATGAGGAGAATGCCGACAACATAAAGGGTATTTTGTATGTGAAAGACCTACTTCCTCATCTGGATAAAAAGGAAACTTTTAAATGGCAAATGCTTATTCGTTCGGCTTATTTTGTTCCCGGTACCAAACGAATAGATGATCTGCTGGAAGAATTCCGTGCCGAAAAAAACCATATGGCCATAGTTGTGGATGAATACGGGGGAACTTCAGGCCTGGTAACCATGGAAGATATTCTCGAAGAAATTGTCGGCGACATCAGCGATGAATACGATGAAGAACTTCCTTTTTACACGATGGCCGCAGATGGTTCCTACATCTTTGAGGGAAAAACTCCACTGGACGAATTTATCAAGATCACCGGACTTCCCGAAAAAGATTTTGAACAGATGCAGGATGAGATTGACACCCTCGCGGGATTACTGCTGGAGTTGAAGGGTGATTTTCCAAAACGGAAAGAGAGTTTCACCTACAACAAGCATACTTTCCAGGCAGAAGAGATGAGCAAAAAACGGATCACCAAAGTACGGTATATTCCTCCAAAAAATTAATTGCCCACATGCTTATCAGAAAAGAACATACCGAGGATGGCGGACTTCTGGGTATCTGGAAGATGGACGAAACGCGGGAAGAGTTGTTACAGCTTTTTCCGGATCACCGGCGTTCCGAAGCGGACAAGTACCTCAGGGATATTCGATCTGAAAGGCGCTCCATAGAATGGCTTTCTACCCGGTTGATGTTGCTGGATCTTCTGGGAAAGGAACAGATCATCCTGAACCGGAAAGATGGAAGCCCCTATCTGGATGACGGAAAAAACAACATCAGCATCTCCCATACCAAAGATTACGCGACCATCCTTCTACATGAGACCTTTGCCGTGGGCGTAGACATTGAAACACTTTCTGAGCGGGTTGTCAAGATTGCAGGAAAATTTATTTCAGAGAATGAATATATCGATCCTGCACAAAAAATTGTACACCAGCTACTTCACTGGTCGGCCAAGGAAACGCTGTTCAAACTGATGAATGAGCAGGGAATCGACTTTAAACAACACCTACATATATATCCGTTTATTCCTGCCAAGGAGGGACTGATCAGAGCCATGGAAACCAAAACCGATCAGACCCGTTCATTCAGGCTGCATTACGAAGTTCATCCCGATTATGTACTCACTTGGGCAATCGGAGACAGTCAGAAATAAAAAAACGCCCCACGGGCTGTTCCCGGGAGCGTTCTTAAGTCATAAACGGATCAATTACACATTCAGCGATACCCTCTTAAAGGAGGTTACCGTAAGCTCCTTGTCGTTTTCTTTCAAAAACTGTTCGATTGTTTTTTTCGGATCCTTCACGTACTCTTGTTGTAGCAGGCTAGATTCCTTATAGAACTTCTGCAGGGCGCCTTCAGCAATTCTGTCGAGCAGATTTTCCGGTTTGCCGGCCTCGCGAGCCTTGTCCCTGGCGATCTCCAGTTCTTTTTCCTTCACGTCGGAAGGTATGGTGTCGGGTGTCACTGCAATGGGGTTCATTGCAGCCACCTGCATGGCCACATCCTTTGCTACATGCTCGTCCACACTGGCTTTGTTGAAACCAACAATGGTAGCCAGTTTGTTGCCCATGTGAATGTATGACGTAACGAATGGCGCCACAATATGTTCGTAAAAGCCCAACTGTATTTTTTCACCTGTTGCAGCAATCTTATCGGTGATCACCTGCGAGATGGTTCCTTTGGGTAATTCCACTGAAAGTAATTGTTCGAGTGTTTCAGGCTTGTGAGAGATGGCGGCATCGAGAATCTGCCGGGTAAGTGCGACAAAATCTTCGTTCTTTGCCACAAAGTCTGTTTCGCACTGCAATGCCACCACTGCAGCGAAATTACCTTCTGTGGTGGCCAGCACACATCCCTCCGACGCTTCACGGTCTTCCCGTTTAGCCGCTACAGCCTGTCCTTTTTTACGGATAATCTCCATTGCTTTGTCGAAATCTCCGTTCGCTTCGTTAAGTGCATTTTTGCAATCCATCATTCCCGCACCGGTCATTTTACGTAAATGCTGGATATCTGCCATTGTAACTGCCATATTATCTTTTCCTCTGTTAATGTTTTTACTTATTCGTCAACCTCTTCGTCTTTCGTGTATTTGCTCACTACGGCAGCTTTCATCGCTTCCGTGTCTTCTTTCTTTACACGTTCTTTTCTGGCTGATTTCGATTTTCGTTCTCTGCGCTGCGGTGCATCTTCATCCTGCTCTTCGGCAGCAGCATCTGCTTTTTCTACTTTACGCTCATCGAGTCCCTCTTTGATTGCTTCGCAGAGGTATCCAAGAATCATGTCCACGGCTTTTGAAGCATCGTCATTGGCAGGAATCACAAAATCAATATTGGAAGGATCAGAATTGGTATCCACGATGCCAAAAACGGGAATACCCAGTTTTTCGGCTTCTTTCACAGCAATCTGTTCCTTCATCACATCCACAACAAAGATTGCCGATGGAAGGCGGGTAAGATCCTGTATGGATCCCAATGTTTTTTCGAGCTTTGCACGTTGACGGGTAATCTGCAGTTTTTCGCGTTTCGACAAGGTGTCAAACGTACCATCTTTGATCATCTTGTCAATGTTACCCATCTTTTTCACCGCCTTGCGGATGGTGGGGAAGTTGGTGAGCATACCGCCCGGCCAGCGTTCAATCACGTAGGGCATGTTGACGCTCTGTGCTTTTTCTTCGATCACAGGTTTTGCCTGTTTCTTGGTAGCCACGAAAAGGATCTTCTTTCCTGCCTTGGCTATTTGCTTGAGCGCAGTTGCAGCTTCTTCAGTTTTGGCGATGGTTTTGTACAAATCAATGATGTGAATGCCGTTGCGCTCCATGAAAATATAGGGAGCCATCGCAGGATTCCATTTTCTTTTTAAGTGTCCGAAGTGAGCTCCGGTTTCGAGAAGTTGGTCAAATTCTAATTTTGCCATGTTTTGTTTGTTGATTAATTCGTTTACTTTCTTTTTCTGAACCGAACCGTAAGGTAAATTATGCGATTAACGTCAACCGGTTTTCCGATAATGTCCTTACGATTTAGATACTAAACGGGGCGGCCGGCAAGCCGCTTTATCTGTTTATCCGGCCTTGCGGCAATAAATATACCGCGCATGCCGGAGAACCGATCCAATATATTAACGTTTCGAGAATTGGAATCTCTTTCTTGCCTTGGGTTGTCCCGGTTTTTTACGTTCCACTACGCGTGGGTCACGGGTCATGAAGCCTTCGGCTCGCAGCGCCGCTTTGTCTTCGGGATTAATCTTCACCAAAGCACGAGCTATGCCCAGTCTGGCTGCCTCCGATTGTCCCTTGTAACCTCCACCGTCGAGGTTGATGCGAATATCATATTTATCCGATACATTGAGTTTGTTCAACGGCTGTTTTACAATGAACTGAAGGATAGAAGAAGGGAAATAGTTTTCCAGTTCGCGTTTGTTGATGACGATCTTGCCTGTCCCTTCGGTCACGAATACACGGGCTACAGCTGCTTTGCGTCTTCCTATTGCATTTACTGCTTCCATCTTTATTATTTTAGCGTATTAATATCAAGTTTTTTGGGTTTCTGTGCCTGATGAGGATGTTCCGTTCCGGCATAGACGAACATGTTGGTCAGTAAGGCGTCTCCCAGTTTGTTCTTGGGAAGCATGCCCTTCACAACCTTTCTGAAAAGTCTGTCCGGCCCCTTGCGCATCAGTTCGGCAGGTGTAAACTCACGCTGACCGCCCGGATAACCCGAATAACGTAAATAGATGCGATCGGTCCACTTGTTGCCCGTGAGTTTTACCTTGTCGGCATTCAGTATGATCACATTATCACCACAATCCACGTGCGGGGTAAAGCTTGCTTTGTACTTTCCTCTCAGCAGTTTGGCAACTTTCGAACAGAGACGTCCCAGGGGCTGACCCGTGGCATCAATTTCAACCCACTCTTTTTTAGCCGTTTCTTTATTGACAGAAATGGTTTTATAACTTAGTGTATCCACTTGTGTTGTTTTTTAATTAGTAAATAATTGTAAAGTAGACTTACCCAGCTTCCTCTTCTTTGTCTTGCTAAGGGACATAAAGGCAAATAAAAAGCTATAAATCAAACTTTTAATTGATAAAAACTAATAATCGGACTGCAAAGTTACAATAATTCAGTTTATTAACAAAGAGTTTAAGTCGATTTTCTTTTCGGGAAAATAAAAAATTAAGGCTCTTTTAAAATAAATCTTAGGCAGGTTATTGTGAATTTATAAAAATGTCGTAACTTTGCACCCGTAAAAAGAGGCCCCGTAGCTTAACTGAATAGAGCATCTGACTACGGATCAGAAGGTTACAGGTTTGAATCCTGTCGGGGTCACGGTTGAAAATCAAACACTTATCGAACATTTCCGGTGAGTGTTTTTTCTTTGTGGGAACACAGTGGGAACACAGGAACGCTCAAACAGTGTTTTTCACCCCTTCCATGACAAACCTTATTGATGAATTAAGTGGAACCGTAACACCGTAACATCTGTTACGGGCGTTACATCTGTTACGGTTGTTACGCTCTATGATACCGTTGTCGTTATATCAGCTAAGAACGGAATTCCGATGTTTAAATACCCGTAAAAGTGGGTATTTACATGACGCATTTTAAAGCGTTTTAAGCGACGATAATAAAAAAACAGGGTAACTATTGGATTACCCTGTAAAGTGCCTGAAAGTTCCAAAAAGTGCCTGAAATGGCATCTCAATATGCCCGGATCAGTTCCTTTAATTTTTAAACCTCCTTTTGTCGATTTCCCACCAGATTACCCTTAAATTGGCAATTATCGCATACAGGTAATGGCAGATAAAAATGAACCCGCTCCTCCTCACTTTTATTTTCTTCCTTCTTCATCTGTTGCAAGTCGGCTATTCTGTTTATGATATCAGCCTTTTCCTTACCAGACAATCCCTGTTGGGTTTTAATTAGTTCGGCAATGATAAAGTCTTTATCCCTGTAGGAATCCACAAGTTCTTTCACGGCGTCTTTCTCCATTTCCGGCACCTTCTCCGTACGTGAATAGATCATGGCTCTGCGTTCCTTCAGATAGGCTTTTACGGGGTCGCTCCGTAACCACCGAAGGGCTAAACGGTGAATATTGTCCTCCGTGGCGTTTGGTTTTCTTTCGCGGCTCAAAGTATATGCCAGATCATCGTTACCATTTACGATGAAGGCATCAAGGCAAAATTTTTCTTTTTCGGTCAGGTCGTTTGCTTTATCCATAATTAAACTGCTTCAAGTTCTTCGTACTCTTCGAGCTTCTCTTTAATATTGGTTACAATAGAGCACGCCCGGCTCATATTCTCCCCTTCGGTTGGACTTATGGCATCGAATGAATAAAAAAACAACAAATCGGATAAAGCGTTAAGCATTGTTTTTGCCGAAATGAATAAATGGTCTCTGTGCGCCTTAGAATTTTTTTCAATTTCCATAATGATAATTTTTAGATGTGTCCGACAAAGTAAGAAATATATTTTTTAAATGGCAAATAAATATTTGATAATCAATCTGTTCGTCGTAAATATAACAACGATTTGTGACGAAGTGTTGTAATTCTAACAACGATTTACCCTATTTTTGTCTATTTTCATATATTTCATCTATTCCTATGTCACATGTTATTGAATGTTTCGATATTATTTAACCGATAATCTTTTGTTTCCCGATGCAACAGAACTAAGAAGGTCATATATATCCTGCGTGATGTCTGATCCCTTCCCTGTGTTGTCGGCGGTTCTGGCTGTGTTGGAGGCAATCATTCTTAGTACTGTTAATTGTGCGTTCGTTATTGCGCTCATCTCCGGTGCGAGGTAGTTCACGTATCTTAGAACGGCTTCTGTTGTTTTTGCCCCGTCCTCTCTCATTGAATTGATATAAGAAGACAAAATACCGGCGGTGTCCTCTGTTACGCCTTTTATTCCTGCCGATAGTCCGTCCTTGCTGGTTCCTCCAAGCTCCAACTCCCTGTCAAAACCTTTCAACATATCTTTTAACCCGTCCAATCCCTTTAGAAACACCGGCATCCCCTTTTCCAGTTCATCACCAAGCCAGTCAATGTCATCAATCAGGTTCTGATCTCCTTCGGGGTTAAGGCTTTTCTTCATTCTTTCCTCTGCATTTTTCAAGGTTTCACTAAAGATGGCGCTGAACATAGCCTTCGCTGCAAGATCTGACAATATTTTGTTTACGCTCGATTCAAATTCATTGAGTGCGGATTTTAAATCATTGTTGCTAAATGCGTTTATCAATGCGTTATATAGGTCATCCCCAATGGTTCCGGCTATGTTTTTTAACGTTTCCTCTATCTGCTGATCAGCCTCAACCATTTTATCTCTGATTTCCTCCCAGTTATCTATGATCTTTTTTGTTTCGTCATCCATTTTTCCATAGTCTGCAAGGATTTTTGGGTTTAGTTTGTAGGTCTCAGAATCAAATAACTCGCCATAATGATCTTTAAGGGATTCAAAAACAGGAACGGTCTTTGTTGTTGCTTTAGACCCGAATAACGATCCTATTCCGGCCACAAGCCCGCCCAGAAGTCCTCCGGCGACCGCACCGATGGCTGTCCCGATGATGGGAACAATAGAACCTACGGCGGCGCCTATTCCTGCGCCACCCGCAACGAATCCACCAACTGCCGAACCGGAAGGAACCTTTTTCGTTCCAGTTTGAACACGTCCGCCGCCAAGCTTTTTCTCGATATCTACCATGGACTCGACGGCCTTCTCATATTGATTAATGGCTGATATGGCTGGTGCGACGGGGTTATCCATCCCGAATATGGAATTCTCCTTATATGCTAACTGCTCTATATTGTACATCCGCATTTTTTGAATGCTATTTTCAACCGCTGCGCTCCATTCTTTTTGTGCTTCAATGTTTTGTTTTATTGCGGTTGTGGCCGTGTCAACGACTGTCGCAACGCCTGATATGCCAAGTGAGATAACATCCATCCCGGTGGCGTTCTTCCCAAGCCTGGCGAACTCCAAAATATCACCCATCCCGCCCGATACAGATTGAAAGAAGTCACCTACTCCCTGTAGACCTTTAATTTTCTGTAAGGAGCTACCAAGTTTTCCGATAGAGTTGGCTAACTTGCCAATCGAATCGATGGTTTTATTTAAAATCTTTTCATCCAACGCTTCCTCTGCATTGTCTTGTGCCTCCGCTATGATCATTGCCAGGTTCTCGGCATCTCCCCCGGCCTTTTTAAAGTCGATCAAAAGCTGCGGGGGTATCTTCATGGAGCCGATAGCCTCTTTTGCCTTTTTCAACTCTGAAAGGGTGGCGGATGCTACGTTTTTAAACAATGGTAAAAACTCTCTTATCCTGTTTTTAAACAGGTCTGAAACGTTTCCTTCTGTGGCGTAATCACTCAACCCGTAATCTTTCAAAACGTCCTCCTGTAGCTTGCCAAGGGCTTTAGATGTTGCTTTATTCACCATCTCGATAGCATCTGCGGATGCTCCTGCCTTTATCAAGTCGGCGGTATCTTTTTCACCTTTGGAGATTATATCTTTTCTTTTGTCTTCGTAATCTTTGTATGTATTAAGGAGGTCGGCGGCACGCATTAAACTCTCATCCGATAGCTTCTTGCTCTGGTCTTTGTATGCGTTTACGAATGCGGCCATCTTTGAACCGAAGGTGTTTTTGATATCATCCTCCGGCATCAAAATAAGTTCGTCAATTGAAATTCTTTTGTCGGATTTTTCGATCTCATATCGGATGTTGTCGGCAAGCTGATCCAGCATCGACTTGTAAGCAACGGATCCACCGAATGCGGCTTGTGACGATGAGCTAAAGTCCCCTGACTTATCGAAAAGGTATTTGAATAGTTCCCAGCTTGCGATAGTCTTTTGAATATAGGTCTCTGTTTCTTTTAGTTCATTAGATAACACATCCTTGTCCAGGTCGATGAGAACCCTTGCTGCTTCCGCCCTTAATGTAGCGTCCGTACTCTTGCTATAGAATATTTTTTCTATTTCATCCCTATACGTGGCAGGGTCGAATCCGGGTAATATGGTTTCGTGAACAACATTTAAAGCCGTTTTATGCCCTGAAAGCGATGAGATGTCCCTGTAGGTGTTATATGCTTCCTTTAATAGGGATATCCGCTCTCTTAGCGGGTCGTTTTTATCTGTGGAGCTATCCGGTAACAGGTCAATTTCCGCTGCGGCGGCCATCTTGTTCGCCTTTTCGGCAACCTTTAGAAAATTTTCTCTCTGTTTAAGCTGTTTTGCATTTAGCTTGTCGGCTTTTTCGGCGTTTTTGTAAGCCATAGCCTGATCCCATCCACCCCAGCTCACCCAGTCCATAAACTGCTCGGTCTCGGCTCCGGGCTTAAGATTTAATACAGTCCACAATTTCTCATACCATTTGAAAGTTTCTTTCATCCTCAGCCCTTGCTCCTTCGATGCAAGTTTAGCGGCCTCTGCAAGGTGCTCGTTTGCCAACGCTTCCTGGATAATTACATCCAGATAGGCCTGTTTTTTATCAATGATATTTTGTTGTGCTACGGACAAACTGTCGGTGTGTCCTATGGTTTTACCGATTGAGTTGTTATATTCATCGATGGCATTCTTTTGGGTTATAAAAACGCCATCAATGTTTTTAAACACGCTTTCCAGCCTTGTAAGTTCCTTGTATGCTTCCATGTACTCGTTATTTCCATCTTTCAAAGACTTAATAAAGTTATCATGGACTTTTGTAGCCTTCTCTGTGTTAAATATCCAGTCGATTATCTTACCGCCATAAAGTGTGAGTAGGGTTATACCTGCGACCAATGCCGTCTGCCAACTGAACAACGATGTTACTACTTGTTTCCATACGGGGATGGCCTTTTGTCCGGATGCTTTCAATGCGTCATACTCGAACCTCGCCTTTTTGAGTTCGTCCGAAAGGATTGGAAGGTTGTTTGAGATGGCGGAAAAGAACACTTGCGGCCCGTATGCAAGTGATGGCAGTTCCCTTGCAACCTGTTGTATAGAATTGTTCAGCCCGTTCCATCCACTGGCGTAATTTCCAACATTGCGCTGGTGGTTTCCAATACTTGCATCAAGGTTTTTCATCTCCTTATCTGCAATGTTTATCTGTTTTTTCAGCTCCGTGCCGAAGGATGAGTTTCTCATCTCCTCACTCAATCCCCTGTATGCGGTTTTCATGCGTCCCAGTCTTAAACTCATCTCGTCCATAGATGAGGACGCGGACTGCGTCATCTTTACATCAGATTTCAGCAACTGGTTTAACTCTGCAATGGCCTGTTTATGCTCCAGCTCTCTGTTGATTAAAGATGCTTTCGTTTTCAGCTGATCTTTATTTAGGGTCACTCCTGACTGCTGTTGTTTTTCAAGCAACTTTAACTGTGACTGAACGGCGGACAATGCCGTTTTTTCATCGGTCAAGCGTTTAATATTCTGCCCTCTTGTTCCGATAATACTATTAATTGCACCCTCAAGCTCTTTATATGCTTCCGCCTGATTTGAGACGTTTGTCTCTGCGGGCTTACTTTCTTTAACCGCATTGTTAATTGCTTCGGATACTTCCTCTTTGCTTACGGTAAGATTCAATTTGAATTTTTCATTCAGAACCTTATTGATGCTTTTCATCAGATTCTCTTCGGAAAAGGCGGGGGATATGCCAAATCTTACCTCCAGGTCTGCGAATTGGGCTAAAATCTTTTTTTTCAACTCCTCCAGCTCTTTCGGGTCGGAATTGTATTTTATATTGAAGTATAAATTTCCAAGTGATGCCATAATATATAATTTTTATTGTTGTTATTTTTACGATAAAATGTTTAAATTCAAGCAATGATCTTTTACCTTTTGAAAACAGGCTTCCGCCATTTCTTCAGCCTCAATCTCCCACGGTCTTTGATCGTGCGGCATCGTCATCGTGTAGTGAACCCCTTCCCATACCGCGACCGTGTAAACATCATTATTCATCAGTCTGCCGTCCTCCATCTGTTTAACGTGCCAAATCTCGTGAATAACAAGGCTGATAACAGGGTCGGTCAATTCATCCGCCTTCAGGATACCCGTGTCAATGAAAACGGTATACCCCCAGTCATTCGTGTACTTCTCGGCAGAACCGATGGCGTCGGATGTTTTCATCCTTAGCGGCCGGATGTCCACCTCGGCAGATACGCCCAGCACCTTTATTACCACTTCGGCAAGCCTGCTGATGTTCGGGATATAATACCCCTGTATATACTTCTCGATCATAGCTCAATAGTTGTCTCCAATCATCTGAAACGAAAAATCCAGGTTGGCGAGTGCTCCGCTGCCGTTCCTGACCTCCACAGTAAAATAAGTTGAATACCTTCCCGTAACAACACATCTCTGCCCGCTATTCAAAGGTTGGCAAAAAATCTCATAGTCTGCTGATTTTACCAACCCGTTGGGTCTCTGAAAATCCGCCCGGCATACCCCTGTGGATATCCATTGGCTGGCTGTTATCTGTACTGCTCCCCACGCCATAACTATACATTTTTTGGGTTTGCAAAATAACTTTTCGTAGCCTGCTGGTTTGCTTCCCAATCTGTCAGGAATCGATTAAAACCGTCATACAATGGTTGGATTGTCTCCAACTGTTCGGCATCGGCTTTTTCCATCGCCATTCTAAAAGCACCAACAATGTCAAGTACTTCCCCGTGAGAGTAAAGCAGTGCCTCAGTCGGAACGTTGTTGTATGGCTGAAATAGCATTTCAATATTACAGTCTGAATCCGGCAATAGGGAAAAATGCTCCGTTATCTCTGTGGGAAGCTCTGTTTTCGGCCTATTCGCTTTCCAGACTCGATATTCGGACAATCCGATGAGAACGCTGTCAACTGTGGCTCTCTCTATCGCTTCGGGGTCTATTAAGTCCTTGGAGACAATCAATGCCGCCTCGAACATTGATAAAAAAGTGTCATTGGAAAATATGCAGGCAGGGTAAAAATCACCCCGTTCGTTGATGGTCTGCTGCAATGTGATCTTTGCTTGTAATGGAATTATTCGTGCCATAATTTTTCTTATTATATTGTATAAATGAGGGATGCACCGAAGTGCACCCCAATGAATGATTACTTTTTTAAACGGTTTCTCATTGCATGAAGGAACACTTCTTCGGAAACAGTCCCGTCCCGCTCCAATGGAAAACTAAACGGATACATATCGTTGAATTTAAGCGTTACAAGCCTGTCAAATCCGTTCTTCTTCTCGTGTGATGTCAACTCCTTGTGTGCATTAATTAACGCTATCAGCTTGTCATAATAGGCTTGAGCACGCTTTGTATCGATTCGCACAGTGGCCTTCTCCACCAACTTTTCCTGCATGGCGTCCTCATCAGCAACTACCGTGGAACCATCTTCTTTAAGGATCAATGAAGTTTGTAAAGAGCTTCTCAGGGATTGGATTTTGCCGGCCAGACGGTCATATAAGTCGCTAAATGCTTGAATAACTATTTCACGTTCGGTTATTGGAATGAATCCACCGCTCAACCTCTCCCTTTGTAACTTAACGATATAATTCTTAAAAGAATCCTCATCTTTGGTTAGTTCCCGAATCGTCTGCAAATCCGTGGGGAATCCCTCGAGTCTCAATTGCTCGAGTGCTTGATTCAGATTGTAACGGGCGTTGAATGTGCCCTCCTCCAGTTGATCATATAATCTTTGGTCGAAAATTGTTTCCTTCATAGCTTTCCCTGTATTTTTTTGTTGTTAAAAAATTCATTAAGCCTGTTCTCGGCTTGCTCATTGCTCTCCCGGTCGTCATTAAAAAAACCCTGATCGGCAAGTCCGTACGCTTCTACCTTTGCCCTGTAAGTCGTATCGATGTCGTTCTGCATCTCTCCCAGCGTTTTGCCGGGTGTGAATGTGTAATTTGCTACGATGTCATCGTAAATTAGCGGATGTTTCGCATTGTTTCTGAACATAGTTGTAATTGTTTGAATATTAATAAGTTGTTAGTTTAACATTAAACCCTTCACCTGTATAGGTCACCTCCATTTTTTTTAGCAAAATGGTGTCCAAACATACCTTTATTACTGATAGATAATTTCTTATCTTTTCTTCCCTTGCAAGCAGTATATCCTTCGGCTCCATCTCCAGCAGTGCGAGCGTGTCGAGGTAATTACCTGTAAGCTCCTGAATCGAATCCAGGTAGGTTTCAATCGTCAGTTCTGCAAACAGTTTTTGTTGTCTTGTTGTCATTGTTTTAAAATTTTAATCAGTTAATTATTAAATAGTTATCTCGGTTTTATTTTCCATTCTTTAGAGGCGTGATTCCATATAAATACATAATTTTCAGCATAATATATGGAATTCCACTTTGTGCGGTTCACAAATTTTAAATCGAATTTTTTGATCATCTGCTCGAGCATATCTTTCTTATTTTAAAATGTAATCTGCAATATCAAGCCCTTTCTCCATGTCCTCCGGTGTGGCAATATCCTCAAGCACCCGGCTGATTTTAAAACCGTATCTGGCTGCATGCTCACTCCACTGGTCATACGCTCCCAAATCAGGAAATAACGTCACGTTGCGTCCTTTAACGGTCTCCATCAGTCGGAAATTCTGTTTCCCGCCTGTCGCCATCCATGTATATGTTGGAATAGCCATACTTCCTACAATTGCACTTTTCTCGCTCTCCACTATGGCGATGGGTTTATCGTTCTTAATCAGATGAAGTCCATACAGACATTGATTTAATTGGAACGGATTCTTCACATGTCTGTGCGCCCAGTCGAATGATCCGGAAACACCCTTCACCCGGTGTCCCGTGGTGGGGTCATATTTCATAATTTTGCCTGTCCTTATACGGTTCTGATCATCAATCTGCCAATATATCACCCGCCCATCTTTCGCGTCACCTATTCTGTAGGTGTCAATTGTTCGTGCAACATCTGATAATGAGAAAAACTTTGTCAGGAATTGAACGAAGTGGTTCTCGGTCTTCAGCGACCGTATCATCGTTTCTTCAGGTATATAGTCTGTAAGTGGCAGCGATTTCTTTTCCGCCTGGATGGTGGGGGTGTAGTCTATTCCCTTATTTTTGAAATATTCTGAGGGTGTCAGATGATAACCACATCTATCTTCTCTATTGCATCTGCCCACATTCTCGGCTATATAATTACCTCTCTCATCAATGTATCTGGCAAATATCATCGGGTGGTGACAGTGTGGGCACGTGTGCCGGGTAGCTCTGCCTGTGTACTTCTCAAGCTGATATTTGTAAGTTGTATCAATCATTGTATAGGTCATTTTTTGGTTCATCCATCGTAACAGGCGTAACAGGCGTAACAGGTGTAACAGGTGTTACGGGTGTTACGGGTGTTACGGTTTCGCCCAGCCTGTCAAGGGTTCTTTTTACCTTCATCTTGTTGGTTCCTAAACTTTTAGCTATTTCGCCAAAACTTACGTTTGGGTGTGTCGCCTTCATTTCAATGATGCTCCGCTCAAGGTCGAGCATATCTTTCTCGGTAATTTCTTTGAGGTGTTCACGTTCATTGCCGTAACCAACGAAGTCGAATTGCAAAAATGAATTCTTTTGTGCCAACTCATACAATGCTACATTCTCTGAGTCGAAGTCCACTTCGCTGGAACGAACCTTCAACTGTTTTACATATCTCAGATTTTTGTCCTTTGAGCTTTGCCCTATGGTAAAGACAGCATCAGCAAAGTTGACTTTCATTTTAGAACCTTGTAAATCATTAATTGATATGGGTCTGAGGTTGTCCGTTTTTCGACTGTGCTCAATGAGTATCATTGTGAGTCCGTAATCGAACTTCATTCCATTGAGTTTATCCATCAGGGGTTTTGCGTTTTGCGCCTTGTCGGTGTCTGCGCTGATTAGTCGTGTCATATTATCGACAAAAACTATCTTTGCGCCTGTTTCGTCAAGCAATGCTTTCAGTGAATTCAGGAAATAGGTATCATAGTCCATACCTTCTGGCATTGAGAAACGTCGCTGAAAATTGACAATATATAGGTTTTGGTTGAACCGAAAATCATTAGTGAAGTTGTCCGAATATCGTTTACGGAATTGAACATCTGATAACTCAAGATCAAGGTAAAGTACTTTATCCGTTACCGCCATGTCGTTTGCCATCTGGACGGAAAGAACCGTCTTTCCCAGTCCCGTCGACGCAAACAGCAATGTCATCTCATTCTCAAATATGAGTGACGTATCTTTCCATAATCGTCTTGGCACGGGCTGTGTGCTTGCATCCATCATTCTCTCATTTGCGCCACGTATCTGGAACAAACCTACATTACCCAAATCCCGGTCCCGTCGTTCGGTCGGGTCCACTACTCCCTCTCCGGCTGTGATTTTCTGAATTAAAGAATCTCTATCGAATTTTACCATTACGCTGTGATTTATGGTTATTAATGTTTCATCTTTGCCAGAAAGTCGTCAAGGTGTTTTTGCGTGAAAACCAACTTCCGCCCCCCGAAGCGGTGAAAATCAATCGTGCCCTTACTGGTGTGCACATACAATGTAGCTTTGCTGATTTTATATCCTTTCGCACGAAGATATTCAACAGCTTCATCAATGGAAAAGTGTTCCTTATCATCCTTTGTAGGGGTTATCACCGTTGCCAGTTCTTCCCGGAGAATCCGGCGAAGGTCACTTTCTTTCAAAAAAACCAATTCATTCATACTCCTTTTTTTATGTTCGTAAAATAAAAAAAAGCCCGGAACTCCCAATTTGGGAATACCGAGCCTTTGCCCCTGTATACCTTTTTAGGAATTCCGGGCTTCGTTGCCCTTTGTTCTTAAAAGTACAACACAAAGATAATAAAATAAATCACATATACAAATAAATTTTGCAAATAAATATCAACATTTATATGGTGTAACTATCTTTATATTATACTTTTATAAAGATAACATAAGCTGAAAGTTGATAGATACGGTTTATGGGAAAGGATTCAGGTATAGATAAAAATAAAATAAAATTTTTTAGAGGTGAGATGAAAGGGCTGGTTCGGCTTTGGCCGGACAGGGGGGGATACCCGGAATGAGAGGACTGTCACCACATCTTAACAACCTTATCAGTCAAGGGTTCCCGTTTCACCTTGTCATCAGGCTTTTCCAGCATCTTTATCCTTTCCTGTAGCTCCTTGTTTTCTTTCATGAGTTGTATCCAGTGCGGGAGTATTTTGTCATAAGCTTCATTTTCACCTCTCATTACACTAATGATCCGCAAAAGATTCTCCTTCGGTTCCTTCGCAAGCACGTCTTCACTTGGTAGTATCATCTTCATATCAATTAAAGTTTAGTTCCATTGTCTCAATCAGCGACTTTACAACTTCGGCATTGCTCTTCGGCAACAACCAACTGTTATATTTATATCGTTCTTCCTTGTCCGCCATATTTGAATAATTATCGGTCACACTCTCATTTGCGTGTCCCAGGCTGTTTTTAATGAATGATCTCGGCACATTCATGTTTTCAAGTATGGTTACATAAGAGTGTCGGGTTGCATACGTTGTTATACCGTCCTTCAACTTCAGCTCTTTTGCTATCTCCTGAATAGTCTGGTTTATAAGGCTTGTAACATCACCAACTTTGTACACTATCTGCTTTTCGGTTTTCAATCCATTGATAAAAGGGAATATGTAACCATCTTTTGATTTGTTCCCATGCTTTCTAATGATCTCCTTAATGGGTCTGGTCATTGGTATGTAGATACGCATTACCTTGCGCCTGGTGCCCTTCGTTTTCTTTCTGATAAAGGTTATCTCACCATCTCGAATGTCTTCATATCGTAATCGGCAAAGGTCGGTAATATTGATACCGTTTGCATAGAATGAGAACAGCCACATATCCCGGTATAATTCCCTTGTTCCGGTACATCTGTAATTGTGTATCAGATGAATCTCTCCCAGCTTTAACGCCAGCTCCCTGCCCTCACCTTTGGGAATGATATATTTATTCTTTCCGAAGGGGTATTTGCCAGCATTAATGTATGGTTCACCATCTCCATTGATAACGGTTCTTATATTTCTCATATAAATGCCGACTGTAGTTATTGATTTGCCCTGATCAATAAGATGCTTCTCATACTTCTTCAGGTAGTCAACCGAAATAGAGTTAAACTTTATATCCTTACCACTGTACGATTCAAGGCTCTTCAGCGTGGATTCAAGGCTCTCGGCATACTTCACCCTGTCCTCAACAAAAAGGTCGCTGATACGCTTTCTAAACGCTTCGTTCAGGCTTGTTATGCCAGCCCTTCCAAGCTTCGCATCCAGTCCGTCAAATGAAAAAGAGTTCTTCTCCACAAGGTCGCTGATTGCTGGTATCAGTGTTATATCCCGATAGTTGCGGAGAGTATCTTTTATGTCCTTATGCTTTTGTAGCTTCCGGGTGAGAAAATCATCCCAGTCATTCACCGTAAACGTGAATCCGGTTTTAAGATACTTTCGCTTTCTGTTATACGTTATCCTCCAGAATATGGGTGCAACATCATCACCCTTTTCCCGTTCTTTACGCATCAAGGTTACCGTAACATCTCTGTTTGAATAATCAAAAATTGTCGCCATACCGATAAATTTAATTACATTGCTCAAATAAAAGTGGGAACACAGTGGGAACACAAAGTTATATAAACAATATAAATTAAACAAATATATTCATATATATTTAATATATATCTTTTGCTGTTTATCAATGGTTTAGAATATTTTTACCTGAATTTATTAAAATGGATAAAACCTAAAAAAACCTATATTCTATGACTACGGATCAGAAGGTTACAGGTTTGAATCCTGTCGGGGTCACAAAAAATTTCACACGGCTATTAGGCATGATTTCAGCTTAATAGCTTTTTTATTTTATCATGAATCATTCTTTCCCGCCGACACCCGGTCATCCTCCAGGGCCAACTCTCCCATATCAATCAGGAAACGGATTACGCGGATCACTTTTTCGGCGTTTTCATCCGTGACCGAATCTACCAGGTCATTTATCCTGCGCGGCCGTCCGTCGCATAACAACGCAACGGTCTGCTCCCGGATCCGGTTGAATTCATAATTCGACAGGCCTGTTTCATTCTTCTTCAGACAGACATCACATATGCCACAGTCCCTCGGATTCTTCTCTCCGAAATAAATCAGCAACATCCGACTTCGGCACACGGCTTCTTCCTCCACATAACCAATCATGGCATTGATCCGACTCTCGAAGCGCTTCTTTCTTTCCTCATACACTGCCCGGGAGATGGTGACAAATTGAGTCTCCTCACGTGAGGTGGTAAACACGATAAAGGGTGTTTTCTTTTGCGGGACATAACGAATATAACGCATGCGGGACAATGCGATGAGCATCTCCGTGACCTCCTTCCTGCTCTTTCCTATTCTCACAGCGAGCATCGACTCGTCGATATAAACATCATCCGAGAAAACGCCGGTATAATTCCGTAAAATCGTATGCAACAGCTCATCGGTATCTTTATCGAGACGCAGCGAATACATTTCATCACGATAAATCAGAACCCTTATTCTGGAACGAAGGTCAATCTCCTCTGTATATTCAATGTATCCAGCCAATTCCAGTATCTTTAATGCATGGTGTGTTTGCAGGAAAGGCAGCTTGAAAGGGACACAAAACTCGTGCAGACTGAAGTCGTATACGTCATTATATCCCGCTCCTACCGCCACCTGATAATAATTTCCCAATGCCTCGTATACACGAAGGATGAAGTCCCGTTCCGGGTAGGAATCGCTGATTCTTTTCTTCAGTTTCGTACTGTCAGAAGCAGTGTAGAGGATTATCGCATAAGAGCGTTCCCCGGCACGCCCGGCACGCCCGGCTTCCTGGAAATACTCCTCCGGCGAGTTAGGCAAGTCCATGTGAATGACTGTCCGCACATCGGGTTTATCGATCCCCATTCCAAAAGCGTTGGTCGCCACGATAACCCGACATTCGTCGAGCTTCCAGGCATTCTGTTTGTAGATCTTCTCCTCGTGGGAGAGGCCTGCGTGGAAAAAGTCAGCAGAAATACCCGCTTTTTTGAGTGAAACGGCAATCTCTTTGGTTTGCTGTCTGCTGCGTACATAGACGATGGAAGTACCCGGCACGGTTTGAAGTATGTGAATCAGCTCGGCCAGTTTGTTGTCAGCTTTTCGCACCACGTAGGAAAGGTTATCTCTGGCAAAGCTTTTCCGGAAGACATTTTTTTCTTTGAAGAGTAACTTTTCCTGAATGTCATCCACTACTTCACGCGTGGCAGTGGCCGTGAGTGCAAGCAGGGGAACACCTTCCAGGAGTTTTCGTATACCGGCAATTTTGAGATAGGAGGGACGAAAGTCATAACCCCATTGAGAAATACAGTGGGATTCATCCACCACCAGCAGGCACACCTCCATTGCCTGCAGCTTGGCGATAAAGATATCGGAGGAGAGGCGTTCGGGAGAGACATACAGGAATTTATAGTCGCCGAAGATACAATTCTCGAGCGTGGTGATAATCTCTTCGCGCGACATGCCGGAGTACACTGCAGCTGCTTTTATTCCCCGCTCCCGCAAATTGTCCACCTGGTCTTTCATCAGCGAAATAAGCGGTGTCACCACCAGACAAATTCCTTTCATCCCCATAACGGGGACCTGGAAAGTGAGTGATTTTCCTCCACCGGTAGGCATCAGGCCCAGGGTATCCTTCCCTTCCCAGACCGATTGTATGATTTGCTCCTGCAACGGCCGGAAAGAAGAAAAACCCCAATAGTCATGCAGTATCTGGTGAAACAACTCCGTTTGCATAGGCAACCGTTTTTGATTATCCCCTTATATCTTTGACCATCAACTGAGTAAATGATTTGCTTCCGTGGGTATTCTCCTCGATGGTATAGCAGATGTCTACTGGCAGACCCGATTTGATCCGCTGATAGAAATCGTGTTGACTAAAGGCAATGCCGGGCATAGGTTCCTCTGTAGTGTGGTCTTTCATCTCAAGCTTTATATGCCGGAATCCTTTACCCACAAGCTTGCTGCCACCCGTGTCATAAACATCTTTGGTCAGAAAGATCGGATTCTCATTTTCAGGTCCAAATGGATTAAACAATGTGAGACCTTCGATGAAAGAGGGCGTAATTTGCGAAAAGGAGATCTCTGCATCCACAGTAATCTGGGGAAGCATCATTCCCGCCTCTATGCCATCGAAAGAAATTGTGTTGAAGCGGTCGATAAACTCACTGAGATGTTCTTCACGCAATGTCAATCCTGCGGCATAAGTGTGTCCGCCAAAGTTTTCCAGAATATCGCGACACGACTCAATGGCTCTGTACACATCAAAACCGGGTACCGATCGAGCTGAACCCGAGATCATATTATTTGATTTGGTGAGTACCACTGCCGGACGATAATACTTCTCCGTAAGGCGCGAGGCTACAATTCCCACGATCCCTTTATGCCATGTTTCATCATAGAGCACAATACTCTTCTGTTGCTTTATGTCTACGTGGTTATCGATATAGTCAACCGCTTCCTCAGTAATTTTTTTATCCAGTTCACGTCGGTCTTCGTTGTACTTGTCAATATTCTTGCTTTTCTCCCTTGCTGCAGTCATGTCATTAGCCAGCATAAGGTCTACAGCCTCCTTTCCGTTCATCATCCTGCCCGAGGCATTGATGCGCGGTCCAATTTTAAAGACAATGTCGTTGACCGTAATCTGCTTTCTGTGCAGACCGCAAATCTCAATGATTCCCCGTAGACCGAAACTTGGATTTGAATTAAGCTGTTTTAACCCGTAATAGGTCATGATCCGATTTTCGCCCGTGAGCGGGACGATATCCGAAGCAATGCTCACAGCCACCAGATCGAGAAGTGGTTCAATATCGGAAAAGTGATAATCGTTGCGTAGCGAGAAAGCCTGTACCAGCTTGAAGCCTACACCGCAACCGGAAAGTTCCTCGTAAGGATATACCGAGTCGGCCCTTTTTGCGTCTACAACTGCCACAGCGTCCGGCAGTCTGTCATCAGGCATATGATGATCACAAATAATGAAATCAATGCCTTTTTCTTTGGCATAAGCGACTTTATTCACCGCTTTGATGCCACAATCGAGAGAGACTATGAGCTTTACGCCCGTATTCACGGCATAATCGATTCCCTGAAACGAAATGCCATACCCTTCATCGTACCGGTCAGGAATATAATAATCAATATTATTGGTAATCCCCCGAAAGAACTTA
>JAJFTO010000018.1 GCA_021372865.1 Porphyromonadaceae bacterium
GATTGGAAGCAGCAAGGTAAGTACAGCATCGGGAGGATTTACGATATTTCAATTCCAGTATGGTGCGATTGGAAGTTCTTCACTTTCGCTTACGTCTATCCTTTCACCCAATTTCAATTCCAGTATGGTGCGATTGGAAGCGGAGAATTTGCAAACCCAGAGACCCAGATGTTCAATTTCAATTCCAGTATGGTGCGATTGGAAGTCCCTGCAGGGAATTTTCAACGATACGGGAGACGCGATTTCAATTCCAGTATGGTGCGATTGGAAGAATTATTACGGATGCCAGGCGGGTACTTATTCAATCAATTTCAATTCCAGTATGGTGCGATTGGAAGTGTAACGCCGTTTCAGATCCAAACTACTACAGTAATATTTCAATTCCAGTATGGTGCGATTGGAAGACTTACTGTACTTAATATCAAGTCCCAGTCTTTTCATTTCAATTCCAGTATGGTGCGATTGGAAGAAATAAGCAGGAGACAAACGCGTATATAATTGACAAATTTCAATTCCAGTATGGTGCGATTGGAAGCCAGCGTTCTTCAATTTCTTCTTTGTTTTTTTCCGATTTCAATTCCAGTATGGTGCGATTGGAAGACTATAACCGGACTTACGGAGAATTTGCTAATCCATTTCAATTCCAGTATGGTGCGATTGGAAGATGCATTCGCTTCTTGCTTGTTACTGTAGTATTGTTATTTCAATTCCAGTATGGTGCGATTGGAAGTGTTGTAGTCCTCGACCACCTCGACCGTCGAACCGTATTTCAATTCCAGTATGGTGCGATTGGAAGATTTATTCTTCACTCTCGCTATGCCTACATTCTGATATTTCAATTCCAGTATGGTGCGATTGGAAGCGACTGGAGAAGGTTTCCGGTGTGCTCGTCGTTCCTATTTCAATTCCAGTATGGTGCGATTGGAAGTGTGCTTCTGAACGCAGGATTGTGTGGCGGTTCGGTATTTCAATTCCAGTATGGTGCGATTGGAAGTTCTCAACTCGAACTCAATGTTTTGAATCTGGCTTTATTTCAATTCCAGTATGGTGCGATTGGAAGCGGAGAATTTGCAAATCCTGATACTCAGATGTTTAATTTCAATTCCAGTATGGTGCGATTGGAAGTTGCTGCGCCCTGCATCGCGCTGTTCGCTAATTGATTTCAATTCCAGTATGGTGCGATTGGAAGTTAGCAAAGTAAGCACGGCAAGCGGAGGATTTACCATATTTCAATTCCAGTATGGTGCGATTGGAAGACTTTGTGATAGTTGTAGTTTATCGTCTCCCATTGCATTTCAATTCCAGTATGGTGCGATTGGAAGCAGGAGAACTACAAAATGCAAAATTCTGGATACAGAATTTCAATTCCAGTATGGTGCGATTGGAAGAAATATCGTGTGCTGGTCGGCTATGGAAATTCCTGCATTTCAATTCCAGTATGGTGCGATTGGAAGCTTTAAAAGGATTCAGCAACTTGCAAGAGTATGGGTATTTCAATTCCAGTATGGTGCGATTGGAAGATATCGGTCGCCCAAATGGAAAAGGTAGGTTACGGCATTTCAATTCCAGTATGGTGCGATTGGAAGAAAGAGATTGATTTTTTGAACCGTGTTCTTTTACCAATTTCAATTCCAGTATGGTGCGATTGGAAGTCGGGGTCTCCGGCTGTAACATAGCTCGCCCACTTCATTTCAATTCCAGTATGGTGCGATTGGAAGTAACACCTTCGATCGTGAACGGAACAATAACGAATTATTTCAATTCCAGTATGGTGCGATTGGAAGCGTTTTTACCGCTGTGGTATAATGTCCTATTAAAATCATTTCAATTCCAGTATGGTGCGATTGGAAGCTAACTTTCTTACTTAAATCAAACCCCATTATTTCATTTCAATTCCAGTATGGTGCGATTGGAAGAATATATAGAGACATTAACGGAATACAGGCTGAGGTATTTCAATTCCAGTATGGTGCGATTGGAAGCTCCCTTTTCCTGTTCCGCAAATACTGGAGAAACGTATTTCAATTCCAGTATGGTGCGATTGGAAGTTTCAGGGAAAAGATAAACCAATCAGCCGTTACCGAATTTCAATTCCAGTATGGTGCGATTGGAAGCATCTTTTCAAACGGACTTCTCAACATAACCACGTCATTTCAATTCCAGTATGGTGCGATTGGAAGAATTACTGTCAATGCCATGCCATATCTTGCTTACTTATTTCAATTCCAGTATGGTGCGATTGGAAGTCTGGGGCAGTGGCAGCAATGCCCTGCCCTTTTTTTAATTTCAATTCCAGTATGGTGCGATTGGAAGTGGGAATAGGCTACCATCTTGCTGTCCTTATAAAGTAATTTCAATTCCAGTATGGTGCGATTGGAAGGTCAGGCCCGCACCGGTGAACGTGGAGAAAGCTGATTTCAATTCCAGTATGGTGCGATTGGAAGCGGGGAACGCAATAGCGCCCCATCTTTTGAAACGAATTTCAATTCCAGTATGGTGCGATTGGAAGCAGGAGGCGCTGATGCAGGCGACCAAAGCCTTGATATTTCAATTCCAGTATGGTGCGATTGGAAGCACTCCGGAAACAACGTTGTATATGTAGTATCCAGTATTTCAATTCCAGTATGGTGCGATTGGAAGCTGCAACTGGCCCAGGGGTTCGGGCATCAACCCGATTTCAATTCCAGTATGGTGCGATTGGAAGCAATTCGCCTTCCATGCTTCAACAGCTTCCTTCTTCCATTTCAATTCCAGTATGGTGCGATTGGAAGTCGTTAAACAGCCAGTAGAATAACTTTAATTTACAATATGTTATCCACCCCAAAGATAACATTAATACCTGAAAAAATCGTCGTTTATACAAAATGACTTTTTGACGGGGGAACGACGATTGTTAATATAATATTCATAATCAATATATCAAAGAGCGATATAGTTATCGGTTTGTATGATTTATCTCTTTATACCATCTCGATTTATTATCATCGACGAAAAATTTTTATAGAAAATTGTCCAGGTTCTGTCTTTCTTTACCCACAATTTCTTTTTCGAGCCATTTCTCCTGGCGGGTTTTAAAAATTATCAAACTGTCGGTTTCTTCGTCCATGATGTCTGTCGCCTTATTTTTTAATTCCAAAAGCCGGACTTCTGATATTTCTCCCTCAAAGACTGAATTTTGTATCCAATTCAGGTATCGCCTGCATAGCTTCAACATTTTGGCCACCCTTTTCTGACCCACATCATAAACTGCTATAACATACATTACCACCACATTTTAAAAGGTACGTATTCTTCTATTCCCAACAAATGTTTTTGCAGTTTATAACATTCCAGCTTTATAAGATGCTTATAACTTACTGATCGGGAGAGTGAACGGTGTTTGATGGTTTCATTCAACCTATCTTCGAAAGCTTGGACAAATATCTTACGTCCGGCTTCTTTTAAAACAATACTGTTGAGCTTTACTTCAAAATGATGTGGCTGAATCATTCTTTTATTCAATACTTTGAACAGTACACGGTCAACAAGAAGAGGCTTAAATATTTCAGCCACGTCCAAAGATAATGAGAATCGTCGTTCGCCGGGTTCATGGAGAAAACTAACAGCAGGATGAAGTTGCGTTTGATGTATCGCTTTTAAACACTGGCTATAACACATCATATTCCCAAAAGAAACCAACGCGTTCACCTCATTTTTGGGTGGACGGTAACTGCGTCCACTCATACTGAAATCATTAATGATAAGTTCAAACGCTTCATAATAATTTTTCCGGATGTTACCTTCGATACCCATCAGTTCATCAATTGACGTCGTCGATCCAATTTTTTGGATTAGAGATTCCATGCATCCTATTATCGGTTCGAGATCTTTCCCTCTGTTATTATAGTAGCTGAGATTCTTCAACATATTATATCCGGCACCGTCGAGCATGCGTTGTGCCAACACCATTCGTTTGGGTCTGTTTTGTTGCATCTTCACCTGGGAAATCAACATTTTTCCTGAGATCAATGATTCACGCGGCATAAAAGAACCGGTATAATTTTCATAATAATCGAAAAAATGGACAGGTATCTGCTGTTGACCCAAGAAATTATATAGAGCTGAGTTCGCATCCAGATTCCCAAAACAATACAGATCACCTACATTTTCTACCGGAAGATACCTTGGATCTTGTTCATTCCCCTCCTCATCGTAAGGAGTGAATTTAAGGGTATTATCTCTGCGTTGCAATCTTCCAGGGTTAAAAAGATAATACGTTTTTTTCATTTTTCCTCCTCCCCACTCCAGCAAAAATCAAAATAACTACAGTTTTTGCATCTTGATTTGGGCAAACGCTGTGGGCATTCTTCAGACCGGATAATTGATTCAATTTTTATTACCATGTCAGCGATAACTAACCTGTCAGGTGAGGTAAGAAGAACCTCATCGGTTTTGTGTAACCGCGGATATTCGAGCATTCCGGTTACTCCCGCCACACCATTCTGTTCCAACACATAGAGATAGTATTTTACCTGCCATTCATGAGCTTCCTCATGTTTGTCCGTTTTTTTAATTTCGTGAACCACTCTGTTTTTCGGGTCGTAATAATCGATTTTGATCCCATCAATTTCAATCTCCTGATATTTTTCACTACGACGCTGATATGAAGTTTCATGCAATAATTTGCCCTCGTAAACTAAATCAGAAGTTGATTCCATAGTGATCCCGTTCGCAAACAACCATAGCTGACGATGACAATTTAAATAGTAATTAATATGGGTTCCTGTGACTTGCATCTGCTAAAGAATAATTGCTTGTTCTCTGGATTCCATCAATCCGAAATAATAATCATAAATACGATCTAGTTCCCAATGACTGAGGTAATATATCCCCATACGTACTTCACCATGAATATTTTCTATTAATTTTTCCATACTTTTGGAATGCATCATTAGAGAAAATATAAACTGACTCATTATTCCCTGAAGTTTTTTCAAATCAGTTTTAATTGCAAAATTCTCTTTTTTCTGATGGATTAATTGTTCGTATAATTTAAACACATCTTCCCCATGTATTTCCTTATCATCTGGTCTAGCAATGCCATAGTACACTAAAAAAAGAACTTCTTTCTCAGAAAAATTTCTTTCAGTATTGTTTGTTCCGGGTACATAAACAGGAAGAGAAAGTGGCACAAAAACCGAAGTAGTTTGTTGATTGATGATTTGAAAATTCTGATTCACTTCAGGGAAGTCAAGCATTTTAAGATAATTCTGAAAATCAGAAAAACCTTGTTGATACTTGCGATCATTTTGCCGGTCGATTCTTTCCATGACCCGGTCGTACATCAAATCAAAATTTTTCGATTTTAAAATTTCCTGTTCCATGCCTGACAACTCACCGCGCATTAACTGAAATCGATTATCTCCTTTGTATAATACTTCAGCACTATCACAGTTAAACAAGTGTAATTTACAATTCTGTTTTTTTACGTTCCTGTTAATACGTCCGGCCAATTGCTCATCGCTGTCGATTAACGATTGATCCTTGAACCCTAAATCCATATCAATATCCACACCGGCTTCAACTACCTGTGTGGTGATTAATAACACTTTATTACTTCTGTTGCTTTCGTCTTTCAAATAGTGGATAATTTCTTTTCTACGTGACTCCAGAATGGTCCCGGACAACACAAACAACTCATCAAAAAATCCACCTGCTACGTCTTTTACTACAGAATAAAAATCGGTTGCCGTCTGCTTATAAATAAATTCGATAATAGTAAATACACTATCCTGATGTTTGCTGTTGTTTTCAGTATATTCTCTAGATTTTTCAACCACAACACCAGCCAGTCGTCGCAAGTAACCGATTTTTTCTTCCTTTTCAGGAGTGGGCCAATGCAACAACGAAAAATCGAACGAAACTCGATCGCAAAAATTTGGGTTCTGAAAGAACTGTTCTTTGTGATTCGTCAGGTAGCAAATATCGGTCGCCACATTTGAGAGTTTATCCAACTTAGGTAGTGTGGCCGACATCAGGATGAAACGAATGTTAAAATACCGGGCGTAATTCTGAATAAAATAAATGAGCTTATCCCAAATCTTGGGTGGATACGACTGTAGTTCGTCCACAATAACAATTGAGTTGGCTAAACGGTGTAGCAAATAGTTGGCTTCTTTACTGTTAGTTTTTAAAATATCGAAAAACCGAACATGGGACATCAAGGCCACCGGATAATTCAGAAACAAGTAATCAATATAGTTTTTCTTTTCCTCTCCATACTGGTCATCTTTTTCTTTAAAACCTTCTTTAGAGTGAAGTTGGATGATTTCGTCTTCTTCTAGCCCCATGGTTTCTTTTACTGCTTTATAGGTCTGAGTAATAAGCGTGGTAAAAGGAAAAACGTAATATAAATTACTGATTCCGGCATCAGCAATCAAAAGCTCTGCTGCAGCCAACATCGACAAATTGGTTTTACCACCTCCCGTTGGAGCTTCAATATAGAAAACATAACGGTCCTTGTTCTTGCGTATATTCTGAATTACTTCGACCGACAATTCCTGCCTTAGTCGATTCAGGTTTTCATTACTTGCCTGGGTAGGATAAATAAATTCAAACCCATCCATATTTTCGAATACATTTTTATTGTAAGGTTTCGTCGATCGCACATTTCGGATGATACGTTGCCGTAACTCATCGTTGATTTGCCCGAAATCACTCAAAGCTGTTTCCCAACGATTCATGTAGTGCGTGGTTGCCAGGTAATCGGAAGCTGTCAGCAACGAATAATGCAACTTTAAAAGCGAAAAGACGGGAAAGCCTTCTTTTAAACTATTTCTAAGAGTATTCTTAACAATGCCACTAATATCGTGCAACTCTCTTAGTTGAAGCCCCGGTATTTTTGTTACAGTTGTTAATTCCAGTAATTTATCTACATCGTCTAAATACTGACGGATATCTTCATCCGAAAAGTCAAATTTGTATTGTAAATAAGATGGGACATCATCTAAAAATGAAGCATGATGTTTGGCTATTTGAAATCCAAAAAGAAACAATAAAACCATATAATGCTCAAATTCATCAGTATCTTGAATAGCATTTGCATCTTTTAGTTTATACTGGATAAATAAAACAAATCCGGGAAACGAATGGTCTGAATTATATTTTAGAACTTTCTTCCTGAATTGGTCATTCCTCATTTTAACAACCTGAAAATTCGGATTAATCTTTCCAAAATCGTGAAAATAAATAGATTCCAAAAATAAATTGTATAATTGTTTAAAGGTTTCTTCAGACCAATTCAGCTTAAAAGAATCTGAAAGCAGTTTTTTGATAATTACTTCCAATCCAAAAGCTTTAATCAACTTTTGGGTATAGCTAAATGCAAGATCACTATGTTTTTCCAGTGTCTCGCTTTGGAGGGCTGGCTCGTTATACGGTGGTATATGTGCCCAATACTTTTCCGCTTGTTTTACCTGGTCGCTTATGGTCTCCATCATCGCATTATCATTAATCCTGACAGGTTTTAAAAACCTGTCAGGATTGGAGTTAATTCAACTGAACGATCAGATTATCAACTTTGTAAAGATTCGGAAGAAATGAATCTTTACTTAATCGCCAATCGGTATAGGCAAAGTCGGCATAATCGTATTGATACAATTCCGAATTGTAACCAATCGGAAGTTTTTCGAAGTACATAAAACTTCCATTCAGAAAAGAAAGGTTATTACGAAACGTTGCCTGATGCTCAACAACCTGATTGACCAGGGGATCTTCTTTTATAAAAACAGTTTCAATTTGAAATTCTTCGGCACCTTTAAACTCCTGGAAGCTGTATTCTTTCACATCCTCCTTATACCACCAAGCCGAATAATCGTTTTTCCCGAGGTAAGGAATAAAGCTTGCTTCTTGCTGCCAAATTCGGTTATAAAGCGTCTGTTCATCTTCCTTTTCCAAGTTGAGCAAAAGAAAAATGCGGAATGCCGGGTGAATCAATGTTTGCTCCGAAACAATGAGGTTGCCATCGGCATTGGCAAAACCAATCGTATTGGCATAAGTGGTTACGTTTTTGGTAAAATTTCCTTGTTCGCAACCTTTACCAATGGGTTTGATACCTACCGGAATATTTTTTAATTTCTTATAGTATTCCGGAAATTCATTGTTTTTCGTGAATCCTTTCTGTCCTACAATAGCTCCTAAAATTCCCAGTAAGCAGGGTTTATGGAGCATGTTGTAAGTAAGATAAATCTTTTCATTAATGTCCGGCTTTTTCAGAAACCCCATATCGGCATATAAATCGAATGAGATAACTGTTTTCATACTTCTTGTCCATTACTTCCAAACAAAGGTAACGTGGTGCATCCTTCCGGCAGATTAATTGCTGTTGCCGATTGCCCGTTAATATAGAGATCTGTTGCTTCTATTTCGGATCCATAATTGGAAAGCAACTGGCTAACCTTTTCAAAATCGAAAATGGTCTTGCCTTCTTTTTTTTCCGGCAAAGCTTTTACCAAATCGGTAAAGGTCGGAAGAATCAGTTTTGAATCTTCTTTCAACTGTACCCAAAACAGAATTTCGTTATCAGTGCCTGCTTTTGATGCTGAATCGTATAAAGTTGCCCCTTGGCGCATTGCCGCTTTTAATTTAACAATGTCATCGATAAAAACAGCTCCTGCCTCCTCTCCGGCAAGTTCTTTTATTTCCGAAAGATTACCAGGATTGATAGAAAAATGGTGCAGGTAATGTCCTTCCTGTAATTTAGATTGCCGACCAATAGTCGTCATGCCGCGTTCAGCTTCAGGATCATTCGATTTATTGCTAAACGGTGAGATAATTTGTTCAGAAAAAATGTTGTTCTCGTGCCAAATATTTACACCATGATTGATTTGTACAGGCCCATGAATGGAAATATTAATATTTTTTCCGGCAAAGGTTGCCCCAAACAAACGAATATCAAGACATGTAAGAAGCTTAGAGGAGACGATTTGTTTTTTATTGTTTCCCGTTGGATAATCCCCAAAGTATTTCACATAAGTTTCATCGAGCGAGATCGGGTTCATATTCTCATTCAATGTTTTAAAGTAAAAAATCGTTTCATCTGGGTAAACTGCCTTAAAGAAATTTTTTACCGTATACTTGTATGCTTTATCAGTTGCATAAACAGTTCCATCAGGTAAAGTGCGGGGTTGCCCCGAAAAATCGGCATTGTAGTTAGAATTGATTGCTTTTACGACTGCACATCCGAATACTCTGTTTTTAAATTCCATAGTGATATTATTTTAGTTGTTGATAGCTTCAGATTGTTCTTCCTTTTTGCTTGATTTGTAAATAACTGATGGCGCGAAATAGCCTGCCAACAGGTAACGTTGATAGTTTTTAAGATTTTCATTGGTATCAAAAGCCAACACTTGTGAAATTAGTCGTTCAAATCGTCCTCTTCCCATGCTAATTTCGTGTTTATATGCATTCACGGCGTTAGCAATGGCGTTTTGCAGCTGAGGGGCGCTATTCTTTTGCAAAAAAGGCTCAAGCATGGCGTGGGTTGGATTACTGGCTTTGCACTTGCTCAGCAGAAAATAGATCGCCTGCCCGGCTGCAAAAAGGAATTCTGACACGTTCTTATCATCAAGGAGAATGCTGTCGTCATTAGCAAGCAATTCCGTTTTTTCTAGTAGTGTTTTAAAAGTATTTGCCATGTCTTCTCTGTTTTTTGATTGATTACTAAATTTATTGTAAAGGCTAAACCAGATGTTTAGCTTTTCTTTTATCGAAAGTTCTTTCGTATGATATCCGTCTTTTAATTCGTCGTGTTTCAGATCGCTGGTAATTGAAGTGAGCATAATCTCGTCAAACATTGTTGAAGTGACGGCCTGTGCGCGACTTTTATAAATAAAATCATAAAATACTTTTCGGAAATGAAGAATAAGGTTAGCTATGTCATCACCACCACTAATGTAATTAGGGTCAATATCATTAAAATAATTATAGTTGAACTGTCCCTCTTTCTCTCGCACTAATCCATTATTGAAAATTTTTGTTACAATGCTATTTTCAAAACCAAAAATGGTGCGAATTTTCCGTGTCGGAAGAAGCTCTCCTTTTTGTTTTAACTGGAAGAGATTTTCAATCGCATAACCATTTAACTCATACTGAAAATTGGAAACGAAATCGAAATCATTTAGCACACCCCTACTAATATTTAAAAGGTAATAATTCCCCAAAATCCGCTGCTCTTCCTTTTCATAAATACTTTTCAATAGCTGTGCATAAGAAAACTTGCGCTCTCCCTCATTATTGAAAATGCGAACAATTTCCGAATTGTTTTTAAATTCATTTTTATCAACAAAGATGGGAAGGGGATTGGGAAGTACACCATCATTAAGGAGTAAGTCAAATTTATTAAGTGCAATTGTATCTCTTGCTTGAATTCTACTTGCAACACCTTTGTGAAAGGCTCCGGTTTTATGTTGTAAAAATATTTTCTTAGTAAATTTTGCTCCAGTACCATTTATAAAATCACTAACACCCCATGTCGTTTCATTAATGTCACTGTCAGAATTATAATCGTTTATATTGAACAGCTTTTCTCTTAAATAGCGTTCATGACAAAATTTGTATTCTTCAATGCTGATATTCTTTAAATAGAGACTAATATAAAAGTCATCCTTAAAGGTTTCAATCAATGTTTTTTCAACAAAAATTCCATCTTTTTCTGAAATTGTAACTGTTATGTTGTTGATAATATTGAGTACTTCAGGAATCATATTTTTGAAAGCAATGGTCTGTTCTTTAAGTTTTTCGGAATCATTAGCTATACAGACAGCAATCGCATTATCAAAATAGAATTTCAAAAGACGACTAATTTTATCCTCTTTAATTCCTTCGATCTTGTCGTTCGAATAGGATTTTATCTTAAAGCTGACAACAAATGGAGAACAAGAGAAAATTTGTTTTTTCTTATCTAGGACCTTATTCATCGTATTTCCAACCCGTTTCCCTAATTCTTCATATTGAATTGCTTCACGGTGTTTATCTGAAAGCCTTTCTTTCCCGTCATACACCACATAATCCTTCCCCTCAATGGGCGGATTGTTTTTCCAATTTCCTTCCTCGTCCAGTTCCACCCAAAGGTGCAGGCCGGGCGAGAGACTTTTATTAAGGTCAAAGACCTCGGGGTAATCCCGTTCAAGATCGTTTACAAAATCTATAATTTCTCGTATCATAATCATTTGGATAATTTATTCATTTTCACCCACCCAAACCCGCTGCTGCTTTTTTCGCTTATGCCAGCATTCCAAATCATTCGATAAATCTCAACAGGGGCTGACAGCTCAAAATCGAATAAATTGCCTATAACCCTCGACTCTTCACTGGTTCCGGGCTTTATGACAAAACCGGCTCGTTTGAATGGAGAGGTAAGGGTTAGTTTTATGAGATCACCTGAATACTTCACACCTTTGCGGGTATTGTTGTATTTTTCAACCAAATGCTTGACTGCAAGCAAACGAAAAGGTTCGTCGTCGGGAGTCAGATATTTCGGATATTTGTCTTGCTCTGATTGATAACTGACCACCCAGGGAGAAACAAGGCGATATTTCATGGTCTCTGAAAAATGCGGTTCGGGCAACGCCTCAACCTGTGTCACGGTAAAATCGATCCCGTTGAATTTATCGCCCAAATAAAAGGATTGCTGCATAAATAGCCCCTTGATAAAGTTGGAAGCAGCTTCCGGTACGTCAAACGATATCTGTAATGCAATCTCCTGCAGAACAATCTCAAAAAGCTTTTTATCTTTCCAGAGGATGGGCTTTCCAAAGTCCAGCGGAGAAAAACAAAACAGTTTGTATAATTTTGTGTCGTCCTGCCCATACCCTTTCTCATGAAGAAATCGGGCAAAATCTCTATCGGCCTGCTTAAGCACTTTATAAATCCACGCACTGATGTAGTACTGGTAATCCATGGGCAACATGCGTTGCTTTGTGGTACGGTTTAACGATAGTCGGAATCTCATATCATTTGAATAATTGAATAAAGAACAAAGAAAAAATAACAAATTGACAACTTATGTCAATCAACATAATTTTATTTTGTTATATTTTTTCACTAGTGTCCACTAAAAAATTGGCACTGTGTAAATATTAAAAAACAAACAAACTTGGTTCACTTGAACCGCATCGTTCATTGACATTATTGAAGTTAGATTTGTTGAGCAAGTCTTTTAAATTGGCCTTGTCCGTTAGTGACATGCTGAGTATTTGAAGCATCTCATAGACGGTGCATTCGAGTTTCAAATCATGATGTACAATAGCCACAAGACAGTAAGCGGTGATCGCTGAGTATATCTGGATACGGACTGCATTCTCAGTTACACCCCAGAATTTTTGGATATTGAGATGCTGTTTCATCCATTTGAAGAACAGCTCAATCTGCCATCTGTTCATGTAAAGAAGTGCAACTTGCAATGCGTCAAGGCTAAAAACGTTGGTAAGAAACGTGAACTCCCGGTCTTGATCTTCGTCGTAGAAGACAATTTTTCGCAAGGGTTTCGGGTAATACTTTTCGCTCATATATCCGGTGAATATCACCACACAATCTGAGCGAACGTTTTTGGGCATCCTTCTTTTCCATCTTACAGCCTTGCATTGCAGATTGTTCTTGGCTCTCTCCACAAACATTGATCGAATCTCGTTGATCTTAAACAAGCGTTTGAAGTCATTGTAGCCACGGTCGAAGACATAGAAGGAGCCGGGTTCATAGGGAATGACATCCATAGCATTTACATCATTGACTGCTGCGGGAGTGATATGGAAAAACGTTGGGATTTGGGTTTCCAGATCAAACAGGGTATGGATTTTAACTCCTCCCTTGGTCTTTCTGAAACGAGCCCATTGATAAACGTTCAAACATAGGTCGATGGTGGTAGAATCAAAGGCATAGACTTTTCCTCCCAGCTTGAAGATATTGTCCATACGTTTTGATTGGGCTTTGCCAACCATGTAGTATGCAAATTCTTCAAAGATCCGATAGTCACGATTGGTATTTGCTTTGGATAGATTGCTTAGTTTGACATCACTGCCAAACCCGAGATGATAGCCTTTTCCCCGATGTGCGCCAATAGCCATTGTCAGATCTCTTAGGCTTTTTCTATTGCAGAGTTGGCCGAACATGAGAACAAGCAGTTGATTCCAGCAGGTGAAAGACTTGATATAGCGGTTTCCTTGGTACTTATCCACGATATGCCTGAACTTGTCGGCATTTAGGGACTCGACTAATTGGGCAAAAACGAACTTCTCTTTATGCATAATGTATTGTATATCAATACAAAGATAAATTGAAATCGTCGCACCCCAAAAGACGCTACAACTATCTAATATTCAATAATTTCAAAGAGCTTTTGCGAATTTTTAGTGGACACTAATGATATTTTTTTATTTATTTTTTCCGCAATGATCGGCAAATAAAAAAGGAAAGGGAATTGATTCTCTTTAACGAAATTGAATAATGCGTCAATGCATAATTGACTTTTTAATGGCTTAAACATGATTTATCCGGTCTTTAACGCCTTAAAATTATAAATTTTTTAACAACAAACAAAAAAAATCCAGGAAATTAACAAGCAGGGATTTTTATTTTACTATAGCACTACTTTCCAAAGAAATTTCACCACAGTTCCAATTAAAGATTATCGGCGTTTTTTTTTGGAAAAATTTTTATATTATCATCTTTGTCTCTTGAAGAATGAATATCTAATTACATATCAACCTTGTGACCTCGATCAATATTCACGGGCACATTAATTTTGAATACAATGGTAAGATTCAAAGGAGCTATTCTGATTTTTGGTGACTTCTATCCGAAGAAAAGTATTATCAGTTTCCAACGGATCTCTTGTCAAATCAAAATATTATTAAAACTCGTTGTGCATGTCAGATTACTAAACTAAATTTGCACATAATCGGTATACTTCATGCCGGAGATGTACAGTAAGTTTTTCGGACTTCCGGATTAATCGACCCGTGGTAACTGACAAAAAAAGTAACGAATGATAAAAAGCAGCTTTGTTAAACTGACGTTAATTGCAGTTGTGATAATGTTTTCGGCTTTCAGCGAAGGCAATAAAGTGTTCTCATCTGTACAAATTTTTCCTGCACCCGAAGGGATTGAGCCGTCAAAAGATTACAAAGTGTTTGTGGATGACAAACCGGTTTTTTGTTATCCTACATGGCGACTGGATAATCAGAAGACCACAAATCAGATTAACAACCGCAAGGTATCCGGACTCAGCTTTGCCATATTCGATTTCAGCCGCCCTGTGAAGGTGCGCCTGGAATTACGTAGCGGCCTGATATCTTCGGAATCGCAGGTGCGCGTATTACCTGCGACCTTGGGTATTACTCCTTCGGTACAGGGAAATACCATTGAGTTTACGTTGAATTCACCTGGAAATGTGACCATCGACCCGTCGGGAGATAGTCAGAATGCACTGCACCTATTTTCAAATTTTCCTGAAACTGACATTCCAGACCCTCATGATCCCAATGTTATTTATTACGGGCCGGGAGTGCACAATATTGAATCTGTGGTCCTGAAATCCGGACAAACGCTATACCTGGCAGGGGGTGCCCTCGTGCGTGTCTCACCACCTACAACAGGCGGCACCTATAAGGCATCCGGCATGGAATACAACAGTGCGGAACCTGCCGTCCTCCTGAACGAGTCGAACGTCACCATCCGGGGACGCGGAATTATTTCTGGCATGCGCTCTTTCACCGATATGAAGCGTTTTAATCTGATTCGCGGAAACGACGTGGAAAATGTGACCATTCGTGATATCGTGGTGATGGAAGGCGCCAACTGGGAGGTGCATTTCAGGGGATGCAGCAATGTGCGGATAGAGGGTCTGCGGGTGCTGGGGTTCTTTGAGAACTCCGACGGTATTGCCGTAGAGGGAGGTCTGTCCAAAGGAAGCACCGATGTGATTGTACGAAACAGTTTTGTTCACAACTCGGATGATGGCCTGGAGATAAAGTCAAGGGGAAAGTTTAGCGTGAAAAATGTCCGTTTTGAAAACTGTCAGGTCTGGTCGGACTCCGGAACCCCCATGGGGCTGACAGGTGAAATTGAGCAACCAGTGGAAAATATTACATGGAAAGGGATCACGGTAATTCATTATCCCTCATTTCCTGCATCGTTTCCTGAGGGGAGGGCTGCTATTTTGATCATGGCGCAGGGAGGCGGCCGTGTACGGAATATTTTATTCGAAGATATTGTGGTCGAGTCGAATATCGGACTTCGGCCTGCAGTAAGAATTACAAACGAAAAAAAGAAGTGGAACGGAGCGGCGGTTTATCCGGGCACGAAGTTCTCTGAAATATCAGGAGTGACGCTCCGGAATGTGAACATGCGCAATTTCACCAATTCAGCAAGCACCGACAAGCTGTTATTTAAAAATGGCGACCCACACACCCTACACGAGGTGGTACTTGAAAACGTGAGAATCAACGGAAAACAGGTCACCGCCACTGACAACCGGATTGAAAATCTGAACGCACATCTGATCATCCGATAGCATAAATTCCCGGGCTGCATCAGGAATTTGTTTTACCTTGTAGGCAAACTATAAATATTTGTAACATTTGTTTAATTTATCAAATAAATGTCTTTCTGTTTTGTTTTATATTATAAAATAAAACAATTAAAATCAGTACTCTATGAAATCAAAATTATCGGTTTTTATTGCTTTTGTACTTTTATTTGCGATTTTGTCTCTGCTTCTGTCATGCGGCAGAACGGCAAAACTGAATACAGGAAACGACAAGTCCTTGTTGGATACGACCGGGTTTAAAAGAGACCTTTTTATACTTTCGTCTGACAGCATGGAAGGTCGGATGCCGGGAACACGAGGAGGGAAAAGAGCTGCGGATTATATAGCCAATCGGTTCAGACAATATGGGCTAATCCCCTGTTCTGCTGATCAGGGTTACTTTCAGAAGGTCAATATCGAGTCTTTTCAACCTGATTATACTACTGCCAAAATTTCCATCACCGGAAAGAATTTTGAGGAAAAGATCATTCCCTACAATGAAATGATTCTTATCAGCAGAGATGAGAAACCTTCTGTTGATGTTGAAGGTGACCTTGTTTTTGTAGGATACGGCACTGTAGCTCCTGAGTACGAATGGGATGATTATAAAAATGTGGATGTTTCCGATAAAATAGTAGTATGTCTTTTTAATCATCCGGATTTCAGGAGTCCTGATTACACTGCGGGGCAGACCACATATTACGGTAAATTTGATTGTAAAGCTGAGACTGCTTTCAGGAAAGGGGCTAAAGGCATCCTCTTCATCTTTCAGGAAGACTTATTTCCATACGACCACTGGCAAAATGTTATCTCTAATTTTTCCTTCGGTGATTATGCTCCGTCTTCAAAAATACCGATGGTATCGTATATCACCGAAAGCGCCTTTGACAGGATTATGGCGAATGAAAAAATGAATCTTAGTCAGCTGATTGAAAAAGCTGACAGCAAAGACTTTCATCCTTTCCCGCTTTCCATGAAAATCCATGCCAGTTTTAAGCAGAAAATAAAAAAATATAGCACACATAATGTGATTGGCTATGTCAGGGGCACAAAAAGACCTGATGAAGCATTCATTTACATGGCACATTACGATCATCTGGGAGTAATGCGTCCGGTTCAAGGTGACAGCATTTACAATGGTGCGATAGATAATGCAAGCGGAACTGCAGGGATCATCAGTCTGGCCAAATATTTCTCAGTGCATCCCCCGGAACGGTCGGTCGTCTTTCTTGCCACCACAGCAGAAGAATTATCGTTCCAAGGTGTCTTTCATTACCTGGCACATCCTTTGATCCCACTTGAGAAGACAATTGCAGGTGTAAATATTGATATGATGGATTTTCTTGGTTCGACTGATTCTATCAATTTAAGCCAGCTTCAGTATACAGATGCTTATAATGCAGTCAAAAGCGTCACAGATGAGATGAATATAGGTTTGAATGCCTCAGGCATAGATAAAATGTACTTAAATTTTCGTTTAGAAAGCTATCCTTTTGCTCTCCACGATATTCTAATGCTTAATCTTGTTTTTAAGGATATTGGAAATCATCATGATGCCGTTAGCGATAATCAGCTTGAAATGATTAAAAGTATGGGCGGCCTCAATTATCATACCCCTTTTGATGAAATAAAACCCTGGTTCAGATATGACGGGATATTACAGGAGCTTGAATTGGCTAAGAATATAGGCTTATTTTATTCAAATAAAGGCAAGAAGCCAATATTCAGGGATAATAACCCGTATGAGCCAGCCAAAACTATGTGGATTTCAAAGCACTGATTTTAATTTTATAGCTATGAAAAAAAAATTTATTCTGCTTGTAACAATCACATTGTACGTTACAATGTACGGACAGAATAATGCTGTCCCGGTTCCGGTTGTAACTGGCCCGATCACAGGCCCCGGCACGATATTTTGTGCCAGTATCGTCGATTTGAAACCCTACGGATATATGGAGGAAGAATATTTCGTGGAAGGGAAAGCACAACGTTATGATTTTCAGACCAAACCAGGTGTTGCCACCCCACTAGACCCCCATTATCCTTACAAGACCCGGATCATTGTGCGCAGACCGGTTAACCCTGAGAAATTCAACGGTACGGTGGTCGTTGAATGGCTCAATGTATCATCTAAGTATGATGTCGATTCGGACTGGTGGCAATTGTACGATTATTTGATGCGATCGGGCTATGCCTGGGTGGGAGTTTCGGCCCAACCCGCTGGCGTTCAAAGCCCTCAAGGACTCAGGAACTGGAATCCCGCGAGGTATGGAAGTCTGGATGTAGGTAAAGATACAATTGATCTGGAAGGACCGCTCCGATTCGATATCTACTCGCAAGCTGTAATGGCTCTGAAGGGAAACCCTAAAGTCCAACCACTCGGCAACCTCCACCCGGAATTTATCATTGCAACAGGTCATTCAAGATCTGCCTGGATGCTCACATTTTATTACAATCTTTTCCAGCCAATTACCGGAGTAATCGATGGATTTATGATCCGGGGGCAGGGACCAATCAAACTCAGGACCGATATCCCGGCGAAAGTATTCAAGATCAATGCCGAAACCGACCTGATCGAATTTAAGCAGGTCGAGGTGAGACAGCCCGATAGCGACAGGCTTGTGACCTGGGAACTCGCGGGTACTTCCCATGCCGATCAAACCTTTCTGGATGCTTATGAGGCGATCAATAGAAGAGATTTTGGATCGTTTACACCGCTTTCATGTGATTTCCCAATGTGCAGCCTGATCCCCTTCCATTATGGATTCGAAGCTGCCATGGATCATCTGAACAGGTGGATCAGACTGAATATAACGCCACCTGCAGGTATCCCCATCACCGTGCAGCAAACGGACCCTGATGTAATCATTGAACGGGATTCGCTGGGAAATGCCCTGGGAGGAATCAGACTCCCCCAGTTTGACGTACCCGTCGCGATGAATACAGGGAAAAATAAAGGGCAGAATTATTTCTGCAGGGCTTATGGTACCCACAAGGAGTTTGATAAAAAAACGCTGAAATCGTTGTATCCAACCCATCAGATTTACATGAAACAATTCGATGCTTCTGTACAGAAAAACCTCAGGGCTGGGTATATTCTCGAGGATGATACGTCCAAGATGCTCAATGAAGCCAGGGATTTGTCAACCATGTGGGAATAATCAGTATCCAATATCAGGATACTTTTAATTTGCACCGGTTTTCAGTAGCCGGTACCAACAAAGAAAATTCAATATATACCAAACGTTTACTCTGCATTAAACTATCGCTTTACACTTTGGGTGCTAAGTGAAGGGGCGTGTTTGAGCATCGCTCTCTTGATGGCCAGATAGACGGGATCGTTACGATGTTTTTCAATGTCGTGATCCGGAAATATACCACCGAAATATTTGTTGTTGTTTCCCGAAAGATTTCGGCTGCCGTCAATAATGTCCCAAAAATTTATGGTTGCCATTCCTTTACCCACATACGACATGGCTATATCACAAATTGTGCCGATGGTTTTAGCCTGTGCCTGCCGATCGGTTTTCCATTTATCAACTGGGCAAATCACATCAAGTTCAGTAATATGGAATTCGAGGTTGTTGGCATGTGCCCACTCTATCTGCCTTTTTAAACCCTCAACTTTTTCCGGATCATTCTCCCATCCAAGTGATACATGGGCCTGCCAGCCTATGCCATCGACACGCTCTCCGATCGATCGCAGGTACTTTATCGTATATTTAAGCTTATCCCATACAAGATCGTCGGAAGGATCCCGCTGGTTATTGAGTACTTTTTTGACGTCTGGCGCATATTTGTTGGCTAACTCAAACGCTTTTAGAATATATATAGGTATGCCGGATTTTTCATCGATTCCAATTATCAACCAGGGATTTTGCCAGAAGACATTTTTCTCCATCGGACCAAACCACTCGCCCCGTTTGTAACGGGCACCTTCCATTTCACTGGTAGCTACAGTCTCGTTGACAACATCCATCCACAATACCACATCTCTGTTGGCCTGAATATCTTTGGCTTGGCGGGTCATAAAGGTTGTCATCACGGACAACATTTCCTCAGCAGTGTGGTCAAGCCCTTTAGCCCATTGTGAAACCTGAGGCGAAACAGGACCGTGAGCACGGATTACCATACCATTTTTACGGGCGAGCTCGATCCATTCTTTGTATTCCTTGTCGTTCCATGGAGCATTGGGTTCGGGATAGACATAGGTCTGTTTAAAGGCACTGGATGTTATATATTTAAATTCGTCGGTTACGAACGCAAGCTTCTCTTTGTTGGCGGGGCTTAAATAGGAACTACCCGGTGCAACACCCACATAAAAGTTTGTTCCTTTATAATACTTCTCGTTGATCTCGCGTATGCTAAGTGACAGATCTTCTTCCTTGTATTGTGCGGAGACCCCCAAACAAAAAGTAAGAATAAAAGTGGACAGAACTGAAAATTTGAACATAACTCTGGTATTGATACACATTTATTTGATTGACAATTATATAAATAGTGATGAACAACTTTTAAGACAAAGTACGAGAAAATTCCCGAAATATTAAAACAAATAGAGATAAAAAGAAAATTTAAACTAAATTTGCATCGGTCACATCTTTTGCAAGGAAAATATCATTCCTGAGTCAATCAATGAAAAATAAATATGTTATTAGTTTTATTCAATAAAAAATAAATATGAAAAAGTACTTTTTTTTATCGTTCGTGATGGCAACAGCGATTACCTTTGTTTCGTGCAATCAATCGCAAAAAAAGAATGCGATAAGCGAAAAACCGATTCGTGAAGTGTGGACTGATGAACAGGCAAACACATGGTATAACGGTGTAGACTGGCTGAGAGGAAGCGATTTTATTCCGAGTACAGCCATCAATCAACTTGAAATGTGGCAAGCCGAAACCTTTGATCCCGAAACCATTGATCGTGAATTGGGCTATGCTCAAAGCATCGGATTTAATTCCATGCGGGTTTATTTGCACCATCTAGCCTGGCAAATCGACACCACCGGCTTTAAAAACAGGATGAATCAATACCTGGACATTGCAGATAAACATGGTATTTCAACGCTTTTTGTACTCTTCGACGATTGCTGGAACCCTACTTACCAGGCCGGCAAACAACCGGAACCAAAACCGGGCATTCACAACTCAGGATGGGTACAAGATCCGGGCGATTCAATCCATATCAATCCGGGTATGATCGGTTCGTTGGAAAAATACGTAAAAGACATTCTCTCTTCATTCGGTAACGACAAACGAATCGTTTTGTGGGATTTGTATAACGAACCTGGAAATTCGGACCACGGAAACAAAAGTATGCCTTTGCTCGAAAAAGTTTTCAAATGGGGACGGGAGATTAATCCTTCACAACCGCTATCGGCTGGTGTGTGGAAATGGGATCTGAAAGAATTGACTGATTATCAGATTAAAAACTCGGATGTGATTACATATCATAATTATGGCGATTCCATTAATCACAAATGGTATATCGATACATTAAGATCATTGTCTTCCAAACCGCTAATATGTACCGAATATATGGCACGCACGCGCAACAGTTTGTTTAAAGATATTTTACCGATATTGAAAAGAGAACATATCGGAGCTTATAACTGGGGACTGGTTTCAGGAAAAACAAACACTATTTACGCGTGGGACACCCCTATGCCGGACGGGGCCCAACCAAAACTTTGGTTTCATGATATTTTTCATCAGGACGGAACGCCTTATAAACAGGACGAAGTAGATCTGATAAAAAGTCTTACAGGTGCTGACTAGGTTCAATTACGAATAGTTCCCAATCATCAAGGTCTATGGAAATCCTGAATTATTTCATTTTTATTACCCTTGTTCTGCCATTAACGGCTTGCGACAAGGGAAGAGATAAAAACGAGGATGAAGCGATTGTCAAGAAGGAAATAACAATCCCTACTCCTTTAATTGATTTTAACGGTGCAACTTATCGTGGAGTTCAAGGTGGATTGTACCCAAATGGATCAAACAAAAGGCCATCCGCTCACAACAATGCCGGCATTGAAATTTCAAAATCCATTCGTCCATTGAATGAATCAGGTATCGAAGACGCAGCCAATGGTAAAATCGTATGGATGTCCGTCGGCATGTCGAACACCACCCAGGAGACATCAGTTTTTATTGACGAAATGAAAACTTTCACTGGCAAACATCCGAAACTGGTTTTGATCGACGGCGCCCAGGGGGGTCAGGATATTAATAAAATAAACAACCCGGAAGCACCCTATTGGGACGCTGTAAATACACGTTTGGCCAATGGCGGTGTGACTCCCTCACAGGTTCAGATAATCTGGTTTAAGGAAGCAGAAGCCGGACCTTCGGACACCTCTTTCGTCACTTATCCCAACGCATTGAAAATGAAGTATAAATCGGTCATGAAGATGTTGAAATCTAAATTTCCAAACCTAAAAATAGTCTATTTAAGCAACAGGATTTATGCCGGTTACGCCACAACAAAACTAAATCCCGAACCTTTTGCGTGGTACACGGGATGGACAATAAAAAAATTAATCGAAGAGCAGATCAACGGAGACAACGAATTAAGTTTCTCAGGCGCAAATCCTAATGCAGCCTGGCTTTCCTGGGGACCATATCTTTGGGCCAATGGTGCCACTCCGAGAAGCGACGGTCTTTATTGGGTACTGGACGATTTCCAAACAGACGGTACACACCCAAGCATGTCCGGCAGAAAAAAGGTTGCTGATCTTTTGATAAATTTTTTCTCGACGGATGAAACCGCGAAATACTGGTTCCTGGCGCCATAATGAACAAGTGGCTCACCACGCGATGGGGTCGGCTCCCAGTGGTCAGTTATCTGAGGACACAGTTGGAAACTTCGGTCGATAAAGATGTGGCTCTCGTTTCCAGAATCCACCGATTATCCAGGGGCATATTTTACTTCGAAAGTAATTCCATTTTTACCCACAAAATTGTCCATATTTACCCACAAATTATTATATTTGCAGTAAATTAGACATGATTAAACGTTTTATATATACGCAGATATCAAAAGCACTGGAAGACACGCCAGTGGTAATGATAACAGGGGCAAGGCAAACCGGAAAGACCACTTTTTGTCAACAGTTATTAAAAGATGGAGTTTTTTCTGGTAAATATGTCACCTTGGACGACCCGTCGGTATTAGCCACTGCTCATTCAGATCCAATGGGTTTCTTGTTGGATATTGGAGAGAATATAATTATTGATGAAGTACAACGCGCACCTGAGCTATTTCTAAGTCTAAAGAAATTGATTGATGACAATCGCAATCTTAGAATCATCCTTACAGGATCTGCCAATGTGATGCTTCAACCCAAAATAGCAGATTCATTAGCCGGAAGAATCGAAACACACCAGCTTTGGCCATTTTCTGTTGATGAAATAACTGGAAGTAAGAGTGTTTTCCTGGATAATTTAATCAAAGACAAGAATAACTTCAAGTCTATTCCTACGAGTTGGGAAGAGATTATTAAACTGATAAGACGAGGGGGATATCCCGAAGTTATAAACCGTACCTCGGATAGCAGAAGAGCAAAGTGGCTGCAAGCTTATATGGAATCTATCCTGCAAAAAGACATTCGAGACCTGGCCAATATTGATGGCCTTATATTCATGCCTAAAATCTTAAACCTGCTGAGCGTAAGAGTGGGAAGCACAATCAACATGTCTGACATTGCCCGATTGACTGGAATCAAGAACAGTTCTTTTCAACGTTATATGGCATTGTTGGAACAGGTTTTTATGATTGTAAAAATTCCCGCATGGACTCCCCATGCTGAAGGGCAATTTGTGAAATCCCCAAAAATATTTTTAAATGATACCGGCTTATTGTGTCAGCTGGCGAATAATGGCGACGACCTATTGCAAGACCGAACACAGGCAGGACATTTTGTAGAAAATTTTGTAGCCATGGAGATCCAGAAACAGATCAGTTGGTTCAACGACCCATTAAAATTAATGCATTTTAGCATGCACAAAGGTGCTGAGGTGGACCTGGTGATCGAAGATCAAAAAAAGATGATCTATGGAATCGAAATTAAATCAAAATCGTCCTTGAAACCAGATGACTTTAAAGGTCTAAAGAAGTTAGCCCAATTGGCAGGCCCTAAATTTAAAAAAGGCATTTTGCTGTATACGGGAGAACATGTGTTGGGCGGATTTGGAGGTAATAATTTACAAGCAGTACCAATAAATAATGTTTGGGGCGAATAATATGATTCATTTCATTCAAAATATCGGTGAAAATTTTGCCAGCAACTACTTTGATGAAGATTTCTAAAAATAATGATTAAAAAAATCGGGTTACAGCAACGAGGCAATTTGTAATCAGCGGAGTAGGGAATAAAAGTGATCTGATACGTTAATTGTGTGTTCTAAAGAAAAAACACTTATCCGAATTAACAGATAAGTGTTTGATTTTCAATGTCGGGGTACCAAGATTCGAACTTGGGACCCCCTGCTCCCAAAGCAGGTGCGCTAACCGGGCTGCGCTACACCCCGAAACATTGCGAATGGATGTGATTCGCGGATGCAAAAGTAGCACATTTTTCTGAAAAACAAAAAGGATTGTCCTTCAAAATTTAATTTGGGGTTATCTTCTCCCAGCCAGCTTTTGTATTGGAATCCAAAATAGTTATCTTTGTTCCGCATCACCCCCGCACCCGGGGTCAGGGGAAAATCAAAATCACAGACAATCGATGAGTGCAAAACAACAGAGTGCCTCCGGATGGCTCGGTAGAAGAATGGCAGTAGCGAGGGGAACCTATGCCGTGGCTTCACTGTTCACCCTGCTCAGCGCAGCGAGTTTCGTGGGATTCAGCTGGTACCTGTCTCAGTTCGCTGCCTTGTGGCTCAACAATGGAACGCTACACCCCGAGATGCTGTTGCCGGCACTGGCTTTCCTCGCGGGGCGATACCTTTTCGCCCACTTCGAGTCGCGATTCAACTACCGCGCCGGAAATACAATTGTGGCCGGCATCAAGAGGGAGCTTTACCCGGTGCTGCTGCAGGAGAACCGGCTCGACTCCACCACCGGCGCACTCTATATGTCCAAAATCAGCGACGACCTGAAACCCTACTTTGCCTTTTTTATTCCCTATTCCGTGGCGACAGTCGTGGTAAGCATCCCGCTGCTGGTGATTTGCTTCTTCCTGGAAAAATGGGTGGCACTCATCCTGATGGTCTCCCTGTTTGTGATCCCCGTGCAGATGGCCGTCATCGGCATCGGCGCCGAAGCAATTCACAAGAAACATACCGGGCTATTTCTGAAATACTCGGCGGTATTCTATAACCGGCTAAAAACAATTGCGGAGATCGTCAACCTCGACAACCTGCTACCGCAATACCGTTTCTTGTCGCGCAAGAGCGAAGAGCTCAACCAGGCAACCATCAGCGTCATGCGGGTGGCCATCCTCTCCTCGGCCGTGATGGAACTGTTTGTCACCATCGCCATCGCCGCCATTGCCATATACCTTGGCTTCAGCTTGATGGGGATCATGAACGGCCCCAACTACGGCAAGGGGTACGACTTTGGCAAGGCGCTATTCCTGCTCACCATCACGCCCTATTTCTTCTTTTACATCCGGAAGTTCGTAAGTGCATACCACGACCGGAACAAGGCGTTGGCTGCGGCGGACCTGCTGATGCCGCTGCTCACTCACACAGCGGAAACACCACCGGCAGATCTGGATGTGACATTTGACCACATCACCATCAGCAACCTCAGTTTTGTCTATCCCGACTCGCCGGTGAAGGTGCTGCACGAGATTCATCAGCAATTTCCCAAAAAAGGACTGGTGCTGGTGAAAGGCATCTCGGGATCGGGAAAATCGACCCTCCTCAAAATATGCGCCGGCAGCCTTGCCGCACACGAAGGAACGGTTTCGGTCAACGGACGGGATAACGCATGGTCCCGCCACTGGCTCAAAGCGAACACGGCCTACATGAATCAGTTTCCGTTTATCTTCGACGGCACGCTGCGCTACAACCTTCTCCTGAAAAAAGAGACGACCGGTGAGGAATCCTTTCCCGACTTCCTGCAGCGGATTGTCGAAAAAAAGGAGGAGGGATGGGACACCGTTTTAACCCACAACGGAAGACAGCTTTCCGGCGGGGAGCGACAGCTGGTCACCCTGGCACGGATGATGATACACCCGCAGCCAGTGGCCATTCTCGATGAGCCTACGGCCAACCTGGATGCCGGCACAGTGGAGGTCATCCTGCAGGAGATTGTGAAGATGGCCGGGGAACGACTGGTGATTGTAGCCTCTCACGAAACACGGTTCGAAGCGGTGGCCGACAAAGTACTGAACTTAAACTGGGGGGAACAGATGGCCTATGCGTGAATTTATGATGACTCATATTCTGCGGCCTTTCAGGGGACAATGGCGGAAAGGATTTCTCCTGCTGGCCCTCTGGACGGTGGCCTTCGTGGCGATGCCCGCCCTGTCGGGCTGGTTCCTGGCCATCTCCAGCGTGGTGTTCATCACGGCAAATACCACCTTCGCTTACCTCATCCCCTCCTCCATCATCCGGCTGCTGTCGCTGCTGCGTACCGCCACACGCTATTACGAGCGGCTGGAGAACCACAAGACTACACTGAACGTGCAGCAAAGCCTGCAGTTGAAAATATTTTCTTCGGTAGCCCGGCTGCCCTATTTTCGTAAACAGGTGAGTAACAATTCGTCGCTTCTGGAAAACAGCACCCACGGTACCGATCAGATACTGAATCACATCCTGCTGTGGCTGTTGCCTTTTGCAGCGCTCATCCTCACGATTGCCCTCTATGTACTTTTCGTGGCATGCTTCTCTCAGGTGATAGCCATCGAGTTTCTCATCTCGTCGTCCATCCTGTTGTTTCTGGTGCCACAGCTGACCTTCCACAGAAACAGGCTGCTCCACGGACAGCTGAAAGCGGTACGTGAGGAAACACACCAGATACTGGTTGAGGGGTTCAGGGGGAGAATAGAGATATCGAAATACAACCTGGAGGAGAAAGCGATTGCCCGCCACGAGCAGTTGCGGCAACAGCTCGAACGACTGGAAAACAAAATCCAGTTCAACTCTTTCTACCTGCAGCTGATTGCCGGCCTAGGCTTCAGCTACGTCGCCGCCCTCCTCCTCTGGCATTCGGGCCAACAGGGAATGGACGCACCCCTCGCCATCGGCATCTTCTTTGGCATCATGGCCCAGGCCGAACTGGCCGAGATGCTCTTCTCCGGCAAATCGGAAAGAGGTGCAGTGGAACAACAAATGCGGGATATAAAATCGATCATTGATGAAGGCGGTGAACGGGCAGAAGTGGTCGCAGTAAGCCATGGACAAGGCGAGACGAAGAGAACAGGCGGGAGTGTTGAACCGACAGCGGTGGCGGCTGTCTCCGAGCCATTAAAGCAGCTGCGCATGGCAAACATTGAAGCGGTAGTACCCGGTACCCCGGTACGTGTGGGGCCGGTGTCACTAGAGATTGGCAGGGGCGAATGGGTAGCCATCTACGGAGAGACGGGTAAGGGCAAAACCACCCTGCTGAACAGCCTCTTCTATCCGGAGTACCGGAAGACGGGGATGTTAACCTGGAACGAAACGGACGAATTGCCCCACCTGCCGGTACCGGAAGCCATCTACGTGACCCAGAAAGCGTATCTGCTGACCGGCACGCTGCGTGAGAACTTCGAAGGGTATACCGACGAGGAGATTGACAGGGCACTGGAGACGGTGGACCTGGCTTCGTGGCGTACCTCCCTGCCAGAGGGACTGGCAAGCTGGCTGGGTGAGAACGGCGAGACCCTGAGCGGGGGACAGCGGAAGAAACTGTTGCTGGCGCAGGCGCTCCTCAAGAAACCCCAGTTGCTGGTGGTGGATGAGCCCACGGCGGGCATCAGCAGGGAAAACGCCATCGCCATCTTCCAAAATATTCATTCTCAACACCCGGGTATAGCCATTCTGATGGCCACACACCTGAAAGAGTTTGAGCAGGTGGTCGATAAAGTGGTGGAGATATGAAGCATTTCACGCGATAATTGTGTACATTTGTACCGCAAAAGCAACGCTAAATAACGGTTATTGATATGTTCAGAAACAGTACGTGCGGCGAACTCAGGTTGGCCGATGCAAACAGGGAAGTGACACTCGCGGGATGGGTATCCAAAATCCGCAAGATGGGAGGCATGACGTTTATCGACCTGAGAGACCGGTATGGAATTACACAGCTCTCTTTCAACCAGGAGGTGAATCACGACTTGTGTGAGCAAGCCAACAAGCTGGGTCGCGAGTGGGTGATACAGGTCACCGGCACCGTAAAGGAACGCTCCAGCAAGAACAACCATATCCCCACCGGCGACATCGAGATCATCGTCTCGGAACTGACGGTGCTCAATGCATCCCTGACACCGCCCTTCACCATTGAGACGGAGACCGACGGCGGCGACGAGCTGCGGATGAAATACCGCTACCTCGACCTGCGCCGCAGTGTGGTACGACAGAACCTGGAGCTGCGACACCGCATGGCGTTCGAGACACGCCGCTACCTCGACGAAAGGGCTTTCCTGGAGGTGGAAACACCGGTGCTGATTGGCTCCACTCCCGAGGGGGCACGCGACTTCATCGTACCCTCCCGCATGAACCAGGGCGAGTTCTACGCCCTGCCCCAGTCGCCGCAGCTCTTCAAGCAGCTGCTGATGGTATCGGGATTCGACCGGTATTTCCAGATTGTGAAATGCTTCCGCGACGAAGACCTGCGGGCGGACCGGCAGCCGGAGTTCACCCAGATCGACTGTGAGATGTCGTTCGTGCAGCAGGAGGATGTGCTGAACACTTTTGAAGGACTCACCAAACATCTCTTCAAAACAATCAAGGGAATGGAAATTCCCGATTTCCCCCGCATAAGCTATGCCGATGCCATGCAGCAGTATGGGTCGGACAAGCCGGATATCCGCTTTGAGATGAAGTTCATCGAACTGAAGGACCTGACTGTGGGGCGCAATTTCGGGGTCTTCGACTCGGCAGCATACGTGGGTGCCATCTGCGCCGAAGGATGTGCCGCATATACCCGCAAGCAGCTGGATGAGCTGACCGACTTTGTGAAACGTTCCCAGATTGGTGCGAAAGGACTGATTTATGTGCGTTACAACGAGGACGGGTCGCTGAAGTCGTCAGTCGACAAGTTCTACAGCGAAGCCGACCTCAAGCTGTGGGCCGAGCGCTGCCACGCCAAGCCGGGCGACCTGATCCTGATGCTGGCAGGCGATACGGAAAAAACACAGAAGCAACTGTGCGAACTGCGACTCGAGATGGGATCACGCCTCGGGCTGAGAGACAAGAACAACTACAAATGCCTGTGGGTGGTCGACTTTCCCCTGCTGGAAAAGGACGAGGAGCTAAACCGTTTCTTCGCGAAACACCATCCCTTCACCTCGCCCAAGCCGGAAGACATCCCCCTACTGGATACCGATCCCGGAGTCGTACGCGCCAATGCCTACGACCTGGTAATCAACGGTGTAGAGATTGGCGGTGGCTCCATCCGTATCCACAACAGCGAGCTGCAACAGAAGATGTTCTCGGTACTGGGCTTCACCCCAGAAAGGGCACAGGAGCAGTTCGGCTTCCTGATGAATGCCTTCAAATATGGTGCACCCCCCCACGGAGGGATCGCCTTCGGTCTGGACCGTTTTGTATCCATGTTTGCGGGTCTCGACAGCATCCGCGACTGCATCGCCTTCCCCAAGAACAACGCCGGGCGCGATGTGATGATCGACGCGCCTTCGCGGGTGGAACAGGAGCAGCTCGACGAGCTGGGTATCCTGCTCAAACCAGTAAAACAATAGGAATCAAAAAAAAGCTGCTCGCAGGCAGCTTTTTTAATTATACCAGATACGCATTAAAGCGTATTTCCTTCGCTGTAGGTTTTGCTATACAGCCGGTGCGCACTGGCTTCGGCGTCATCCACAAAAGTCTCGGTAGCGGGATCCCACTTGATGGGACGACCCAGGTCGTAGGCAATGTTTCCCAACGTACACACGGTGCAGGAACGGTGTCCGATCTCCACGGGAACCGCCGGATCGGTCTTGCTCTTCAATGAATTGATGAAGTTCTCCAGATGGGGGATCTTGGTTTCATAAGCCCCTTCGACCTTTTCCACCACCGGGGGCAACAGGCTGTCGTCGGAAGCCAGGTAATGTTCCCGCGATACTTCGATCCATCCTTTGTCGCCCCAAAACTTCACACCCTTGGTTTGTTTTTCATTGAACGGCTCCTCAGTCATCACTGCACCATCGGCATATTTGAAGGTGAGATATTTTGTGTCTTTGTAGCCGGCGGGAATAATCTCAACCGGACCACTTCCATCCATGCCAAGCCCCCATTGGGCGATGTCGAACATGTGTGCGCCCCAGTCGGTGGTAAATCCGCCACCCAGCTCCTTGTACCAGCGCCAGGCTCCCCAGAACTCTTCGTTCTTTTCCGGATCGAGAGTGATGGGCGGGTCGAGCTGTGAATTGTAATGCACAAACTCAGACGGGCCCAGCCACAGCAGCCAGTTCAAGTCGGCCGGCAGGGGCTCCTCAGGCAGGTCATACGGTGTGGGAGGTCCGCCCACATACGCATTTATTCTTTCTATCTTTCCGATTTTGCCTTCCTGCACCATCTTCACTGCATGCTGGAAATTGGGATCGGAACGTTGCTGACTGCCCACAGCCAGAATTACACCATTGTCACGTACCGCCTTCACCAGCTTCTGTCCTTCCTGAATGGTAAAGGTGAGGGGTTTTTCCAAGTAGATGTTTTTCTTCGCAGTGGCGGCCTCAATGGCAATGAATGCATGCCAGTGGTCAGGCGTGGCAATCACCACCGCATCGATGTCCTCACGGGCGATCAGATCCTTGTAATTTTCATATACATCCACCACAGGCGGCTGCTCCTGTGTTGCATAATGTTCATTCACGCGCTTGAGAAAGCGTTCTCTCTTCACGCCGTACACGTCACTCCCGGCCACTACCTGCACGCCCTCAATACTAAGGTACCCTTTCAGCAGGTACATGGCCTGCTGGCCAAGACCAATAAATCCGAGACGGATGACTTCCTCGCCGCTCCCGGCAGCCTTGTTTTGTTTGCACGAAGCAAGGAACTGCGGAAAAATAGCAGCTCCGACCGCACCTACGGCGGCCGTTTTGATAAATTTCCTTCTTGATAATTGATTACTCATGACTTAGAAATAATTTAGGGATAAAACTTTTTTCCTTCCTGTGACAAATATAGGACTTTAATTCGCACACGGCAAAAGGAGGAGAAAAAGAGACGGCTTTTGGCCGTCTCTTTCTATGATGGGAAAATTGTCCTTTACAGATTTGGGTTCACCCTGTTCCACTGATCGATGGCAGGAATAACGCCCATTGCGATAACATCGTCACGCAGCTTCACCAGGTGGCCGTAGCTCTGTTTCAATTCTGCGATCTCGGCGTCGGTTCCCTTAATTTCGCCGAAGGATACACCGTTCTTGTCGATCGTGGTCTCCATCGCCATCATGATGTTCGAAAATCCCTGGCTGTTCACATAGCAGCCTGCTGGCCAGCGGAAAGCGTCGCCGCCCATGGCAGCACGGATCATTTCCACAGAAACGTATGCAGGGCTCTGAAAAGAAGAACGTCCGCGCAGTTTGATGATGTTGGCTCCACCCTTGATAACACGCTGTTTCAGTTCAACCCATGCTTCGTTGCTGAGCGCATCGGTCCCAATCAGGTCGGTCAGCGGCTTACCGTCAACTTTTGCGGTAGAGGCAAATACGGCCATCTGCTCGCCATGTCCGCCGTAAGTACGGGCACCAGTCACCTTGCTCTGATCCACACCAAATTGTTTGGCCAGTTCACTCTGTAAGCGGGTGCTGTCCAATGCAGCCAGCGTGGTGACCTGTGAAGGTTTCAGGCCGGAGTAGATCAATGCAACCAATCCGGTAATGTCGGCCGGGTTGAAGATGACGGTCAGATGTTGCAGTCCGGGACAGTACGATTTGATGTCCTTACCGAGCTGTGCAGCGATTTCGGCATTTCCTTTCAGCAGATCTTCACGGGTCATACCCTCTTTGCGGGGTGCACCACCGGAAGAGATCATGTACTTTGTACCGGTGAAGGCTGTTTTTACGTCGGTTGTAAAGGTGAAATTAACTCCATCGAAACCGCAATGACGCATCTCCTCCACCACTCCTTCGAGACCCTGTGCAAACGGGTCATACAGACAGATATTGGGGGTTAAACGCATCATGGCAGCTGTCTGCGCCATGTTGGAACCGATCATACCGGCAGCTCCTACAATTGTTAATTTGTCGTTCGTTAAAAAACTCATAATTTGTTGTATTTGAATGTTGATAGCTCTTCCTTCAGAGGTGATTTTTTCGGACTCCAAATATACAAAATGTTATCGAAATCGACTCAGGACAAATCAATAATAATCACTAAAAAACAATTTACAGAAGGCTCCATGCCACAGTAAGTCCAGCCATCACAATGGAGACCATACTCATAAGCTTGATCAGGATATTCAATGAGGGCCCGGAGGTATCCTTGAAGGGATCACCCACGGTATCACCCACCACGGTGGCCTTGTGTGCATCGCTACCCTTGCCGCCCAGATGTCCCTCTTCGATATACTTCTTCGCGTTGTCCCATGCGCCTCCCGAGTTGGCCATAAAAACGGCCAGTACAAAGCCTGCACCCAGTCCGCCCGCCAGGAGTCCCATTACTCCGGCCACTCCCATCAGCAGGCCCGTGAATACGGGAGCAATGATGGCCAGCAGTGAGGGCAACAACATTTCACGCTGCGCACCTTTGGTAGAGATCGACACGCAGCGTGCATAGTCGGGGGTAGATTCCCCGGTGAGGATTCCCTGAATTTCCCTGAACTGACGACGTACCTCCTCCACCATTTTTTGTGCAGCCCTGCCCACGGCACCCATGGTGAGCCCACAGAAGAGGAAGGCCATCATGGACCCGATAAAGATGCCCGCAAGCACTTTGGGGTTCATCAGCGTAATTTCAAAATAATCCATGAAGTCCACGAAGCTGGCACGGGCTACTTCTACGGTCTTACCGTCGGCAAACTGTATCACATTGTCACCCAGGCGCAACATTCCGATGCGTATCTCTTCCATATAAGATGCCATCAGCGCCAATGCAGTCAGTGCCGCCGAGCCAATGGCAAACCCTTTGCCGGTAGCAGCCGTGGTGTTGCCCAGCGAATCGAGCATATCGGTCCTTCTTCTCACCTCCGGTTCCAGTCCGCACATCTCGGCATTTCCTCCGGCATTGTCGGCTATGGGACCATATGCATCGGTGGCCAGCGTGATACCCAACGTGGAGAGCATACCCACCGCCGCGATGGCGATGCCATACAATCCCATGCTCAGGCTTTCGGCAGAGACCATGTGTTGCACATTGAACCCGATGGCAGCCAGGTAAGAGATCAGGATGGCAAAGACAATGGTCGTCACCGGAATCACGGTGGAGACAAAGCCTGTTCCCATACCGGAGATAATAACCGTGGCTGGGCCTGTCAGTGCACTGTTGGCTATATTTCGGGTGGGTTTGTAAGAGTGGGATGTGAAATACTCGGTACCCTGACCGATGATGATTCCGGCTACGAGGCCTGCAATGACCGAGAATGAGAGTCCAACCCAGTTGCTGAAACCAAGCAGGTATAAAATACCGAAGGTACATATGGCGATCAGTACAGCACTCACATTCACGCCCCGGTTAAGGGAAGCCATCAACTGTTTTACGGAAGCATCTTCTTTTGTCCGCACCAGAAAGATACCCAGAATGGAAAGGAACACCCCAATGGCGGCAATGATCATGGGTGCAAATACTGCATTCTGCTGCATCGATGGGTTTAATACGAATGCCGAGGCACCCAGGGCCGCAGTAGAAAGGATGGAACCGCAGTACGATTCATACAAATCAGCACCCATACCGGCTACATCACCCACGTTATCGCCCACGTTATCGGCAATGGTAGCGGGGTTGCGGGGATCATCTTCCGGGATGCCTGCCTCCACCTTTCCTACCAGATCGGCACCCACATCGGCTGCCTTGGTATAGATTCCACCTCCCACACGGGCAAACAGCGCCTGCGTGGAAGCACCCATACCAAAAGTCAGCATGGTGGTCGTGATCATGATCAGTTTGTGTCCGGCATCGGCATCCTCCATGAAAAAGTCGAGGATAAGATACCATGCCGAGATATCGAGCAGGGCAAGTCCCACTACCACCAGCCCCATTACGGCTCCGGAACGGAAAGCGATCTGCAGACCGCTATTGAGCGAATGGCGTACTGCATTGGTGGTCCTCGCGGACGCATAAGTAGCCGTCTTCATGCCGAAGAAGCCAGCCAGTCCCGAGAAGAATCCACCCGTGAGAAAGGCAAAGGGAACCCAGTTGTTTTGCAGACCGAAAAAAGCCATTGTTGCAAAGAGCAGGGCAAGTACGATAAAAACCAGGGTCACCACTTTGTACTGTTGTTTGAGGTACGACATGGCACCTTCCCGTACATAACTGGCAATCAATTTCATTTTTTCCGTGCCTTCACTCTTTTTCATCATCTTCCTGTAGAAATAAAAAGCGAAGAACAGGGCCGCTACGGAAGCGGCGGGTACAAGATAAAAGTAGTTCACGGCGCTAAAATTTATTGTTGTCTGTTTTCTATTTCACAAAGATGCAGAAAATATCTAAAAAATAAAATGTTTATATTAAAAAAATGCAAATGGTGAACTTTTTTCTTTTCTTTTGATAGTTCAAAATATTTTGTAATTTTGTAAACCTGATTCTTGCTCGTCACGAAACATGATACTCAGGCGGTTCAGTTAGATGGTTTAAAAGTTAAAACGCAATCTATTTTCTTTCATTAAGTTTAAGAAAAAATCATGGTGAAAAATTTTTTTAAAAGCGATAAAAGTCCGAAAAACATCCAGATCAAAAAGGACATCATTACGCATTTTATAACAGCCGGAAACGATACCATCTCTGAACTGGCAAAAACACTCGAATTGAGTGTGCCGACAGTTACCAAATTCATTGCCGAACTTACCGACTTGGGATTGATTGCCGAATTCGGCAAGATTAACACGCCCGGTGGCAGGCATCCGATTGTATACGGGTTAAAACCCACATCCGCCTATTTTGTAGGGGTAGACATGAGCCGTCATCACCTGAACATCGCACTGATGGATTTTACCGGCAACATTGTGGACAACCAGATAGGAATTTCCTACACCTATGAAAATACGACGGAGTCTTTCGACAAGCTTTGCGGACATATCCAACATTTCATTGACAGAACGGGTGATCTGAAACAAAAGATATTCAAGATCAACCTCAATATATCGGGACGTGTAAATCCCGAATCGGGTTACAGTTACAGCAGTTTTTACTTCAGCGAACACCCCATCAGTGAAATACTGACGAAGAAGTTAAATTATAATGTGGGAATCGATAATGATACCCGTGCCATGGCTTACGGTGAATATATGAAAGGCGTGGTAGAGGGAGAACAGAATGTAATCTTCGTCAACGTCTCCTGGGGCCTCGGCATTGGAATCATCATCGAAGGGAAACCCTATTACGGAAAATCGGGATTTTCAGGAGAATTCGGCCACTTCCCCACCTTCGAGAACGAAATCATTTGCCATTGCGGAAAAAAAGGATGCCTCGAAACGGAAGCTTCCGGCCTTGCAATTCATCGGCTCATCCTTGAACGTGTGGCCAATGGCGAAAGTACCATCCTCACTGAAATGGTGAAAGACATGGACAAACTGACCCTCACCGACATCATCAAGGCAACCAACATGGAAGACCCCCTTTGTATAGAAATTGTAGAAGAAGTGGGCTACAAGTTGGGAAAATATATTGCCGGCCTCATCAACATCTTCAACCCCGAACTGGTCATTATTGGCGGCCAGGTGGCTGAAACGGAAGGATTTATCATGCTGCCAATACGGAGTTCAATCAAGAAATACTCACTGAACCTGGTCAACAAAGACACCCAGATTGTTGCATCCAAACTAAAAAATAAAGCCGGTATGGTGGGAGCTTGTATGATCGCACGTAGCCGCCTCTTCTCGGAGTAAGTGTTAATTTATCACTTAATTACTCATTTCTACATCATTTTTTCGTTTTTTATCCTATTTTTGCGTGCTATTAATTTTGCAAAATATGGAAAAAAAACATTTTGAAACGCTGCAGGTGCATGCAGGACAGGAACCCGATCCGGTAACCGGGTCAAGAGCGGTTCCTATTTATCAGACCACAGCTTATACTTTCAAGAGCGCTGAACATGGTGCCAATTTGTTCGGGTTGAAAGAGTTTGGGAACATTTACACACGATTGCAGAATCCCACCACCGATATATTTGAAAAACGCATGGCCGCCCTCGAAGGAGGAGTAGGCGCAGTGGCCACCTCATCGGGTATGGCTGCCCAGTTCATCGCCATTCACAACCTGGCATCGGCAGGAGACAATATCGTGTCCACCTCCTTCCTTTACGGGGGAACCTACAATCAATTCAAGGTAACCTTTGCCCGTCTCGGCATTGAGGTGCGTTTTGCAGACGGAGACAACGTGGAAAGCATTGCCTCGCTGATCGACGGAAAGACGAAAGCCATCTACCTGGAGACAATTGGCAATCCGGAGTACAATATCCCGGACTTTGAAGCCATTGTTGCGGTGGCACAGAAACGTGACATCCCGGTAATTGTGGACAATACATTCGGACAGGGAGGATACCTTTTTAACCCGATCGAATGGGGTGCCAATGTCGTGACGCACTCTGCTACAAAATGGATTGGCGGTCATGGTACCTCCATGGGCGGTGTGATCATAGACGGAGGAAACTACAACTGGGGAAACGGAAAGTACCCGATGTTCAGCGAACCTTCGGAAGGATACCACGGTCTTAACTTCTGGGAAGCTTTCGGCGACAAATCGCCTTTCGGAAATATAGCCTATTCCATTCGTTGTCGCGTGGAAGGCCTGCGCGACCTGGGCCCCGTGAACAGCCCCATCAACTCTTTCCTGCTTCTGACAGGCCTTGAAACACTTTCGTTACGTGCCGAACGGACAAATGCCAATACGCTGGAGCTGGCCCGCTGGCTGGAAAAGCACCCCAAGGTGGAGAAAGTAAATTATCCGGGACTCGAAGGCAACAAGTATCACAAACTGGCAAAAAAATATCTGAAGAACGGCGGTTTTGGCGGCGTGCTCTCCTTCTTCGTCAAGGGCGATGTGGCGCAAACGGCAAGAATCATCGACAACCTCTCACTGATCAGCCATCTGGCGAATGTGGGTGATGCCAAAACGCTGATCATCCATCCCGCCAGCACCACCCACCAGCAACTGTCGGATGAAGCACAGATTGCCGCCGGAGTCTATCCGAATCTGCTGCGCGTGTCGCTTGGCATTGAGCACATCGACGATATCAAGTCCGACCTGAATGAAGCGCTCAAACAACTGTAATATTTTAATCCCATAAAAAATGGCGATCTCCGAAAGATCGCCATTTTTATTTTACAGCTATTTTATTACTTCTTTTATCAACTCCTCATTGTTGAGTAACTCTCTGAGTTCCTGTCGCAAATCCACATTACTCACCTCAAGATCTTCAAGACCAACCCGTTGCCAGATTTCTTCTACCCATCTGTTCTGCGTAACCCCAAATTCGTCGACAGGTTGAAACCATCGAAGATACATAAAACTCTTGTGCGTCATCTTGATATTAAGCGGATTATCCTTCCCTTCCTGACTTTTATTGAATGAATTCACAATCTCCTCCGTATAAAGATCACCTTCGAGCCTGTACGTTCCATCTACGGAGATGATGGCTCCCTTTTCGGTGGACATAAAATTCATAAATTTGCCATCCTGAAAAATCATCTTAAACATTCCGGAAGGAATCACCTTATAACCCACCTCATCGCTGTTGTGTATCGCCTTCACCTCCCACAGTCCCATGATTCTTTCTGCAGCGTCTTTATTACCCGACACCTGCTGAGAAGAACCGCATCCGGCAAAAAAAGTAATCATGCCGATGAACATAAAAAAAGCAGCCGTTGTTTTCATATGATTAAATTTAGCAATTTCGCCCCCGATTACTCTTACATATAACACTTTTTCAGGGAATTCGTTTAATAACTCCCCTATTTTTTAAACTGAGGGTGTTTATATTAAAATTCCAAAAAAGAAGATGCAATGATTGGCTTTTAGCCTGAAAACCTCTATTTTTGCCATCTATTTGAAAATAAGCACTTGAATGAAAATAAACTTTAAGGAGCGCACACCCCAGCTGATTGCTATTATCGGCGTGCTCGCGGTAATATTGGCCATACTCATCGGTTTCCTCTTTTCTAAAAATTCACAAATGAGTGAGATGCAGGAACAATTCACTGTAGACAAGCAGGAACTGGAAGATGAGTACGAAGCGATTTCTTTGCAATATGAAGGATTCAAATTCAGTGTACAAAACGACTCTCTCCTGTTCAAACTTGAGAATGAACAGGCCAAGGTGTTTCGGCTGCAGGAGGAGTTGCGCATGACCAAAGCATCTGATCAGGCAGAGATAAAACGGCTGAAGGGCGAGCTGGCCACCCTGCGAAAGATTCTTCGTTCCTATATCCAGCAGATTGACTCGCTGAACAGGTTGAATGAGGAGCTGCGCGCCGAGAACAAACAAATCACACAACAATACAACCAGACAAGCCGGACCCTCAACCAGGTGTCGCAGGAGAAAGCCGCACTCTCTGAAAAAGTATCCCTGGCCGCGCAGCTTGTGGCGACCAACATCGGCGCCAAAGCGGTGAACGACAGGGGACGCGAACAAACCCGTCTGAGCAAAAGTGCCCAATTTGTGATTTTCTTTACCATTGCCCGTAACATCACCACCGAACCGGGTGAACGGGAGATATTTGTACGCATCATGACCCCCGATGGAAGCGTTCTCTCCAAGAGTGCATCCAACACGTTCCCCTATGAGAACGGCCAGATTCGCTATTCCATGAAGCGCATTGTAGAATATGGCGGACAAGAGATTCCCGTCACCATGTACTGGGACATCGAGGAGTTCCTGATGCCCGGCACCTACAAGGCTGACATCTTTGCCGACGGCTATCACATTGGATCACATAGTTTCACCATGCAGGAATAAGTTATGGACTTACCTGTATTCTTCGTTTTCGCGATTATCCTCCTGGCTGTATTTTTCTTCATTTGGGGAAAAATACGTTCAGACATTGTCGCCCTCTCAGTGGTTGTCCTGCTCATTGTTACGGGAATCCTCACACCTGCGGAAGGACTTTCGGGATTTTCCAATCCGGTGGTCATCATGATGCTCTCACTCTTTATTGTGGGGGGAGGAATCTTCCAAACCGGCCTTGCCAAAATGATCAGCACCCGCATTCTGCGCCTGGCTGGAAAAAGCGAATTGAAACTGTTTATCCTGGTGATGCTGGTGACCGGTTTTATCGGAGGACTACTCAGCAACACCGGTACGGTGGCCGTGATGCTTCCCATTGTCATGAGCCTGGCAGCAGAGGCCAGGACCAATGCACGCCGCTTTCTGATGCCGATGGCTTTTGCCAGCAGCCTCGGGCTGTTCACCCTCATCAGTACGCCTCCCAACCTGATCATCAATGATGCCCTGATAAACGGCGGATTCAGTGAACTGTCGTTCTTCTCCTTTCTTCCTGTCGGCCTGATCACGTTGACATTAGGCATTGTACTGCTCTGGCCGCTCAGCAAACTACTCGTATCAGGAAAGGACAACAACAGATCATCGGAAAAAAAATCAAAAACACTGAATCAGCTGGTCACTGAATACCAGCTGGCAGATAATCTGTATAGAGTGAATATCGGAAAAGATTCACCATTTGTCGGTAAGACCCTTCAGGAGCTGAACATCACGAGCAAATATAACGTGAGCATTCTGGAGATAAGAAGAATACAATCGCAGAAACGTTTTCACAAAACGGTAGACATGAAGGTGGCAGGCCCGTCGAGTACCATCCGGGAGAATGACTTGCTTTATGTTTTCGGAACCATCGGTGACATCATGAGTTTTGTGGAGGGGAATGATTTAAAGTTAATAGATACCCACGAAACCGAGATCGGCAAAAACACACTGTCAGTTTCGCAGACGGGGGGAATGGAGTTTAACCAGATAGGTATTGCCGAGGTGGTACTGATGTCGGGCTCGAAGCTGATCAACAAACAGGTAAAGGAATCCAACTTCCGTCAGCTCTACCACGTAAACATACTCGGCATGCGACGCAAGGACGGATATATCCTCCAGAATGTGAAAAATGTAAAAATGCATTCGGGTGACCTGCTGCTTGTACAGGGAAAATGGAAGGATATTGAACAGCTTACAAACGAGACGTCTGAATGGGTGGTTGTGGGTCAGCCCATGGAGAATGCGCTGAAGGTACCCCGCGATCACAAAGCCCCCACTGCGGCCGCCATCATGATCCTGATGATCCTGGCGATGGTATTCAATATTTTCCCAACGGTTGTCACTGCCCTGATTGCTGCCATACTGATGATTGTGCTGGGCTGTTTCCGCAATGTGGAGGCTGCCTACAAATCAATCAACTGGGAGAGTACATTTCTTTTTGCAGGGATGTTTTCACTGGGTATAGCAATGGAAAAGACGGGTGCTTCCGCCCTCATTGCAGATAGTCTTGTGGACACCCTAAGCCGGCATGGCCCACAGGTGGTACTGGCGGGGATTTATATTGCCACGTCAATTCTTACGCTTTTTATCAGCAACACTGCCACTGCAGTGCTTTTTGCTCCGATCGCGCTGCAATCGGCATTGTCCGTTGGGGTGAGCCCATACCCTTTTCTTTTTGCCGTGGCGATTGCTGCCAGCATGTGCTTTGCCAGTCCCTTCTCCACTCCCCCGAATGCTTTGGTGATGTCAGCCGGTCGGTATAAATTCGACGATTATATCAAGGTAGGACTTCCCCTTCAAGTCATCATCGCAGTGGTGATGATCGTTGTTTTACCCCTGTTGTTTCCTTTTTAAACAAATCAATATACGAGTTCAGAATAAGTTGATTGCAATTAACGAATCATTTCCAGGAAAGCCTGCTCATCGATAATCTTTACGCCCAGCTTTTCAGCCTTCTCCAGTTTTGCAGGCCCCATATTGTCACCTGCAAGAATGTAGTCCGTATTTTTCGATACCGAACCACTGTTTTTTCCACCGTTTTGTAGTATCATTGCTTTATACTCATCGCGGGAATGCAGGTTGAAGGTGCCACTGATGACGATGGTGAGTCCTTTCAGCTTGTCGGTTTTCGCAGCCAGCAGCTCCTCATTCAACGAGAACTGCAAACCGTTGCTGCGAAGACGTGCCACAAAAGCGGTGAATTTGGGATTGGAAAAAAACTCCGTCACGCTCTGTGCAATACGTTCACCAATTTCCTCTACCGTCATCAGCTGTTCCGGCGTAGCTGCCGCAAGGGCATCGATATCCGGAAACGCCTGTGCCAGCTTTTGCGCCACCGTTTCACCCACGAACCGTATTCCGAGGGCATAGAGTACCCGCTCATAGGGAACCGACTTCGACTGTTCGATACTGGCCAGCAGGTTTCGGGCGCTGGTCTCTGCCCATCGTTCCAGTGTGACCAGATCTTCGAAGCGCAGATCGTACAGGTCAGCCGCATCGTAAACCAGTCCCTTGTCGTACAACAAAGAGATGGTTTCCGGGCCAATGATGATGTTCATGGCTTTACGAGTGACAAAATGTTCAATGCGCCCCTTGATCTGGGGTGGACATCCCCCGGAATTGGGGCAGTAATGTACCGCCTCATCCTCATTGCGCACGAGCGGTGTCCGGCAGTCGGGACAATAACGGGCAAACGTTACCTTATCTCCAATCATGAAGCGGGCTTCCCGGTCTACCCCCGTGATCTTGGGAATGATCTCTCCCCCCTTCTCCACATAGACCATGTCGCCGATATGCAAATCGAGGGCATTGATGGCATCCTCATTATAGAGTGAAGCCCTTTTCACGGTCGTACCCGACAGCAGTACCGGTTCCAGATTGGCTACCGGCGTCACTGCGCCGGTACGCCCTACCTGCCAGGAGACTGACTCAAGACGGGTCAATGCCTGCTCGGCATTGAACTTAAAGGCGATCGACCAGCGGGGAAACTTGGAAGTGTTGCCCAGGTTGCGCTGCTGGTTGAGGGAATCCACCTTCAACACAACGCCGTCGGTAGTCACGGGAAGTGTCTTGCGTTCCACATCCCACTGTTTCAGAAAAGCGAATATTTCTTCCAGGTTCCGACATTTCGTCATCGACGGGGATACATTCAATCCCCATGTGCGCGAGAGGGTCATGTTGTCGTAATGGCTGTCGGTGGGTAACGATTCACCCAGCATGGTGTACATGTATGATTCCAGCTTTCGGGAGGCTACAATACGTGGGTCCTGCATCTTCAGCGTACCCGAGGCTGCATTGCGCGGGTTGGCAAAGAGCGGCTCCTCCTGCTCTTCCCGTTCCCGGTTGAGCGCATCGAAGGAGCTCCAAGGCATCAGTATCTCTCCCCTCATCTCCACGTAGGGAGGCAGATTATCTCCTTTCAGGATCAATGGTACATTCCGGATGGTGCGCACGTTGGCCGTCACATCGTCCCCCTTTTTCCCGTCACCGCGTGTCACGGCACGAATCAGGCGACCCTGTTCATAGTGCAGAGAGATAGAAGTACCGTCGTACTTTAACTCACAAACAATTTCGAATTCCTCATTCAGCGTCCGCTTTACCCTGTTGTAAAAATCGGCCACCTCCCCTTCGGAGTAGGTGTTCTGCAGTGAAAGCATCGGATAGCGGTGTTTCACCTGGATGAAGTTTTTGTTGATGTCACTTCCCACGCGCATGGTGGGCGAGTTGGGATCGGACCACTGGGGGTGCTGCGCCTCAAGTTCTGTAAGCTGCTTCATCAGCATGTCGTACTCCCTGTCAGAGATGACGGGCCGAGACAACACATAGTAATTGTAATTGTGTTCGTGAAGCTCTTGACGCAGGGATTCTATTTTTTGCCGGATCGGATCCATATGATTATTTTTTTATTGAAAGATTTTCATCCAGGGATAACGGGCAGTCCGCTTTTCCGGCACGGAAAAGTTGTCGATGGAGGCCGACACCGAGAGTGTCTGCTGAAAAAGCATATTCCCTTCCGTGAAGTGCAGGTTGCAGTTCAGTCTACACGAAACCCGTCCCGTTTCGATCAGATTCACATACCATTTACTTTGCAGGTAGGTGGAACCCCTCAGAAATGGATTGCCCCAGTACAATTCGGAGCCATATTCGGGATACAACCGCATGCGTGAATCGCCTGCGTAGAAGGTATTCTCTGTTCCGATCCCCCAAAAAGAAGCATCGGCCCGGGCGGTAAATCCCACCGGCCTGTAACTGATATCTGCCTTGCGGTCGCGTTCCAGTCCGGCAAGGATACCCACCGAAAGCAATCCATTGAAATTGTTCTCCGACTCGTATTCTATGCCGGCTGAGGCCATCAGCTGCAAGTGTTCGCTCACGCCGTAGGCTGGATTCCCAGGTTTTGTGCCGGCATAGTGAAAGAGGTAAGACTGGAAATCGCCGAAAAAGATTCCCCGCGAAGCCTTTCCCGACAGTCCTAGAAAGAAGCTCTCCCGCGCTTCGGGGGTCGCGTAGCCGGTCCAGTCCATCCATGCATTGACAAAATTCCGGTCTCTGCCTATCTGCCAGAAGAATCCCTGCATGAGCGGCATAAAGTTATTCACCGAATCACTAAAGAAAAAATCGGAGTAGTTTGGCAATGCCTCTATACTCGAAAACGACCCTGCACGAAACAACACATTTGGGGTTTCGTATTGGTAATAGAGTACCAGTTCTGCATTATCGGCCACCTCATCGGTGCCGGGTATTTTGAGCAGGTTCACTCCCCCATAGACGGTATGTGCAGAATCCCAGGAGATGCCTCCCATCGGTTGCAACCAGATCCCGTTCATGGTCTGGGGAATGTCGTAGGAGGATTTCTTGTACTCCCGGTTATCAAAAAAATAGTCGAACCCCACCTTCCACCGGTACTCCTGTGCCTGAAGAGAAAGGATTGAGCCAATGACTGCCAACAGGAAAATAATTTTGTTTCGCATATCAGGCATTATTATTTAAGGGGATAAAGATACATTAAAAATCCTAAATCTTTCGATCCTTCCATCTTCCGCTTCGCAGATAAAAAAAGGAGAGGACTGTCAGAAACGACCAATAAACATGCTCGGTAGTCCATGCTGCCGCTACCGATCCGCGCAGGTAAATAATGATGAGCCACATGTAAGAAACGTAAAACAACAGCGTGAAGATTTCAAACCTGAGGGCGGTACGCGTATTCCCCGTTCCAGACACAGCATTGAACAGCACCGTTCCCACGCTGTAAATTGGCAGGGAGGAGATCAGCACATACAAGGGCGCCACAGCATCCTGTATCAGTGAAGGATTATCGGTATAAATGCGGATCAGGGCACGTGGCACTACCGAAACAATAGCAATGACCGTCCCCATCACTCCCAGGCTGATCAACGAAAGTCGCTTGACGAGGCTGGCTACTTCGCCCTCACGCCCCGCACCGATGGTATTGCTCACCATGGTGCCAGTAGTGGATCCGATGGCATTGGAGGGGATGGTAAAAATGGTGTAAAAGCTGCGCACAATGTTTGTCACAGCGAGTGAACGTTCACCCATATAATTTTCAATAAACAGGAAAAAGAGCATCCAGGTGCCAATTGAAAAAAGATACTGCACCATCATAAAGAGTGAGATGTCGAGCACCCGTCTGATGACGGACCATTGAAGGCGGATCTTCTTGAAACCGTACTTTTCGGGGTCCACCGTCTTGCGGGTATAAAAGAAAAAGAAAAGGGTCGAGGAAAACTCGGCAATGACCGAGGCAATGGCGGCACCACCGATGCCCATCTCGGGCATACCCAGGTTTCCGAAGATGAGACCGTAATCGAACACCACGTTCACCAGCGCCATCACCACCGCATTGATGGTAAGTACCTTCGTGCGCGCAATACCGATGTAAAAGGCACGGAACATCACATTAATGAACGCAAAGACAAGACCAAACACCCGCCACTCCAGATACTCCGTCACGGCACCGGCTACATCGGCCGACTCAAACAGGAAGGGTAGCCACGCCTCCGCAGCATAACGCAGCAACGGGATGAGCAGCAGAGCCGGAATAAGAAGGAAGATTGAACCCTGTATCACAATATCGCCGATCTGGTTGTGGTTCCCCTCCCCGTTCCTCCTTCCGATAAGAATCTGACTGCCCATGCTGAAACCGAAACCCAGGGTGTATAACGCGATGTACAAAATTCCCGCCAGAGCCGACGCACCCAGCTCCACTTCTCCCACGCGGCCGAGAAAGGCGGTATCGATCACCTGTATCATATTCTGGGCCAGCAGACTTAACAGGATGGGCGTACTTATTTTAACAATGTGCCGGTTTGAATACACGTCTTTGTACAACAAACCGCCGATGTAGAGACAACCGGCGGTTTATATGTTTAAATATTTGGGGTTTATTTGATGCGATTGGTTTTCTCTTCCAGGTGGACGACTGTGGGTTTAAACAGCCGGGCTTCTTCCAGCGGCAGGAAGGCATAACTCATGATGATAATGATATCTCCCTTCTGCACTTTGCGTGCAGCAGCACCGTTCAGACAAATGGTGCCGGAACCGCGCTCACCACGAATGATATAGGTTTCAAAACGTTCTCCATTGTTGTTGTTCACTACTGCTACCTTCTCATGTACAAACATGTTCGCGGCATCAATCAGATCTTCGTCGATGGTGATACTCCCTTCGTAATTCAGGTTGGCATCGGTTACCGTGGCCCTGTGTATCTTCGATTTTAATGTTTCTACCCACATAAATTATTTGTATCTGATGTTGTCTATCAAACGTACATCACCGCAAAAAACGGTAATGCAGCCCACCACGGATTCTGAATCGTCCCAGGAAGCGACAAGCTGCAGTGAGTCGCCGTCCACAATTTCAAAATACTCCACTCGTAAATCCGGTACTGCGTGAATCTGATCAATCACCCAGTCGGTAACCTTATCGGGTGTGGCGATCTTCATCATTTCCACGCTTTCGCGCAACACCCTGTAAATATTCGTGGCATCTCCCCTTTCCTGCTCCGTAAGAAGGGTATTGCGGCTGCTCAATGCCAGTCCCCCGTTTTCCCTGACAATGGGAACACCCACAATCTGCACGGGCATCTTCAGCTGTTTCACCATGGCGCGCACAATGGCCAGCTGCTGAAAATCTTTCTCTCCAAAGTAGGCTTTGTCGGGCGCTATAATAGCAAATAACTTACTCACAATCTGAGCCACGCCATTGAAATGACCGGGCCGGTAACGTCCTTCCATCACTTTGTCGAGCAGCCCAAAATCGAAAAAACGGTTGTCAGGCTCCGGGTACATTTCCTCTACAGAAGGAGCAAACAACACATCAGCGCCAATTTGTTCCAATAGCAGACAATCCTTCTCCCAGGTACGCGGATACCGGCGCAGGTCCTCCTTGTTGTTGAACTGGGTAGGATTCACAAATAAGCTGACCACACACACATCGTTCTCAGAGGCACACAATGTGACCAGGGCGGCATGTCCGGCATGCAGCGCACCCATCGTGGGCACAAAACCTATGGTCTTGCCTGCTACCCGTTGCTTTTGTAGCGACTCCTTCAGGCGGGTGATAGAATAAATAATCTCCATCTGTTTGTTTTAAACTGCAAAGCAACAAAATATTTGCCACATATAGAAACCATTTTGCATTATTTTACGGAAACTGGTGCGGGCAAAAACGCCTTATCGTTTGTTTATCAGCATTTTATAAAAAATATCCCGAATCATTTTGTAATTATCCGGATTTTTTTTATTATCTTTGTACTCAATTTAAGATAATTAGCTTCATGTCTCAGAAAAAAATTTTGTATATCTCTCAGGAGATCTATCCTTATCTCGACGAAACCCCCATTTCGAATACTTCTCGCTACCTGCCGCAAGCAATCCAGGAAAAAGGGAAGGAAATACGTGCCTTCATGCCCAAGTACGGCAACATCAACGAACGCCGTAACCAGTTGCATGAGGTGATTCGTCTCTCAGGAATGAATCTCATCATCGATGATTCCGATCACTCGTTGATAATCAAGGTGGCTTCCATTCAGGCCGCAAGAATGCAGGTCTATTTCATAGACAACGAAGACTTTTTTCAAAATCGTGAAACGCTGGTCGACAAAAATGGAGAAGAGTATGACGACAACGACGAACGCAGTATCTTCTTTGTGCGCGGAGTAATGGAAACCATCAAGAAACTGCGCTGGGTGCCCGACATCATTCATTGCCACGGGTGGTTCACCGCACTGGCACCGCTTTTCATTAAGAGAGGATACGCCGATGATCCCTGTTTCAAAAATGCCAAAGTGATCTATTCGTTTTTTAATGAATCATTTCAAAAGCATTTTAATCAGCATACAGCCGATAAGCTTCGTTTCGAAGGTATCGGAGATAAGGAGATTGAGAAGGTGAAAAGCAGGGGCTCCATGGATTATGTGACCCTGATGAAGCTGGCGGCTGATTATTCCGACGGTATCGTCCAGGCTGAAAAAAATGTGAATCAGGAGGTGTTGAACTATGTGAAGCAGCTGAATGTTCCGTTTCTGCCTTATGAGGCAGACTTCGACAAAAATGCGGAAAGTATAAATACTTTTTACGAAAAAATTGACGCGTAATCATCCTGAAAACCGGTTACATTTCGTTTTTTTATTATGGCTAAACCCAAATATCATTAAAAAAGAAAAGAAAGCATTTATATATCTTTCATTTGAATGTTTTTTTTTGGATATTTGCGGCTCAAAATCAAACTTATTGCTACGAATGAAGCGCAATTCCTTAATAAAAGGGTTATTCCTGATCTTTGCAGTGATGTTCACTCTTTCGTGTAACGACACACTCGACCAGGTGGGATTCACAATACAACCCGGCAAGGACCGGCTTGGACTGGGAGTGGACACACTCGACTTACGGGCACGTACCCTGCAAACAGATTCTGTATATAACAAAACCAAAAGTCCGGTTTTGGGTGAGTATGCCGATCCCGTGTTTGGAAGCATTCGCTCGTCTTACGTCGGAGAGTTCTATTTTCCCGAAGGTGCCGGATTTAAGGAGAACGCCAATATTGATTCAGTGCGGGTGATCGTCTCATACACGACAATGATGGGCGATTCTCTGGAGCCCATGGAGTTATCGGTATTTGAGGTCAACAAGTCTCTGAAGGGGGTGACCAATTACACCCACATCGATCCCGCGGGGTATGTCAACCTCTCGGCGCCGATGGGATCACAGGTGTTTACGGGTAAAAATTCCACCTACAGGACAGTATCCTATACATCTTCAAATTATTCTACTGTTACCTACAACGTGTATGACATCATTGTGAAACTGCCCAACGCGTTGGGGGAAAGTTTCCTGACCGAATACAGAAAACCGGGACACGGAAAGATGGTGAACGCGGACACTTTCAGGGAGTTTTTCAAGGGTTTGTATTTTGCTACTACATTTGGTAAAAGTACAATCATAAATGTGGAAACAACTTCGCTGTATGTCCACTATCATTATCTCGACGAAAAAGGATCTTCCACAAATCAGGATACAATCCGTACTGATGCAATGCGTCTGAATATCACACCGGAAGTGTCACAGTTCAACTATATCGAAAATGACAACAACCAGCTGTTGGGCGAAAACGAACTGTATACCTACGTGAAAAGTCCCGCCGGGGTGAACACGGAGATTACTTTTCCCTTCTCTGAAGTACATGACAAAATTAAATCACAGGCATTGAATCTGGCCAACTTCACCGTATACGCTGTGCCGGATGCCAATGAAAATCCGATGGTAAAGATATCTCCACCCGATTACCTGTTACTGATCAACAAAGATTCATTGAACGGTTTTTTTGAACAGCGTAAACTCATTGACAATGTGACCAGTTTTATCTCGTCGAAGTTTGATGCAACCACCTATTCCTACAAATTCAGCAACATCTCTACAATGATCAACCATTACAATCAGGAATATGATGGCGCCGCATTCGATCTTGTCTATTATCTGATCCCGGTGCAGGCAACTTACACCTCCACGCAGCAAAGTTATTATTCTCAGGCGACCAATGTGCTTACCGGGCTTCACAATCAGATGTGGCCGACAGCGGCAAAACTTGACAAACGGAAAGGAAATCTGAAACTGGAACTGATTTTCAGCAATTTTTAGTCGAAAGATTCAAGTTATTCCTAAATGCATCTCATTTTTTCTCTTTCTTTTTTGTTCTACTCGCATACATACTCAACCGTCTTGTCTTCTTCGCTATCGAAAGTGGAGTTGACAGGTGCCGTTTTTATTATTCTTGTCATCGTATTGCTTGCTTTGCTACCCAAGGGAATACTGATCTTTTACGCCTGGAGAAAATCAGAAGAAAAGAATCATTCGGACCACAAAGAGATTTCTACAATGCATCAGGAGCCCAAGATCGACCTCTATTTTGAAGAGATTCGCGGACTCGTCATTAAAAATGATCCACTGTTTCTGAAACGATTTACGGAAGTATATCCCGATTTTACACGACGGCTATTGCGAAAGCATCCAGGTTTATTAAAATCGGAATTATCTCTCTGTGCGATGATTTTTCTAAATTTTTCTTCGAAAGAAATTGCCGAGTATACCTTTATTCAGCACAGATCTGTACAGACCAACAAAAGCAGGCTTCGGAAAAAGATGCGCCTCTCTTCCGATGTGGATCTGTTCAAATACATCAAATCTTTTGAATAATGCCTGTTATATGAATCTTTCTGTAAGAAGATCATCTTGAATTGTAGGAAGTCCAATTTTTCTACAACCACACATGTAGTATGCGCATTTACATGATAGCCAAATATTTAAACATACATTTTACTTATAAACCACATCATTGTAGGGCATACTTACATCAATTTTCTGCAAAATGTAGCATACTTTGTGGGATGTTTATAGTATATTTGCAGCGCCAAATTTTTATCACATAAAGTATGGAATTACGAACTTTGCAGCGCTTTAACAAAAGCTTTATCTACTTTTCTTGTTGTTCAATTTTATGTCCTCATTTGCTCATGGCGCTATTGACTTATGGAATACATATTTTATTCGCTGATGTTTCTAAATGCATAACATATTCAGTAGCACTTGCTAGCAAGTGAGGACTTTTATGAAAAACGAAAAACCAAAACACAAACTTAATAAATTCACAAACTTATAAATTCACAAAATAATAAATTCACACTAAAACAAATTCACAAAAAAATTATGACAACAAAAGAGAATGCAGTGAAAAAGCAAAATGAGGCTGGTACGCAAAAAAAGAAACAGTCGAAAGGTATTTCTTCAGGTCTGGTAATCGTCCTTTCTTTCCTCGTGGCAATATCAATTTTCCAGTTTGTATTCGGTAATCCGGATAACTTTGTAGGCGGTAACAGAGACAATTTACCTATGCAGGGAAATCTTCTGGGTACGATCTATAAGGGCGGGTTTGTAATCCCGGTGATCATGACCATGTTGATTTCGGTGATTGTATTATTCGTGGAACGCACGATAGCAATTGGCAGAAGCAAAGGAAAAGGAGACTTGACCGTTTTTGTAGCCAACATAAAGGAAAAACTTACGAACGATGATATACTGGGCGCACGCGATCTTTGCAGCAAACAAAAAGGTTCAGTCGCAGCCGTGATCAGCTCAGGACTCGATATGTACGAACTGATGATGAAAGACGATTCCGGTTTAACGAAAGAACAAAAAGCAGTAAACATCAGCAAAAAAATAGATGAAGCCACCGCTTTGGAATTGCCAATGATGAATCAAAACCTCCCTGTGATTGCCACTTTCTCTAACTTGGGAACACTGACCGGATTGTTTGGTACTGTACTTGGTATGATCCGTTCATTCTCCGCACTGGGAGGATCAGGAGGAACTGACTCTGCCGCACTTTCAGTAGGTATCTCAGAGGCACTTGTAAACACCGCCTTCGGTATTCTTACAGGAGCTTTTGCAATCATTTCCTATAACTATTTCTCGGCAAAAATTGACAACATTACCTATGCCATCGATGAGATCGGATTTTCTATTGTCAACGTCTTCCAGTCGAGACACGCATAAAATGTAATCAGATGGCCAGACCAACTTTACCAAAAAGAGATACATGGATAGACATGACGCCGATGAGCGACGTAATGGTACTGCTGCTCACCTTCTTCATGCTTACTTCCACGTTTCTGAAACCCGAACCGGTTACGGTGAATACGCCCATGTCGGTTTCGGAAATAAAGATCCCGGAAAAGAACATCTTTTCCGTACTGATCTCTCCGAAGGGCCAGGTCTTCCTGGATATAGACAATCCCGACGACCGGATCGCGGTACTGGAGAAAATGGCGGCAAACTATAAAATTACGCTGACCGATAAGGAAAAGTATGATTTTGGTATTGCTACCTCCTTCGGGGTGCCCATGCAAAATTTCAAGGAGTTCATGGGCCTGCCTCTGGAAAAACAAAACGAATTGTTGCCCAACTACGGAGTACCAACAGACAGTCTTGACAACCAGTTCAAGGGTTGGATACAGGCTGCCCGTGAAGTGAAAGGCAAAGATATGATCATCGCCATCAAGGCCGATCAGTCCACGCCTTACTCGCATATCAAAAATGTAATGGGTTCATTACAGGATCTCCGGGAGAACCGATACAATCTGATCACATCATTGCGTGAGGTGACCGATGAGCCGGCAAAGGGTAAACTATAATATGGATAACAGAAAATGGAAGTAATACAAACTGACAAGAAAAAGGGCAGAAAAAAGAAGAAATTCGACACCAGGGTGAATTTTACCCCCCTGGTGGACATGATCATGCTGTTGCTCACCTTCTTCATGCTTGCCACCACGCTCAGCAAACCCCAGACAATGGAAATCAGCATGCCTACCAAAGATAAGGTAGCGACGGAAGAGCAGAATGAAGTAAAAGCTTCTGAAGCAATGACCATATACCTGGGCGCTGATCATACTGTCTATTATTATGAAGGGCTACCCGACATAGAAAAAAAAGATTTTCTTAAAAAAACAGATTTTTCTGACAAAGGTCTTCGTTCGGTACTCTCCGAGAAGAACGCAAATATCGTTAAACAGGTACGAGAACTGAAAAATAAGAAGTCGTTGCTACAAATAAGCGCTGAGGATTTTGAAAAACAATTGTCCGAATTGAAAAATAGCAAAGGATCGCCGGTAGTCATCATCAAACCCCTCGACAGTTCTGATTACAGCGACATGATCGCTGCCCTCGATGAAATGATTATTAACAGCATAGGCAAGTATGCAATCGTGGATATTAACGCTGACGACAAGACCATGTTGCGCAACGCAAATGTTGCTGTAGAGTGATCTGAAGATCGTCAGAAAAATACAACAAAAGAAAAATGGCAAATAATATCAATTTAACATCGCAGGAATGGATTGATCTGATTTTCGAAGGCAAAAACAAAAGCTATGGTGCATACAGGCTGAGGCAATCTTCGGGAAAAAGACACCTTTATGCCTTTGTGGTTGTGGTCATAGCTGTGATTCTGCTATTTATTGCAATGTCGCTGATCACAATCTATCAGACACAAAAGAAATCCAGGGAGGCGATGACACAGGTAACGGAGTTGTCAAACATTCAGCTGGAAAAACCTGAGGTTCCTGAGGAAAATATACAACAATATATAGCTCCTCCCGTGGAACTGAAAAGCACCATTAAGTTTACGCCCCCCGTCATCAAGAAAGATGAAGAAGTGAGAGAAGACCAGGAAATGAAAACACAGGAAGAACTCACCACTTCCGATGTTGCGATTTCGGTGGCCGACGTGAAAGGTACAAATGAAGAGACGGGTGTGGATATTGCCACCCTGCAGGATCATAAGGTCATTGTAGATGCTGAACCGGAAGAAAAAATCTTTGAAGTGGTGGAACAACCCGCTTCATTCCCCGGTGGAGATGCTGCGATGATGAAGTGGTTGAATGAAAACATCCGCTATCCGGTTCTTGCACAGGAAAACGGCATACAGGGAAGAGTAATCATTCAATTTGTGGTAGCAAGAGACGGCACCATTGATGACATAAAAGTGGTCAGAGGTGTCGACCCCAGCCTGGATCGTGAAGCCGTAAGGCTGGTCGGTGAAATGCCGAAATGGATTCCGGGTAAACAGGGAGGTACCGCAGTAAAGGTGAGATTTACGCTGCCTATTGTGTTTAAGCTGCAGAATTAATTCGTATAAAGGGTCGGAGCTTGTCTCCGCCCCCTTGTTCGTTTCATACAATAAGCAAAGAATGATTAAAAGTAAAACTGTTTTTTTGTTACTAACTCTTTTTTTTCTACTTTCGTGCAGCCAAAAAAAAGAGGGAAATACGATGAACAGCGGTTACATCAAAATCGCAGTCGATCAGACGATGGCACCCACGATAAAGGCGGCTATCAATGTCTTTGAGAGTGAAAATGTAGCCATCGTAGAACCATTCTATACATCAGAACGTGAGGCCATTGACTTGCTGATGGCCGACACGGTACGGCTGGCAATAACAGCCCGGCGATTGACGTCAGCCGAAAAAAAATATTTCAGCGAGCATAAATTTCAGCCGGAGGAGATACGGATCGCCCTGGATGCCATCGCCCTGATTGTGCATTCCTCCAATCCTGACTCCATCATTAATGTACAAAATCTGAAACGCATTCTTACCGGAGAGGTGACGCAGTGGAACGAGATTTACCCGGATTCAAAACTGGGTAAAATACAGGTAGTTTTTGACAATACCAATTCCAGTATCGTCCGTTATGCCAATGACTCAATTTGCAGGGACCGGCCACTCTCTGCCGAACTGAATGCATTAAATCTGAACGAAGAAGTGGTGGATTATGTCTCCCAAAACCCCGCTTCTCTGGGACTGATTGGCGTGAATCTGATCAGCGACGATCGTGACAGTACGGTGGTTGAAATGACCACAAAGGTGCAGGTGATGCGGGTAACCTGGGATGAACATCCCGACCGGTTTAACGCAGTACAACCCTACCAGTATTATATTTATTCGGGGCAGTATCCGTTCATCAGGGAGATATATGCAATTTTGAACGATCCCCGGGGAGAACTACCCAAGGGATTTACCCGTTTCCTGACCTCCGACCGTGGACAACGGATTATCCTTAGATCGGGATTGCTACCTTCAGCGATGCCGGTCAATGCAGTTAAAATCACAGATTAAAAAAATAATTCAGAAACAGTAATTCAAAAATAGAAAATAATGAAGACAATCATCCACAGATTGGTTTACATAATCCTGCTGGTTGCGAGTGCGTCATCACTTTGGGCGCAAGACGGTTCAGGTAAGGACTTCTATGAAACGGGTGAATATGAAATGGCTAAATCCCGTTTATTGAAAGGTGGTGCGACCGATGCAGCCAACCTTTACTACCTTGGAGATCTTTATTTCAGGGAAAAAAATAGCGATTCGGCACAATATTACTTTAATGCCGGTTTGCAGGCAGATCCGGAAAATATCCTCAACAAAATTGGTTTGGCCAAAGTGCAACTGGCCGCCACAGGAACACCGGACGAACTGAACAAAATTGCCGGAGATAAAAAAAATAAAAAAAACGGCACCGTGATCACCTTGGTTGCGGAAGCCTTTATGGAAAATAACCGGACGAAGGAGGCATTGACAATGCTGGATCAGGCCATAAAGGTAGACAGTAAAAATCCTCGCCCCTACATGCTGAAAGGTGATTATATTGCCTCTCAGGGAAACACAGGCGAAGCAGCTGCTTTATACGAAAATGCTCGCTATTTTGACGCAAACTACAAGCCTGCTTATGTGAAACTGGCCCGCTTGTACGAAAATATCAAGACACAGGTGGCACTCGATTATCTGAAACAAGTTATTGCGCTGGATCCTTCCTATGTTCCGGGACAATTTGTCTATAGTCAGATAAATTACAGAAAAGGGTTTTACCCGGAGTCGCTGAGTGCCTTTAAGAAATATCTCAGCCTGGTTAAACCCGAAACAAGAGACTATGAACGATATGCATCTGTGCTGTATTTCAACAAGATGTATAGCGAAGCCATTGAAGCGATAAAGAAAGCGCCCGACAACCTGGTGATGAACCGCCTGAAAACTTATTCTTTTTTTGAACTTGGGGAATATGTAGCAGCACTGGAAAGTGCAAATAATTTTTTCGGAAAATTTGACAAAAGCAATTTCATTACCCAGGATTACACTTACTACGCACAAATACTAAAAAAGAACAATAAATTTGCTGAAGCCGCAGCAGCTTATGCCGAGGCATACAAGAGAGAAGACCATAAGCTGGAATATCTTACCGAAGCGGCCAAGGCTTATGAAAAAGCCGAAGACTATGGCAATGCCATCAAGTTTTACAAGCTGATTCTTGAAAAAAATTCTAATCCTTCGCTGGCCGACTATTATACATTGGGTGCCGCTTATTATTCAGCGGGAACAACCCCCGATAGCCTGTTGAATGACCCGCAAAAGGATCAGATCCAAAAAAAGGAGTACCTCACGGAAGCCGACAGTACATTCGGCAAAATGACGGAACTTTTTCCCGATCATTATCTGGGATATTTAATGCGCGCTCGCGCCCTCTTTGCACTCGATCCACAGGCTGAACAAGGACTTGCCGTACCTTACTATACGAAAGCTCTTGAGATCATGCTGCCTGATCTGGATAAACGAAAGAACGACATTCTGGAGTCTTATCGTTATCTTGGATTTTATCATTTGGGTAAAAATGATACACAACAGGCAAAGTTTTTCTGGAATAAGGTGCTCGAGTATGAACCCACTGATGAAACGGCATTGCAGGTTATCAAAAGTTTAAAGTAGGTATATCAATCTATGACAGAGTCTTCATTTTTTCTTGTCGTTCTTCTGGCAGGAATAACCCTTGTTGTGCTCGGACTGGGGGTTGCGTTGTTGATTTCTCCGAAATCAATCAACTTCCAGAAAGGAGAACCTTATGAGTGCGGATTACCCACACACGGTACATCGTGGATGCAGTTCAGAGTGGGTTATTATTTGTACGCCATCCTGTTTCTGATGTTCGATGTTGAGATCATCTTTTTATTTCCCTGGGCTACCGTCGTCCGCAGTCTGGGAATGACAGGACTGGTAAGTATCCTTATGTTTATCGTAATCCTTAGCCTGGGCCTCGCCTACGCATGGAAGAAAGGAGTATTGGAATGGAAGTCAACGACATCAAAATAAAAGCATTTCCGGCCGAAGAATTCAAGGACAACGACACACTGCAACGCTATATCGATGAATTAAAAGAGGCAGGTGGCAGTGTAATCGTCGGCAAGCTCGATCAGCTGATCGACTGGGGACGAGCCAACTCACTCTGGCCCATCGCCTTTGCTACAAGCTGCTGTGGCATTGAGTTCATGGCTGCAGCGTCGGCGCATTACGACCTTTCCCGTTTCGGGATGGAAGTCACTCGCAATAGTCCCCGTCAGGCCGATGTGATGGTCGTTGCGGGTACCATTGTCAACAAGATGGCGCCCCTGCTCCGAAGGGTCTATGACCAGATGGCTGAACCAAAATATGTGGTGGCCATGGGAGCCTGCTCCATTTCGGGAGGCCCTTTTCTAAATTCATACAATGTGGTACAGGGTGTGGACCGGATCTTACCGGTAGATGTGTACATCCCCGGATGCCCGCCGCGTCCCGAGTCATTGTTCTACGGATTGCTGCAACTACAAAGGAAGGTAAAGGTAGAGCGTTTTTTTGGCAATAAAAGAATCAAAAGATATTATCGTCCAGAAACGCTGATAAATCCGAAGACGGGAGAAACCATCGATCCGCAGATTGATTTTGACAATAAATAACCGGGAAGCTTACTACACAGCAATGTTAGAAATCACACAAATCATACAACAAATTGCCCCCGATGCGCAGATAGAAACAAAGCAAAGGCTCACCATCACCGTGAGGCCGGATCAGTTGCATCCTGTGATTGAGGCACTCTATAGAAATGAAACACTTCGTTTCGATTATCTGATCAGTCTTACCGGAATGGACTGGGGTGACAGGCTGGGCGCAATCTATCAACTCTCCGCATCAGTCGACCTTACACAGGAGGTGATTGTCATTACCTCCACGGCTGACCGTGACAATCCACTCCTTTATTCGGTCACCGACCTTTATGGTACAGCCCATCTGAACGAACGGGAAATATACGCCCTGTTCGGCATTCGTTTTATCAACAATCCCGACATGCGTCGTTTTCTGTTGAACGATCAGTGGAAGGGATTTCCGTTCAGGAAGGACTATGTACATGATCCAAAGCTAAACCCGGAGACGGTGATCAGTAGCGAGATCATCGACATAGCACCCCGCATCATGGAAAAAGAAGGTGGGGAGCTGGCAGAAGAAAATGTGGCTGTCTTTGGTGAGGAGGACTACATCGTGAACATCGGTCCACAACATCCCTCCACACACGGTGTGATGCACTTCAGGACATCACTCGACGGAGAGATTGTAAAAAAAATAGATGTACACAGTGGGTATATCCACCGCGGAATCGAGAAGTTGTGTGAAAACATGACTTATCCCCAAATGCTGCATCTGACAGACCGCCTCGACTACCTCTCGGCCAACATCAATCGCCATGCCCTCTGCATGTGTATTGAGAAAGGAGCAGAAATTGAGGTGCCCGAACGGGCGCAGTATATCCGCACCATCATGGATGAGTTGCAACGCATCAGTTCGCACCTGCTCGCATGGGCGACACATTGTAACGACCTGGGCGCGACCACCGCGTTCATATATGGTATGCGCGAAAGGGAACACATCCTTGACATTTTTGACAAGACCTGCGGTGGCCGGCTCATTATCAACCAAAATGTAGTGGGTGGGGTCATGTTCGACATCTATTCCGACTTTCAGAAAGATGTTAAAGCATTCATCCCTTATATGCGCAAAAAGCTGAAGGAGTACGACGATTTCTTTTCACACAATGCCATTGCCTTGGGGCGTATGGTCCGTATCGGACTTCTGAGCCGCGAGGATGCCATCAGTTATGGTGTCACCGGTCCTGCCGGAAGGGCTTCGGGATGGTCATGCGATGTGCGCAGGTACAAACCCTATGCACTGTATGACCAGGTGGAATTCAAGGAGATTGTGCGCACCGAAGGAGATTCTTATGCACGCTATCTAAACAGGCTCGATGAAATAGAAGAGTCGCTTCATATCATTGAGCAGCTGATCGACAATATTCCTTCCGGCGAAGTATGCGCCAAAGTAAAACCGATTATCCGTATTCCCGCGGGACAATTCTTTCAGAGTGTGGAAACGGGAAAAGGCGAGTTTGGTGTATTCATAGAAAGTAGTGGCGACAAGAATCCTTACCGTGTAAAATTTCGTTCTCCCTCGCTGGCGGCTGTTTCAGTAATCCCCCTGATCAGCAAGGGAGCCTTTCTCTCAGACCTCATCGGTATCACCGGATCCATGGATTTTGTGATTCCTGATATCGACCGGTAGAGACCGATAAAAAAATAAAGGAAATTAAACCGATAAAAAACGATGCTGATTTATTCACAGCCCCTGGAGTTGACTAAACTCCTTGCGGCGATTGACAATTTCTTGCAGGGCAACCTCTCCCCGGGTTGGGCTATCCTTGTGAAAGGTATACTGGTGGGCATTCTGCTCCTTGCAACGTATGCCCTTATTGCGCTGGCTCTGATATACATTGAGCGTAAAGTGGCCGCATTCTTCCAGGCACGTCTTGGTCCCAACAGGCTGGGTAAGTATGGTGTCATCCAGTCACTGGCCGACATGATCAAGATTCTGATCAAGGAGGTCATCCATATAAATAAGGCAGACAAACTGCTTTTCTATGCTGCACCATTTTTTGTGATCGTGGCCTCTGTCCTTGCATTCGGAGCACTTCCCTTTGGGATAAACCTACATGCAATCGATTTTAACATCGGAGTTTTCTATCTGCTGGCTGTATCCTCACTGGGTATCATCGGCATATTGCTGGCAGGATGGTCGAGCAACAACAAATATTCTATGATCGGCGCCATGCGCAGCGGCGCCCAGTTTATCAGTTACGAGCTCTCGGCCGGATTCTCCCTGATGACCATCGTGGTGCTGAGCGGGAGCATGCAGTTCTCCGAGATCATTGAGGGCCAGCGCTATTGCTGGAACCTCTTCAACGGGCACCTGCCGGCAATGATTGCGTTTGTCATCTACCTGATTTCAGGACATGCCGAGACCAACAGAGGGCCTTTCGATCTTCCCGAAGCTGAATCGGAGCTCACCGCAGGCTATCATACCGAATACTCCGGACTGCAGTTCGGCTTTTTCTACCTGTCGGAATATCTCAACATGTTCATCATAGCCGCCGTGGCCACCACAGTCTTCCTGGGTGGATGGATGCCCATACAGATAAAAGGTCTGGAGGCATTTAATCAGGCTATGTGGTACATCCCTTCGTGGGCATGGTTCTTCGGAAAAGCGGGTTTGTTGATGTTTCTCAGTTTATGGGTACGCTGGTCCTTTCCGCGACTGCGAATCGACCTGCTGCTGAATCTGGAGTGGAAATACCTGCTGCCTATTAACCTGGTAAACCTGCTGGTGATGGTGTTGGTGGTCCTCTCGGGATTCACACTGACAGATCTTTTCCCGGTCCTGTTCGGTAAATAATGTAATGATCCAATAGCGTATCACACCAATATTAATATGAAGTTTATAAAATATATCGGAAGTATCTTCACCGGCCTGAGGTCGCTCGCAGGGGGAATGATCGTCACCTGGAAAGAGTTGCTGACCCCCAAAGTCACGATGGAGTATCCGGAAAACAGAAAAACGCTGGTCATTTCGGACCGCTGGCGTTCGGAGCTGATCATGCCCCACGATGAAAATAACGAACATGCCTGTACGGCCTGCGGTATTTGTATGATGAACTGTCCGAACGGTACCATCAAGGTGACCTCATTGTCTATAGACACCGAGGACGGTAAGAAAAAGAAGATTCTGGATAAGCACCTCTGGAATTACGGAAGCTGTACCTTCTGCAATCTGTGTGTGATTACCTGCCCGTCGGACGCCATTATCTTCAACAACGACTTTGAGGGTGCAGTATTCGACAAAAGCAAGTTTTTGCACCAGCTCAATCATGAGGGGTCAAAGCTGCGTGAAAAAAAGAAGGAATCACCTGTACCCGCCTCTGATGCAACCGCAAAAAAAGAAAATTAAGAAGTATGACGGAACAAATTATATTTTATCTGCTGGCCCTCGCGATCACCGCCTTTTCAATTCTGGCAGTGACAAGCAAACGAATCGTCCGTTCGGCCACTTACCTGCTGTTTGTATTACTGGCTACAGCCGGGCTCTATATGTTGCTGGGTTATTATTTCCTGTTTGCCGTACAGATATCGGTCTATGCCGGCGGCATCATGGTATTGTTCATCATGGCTATCTTTCTTACCCACAAGCCGGGAAAAGACATCCGCACCAAAAAAGGCTGGAGAATACATGCTTCGTTGCTGTTATCGGTTGTCGGCCTCTTGTTTTCTGGTTACATTGTCCTGAACAACGCCATAGGGATCGTTCAGTTTATAGAAAATGAGGAGCTGACCATGCAACAAATTGGTACGGCAATGCTGGGAACGGGAAAACAACAGTATCTCCTCTCCTTCGAGATGATGAGTATTCTGCTGCTTGCCTGCATCGTAGGTGCCATCCTGATTGCCCGCAAAACGAAAACAGAGAAGAATGAATCAAACGATACGGAACTATAAATATGGGAGAATTATTGATAAATAATGCAGGAGTGCCTGTGCTGGCTTATCAACTGGTGAGCCTGATCATTTTTTTTGCAGGTATCTACGGCTTCTTCACCCGCAGGAACTTAATGATGATGCTGATTTCTGTGGAGCTGATACTCAATGCCGCCGATATTAATTTTGCGGTATTCAACCGGTATCTCTTTCCCGGTGAGATCGACGGGATGTTTTTTGCGCTTTTCACCATTGCCATTGCGGCTTGTGAGACTGCAGTAGCCATTGCCATCATCATCAACGTATACCGCAATTTCGGAAATGCAGAGGTAGATAACCTCAAAAAAATGAAAGGATAGACGCATGGAATATACATTATTTGTACTATTGCTGCCCCTGGCCTCGTTTGTGTTTTTGGGCCTGTTAAGCAACAAATTGAGTCATAAGGCCTCAGGGATGATCGGAACGGCGAGCCTCCTGATGGTGGCACTGCTCTCCTATTTTGCAGCAGGAGAGTACTTCATGACACAAAAAACAGGTGCTTTATTTCAAACACTCATGCCGTTGAACCTTACCTGGCTCAATATGGGTGCCAATCTGCATATCGACATGGGAATCCTGCTCGACCCGATTTCGGTGATGATGCTGGTGGTGATCTCCACCGTCTCGCTGATGGTGCACATCTACAGTCTGGGTTACATGAAGGGAGAAAAAGGATTTCAGCGTTACTACGCCTTCCTCTCTCTCTTTACTTTCTCGATGATGGGACTGGTCTTGTCTACCAATATTTTTCAGATGTACATCTTCTGGGAGTTGGTGGGCGTCTCTTCCTACCTGCTCATCGGCTTCTATTATACAAAGCCGACTGCCGTGGCGGCCGCAAAAAAAGCATTTATCGTGACTCGCTTTGCCGATATGTTTTTCCTGATCGGCATCCTGGTACTCTCCTACTATACACAAACCTTTGATTTTGGCACGCTCACATCGGGCAATAGCGCTGTTTTCCAACAGGCTATCTCGACGCAATTTCTGGGTGCTTCGGCTCTGGTATGGGCCATGGCACTGATCTTTGTCGGCGGTGCCGGCAAGTCGGCCATGTTTCCCCTACATATCTGGCTACCCGACGCGATGGAGGGTCCTACCCCCGTGTCGGCACTGATCCATGCAGCCACCATGGTGGTGGCCGGTGTTTATCTGGTGGCGCGCCTCTTTCCTGTTTATGTGTTGTTCACGCCCGAAGTACTGCAAGGGATTGCCTATGTGGGTGCCTTCACGTCGATGTTTGCAGCGCTCATCGCCATCGTGCAGACCGACATCAAACGGGTACTGGCATTTTCCACTATCTCACAGATTGGTTTCATGATGGTGGCACTGGGTGTTTCGAAGTTTGAAGGACATGAAGGGCTGGGGTATATGGCTTCCATGTTTCATCTCTTTACTCATGCCATGTTCAAGGCGTTGCTGTTCCTGGGAGCAGGATCCGTGATTCATGCCGTACACAGCAATGAAATGGAGAATATGGGAGGCTTGCGCAAACAGATGCCAATTACTCACCTTACCTTTCTGACCGCCTGCCTAGCCATCGCAGGCATACCACCCTTCTCCGGCTTTTTCAGCAAGGATGAGATTCTCTCAGCCACCTATCTGTACAATACGGGATTGGGTGTCTGGATGACGCTGGTGGCCGGACTCACTGCTTTCTATATGTTCAGGTTATATTTCTCCATCTTTTGGGGAAAAGAGAAGCAGCATGCACATCCTCTCCACGAGTCGCCCAAATCGATGACTTTCCCATTGATATTTCTGGCAATACCTACCCTGCTGGGAGGATTCATCCCCTTCGGGCAATTTGTGACAGCCGACCGTGCACCATACACCATCCACATGGACTTGATGGTAGCCGGGATCAGCGTAATCATAGCACTTGTGGGCATTCTTATTGCCAGGAAGTTGTATCAGCATCCGGAGAAACCGGTTACAGTTCCTTCCGGCCTGAAAGGGTTTCATAAAGCTGCAAGCCATCGCTTTTACATCGACGAAATATATTTGTTCATCACCAAGAAGATACTGTTTAATGGCGTCTCGCGGGCTTTTGCCTGGTTCGATCGCCACGTGGTGGATGGCTTCATCAATGGCCTGGCCACGGCAACCGACTGGTTCTCCATCCGGATCAGGGGCTTTCAATCCGGCGAAATACAATGGTACGCCTGGGTATTCCTTTTCGGGACCTTGCTGATCACGGCATTGATACTGTTTATTTAAATTTGATTATAAAGAAATCAAGATATGAATTTTTTATCCCTCTTTGTGCTCATTCCGCTGCTGATGATCCTCGCCCTGTTTGTGGCACGGAGTAGAAAGCAGGTCCTGGGAATCATGGTCGCCGGAAGCTCAATGCTGGTGGCTCTTGCTGCTTTTCTTGCTTATAACTATATCACGGTTCGTAACAGCGGAAATACCGATCCCATGCTCTTCACCGCCGCCCTGTCGTGGTTTAAGCCACTTAACATTCAGTATGCGGTGGGAGTAGATGGCGTGTCGGTCGTGATGCTCTGCCTCTCTGCCGTGATCGTCTTCACCGGCACCTTTGTTTCGTGGAAGATGGCACCGCTCACCAAAGAATTTTTTCTCTGGTTCTCCCTCCTTGCCACTGGTGTGTTCGGCTTTTTCATTTCACTGGACCTGTTCACCCTGTTTCTTTTTTACGAGACGGCACTGATTCCGATGTATCTGCTGATCGGCGTCTGGGGAAGCGGTAAAAAAGAATATTCTGCCATGAAGCTGACCCTTATGTTGATGGGATCTTCCATGATCCTGCTTGTGGGTATCCTGGGCATTTATTTCGGATCGGGGGCGACCAGCATGCACATCTCGGAGCTGGCTCAGCATCCAATGCCGGTGGAACTGCAATATTTCTTCTTTACCCTCACCTTCTTCGGATTTGGTGTATTGGGAGCCCTTTTTCCATTTCATACATGGTCACCCGACGGACATGCATCGGCACCGACCGCCGTCTCCATGCTTCATGCAGGCGTACTGATGAAGTTGGGCGGATACGGAAGTTTCCGGGTAGCCATCACACTGATGCCGGCGGCGGCTGAAAAACTCTCACCCATCTTCCTTGTCCTCACCGGCATCGGGGTGGTGTATGGCGCTTTTGCCGCCATCCGACAAACCGACTTGAAGTACATCAATGCCTATTCGTCGGTGAGCCATTGTAACCTGGTGCTGTTTGCCATTCTGATGCTTACGCAAACATCGCTCACGGGAGCCGTATTGCAAATGCTTTCACACGGGCTGATTACCGCCCTTTTCTTTGCATTGATCGGGATGATCTACGGCCGCACCCATACCCGGTTAATAACCGACATGGGAGGATTGATGAAAATTATGCCTTTTCTGGGTGCCAGCTTTGTGATTGCCGGATTCTCCAATATTGGTGTTCCCGGATTTAGCGGGTTCGTGGCAGAGATGACCATCTTTGTGGGTTCCTTTGAAAACGGGGATCTGTTTCGCCGTATTCTCACGATCGCTGCGGTCACATCCATTGTGATTGGTGCAGTATATATCCTGCGTACCGTCGGAAAATTCCTGCAGGGTCCCCTCCAAAATGAGGAGCATGGGAAGCTCGATGATGCCCACTGGTTTGAAAGGCTGGCTGTAGTGACACTGATTGCAGGTATCCTCTATCTCGGTTCTTTCCCGACAGGAATCTCAAATATGATCAGCGACAGCTTCGGTAGCTTGCTTCAGGTAGCAAAGTAAAGAACAAACAACACTTTTTTTCATGAGTTATTTTGATAATTTTCTGATAATGCGCAGCGAGGTTTCGCTATTGACAGTCATTCTCTTTTTGCTGCTCTTCGATATCATTGCCGGTAAAAAAGGAAAAAAATATTTTCAGCCGGTGGCAATCCTTCTCTTTGCCCTGCACACCCTCACAAACCTTGTTCCTGCAGTAGCAGGTGAGGCTTTCGGCGGAATGTACCAGTATCATCCCGTGATGACAATCATTAAGACCATGCTGAATGTGGCCACGCTGATCATTTTTCTTCAATCGAAGCATGTCTTCGACGGAAATGAGATGAAGAATCAACGGGGGGAATATTATTTCCTCACACTAAGCACCTTGCTGGGAATGTACCTCATGATCTCCAGCGGCCACTTCCTTCTGTTTTTTATTGGATTGGAAACAGCTTCTATCCCCCTGGCCACACTGGTGGCATTCAGCAAACATTGCAAAAAATCGGCAGAGGCCGGAGCCAAGTTTATCCTCCTCTCGGCCTTCTCTTCCGGTATCCTGCTCTTTGGCATCTCATATCTCTACGGAACCACAGGCAGTCTCTACTTCTCAGAGGTATCCACGCAGATCAGTCACAATCCGTTGCAGATCATGGCTTTTATCTTCTTTCTGTCGGGGTTGTTTTTCAAAGTGTCGTTTGTACCGTTCCATCTGTGGACTGCCGATGTATATGAAGGTGCTCCCACAAATGTGACCTCCTATCTGTCGGTCGTTTCCAAGGGATCAGCCGCTTTCGTTTTGATGACACTGCTTTTTAAACTGTTTGGAAATTATCTGTACGAATGGCAAACGCTATTGTTCTGGATCATCATCGTGACCATCACTGTGGGTAACCTGTTTGCCCTGCGGCAGCAAAACCTCAAACGGTTCCTGGCATTTTCTTCCATCTCGCAGGCAGGATATATTGCTTTGGGAATCATCAGCGGGTCGGTACTGGGTATGACCACGGTGATCTATTACATTTTTGTATATATCTTCTCCAACCTGGCCGCCTTCGGTGTAATTTCCGCCATAGAGAGCAGAACCGGGAAAACAGACATACCCGATTACAAAGGGCTCTATCAGACAAATCCGAAGCTCAGTTTCGTGATGATGCTGGCCATGTTCTCGCTGGCCGGCATTGCTCCTTTTGCGGGATTTATGAGTAAATTTTTTATTTTCTCGGCCGCCGCACAGCAGGGGTTCTATCTGCTGGTAATTATCGCCGTAGTAAATACAATCATTTCACTCTATTACTATCTCAGGGTGGTAAAAGCCATGTTCATTGATCAGAACGGCCAGCCGATTCCCGCACTCAGAACCGACTCCTGGAACAGGGCGAGCCTGATTCTCTGCACTACTGCAATCATCTTCGTGGGGCTTCTCGGCTTTATCCTCGATATGATTGAAAAACAGAGTTTTGGAATATGACCGGTGGGCAATCATATCTCAATATAATTGTATAATTTTGTATCATATTCTCATTGTCTTCTAAACATGTTTAGATAAAAGAGAAAATGTCATCCAAACAAAATTTTAAGAATTCAGAACATCGTCTTTTTTCACTGCGTTCGTTCATCCATCTCCGGCCGTTCGGACCTGCTCAGTTGTTTACAACAAGCTTCCTATCCATCATTCTACTGGGTAGCCTCCTCTTGTTATTACCAAAGGCAACTTATGAGAATATTTCCTACGTGGATGCTTTGTTCACTGCTACCAGTGCTGTTTGTGTCACAGGCTTGAACGTAGTGGATACAGAGTTGACTTTCACTCTGTTTGGTCAGGTGATAATCATGCTGTTAATACAGATCGGCGGGTTAGGTGTCATGACCATTACCACCTATTTCAGTTATTATTTCAAGGGTGGGTCCTCTTATAAAAGTCAACTGCTGGTGAAGGACATTACCAGCGAAGAGCGTCTGGACAATGTATTTTCCTCATTGAAAAATATCCTGCTAATCACACTTGTCATTGAAGGATTGGGGTTTCTCCTCATCTTTGCCACTATGGGAAAAGAGGGTTTCACTTTTGAGGAAAGGGTCTTCTTCTCGATTTTTCATGCCATATCGGGCTTCTGTAACGCAGGCTTTTCCACCCTCTCGGGAAACCTGTATGACGCACGCATCCGTTTCGACTACCCGGTTCACTTGATCATTTCATTTCTGATAATATTCGGGGGACTGGGATTTCCCATCATTAACAATATCTGGAAATATATTACGAACAACATAAAGGGACTTTATAAAAGAGCCTTTCGACACGAAAAATACAGTTATTCATCGTTGGTGATCAGTGTAAATTCACACATCGTGATTATCACCACTTTGCTTCTGCTGATTTTTGGAACGTTTGGATTTTTTATTTTTGAGAAAGACGGCGTATTAACCGGATATCCGTCAGCTTTCGGTAAGTGGACGGCTGCATTTTTTGGTTCGGTCACCACGCGTACTGCAGGTTTTAACAGTACCGATACCGCTGCGTTGTCTGTGCCTACCGCACTCCTGTTCATTGTGTTGATGTGGATCGGAGCTTCACCGGCTTCAACGGGTGGTGGTATAAAAACCAGTACCTTAGCCATTGCTTTCATGAATTTCATGACACTTCTCAAAGGCAAAAAACACATTGAATACAGAGGAAGGGAGATTCCTCAACAGGCGGTGTCCAGGGCATTTGCACAAATAACACTTGCCATATTATTCATCATGGCAATTACTTTTTTAATGATTCTGATAGAATCGGGTAAAGAACCGTTGGATTTGCTTTTTGAGACCGTGTCGGCATATGGTACGGTCGGATTAAGCCGGAATTTGACCCCTTTTTTATCGAATGCAGGCAAATGGCTTATCATTGCCACGATGTTTGTCGGGAGGGTGAGCTTGTACACTTTGCTATCCACCCTGACACAACAGGTAAAATACAGTAAATACAGATATCCGAAAGAAGAAATATTAATCAATTAAAAAAAGAACACATGAAATTTGTCGTGATCGGACTGGGACATTTCGGAGCAGCACTGGCAGAGCGATTGGTCGCTATGGGACACGAAGTGATTGGTGTGGACAAATCAATGAACCGGGTGGATGCGTGCAAAGATACGTTGACAGACGTGATTTGCATAGATAGCACGGACCCGATTGCTACAAATCATCTGCCCCTGAAAAATACGGATATGGCAGTGGTTTGCGGTGGAGCGGATGAAGGTGAAAGCCTTCTGATCACAGCCATGTTAAAGAAAAGAGGTGTAAAGAAAATAACGGTACGTTCCATTACCGGACTTCAGGAGAGCGTGTTGGAAGCCATGGGTGTCACAGAAATTATTCATCCCGAGATAGAATCAGCGGAGCGCTGGGCTATGAAGCTTTCCATAAAAAACTATATCAACCTGTTTGAAGTAACGAACGATTACTACATCGTGGAAGTTCTGTTACCGCAGAAGCTTATCGGAAAAACGATTTCGGAAAGCGAGTTGAACAATAAATATCACGTGATCGTGCTGACAAAGCTGAAGCAAATCAGTCAACAAAACCCGATCGGTGCGAATACCCTACAGCTACAGCCGAATGCTGGAGAAATTGTCAATGCGAAAACTGTTCTGGAGGAAGGGGACATCCTTGTCATTTATGGACATAAAAATGACATAAAGAAAATGATTGATCACAACATTTAGAACAACAATCCCTGTTCTTCAGCTCTTCTGCGACCCAGATGACGGTAGGCCAGATCAGTGGCCTCCCTGCCACGGGGAGTACGTTTAATAAATCCCTCTTTGATCAGGAAAGGTTCATACACCTCTTCAATAGTCCCCGGATCGTCACCCACAGCTGTGGCGATAGTGGAGATGCCGACAGGCCCCCCCTTAAATTTGTCGATGATAGTGAGCAGAATCTTGTTGTCGATCTCATCGAGTCCGTACTGGTCGATATTCAATGCTTCCAGCGCATAGGACGAGATGGTTTTGTCTATTTTTCCATTCCCTTTCACCTGTGCAAAGTCGCGCACCCTTCTTAAGAGCGCGTTGGCCACACGGGGTGTGCCCCGGCTGCGGGAAGCAATCTCATGGGCGGCGTCGTGGTTGCAGGTAATTTTCAGGATATCTGCCGATCGCAGCACAATGCCTGTCAGGGTACCCATGTCGTAATACTCGAGGTGCATATTGATTCCAAAACGGGCGCGCAACGGACTGGTCAGCAAGCCGCTGCGGGTTGTAGCCCCCACAAGGGTAAACGGATTCAGGTCGATTTGAATGGAACGGGCACTGGGTCCCTTGTCGATCAGAATGTCGATGCGATAATCCTCCATGGCACTGTACAGGTACTCTTCCACCACGGGTGAGAGCCGGTGAATCTCATCGATAAAGAGTACATCGTTCGTATCGAGTGAAGTGAGGATACCTGCCAGGTCACCGGGCTTATCGAGAACCGGTCCGGAGGTGACCTTGAAGCCGACACCCAGCTCGTTGGCAATGATATTCGACAAGGTGGTCTTTCCCAATCCGGGAGGACCATGCAGCAATACATGGTCAAGCGACTCGCCCCGCATGCGGGCGGCACTGACAAAGATCTTCAGGTTCTCGGTAATCTTATCCTGTCCACTGAAGCTTCCGAAGGTGAGCGGACGCAGTGTATTTTCATACTCCCGTTCACTGTCCTGCATGTGGTTGCCATGTATGTCGAATGTTTCTTCCATCATTTGCTGATACAAAAATAACTATTTCCGGCGAGTTTTGGAAATAGCAGCGACATTCCGTTTTAATCCGGCAAATTTAGCCCGTTTCACAGCGGAGTGACGGAAGATCATCCGAAACACTTCTTCATCCATTGCATTGAGTTGATCAAGGTTGAGCGATAAAAAGGCATCCGAGGGCATAAATTCCGGTGTGGTGTGTGGGATGGCTCCCCGGTTCCAGGGGCATACCAGTTGACAGATGTCGCAACCATAAACGTTGTTCCGCAGGTTTGGCACAATATCGGGTGATATTTCCCCTTTGTTTTCGATGGTCTGGTAGGAGATGCACTTGTTGGCATTCATCCAATAGGGTTTCTCTATGGCACCCGTGGGACAGGAGGTAAGACAGCGTCGGCAGTCGCCACAATTCTCTGATACGGGTGAATCATAATCCAGCTCCAGGTTGATGATTAGTTCTCCCAGAAAAAAGAAAGATCCTTTTCCCGGAATAATCAGCAGCGTGTTTTTTCCCACAAAACCAATACCTGCCTGCGCTGCCCAGAATCGCTCCAACACTGGGGCAGAATCGGAAAAATACCTGCCCGACACATCAGGGAAACGGGTTTTGATCCAGTCGAACAGGCTACCCAGTTTCTCCCGCATCACGTCATGGTAATCTTTTCCGTAGGCGTAATAGGCAAACCGGGGTACCTTCCCGGGGAGCTTCACAGGCGGATAATAGTTCAGCGCCACCGAGATGATCGATCGGGCGCCGTCGACCAGCAATCGGGGGTCGATCCGTTTATCGATGTTGCGTTCAAGGTAGGCCATACCACCTTGGCAGTGGTCTCTGATCCACTCTATATAACGGACTTCTTCACCACTATTGCCGGCACGGCAAATGCCACAGGCATCGAACCCCAAAGCCAGTGCCTGCTGCTTTATTTCTTCCGAGAAAGTTACCCCATTCTGCATGATGATTCAAACGTACGAAAAAAAACGCTTCCCCGCAATATTTCTCAAACCTCTCCATAATTTGAGCAGAGGTCAAACTCTTCCCGTAAAAAATAAAAATGTGAATTAAGTTGCGTATTTTTGCGGAAATAAACAGGAACTATCAATCGTTCATGGCAGACTCCGCATTAAAACATACCACCACCGTTTCTCTTTTCTGGAGCTTCGTCGATAAATTCGGACAGCAGATTGTGAATCTGGCTACCGGCATTATACTGATGAGGATACTGGATCCTGCCGAGTATGGATTAATCGGCTCGCTGACCATTTTCATTGCTTTCTCGGGCATCCTCATCGACAGTGGCTTCACGCGTGCGTTGCTGAACAGGAAAAGCATTTCTGCGGAAGAGTACAGCACGGTCTTCTATTTTAACGTGGGACTGGCACTTTTCTTGTATCTGCTCCTCTTCGCCGTAGCACCGTTGCTGGCAGCAATGTTCCATGAGCCAATGATTGCACCGGTTTCCCGGATACTGTTTCTTTCCCTGTTGCTGAATGCGGCTGGTATCATTCAGCAAACTCTGCTCATTCGACGGGCCGACTTCAGAGGAATGACAAAGGTAAATATCGTTGCGCTGCTCATCGCCGGCATAATTGCCCTCGTCATGGCATTCAATGGATTTGGCGTGTGGACGCTGGTGGTACAAACATTGGTTTATGCTTTCTTCCGTACGCTCTTTCTGTGGATTTACTCAAAATGGATTCCGGTCAAAACATTCAGCATCAAATTACTCCAATCGTTTATCGGACTCAGCAGTAAGCTCGTGCTTACGTCGCTTATCAGCGGTATTTTCAACAACATATACCCCTCCATCATCGCGTTCTTTTATCCGAATGCCATGAGACAGGTAGGCTATTACAGCCAGGCCAATAAGTACCAGGAGATTCCCTTCTCCGTTCTGTCCAACACCTACAGGCAGGTTTCCATGCTGATTCTTCCGGAAATCAACGAACAGACCGAACGACTCAAACGGGTGGTCAGTAAAATGGTCAAGTCGCTCGCATTCCTCTCTTTTCCGGTTGGTTTTCTGATGATCCTGGTTGCCGAACCGGGTTTTCAGTTCCTGTTCAAAGATAAATGGCTGCCCGCTGTTCCCTATTTTCAGATGCTCTGCCTTGCCGGCATGGTTTCTCCATTTGCCTTCGTACTGAATGAGCTATTTATTTCACGGGAAAAGGCCAACTATTTCCTGGGTGTGGAAATAGTCAGGCGAGGGATACTGCTGTTGCTCATTGCCTTGTTGTTTCGTTATGGCATCATGGGCCTGGCGGCGAGCTGGGTAATATACACGTGGATCACCCTGCTCATCTCACTCATTTTGACCCGCAAACTTATTCGCTATTCACTGACAGAATTTATTAAAGACGCCTTTCCGTATGCAATTCTGGCACTGCTGAGCTCGACAGCAGGCTATTTTTTCACCCGGGGAGTGAGCAACAATCTGCTCTTTCTGCTATTGAATGTCGGGGGGGTGAGTATGCTTTACCTGGCGCTATGCACCCTGTTTAAGCTGGAGATGACCAGGGAGATCGGACAATGGGTAAAGGGGAAAAAAAAATCGCATGAGAAAAATAATCAACATACTTAACTACAATCAAAGCCACCCACTAGTATGAATGAAACGCGTACTCTCCAGCCATCAGTCTGTGTCATCATCGTCTCCTATAATTTCATGCCCTGGATTCACCGTTGCCTGCCTTCAGTGAAAGCATCCATTCAGAAGGTAACCGTCATGGTGATCGACAACGGTTCGCAGGATGAAACCTGTCAGATCATCCGGGAACAGTACCCTTGGGTGGAGTTGATTGAAAACAGGGATAATCTGGGGTTCGGAAGAGCCAATAACATCGGCATGGAGCTGGCTTTGAATCGAGGGTTTGAGTTTTTGTTCCTGCTCAATCAGGACACCTGGATTGAAGCCGATATGCTGGGAAAACTGGTCGATGCGGCCCGAAAGAACGACACTTATGGTATTTTGTCGCCGGTGCATCTGAATGGCCAGGGTGATGCTACCGACTTCGGTTTTTCGGAATATACCGGAATAAAAAACAGGGAGGAAGCGATGCAACTAGCAGAAGAGATTACTCCCTTTTCGTTTATCAATGCTGCCATGTGGCTGATACCTGCCGGTGTGATCAAGGAAACTGGTTTTTTCGCACCGATCTTCGCCCACTACGGAGAAGACCGCAATTGGGTACTACGGCTTCAAAAGAGGGGTTATAAGCTGGGGCTGGTAAAATCGGCATTTGGCTACCACGACCGGGAAGCGCGTCCGGTGAGCCGGGAAAAATATTTTTACAGCGAATATGTTTATTTTTTAACCGAGGCAGTAAACCCGTTTTACGCTCTTTCCAAAGCGATGGCCTACAGCTTCCTGGCCGCCCTGAAGAAGTCAGGTCAAGCTTTGGCTGCAGGCAAAATCTCAGATTGTCGTGCCTACCTCGGCGTGGCATGCAGACTGTGCAAGGTATGCAAATCCATTCTGCATACCCGCCGTGAAACCTGGGTTAAGCGAAAATAAAATCAAGCTGTTTTCTGTCCAGATTGGCACGCGCCACCTGAATGGAAACAGGTTGTCCCAGTCGGTATTCCCTTTTTCGGCGGCGTCCTACCAGCCGGTAGTTTTTTTCGTCCAGCTCATAGAAGTCGTCGTCCAACTCCCGGATGGGGATCATACCCTCACATTTGTTTTCATTGATCTCCACGTAAATACCCCACTCGGTCACACCGGAGATCACACCATCGTATACCTTGCCGATCTTATCGGACATAAACTCTACCTGTTTGTATTTAACGGAGTCACGTTCGGCATTGGAAGCCACCTGCTCCATTTCTGAACAATGTTTGCATTCGTCCTCCAGCGGACCCTGCTCCACACTTTTGCCACCGTCGAGATAACGTTCTAACAGTCGGTGTACCATCATATCGGGATATCGCCGTATGGGTGAAGTGAAATGGGTATAATATTCGAATGCCAACCCGTAATGGCCCACATTCTTTGTAGAATAAACTGCTTTCGACATGGTGCGGATGGCAATGGTTTCCACCAGGTTTTCTTCCGGACGGCCCTGTACTTTGTCCAGCAGGGAATTGATACTCTTCGCCACCTCCATTTTTGTACCATCCTGCTTGATCTTATGTCCAAAGCGAAGAATAAATGTGTTCAGAGTATCCAACTTCTCCGGATCGGGAACATCGTGGATACGATAGACAAACGTCCGGGCTTTCTTGCCCTTGGGTACTTTTCCTATGGCCTCGGCAACCGCCCTGTTGGCCAGCAGCATAAACTCCTCAATCAGGTGGTTGGCCTCCTTCGATTCCTTGAAGTAGACCCCGAGAGGCTTTCCTTTTTCATCGAGGTTGAATTTCACTTCATATCGTTCAAAGTTGATTGCTCCGTTCGCAAAACGTTTTTCCCTCAGCTGTTTTGCCAGTTGATTCAATTGAAGTATCTCGCTCGAAAAATCGCCCTTCCCCGTTTCGATAATGGTCTGGGCGTCTTCGTAAGTAAGGCGGATGTCGGATTTGATGACCGTACGAACAATACGTGATTGTTTGATCTCCGCCTTGTCGTTCAGTTGAAAGATTACCGAAAAACATAATTTCTCTTCCTGGGGCCGCAATGAACACAATCCGTTGCTCAACCGTTCAGGCAACATGGGAATGGTTCTGTCGACCAGGTAAATGGAAGTGGCCCTGTTTTCTGCTTCCCGATCCACAAGGTCTCCCGGCTTCACATAGTGTGTCACATCGGCAATGTGAACCCCCACCTCCCACAAGGAAGCAGAAATTGCACGGAAGGAGAGGGCATCGTCGAAGTCCTTCGCATCCTTCGGGTCTATGGTGAAGGTGAAAACATCACGAAAGTCTTCCCGTTTTTCAATCTCTTTCTCTTCAATTTTTTCGGGGATCTGTTCTGCAAACTTCTCCACCTTTTCGGGATATTTATAGGGTAGGTCATACTGCGCAAGAATGGCGTGCATCTCGGTGTCGTTTTCACCGGGCTTACCCAGGATATCGATCACCTTGCCGACCGGATTGTTTGCTTTCTCAGGCCATTCCACAATTTCCACGACTACCTTGTCACCGTTGCCGGCACCATGAAGGTCATCCTTTGGAATAAAAATGTCGTTCGACAGGTATTTGTTGTCCATCACCAGGAAAGCGAAATGCTTCTGCACCTCCAATATTCCCACGAAACGGCTTTGGGTATGCTCCAGAATATCGACCACGGTTCCTTCCGTATCGGCGCGTTTGCGCTTCGCCAGCAATTGCACGCGTACCCGGTCACCGTTCATGGCATGTTTGCTGTTCCGTTCAGGTATGTAGATGATATTTCCGTCGTCGTCGGGTACGAAGAAGTTTTTACCATTGCTCCTTCTTTCAAAGCGGCCTTCAAGCATCAATCCCCTGTTATTGACTCGATAACGTCCACGGGACGTCTCCAGCAGAAGGTCATCGTCGCGAAGCTTGTCGAGTACTTTAATCAGCAGGCGTCGCCCCTCTTCGCCCCGGACATTCAATGCCGCTGCAATCTGTTTATAGTTAAACTGTTTGTCGTTATTTTCGGTAAGAAAGCTGATGATGGAAGCAGAAAGATCCTTCTTTCTGAGTTTTGGCGCAGTTGTATCTGCATTCACTTTGTTGCTCATATTCTGTGTGTTTCTATCTAAAACAATAAAATGACGTTTTAGTTATCGCAAAGTAATAAAAAAAAACAATACTTTCTGAAGTTATCCTTATTTTTGTCCGGAGAATGAAGGCAGACAACATGGAAAGGAACAAAGTATTGATCACCGGTGCAAGCGGCTTTATCGGTAGTACGGCAGTGGACAAAGCACTTGAGTTGGGATACGAAGTCTGGGCGGGCATACGCACAACCAGCAGTCACCGTTACCTGCAGGATGAACGGATACAGTTTATCGACCTGTATTATGGCGACAAAGAAAAGCTGAAGGTGCAGCTTCGCAAGTTCAGGGATGAACATGGCCGATTCGACCATGTGATACATATTGCAGGACTGACCAAAGCGTTGCATAAGTCGGACTTCGACCGGGTGAATTATCTCTATACGCGTAATCTGGTGGAGGCGCTCATGGAGACAGACAGCCTCGCTGACTCGTTTGTGCTGATGAGTTCCCTCAGTGCCATGGGTGCAGGTGACGAGACGGGCTACACACCCTTCCATGCGGACCACACCCCCAACCCCAATACGGCTTATGGCAGGAGCAAACTGAAGGCCGAAAACTATCTGAAAAGCCTCACCGGCTTCCCCTGGCTGATCCTACGCCCTACAGGTGTCTACGGCCCACGCGACAGCGACTATCTGATTCTGATGAAGGCAGTTAAAAACGGATTGGATGTGGGTGCCGGATTCCGGAAACAGGTTCTCTCATTCATCTACAGCGAGGATCTGGTGCGCATCATCTTCATGCTCATAGAGAAAGGCATTCGCAGGAAAGCGTATTATGTGTCCGACGGCGACTGCTATACCGACAGTGAATTTAATGCCATCGTGCAACGGGCACTGTACAGAAAACATATGATCCGGCTCAAAGTCCCGCTCTTCCTAGTCAAACCTGCCGCTTTTATCTGCGAGAAGGGGGCGTCGTTACTGGGAAAGACAACCACATTCAACACCGACAAGTACCGGATCATGAAACAACGCAACTGGGCTTGTGACATTGATTCCCTTCGGTCGGACATCGACTTTACTCCGACATATCGGCTGGAGGAGGGGGTAAGAAAGACGGTGGCCTGGTACCTGGAGCAGGGATGGCTCTAAATCGCCAGCTGACGGGACAAGGCAATCATTGCGATTTTGCTGTTTCTGTAGGGTAAAATCAACCATTTTTTGTACTTTTGCTCTCCTGATTGACGCCGATGAAGAAAATTTGCGATTCTCAGGCGCATAAATGATAACATAATAATTTCCAGACAATAAGACCAATTATGAAGATTGCACTGATCGGTTATGGCAAAATGGGGCATGAAATTGAAAAAATTGCCCTGGAAAGAGGACATGAGGTGGTCTGCACCATCGACATCCACGAAGAGGAGAAATTTGATTCTCCTTCATTCAGCAGTGCCGACGTGGCAATTGAGTTTACGTCGCCTGGCAGCGCCCTGCAGAACTATAGGCGGGCCTTTGCAGCGGGAGTACCGGTCGTTTCGGGTACAACAGGCTGGCTGGAACATTTGTCTGAGATCAGGGAGGCGTGCGAGAAAGAAGGTAAAACTTTCTTTTATGCATCGAACTTCAGCTTGGGTGTAAATATCTTTTTTGCCCTGAACAGCTATCTGGCAAAAATAATGAATCAATTCCCTGCCTACGATGTGCGCATGGAAGAGACACACCACATCCACAAGCTGGATGCTCCCAGCGGTACCGCCATCACGCTGGCAGAAGAGATACTGGAACATATCGACAGGAAAGAAAAATGGGTTTTGGATAAGACGGACAAGGTCGATGAGCTGGCCATCAAAGCCTTTCGTGAAGGAGAGGTGCCAGGGATCCACAGTGTCATCTATGAATCGGAGGCCGATAGCATCCGCATCACCCACGACGCCAAAAGCAGAAAGGGGTTTGCCATGGGCGCTGTTCTGGCAGCAGAATTTACCAGAGGTAGAAGCGGTTTTCTGGGTATGAAAGACATGTTCGGTTTTTTGTAAAAAAATATACAATACATAAAAAATGAAACTCAATCAACGATTTTCGAATACTACGAGCCACCAATGGATTTGGTTTGCCATATGGGTGGCAGTAACCATACTTTTCGCTCTGTGGGCAGGTTCTCCGTGGATATTGCTCTTTATTTTCCTTTTTTTCGATGTCTACATCACCAAGTTTGTACCCTGGGGATTTTGGAAGAAGTCGAAGAACAACGCGTTCCGCAAAACCATGGAATGGGTTGACGCAATTGTCTTTGCATTGATTGCCGTCTATTTTATCAACACCTTCTTTTTTCAGAACTACCAGATACCCACCTCATCGCTCGAAAAGTCGCTGCTCGTGGGCGATTTTCTGGCCGTAAGCAAGCTCAGCTACGGGCCGCGTGCACCCATCACTCCGCTCTCATTCCCCCTGGCGCAGCATACCATGCCCGTTGTGGGAGGCAAATCTTATATTGAAAAGCCTCAGTGGAAATATCGCCGTCTGAAAGGATTCGGTAAAGTGGAGAGATTCAACATCGTGGTGTTCAACTTCCCCACCGGCGACACGGTGGCATTAAATCAGCAGGGAATCGATTTTTATTCGCTCTCCAAGCTTAACCCCAACGGTAGTGCCGGTGTGCGCGCAGACAAACGAACCTACGGCGAGATTGTCTATCGTCCGGTGGACCGCCGTGAAAACTACGTAAAAAGGTGCATCGGCCTTCCCGGTGAAACCATTGAACTGAAGAACGACAGCGTATTTATCGATGGCACTCTACTCCCAAACCCCCGTCTTTCACAGCATAACTACCTGATTCATACGGACGGTACACAAATCTCGGCGGATCTGTTTGAAGAACTGGGTATCAACAAAGCCGATTATTTCACACAGGATGGTTATGGTCAGACGGTTTCCCGTTCTCAGGATTTGACCGGCGTCGACAGCCTGAGCATGGCACGCTTCGGGTTGAAGCAACACAATGGCAACAACGGCAGGATTTACTTCAGCATACCCATGACCGAAGAGATGGTGGCCAAGATGAAAGCGAAGCCCTTCGTGTGGGCTGTGGTCAAAGAGAAAGAAGAAAAGGGTGCAAGTTATTACTATCCCATAAATTATGAAACCGGGTGGACACGTGACACCTTTGGCCCGCTGTGGATACCCAAAAAGGGTGCGACCCTTACATTTGATTCCGATGTGGACTTCAAAGTGGCTGCCTATGAACGTTGTATCAAAAACTACGAAGGAAATGATTTTGCCTACCAGAATGGAAAAGTTTATATAAACGGTAAGGAGGCCAGATCCTATACATTCAAATTCGACTATTATTTCATGATGGGTGACAACCGTCATAACTCTGCCGATTCACGCGTGTGGGGTTTTGTGCCGGAAGATCATATCGTGGGCCGACCCATTCTTATCTGGCTTTCGCTGGAAAAGGACAAAGGTTGGTTCAACGGGAAGATACGTTGGAAGAGATTGTTCCGTAGTGCAAAAATACCTGCATGATACTGGATGTGATGATTTGTTGATTCAAGATGTGATGATGCAGCAAATGCAAGAACAATCGAAAATCGTAGTTCTCTCCTCTCTGTACCTGGCACCGGTAGAATATTATGCCGCACTGTTTCGTGCAGAGAGCGCACTTCTCGAAGTGAATGATCATTATCAGAAACAATCGTACCGAAACCGGTGCCACATAGGCGGAGCAAATGGCATGCTTTCGCTGAGCATACCCGTGGAAAAGCCCCCCACAGAAAAAGGAAGCATGAAGGATGTCCGCATAGCCAATCATGGGAACTGGCAACACCTGCACTGGAATGCCATACTTTCAGCCTACGGCTCCACCCCCTATTTTCAATATTACGAAGATGACTTCAGGCCGTTTTATGAAAAAAAAAATGTTTTTCTACACGACTTCAACGAGCAATTGCGTCGGCTTGTTTGCCGGCTCATCGGAATAGAAACTGAAATCAAATATACCGGTTCCTATATACAGCAGCCTGCGGAACAATTCGCCGACCTTCGGGAAACTATTCACCCAAAGCGTACATCAAACTATCAATCAGCTCCCTACTATCAGGTTTTTGATGATAAACAGGGTTTCATGAACAACCTAAGCATCATTGACTTGTTGTTCAACATGGGGAATGAATCGAGGTTATATCTCTGAATTTAACAATATTATCTATCTTTGTACAAAAATCAACCTACACCAGTATGCTAAAAAAAAGAAGAGTGCGATTTGCACCCAGCCCCACCGGACCATTACATATCGGAGGTGTTCGCACCGCACTTTATAATTATCTCTACGCAAAACAGCAGGGCGGAGATTTCATTCTCCGTATCGAAGATACCGATTCCACTAGATTTGTCCCGGGAGCGGAGGAATATATTCAGGAAACATTTGACTGGCTGGAACTCTCTTTTGACGAAAGTCCCGAAAAGGGAGGTGCCTATGGCCCCTACAGGCAGTCGGAGCGTAAAGAAATCTACAAAAAGTATGTGGATTATCTACTGGAGAAAGGGGCTGCCTATATCGCTTTTGATACGCCTGAGGAGCTGGATGCCAAAAGGTCGGAGATTCCCAATTTTCAGTATGATGCTTCCACCCGCGAAGGAATGCGCAACTCACTTACGTTACCGGAATCGGAGACGCAATCACTCATCGACAACGGGACCCAGTATGTTGTACGCATTAAGGTGTCACCGGGAGTGGATATTCTGGTGAATGACATGATCAGGGGTGAAGTAGTGATTAACTCCTCTGTACTCGATGACAAAGTAATTTATAAATCGGCCGATGAGCTGCCAACCTACCATCTGGCCAATGTGGTGGACGACCGGCTGATGGAAATTACCCATGTAATCAGAGGAGAAGAGTGGCTTCCTTCGGCACCGTTGCATGTATGGCTTTACAAGAGTCTGGGCTGGGAAGAGAACATGCCGCAGTTTGCTCATCTCCCGCTGCTTCTGAAGCCCGACGGGAAAGGTAAGCTGAGCAAACGGGATGGTGACCGGCTTGGTTTCCCGGTTTTTCCGCTGGAATGGACTGACCCTGTTTCGGGAGAAATTTCATCCGGATACAGGGAAACAGGTTATCTTCCCGATGCAGTCATCAACTTTCTGGCATTTCTGGGATGGAATCCCGGTACAGAGCAGGAGATATTCTCGCTGGACGAACTGGTTCAGGCTTTCTCTTTCGACCGCTGCAGCAAAAGTGGAGCAAAGTTTGATGTGGAGAAGGCAAAATGGTACAATCATCAGTACATTTTGAAAATGGAGGACGACAAGCTGGCGGAGTTATTCGAGCCTATTCTTGTAGAAAAGGGGATAAAGGTTCCCCGCGAAAAAGTTGCCGGAGTAGTGTCACTGGTAAAGGATCGGATTCACTTTGTAAATGAATTGTGGGATCAGTCCGACTATTTCTTTATAGCCCCTGAGAGCTACGACGAAAAAACAGTTCGCAAACGCTGGAAAGAGGACACGCCCGAGCATATGCGCCAGCTTATCGGACTGATACAACAGATGAATGATTTCTCAGCCGGGAATCAGGAAGAAATTGTAATGGAATGGATTCAGAAAAACGGGTTGCACACCGGAAACATCATGAATGCTTTCCGCCTTGCGGTTGTCGGTGAAGGGAAAGGGCCCCATATGTTTAACATCACGGAGATAATTGGAAAAGAGGAAACGGTTGAACGTCTCGAAAGAGCTATATCTCTCCTGGGTGAAAATAAGGAAACATTCAATCATTGATAAGATGGAAATCGATTTTGTAATTACCTGGGTCGATATGAACGATCCGAAATGGAAAGCCGATTTTGCGAAATACAGAGGGAAGATTGACAACTCAAAAAATGAGATTTCGGAGGCCCGTTTCCGGGATCACGGATTTTTAAAATACTGGTTCCGGGGAGTGGAACAATTTGCTCCCTGGGTGAGAAAAGTACATTTCGTAACTTGTGGGCAAAAGCCGGAATGGCTGAATGTAAACCACCCCAAACTATCATTAATAGATCATTCCGACTATATACCGGCCCAATTTCTGCCCGTATTCAACTCCTCTCTGATTGAAATCTACCTGCACAAAATTCCCGGCTTAGCTGATCAGTTTGTCTATTTCAACGACGATTTTTTCATCATCGACTCTCTCTCCAAAGATCGTTTTTTTACAGGCGGTCTTCCCAACGACATCGCCGCATTCCGGCATAATTCGGGGATTGGTCTTTGGTCCAAATGTCTGAAAAACAATATTCGCATCATCAATGAGCGGTTCGACAAAAAAACGGTACAACAACAGGATCACGACAAATGGTTCCATCCATCCTATGGGAAGAAAAGTAATCTGACCCGACTGCTGAAACCATACGGCAAATTTGTGACGCTAATTACTCCGCACAATGCACAACCCTACCTGAAATCGACCTTCGAGGAGGTCTGGGAATATGCGGGAAATAAGCTTACCTCCGTTTCCAAAAACCGTTTCCGCAGTCCCGAAGATTATACGCAGGAGTTGTTCAGAACCTGGCAGATATGCAGTTCAAACTTTGAGCCTTATAACACATACAAGGATACCAAAATGTTCCCGCTGGTACTGCGATCAAAGCAGGCCATAGAAGCCATTCAAAATCAAAGTTACAAGCTGATCTGCCTCAACGACAACGTGCACATCAGAAACTACGAAAAGGTGATGCAGGAGCTTGAAATAGCCTTTGACTCAATTTTACCGGAGAAGTCGGGGTTTGAGTTGTAAACGAATTTATTCAGCCCGCATATAAGGAATGTAATTCAGCCAAAAAGCAGGCTCATGCACCAGGGGTGCGTGACATCCAAATGGCAACTGTTTATTCATTACATCATATGCAAAAGAGGGGTAATTTTCCAAAGAAAAACCACATGCCTCGCGCCAACCAGGCTTTGTGAATTTTTCATACAACTTGGGTCCCTCTATGCTCCAAAAAACGTCTTCGTTGTATAATGTTTTTTCGAAAGGTTGTTTTTCTAAATAGAAATTTAGTATGGGTTGAGCGTCGGATAATTCAAGTATTTTTATAAAAGTATCAATCCTGCGTAAGGACAACCCTCCGTTGCCTACATTGTTATAATGTTTTATCCTGTTCTTCAGCCTGTGTGAAAATATCCATGGAAAGAGTTCGATTGCCCGCTTGTAAATTTTTGCTTTTTTCATTTTATGAGGCCTGAGCCAGGGTGCACCGATATAATCGTAGTTTTTACTACACCAATGCAGGAGGTCGGGTCTAAACAAAAAAGCATCGGTCTGATGTATCAACATGTATTTATACGTGCTGAACCGTTTATAAAAGTCCAGACTGAGCATCAGCCTGTTGTAACCTAATTTTCCAACAAAAAAATGATTTTCAAATCTTTCAACCAAAAAACTTGAAAATTCAACAAAACTCTCGTCAATAGTTAAAGACTCCGGCATGATAAAAGTCTTCTTCACACCGGGTGTCATCGCGATCATCTGCCTTAATGCAATCCTGTCATTCACTTCTAACGGTTTATAGACAGGAATAATTATTATACAATCTTCTATTTTGTACATAAATACTCAGTCAGGTTATTTAAAAGACTTGAAGTAATTCTTATTTCCGTTTGCTCTCTGCATACGTTAACGCTCAAAAGAAGATTTTTCCGGAAAAAGATTTTTTAAAAAAGGCTCCACTCTGCGCCTGTCCACATCCGAGGCATGATGGTTGTCGTTCAGACAAAAAAGAGCCGGCTGGTATTTGTGAATATAGTACATGAAATCGGGTTTATGAAGACGTATCCTGCACGATTCCCTCCTGTTTACATAACGGGCTTTTCCTCTTCCTGCTGCCAAAGCATAATAGAGGTAAATGATACGTTGGATATCATGCTCGCTTCGGAGGTGATGGGTAATGGTGGAATCAATCTCCTGACGGAATACCTGTTCTGCCACACGCTGATAATCTAATTTTAAATATGAATCGATATTATGATGGGGAGTTGCCGCATAATATTTTCCAAATCTTTCATCAATGAGTGAAGCCGCCTTTTCAATGGTTTTCCTGTAAATATTGGTGTGTATTTTTAACGCTTTCCGCCATTTGTTTATCCATTTGTTGGTATATGACCGTTGAAGCCGCACCACAGGAAAAGCTTCTTTTGTAAAAAAGAAATCAGGAGAAACTTCCTTGTTGAAAAACATATCATCGTTTGCATACAAAAAATGTTCAGACAATCCCGGAATTCTATAGAGAAAATGTTCTATGATAACCGAATTATAGCAGGGTAAGGCCCGAGCAGGAATCAACTCACGTATATCTACAATATGGATTTTGTTGTTTTGCAGATTTAGCCACTTGGGCTTTTGCCCGTCTGTCACGATGAATATTTTACGAATCCATGGAGCAAATTTTTCTGCGGATCGCAAAGAATAAATTAATTCGTTATTGTCGGCATTTCGTGCCACGGATGTTGCCTCGGTATTCAGATTGGCATTTTCACCAAGGAATTGTTTCTTATCAGCAATCCACTCTGCATCGTTCCCGTCGACCCAAAGGTAAACTAGATCAATGTCAAACTGTGCTGTGTGATTTATCATATTTTTTAACAGGGGACTGTTTTTTCATTCTAGAACCGAAAATATATTTAACTTTGCACATTGGTCACCGAACAGGTAACCAGATACAAAAGTAGTTGATTTAATTCAATTACGAAAACCCGGAAATAAACCGGAATCTGTCGGATCAAAATTTATCCTGTCGTTTTCTGCGAAAAACAATAAATAATTTCGATTGTTGTACAAAACAACCTACAACGGTAATTTCCAGAAGTATGAAAATAACAAATGCGATATCGAAACGAAAAAAGACCCGGATAAGGACAAGAATATTTGTACCCCTGGTTTTTATTACTGCCATTCTTTTTATCACCTATATTTTCCCGCGTCAGGGGAATTTCAAATACTCCTTCAATGAGGGAAGGCCCTGGCAATACGGTTTGCTTACAGCACCTTTTGATTTCCCGATTTACAAACCTGCAGACCAGCTGAAAGCAGAACAAGACAGCATTCTGGCATACTATGAGCCCTATTTTGCAATAGATGAAGAAGTGCAGAAAAGTGCACTTGCCGACTTTGACGCCGATGTAAATCTGAACGAGAAACTCTCCGGATTACAAGCGGCATACAAGTTATATATCCGAGAGAAGTTGCAATCGCTGTACGCTATTGGAATTATGCGTTCAGCCGATTATGACCGGATATTGGACTCAACCACAGGCTCATTGCGAATAAAAAAAGGGAATGTTGCGGAATCACGAAATATTGAGACATTTTTTACAATCCGTTCTGCCTATGAAAAGATATTGAATGACGTTCCATCGGGTTTAGACGCCGCAATTGTCCGATCCGCCGATATCAACAATTATATCCGTGAAAATGTGATTTACGATGTCCAGACCTCGGAGAAAGCGCAGGATGAATTCATCCAACAGATCGACATCAGCCGGGGAATGGTACAGCAGGGTCAGCGTATCATTGACCAGGGTGAAATTGTGGATGCAAAGACCTTCAATATACTCTCTTCCCTGAAACGTGTCACGGAAGAGCGGAGTGGTGGTTCCTCCGGAAATAGCTGGATTATTCTCGGCCAGTTTCTGCTGGTTTCGCTGATGTTTTGCTCATTTTATCTTTATCTTCTTTATTTCAGACCCGCTGAATATCGAAACAGAAAACATTTGATTTTCATGGTTTTGGTGATTGTTATTTTTTTATTGCTCACGGCCATCACCGTCAGATTTGATCTCTTCAATGTCTATATTATCCCTTATGCCATCGTCACCATCCTTATCCGCACCTTCATCGATTCCAGAACTGCCTTGTTTGCCAGTCTTATCACCATCATACTGAGCTCGCTCATGGTTCCTTTCCCTTTTGAGTTTACCGTGATTCAGATATCTGTAGCTATGGTCTCCATATTCATGTTGAAAGAATTGTCGGAACGATCGCAGTTGATCCGAAGTTCTTTCTTTATCCTGCTTACTTATATCCTGACTTATCTTGGTCTGGTCATGTATCAGGAAGGCGGTCTGAAAGAGGGTGATTGGTTGATACTGGTTTATTTTCTGACCAACTTCATCTTTATTATGTTCTCCTACTCGCTGGTCTATCTGGTAGAAAAATCGTTCGGTTTTATTTCTGGGGTGACCCTGGTAGAACTTTCCAATATCAACAAACCATTGCTGAAAGAGCTCTCTGAGAAAGCGCCCGGCACGTTTCAACACTCATTGCAGGTATCAAACCTGGGAATGGCAGCAGCTGCGAAAATCGGAGCCAATGCTTCGCTGATCAGAACAGGAGCATTGTATCACGATGTGGGCAAGATGATGAATCCTGCTTTTTTCACTGAGAATCAGGCGCCCGGTATGAATCCGCACGCGGGCCTTCCTTTCGAAGAAAGTGCACGCATCATCATCAGCCACGTAAAAGACGGTGTGAAGATTGCCCAGAAGCACAATGTTCCACAGCAGATCATTGATTTCATAGAGACCCACCACGGGACCAGCGTCCCCAAATATTTCTATATATCATGGAAAAATGCCAACCCAGGAAAGGAGGTCAATGAGGCTGACTTCCATTATCCTGGGCCAAATCCCTTCTCAAAGGAGACTGCCATCATGATGATGGCCGACGCCGTGGAAGCATCATCCAGGAGCTTGCCTGAATATACCGAATTGTCTCTGGGTAATCTTGTGGACAAGATTATTGACTCACAGCTAATTGAAGGCTATTTTAAACTTGCGCCACTTACTTTCAAAGACATACAAACAGTGAAAGATGTGTTTGTAGATAAGCTGAAAACCATCTACCACTCGCGAATAGCCTACCCCGAGCTGAAACAGGAGGTTATTCCCACTCAATCGTAGCCGGTGGTTTCGATGAGATATCGTAGACCACGCGATTGACTCCCTTTACTTTATTGATAATCTCGTTCGACACCTTCGCCAGAAATTCATAAGGCAGATGAGCCCAGTCTGCCGTCATGGCATCTGTAGAAGTTACCGCCCGCAAAGCAATGGTATTCTCATAGGTACGCTCATCTCCCATTACCCCTACGGATTGTACAGGCAGCAGAATTGCCCCTGCCTGCCATACCTTGTCATAGAGGCCTGCAGTACGCAGATTCGAAATAAATATATCGTCAGCATCCTGCGCGATACGCACCTTCTCGGGAGTGATGCTGCCCAGGATACGGATGCCAAGGCCTGGCCCGGGAAAAGGATGGCGACGAATCAGGTTTTCCTGCATACCCAGCTCGAGGCCTATTCTTCTCACTTCGTCCTTGAACAGCAATCTCAGCGGTTCACACAGTTTCAGGTTCATTTTCTCGGGAAGCCCTCCCACATTGTGATGACTTTTGATGGTAACCCCGGTAATTGAAAGCGATTCTATGATGTCGGGATATATGGTTCCCTGCGCCAGCCATTTGATATCTTTCAATTTGTATGCTTCGCGTTCAAAAATATCGATAAACCCTTTTCCAATGATCTTGCGCTTTCTCTCCGGGTCGGTCACTCCCGCCAGTTCACTGTAAAAATGCTGTTTTGCATCCACGCCAATCACATTCAATCCCAGATGGGCATAATTGCCGAGTACCGTTTCGAATTCATTTTTCCGCAACAATCCGTGATCCACAAATATGCAGGTGAGATTTTTACCGATCGCCTTGTTGAGCAATACTGCCGTCACAGAGGAGTCTACTCCTCCCGACAATGCCAGGATCACCTTATCGTTGCCCAACTGCTCTTTCAATTCCTGCACGGTAGTGGTAATGAAGGATGCCGGCGTCCAGTCCTTTTTCACGCCACAGATCGTCAGAAAATTGTCCAATATCTTTATGCCCTGTTCGGTATGAAATACCTCAGGATGAAATTGCACCCCCCACGTTTCTTCACCGTCAATCTTGTAAGCTGCCAGTGACACATCCTCGGTGGAAGCAATTACTTTGAAATGGTTGGGGATTTTTACTATGGTATCGCCATGCGACATCCATACCTGACTGTTGGTGGGTAACCCACCCAAAAGGGGATCACTACTCTCTTTTACACTCAAATGTGCACGGCCATATTCACGTGAATCGGTTTTGTCCACCTCACCACCGGAAGTGTGCGCCATTAACTGGGCACCATAACAAATACCCAGCACAGGAAACTTACCCCTGATTTTGCTTAAATCTGCTTTAAATGCATGATCGTCGTTCACCGAAAAAGGACTTCCGGAAAGAATGACTCCTTTCACCGATTCATCGCCAAAAGGGAATTTATTGTAAGGCACAATTTCGCAGTAAGTGCTTAAATCTCTCACCCGTCGGCCAATAAGCTGTGTTGTTTGCGAACCAAAATCAAGGATTATAATTTTCTCGTGCATAAGATTGAATTATGAAGGAATATTTTAGAGAATGCAAAGATACGAAAAGTATGAAAATATCGGAAAAGCTCACCCAAAGAACTTGAATGGCTTACTTAAAATCGGATAATTATTGAAAGGCATGGACAGATAAATGTAGAAATTATTTGATTCAACGAAACAATTCATTTTTTTATCTGTATTTTTCATATCTTTGAATTCAGAAGACAATGCGAATGAAAAAAATATTCATCTTTTTTATACTGCCATTCAGTATTTTATCTACTGCGGTACAGTCACAGACACTGGAGGATGCAAAAAAATGGTATCAGGAGGGAAGGTTTGCAGAATCACTGCCTTTTTTTCAAGCAGAATACCAGAATAATCCCGACAATGCAGCCATCAATCAGTGGCTGGGTGCGTGTTTATACGAAACCGGCAGGATACGCGAGGCGGAGAAGTACCTCAAATTTGCTGCAGAAAAAAAAATTCCGGAAGCATACTTTTACCTTGGCGAGCTATACACGAAGGTATATCGGTTTGAAGAGGCTGAGGAAGAATTTGTAAAATATCAGCGGATAAACCGCAAAAATGAAGAAGCGCTGAACAAGCTGGCTGCGCCTCGTGAGTATGCTGCAAAACTGCAAAAGCTGGTAAACCGAACCGAAGACATTCAGATTATTGACAGCCTGGTATTGTCCAAGAGCAGTTTCCTGTTGGCATATAACCTGGGAAAATCATCCGGATCCCTATTACCCCTGAGCGAGTTCTTTGAGGCGCTCCCTGCAAGCAATAAAACGCTTTATATGAACGGAAAGCAGGACAAGATATATTATTCCAAGGGCGATGATAGCGGTGTTGATTTGTTTACAATGGATAAGCTGATCGATGCATTCGGAAATGAAAAGAAACTTCCTCAAACGATCAATGGAGAGGGTGATCAGGCCTATCCTTTCGTGATGAACGACGGTCTTACCATCTACTTTGCCTCCACTGGACACGAATCACTGGGAGGATATGATCTCTTTGTAACCCGTTACAATCTCTCTGCCGACAGTTACCTCACGCCAAACCAGTTGAATATGCCATTCAACTCACCTTTTAACGACTATCTGATGGTTATCGACGAAGAGAAGGGGCTCGGATGGTTCGCCTCCGATCGTCTCCAGTCGGCAGACTCAGTTTGTGTCTATACGTTCATCCCTAATACACAAGTAACATTGTTTGAAAGTGATCAGCCTCGCGTCATGAGTGACAGAGCCAGAATCTCCTCCATTGCGGACACCCGGAAGCCGGACGTCAACTATGCGGCACTTCGGGAACTTGCGAGGAAAAAGGCAGAATTCCGGCAGGAGGAAAAGGACGATTTTCTGTTTGTGATCAACGACAATACCGACTATCATACGCTCTCCGATTTCAGGAGCAACAACGCCCGTTCCATCTTCTCTCAGGCACTTGGTCTGGAAGAACAACGACAAAAACTGACAGCCGATCTTACTACCAAAAGAGAACTGTATGCAAAGGGAGATAACAACGAATCGCTCCGTACTTCCATACTTGGCATGGAAAAAGAAGCCGATGAACTCTTATTGAAAATTCAGCGCTTGAAAAAGGAAGCCCGGAACGAAGAATTGGGTACCCGAAAATAACAAAACAGACCGGATATGACACTTGACCTTATCATTGTAATTTCACTTCTTGCATTGGGTGTATTGTTCATGCTCGTGGAGATCTTCCTGCTGCCCGGCATCAGCATAGCAGGCATAGCCGGAGCCGTCTTTCTGATAGGAGGCATAGCCTATGCGTATATCTTTATGGGAACTACCGCAGGGAATATATCTCTGGCAGCATCAGCAGCAGCACTCGGGGGCACCTTTGTCTGGCTGTTGCGATCGAAATCGTTGCGAAAGATATCACTTAACACCAACATTGAAAGCACCGTAGACAATACCAACCTGCAAAAAATGGCTGCCGGAGATGCCGGCATCACAGTTTCACGATTAAACCCCATAGGGAAGGTGATGGTCAACGGAATTGTGGTTGAAGGGAAATCGGTGGATGGAGAATTTATAGACGAGGACACCGACATCGAAGTAGTGAAGGTAGAAACATACAATGTGTTGGTAAAGAGAAAAACAAATATGGATATTTGAACTATTCGTGCTTTTATATAACACCAAAAACAAATCATTATGGCTTTATCATTTCCATTGATGATTACCGTTGCTGTAATTATCATTTTCTTGCTGATTTTTTTTCATTATGTTCCTTTTTTCCTGTGGATCAATGCACTTTCTGCTGGTGTACGTATTTCCCTGGTACAGCTATTTTTAATGCGCTTGCGCCGCGTACCGCCACATACCATCGTATATGCGATGATTGAGGCTCATAAGGCGGGATTGAAAGAGGTTTCACGTGATAACCTGGAAGCACATTATCTCGCTGGGGGACATGTGGAAAAAGTAGTGCACGCCCTGGTATCGGCATCAAAAGCCAACATCGACCTCTCTTTTCAAATGGCCACAGCCATTGACCTGGCCGGCCGGGATGTGCTTGAAGCAGTCCGCATGTCGGTAAATCCCAAGGTGATCGACACGCCTCCTGTTTCAGCCGTAGCCATCGACGGTATCCAACTTATTGCCAAAGCCCGCGTCACGGTACGTGCCAACATCAAGCAACTGGTGGGAGGCGCCGGCGAAGAAACCATACTGGCCCGTGTGGGTGAAGGTATTGTCTCCTCCATCGGTTCGGCTGTATCCCACAAGTCGGTGCTCGAAAATCCGGACTCTATCTCCAAACTCGTGCTCAAGAAAGGACTTGATGCAGGAACAGCCTTTGAGATACTCTCCATTGACATTGCCGACATTGACATAGGTAAAAACATTGGCGCAGTATTGCAAATGGATCAGGCACAAGCCGACAAAAATATAGCTCAGGCACGTGCCGAAGAACGTCGTGCCATGGCCATCGCCCTGGAGCAGGAAATGAAAGCCAAGGCACAGGAAGCCCGAGCCAAAGTAATAGAGGCGGAAGCTGAGGTACCCATCGCCATGGCGGAAGCATTCCGTAGCGGCAATCTGGGTATCATGGATTATTACCGCATGGAAAATATCAAAGCCGATACCGACATGCGGGACTCTATTGCCAAGCCACAAAGCGGAGGAGGAAATAAAAAATAACGCCGAACGATATTTTTAAATTATACTGATTATGAGAATTATACCTGAATCGGAATTGATCATCAATTCTGATGGAAGTGCTTTTCATCTCCACATCAGACCGGAACAACTCGCAGACAAGATTGTGATGATGGGTGATCCCGACCGGGTGACGATGACTGCTTCTTTTTTTGACACAATCGAGTGTGATATACAAAGCCGTGAGTTTCACACGGTCACCGGCATCTACAAGGGGAAACGCATTACCGCCCTTTCTCACGGCATCGGCACCGATAATATCGACATTGTGGTGACAGAACTGGATGCATTGGCAAACATTGATTTCAACACACGTGTGGTGAAGGATCAATTCAAACAGCTCACCATGGTGCGCGTGGGCACCTCGGGAGGCATGCAGCCCCACTGTCCTGTAGGGTCGTATGTTGTTTCTGAAAAATCGATCGGTTTCGACGGATTGATCCACTACTATGCCGATTCAAGAAGTATCTGCGAAGAAGATTTTGAAGTGGCTTTTCAAAAACATGTGAACTGGTCTCCCTTCCACTGTTCCCCTTATGTGGTCAGCGCCGATGAGGAGCTTGTCGACCGCATCGGTTATGATATGATCCGTGGCGTTACTATCTCTGCCATCGGATTCTACGGGCCCCAGGGCCGGCATGTGCGTTTACCGCTGGCTGATCCCGATCTGAATGCAAAAATTGAGTCTTTCCGGTTTGGGAATTATGCGATCACAAACTATGAGATGGAGAGTTCAGCGGTCGCCGGATTGGGGAAACTGATGGGACACAAGGCAATGACCGTCTGTGCCATCATCGCCAACCGTGTGGCCCTGGAGTCGAATGCCGACTACAAAGGTTCTACGGAGGAGTTGATCAGGATCGTGCTGGATCGTATTTAGGTTGCCGACTAAAAACTGTTTTTAATAATAATAACCTCACTTGCGCGCATATACTCTCAATATGAATCTATCATTTAAAAAAAATGTTATGAAACAAATTTTTACCTTATTGCTTTTGATAACAAGCTTTGTTACCATGGCGCAACAAAATCAGCCCCTTCCGGTGGACCCGAATGTTCGAACCGGCAAGCTGGAGAACGGATTGACCTACTACATCCGTCACAACGGATTACCCGAGAACAGGGCCGACTTCTACATCGCACAGAAGGTCGGATCGATGCAGGAAGAGGACAATCAGGCCGGTCTGGCTCACTTCCTGGAACACATGGCTTTTAACGGGACCAAGAACTTCCCCGGTAAAAACATGTTGAACTATCTACAGGACAACGGAATTAAGTTCGGCACCAACATCAATGCCTACACATCTTTCGATGAAACGGTCTATTTTATGACCAACATTCCCACCACCAATATGCACCTGATGGATTCGGCCCTGCTCGTGCTGCATGACTGGTCGAATGCCATCTCCCTTGAAGATAAGGAACTGGAAAATGAACGGGGTGTGATTCGTGAAGAATGGCGTACCCGCGGGGGCGCACAACAACGGATCTGGGATCAGCTGCTTCCCAAAATGTATCCCGACAGCAAATATGCCAAACGGATGCCCATCGGCAATATTGATGTGATCAACAACTTCAAGCCGGAAGAGATCAGGGCTTATTACCACAAATGGTATCGTCCCGACCTGCAAGGGATCATTGTAGTGGGAGATGTGAATGTGGATGAGATGGAACAAAAAATAAAAAACTTATTCACTCCTATTCCGCTCGAGGCAGAAAGAGCTGTACGCGCTTACTTTCCTGTTCCCGACAACAAAGAGCCCCTCGTGGCACTGGCTACCGACGTGGAAGCGCGTAATACCAGCATCATGTTGTTTTACAAACACGATCCGTTACCGGATGAAATGAAAAATACACAGGCTGGTTATCTTACGCAGTACATACTGAATGCAGCCGCTTCCATGATGAACCAGCGTTTTGCCGAAATTACACAAAAGCCCAATGCGCCCTTTACCTCTGCGTATGCGTATGACGGAGATTATTTCGTAGCCAAAACAAAAGATGCCTGGACGGTGGTCGCGGGAAGTGCAGAAGATAAGATCAAGGAAGCACTGGCTGCCATGGTGCGGGAAACAGAGCGGGTGAAACAATATGGCTTCACGCCATCAGAGTATGAAATAGCCCGTACAAACATCATGAAAGGTTATGAGGATGCATACAATAATCGCGACAAACAAAGAAATTCTTCCTATTCACAGGAATATGTACGTGCATTCACTGACGGAGAACCATTCCCCGGTATTGAATTTGAATATAAGTTCATGCAGGCGGTCACACCCAATATCCCGGTGGAGGCAATCAACCAAACCATCAAACAACTTATCAGCAATGAAAACATCGTAATCTCCGTGACCGGTCCCCGGAAAGATGGTCTTGTTTATCCAGCCGAAAAAGAACTGCTTGCAGTGTTGGCCGCTGTAAAGGCTGAAACCATCGAGCCCTATGCGGAACAGGTAATCAACGAACCACTCGTGGCCACACCGCCTGCACCAGGTAAGATTACGAAAGAGGAAAAAGATGGGGTGCTGAATGCTACTGTCTGGACCCTGCAAAATGGCATGAAAGTGATCCTAAAGAATACGGATTTCAAGGATGACGAGATCATCATGACAGGAACCAGTACGGGCGGGTATTCGCAATATGCAGTACAGGATCCGGTCAACAGCAAGATGATGAATGCGGTGATGAGAGTGGGTGGCGTAGGTAATTTCAGCGCCACGGACCTGAGCAAGGTACTTGCCGGTAAAACAGCTTCGGCTCAACCCGGCATCAGCCTTACCACACAGGATTTCAACGGCTCCTCATCGATTAAGGATTTTGAGACGATGCTCCAGCTGGTGTATCTGTACTTCACTGCACCACGCAAAGATGACGATGCATTTCAATCTTATTTGCAACGCATGGAGACGCAGCTTAAAAACCAGGAAGCCGAGCCGATGGTGGCCTTCAGTGATTCAATTACAGCTGCTCTGTATGGTAATAACCCGTTGACTGCAAGGATCAGGCTGGCCGACTTAAAAAAGCTCGATTACAGCCGGATCATGGAGATATACAAGCAACAATTCCGCAATCCCGGAAGTTTTGTATTTACCTTCGTGGGCAATATCGATGAAGCAAAAGTACGTCCCGTGGTGGAACAATATCTTGCATCGCTGCCGGGACAGGCAGTAAAGGGTGAGTTCATCAGGGTACCGATGGATTTCAGGAAAGGAGTCCTTGACAATATTTTCCAGCGCGAAATGCAAAATCCCAAGGCTTCCGTGTTTAATACTTATTCTGGTAAAGTAGAACGAAACATGAAGAATCAGATTCTGATGAGCATGTTCGATCAGATCCTGGATATCGTTTATACCGAAAAAGTTCGCGAGGAAGAGGGAGGTACTTATGGAGTCTCTTCCGCTGGCGCCATCTCACGCTATCCGGAAGGACAGACCATCCTGCAGATCATGTTCGATACCGATCCCAAAAAGATGTCACACCTCAATGAAATCATTCACTCCGTGTTGAAAGATATCGCGACCAACGGCCCGCGTGAAACGGACTTCACAAAGGTGAAAGAGTATATGAACAAGAGCTATAACGAAAATCTGAAAGAAAACCGTTACTGGCTGAACGTCCTTGACACCCGTTATTTTTATGGGGAGGATATCTATACCCGCTACATTGAGACTGTAAATGCAGTCACTCCAGGTGAGATCAAAAATTTTGCCGCAAACCTGATGAATCAGGGGAACAGGAAAACCATTGTGATGATGCCAAAAGTAAACGAAAAAGAATAAACTTCAGATATATATTATTGTAAAAGGATGCAACCTCTTGGCTGCATCCTTTTTTGACTCCGTATTCTATCCTCTCGAGTCCCGGCGAGGTGCCGGAGAAAAAAAAGAGGATACCCCATACGATATAAAAAATGTGTTTCATGTATTATAATTTTTTTTGTAAAACTAATAAATGATCGGGGTCAAATTGGCATATCTGTCGCACTCCTACATACTTATATACTTTCTCCGCAGGAGATTGGGAACTGCAACAAACAATAATTATTTTACATTCAACGTCTATCTATTATTCAGCACAAACGACCAATGGGTGTGTGTAATTTCCCATTGACCGGACGAAAGTGCTTTATAGACTTCGGTGCAATGCATTCTATATGACTGCCCCTCCCGGTGTGCCACATAATCATACATCAAAACAGCACATTCCGGCATTACCTGAACTATTGGTTCTATCATGTCATAGAAATCAATCTTATTTTTTCCTCTGAATCCTTCATAATAGGCTTTCAAGGCTTCCTTCCCTACAAATTTTTTCTCAAAAACCGGGTCGAAATATACGACATCATCAGAAGATAATTCCAAAAATCCATCAGGATTCCCATTATTCCATGATTTTAATGCTTGTTTTTCTAGGGCAATGATGGTTGTTTTAATTTTTTCTATCATACATTTCAAATGATAATATTACTTTTATTATTCCATTCTTATAACCATAATACCGAAAGCCTGACTGCAGCATTCTTATGTCAAAATCTCCGCTTTGGCTACATGCAAACAGTTTGCGGAGTTTATATCATCATTCAGGATGCACGTTGATGCTTGTATCGGAACAGAATAGCAAACAGAAGCGTGACCAGCAGTGCATATCCGGCAAAGATAAACCAGACGCTCTGCCAGTCGCCCAACATCAGTGATTTTGTTTGTCCGTTCACCAGCACATCCTGCCAGCTTGTGTATTGATTCACGACCCATTGTGCACCCAGTGTTCCAATGGTGGCCCCAATCCCGTTCGTCATCAGCATGAACATACCCTGGGCACTGGCGCGAATATGGTGAGGCGTCTCCTTATCCACGAAAAGTGATCCCGACACATTGAAGAAATCGAATGCCACACCATAGACCAACATCGAGAGAATGAGTAACCAGACACCATTGCCGGGATTTCCAAGGCCGAAGAATCCAAAACGGAATACCCAGGCAAACATGGCGATTAGCATGACATTCTTTATGCCATATCGCTTCAGAAAGAAAGGAATGAGCAAGATGCAAAGCGCCTCTGATATCTGCGACAAAGAGATCAGTATATTTGCGTGCTGCACCCCAAAAGTATTCGCAAACTGTGACAATGCTTCAAAGCTTGCGATAAATGGATTGGCAAAGCCGTTGGTGATTTGTAGGGATACACCCAGCAACATGGAAAAGATAAAAAACAAAGCCATCTTCCGCTGTTTAAACAGTCTGAAAGCATCAAGACCCAACGCATCGAACAGGGTCTTGTTTTTCGTATCGGTACTGATCGGGCAGTTGGGTAGTGTGAAGGCATAGGTTCCCAGAATAAGACCGATTACTGCACTCACTACAAATTGCATTGACGAGGTTTGGTAGCCAATCACATCGACCAGCCACATGGTGCAGATAAAACCCACGGTTCCGAATACGCGGATGGGTGGAAACGCTTTGACGGTATCCATTCCGCCTCTCTCCAGAATAGTATAAGCGACAGAGTTAGACAGTGCGAGCGTGGGCATATAAAATGCCACACTCAGGGTATAAAGTGTAAAGAATATCTGAAAAGAAATGCCATTATCCGTATTGAGTCCATATAATCCGGCCGCAAGCATAAATGCTGCGGCTAGCAGGTGGCATGCTCCCAGTAATTTCTGTGCAGGCACCCACCGGTCGGCAATGATACCCATTAGGGCCGGCATGAAGATGGATACAATTCCCTGTACGGAATAGAAGATACCAATGTGAGATCCCAGTCCGGCAGGGCCAAGATAACGTGACATGGATGTAAGGTAAGCCCCCCATACTGCAAATTGGAGGAAATTCATGATAATCAGTCTAATTTTTAACGACATATGTATAAAATTAATTGTTCGCTTCCTGTATTCGTTCGCCATGCTCACGTAATTCACTCACTCAGTTCGTGTTATTCGGCTGCGCCGTTATTCGTGCTTCGCACGTTATTCACTGCGCGTCACTACCGAATGTTTGCGTTTAGTGAGTGCAAATCAAACTTGTTTGAATTTGCCGAGCGTAACAAACATCTAAATTTACGCAGTAAATTTGAATAACTATCGAATAGCTATCTTTTAAGCCATGGCGCCGGATTTAGTTTGGTTGTCTTTTGCCATAACTGGAAATGCATAGCCGAGACATTGGTATCAGGATCGGTGAAAATGCGTCCCAATGATTGTCCGGTTTTGACTTTATCTCCTTGTTTTACAAACAGATCATAAATATTGGCATAAAAGGTATAATATTCACCATGCCGTATGATGACACAAGTATTTGAGCCGGGGAAGGAGAACACTTTCGACACTTCTCCGTCGAAGACTGCCCGGACATTTGCACCCTTTTGTGCCTGGATATCTATTCCATTGCTGTTTGTGGTCACATTCCACTCATTGTGTTTTTTGACACCAAAGTTACCCACGATGGAAGCTGTACCGGTAACCGGTAACGGAAGCTTACCTTTGTTTGCTGCAAAATTATTCGATAAATTAAATGTTTCATCGGATACCCTGTTTCTGTCTGCTTCTATGTGTGGAGCAACAGCGGTGGTACGGGAGGGTTCCTTCTCTGCGGAAGAGGAAGTTGTTTTTTCAGTCTTCCTGTTGCTTTCGGTTTCACGTGGTGTCCTGGCGGCCTGTTCGGCAGCTTTCCTGCGACGTTCTGCCTCCTCGGCACGTCTTTTGGCCTCAGCCTCCCGTTCCTGCCGCGCCACCTCCTCTGCAATCAGCTTTTCTATCTGGTTGTTCAGCTGGTTCGCCCGGTTTTGTTTTTCCTGCAGCGTTTTTTGAAGTTGTCTTTGTTGTCCTTTGGCAGCATTCATTTCAGACTGCTTTGTTTTTTCTTCGGTCTGCAATCGTTGTTGTTCAGCCTGTAGTGTAGATAAAGCTTGTTCCTTATCGAACCTGGCTTTCAGCAATGCCTCTTTCCTTAGGGTGATTTCTGCATTTTGCTTCCGGATTTCTTCGGCCTGTGCCTTTTGCCACTTTGAATATTCACGCAGGTATTGCATTCTGCGTAACGATTCTCCCAGAGATTTCCCAGAGAAGATAAAGAATAATTTGTTTCGGTTCACATTGTGTTTCAACATCCCCTGTATGGCATTGGCATAATTTCCCTGCTTCTTTTTCAACTCTTGGTTGAGCCGCTCAATTTCTGCTTCAAGACGCAATTCTTCCTGTTGTAGCGCCGTGATCTCACTACGCTGCGCAGTAATAAGCTCTTTGCGGGAAGATATCTGTTTATTGATAAGATTAATACGATCCAGTATGGAAGTTGTCTGCTTTTTGACGTCGAGATACAGCTTGTTCGTGTTTTTTATCTCTTCCTGCAACGCCTGTTGTTGTTTTTGCAAACGTTCAATCTGCGGAGTTTGAGAAATTGAATGAAAAGCCGCTGCAATACAAATAAAAATGATAGAAAGCCGTTTCATACGATTGTTTTATTCTGAACCCGATGGGCAACTTACAGGAAACATTCCGGGGATTGCCGTGCTCATTTTATTTGTTCCCGGAAAAAAGTTTAAGTATTTCGTCGACGGTGGTTTTCGTATATCCTGATGGTATGTTCATCGTCAGCTGAAAAGGTTCATTGGTGACAATATCGGAGAAAAGCAGCTCTGCATCCACCTTGCGTGATGATGATGAGAGAGTTACGTTCATTTTGCTGGGAAAAATGAGATCATTTTGTGCAGTGAAATTTTGATAACCCCACTGCAATGATTGTTTTTTCTGTGGCTGCATCAGATGAGTAAAGGTAATGCGGTCGTCCCCGTTTACCGTAAAGGAATAATCGATTCCAGATTTCGCATCTTTAGAGGTCATGTAATAACACAGATCTGAGGTCCGCGTGTAGCTGAACTTCCTGTAATCGGGCAACTCGGGTTGACTCTTTCCCGATACAAAAAGAGCATTTGTAAAAACCGACTGCATGGTGTAAAAATCGAAACCAACCGGATAAATCTCTTTCAGAGACACAATGGACTCGGTTACATAGCGTTTGTTCATCCTGTCGATCACCATCACTGTGTCGGGATTGATATAGAAGCGGAACATCTCCACGCCAAAAAGGGGTTGTACTGAAATCTGCAGTGCCCGGTCCTTCACTATCCGGATATTTGCTCTTGAGCTAAGCGATTTTGTGCCGTTGGTGAGATTCACATTCAGCTTTGCGCTAAAAGTATTGTACTGAAATTCACTGGTGATAATATCATTGAATAGTTGATTATGTGCCTTTTCTTCCACAGGCGATGTGGAAGAAATCATTTGCTGTCGGGATTTACAAGCGGTAAAAAGAATACCTGAAAAAAGGCAGATGAACAAAATCTGTTTATAACGCATAACGCTTACTGTGAATTAATTATTTATAAAATAAACAACTATGGTGTACCCGTTTTAATTTTTTTATCCAATGTGTCAGAATCACTCTCCAGCGCCTTTGCCTTTTTCCATTGCTCCAGTGCTTTCTCTTTATCTCCTGTTTGATAGAGGATATCGCCGTAATGCTCAAGTACATCGGCCGAAGGACTTTCCTTGCTGTACTCAATGGCTTTCTCAATATAAACTTTGGCCATGAAGTAAGAACCCTGCTCATACAATATCCAGCCATAGGTATCAAGAAAAGTGGGATTCATCGGTTCAGCCTTGATAGTGAGGCCGCTCATCTGTTCGGCCTTATCGAGATCTTTCTTTTCTAATGACAGATAATAACTGTAATTGTTTAAAACAGACAGATTTTGAGGGTTCAATTTTAACGCTTTTTCATAACTTTGAAATGCGGTCTCCTTGTTTCCCAGAAAATAGTTCAGATCGCCAATTTGTCCATGGAAGTCCGATTCCAGCAAAGGGTTACTGATGACTGCTTTCTGCAGTCCCTCTTCGAATGTTTTCAGCGCCTCTTTGTAATTTTTTTGCTGGTAATATGATGCGCCCAGATAAAAATAAAACTGCGGTTCCTGAGGAAGATGTTTCAGCGCTTCCGTCGTGATCTCCCTGATCTTATCCATGTTTCCCTCCGGTAGAATTACCCGGAGCATCTGGTCATAGCCGGCAGGATCTTCGGGGTTATCTTTGGTATAAATTTCAAACTGTTTTATTGCGCCGACAGTATCTTTCTGCAAAATTAGCACATTCCCGTATATCATGTTCAGCTGCGTATTGTTGGGATACTGTTCAAAAAGCTTTTGAAACAAAGAGTTGGCTTGTTTCATATCTTCCTGTCGCTGTTGCAAAATACTCATATACCGTGTAAGAAGTTGCAGTTTTGTATCAACATCGAGTGAAGTACCGGTGATGGCTTGCTCCAATTCGTTCGTAGCAGCCGTTTTATTGTCGGTTTTCTCGTAATAGTTGACCATGGAAAGGATGAGTGCCGGATAATTCCGGTCGATCTGTCCCGCCTGCTGATAATACTGAAGTGCCTTATCCGACTGGTTATCCTCAAGATAGAGATCTCCCATCAGAATAAGATACCTCGGGTCGGCCGGATTCTTATTGATGATCTGCTGAATTTCCTTGAAAGCCTGCTCCTTTTTATTCATCAACGAATAAAGCCGATATTTATTCAGGGTGATTCCTTCCGATATTCCGGTGCTCTTTTCCAATTTATTAAGGATGTCTATCGCCTTCTGAGGTTCGCCATTATCAGCGTAGGCATTCGCCAGTTCAAACTGAAGTTCGGGTTTGTCGGGATGCCGTGCGCCGAGTGCCGAGTATATGTCTACTACTTCCTGCTTTAATCCGAGCTCCTTGCTCAAACCGGCAAGCATCATGTTATAATAATAGTTGGAAGTATCGTAATGTACTGCTTTTCGGAGAAATGTCAGGGCCTTGTTTTTCTCCTGCAGGAGATTGTAAAAAGTACCCAGCTCCACCAGTACATTGGCATTGGTAGAGTCCAGCGCATAACAATGCTGAAAGAGATCCATTGCCTCATCGAAGTTTCCCTGTGCCTTGGCATTTAAAGCATCATAGAAAAAAAAATCGAATTTACGGCGCTCTTCATCGCTGAGAGACAATGCTCCTGCATCCTGCTGTGCCAAAGCCTTCAAAGGCATAAGTCCAGCGACCAAGAGAAGGAAAGACGACAGCAGCAAGAGTAATTGTCTGTGAATTCTGTTTGTATGGGCCATTTTGTTGATTCGGTTTTTTATTTTTTTCCTGTGTGTCCAAACCCACCGGCGCCCCTTTCGGTTTGTTCCAGTGAGTCGGTCTGCTCCCACTCCACCGTTGCATGCTGTGCAATAACCATCTGACAGATACGTTCCCCGTCGTTGATCACAAAGTCCTCATTCGAAAGGTTTACCAGAATCACCCTGATCTCGCCCCGGTAGTCTGCGTCGATGGTTCCCGGTGCATTCACGATACCTATACCATGCTTTATTGCCAGGCCACTGCGTGGACGAATTTGTGCCTCATATCCGACCGGCAGCTCAATATAAATTCCGGTGGGAATCAAAGCCCTTTCCAGCGGCTTCAGCACCACCGGTTCTATAAGACTTGCACGTAAATCCATACCGGCAGAATGAGCCGTCGCATACTGCGGCACGGGGTGGTCCGATAAATTGACTATTTTGATCTTCATTGGAGGAGTCTCTTCAGTTTGATAATGCGAATTTATACAATTCCGAGGAATAAAGGGTCAAATTGATGAAATTTAAGCAAATCAGGAACGTCAGTAAAGAATATTTTGACGCTTCCCCTTTCATGAACTGCAAAAAATATCCTATCTTTGCGTATATGAGCGGACAAGATGACTTACTGGGCAAACTACGGCAAACGCTGAACGAACAGGGGATAGACTCATTTCACATTCTCGAGGACCTGGTACCTATTGAGGAACAGATGGACTATTTCCGGTATTTCGACCGTTTACGAAGAGAGAACAATCCCTTTGTACGCGACGAGGAAGTAGCTGTATTGTTTTCTCCCGATGAATCGATCGAACGTAAGAAGCGAAGTCTGACACTATTGGCCTCCATTCCCGATGTGGGCGCGTACCGTTCTATAGAGACTTATCACAGTAGCCCGCTGGAACCCGAGTTATCTCACTGGTCCTCCATGGCGCTTGTCAGCAGCCGGATTGTGCTGAGTTCCGATTTGTCGGGACATCAGCAGGTATATATTTCTTCGGGATTGGGAGGTCATGACAAGAAGCTTCGTTTTTTTGCCCTCTTCACCACCCAGGACAGACATTTTTTTTCGGATCTGCAAAAGGAAATCGTGGAACGCGAATTCTTTTTTCAATTGCAACAGGCTGAAGTGGTCATTGAGAAGTTCGATATAAAAGATAATTATTTTACCATACTGATGCTTTTCTCTTTCGAAAAGGATATAAAATCGAGCCTGAATGCTGCTGTCACTGAATGCAATCAATATGGTAATTTTCTGGATACCCGGTTTCTTTTTACGAATGTAAAAGTTTTGACTGAAAAAGAAATAGCGCACTTGCTGGAGAAAAAGTAAAATACCTGTTCCACCTAATATTTCCTCCATTATGAGGCAATCAGCCTGTAAAAAATATTTTTGCACGGCACTCATCGCCGTCATACTCAAGACACTTTGCCAGACCGGGCACGCACAGGAGATACCCTTCATACCTCCTGTTTATAACTACACAACCAGTAATTACAGGGCAGGGAATCAGAACTGGTCCGTTGCACAAGGAAGTAACAACGTAATCTATACAGGGAATAACAACGGGTTGCTAAGCTTCGAGGGGATAAACTGGAAGCTGCACAGACTCCCGAACAACCTTTCCGTAAAATCAATTTACATTGATTCAGAATCTTCGCCTGAACGCATTTACGTGGGTTCATTTGAGGAGTTTGGCTTTTTTGAGCCCGATGAAACCAATCAACTTATTTATCATTCTGTCAAAAACCTGGTAAAAGACTACACGTTTCACAACGATGAAATATGGACAATCCACCCTTTTAACGGTAGAATTTATTTTCAGTCATTTTCGGCTGTTTTTGTCTATGACGGAAAGGAAGTCTCCACGCTGAAGCCGAATCCTGCAGTACTGTATTTCTTTCCCGTCAATGGGAAAATGTTTGCACAATTAATTAACAACGATTTTTATCATTTCGACGGGAGCAAGTTTCACCATATTCTGTCACGCGATCAGCTGAAAGACGACAATGTGGTGGCGGTCTTACCCTTCAATGATGAATATCTGCTGGTCACATCCAAAAGTGGTCTCTACCGGTTTTCGGAGAATACACAAACACTTACTCCCTGGGAAACGTCCATAGAGCCGGACTTAAGGGAGGCAATCATCAACCGTGCAATTTTCTCTGCCAATGAACAATATATATTCGGGACACTTAACGACGGTCTCTTTGCCATTGACAGGAAAGGGAATAAACTGTGGCATATCAATCGTAGCAACGGACTAAATAACAATACCATTCTGGCTTTGTACAGCGACAGAGAACACAACATCTGGGTAGCTCTCGACAATGGCATCTCGTACATTCGAACCCAATCACCATTTACTTTTTTTGAACCGAGCGATGTACAGATAGGTTTGGTAGAGGATATCCTTTTCCATCGAAACAATCTTTACCTGGCTACAAACCAGGGAATTTACCATTATTCCGAAGTTAAGAAAAATTTTTCTCGCCTGCCCGAATTCGATACCCAGTCGTGGTTTATCCGAACTTTCGGGAATCAGATTTTCGTGGGTCACAATTTGGGCTCATCCCTGCTGGGGGATGGAAAGGAAACAGCAATTCCCGAAGCCCGAACGGGGGGAATGGATATCAAGCAGGCTGTAATCAACAGGAAAAATGTTCTTCTTGAATCATCCTACACTTCGTTATATGTATACAGTCAAACTGAATCGGGTAACTGGGAATTCAGTCACCGTGTGGAAGGATTTATGGATCTCATTAAAAATCTTGAAATAGACCATGCCGGCAACATCTGGGCCGGTCATATGTACATGGGAGTCTACCGTTTACGGCTGGACAATGCACTGCGCAATGTTGTGGAGATTGAAAATTATCAGTCGCTCGATAGCACAAAAACCGAGTCGACCGATCCTGTAAAGGTGATGAAACTGAAAGGACGTATCGTGTTTACCGACGGGAAGCGTTTTTACACTTATGACGACATACACGAAAAAATTATTCCTTATGATTTGCTAAACAAGTATCTGCCCGATTTTGCGGATACCTATCGGATTGTTTCAGTAAACGACACGCTACACTGGTTCATCCGCAATACGGAGTATGCTTTGGTGTCTTCCTCCGGAGACACCTATAGCCTCAAAGATCGCATTCCCTACAGTATCCTCAACAATCCCCCCAACATGGGACGAGCCAATGTTTATGTGGCTGATGAACACACTACCTATTTCTGTCTGAATGGTGGTATTGGAAAATATGTTTTTACGGAAGAGTCATCACCTGAAAAAAGCATACTGTACCTCTCTTTGGTGGAGTATTACGATAGAAATAACGATCGTACCTACTATCTTAATCCCCGGGAAAAAGCCATTGTCGCCTATAAGTATAACGACATTGGATTTCAGTTTATGTATCCGGAATATTCCAAAAGCATTTTCAGAATTGAATGTTTTTTAGACGGCTACGATAGCAGATGGGTAAATACAGCTGAGGATCTCTCCATATCCTACAATAACCTGCCGGCTGGTGAGTATATCCTGAAGGCACGTGTACGGGATAATTCAGGAGCGGTACTATCCACGGTCGGTTTTACCTTCCGGATTAAAAATCCATGGTATAAAACATGGTGGGCATATCTGTCCTATGCATTGATCATTTTATTTATCACCGTTCTTCTCATTGAAAACCATGTCCAAAAGGTGGTTCAAAGGAAAAATAAACTTTTTACGGAACAGGAAAACCGACGCCTGGCACAACTCGATAGACAAGAAAAAGAGATCACCGCACTGCGCAACGAGAAACTGGAGTCAGATCTCACGTATAAAAGCAAGGAACTGGCCAGTGCCACCATGATGATTATCAATCATACCGAATTCCTGAAAAATCTGCGGACACTGATTCAATCCGATATGCTGGCTGGAAAAATCAACCGCACGGAAGGAAACCAGTTGGTGACAATGATTGGCAAAAACTTATCGGAAGAAGATGCCTGGACAGTTTTTCAGGAAAATTTCGACCTGATCCATGAAAATTTCTTTCGCAAGCTGAAAGAAAGATATCCCGCGCTCACGCCCACCGACCTGAAGCTCTGTACCCTGCTTCGATTAAATTACTCCTCGAAGGAAATTGCTGGAATGATGAACATCTCTATCCGAGGCGTGGAAGCAGCACGATACCGGCTACGGAAAAAACTGTTGCTCTCGGAATCCGATAATCTGGTGGAATTTATGATTAATTTCAAATAAATGGCTACTATACACTTAATATCACTTTACAATGTAATATCTTGAAATATAAAATATTTAATAAAATTAAAGTAGTAAAAAAGTATCCTTTAAAAACATGCTTTACAACATAAAGTACTTTTGAAGAGGTGTTTTATTTTTAACCACGGAGAACTATTCATTATTTTGCAAAATATGCCAATTTAAACAAAAAAAATAATGAATCCATGAAATTGAAAATTGCAACATTTTTAAGTCTTTTGTTGTACTCCGTCATGCTGTTTGCGCAGCAGCAGATAAACGTAACGGGAAAAGTAACAGAAGGCGTGACGGGTGATCCCGCAATCGGGGTTTCCGTATTGGTTAAAGGTACTACACTTGGTACCGTGACCGATATCGACGGGAATTATTCGCTGTCGAATTTGTCAAATAATGCAACGTTAGTATTCAGCTACATCGGGATGGTGACGGTTGAAGAGCCGCTCAACGGCCGCACCGTAGTCAATGTCATCATGACCGAAGATGTGCATGCGCTGGAGGAAGTAGTGGTGATTGGATATGGTGCAGCCAGGAAGAGAGATCTTACAGGGTCTATAGTCAGTGTGAGTGCTGAAGAGATATCCAACCGTCCCACGACAAACCTGTTATCATCCGTGCAGGGTAAAGTTGCGGGTGTACAGATCGTAAACACCGGTCGTGCAGGACAGGATCCGGAGGTGAGAATCCGTGGAACAAACTCGATAAACGGATACTCACCCCTATATGTAGTAGATGGCCTGTTTTCTGACAACATCAACTATCTCAATCCTGCGGATATTGAATCGATGGAAATATTAAAAGATCCATCTTCGTTGGCCATCTTTGGGGTTCGTGGCGCAAATGGTGTCATCATTGTAAACACGAAGCGTGCAAAGAGAGGGCAGACAGTGGTTAATTTCAACTCCTCACTTGGTTTTAAAGAGGTGACCCACAAAATGCCGATGACCAATGCGGCGCAGTTCAAGGAATTGTATGACGAACAACGTATCAACCAGGGTCTGGGCATCTTTGACTATTCAGATTGGACTGCGGATACAGATTGGCAGGATGTTATTTTCCAGCAGGGGTTCCTGACCAATAATAACATCAGCATCACCGGCTCGGGAGAGAAAAATCGTTTCTATATGGGTATTGGCTATACCTCGGAAGAGGGTAATATCAAATATGAGAAATATTCACGTTTGACACTCAATCTGAGCAGCGAATACAGCGTGAACAAAGCACTCCGTTTCGGTTACCAGGTGAACGCCTCCAGGACCAATCCTGCCGATGCCAAGGGAGTAAATGGGGCCATCAGAGCAGCACCCATCTCTCCGGTTTATGATGAAACAGGCGAACTTTTGCACACACTGCCAGATTTTCAGCGGGCGCAGGTATGGAACCCTATGATTGATGTGGAGACAAGAGCCAATCATACGATAGCCAATAACAACCGTGCAGCAGGTAATATTTACGGCGAATTTGATTTTCTGAATCACTTCAGTTTCAAAAGTACTTTCTCCCTGGATTATGCAGTAAATGAAAGCCGTGGTCTCAGCCCCATCATTACTGTTTTTAATCCGGACTTACAAGGCGAGGAAAATCTGACAACCAATGAATCCATCTCCCAGTCGAAATCAACCCGCACAGTGGCACAGAGTGACTATATTCTCACCTATACCAACAATTTCGGAGGTCACAATCTGACGGCAACAGGTGGTGTTACAACCAACTTCACCGAATTTTCCTCACTGGGAGCCTCCCGCAGTCAAAACATAGAAGATATCATCTTTTCCGTGCCAAGTGACAACATTGACAAGTGGTGGATCTCATCCATCGCAAACAAATCTTCTGCAAATAGCAGCAGTCAGAACAAACGTTTTACCATGTCCTACCTGTTGCGTGCCTTGTACAATTATAACAACCGGTATCTTTTTAATGCTTCCTATCGCCGCGATGGTGCATCGGTATTCCGTTCTGTAGGGAACACCTGGGACAATTTCTATTCCTTTGGTGCCGGTTGGGTGGCTTCTGAAGAAGCATTCATGTCGGATCAGTCACTTATCAACTACCTGAAACTGAAAGGATCATGGGGAGTACTTGGAAGCCAGAATACGGGCGGATACAACTACCCGACTTACCCCCGCCTCCAAAGCTCCGGTAGCGCAGTCTTCGGAGATAATATCATCACAGGTTACTCTGTGGAATACCTCCCACAGAATCTCAACTGGGAGAAAACTCATGCCTGGGAAGCTGGCTTCGAGGTTACCATGTTCGACAACCGACTGCGTCTGGAACCGGTATTTTATAATAAAACCACAAAAGATATCATTGTGATGCTGTCCGGTTTCTCAGGAGCCAAGAACTCACTGGAGAACCTGGGTGAGATCCGAAATCGGGGTCTGGAGATTTCAGCCTCCTGGAGCGATAAGATAAGCGACGATGGGTTCCACTACGTTATCTCGGGAAACCTGACGACCATCGACAACAAAGTCCTCTCGCTGGGTCGCGGTCCCGATGATGCCATCTTCGCCGCGGGAGGAATATCACGCTCTCTGGAAGGGTATCCCGTGGGGCATTTTTTCGGATACAAGGTGGCCGGCGTCTACCAGAACAGGGAAGATGTGAAAACTTATTATCCAAACAAAGTAGGGAGTGTGGCCCCGGGTGATTTGAAGTTTGTCGATGTGAATGGCGATGGTGTCATCACGCAGGACGACCGTACCATGATCGGGAACCCCACGCCGGATTTGACCTACGGGCTCAGTGTCAACCTCGGATACAGGAATTTCGACTTCAGCGTGGAGATGATGGGTGTATATGGCAATGAAATTTACCGTACATGGGACGACCCAACCTATGCACAGCTCAACTATCTGACAGACCGTATGGGCCGTTGGCACGGTGAAGGCACCTCCAACTGGGAACCGATCCTCAATCCTTCACATTCCATCAATCTGATCAATTCAAATTACTACCTTGAGGACGGCAGCTTCTTCCGTATCCGGAATGTGCAACTGGGTTATACCTTTGAAACTGATTTCTTACAGAAAGTTTATCTCAAATCACTACGTCTCTTCGCCAACGTGCAGAACCTGAAGACCTGGACACGGAATACCGGTTTTACCCCTGAAATTGGAGGCTCCGCCCTGGCATTCGGGATCGATGGCGGCACATATCCCATGCCAATGATATATACCTTTGGACTGAACTTAACTTTTTAATCGCATATAAATATGAAACATAATATAATATATATTTGGTTACTAATCACAATGCTGGTTGCAATGACACAGACCGGCTGTTCTGACCTGCTGGATCAGAAACCACAGGGAGAATGGGTGGAGGGAGATGAAGGCAGCGGTGGCTCCTTTCAGTCCGATGTGTTTACCCTCTATGCCAAAATACGCGGCTTTCATGTAACCTCGGGTACAACGGCGCTGGCTATACACTCTTTCCGCTCTGAAGATGCGGAGAAAGGAAGTACAGCGGCCGACGGTGCGGCGCACGGCCGAATGTTCGACAATTTTGAGTATATTGCCACAAATGGATTAATCGGCTCCTACTGGACAAACAACTACGAGATCATTATCCTTGCCAACAAAATTCTCGATGATATTGCTCAGACAGAGACGAAAAACGGAACCCTTTCGGAGGGAGATCTGATCAATCGTTCTGAGGCACACTTCTTCCGGGCATATGCCTTCTTCAATTTGGTACGGGCTTTTGGGGATGTTCCGAAAATAGATTTTAAAGTCGTAAATGCAGAAGAAGCCAATATACCGAAATCACCCGCATCGGAAATATACGCATTGATCGACGCTGATCTGACGGTTGCAGAGAAAAATTTGCCCAGGACATGGTCACCGGTCTATATAGGACGTCTTACCTGGGGGGCCGCAAGAGCTTTGCATGCCAGAACCTATATGATGCGAAACGATTGGAACAATATGAACGCCGCATCGGTAGATGTAGTCCAGTCGGCTTTGTATAATCTGAATACACCCTATAATCAGATCTTTCGGGAAACAGGAGAGAACAGCAGTGAATCTGTATTTGAATTGCAATGCACAGCTACTCCTTCACAGCCGGGATCAGACGATATAGGAAGTCAATTTGCGCAAGTACAGGGCGTAAGAGGTGCGGGCGAATGGAATCTTGGCTGGGGATGGAATACACCAACCCAACTGCTGGCAGATGCTTTTGAAGCAGGTGATCCACGTAAAAATGAGACATTGCTTTACTTTATCAAAACGGGTGGCGATCCTTCTTCTATACCGGCGAACCAGCCCTATGGCGAGAAACCAATAGCGAATGCTGATGTAATCAACAAATACTACAACAAGAAAGCATATACCAATCCAAGCATGAGAGTCACTTACACCAAAAGTGGATATTGGTTCAACATCAGATTAATCCGCTATTCCGATGTAGTCCTGATGGCAGCCGAATCTGCCAATGAACTGGGTAGGGCGGGAGAAGCCGTAAATTACCTGGAAATGGTAAGAGCCAGAGCCCGTGGTACGAATTCAGCCGTACTGCCAAAGGTGACCACTACAGACCAGTCGGAGTTGCGTGATGCAATCCGGCATGAGCGTAGAGTGGAGTTGGGGATGGAATTCGACCGGTTCTACGATCTGGTCCGCTGGGGCATTGCCCGTGAAGTACTGCATGCCGCAGGCAAAACAGGTTATCAGGACAGGCACGCATTGTTGCCGCTACCACAGACAGAAGTAGACAAATCGAACGGTGTACTGATACAAAATCCAAATTATTAAACAGACAATTCTTATGAAGAAAACAGCATATATTATTCTGATAATGACTGGGATCATTCTCACTTCTTGCTTTCAGGATCTGGGCCAGAATCCCCCCTTCGACTTTCCAGAACAACCCACGCCTCCACCCATCGGCGCCGACGGCCAAATGTTCTACCTCTCCTTCGACAAGGATCTGGAGGATTACCAAAGCCTGATGGACGCTACCATAGTAGGCAACCCCACCTTTGTCGACGGCAAGAGTGGCAAGGCATATGCCGGTGCAGCCAATAGTTACCTCACCTTCGACATAGCCAATCTGGCAGCACCCCTGACCAGCGAGATGACTTTCGGTTTCTGGTATAAAGTGAACCCTGTCCCCGACAGGGCAGGTATCCTGGTGATCGGTCCGCCCGAGGCAGGAAAGCCTGTAAACAACCAAAACAACCGGACATCCGGAATCAGAATTTTCCGTGAAAATGCCAGCGGCAAACAACGGGTAAAAGCCAACGTGGGCAATGGCACTGCAGACATGTGGCTCGACGGAGCGGCCAAAGCCGACCTTGATCCGGCCACAGCCGGATGGGTTCATATCGCTCTGGTACTGACACCAACAAAAGCAATCTTTTATATAAATGGAGTGGAAGTTGCCGCTGGTAATTTTTCGGGCATCAGCTGGAATGGTTGTGACATCATGTCTATCGGTTCAGGTGCACCACGCTTTAATGGGTGGAACCATCTGTCTGATAATAGTCTTATTGATGAAGTGCGGATTTACAACAAAGCATTGCCGGCATCAGAAATTGTACGACTGGCGGCCAAATAAAATGAAGACCTGCCCTACAAATCACACACTGTCGGTTTATCTTCTTGAATGGGCCGACGGTGTGTAAAGGTCTGTTATGCATGAACAAAATATATAAATCCCAAATCGGATCTCTCTTATAAAATTAAATCAGTCGGAGTATAATGGAAATAAAAACAGCCGTGTACACTTTTCTTGGAGTAATCAGTGCCATCATACTTTGGGGCTGTGGCAAGAGTGATGTGGAAACACCGACCAAGCTGTTTCAATTGGAAAGTATTGAGATTAACGGAGTAGTGAACGCATCCTCCTACAGGGAAGTGAATCATGAACTGGTGATAAGACTGGTATTTTCAGAATCAGTAAACCCCGGCATGATAGAGGAAAATATCATATTGCGAAAGTCTACCGGGGAACCGGTACATTTGCGCTTCATTCTGAACAGCCAATCTGTGCAGATTGAAACATTCGACAAACTGGAATCGTTCTCTTCTTATCAACTGGAAATTCGCAGAGAATTGTATGCACTCTCCGGCAACCGTATTCTTACCGGCAAAGTATACTCTATCTCTACCGGAATGGATACATCAGACAAATTTCCACTTATCTCCGACGAACAACTTCTGACCCTGGTACAAAGACAGACATTCCGCTACTTCTGGGATTTCGGGCATCCGATAAGCGGGATGGCACGCGAACGGTCCACTTCGGGTAACACGGTAACCACCGGCGGTACGGGTTTTGGCGTAATGGCGATAATTGTTGCAGCGGAAAGAGAGTTTGTAACGAGAGACGAAGCACTGCTTCGTGTTCAGAAAATTGTGACTTTTTTGAAAGACAAAGCAATCCGCTATCATGGAGCTTTTGCTCATTGGATTAACGGCGAGACGGGTGCCACATTACCCTTTAGCACATATGACAATGGAGCCGACCTCGTAGAAACATCTTTGCTGTTCCAGGGTTTATTGACCGCAAGGCAATATTTCAGTCAGTCCACACCTGCTGAGATAAAGCTGAGAGAAGAGATTACCCTTTTATGGGAAGAAATTGACTGGAAGTGGTTCCAAAAGGAAAATGAGAATACACTCTATTGGCATTGGAGTTCGCAGTACGGATGGCAGATGAATATGAAAATTACAGGATGGAACGAATGTCTTATCACTTACATCCTTGCAGCCTCATCTCCAACACATTCAATTACAAAAGAAGTGTATGACCAGGGATGGGCCCGCAACGGCAATATGATAAATAATGCCACATACTATGGACATCGGTTGCCTTTGGGGCCTGAGATGGGAGGTCCTCTCTTTTTCGCACACTACTCATTTCTGGGAATAAACCCAAAAGGATTGAAAGATCGTTACGCCGACTATTGGGAACAGAACAGCAATCATTCATTCATCAACCATCTCTATTGTGTAGATAATCCCAGGAAATATGCCGGGTACAGCGAACATTGCTGGGGATTGACAGCCAGTGACGGAAACCAGGGATACAGCGCCCACTCGCCAACCAACGACAGAGGCGTTATTGCTCCCACGGCAGCGTTGGCATCCATGCCCTACACACCTGAAGAATCAATGAAGGCTCTCCGTTTTTTTTATTATAAACTGGGAGACAAGATTTGGTCGGAGTACGGATTTATCGACGCATTTAATCTTTCCTTGGGCTGGTTCGACAACCAGCATATTGCCATCGACCAGGGACCGATTATCATCATGATCGAAAATTACCGGAGTTTCCTTCTTTGGAAATTACTAATGAACGATATGGAAATTCAAAAAGGTCTGACAAAACTGGGATTTCAATTTCAGGTTAATCCCCTGTCCTGAGCGATCTACCGGTCTTAAATAATGAATTTATTATGATGAAAATTAAAAGTATAAAAATCACATTTTTAATATTTTATGCCATTTCCTTCTCTGCAGTTGCTCAATATGAGGAGTATGATGCAAAGATCCATTTTTCTGAAAGTGGAGATACATTACTCTATCGCCAGCTGAATCCCCTGCAGGTGGAGGATGGTAAAAAATATCCTTTGGTGCTTTTCCTCCATGGGGCAGGAGAGAGGGGGGCCGACAACAGGGCACAGCTGACCCATGGGGGAATGATGTTTACCAACCCGGTAAACAGGGAAAAGTACCCCGCTTTTGTCCTCTTTCCTCAATGTCCGTCAGATTTATACTGGCCTACTCCCAAAAGGCCGGATGGCTTTCAGCAGGAAAATCCTTTTCCGGCAGACGCTGAAATTTCAAAACCACTGGCATTGACGAAGGAATTGCTGGAAAAGGTAATAGAAACTTATCCGGTGGACAGAAACCGGATTTATATTGTGGGTCTGTCGATGGGAGGAATGGGAACCTTCGATCTGGTATGCCGTTTTCCGGACCTTTTTGCTGCGGCAGTTCCTATTTGTGGCGGGATCCGTACGGACAGGTTTAACAATTTCAGTTCAAAAACAGCTTTCCGTATATTTCATGGTGATGCCGATTCGGTGGTACCTGTCAGGTTTTCGCGTGAAGCATATATAAAGCTGAAGGCCGAAGGTGCCAATGTTGAATATATTGAGTTTCCGGGAGTGAATCATAGCAGCTGGGACCCGGCTTTTAACAAGTCGGATTTCATGTCATGGCTGTTTCAACAAATAAAAAAATAAAGGAAAAATGAACAATCGCAAACATGTATCAATCATTGTGCTGATGATCAGCACTTTTTTTCTGATAACTTGTAACAATAAAAAAGAACAAGCGGAGAGGGCCGGAAATGGGCGTCCTGCCTCCTTTGTATCTGACGATGAATTTCTGAACTTCATACAGAAAACACATTTCAACTATATGTGGGAGGGAGCAGAAACTACATCGGGCCTCGCACCGGAACGCATACACATGGATGGGGAATATCCGCAGAACGATAAGGAAGTAGTTACTACAGGGGGTAGCGGTTTCGGTCTTGCCGGACTTGTTGTAGCCATGGAGCGGGGTTTTATTTCCCGTGAAGAGGGCGTGACACGACTACACCGGATAACCGACTACCTGGCTTCCGCCGACCGTTATCATGGTGTCTGGTCACACTGGATTCATGGACCCACAGGAAAGACCAAACCATTTGGCAAAAAAGACAATGGAGGTGACCTGGTTGAGAGCGCTTTTCTCATGCAGGGGCTGCTTATCGTGCGGGAATATTTCAAAAACGGGAATAACACGGAGAAAGAGCTGGCACAAAAGATTGATACACTCTGGAGAGAAATGGAATGGGACTGGTACCTGAACGGACAGGATGTACTTTACTGGCACTGGAGCCCGGAATACAACTGGGAAATGAATTTTCCGCTGGAAGGTTACAATGAATGTCTGATCACCTATATCCTGGCAGCCTCCTCCCCCACCCATCCTATTCCGGCATCGGCCTATCACAACGGATGGGCCCGAGGAGGAACGATCACAAGCAAGAATGAAGCGTATGGTTATCCTCTGATCTTGAAATACAACGGAGCAGAGGAATACGGAGGTCCGCTGTTCTGGGCACACTATTCCTATATCGGATTAAGTCCGAAAGGGCTGAAGGATCAATATGCCGACTACTGGCAACTGAACAGAAACCAGGCGCTGATCAATTACGAATATTGTGTAGAAAATCCAAAAGGATTTGAAGGGTATGGCGAAAATTGCTGGGGTTTGACTGCGAGTTATTCGGTAAAAGGATATTCAGCACACAAGCCCGAAAAAAATGACCTGGGTGTGATCACCCCCACGGCTGCATTGTCCAGTTTCCCATACACTCCCGAACAGTCAATGAGGGCCATGAAGCATTTTTATAATGATCTGGGAGATAAGCTATGGGGAAAATATGGCTTCTACGATGCGTTCAGCCAGCAGGATAACTGGTATCCGCAACGTTATCTGGCCATCGACCAGCTCACCATCGCACCAATGATCGAAAACTATCGTACTGGTCTCCTCTGGAAGCTTTTTATGGGAGCACCGGAGATTCAGGAAGGATTGAAAACATTGGGATTCACTTATGCACCCTAACCCGATTTCCCGTATCTGATAAAAAAAATGATAATGAGAAAAAACATTATAACAACATCTTTCATTTTAGCAGCAGTCCTGCTGGCATCCTGCGGATCACATTCAGACGGCGCCCAGGATTCAGGCAAGTGGCAGAGTTACAGCGGTGACAAACGCATAGAAAAACGAGTGGATTCGGTACTGAAACTGATGACCCTCGAAGAGAAAATCGGACAGATGACACAATTCTCCGCCAACTGGTCGATCACCGGCCCGGTGATGTCCGATGATTTTCGACCCTACCTTGAAAAAGGGTTGATTGGCAGTATTTTTAACGCCACGTCCGTGGAAGGGATCCGACGTTTTCAACAATACGCCGTTGATTCCACCCGTTTGGGTATTCCCATCCTTTTCGGACAGGATGTAATTCACGGTTATAAAACTATTTTCCCTATTCCACTAGGTGAAGCCTGTTCGTGGGATTTGGAGATGATGCGACGAACCGCTGAAATTGCAGCCATTGAGGCGTCATCCGATGGAATCAACTGGACTTTCGCCCCCATGGTGGATATCAGTAGAGATGCCCGCTGGGGTCGTGTAATGGAGGGTGCGGGAGAGGACCCCTACCTGGGTAGCAAAGTGGCTAAAGCCAGGGTCATCGGCTTTCAGGGCAGTGGGGATGGAAGCAGACTTGGCGAACTGACTACCCTGCTTGCCACCGGAAAACATCTCGCAGCATACGGGGCCGCTGAATCGGGAAGAGATTACAACCCTGCCGAGCTGTCGGAGCACACCCTCCGCAATGTCTATCTGCCTCCTTACAGGGCAGCACTGGAGGCCGGTGTGGGCACCTTTATGGCCTCCTTCAACGAGATCAACGGAATACCGGCAACCGCAGACCGGTGGCTACTGACAGACATTCTGCGTGAAGAGTGGGGTTTTAAAGGATTTGTCGTGACCGACTATACCGGGACCAACGAACTGGTACCCCATGGCGTGGCCGAAGATGAGCAACATGCAGCCGAACTGGCTGTCAATGCCGGCATTGACATGGACATGACCGGTGCATCATTTATTAAATACCTCACCCAATCGGTTAAAGAAGGAAAAGTATCGGAAAAAACCATAAACACCGCCACCCGCCGTATACTGGAGATGAAGTTTTTGTTGGGTTTGTTTGATGACCCTTACCGATATCTCAATGAAGCGCGGGCAAAACAAAACACCATGACGACCGAATTCATGGAAACGGCACGCAAGGCGGTCGCCTCGTCGGTGGTGCTGCTGAAGAACGACAATCAACTTCTCCCCATCACAAAAGCGAGCGGAAAAACCATCGCGCTGATCGGCCCGCTGATGAACGACTCCATCAATATGAACGGCGAATGGGCCGGCCTGGGTAACCGGAACAAGAGTGTACCCATCCTGCAGGGACTCACAGAGAAGTATGCGGGAAGTACCGTGAAGTTTTTGTATGTAGCAGGATCCACCATCACCGAAACCACACCGGGTAAAATTGCAGAAGCTGTTTCAGCTGCAAGCAGGGCCGATCTGGTCATTGCCGCAATGGGGGAAGATTTCAACTGGTCCGGCGAAGCTGCAGTGCGAACAGATATTCGACTACCGGAACCGCAGCGTGAATTACTGAACGCATTAAAAGAAACCGGCAAACCCATTGTCCTCGTCACACTGAGCGGACGTCCACTCGACCTTTCCTGGGAAGATGAGAATCTGGATGCCATCCTCCAGGCATGGTTCCCCGGTACACAAGGCGGGTATGGCATTGCCGATGTAATTGCGGGGGACTACAATCCTTCGGCAAGGCTGGCGATGTCGTTCCCGAGAAATGTGGGGCAGATCCCCATCTACTACAATCAAAAAAATACCGGTCGACCCGTGGATCTTTCGAATGAAAAAATCGATTATAAATCCAGCTACCTCGACACATCCATCACCCCACTCTATCCGTTCGGATACGGATTGAGTTATACCACATACGGCATCAGTGATGTAAAACTTGACAAGTCGTCCATGAAGGCGACCAATGACAAGATCACCGTCACGGCCACGCTGCAGAACAACGGAACGCGGGAGGGTGACATGGTAGTGCAACTGTACATCCGCGATCTGGTGGGCAGCGTTACCCGCCCGGTAAAAGAGCTGAAAGGTTTTCAGAAGGTAAATCTGAAATCAGGTGAAAGCAAACAGGTTTCCTTTGAGCTCCTGTCTGAAGATCTGGCTTTCTACGGCATTGACATGAAGAAAAAAACAGAACCGGGAAACTTTAAGCTGTGGATTGCACAAAACTCCGCGGACAATTCCAACGAAACAAGCTTTTCCGTGACCCAATAAAATTGTTCCCATCCTCAAAAACTGTGTAAGTAAAATAGAAACAGCTTTCGGAATTATTTTTAATGAATCTTATTGGTGGCATGCTAATAAGATTCATTATTTTTGCAGAAAAGAAGGCAACGAAGCATGAACAAAAGCAGTCACAACAATTTACCAGATAGGGGTTCACCCGATCAAATCAACACCAACAACCGCAATACATTGATGGAGACACTGGGGATTACATTTACTCATGTTTCTCCCGAAAGGACAGAAGCGGTGATGCCTGTCGAAAAAAGTGTGTGTCAGCCGTTTGGCATCCTGCACGGAGGAGCCACGCTGGCCCTCGCAGAATCGGTAGCCGGACAGGGATCACTGAGCCTGTGCGAAGCGGATGAGATACCCGTAGGCATACAGGTAAGCTGCAACCACATCTCCTACGCGAAGAAGGGCGACAAGGTGCGGGCCGTGGGTACGATCCTGCACAAAGGTCGCTCCATCCACGTGTGGAATATTGATATCTTTACCTCCACCGAGAAGTTGGTTTCTTCCGTACGGGTAGTAAACAGCATTCTGAAAAAAAAATGAAAGACCTGCACGAGTATCAGATACTGGATGCACTGATTGAACAGGATGCATGTTTCGCAATTTTCAGGCTGCCCGATGAAACATCGCCGCGGTTTGTGATGCAAACATCCGGAACACCCACCCTCACCGACGACCTGGATGTGTTAAACGGTCGGTGTGGTTTCGTGATCGCCCCTTTCCGGATATCCGGCGAAACGCCGGTAATCGTGATCCGTCCCGATTGCCGGGATCTCGCTGAAGTGGAGATATCCACTGAAAAAAAACGACCAGAGAAGGAGAAGGGTGTAAAACAAAAGAATATTGATAAAAGTGACTACGCTCAACTATTTCAGCGGTTTCACAAGCCACTGACAGACGGTACAATAAAAAAGCTGGTACTTTCAAGGAGCAAGGCCATCGACAGGAAGGAAGGGTTTTCCCCGGGACGTGTTTTTTTCAGAGCCACAGAAAAGTATACTCACTCCTGTGTATTCCTTTTTCACACGCCCCAAAGCGGTACATGGCTGGGTAGTACGCCCGAAACATTGCTGGCCGGAACGGGGAACAAATGGCAGACGATGGCCCTTGCAGGGACACGATATCCTCACTCGGAAACCGTATCGTGGGACGACAAGAACCTTCGTGAGCAACATCTGGTCACTTCATACCTGTTACAACAACTCTCCTCCTTTCAGATTACTCCCGAAATAAACGGGCCCTATACGTCCAAAGCCGGAAACCTTGCCCATCTGCGCACCGATTTCAACTTTTCCCTGACCGACAGCTCATCTATCGGGACGCTCCTGAAAGCACTTCATCCCACCCCGGCCGTCTCCGGTCTGCCCAAAGAGGAAGCTTTTCAGTTTATCCGGAATCACGAAGGATATGACCGTCGTTATTATACCGGATTCCTCGGCATGCTGGAACCAATGGCCGAAACAAACATCTATGTCAACCTGCGGTGTATGGAAATTGGAAAAAGTTCGCTTACTTTGTTTGCAGGTAGCGGCTTAATCTCCTCATCCATATGCAGGGATGAGTGGAAGGAAACGGAGAAGAAGCTTGAAACCATGGCAAGTATTGTCAATTAAGATTTGAGAATGTATTCAGACAAGAAAAATGTTTTACAACTGGTGGCATTGCTTAAGGCACATGGCATCACACACATTGTACTCTCTCCCGGGTCACGCAATGCACCGCTGATTCACTCTTTTGCCAGCGACAGCGATTTCACCTGCTATAGCGTGGTCGACGAACGAAGTGCCGGATTCTTTGCTCTGGGAGTCATTCAGGCACTCAACCGCCCCGTCGCGGTATGCTGCACTTCCGGTACGGCTGCACTCAACCTGGGTCCGGCAGTGGCCGAGGCCTTTTATCAGCAGCTCCCGCTATTGGTGATTACTGCCGACCGACCTCCCGCATGGACGGGACAGATGGACGGGCAAACCATCCCGCAAACCGGCCTTTTTGGAAAACTGGTATGCCATGCGGTGCAGCTGCCAGAGATAAGTAACCCAGAAGAGGAGTGGCATTGCAATCGACTGATCAATGAAGCCATTCTCGGCCTTGACAATCAGGAGAAGGGCCCTGCACACATCAACATCCCACTGTCCGAACCTCTGTTTGGGTTCAGTACTGCCTCACTTCCTGCCGTCCGGGTAATTCGTCGTACCAAACCACTCACTATTCTGCCGGATGAGGCCGGATATCGTAAGCGTTTCCGTTCATTCTCCCGACGAATGATCATCGTGGGACAGCTGCCGCCGGGAAATGGTCTGGCCGATGTGTTAAAGAGGCTTGCAAGCGACCAAAACACAGTGGTGCTGGCCGATCATCTTGCCAACATCCCTGCGGGAGATTATTCCCGCTTCGACGTGGTGCTTCGTACTGCTTCAGAGAAAGAACTGCAACAGTTGGCTCCCGAACTGGTGATTACCCTGGGTGGCCATGTCGTTTCCAAACGACTGAAACAATTTATCCGCAGCGCTCCTGCCTGTGAGCTGTGGCAGCTCTCTCCCGCGGGAGAGGTGACCGACACCTTTCAGCTGGTGACCGATATTGTACAAAGTGATCCGGAAACATTCCTGCGATCCCTGGCGGAAGTCCCTTCCGATGAAATGTTGGCCCTGCCACACAACAATTCAACTAGCAACGATCACGAGAGTGAGACATTTGTGGAACGTTGGAAAAGCGCCTGCGAGCGGACCACAACCCCTCATCCGGATTATTCCGACCTGTATGCCGTGGGCATGTTGCTGAACAATATGCCCGAAAACAGCTCGCTCCAACTGGCCAACAGCCAGAGTGTATACCTGTCACAGTTGTTCAGCGTTTCCGATTCGGTTTATCGCTTTTGCAACAGAGGCACAAACGGCATTGAGGGATCGATTTCCACAGCGGTAGGCTATGCCGCTGCTACAAAACGACTCGCCTTTCTGCTGACCGGCGACCTGAGCTTCTTCTATGATATGAACGGCCTCTGGAACCGGCACCTATCGCCAAACCTGCGTATCCTGCTCAACAACAACGGCGGGGGAGGTATCTTTGATACGCTACCGGGGCTCAACCAATCGGAAATGCTCACCGGTTACATTACCGCGAACCACACAACCACCGCAAAAGGATGGGCAGAGCAACGGGGTTTCACCTACCTCTCCGCAAGCAATGCCGAAGAGTTGCAAAAACAATTGTCTCTGCTGCTGAACCCTGAAAGTGATTCACCTGTTATACTGGAGGTCTTCACTACGATTGAGAAGAACAGCCTGGAAATAAAATCCTATTATCGTCAACAAGAAACAAAAGATTATGAGTGAAAGAAAATGGACCACCATAAAAGAGTATGAAGATATTCTCTTCGATTTTTACAACGGCATCGCCCGCATCACCATCAACCGTCCCCGTTACCGAAACGCCTTTACGCCCACCACTACCGGAGAAATGAGCGATGCTTTGCGCATCTGCCGTGAGAAGGAGGAAGTAAGCGTGGTGGTACTCACCGGTGCAGGAGACAAGGCCTTCTGCTCGGGAGGCGACCAGAATGTGAAGGGAAAGGGAGGATATATCGGTAAGGATGGCGTACCGCGCCTCAACGTGCTGGATGTGCAGAAGCAGATCCGCTCCATCCCCAAGCCGGTGATTGCCATGGTAAATGGTTATGCAATTGGTGGTGGACATGTGCTGCACGTGGTATGCGACCTGACCATTGCCTCCGAAAATGCCATCTTCGGACAAACCGGGCCCCGCGTGGGTAGTTTCGACGCCGGCTTCGGTTCTTCCTATCTGGCACGCGTCGTGGGACAAAAGAAGGCACGTGAAATATGGTTTCTCTGCCGACAGTACAACGCACAGGAGGCATTGGAAATGGGACTGGTGAACAAAGTGGTACCCTTTGACCGCCTCGAGGATGAGGTGGTGGAGTGGGCAGAGACCATGATGCAACACAGTCCCCTCGCTCTGCGCATGATCAAGGCGGGACTCAATGCCGAGCTGGATGGACAGGCAGGCATTCAGGAACTGGCCGGCGATGCTACCATGCTCTACTACCTAACCGAGGAGGCACAGGAAGGAAAGCAGGCATTCCTGGAAAAACGAAAACCAGATTTCAAGAAGTTTCCCAAACTACCCTAAGCCAAAGTTGAATTATAAAAATTCATGTTTAAAATAGAGATCATACCCTACAGGCTCCGGTTCAAAAAGCCGGCAGGTACCTCCCGGGGTATCTACACAGACCACCAGGTATGGTACGTCGTATTCCGCGACGATGAGGATCCTGCACATTTCGGCATTGGGGAGTGTGCGCCGCTGCATGATCTCAGCTGCGACTTTGATGCAGGGTATGCCAACCGGCTGGCGTCCTTCTGCCGGATTATTGAGAATGAACAGCGGGTCGACACTGAATTGCTCCGTCTCCATCCCTCCATCCTGTTCGGGATGGAGACGGCCATGCATCATTACAGGCAATGTTCATGGCAACTTTGGGACACCCCTTTCAGTCGGGGTGAAACTGGAATCGCCATCAACGGCTTGATATGGATGGGGGAATTCCAGGAGATGATGCAACAGATTGAAGCGAAACTCGAAAAAGGTTTTAACTGTATCAAACTTAAGATCGGGGCGATTGATTTTGAAAAGGAACTGACCTTATTGCAATTTATTCGAAGCCATTACTCCGCCAGGGAGGTGGAACTGCGTGTGGATGCCAACGGGGCTTTCAGCAGTGGGGAGGCAATGGAGAAGTTGCACCGGCTGGCCGAACTGGATATTCACTCCATCGAGCAGCCCATCCGGGCCGGACAGTGGATGGAGATGGAGCGGTTGTGCGGTTCCTCCCCCATTCCCGTCGCCCTGGATGAAGAGTTGATTGGCATTCATCCTCCCGCTGAAAAGAAAAAAATGCTGGAATCCATCCGGCCTCGATATATCATCCTCAAGCCCACCCTCCACGGGGGGCTCAGCGGATGCAATGAATGGATTGCGCTGGCCAACGAGCTTGGAATCGGCTGGTGGATCACCTCGGCACTGGAGTCGAACATCGGACTGAACTGCATTGCTCAATGGTGTGCTACGCTGGACAATCCGCTTCCGCAGGGACTCGGAACCGGTTCTCTCTACATGAACAACATTTCGCTTCCTCTGGAGACCAGGGGCGACCGGCTTTGGTTTAAGACGGCAGGAGTATTTCCCGGTTTGAAAGAATTTCACGACGAAGATGAATAAGATACGCATTGCCGGAAAGATGTTCAGTGCGGAGGAAATTCTTGCAGTGCAACATGAGGTCTTTTTCGATCAGTCGCCCTTCCATCAACGACTTCTCCTTTTCCTTCGTGAATGGTTCTCACCGGGAAAAACCATCCGGCTTCAAACGTCGGGCTCTACTGGCCTGCCCAAACAGATTACCGTACGCAAAGAGCAGATGGTACAAAGCGCCTTGATGACCTGCGACTTCTTTCAACTGAAAGAAAATGAAAAAGCACTTCTCTGCCTTCCTCTTGATTATATTGCTGGGAAGATGATGGTTGTACGAGCCATCTGCACAGGAATGGACCTCTTTCCGGTGACGCCCTCCGGCCATCCGCTGGCAGAGACAACAGACAAGTTTGACTTTGCAGCAATGGTGCCATTACAGGTGTACAATGCACTTCAGTCGCCGGAAGAGAAACAGCAGTTCTCCCAAATAAAAAGGGTGATCATTGGGGGTGGAGCCATTGACCCGCAATTGGAAGAGGCACTGAAAGAACTGCCAAACGCACTCTACTCCACGTACGGTATGACCGAAACGGTATCGCATATTGCCCTTCGAAAGATAAACGGGGAGGATGCATCCAGCTATTATTTCCCGCTTCCGGGAGTCAGTCTAAAACTATCCGAAGAGCAGACACTGATTATCCACGCGCCTCACGTGGCCAATGAGACGGTGGTTACCAATGACATCGCCGAGATCCGTTCCGATGGCACTTTCCGCATCCTGGGAAGAAAGGACAACGTGATCGACACGGGAGGCATCAAAGTACAGGCAGAACTGGTGGAAAAAATCTTACGACCCTTTATAAATGGAAACTTTGCCATCACCGCGGTACCGCATCCGCGGCTGGGAGAGGCTGTCGTGCTGCTGATTGAACCCATAAACAATCCCGCGATTCTCAAAAGGGAGATTGAACAGCTTCTGCCGCGCTATCAGCGCCCCTTCCATATCCTTGTCGTAGAATCAATCCCGCAAACCGGAAGCGGTAAGACCGACCGTACAGCCGCAAAAAAACTGGCAATAAAAAAAGTTTCATTGCCAGATTCAATGTAATCGCTACGTCAACAAATGAAGTAGAAATCGTTTATTCTCCCTTTCGGGGGCGACGCAACCGGGGCTCCTTTCCCTCCTGGGTACGCGGTCTCCTGCTGCGTTCTCCATTTGAAGCATCTCCTGACCGGACGGGCGTTCTTTTTTTGAAGTCTCCTGGCTTGTCCTCTTTTCCAAAAGCAGGTTTACGGCCCTTATTACCGGGACCATACGACCGCTCACGCAGTGTATGATCTTCCCTTGAGAAGCCACCCCGATCCTTGCTTCGGGCATCGAACGAACGTCCCTTTTGTTCGAACTCTTTATCGGCTCTGAAACCTCCCGGCTTCCTTTCTCTTTCGTTGTTTCGGTCACGTGGAGGATATTCTTTTTTGAAGGGCTTTACACCTGTGTTGTGACGACTCGCATCGTTTCGTTCGCCCGGTTCACCTCTTTTTTCATATGGGCGCCGTTCAGTCTTAAAGGATCTTTCTCCTCTTCTTTCAGGTCTTTCAGGCCTTTCTCCTCTTCTTTCAGATCTTTCACCTCTTTCAGGTCTTCCGCCTCTTCTTTCAGGTCTCTCTTGTCTGGCTGGCCGGTCAAATTCGTCCTGTCCCTCCCCTTCTCTCTCTGCTCGTTTTGAACGACGATATCCTTCTTTTGAGTTTCGTTCAGCCTGATAATCATGCTCCTTGCGCTGTTCCCGACCCGCTTCCTCTTTCGGACGTTCTCTGCGTTTACCTGAAAAAATCTCATATTCACGCATTTCACATTCGAGCGCCCCGTTATAGAGGAAGAAACGACGGGTGTGCTTCAGGCCGATAGCATCGAATGATTCTTTCCGGTAGCTCAGAATGTAGGCGTTAAAACCTGAAAAAATATGCTTCAGCCGTTCACCAATCATCGCGTAGAGCACCTCCAGTTCGTCCACTTTCAAACGTTCCCCATAGGGGGGATTGGTGATCAGTATCCCTTCTGAATCGGGCGCCTCTGTATATTGCTGAAAAGGTTTTACACTCAGATCTATATATTTTTTTAATCCGGCGTTTTTGATATTCTTTTCGGCAATGGCGATTGCCTGGGGAGAGATATCTGAGCCGATGATGCGGTGCTTCAGTTCACGTGTACCGGAATCGTCGTTATAAATGGCGCTGAACAGTTCCTCATCGAAATCCTTCCATTTTTCAAAAGCAAAATGTTGGCGATGAATGCCGGGGGGAATGCCCATGGCAATCATCGCAGCCTCAATCAGGATCGTACCGGAACCGCACATCGGATCAATGAAAGTAGTATCTCCCTTCCATCCCGATTTCAGGATTATCCCTGCAGCCAGTACTTCGCTGATTGGCGCTTCGGTTTGGGCCACCCGATAGCCTCGCTTGTGCAGCGACTCGCCGGAACTGTCCAGCGAGAGGGTGCATTTGTTGTGCGAGACATGAATATTGAAAACCACATCGGGGTTGGTCAAGCTCACCGAAGGGCGTTTATCATACCGCTCTGCAAACCAGTCAGCAATGGCATCCTTCACTTTGTAGGCCACAAACTTGGAGTGGGTGAAGATGTGGGAATAGACCACCGCATCAATTGAGAAGGTGGTGTTCAGGGATAGATAATCATCCCAGTTCACCAGTTTCACGGCTTCATAGACCTCATCAGCAGTTTCAGCCTTGAAGTTGTAGATGGGCTTAAGAATCCGCAATGCGGTACGACAATGCAGATTGGCTTTATACATCAGCGCATTGTCACCGGTAAACGACACCATCCGGGTGCCGATCTCCACATTGTTGGCACCCAGCCCTATCAACTCCTCTGCCAGCACATCCTCCAACTCTGCCAGGGTTTTGGCGATCATGGGAAATTCTTCACTATGTCGGGTGATTCCCACCTCAGAAGTGAGTCCCTGCCGGTTTTCTACCGGTTCATTCTCATCACGAAATCGTTCGTCTTCGTTCATTCTTTTCAACTAAATCAGCTACAAAGATAACACTCGTAAAACGATTTTACCTCACAAAAACTAAATTCCCCACCATGAGCTGATACAAAGGTTGACATACCCCAGTTTGTAACGGTTGATAATGACCTATTTTAGCGTAATCTCTTTTATATTGGGGCTGTAATATCCGTCGGTTTTACGAAAAAAATATTCTTTTATCTCTTCCAGTTTTTCTGGATACTGTGAGGATAAATTCTTTTTCTGGCCGATATCCTCTTTTAAATTATACAACCCGAATTCAGTCATATTACCCAGTTCGTTCCCCGTGAGATTACGTCCCGGGCCACCATAGGGGGGTATCATTGCCCAATCACCCATACGGATAGCCAATTTTCCACTTGCTTCATGCACCAGACTCTTACGTCCCTCGTTTGATTTACCAAGCAGGGCTGAAAGAATATTTTCACTATCGAATTCTCCCTGCAATGGCTGTCCGACCAGTTCGGATAAAGAAGCCAGCAAGTCCATCTGGCAAACCATCGCCTCGGAGGTAGCCGGTGTAATCCTACCTTTCCAGTAGACGAAGAACGGCACGTGTGTGCCTGCGTCAAAAAGGCTGTATTTTCCTCCACGGAGAGGCCCCGCCGGGGTATGATCGCCCAACAGTTCTACTGCCTGATCCTTGTACCCGTCGTCCAATACAGGGCCATTGTCGCTTGAAAAAATAACCAGGGTATTTTCGAGCAATCCCAGCTCTTCCAGTTGATGCAGTACCTCTCCCACGCACCAGTCTGCTTCGGCAATGGCATCACCTCGCGGTCCCAACCCGGTAGCACCTGCAAAACGCTGGTGGGGCGCGCGCGGGACATGGGGCTGGTGCAATCCGTAATAAAGGAAAAAGGGATTTTCTTTATTCTGCTGAATAAAGTTTTTTACTTTACCCACAAAGTAATCGGCCATATCCTCGTCAACCCATCTGGCCTTTTCTCCACCCTTCATAAATCCGATACGGGGAATACCGTTGACGATGGAGTTATTATGCCCGTGTGACCATTGCATCTTCAGTAATTCAGGGTGGGTGAGTGCAGTCGGCTCGCCCTCAAAATTCTCTTTATAACTTACCTCAATGGGGTCATCCTTTTCGAGTCCCACCACGTTTCCGTTCTCTACGAAAACTGTGGGAACACGGTCATTTGTGGCTGCAATGAGGCATGAGTAATCGAACCCTATTTCTTTGGCTCCCGGCTTTACTGTTTCATTCCAGTTAATATCACCCTTACCCATTCCCAAATGCCATTTCCCGATGGCACCGGTGGTATAACCAGCCGCCTGCATCATTTTTGGAAGTGTATACTGTTCTTCCTGAATGATAAGCGGTGCATCACCCGGCAAAATTTTGGCGTCTTTGTTTTTCCAAGGATACATACCGGTCATCAATGCATAACGACTGGGCGTGGACGTGGCAGAAGTGGCATAACCGTTCATGAATTTTATTCCTTCATTACCCAAACGGTCAATATTCGGAGTATGGATTGTTTTCGCTCCATACGCACTCACATCCCCGTAACCCATATCATCTGCCAGAATGACGATGATATTGGGTTTTACCTCTTTCGCTTTCGTACAACCGACAAAACTTAGTGCTCCGGCCATGCACAATGTCAATTTTGATTTTATTTCCATCTTATATGAGATTAAAAAAACGATAAATGCTACCCGATAAAGGATTTACTCAATCACTTCTTTTTCGTAATCACTTCGATTAACCCAACCGGTCTGATAATCCTTAATTTCTCCATTCATAAACCTTTCATAGAAATTATGGTTTTTTTTATCCATGAACGGATATGTATCGAAGATGTCACCGTTTCCGTGTACACGCGGGTCTTTTTGTTTACGCAAATTTTCGAACAGTTTCTCATTCATTTTTTTTCTCAGGTTGTAAAACAAAGGATTTGATGCTAAATTTACCAGACATTCCGGATCTACGGTTATCCAATAAAGCGCTTCCTGCGGATTTTTCCCAAACGACATTTTCCACAAGTGTCGGTCTTTCCCCTCTCTGCGTAAATTAAGAATTTCTGTTTTTGTAGGGGAACCATCTGTATTGAGATACCCCGTCTCCGGATTTCCGGCCGGCCACAGATCCGGTTTGAAATTATAGTTATACAGGTAGCCATCCTCAATGATAGAACGTATCGGATACCCCTGATTCATCGGTCTGCCATAATCGTGTCTTTCCTGACCCAAAAGCGTGTATGAACGGTCCTTGTCGGATTTGTTTCCGAATATATCGGTCATCTCCTTTCCCGCAGGTTGCATTCCATGTTTTTTTATACCTGCCACTTCCAGAAAAGTGGGAGCAAAATCGATAAAATTGATGTACTCATCACAGACCCTTCCCGGACTGGTAATGCCCTCAGGCCACATCATCGCCAAAGGCATGTGATTTGAATATTCATACTGGAATCCCTTGCTTCGAGGAAAAGGCATTCCATTGTCGGAAGTGATGACTATTAAAGTATTATTTAAGATTCCTCTTTCTTCAAGTTCCCTGATCATGGTCCCTATTTGCTTATCAAAATACTCTATTTCAAAAGCATAGTCTAGCATATCGTTTCTAACGACCTCATTGTCGGGCCAGAAAGCAGGAACTTTATCTATGTCATTTAACTCTTTGCCGCCTTTGGAGATTCCGGTCCCATATTCGTATGCACGGTGCGGCTCATGACTTCCAAACCAAAACACCCAGGGTATTGATTCAGGGACATCATTTAAGAATTCCTTAAAATTGGCCGGATAGTCGATATTTGAGATTTGCTTCGTCGGTGGGGTCAATCGTTTTTCCTGATAAGGGGTTCCCGTCAACTTGCGTTGTCTTGGATCACCTGGCGCCCAGCTTTTGCCTGTAAATGCAGCACGATAACCGTGGTCTGCCAACGTTTCCATAAATGTAGGGAACTTGCCTTCCGGCCAAAAGCCGATATGATTTGCCGCTTCTTCCAATTGCCACGAATACTGCCCGGTCAGGATACTTGCCCTCGAAGGTGCGGATTTGGCATTACATGTATAGGCGTTTGTAAACAATATGCCCTCTCTGGCAACTCTGTCGAATGCGGGGGTATGGACCCATGTGCACCCGTAAGCTCCGGCGTGGGGAAATGACATATCATCTGCTATAATAAAAAGAATATTCGGACGAGCAGTGTCCGATGCCTGAACATCAGCACCATATGCGCCCAAGGTCAACGCACCAGCAAGCAAATTAATATTTTTAACAAATGAATCCCCCATATCTTTATAATTTTAACTTGATTCTTGTCGGTTTACTTTCATTGCCAAATGCATCGAGTGCGGTCACCACATAGATATACCTTTTGTCTCCTCCTTCATAAGGGAGTACAAAAAAATTATCGGGTGTCACCTGCACGATATTTTCAGCGCGGTTCAGGTCTATCTTTTCAGTGTGATGAAATCGATATACCACGAACTTTTGTGCTGTTTCAGGTTGCAGGGGTTTTCTGTTGTATTCCCACGTGAGGAAATGCATGTCTTCGGTAAATACCTCAGTAAGTTTTTTTACAGCACCCGGCCGGCCGTCGTGCATGTGTGTGTAAGCAGGTACCAACGCTTTGGCAGAGTGAATATCGGTTTTCAGCATATCAGCCACACCTTCAAAATTATCGAGTATCTGGTAACCGTACCAGTAACAGTTACCCTGTACAAAAGTCATTTCACGGGACTGACGGATTTTGGTCTGAAGTTCATTTTTATCGATGCTACGCTTCAGGTCCTGACCGATGTAAAGATGTTGTTGAAAATTATTGGCGTTCCACCACTGTAGCAAGGTGGAGTAATCGGCTGCGGGGTGACCTATCTCCCAGTATAGCTGGGGAAGATTGTAATCGATCCATCCCTTTTCTACCCACAGCTTAATGTCGGCATAGAGGTCGTCATAATTCTGCAGGCCATTTGTATCGCTTCCATTGGGATCACTTCGTTTGTTCCTGTAAATTCCAAAGGGACTGATACCAAAACGCACCGAGGGTTTGGTACCTGCAATGGTATATTTTATCTGCTGGATAAGCAGATTCACGTTGTTGCGCCGCCAGTCGCCCCGCTGCGATGGAGAAAATCCCTGTGATGCAGCATACATGCCGAAACTTTTGTCGTCGGGAAAAGGAGTGCCTGCTATAGGATACGGATAAAAGTAATCATCCATGTGAATTGCGTCCACGTCATACCTGGAAACAATATCGCGCACCACTTCGCAGATAAAGCTCCTGTTCTCGGGTAATCCCGGATCAAAGAAGAGTTGATTCCCGTACTGTATAAAGCGTTCGGGATAACGTTCATAGATGTGTCCCGGAGCGAGCCAGTTACTGATATTTGTTTTCACACGGTATGGATTCAGCCAGGCATGCAGTTCCATTCCCCGCTGGTGACATTCCTTTATCATAAAGGCAAGCGGGTCGAAGGAGGGGTCATCGGGAGCCTTGCCCTGCACTCCGGTAAGATAACGGCTCCACGGCTCCAGCTCCGACTTGTAAAAAGCATCTGCTTCGGGGCGTATCTGGAAGATAACCACATTGATGCCGGCTTCATCCAGTTTTCTTACCATCTCAGAAAAATAATGCTTCATGGCGGCACTGTTCAACTGCTGGTAGCGCGACTGACCGACGGTCTGTATCCACACGCCACGGAACTCACGTTTGGGCATGCCATCGGCATGTCTGGTAAGTACTGTTTTCGGGGTACCACATGACGCAAAAAGAAAAATCACAAAAATGAAAAATAAAGGTCTCAAAACTTTTGTCATAATAACATATAGAATGGAATTTTTTCAGGGAATGAAAATATAATCGTCCGTTCCGAGTAATTGTTCTGCATGGGGTTGTTTGGGATAAACCACAATGCGGCTGTAATGCGGAAAGCGATTCTCTAAACGGCCGGGAAGATTTTCCAATACAGGGATATGGGAAATATAACCACTGTGGGCAGAGATAAGGATGATCAAATCATCTTTTCTGATCTGATCACCGCAGGAAAGAGGATTGTCCCAATCCTGAAATGGTTGAAAAATGAAATTTCCTGATTTTTTCTGACCCGAAATGATCTGCTGCGTATCGGGATGACCCAGATGAAATACAGGGATGGAGAGCTCCGATGAAAGCTTGGATACCTTGCTTACCCACATGTCAAAGCCATCCTCTTTCTCAGCCAGAGGGGGCGAAATGACCACGATTCGTTTGTGGGTAATCAGCCTCTGCTCCACATGACACACCCAGAGGTTTTTATCCATATATTTGACGATCTGCTCTATTTTCTCCCCCAACAACTTATCCAATAAGCCGGCCTTACCTGGCCAACCAAGGATTACCAGATCGGTCATCGTCTCCCGGGCTATTCTTGTGATGCCATCCGCAGGATTGTGATCGATGGTTGTGATGATATCCACATTTACTTCGGCTGCTTTTGCACTGGAAACAAATTCCTGAAGCTTCTTTCTGAAACTGACAATATTCATTTCCGCCTCCTTATTATTGGGCACTACCCCCAGCAATGAAATGGGATTGACTGATTTCTTGTCTTTCAGCAACAATGCCAGATGTACATGGTACCCGATATTGGTCGGATTGGCAATAGGTACCAGTATTTTTTCCTCTGCAAAATGCCCTATAGAGGAAGATGACAACGGTGCATTCTCTTCACTGATGGCAATCTTCCGTCCAGCACGCTGCGTAAAGATGGAAGCCACAATGCAGGTGAGCAGGATAAGGATGATGGTTCCATTGAGAATATACTCATCCAGAATACCGGCTCTGTATCCCACAAGGATGATGGCCAGCGTAGCTGCCGCGTGTGAACTGCTCAACCCGAAGATAAGCGTTCTCTGGGTAGCCGAATAACGGAATGTTTTTTGGGTCGCCAGTGCCGCCAGCCATTTTCCGGTCAATGCCACAATGGTGAGTGTCAAAGCCACAATGAGCGTACGCGGTCCGTCGAGCACGACCGATACATCCACCAGCATCCCTACCGAAATCAAGAAGATGGGAATAAAAAGGGCATTTCCAAAAAACTCAATGCGGTTCATCAACGCGGAGGAATGCGGTATCAGTTTGTTCAAGGCCAGACCGGCTGCGAAGGCCCCTATAATGGGTTCGATTCCTCCCAGCTCAACCAGAAAGCCGGCAGAGAAAACGACAAACAACACGAAAATAAAATTGGAGTACTTTTCTGATTCAGCTTTTTGAAAAAACCATTTCGCTATACGCGGCGTAATGAAAAAAATGATCAGTGAGAAGACAATCAGCGACATTGCAAGTTTCAGGAAAAAGCCCATATTAAGCCCACCCTCGCTGTTGGAAAGCACGAGAGCCAGTATGATCAGTACGGCCGTATCAGTAAGGATGGTACCCCCAACTGTAATTGCTACCGACTGATTTCTGGCGATTCCCAAACGACTGACAATGGGATAAGCGACAAGCGTGTGTGTGGAGAACATGCTTGCTGTGAGGAAACTGGCGTTCACGTCGTAGCCCAGCAGATAATGGCATACCGGATAGCCTATCAGTAAGGGAATGATGAAGGTAAAGAATCCAAAAGTAAGACTTTTGTTGCGATGCCGGACAAACTCCCCCAAATCGAGTTCCAACCCGACAATAAACATGATATAAAGCAAACCGATGGTCGAAAACATCTCCACACCCCCATTGGTATGATCAATCCAGTTCAAACCGTAGGGTCCGACAATCACTCCTGCCACAATCAATCCGATGATACTGGGCACATTAAAACGCTTCAACAGTATCGGAGCCAGAAGTACAATCAACAAGAGGATGGTGAATATCAATACCGGATTGGTAAACGGCAGTGCAAACTCATGTTGCAATTCAGTGATAATATCTGTCATGGGGCAACTTTATTGATTCCGTAATGATGATTCCTGCAGTGTGGTTGCTACTCTCAACGACAAAAATAAACAAATAATTTGACTTATTTGATACGGGCATCTTTTTTGGCGCCGCGAAAGTATTTATCTTTGTGGGTTATATATTCCTGATATGAGCAATCAAAAGACAATCGAAATAAAGGGTGCGCGCGTCAACAATCTCAAAAATATCGATGTAGAGATTCCCCGCAATACCTTCACCGTGATCACCGGCCTCTCTGGTTCCGGAAAATCCTCACTGGCTTTCGACACACTTTATGCGGAGGGACAACGTCGTTACGTGGAGAGTCTCTCGGCCTATGCACGTCAGTTTCTGGGGCGGATGCACAAGCCTGAATGTGATTATATACGGGGTATACCGCCGGCCATTGCCATAGAGCAGAAAACAACCTCCCGTAATCCCCGTTCCACGGTTGGTACCTCCACCGAGATATACGAATACCTGCGTCTGCTATTCGCCCGCATCGGCAAGACCCTCTCTCCCATCTCCGGCAAAGAGGTAAAAAGGCACTATGTGCACGATGTGGTGGAAAAAATGCAGGAATACCGTGAAGGGACACGAATGGCAATACTTTCTTCCATTCAGTTAAGAAACAACCGCAACTTGCGTGAGCAGCTTGAGATCCTGCTGAAGGAAGGTTTTACCCGCGTAGATGTGGGTGAACAGTTTTATCGCATCGATGAACTGCTGGCACAGAAAAACTTACCTGCCAAAGAAGATGTATTGCTGGTCATCGACCGTCTCTCCTGTTCCTCTGACAAAGCGACCGTAAACCGGATGTCGGACTCGGTGGAAACAGCCTTTCTGGAAGGAAATGGCGAGTGCATTGTCCGTTTCTGGGGGGAAAAGGGCATGGAAACTTTTCTTTTTTCCAACCGATTCGAAGCAGACGGTATCACCTTCGACGAGCCTTCAGAGATGATGTTTAACTTCAACAGTCCAGCAGGCGCCTGCCCGAAGTGCGAAGGTTTCGGGAAAATCGTCGGTATAGACGAGAACCTGGTGATCCCCGACAAGAGTCTCTCCGTACAGGAAGAATGTGTACAATGCTGGAAAGGCGAAAAGATGAGCGAATGGAGGCGGGAGTTTGTGAACAACGCCTACAAAACCGATTTCCCGATTCACCGCGCTTATTACGACCTGTCCGATCAGGAAAAGGACATTCTATGGAATGGACGGCACGATTTGGAGATATACGGCATTCATGATTTCTTCGAGATGCTCGAAAAAAATCTCTATAAGATACAGTACCGGGTGATGCTGGCACGTTATCGCGGTAAGACAGAGTGCCCCGTATGCCGGGGTGCGCGACTCAAACCCGAAGCACTTTATGTGAAGGTTGGAGGAAAATCGGTTTCCGATCTTGTGCTGATGCCAGTGACTGAACTGAAACAGTTTTTCAATGATCTCCGGCTCGATGATACGGATGCAGCGGTTGCGGAACGGTTGCTCACGGAGATTAACAACCGGCTCAAGTTCCTCACTGACGTGGGACTCGGGTACCTTACACTCAACCGGCTTTCAAACACCCTCTCAGGCGGTGAGAGTCAGCGTATCAACCTGGTTTCTTCCCTCGGCAGCAGCCTGGTGGGCTCGCTTTACATTCTCGATGAACCCAGCATCGGACTTCATTCAAGGGATACCGACCTGCTCATCGCAGTGCTGCGTGAACTGCAAAGCCTGGGAAATACGGTGGTGGTGGTGGAACATGACGAAGAGATCATCCGTGCGGCAGACTACATCATTGATATTGGCCCCAGGGCAGGGAGACTGGGTGGTGAACTGATGTATCAGGGGAAAGTGACAGAACTGGAAATGAACAGTCAAAGTTACACCGTAAAATACCTTACCGGAGAGGAGCAGATAGAGGTACCTGCCAGCCGACGCAAATGGAATAACTACATCGAAGTGAAAGGCGTACGTCAGAATAATCTCAAGAACATCAACGTGAGGTTTCCCCTGCATGTGATGACCGTGGTCACGGGTGTGAGCGGTTCGGGTAAATCATCGCTCGTGAACGATGTATTTTTCAATGCACTGCAACACCATTACAAAGGAACAGCCCTGGAACATGCCGAGTTTAACAGCATCGGGGGTGACGTCAAACTGATGAAAGGAGTGGAATATGTAGATCAGAATCCCATTGGCAGGTCGACACGCTCCAACCCGGTCACCTATCTGAAAGCATTCGACGAAATAAGAAAGCTTTTCGCAGCGCAGCCACTGGCAAAACAGATGGATTTTACTCCGGCCTATTTCTCCTTCAACGTGGAAGGGGGCCGTTGTGAAGAATGCAAAGGAGAAGGGACCATCACCGTGGAGATGCAGTTTATGGCCGACATCCAGCTGGAATGCGAATCCTGCCATGGCAAACGGTTTTCGCCGGAAGTGCTGGAGATTGAATACAAGGGACTTACCATTTACGACATCCTGGAAATGACGGTAGACCAGGCAATCGAATTCTTTTCCACACAAAAGGGTACTACAGAGAAGAAAATTGTTAAAAGAATTCAACCCCTGCAGGATGTGGGACTGGGTTACATTAAACTGGGCCAGGCGTCCTCCACCCTGTCGGGTGGTGAGAACCAACGTGTGAAGCTGGCCTACTATCTGGGGGAAGAGAAATCACAACCCACCATCTTCATATTCGATGAACCCACCACGGGATTGCACTTCCACGACATCAAAACTTTGCTCAGAGCATTCGATGCCCTAATTGAACGCGGACATACCGTCATCATCATTGAACACAACATGGAGGTGATCAAATGTGCCGACCATATCATCGACATCGGTCCGGAAGGCGGCAAGGCAGGCGGTTACGTGGTATGTGAGGGTACTCCCGAACAGATTGCACAATGCAAAGAGTCCCACACCGGTCGTTTTCTGAAAGAGAAGCTGGATTAAGGAGAAAGTTTTAATTTATAACAAATTTCTCAAAATCCAATAAGCAAAAATTACGACCAGCAGAACGACAGCCGACCATCTTCCGTAAAAAATTCTTTCGAGGCATGGGTAGCGTAGTTTACCACCAAGATACTGGAGATAAATACCCAGAAATATATAGGGTATTGAAAGTACCATAAAGGCATTTTGTTTGAGTGCAGCCCCTATGTCTGCATGCAGCAGGCTATGTATTGCCCGCTGTGAGCCACAACCAGGGCACTGATAGCCGGTGACCATCAAAAAGGGACATTTGGGAAACAGGGGTTGTGTCTCAGGATCGAAACGGTAAAACAAAAAAAGTGCCGCCAGGAGCAACAAACTCACGACGACACCCGATAAAATTTTTATCCTTTTTACCACAGCCTGGAAGTGGAAAATATCAGAAATTGTACCCGCTGGCCGAGTTCTCAATGATCTTCTCCATATAACCTGACATGTTGCCGGTACTGAGAAGACTGATCCAGCCGATAAGAGCCACGATACCGATGACAAAAGCCACAAGGACCCATGTTCTAGCCGATCGGGCCGCAGCCTCCGCATCCTGATACCGGCCGTTGAAGTACAATACATCTACTTTCGCAGCGTACACGATACCGACAATACCAAACGGAACACAACAACACAATGTCACTACGATAGATTGCCACAACCAGTTATTCGGTTTTAATGGTGGGATCTCTTCCATTCTTTCAGCCTTTTGCTCAGGCACAGGCGGAGGAGTAAAATATTGATCTTCCATGTTTTTAACGATTATGTCGTGATTAGCTCTTCCAGACCTGCCAGAGAGCCTACAAATACAATAAAAAGGGTGATGGCGATCGCGATGAGCAACACCCAGCCGATGGCAATCCACATGGCAATCCGGGTCCATTTTCCCGCAGAACGCGATGATTCGGCCGCAGCGGCATAATCGCCTCTGTTGTAAAATGATTCAACCTGAGCGGCGTAGACAATCCCGATGATCCCGAGCAGGCTCAAAAAGCTGCTGCAAAATACAAAAGGGAGTATGGTTACCAGAATGGATTCTACCAGCCATGTTTTAGGCATGGGCCGGGAAGTATCTGCTGCATAGGGTGCAGCATACTGCGGATAAGGACCGGACTGATCGGGGTAAGCTGTCCGGTAAGCATCGGAACTGCCGGAAAACAGAAACCGCAGTTCTTCCACTTCATCGGCACGTTTCCATTGTTCCATGCCCTGGGTCCAGACCAATGTATCCCTCTTCACTTGCTCTTGAAAGAGCTCTTCGGGGGAGAAAGTTCCTTTTTGCTTTCCTTCCGTGTCAATGTAAAAATAGCGGTTCATAGGATGATGCGTTGATATTTCTACAAATGTACGTAAAAGTTTATGGTTTATTGAAAATATTAAGGTTAATTTTAACAGGGGTCCAATGCGTCGTCTTCTATCTGGTAACTGACAGGCTAACAAGCATTGGCTTTGTCTATCAAAGCTGTGTATGGAAATTGGCAGAATGTCTCTCGACACTCTGCCAAACATGTTAACCTTAAATCTAATACTATTATGAAAAAACCACGAGACAAATATAAAAAAGAAATTAAATCTCACCAAATAATTTCAATAAAAAAACAAAAAAGATTTAT
>JAJFTO010000016.1 GCA_021372865.1 Porphyromonadaceae bacterium
AAATGTAAAAGATCGCTTGTCTATTTTTCCTTCAGAAAAACAAAAACCTTCATTAAGTACATAGCACAGAATAACGGTGGGTGTAGTTCAACACCGACTCATCGCTGGGTCGTGCCGACCGCTCAGAGTCCTATTTATTAGTAGTAGTTTATTCTCTAATTTCATTGAAAGTTTTAAGCAATTTCATTGTAGCCTCATAATCCAACTGCGGTCCCTCGTAATTGCATCTGTAGAGACCTTGTAAATTAGAAGGGAGTTTGACATTTTTCTCACAAAGGAGAATAAATCGTTTATTATAAAATGCTATTGCCGCACCAATTTCAATTAGGACATTCTCATTTAATTTAAAATGCTTGTTTCCATCTTTATCTAAAAACTCTTCTTCACTTTCAATATGGATTATACCAGCAAAGCATTGTTTCATATCATTGAAAACTTTATCTGGAACTGGAATTGCAGTGGTTTCGTTTTCAACAGAAACAATTGGCTCAAATTGTCCAAACGTAACAATCTCCTTTAATTGATTTACTATTTTCTTATTTTTCCCATGAGATATGAAAACCTTTGGCTTTTCGTAAGGATTTTGGGATTTGGGTGGAGTTGGAATACTTGGTTTTACAATATCAAGTTTCTCTGCTAATTCGGTTGGTATTTCTTCAATATCACCAATATTGTCATCAGCTGTTTTTATATCTACAATGGGTTCTGGATTATCAATTAAAATAAAAGTCCCAGTTTTTGTTTCCCTAAAAATACCGGTATATGTACCATTCTCTTTTAACAAGCTTAGAACACTATTTACTTTTTCTTGAGGAACTGAGAACTCTTCACGTAAAACATTCTCAATAATAATGTCCCTTGGAAGTTTTGCATTATTATATTTATAAAAGAACTTATTTAAAGTCTCTGGTTTTAACATCGCTTCAACTCGAGCTTGAATCTCGGCACCTTCTACCGTTGGAGCGATTATTTTTTTTGCTAAATCTGTTATTCCAATTTTGTCTGAATTATAAGCTCCTGTTGTAAGTCCATATGCGGAGGATGCACCTGTCAAATCTCTCCAATTTGAACTTCCTGGGGAAACTCCAACTGCCTGAGCTAACAAGATAGGGGCTGTTGGATTACTGGCAAAATTATCATAGAGTGCCTGAGCTACTTTAAGAGCCTCACTAAGACTTAAGAGAGGAACTGAAGATTGTGGAATTCTCGTTCTTTTTTTTTCAATTTTTTCTTGATTAGTTGTCTTTGCCATTTGTATATGTTTTTAGTTTTTATCTATATTTTTTAAAATCATCTAAAGTTGATTCAATTAAGACAGGAATATTTCCCTCCTGAATATCTTTATAACTCACGTCTTGCCCTTTGTAAAGGTCAACTGCAATACAATATTTTGCATTTACAAAAAACTCTTTAGCGTAATTCTCATTTAAGTATCTATAGAGTATATCGGCGAACATTGCCAATTCACTTTTTTTAAACCCATCTAGTTGTGCAACAAACCAAATTCCGCCAATTTCCTCACTTTTGTTTATGGAAAAAGAGTAGATATGACAAGGTTTAGCTTCAATTGGGAGTCCTTTTATTGTAAGTAGACTTTGATATTTTTTTTGTTTCAGGAATTTTATTTCTGCTTCAGGCTTTAAATGTTCAAAGTCATATTCTTTAAAATTGCTAACAATTTCTAAATTTCTTCGAAATTGGTTTTCTATCCTCTCATTTTCTTTTGTTTCAATTTTATTTAATAATAATTCAATTTTCTCATCCAACAATTTAGCATTGTCATATTTAAAAGTGTTCCGAATAGCACTCAACGCACTGCTCCAGTAATCTCCTCCGGAAGAATCATCATCTGATTTTACTTTCTCTTTTTTCAGATTGTTGACAAAAGTGATTTTTGTACGGTCATTTTTTCCACGAAATTCGATTAGGTTTTTTACTGTTACTTTTTTCATGGTGGTCTGAAGTTTAATGATTCTATGAAGTTTTATCGATGCATTATTGTATCCTTTTGATTCCTTAAAATTACTGCTAACGGTTTGCAGCTAAAAGAAGTGGCGGTTTTGGAACACTAAACTGCCTATACGCACAATATTTATTAATTGCACAACTGTTTATATTCGCACTTCCCCCGCCATTTTTTTTAGGTGCTGTTATGGGCTGGGCTTATTCCTCGTCCTCTGCTTGTTGTTGTCTTACTCTGTCTAACCATTCTCTGTCTATGTTGATAATTGAAAAAGGTGCTTCAGGATTATTCCTTTGATTAAACACAAAAACTTTAGAAAAGAATTGCTGTTTAATATCTAATGCTGCTGATTTGTCTAGGTTGAATGTTTTCCAATGGTTAAAAATTCGTTTAGGTACATAAAAATCAAAATCTGTTCGCTGATTATCTTGTCTTTGATTGTAAACTGAAAGTCTCCAAACATTCGGTCTGTCACCAAACCAATGAATTTCTGCTTTAAGTGAGGCAAAGCCGTTTTGTTGATTAAGTATATTGTCTTCTGAACGTGAACGGGCAAATAAAAACACCATATCGCCAGTCTCTAAAAGTCCAACATATGAATATCTAATTGTTACATTTGCCGCTGTAACGATGTCTCCTAATATGTTGTCCGAATTCAAGAAATTATTTGCTCTTGAATATTTTGCGTCATACAAATTGCCTTCTCTGTCTTTCAGAAAGTCATAAAGGTTCTGAATATCTTGTGTGTTGAAACTGTCAATGAGAGTCTGGTCAATATTATTGAAATCTCCAATTGAAGCAGCGCCTAAAAACCAACTTAATGATAATAGAGGAATTTTATTATTAGCAGCCAATTCAATTGCTGATTTACTAAAATCATTTACCGATGCAACTCCGACTTGATAAAGATACCTTGTTCTTGTATCAATTGCATAAGCGGCTCTTCTGTTGTTTTGTCGTCTTAATAAAGTATCTCTTGTTACTATTTCGAAATCATTTAAGTCATTTCTAAGTCCTAAAGCGTTTCTAACAATTGGTAAATTGGTACTTGCCCCATACGCTTTACATTCAAAAAGTAACTGTGTCGGATAAGCAAAAGGCATTTGAATTGGAGGGTTCATAATGATGTCGGCATCATGAGCAGCACCTTTACCATTTATGAAAAATAAACCACCACGTTCGAATGAAAATAAATTGTCGGAATGAACATTTGTAAAGCCACAATTTTTCAATAATTGGCGAACAATGTATTCAAGTAATGCTCCTTTTATATTTCCTGCATTCATTTTATTAGCTTTTTTTATTGTGGCTTCTTAGTCTTACGAATCTTAGTTCTAATTGCCTCATATCGTTGTATTTCTTCATTCAGATTTGATGGTTCCGGTTTTTTGTAAGCATACTTATCACTATGTGTATGTCCTTCCATGTATCTGCAACATTGTGCAAAACTGTCCAATAATTCGTTTACTAATTCTTCATCAAAATATACGCTTGCCAAAGCATCAACACTTACCCTTTCGTTGTAACGCTGAACAACATTTTTAAAAAGATCATTGATAACTAAAACTTCATAGCAAGTTCTCAAAGCGGTAAAACCTGTTCTAACAAGAAACTCTCTTTGTGCAGGCGGACAATCATCTTTGTTTGCATCTGTGTAATATTTTTTTGCAGGTTCAGCGTTTCGATATTCCTTTTCATAAGAGGGTGAATTCTTCAACCAAACTTGTCCAGCTTTGCCGTCTCTGTTCTCAACCCAATGACATAGAAAGGGAATGGTGTTTTCTTCTGAAAAGGTAATCAGATTTGAAACGAAAATTAAATCGTGAGTAAAAACTATTACTTGTTTGTTTACTGATTCTTTGATAAGCCGGTATGCAATATCTTTTTTTCTTCCTTCGTCTAAAGAGTTTACAGGGTCGTCAAATATAATTCCTCTGTTTACATCTGAAAGTTGCATCTCTGCGATGAAGTCAGCCAATGCAATTACTTTTTGTTCTCCTTCACTTAGAATTGCAGCAGGGCTTCTTCCTTTCAAAGTCAGTTGTCTGAAAGAAGTTCCTGCCGAACCAGTATGATTAACTTCAATTCCGAAATTTCCATTTAATTCAATACATTCTTGGTTGAAAATGTCAATGTATTTTTGATTGAAATATTTGCCTGAAAGGTTTTTTTCCCATTCTGTAATATTTCTTTTTTGAGCCATCCAACTTATTGCATTTGCTTTTAAAATCCATTGCTGATTTTGAATGAAGGTCGTGAATTTGGTAAAATGGGTATTGAACTTTTCTTTATGAGCAAGATATGTTTTTGCTTTTTGTAGTTTCGTGAGCTCAGCACTTTGTGAATCTTCTTTAAGAACTTTTATTGATTCATCAATTGCAGAAATAATTGTGTCATGGTCAGCAACACTTGTTTTAATTTCTGTTCGCTTGTTTGCTGTTTTGGTTGTGATGTCAGTGATTATATCTGATGTGAGTGTTTTTTTGGCTGAGAGACTTTCTTTCAGCGATGTCAAAACATTCGGATAGTTTTCAGTCAACCAAACCGTTAAAACACTGTCAATTGGAAATAAATCAGAAGGAAGTTTTTCAAAACCAGCTTTTATTTCATTAAGAATTATCTGTGATTGTGTTGCGTTTTGTTCCGCAACACTTTTAATAAAAATCCAGTAGTTTTGAATTAGATTTTCTGCACCTTCTGAAAGTGGTTGATGGCAAAGTAAACAGTTATCGTTGCTTTCTGGATAAACCACTTCGCCTTCTTTTTGCTGTTTGGCAAAGTTTTCAGCAGCTACAATAAAATTCCTCCATTCAGCTGTTCCGATGTTTTGAATTTTATCTGTCTTGAATTTTTCAATTCCGTCTGCTTTGGCAGTTGCTTCTTTTTCTAAGCAGTCAGTTATTGAAGTTTGAATACTTGTGAGATAAGTAGAAGTAAAGTAGGTGTTGATGGCTTCAATAGTTTTTTTATTGTCGCTTACATTTCTCTTTATGCTTTCAAGTTTCAGAATTTCTTTCTCTTTGTTTTTAGATGATAACGCAAATTCATCATACTTCTTTTCAATTTCGGCTTTGTCTGTTTTATCTTTCTCTGTAAATGGTGTGTGCTTATTTAAATCTGCAATGTTTGTTTGGGCAGTTAAACCCTGAACCAAAGTTTTAATTTCTGATTCTCCATCAAACCAAACATCAAAGTCATTTGGTGTTTGCTTGCTTGCAATTTCTGAATTGAGTTTTACCTCAACTCGCTTTATTGCTTCTGTATAGACAGCAAAGAAACTTAGACCTGCGGGACGAAATTCTAATTCGTTTTTGTGGTCAAGATGGTGCCTTACACTTCCATTGTCAAATACTGCGTATTGCTCAAACTCTGCGTTAGCGGAGTTTGTTGGATAATTCAAAGGAATTTCTGAACCTGCTGAATGAAAAGTGAAGTTTGCAGAAACTGGTTTGTGTCCGTTTGCTAAGTGAATGTTCTGAACAATTTCTTCGGGTGTCTTTGAGTAGAAAACTTTTTTCAGTAAACGAACGTAGCCCGATTTACCTGAACCATTTGCTCCGTAAATGATTGTGAGGTTAGGACTGAAATCAATTAGTTGATTTTCTGTTAAAGCGTTTACGCCTTCGACATTTTCAAGTTTGCTGAAAAGCAAATCAAGTTTGTAGTTACCTGAATTTCCTCCGTTGTAGTTTATTAAAATATCGGGTTTGGTTGTAGTAGCAGTCAGAGTAAGTTCTTCAAGCAAATATGTATAAGCAGTATTTATTTCTGTGTCTGTAATTGCGTTGCCCGACAAAATCTTTTCCGCCAAATATTTTGCCCAATACGGAAGTCCTTCAGCAAATCCTTTGACTTCTGTGTCAAGGGTTGCAATTTGATGTTCTACTTCTGGAATATCACTCAATTCGTCCATATTGTCTTATTTATTGTGTGCACTGTCGGTCGGTTAGCCTTGCCCATAACGTGTCATTTACGCAACTCAATCCAACATTCGTAAATGCTACATTTAGAACATTCGTAAATACATTTTCTTTTCTTCTTTAATGGATTTTTTAAATGTATGTGTATCAGTATTTCATGATATTGTTTCCGATAAATTAAAAAATGAGTATAAGCATGTTTTAATGCAACCATGGCATTTTTTACGGCATAAAAAAATAGGATGTCTGCATTGTGTCAAATAAAAAAACAGCGTATTTTCTCGTATAAAATTACAGACTGCAAGTTTATTTAATTTTTTGATATCTTTCTCATTTTTAGCCATTATTTTGGGAGATTCGCATTAAATAAGGTTAAATGAAGTCCGGAAATAATAAATTGAACGGAATAACTGAAAACAACCAGGGGAATATAAATCGGTCATTTAGGATGAAGTGAAAGCATCTATTGAAGGGCGTAAATAACAGGGAGAAAAGCATAACGTAAATGGAGAGATCAACCGGCTTTATCCAATGGAGACAAAAGGAAAATAATAATGGTGATAAGTTGATTTATTGCTCTTTGATGGATGGTTATCGTGATAAAATTAGGTAACTTCGCACGATAAAGATAAAAAAAGACAAACCAGATGAAGATCCTTACATCGGAGCAGATCAGGAGAATTGATGCAGAGACGATAAAAAGGGAGGGGATACCGTCACTCGAGCTGATGAAGCGGGCGGCAACCGCCTTCTATAACCGGTTCACAGAGAGATTTCCGGACAAAGGCATCTCCGTGCTCATCTTCGCGGGTGTGGGGAACAACGGCGGCGACGGGCTGGTGATCGCCCGCCTGCTGCATAAGTCGGGCTACGGCGTGAAGGTCTGCGTGGTGGAGTACAACGATCACTACACGGAGGATTGTGCGCACAACCTGCGGCGCGTGAAGGCGGAGAACATCGCCTACACCAAAATAAAAGCGGAGAAGGACATACCGGATATGAACGGGTATGATGTGGTGATCGACGGGATCTTCGGGACAGGGCTTTCAAGGGAGGTGAGCGGCATCGCCGCACAGGTGATCGGGCGAATCAATGAATGCAACAAGCCGGTGATCAGCATCGATGTGCCGAGCGGCCTTTTTCTGGATCGGAAGACCTCTTTCGCGGTGAAGGCTACCGAGACGATCACGTTCCAGATCCCGAAGCTGACGCTCTACCTGCCGGAGAACAAGGATTATACCGGTGACGTCCGGATCGTGGACATCGGCCTGAACAGCAGGGCGATCGCAGAGGCACAAAGCGACATGTACCTCACGGAGACAGGGGAGATTGCTGCCCTGCTGAAGCCACTGGAGAAATTTGCCCATAAAGGAACCGAAGGACATGCCCTGATCATTGGTGGAAGCCTGGGCAAGACGGGATCGGTGTGCCTGGCATCGCGGGCGGCACTGAGAACGGGTTGTGGTCTGGTCACTGCCTACCTGCCGAAATGCGGTATGCCGGTCATCCAGTCCTCCCTGCCGGAAGCAATGGCGATAGAGGATGAGCACCCCGAGCATATCAGCGATATCCGATACAGCCTGCACCCGGATGCGGTCGGCATCGGCATCGGGATGGGACAACACCCGGAGACACAGGAGGCGCTGCACCGTTTTCTCCGGGATAACCGCACCCCGCTGGTGATCGATGCGGACGGACTGAACATCCTGGCACAGCACAGGGAGTGGGTCTCCCTGCTACCGGCCAAGACCATCCTGACACCGCACCCGAAGGAGCTTTCGAGGTTGATCGGGGAGTGGCGCGACGACTATGAAAAGATTCAGAAAACAAGGCTATTCGCACGGGAGCACGATCTCGTCGTGGTGGTGAAGGGTGCTTACTCGCTGATCATTGATCCGGAACATGTATATCTGAACAGTACGGGTACCCCGGCGCTGGCGACAGCCGGTAGCGGCGACGTGCTGACGGGCATGATCACCTCCCTCCTGGCGCAGGGATATGATCCCCTGCATGCGGCCAGGGTGGGGGTCTACCTGCACGGCCTGACGGCGGAGATCGGCGGACGGCATATCCATCCCCGCGCATTCATCGCCTCCGATATCATTGAAAATATTGGCAATGCCTATCGCGATCTGGAAAAAAACAATTGATTCTTTTTGCGTTTTACAAATAAAGTTTGCGTTTTACAAATAAATTGTCTATTTTTGCACCTCATTTTGCCAATAGGCTGAAGAAGTAGTCGCAGGGAGTGACTCGCCTCAGGCACGTAACGTCAAGTTATTAATTATATGTACGTCATTGTAGACATTCAGGGTCAGCAGTTTAAAGTAGAGCAGGACCAGAAATTATTCGTCCACAGAATCAACGCCGAACAGGGTGCAGTAGTGGAATTCGACAAAGTAATGCTCATGGACAATGAAGGGACCGTCACCGTGGGTGCGCCCGTAATTGAAGGAGCAAAAGTGGTGGTAGAGATCCTTTCTCATGTGAAAGGAGACAAAGTCCTTATTTTCAAAAAGAAAAACAGGAAAGGCTATAGAAAACTGAACGGTCACCGTCAGCAGTTTTCTGAAGTGAAAGTAAAGGAAATCGTGGCTTAATCAGTTTAAAATCAGAAGAAAATGGCACATAAAAAAGGAGTTGGTAGTTCGAAAAACGGCCGTGAATCGGAAAGTAAACGATTGGGCGTAAAAATATTCGGCGGTGAGGCTACAAAAGCCGGTAACATTCTCGTGCGTCAGCGCGGAACCGTACACCACCCCGGAGACAATGTAGGTATGGGCAGAGACCATACACTGTTTGCACTGGTCGACGGCGTAGTGGTGTTCCGCAAGAAAAGGGACAATCGCTCTTACGTATCCGTGCAGCCTCAGGTGCAGGCAGAAGCGTAAAGACAACCGTCTTTTGTCCCGGTTAAAGGGCCAAACCATAAAATAAATAGTATTAGTTAAGAACAACCTGCTTGGAATGAGTGGGTTGTTTTTTTTCGTATGCAACTGTCACTGTCTCAAAAGGAATTTATTCGTACCCACGGGGAGGAGGATGTGCGTGCACTGGCACTCCGCTTTTCGCGGGATGACATGGCTTTGCTGCTGTCGCAGATTGCAGGACGACAGATGGCGCGGTTGAAGATCCCTTCGTGGTATGAGCGGGAGGAGATCTTCTATCCGGCGCATCTCCCGCTGGAACAGGCTTCGTCGGAACTGACGGCACGCTACAAGGCTTCACTGGCTTCGGCGATTACAGATACTTCTGTTGAAGCCGTAAACGGACGGTTTGCCGACCTGACCGGAGGCATGGGAATCGATTTTTCTTTTATGGCTCCCTGCTTCCGGGAAGCGGATTACGTGGAGCAGAACGGGGAGCTATGCCAAATTGCGGAACACAATTTTGGTGTGTTGGGATTGCACCATGCGAGGGTCAATTGCGACCATGCGGCGCATTTTCTGGAGGACGCTGCCCCATACGGCCTGATTTATCTTGATCCTGCGCGACGGGATGAGGCAGGCAGGAAGGTATTCCGGATTGAGGACTGCACGCCGGACCTGACGGAGATGAATGCGTTGTTGCTGCAGAAGTCAGAACAGGTGATGGTGAAGTATTCTCCCATGCTCGACATTTCTCTCGCACTGAAGACGCTGGGCAATGTAAACGAAGTACACGTGGTGTCGGTGGACAATGAGTGCAAGGAGTTGCTTTTCCTGCTCTCAAAGACGGCGGGAGAGGCACCGCAGTATGTCGCCGTGAACCTGAAACGGTCGGGCGGAGAGGAACGGTTTTCGTTCGCCATGGCGCAGGAGCAACAGGCGGAGATCTCCTTCGCGGATGCTCCGGGACGTTACCTGTACGAACCCAACGCGTCGATCCTGAAAGCGGGGGCATTCAACATGGTGGCACACAGCTATCGGGTGAAGAAGCTGCACCGCAACAGTCATCTCTACACTTCGGACAATCTCATCAGTGATTTTCCCGGCCGTATTTTTGGGGTGGAGAAGCTGTTCGTGCCCAACCGGAACAACATCCGTCTCTTTCTGCAGGATACAAAAAAAGCGAACATCGCTGTTCGCAATTTTCCAATAACGGTCGCCGAGATCCGCCGCAGGACCGGATTGACAGAGGGGGGCGATCTCTATCTCTTCGCCACCACACTCTTCGATGAACGAAAAGTGTGGATCATCTGCCGAAAGGTGTAAGTTCGATTGGTCACCCTGGCACCACTTAATAAAGTAAGCCGAATAACCATAACGGAATCTCATTCTTATAACCGGTCTCTATATCATCTAGTGCAAGAAATGCATTCTCCAATCCTTGAATCTGACGCTGACTTTTGCTTCTGCCGCCAATTTCAAAATGATACTTGTCATTTACAGTAAAGTCAGTATCTTCAGAATACGTTACTTTATTACTCACCTGCATCTGATTGTAAAAAAAGGTTTCTCGAAGATTTCCGGTTTCTATCTTCTCTGGTGACAGCGCATAAAGATAGTTGGTGTTTTGTAAATATATCTTTTCAGGTTTTACCATTTTATGTAATCCGGTTACCGATTTTTGTAGTAGTAACACAGCATGGGCTCTTTCTAACAAATTTAGGTAATTCATTAGACTTGAACGGGTAACATCTATCATTTGACTTAATTGAGAAATGTTAGGAGTGAATGGCACCATCGATGAGAGGATGTAAAAGAGTTTTTTTATACGGTTTATTGAATAGAAATCTATATTTTCTACAGAAGGTATATCCGAATCGATTATTGTATTGAATGTCTGCATGATTCGCTCATGGTAACCTTCCATATCTTCCTTATAATAGGGATAATAACCGTATTTCAGGTATTCCCGAAACAGAGGTAATGGCTTAACTGTCCTCATGATATCATGCGCGATCTCGGTGTGATTTGTCAGAATGTCTTCCAGAGAATACAGATTTTGTGTGACAGGTAATTGATTCTCAAAAATTAAAAACTCCCTGAACGACATACCGTAAAGTTGATATCGTCTTACCCGACGGCTTAAATCGACATCTGCCTTCAGAATCTCCAACATAGATGAACCTGTAAAAACTATCTTCAATGATGGGAAATCATCATATATGTTTTTAATCTCTTGCGCCCATGAATGATATTTATGTACTTCATCCAAAAAAAGTATTTTTCCTCCCGATAGATAAAAATCATTTGCTAAATTGTACAATCTGTTGGTTGTAAAATAGATATTGTCCAGACTGGTGTATAAAACTGATTCGGGATGTACTCCATAGCTCCTTTTGATATGTTGCAATAGCAATGTAGTTTTCCCTGTACCGCGGGCACCGGTAATAGCTACAAGACGATTGTCCCACGAAATTTGACTACTGAGATAACGTTCGAAATCCAAGGTAATAGATTCCAATTTCCTATAAAATGCAGCAAAGAGTGTCTTCATTAATCTATCATTAAATACGTTAGGCTACAAAGATACAATATTGTATTCTGTAAAATACAATATTTTAGAATATTTGTACTTTACAGAATACAAAAAGCTTATTTTTTCAGGAATTTCGTCTGAAAAGTACGTTACTTATGTCTTTCAGCAAGGATCGCTTCGATATCTTCCAGTTTCAGCTTTTTCGTCTTTAACAGGATCAGGAAATGATACAGCAGGTCGGCTGCCTCATTCTTGAACAGGTCGATGTTGTCGTCCTTCGCCTCGATCACCAGTTCCACCGCCTCTTCGCCCACCTTTTGGGCTACTTTGTTTACGCCGCGACTGAACAGCTTGGCAGTGTAGGAGCCTTCCGGATTGTCGCTGATGCGTTGCTCAATTACCCTCTCCAGTTCATAGAGAAACCCTTTCGCAGTCTCCTCTCCAAAGCAGGAGGTACTGCCGGTGTGGCAGGTGGGACCCAGCGGCATTGCCTTGATGAGCAGGGTGTCGTTGTCGCAGTCGACCTGTATCTCTTCTACCATAAGAAAATTGCCCGATGTCTCTCCCTTGGTCCAGAGCCGCTGCTTGCTCCGACTGAAGAAGGTTACCTTGCCTTCTGCACGGGTTTTTTCCAGTGCCTCCTCATTCATATAGCCCAGCATGAGTACCTGCAATGTGCGGGCGTGCTGAATCACGACCGGCACCAATCCTTCGTTTTTCTTAAAATCGATGTTCACTTTATCTGTTTTTTGGGGTTGATTATTTATATTCTTGTCCCGATATCTATCGTACGGGAATGTCTTGTGCTTTTAAAAATTCTTTGAGCGCCGGCACGGGGATCTCGCCAAAATGGAAGACGGTGGCTCCGAGTGCCGCACTGGCTTTGGTCTGCTGGAACACCTCGGCAAAATGTTGCATGCTGCCTGCGCCACCCGATGCGATTACCGGGATGTTGACAGCCTCGCTCACACTGCGTGTGATGTCGATGGCAAAGCCGTTTTTGGTGCCGTCGTTGTTCATTGAGGTGAGCAGGATCTCCCCGGCACCCCTTCGTTCGCCTTCCTTTGCCCAGTCGACCGTGCGGAGTGGGGTAGCGGTCCTGCCGCCATGTACGTAGACCATCCACTCCCCGTTTTCCTCCAGCTTCGTGTCGATGGCCAGCACCACGCACTGGCTGCCAAACTGCCCGGCTATCTCGGTGATCAGCTCGGGATGGTCTACGGCGGAAGTGTTCAGGCTCACCTTGTCGGCGCCCGCCCGGATGATGGCCTGCGCATCTTCGAGCGTGCGGATGCCGCCACCCACCGTGAAGGGGATGTTGATGGCTTCGGCTACCTTCTTAACCAGCTCTGTGAGCGTTTTCCTGTGTTCTACCGTGGCGGTGATATCCAGGAACACCAGTTCGTCGGCACCCTCCAGCACATAGCGTCTGGCAAGCTCTACCGCGTCGCCCGCATCACGGAGTCCGACGAAGTTCACTCCTTTCACGGTGCGTCCGTCTTTGATGTCGAGGCAGGGAATAATTCTTTTTTTTAGCATAATTTTTAGGATTCAGGATTCAGCTGTCAGGATTCAGCGTTCAGCGTTCAGGATTCAGCTTTCAGCTTTTTTGGTGAAATGTTTTTATATTCAGCGGTTAGGAATTAATTTTTGTACTCTGCTGATTGAATTGATTTTCTGAAAACCTTAGTTTATTTCCGGGATGCCCGTTCGCTGCAACAGGCGAAATCTGATAAGCTGTTTGAGCGAAGCGAGTTCTTATCAGATAGCCTGTAAAGCGGTAACGGGCCGGCAAATAAGATACAGTTGAAGAAAACAATTCGATCATTATTCAAAGAAATTCATTCAGCTCGCTTAATTTTATTTTTCCTTCATAAATGGCTTTGCCAATGATGGCTCCCTCGCAACCGAGCTGCTGCAGAACGTGCAGGTCCTCGACCGAAGTGATGCCGCCGCTGGCAATCAGATGAAGGTCGGTTTTTTCCAGTATCTCCCTGTAGAGATCGACAGAGGGACCTTCCAGCATGCCATCCTTCGAGATATCGGTACAGATGGTGTAGCGGATGCCTTTGCCGGCGTAATCGGCGATAAAGTCGACTACATCTGTCTCCGACTGTTGCTGCCACCCCTGCGTGGCGATGCGGCGGTGGTGACTGTCGGCACCGAGAATGATCTTCTCCGCGCCATGCTCCTTCAACCACCGCAGAAACAGGTCGGGTTGCTGCAAGGCGATGCTGCCGCCGGTAATCTGCCGGGCACCGTTTTCGAAGGCGATCCGCACCGCTTCGTCCGACTTGATACCGCCACCGAAATCGACCTGCAACGTGGTCTGCGTGGTGATGGCATGCAGTATCCGGTGGTTGACGATGTGCTGCGACTTGGCCCCGTCGAGATCTACCAGATGCAGGTAGCGGATGCCGTGGGCTTCAAATTCTTTCGCTACCTCCAGCGGGTTCTCGTTGTATATCTTTTTTGTACTGTAATCGCCCTTCGTAAGGCGGACGCACTTGCCACCGATGATGTCGATGGCCGGGATGATTCTCATATGACAGGTTGTTATAGATTGGCTGAGATTGATTTGGACAGGCGCTGGCGTTCGGCCGGCGACTGGTATTTCATAATCTCAGGAAATTTTCTAAAATTCGTTCTCCCACGCTGCCCGATTTCTCGGGGTGAAACTGCGTGGCATAAAAATTGTCTTTTCGCATGGCGGCGCTGAACGGCAGGATATAATCGCATTCTGCAATGGTATCCCGACAAAGTTCTGCGTAGTAGCCATGTACAAAATAGACGGTGTCGTCTTTCGCAAAATCCCGGAACAGGGGGGGCTGCACTCTTTCCAGATTGTTCCATCCCATGTGCGGAACGATGTCGCGGGCGGGAAACTTCTTCACCTTCGTATCAAAGATTCCCAGGCAGCCGGTGTCGTTTTCTTCCGAATGGCGGCACATCAGTTGCAGTCCCAGACAGATGCCCAGTACGGGTTGAAGCAACGATTTAATCACATCATCCAACTCTCTCTCTATTAGGTAGTTCATGGCGGATTTTGCCTCGCCTACGCCTGGGAAGATCACCTTGTCGGCGCAGAGAATCTCATCGATGTCGTCGGTTACCTTGCAGGGAAGGCCAAGCCGCTTCACTGCATTCTCTACCGAGGTGATGTTGCCTGCGTTGTATTTTATAATTGCAATCATAATTAATGTGCTAATATTCCAATGTCACTACTTGTTAAACGCTAACAGCTGACTTCTGACTCCTGATTCCTGACCGCTGCCCTCAACACCATTCTACTACCCAAGCTGAAACCTGAAAGCTGAAACCTGAAAGCTGAGAACTGAAACCTGATCCCTGACTCCTACAACACCCCCTTCGTGCTTGGAATTCCACCTTCTTCTCCCCGTTCCACTGCCATGCGGATGGCCCGGGCGAATGCTTTGAAGATGGCTTCAATCTTGTGGTGTTCGTTTTCTCCATCCGCCTTGATGTTGAGGTTGCACCGGGCATTGTCGCTGAACGACTTGAAAAAGTGCATGCACATTTCAGTGGGCATGTCGCCCACAAACTCCCTTCCAAACGTAACATTCCAGACAAGCCAGGGGCGGCCGCCGAAGTCAATGGCTGCCTGTGCGAGGCTGTCGTCCATCGGCAGCAGGAAGCCGTATCGGGCGATCCCCTTCTTTTTACCGAGTGCCTCAAGAAAAGCTTTTCCCAGGGCGATGCCCACATCTTCGATGGTGTGGTGCTCGTCGATGTGGAGGTCGCCCTTGGCCTGCACCGTGAGGTCGATATTCCCATGACGCGAAATCTGTTCCAGCATATGGTCGAAAAAGCCTATGCCGGTGGAGATGTCGCTCTTCCCCTTGCCGTCGAGGTTGACCTCCACCAGAATATCTGTTTCAGAGGTCCGACGGCGGATGGATGCTGCGCGGGGTGTGGCTTTCAGGAAGCGGTAGATCTCCCCCCAGTCCGGAGTACAGAGTGCCGTGCCCGAGTGTGAACTGTTACTTAAAAATATGGATTTACATCCCATATTTTCAGCCAGTTGCACATCGCTAATCCGGTCACCTATTACATAGGAGTTTGCCAGGTCGTACCCTCCCTTCAGGTAATGGGTGAGCAGGGCAGTGCCGGGTTTGCGGGTCGGCAGGTTATCCTGTGGAAAGGAGCGGTCGATTAGGATCTCACTGAAGTGAATCCCTTCGTTTTCAAGCGCCCGGATGATCTTGTTTTGGGCCGGCCAGAAGGTCTCTTCGGGAAAAGAGTCGGTACCCAGTCCGTCCTGGTTGGTGACCATCACCAGCTCATATTCCAGCTCGGATGCTATGCGCGAGAGATAGCGGAAGACGCCGGGGTAATATTCCAGCTTCTCCAGGCTGTCGATCTGTTCGTCTTCGGGCTCGATGATCAGCGTGCCGTCGCGGTCGATAAAAAGTACTTTCTTCATTTTGTCGTTTCTTTTGGATATCAATCTGCAAGTAAGCAGATTAATTCCTATGCATACACTTTAATTTCCGTTTCCGTAGTCCCTGAGCGCCTGCAGCAGGATCTTGTTTTCTTCCGGCGTGCCGACCGTAATGCGGATGCAGTTGCGGACCACGCTGTTGCGGTTCCGGACGATCACTTTCTCCGAGACCAGGTAGTGGTAGATGGCGTCGGCATCGGTCACCTCCGTCAGCAGGAAGTTGGCATCGGAGGGATAGATCTGTTTTACTACCGGCAGCTGCAGCAGCTCCTTTTCCAGCATTGCCCGTTCCTGGAGGATGGTCGCTACCCTGTAGGCTTGCTTCTCCGGCTTGGAGAGCGCTTTGAGAGCTTCCTCCTGATTGAAGCGGCTCACGTTGTAGGGCGGTTTGGTCTTGTCCATCAGGGCGATGATCTCCGCACTGGCGTAGGCCACCCCCACGCGTGCACTGGCCAGGGCCCATGCTTTACTAAAAGTCTGCATCACGATGAGGTTGGGATATTGCGGAAGCAGTTCCGTAAAGCTTCTGTCGCCACAAAAGTCGATGTAGGCTTCGTCCACCACCACGATCCCCTGAAACTCCTCCAGCAGTCGCTCCACGTTTTTCAGGCGGTTTCCGGACGGGTTGTTGGGTGAACAGACAAACAGGCAGTGGGCAGGGTGGGCGAGAATCTCATCGATATTCATCTCAAAGGTCTCGGTCAGCGGCACCCTGATCACCTCCACGTTGTGGATGTGGGCCGACACCTCGTACATGCCGTAGGTGGGCGGGCAGATGATCACACGATCTTTTGCCGGCTCGCAGAAGACGCGGTAGACCAGGTCGATCACCTCGTCGCTGCCATTGCCGATAAAGATATTTTCTGCGGGGATGTGGTTCCGTTCCGACAGGGCCTTTTTCAGCGCGCGCTGGTGCGGGTCGGGGTAGCGGTTCTTCCTGCCAAACGGGTTCTCGTTGGCATCGAGAAAGATGCCCTCGTCGCCCGAAAATTCGTCTCTTGCGCTGGAGTAGGGTTTCAACGCCCAGATGTTGGGGCGCACCCACGTTTTCAAATCAAAGTTCTTCATTCAGTTCTGCTGCTTCTGTATCTGTTTCCGGATTGATTGCATCTGTTTCTCTACTGCTTTCGGGAGCAGTAGTCGCACTGTTTCCGGTTTTTCTTCCTGTATTGTCTTCGTAGGCTGTGTCGGCAGTGGCAGTCAGGTGTCTGGCAGTGGCAGCACCCATGCGCAGGGTGACTGCATTCTTGTGGGCATGAAGCTGCTCTGTCTCCGCCATGATCTCGATGGCATTGCCAATGCGGAGGATGCCCTCCTCGCTGAGTTGCTGGAAGGTGATCTTCTTCACGAAACTGTCGAGCGAGACGCCGCTGTAGGCTTTGGCATAGCCGCTGGTGGGCAGCGTGTGGTTGGTACCGCTGGCGTAGTCGCCGGCGCTCTCGCAGCTCCAGTGGCCCAGGAAGACGGAGCCCGCGTTCACAACGTCGCGACTCAGCAGCACCGGGTTCTCTGTCGCCAGGATCAGGTGCTCGGGTGCATAGAAGTTGCTGAATGCCACACATTCGTCCAAATCCCGGAAGAGGATGGCGTTGCTGTTTTTCAGCGCTTTTTCAGCAACCTCCTGTCGCGGCAGGTTGGGGAGCTGCAGATCGAGCTCCTTGCTCACCTGCTTGATTACCTGCTTGCTGTTGGAGAGCAGGATCACCTGGCTGTCCGGACCATGCTCGGCCTGTGAGAGCAGGTCGGCTGCCACGAACGCCGGGTTGCAGGTAGGATCGGCAATCACCAGCACTTCACTCGGACCGGCAGGCATGTCGATGGCTACTCCGTAGAACTGTGCCGACCGCTTGGCGGCCATCACATACTGATTGCCGGGGCCAAATATCTTGTCTGCTTTCGGGATGCTCTCCGTGCCGAAGGTCATTGCTCCGATGGCCTGTATGCCACCGACTGCAAAGACACGGGTGACACCGGTCATTTGTGCGGCATAGAGAATGGCGGGATGGATCTCCCCCTTCTCATTGGGGGGCGTACAGAGCACAATCTCACTGCAGCCGGCAATCTTTGCCGGGATGGCAAGCATCAGCACCGTGGAAAAGAGGGGAGCGGTGCCGCCGGGAACGTAGATGCCGACCCGCTCAATGGGGCGGGCTTCACGCCAGCAGACTACACCGGGGACTGTTTCTATCTTTTTAATCTCTTCCTGTTGCGCCCGGTGAAAAGTTTCGATGTTCTTCGCCGCCAGCGCTATGGCCTGCTTCAACCGTTCGGGTAGCTGCTCTGCAGCCTGGTCAACGATCTCCTTGCCGACAGCCAGCGTCTCCTGGGCGGCAAAGTCGAACTTGCGGCTGTAGGCCAGCACGGCCTTGTCTCCCTTGCGGTGGATGTCGTAGAACATCTTCTCGACCGTGTCCATCAGCTTGCGCTGTTTGATCATCGGCCGCTCAGCCAGCTTTTTCCACTTGGACTGCGAAGGGTTTGATGTTGTTTTCATATATTTTTAGCGTTCAGGATTCAGGACTCAGCTTTCAGGAATCAGGGTTCAGCTTTAGTTGTAAAATGTTGTCAAAGTCAGCGGTTTGCAAGTAATTGGCACATCATCACATTATACAATCATCTTTTCGATGGGGACCACGAGGATGCCTTCGGCGCCGTGGCGCTTCAGCTCATCGATGATCTCCCAGAAATCGTCGTCGCTGATCACAGAGTGCACGCTGCTCCAGCCCTCGTCGGCGAGCGGCAGGATGCTGGGCGAACGCATGCCCGGCAGCAGCTTCACGATGTCGGGAATCACCTCATTGCGGGCATTCAGCAACACATACTTTTTACCTTGCCCGTTCTTGTAGGCCTTTATACGGAATAACAACCGGTCGAGGAGTTCAGTTTTTGCAGGGGAGAGATTTTTGTTGCCGATGAGTACAGCTTCACTCTTGATGATAGCCTCGGCCTCCTTGAGCCCGTTCATCAGCAGGGTACTGCCGGTGCTGACAATGTCGAAGATGGCGTCGGCCAGTCCGATGCCGGTGGCGATCTCCACACTGCCGCCCAGTTCTTCGATCTTCACATCAATCCCCTTCACCTGAAAATACTTGCGGAGTATCTTCGGATAGCTGGTGGCAATGCGTTTGCCATTGAAATAATCGAGCCCGGTATACGCTTCATCTTTAGGGATGGCAAGCGAGAGGCGGCAGTTGCCAAAGCCCAGCTTCTCGATCACATTGACATCCTTGTCTTTCTCCCACACTTCATTTTCACCCAGGATGCCAATGTCGGCCACGCCCTGCTCCACATACTGCGGAATGTCGTCGTCGCGAAGGAAAAGGATCTCCATGGGGAAGTTGCGCGCTTCGGTCCTCAGCTTCCTGTTTCCGTTGGATACCTTGATGCCGCATTCGGTCAGCAGTTCGAGCGACTTCTCACTCAGCCGGCCGCTCTTTTGGATTGCAATTTTAATATTCTCCATTACTTGTTTTGTTTTGTCGGAATTTACCAGGCCGTTTTAACAAAAAACCCGCCTGAGCTTATTCAGACGGGTGTATACATATAGACTTTTGTGTTCGCACATATCGGTCTCAACTCGCCTGATTGCAAGTATGAAAATGATGATGATGGAACTCGTTTGCTTTCATTTTGTCTTTTTAACGCCACAAAGATAATAGAATTATTTGAAACAGTGCGAAAAAAAACAATGAATTTGCACCGGAAATGAGTCTGGCTCTTTTTCTTTTTTCGATGGTTTGATTCTCAAGGTAAAATCTTGTAATTTTGCGGCGTTACTGTGGACAAGTCGGGGACAGTTGTAACTGCATAAAAGATAAGCTAGCAGTATAAAAACAGATGTAGCAGTACCAAAGCAGGTACAGCAGCATAATAAACAGGTGAAACGAGGTAATTTGCGGGTTAACAACATAACAGGCAGCCATAACAGGCAGCCATAAAAGGAAACAAGATGACAGTGCAGGAGAGAATTCAGAAATATGAGGTTCTGGCGACAGACAGCCGGCGAAATATCGACAGGCTGAAAAAAAGAATCTACTTTCACGGCATCTTCAGGCTGGCCCTTTTCGTCGGCAGCTTCTTTGTGGTGTATGCCTTCACGCACGATCTCTGGCTGCTCGCCGTCGTGCTGCTGTTTCTGGCTGTCGCCTTTGCGTGGTCACTGCGGCAGCACAACAGCCTGTCGGACGAGAAAGAGTCGGCAGAGTCGCTGCTTCGGATTGCCGGGGATGAATTAAAGGCTTTCCGTCACGATTTTTCGGCTTTCGACGGTGCACCGGAGAAGACCGATCCTTCACACGCGTTCAGCTTTGACCTGGATATTTTTGGCGACCGGTCCGTGTTTCAGCAGATCAACCGGACTTCATTGCCTGCGGGAAAGGAGAGGCTGGCCGGAATGGTTCAGTATCCACTGACAGGAAAAGAGGAGATCAAAGAGAGGCAGCGAGCGATTGCCGAGTTGGCGGGGAAAGAAGATTTCTGCCTCCGTTTCCGGATGTCCGGCCTGAAAACATCCTCTTCGAACGGCAACGATGCCCGTTTGATCTCAGGGGCGAATGCCGAAAACGGACTGTCTCAGCATATCTTTTGGAAATGGGCGGTCCGGGTAGTTCCCCTGCTATATCCTCTTTTTATCGTCTTATGGCTTGCCGGTGTGGTTCCCGGCGGACTGTTCCTGTATCTCTATCTCTTCACGCTTGCCCTATCGCTTCTCCCGATGAATAAAGTGAAGGCTACGTGGGGCCTCTTTGATAAAAAATCGAAATTATTCAATACCTATGCGTCCCTGTTAAAGCTTCTGGAGCAGGAGAAGGTGGAGGCTCCCCTGTTAATCTCCCTGCAGAAACAGCTCACACACAATAAGAAAGCGTCGGAAGCAATCGGAGAATTGTCACAATGCAGCCGCAACCTCGACGTGGGCTTTACCCTCGCCATGCTGATCCTGAACCCGCTGTTCCTCTGGACCACCCTGTATGCGCTAAAAATTGAATACTGGATGAAAAAGCACGGCCAGGATATCGAAACATGGTTCGCTGTGCTGGCGGAGGCGGACGCTCTCATCTCACTGGGGACTTTTGCGTGCAATCACCCCGATTACATTTATCCGGAGATTGCAGACAGTCCCTGTTTTCTGGGTAAGGGACTGGGACATCCGCTTATTCCGCGTGACAACTGTGTAAAGAACGACATCGATATCTCCCGGAGACCTTTTTTTATGATTGTGACCGGTGCCAACATGGCGGGCAAAAGTACCTATCTGAGGACAATCGGGGTAAATCATCTGCTGGCATCTGCGGGCATGCCCGTCTGCGCGGATGAGCTGATATTTTTCCCGGGCAGATTGCTGACCAACCTGCGTACGTCCGATTCACTGGTAAACAGTGAATCCTACTTTATGGCAGAGCTGAAGCGGCTCAGGATGATTATCGACCGGCTCGAGTCGGGCGAGGAGGGCCTCCTGATCGTTTTGGATGAGATACTGAAAGGCACCAATTCTGAAGACAAGCAGCGGGGCTCGCTGGCGCTGATGAAACGTTTGATCGGGCTGGGCGGAAACGGTATCATTGCCACGCACGACCTGGCACTGGGGGACCTGGAGAATGCCTATCCGCAGGAGATAAAGAACTGGCATTTCGATGCCGTGATTCAGGAAGATGTACTTACCTTCGACTACAAAATAAGGGAAGGCGTTGCCAGAAATATGAATGCCAGTTTCCTGATGAGGAAGATGGGCATCACGGAATAACAGGGCACTAAAAAAACATCAAAAACTGCGGAATCGCAGTGCTGAATATCAATGTATGGCGAATTTTATGTAGATTTGCACCCGATGAAAGAAAAGCTGTTAATTACTCTTTTTGCATGGATGGTTGGTCTGACGATGGCATTCTCCCAGGCGCGCATCATCATGCCCGACTCGTCGCAGATTACCACGCATCCCGATTCACTGGATACGCTGCCCGAACAGAAATCGCCCCTGGGCCATCTGATTCAGGATCACGGTGCCGAAGCGGACTCACTGAAGAAACTGGCACAGATGACATTGTGGAAGATTGATGCGCGTACCGGCAACCGCATCACGGTGGAGTCGGATACCCTGCTGCACAATTATCAGCATACAACTCTACAGGACGGCTGGTCGGTGGCCATGGGCTATCTGGGACCCATCGGATCACCGTCGATATCGAAGATATTTTCAGACCGGGAGGAGACGGAAACTTTCGTGTTCAATAATGCGTATTTTCCCTATCTGAAAGATCCCGAAAAGGTATTGTTTGTCAACACCCGCGTGCCTTATTCGCGCATCAATTATCACCGTGCAGGGCCAAAGCAGACCCGCGAGGAACAACTGGAAGCCAGGCTCACCTCCAATTTCGGAAAAAAGCTGAATGTGGGTGTGGACATCGATCTGATCAATGCCCGCGGTTTCTATGCCTCCCAGTCGGTGAAACACAACAACTTCTCACTCTTTGGCAACTATCTGTCCGACCGGTTTGAGGCGCATGCCTTTATGAACCTGGGCTCATTGACCAACTTCGAGAATGGCGGCATCACCGACGAGCTTTTTATTACCAATCCCGATGCCATTCGGCAGAGCTTCACATCGACAGACATCCCCGTAAAATTTAACGAAACCTGGAACTCGTTAAAGAACAACCGCTATTTTTTGTCGGGACGGTATAATCTGGGTTACAGGGAGGTCACCGGTGACTCGCTAAAGGGAGAATTTGTGCCGGTGGCAAGCATCGGCTTTTCGTCGCAATATACGCAACAGCACCGCCGTTTTTTGTCGTATGACACAACCTCCGTGAATGTCGACGGGGTGCAGATGCAGCGGATCGACCAGTTCTATGTCCACCGGTATTATGAGGGGGCGGTGGACGACAGCATCCGGTATACCTCTTTCAAAAACAATGTTTCACTGAGCCTGCGCGAGGGTTTCAGGGAATGGGTAAAGTTCGGGCTGTCTGCCTTCCTGGAGTACGACTTGCGCAATTATACTCAGCGTGACAGCGTGGGGCCGGGATATACGCAGCACCGCGAGAGTGCGGTCACTGTGGGCGGGGTACTCAATAAGCAGCAGGGCGACAACCTGTTGTTCAACTTGCGTGCCGACCTGGGCGTGCTGGGTGTGAACCTGGGTGAATTCAGAGCCATGGGCGATGTGGAGACCGGCTTCGATATTGCAGGCCGTCGGACCACGCTCTCGGCAGAGGCGTATATCAAAAACCTGCGGCCAAAGTATCTGCAGGATCATTACTACTCCAAGTATTTTATGTGGGATCGTGATTTTGGCGATATCCGCAGGGTGTATGTGGGGGGCAAGTTGCATATTCCTTTCACGAACACCTCCGTAAGTGCCGGGGTGGAGAATTTGCAGAACTTCATCTATTTCGACCGGGATAAAAACATACAGCAGGAGAACTCCAGCATTCAGGTGCTGACTGCGCGCGTGGAGCAGAACCTGCGACTCGGCGTGTTCAACTGGGACAACGAGGTAGTCTACCAGACTTCCAGCGATGAGGCGGTAGTCCCGTTGCCCACGCTCAGCCTTTATTCCAACATGTACCTGAAAACGAAGATTGTGAATGAGCTTACGTTGCAGCTGGGTGTCGACGCCCATTATCATACCCGCTATTTTGCGCCGGGATATGAACCTGCACTGTTGCAATTTTACAATCAGCAGGAAAAGGAGATCGGCAACTATCCTATTTCTACTGTGTATGCCAATATGCACCTGAAGCAAACCCGCTTTTTTGTGATGTTCTACAACGTGGCGACGAAGCTCATCAAGCCACTGGAGTATTTTTCATTGCCGGGTTATCCGGTGAATCCCTTTGTTTTAAAAATGGGCCTTTCCGTGAATCTGCATAATTAATTTCCGTGAAGTTTAAAAAGCGTCTTTATCTCTATCTTTTTTTGCTGGTTGTGGTCATTGCCGCCATGATGGCGCTTCACAACAGGTTGAGCGGCCCCGGGAAGCTGCCAACCACACCGAGGGATTATAAGGAGATCATGGCTTCGGGGGAACTGAATGTGGTGACCGACTACAATTCCATCGGCTATTATGTCTCCGGTGATTCCACGCAGGGCTTTCAGCTCGAGATGATGGAGGCACTTGAAAAAGAATGGGGGATAAAGGTGAATCTTTTTCTGGAGAATAGCCTCGATGAAAATCTGGAAGGGTTGTTGTATCACCGTTACGACCTGGTGGCCCGGAATATTCCTGTCAACACGCAATTGAAAGACAATTTCTCCTTTACCGATCCGCTTGTATTGAACAAACAGGTCCTTGTGCAGCGCAAGGCAGCGTACAACGACAGCATAGAGCCGGTCCGTCAGCAACTGCAACTGGCGAAGAGGACCATTTATGTGGCAAAAGACTCGCCCGCCATTCTCCGGTTGAAGAATCTTTCACACGAAATCGGAGATACCATATTTATTAAAGAGGATCCACTTTATGAAGAGGAGCAGCTGGTGATGATGGTGGCTGCAGGTGACATAGATTTCACGGTGTGCGATGAAAGAGTGGCCCGCCATTTGTCCCGGACGCTTCCCGAGATAGACGTCGAAACGGACATCAGTTTTACCCAGTTGGAATCGTGGGCGGTACGCCGTAATTCGCCCATATTGCTGGACAGCCTCAATAGCTGGCTCGGCCGGTTTAAGAATACCCGGAAGTTTAAATCGATACACGACCGGTATTTATAAAAACAGACGGCCGGTTCAATTTCCCGAACCGGCCGCTGGCTATCAAGCTACCTTCTCAATTACTTTTTTACAGCGTATTTTACTTTCTGCGCGGACCATTCATATCCTTATGCATTTGCATATGCTGCCTGGCCCGAGGGCTTGCATTCCGCATTTTTTTCTGATTCTCGTCGCGCATTTTTTTCATCTGGTCCATCTTTTCCTTTCCGATGATGCTTTCCAGTTCGGCATTGTTTTCTTCGATTGCCTTGTCACGTGCTTTCATCATCTCCTCTCTTTTACCCTGATATTTTTCCATCAGTTCTTTGTGTTTTGCATCCTGTTTTTCAAAGAGTGCTTCCACTTTTGCCTTTTGTTCGTCATTCAGTTCGAGTTGCTTGGCCATGCGTGCGGCGCGATCCTTGGCGTTCCATTGCATCTCCTCTTGTGCACGTTGTTTTTGTCCCTGTTTCCCTGCCTTCTGTTGAGCCATCATTGAGAAGCTCATTGTAAAAATGGCTGCCAAAGCCATTAATGCTACTTTTTTCATCTTGTAATAATTTAATTGAGTGAATAAAAAAATAAACTATGAATAAGATGTGTAAAAGTAGGAAAACGTTTAATACGATCGTCACTTCTTAACATTCTTTTTGATCGCATAATACCCATGTATTCAGTGGATTATAGAACGTCTCGCGCGGTTAATCCATAAAATAACCCGCTTCATAGACAAAAATGGCGTTTTTGTCTATATCCGGATTTTTTATCTTTTTAAACGGGACCGACCTGTCAACCTCGGTTATTGTAATGGTCGTAATAGTTTACCGTCAACAGATGATGTACTGATGACGCTTTGACAAGGTTAGTAGACAATTCTTCTTGATTTTAAAAGAATCTAGAAGTTTCATGAAGTGCTACTCTCAGAATTATATGGTCTTCAAATGGTTTAAGTTCTCTGATGTCAGAAGATCTCTTCCCGCGGGTATTTTTCTTCCAACTTGCTAAAGAGATAAGAGGCCACCGTACCGGCAACAAACAGCAACACACAAAAGAGAAGGGCGCCGCCGAAGCTTAATCCGGCCAGGGCAAGCTGTTCACCCGTGAAGGCGGGGAAGACCACCGTGGGAAAGATTGCCAGCGAGGAGCCGATCACCATGCCCAGAATAAAATGGTACATGCCGGAGTAGTACCGTTTAAAAAGATAGGCGGCTAATTTTGCAAAGAGGAGCACGCACAATATAAATCCGATGATGAGTGGAATGATGACCGCAAAATCGAAATCCTTGATTCCGATGGCCATCTTGTCATACAGTCCGAAATAAATAAGAAAGTTGGAAGGGCTCATGCCGGGTACAATCAGTCCCAGTCCCATCAGCAAGCCTGAACCAAGCCATACCAGGATGTTGGGAGCCACTTCCGTCAGTTGCTGTCCGCCAATCACCATCAATACAAAGATGGTGAGGGTGGAGGCAATGAGAATCCATATGTCGGAGGCTTTTCTGCCGTTTTTCCCCGCTGTATTGTAGAGTGAGGGAAAGGTGCCTGCCACAAAGCCAATGAAGAGACAAACAAATTGTGCCGCATATTTGCCGAAAGCTTTTTCCACCACCACGGAAAATAACACAATGCCGATGCCGGCACCAATGGCTACCGGAAGGAAGTAGAGGATGTTCTTCATGAACTTCTGCCGGATGTTCGCAAGGAAACGGATCAGTGGATCGTAGATACCAAATATCACTGCCAGCACACCACCGGAGAGCCCCGGAAGAATAAATCCAATGCCTACAAGCGTTCCCTTTATCAGGCGTATAAACCAGTCGGCCACCGGGCCGATCGCACTCTTTTCAGTTGTTCCCTCGTCTCTATGTGTACTCATTTCGGTTTTTTATTTTTTCGCAGCAAAGATACATTTTTTCTCTGTTTAATTCCACCAATAGGTCAGTTTCAATACCAGTGCCCGGTTGCGTACTTCGCGCGTATTGGCAAAATAATTGTCGGTATATACAATAAAAAGGTCCGACACAGGCTTATAGCGCCATTGAAGGCGGATATTCATATTGGTGTTGTTGCGCTGTTCGTTATACTGCATAAAAGTGGTGAGAAACAATTTGTCGGTGAAGGTAATGTCCAGTTTGGGCCCGATGAGCCAGAACCGGTGATGTTCGAATGGTTGTGGCAGACGAAGATTGGTGTAGGTCACGTTCATTGAGAAGTTTACGTAGGGTTGAAACCGGTAGACCATCTTGGTATCAATCATCTCGTAATTTCCATTAAAAAAACCGCCTTTGGCAAGGGTTACCGTTCCGTTGAATGGTTTTCGGTTATTTGAGGTGAAGGTGGTATACAGATCGGAATAGTTGTATTCGTTTCCTGCTGGTAGAAAAACACTGCTCACGTGCGTGGGATCGAAGTCCTTCATCAGCCTGATATAATAATTGTGCAACCCGGCCGAGACGACCGAGCGGTCACTGAACTCCACCTTGTAGCCTGCATCCAGCTCATGGTCCAGTTTCTCGAAGGCATGCGTGGCATAATACCTGTATTTGACATAGGGGCCGTGTATGGTGACCTTCTTGCGGGGGATAAAATAATAGGCTAGCTCCGGACTTAACGAGACATAATTGCTGCGGCGGACATAACCTGTTTCTGCAAGATAGTTTTCACCTACCGCTGCCTGGTCGAGGCTGACAAGAATGTTGCCCTTGCTGTATCTGACAGAAGTACCCTGTGCATATTGTTTACCGGGGTTGCCGGGTTGAAAAGAGCGGTGATAAAATGCCTTGCCCAGCCATTCGTTGTTTTTGCTTGCCAGGTTGAGATCCAGCGCGGCCACCCGGTTGTACTGTGAGGTCCCGTCGGGTTTGTTTATATATTCCTTGTTTACAAACATGAAACTGATGTTGGAACGGGCCAGAATCTTCTTTTGGAGGGACAATACCGTATAGTTTCTGGTAGCAAAGTCTGTAGTTTTCTCGGTGGTCATGTTCATAAAGCCAAGCCGTAGCGTATTGTTTAATTTTCCGCTTAAACGGGCCCCTCCCAGTACCGGAGCATCCAGCCCGATGCGTCTGGAAAAGAAGGGCGTGAGCTTCTCATTTCCGTAATTGGCAAATAAATCGCTGTTCTCGAGAAAAAACTGTCTTTTTTCGGGGTAAAACAGTTCAAACCGGTCGATGTCCATCACCTGCTGATCTACTTCCACCTGGGCGAAATCGGGATTGTAGGTCAGATCCAGATTCATGGCAGTCGATAATCCTATCTTTGCATCCATGCCAAAATCCTTCCGGTAGCCTGCTTTTTCGCCTGCTTCAAAATTCCTGTGATACCCACCATAGAGATAAGGGATGAGGGAGAAATTTATTTTTGGTTTCGGCAGCGGCTCATCGAAATGCAACACACCGGTATATGCCAGTGATGAGTGGGGAAACTGACGGGGTACGGGCGCCCAGGCCGATTTTTCGTTGGCCTTGAGATCCAGCCGCCCGAAATTTGCATACCATGTCTGGCTGTTTGCCGGATAACGGATGGATTTAAAGGGTATTTTCATTTCCGTCACCCATTTATCGGGATAATTTTTCAGTTTGAGTTCTACCTTGCTGTCCCATTCGCTGTTTTTTGTCTCGCCGGATCTGATGCCGTCGGAGATGGCTCCTGAAGCCGAAAATTCAAAAGTGTACCCGTTGGTTTGATCTCGAAAAGTGTCGAATATGGAAAGGAAATTATCGTTGTTATTGAAAGCATAATCCCTGCGAAACGATTCAACAATTCGTTTGCCGGGAATTGTATCGTGAAAGATAACGCCCACGTAGATGGCTTTGTCGTCGTATACCAGCATCACTTCCGATTTTTGACCGGGATATCCGGTATCCACCGGCTGCACGAGGTGGAAGTTGTCTGCCTTGTTTGCAGTCTGCCAGTCGGGTTCATCGAGTATGCCGTCGAGGGTGATGGAACCTTTCATCTTTTTTGCAGTATACACATGGTGCTTGTTGTGGATATGGATACCGATGGTATCGCGGAGTTCCTGTGAATTTTGTGCAGTCACCGCGCTTGCACAAAAACAGGTTATAAGCAGAAAAATTATCTGATGCTTCAATTGATTTCTGAATTATATTAGATAAAACAAGTCTGGCATGTTCATAAAATTGGGTAGATACAACTAAAGATAAGACCCATCAATGTTTTATGGGTCACAAAACATTGTCAGTCCAGAATTTAGCTGTATGCATACCACGTGAAACTTAAAATAGATAAAACAATGCGAGTTGAAAGCGTTGCAAATATAGGCAATATTGTGTTTTTTTAAGCATAAGAAAAAAATTCATTCGTTTATTCCAGTGTTTTTACCTAATTTTGTTCAATATAGAAACCAATTTCTTACACCATTATGTTCGACAACAGCAAACGCGCTTTTATAGCCATCAACGATGAAGCCGAAGTGTGCCTGATACCCAAAATGGCAAACCGTCACGGCCTCATCACCGGAGCCACAGGGACCGGAAAAACAGTTACCCTGCAGACACTCTCAGAGACATTCAGCGAGATGGGTGTGCCCGTCTTCGCCGCCGACATGAAAGGCGATCTCTCAGGTGTGGCCAAAACCGGAGGGAACAAGGAGAGTGTCACCAAGCGGGTGGATAGTTATCATCTGAGAGAGAAAGGGTTCGACTTCAAAGCCTTCCCTGTACGTTTCTGGGATGTATTCGGTGAGCAGGGCCATCCGGTGAGGACTACCGTCACCGCCATGGGGCCGCTGCTGCTGGAAAGGCTGCTGGACCTGAACGAAACACAAGGTGCCGTCCTGACCATGGCCTTCCGGATTGCCGACGACAACAACCTGCTGCTGATCGACCTGAAAGACCTGCAGAAGATGTTGCAATATATCGGCGACAACCGGGCACAATTCACCACAAAATATGGCAACATCTCACCTGCCAGCATCGGCGCCATCCAGCGCGGCCTGATGCGTCTCGAGAGCGAGGGGGCCGACAGGTTCTTTGGTGAGCCGGAGCTGGAGATCACCGACTTCATACAGACCGAACAGGGCAGGGGCGTGATCAACATCCTCGCGGCCGACAAGCTGATGAACTCTCCCCGGGTGTACACCACCTTTTTGTTGTGGTTGCTGGACGACCTCTACGAGACCCTTCCCGAGGTGGGCGATATGGACAAGCCGAAGCTGGTTTTCTTCTTCGACGAGGCGCATCTGCTCTTCAATGACATGCCCTCCTCCCTGCTGGAGAAGGTGGAACAGATTGTACGCCTCATCCGTTCCAAAGGGGTGGGTGTCTATTTCTGCACGCAGAACCCGGCAGATATCCCCGAGAGCATCCTTGGACAACTGGGTAATCGCGTGCAGCATGCCCTGCGTGCCTACACCCCCAACGATCAGAAGGCGGTGAAAGTAGCGGCCAACACCTTCCGTGCCAACCCGAAATTCGATACGGGCGAGGCCATCACCCAGCTCAATACGGGTGAGGCGCTGGTATCGTTCCTCGATGAGAAGGGAGCACCGCAGATGGTGGAACGGGTCAACATCCTGCCGCCACAGGGACAGATTGGCCCCATCACCGTGGGTGAAAGAGACCAGCTGATGCGCAGCTCGCTGATCTACGGTGTCTATGAAAAACTGGTGGATCGCGAGTCGGCCTACGAGATTCTGTCTCAAAAGCAGGAGCTACTCGAGGATGAACGTAAACAGGCTGCGGAAGAGAAAGAACGGATCCGCCTGCAGAAGGAGGAACAGAAAGCAGCCCTGGAGGCAGAGCGGGTAAAGCGTGCCGAAGAACGACAGCGTAAGGCCGATCGGGGTGTTCTGGGTGATATTATCACACAGGTGGGACGCAGTACCACCCGGCAGATCACTTACCAGCTGGGCAAAACCATTACACGCAGCCTGATGGGTGCACTCTTCGGTAAGAAATAATCATTCATACACAGTCATGTACCAGACACTCTTCAAGCATTACTGGTTGCAGACCGTTCGCTCGCCCGGTTATTATAAAAATCTGGTAGTGAATATATTCGCTGGCGTCATTGCGCTTTATTTTCTGGCAGTCTTCCTGCTTATTGGACTGATGTTGCCGAAGATGCTGCAGGAGATAGCCCCTCAGGAGGACCCTGCTGCGATCTTTCATGGCAGCATCCTCTATGCCCTGATCATTCTGCTGTTGATACGTTATGTGATGCAGCCGCTGAGCAGGCTGAACCTGGAGAGTTATCAGGTACTGCCGGTCAAAAGGTCCGTTTTGGTCACCTATCTGGTATTGAAACCGCTGCTCAACCCGTTGAACTATCTCGTCCTCTGCCTGGTGATCCCCTTTGCCGTCACGGGGATATATCCCTTGTTTGGCACTGCAGGAGCTTTCCGTTTTATCTTCGTGATCCTTGGCCTCATCTGGTTCAATACCCTGATGGCACCCTTGCTGAAACGGCAATTCAGCAATATCTTACTCGGAGTAATCCTGTTTTTGCTTGTTGCAGGCGCGTTGGCGGCACTGGAGTATTTCAAGATCTTCTCCCTGTTTACGCTGTCGCAACACCTTTTCGGTTTTCTGACCGGGTCACCCGTCGTATGGATCTCCGTGTGGTCGCTGGGCCTGCTGGCTTTTCTGCTAAACAAGCTCTTTTTTGCCCGCAACTACTATCCCGAGTCGTTTGAAAGAAAAAACAAAAAAATTGGGACCGGAACGCAGCGGTTCACCTTTATGGAACGTTTCGGGAAAATAGGAGAGCTCATCTCCCTTGAGATCAAGCTGGTGCTACGACACAAGCGGACAAAGAGCACCCTCTACGCGGCACTCTTCTTCCTGCTCTACGGAATGATCTTCTATCCCAATCCCATGTACAACGAGAGTCCCAATTGGTTGCTCTTCGTAGCCATTTTTGTCACGGGTACGGGGATGTTGATGTTTGGTCAGTGGATCATCAACTGGGACGGAGCCCACTTCGATTTTCTCATGACCCGCGATATAGATACCCGCACCTACATCCGGGCCAACTATACCCTGATGCTGGCGCTCTGCATCGTCTCATTTATCGTGACGACTCCCTACTTCCTGTTTGGCAGGCAGATCATCCTCTATCATCTGGTGGCGTTCGTCTACAATGTCGGCGTCAATATCTATGTCTATCTGTTCGGAGCAACACTGAATACCAAGCGGCTGGAGCTCTCCAGGGGCTCATCGATGAATATGCAGGGAGTGAGCTATAAAAACTTCCTTGTGTTGATCCCCCTGCTGGTAATTCCCATCACGCTGGTCTCACTCTTTACCCTGTTTTCCGCTACTTATATTGCGCTGATCATCATCGCACTGATGGGGCTGGCCGGTATCCTGTTCAGAGACACACTTCTGAGCGTGATTGAGAAACAGTTCCTGCGCAGAAAATATGCCCTCTGCACAGGCTTCCGCAAGAAAGAGTGACTATCTGCCGGATTTCTTCCGTCCACAATCATTTAAAACAGACAAAAATAAAGCATATGCAAGAAGATATACAGCGTTCAGTCAACCTTACCGACGTGCCACCCCCGGTGTCACTGTCGGCCGGAAAGACAGAAGAGGTCATCACTGTTGCCAACCTGAAAAAGATCTATGGCGGCGTCACGGTTCTCAATATTCCATCCATGCAGATACGAAATGGCGAGAGCTTCGGCCTGGTGGGAAATAACGGTGCCGGCAAGACCACCTTCTTCAGGCTGATTCTCGACCTGATCGAGGCTTCCTCGGGTGAGGTGCAGATCAATGGTGAAACAGTGGCCCGCCGCGATGCGTGGAAAGCGAAGGTGGGATCGTTCCTCGACGAGAGTTTTTTGATTGACTTCCTCACCGCCGAGGAATATTTTGCTTTCACGGCCAAAGTATACCGCAAGTCGGAAGGAGATATGCACGCATTCCTGGAGTCGATGAAAGATTTCTTTAACGGGGAGATAGTGGGATCGGGCAAGCTGATCCGCGACCTCTCCAAAGGGAACCAGAAGAAGACAGGCATTGCCGCCGCACTGATCAGTGACCCGCAGATACTGATCCTCGACGAACCGTTTACCGCGCTCGATCCTACTTCGCAGATCCGATTGAAGCGGATGCTCAACGAGCTGAAGACCACACGGAATATGACCATGCTGATCTCCAGCCACGACCTCAATCATGTGACCGAGGTCTGCGACCGGATCGTGGTGCTCGAGAAAGGGCTGGTGGTGAATGATATCCGCACCAGCGAGAATACACTGAAAGAGCTGGAATCTTATTTTGCGGTATAAAGCAGTGCATATAACCCGATCAGAAGTTATCTGCATCGTCCATACCTGCTATTAAAGCATATTGCTTGTCATTACACTTAAAGTTCAATATAAATCTGAATCGTATGAAAACAAAGATTGTGCTGTTTACCCTCTTGCTTGTGCAGGGTGTTTTGTATGCACAACCACAGGGAAAGGAGATTTCACACTATCTCTTTCCTGAGTTTGCCCAGGGAGTAGTACTGATGAAAAACGGACAGAAGAACCCGGCATTGCTCAATTTTAATGCAGCCTCGGAAGAAATGATTTTTAAACAGAATGGTCAGATGCTGGCCTTCGCTGAACCTACCCTAAGCCAGTTGGATACCGTATTTCTTCAGGACAGGAAGTTTGTCCTGTACAATAAAAAGTTTCTGGAAGTGCTTCATCAGGAAGGATACAGCCTCTATGCCCAGTACAAGTGCAGGGTGATTCCTCCGGGAAAGCCTGCCGCCTACGGAGGAACGTCACAGACATCGTCCACCGATAGCTATTCCAGCTTGTCCAGTGGAGGCAGACTGTATGAGCTGAAGCTACCCGACGATTTTCAGGTGAAGCCTTACACAATCTATTATCTCGACAAGGGTTCGGGGCGGAAAGAGATCAAATCGATGAGACAACTGAAAGGTCAGTATAAAAAGGATGGAAAGCTATTTGATCAGTACCTGAAAGAAAAGAAAGTCGATTTTGAAGATCAGCAGGCGGTAGCAGGACTGATTTATTTTATGGAGACAACAAATCACTAATCACCAATTTTATAAATATCATGAAACAAGGTATCATCCTTTTTACTGCATTGCTGTGGATGACAGCTCACGCATTGGCGCAACAGCCTTATCATCCGACCGAAGAAAATCTGAAAAACCGCGAAGCTTTTCAGGATATGAAATTCGGCGTTTTTATCCACTGGGGCATCTACAGCATGATGGCCGACGGGGAGTGGATCATGAACAACAAGAACATCCAATACCAGGAGTATGCCCGGCTGGCCAATGGCTTTTATCCTTCGAAATTCAGCGCCGCAAAATGGGTGTCTGATGTGAAGGCCGCCGGCGCAAAGTACATCTGCATCACCTCACGCCATCATGATGGTTTCTCCATGTTCGGTACGAAGCAGTCGCCCTTCAACATCGTGGATGCCACACCCTTCAAACGGGATGTGCTCAAAGAGCTGGCCGACGAATGCCACAAACAGGGAATAAAATTACACTTTTACTATTCACTGCTCGACTGGGGCCGGACCGATTATTTCCCATTGGGCAGAACCGGTAAAGGGGTAGGACGCACAGCGCAGGGAGACTGGAAAAGCTACCACAGGTTTATGCTAAACCAGCTGACTGAGTTATTGACAAATTACGGGGAAATCGGGGCCATCTGGTTCGACGGACAGTGGGATCAGCCGGGAGATTTCGACTGGCGCATGCGGGAAATTTATGATCACATTCATGCCATTCAGCCGGGGTGTCTGGTCATCAACAACCACCACCTTGCTCCCGTTGAGGGTGAAGACGGGCAGACCTTTGAGAAAGATTTGCCGGGACAAAACCAATCGGGCTTTTCCGGCACATCAACCGTTGGCCGGTTGCCGCTGGAGACCTGCGAGACCATGAATCGCTCGTGGGGATACAACATCACCGACAAAAATTACAAAACGGAGAAAGAGTTGATTCACTACCTGGTGAAGGCTGCAGGAAACAATGCCAACCTCCTGATGAATGTAGGACCACGGCCGGACGGAACCTTTCCCGATATAGCCATTGAGCGTTACAATGCAATGGGTGTATGGCTGAAAACATATGGCGAGACCATCTACGGTACCCGTGGCGGCTTTATCGCACCCCGCGACTGGGGAGTGACCACGCAGAAGGGAAACAGGCTTTTTGTGCACATCCTGAACCTGAAAGATGAGGTACTTTACTTGCCCATGCAGGGAAAACAGGTAAGTTCCGCGAAAATATTTGTCGACAAGAAACCGGTGAAATTCACAAAGGTCGCCGGTGGCATCGTGCTGCAGCTGGGTCGGGTTCCCGATGAAACCGTTTGCGTGGTGGAAGTGGAGTTAAAATAGTCCGCAGTCTTATAAATTGTTGCACAGGGCGAAAGTGACTGCTAGCAGGAATCCCGAGAGGGAGGTGAGCTTCAGGTAGGGATCGAGCGCCTCTCCTTCCTTGTGCCTGAGTTCGATCACAATTTTAAAAGGAAGCAGAAAGACAAGGAGATAAGCATATCGGTACCACGGTGCCGGTGCAAAAAGAATGTTGTATCCTGCAAAACAGACAAAGGAAATAAGGGTCAACAGGGAATGATACACTTTTGCACCGGGTAATCCCAACTTTACGGCAACTGTAATTTTTCCGGATGCCTTGTCGTTTTCAATATCCCGCATGTTGTTTACGTTGAGGATCATGGTGCTGATCAACCCCAGTCCGATAGCCGGCAATACGGGTTGAAATCCCATTTTGTGCGTATGCAGAAACCAGGTGCCGATCACCGGTACCGGTCCGAAAAAGAGAAAGGCGAAGAGGTCGCCCCAGCCCCGGTAGCCATAGGCATGCTTTCCCATGGTGTAAAAGAGCGCCGCAAGGATGGAACCGCCACCGAGGGCTGTCATGATCCATGCGGATGAAGCGTCTCTGAAAGGGGTTGCACTCCATATAAGCGCCAGGCCGGTCACCGCACAAAGGATTGTAAAGAGTATGACTGCTCTTTTCATCTCCTTTTGTGAAATCCTGCCGCTCTGCAGTGCGCGGGTGGGCCCTTGTCGCCGACCGGTAACATCGGTTCCTTTCTGAAAATCTCCCAGGTCGTTGGCCAGGTTGGCCAGTATCTGGATGGTGACTGCCAGCAGCAGCGCCAGAAGAAATGTAAGGGTGCTGAAGGTCCCTTCATGCCAGGCCATCGCACTGCCTAGGACGACAGTGGCAACGGCCAGAAAGAGGGTGCGTAGTCTGAAGGCGGAGATCCACTGTGTGAAGGTAGGCATGACCGGGTGTGAGATTAATAGGCTCTTGCAAAGATGACCCGTTGGGGTGATGGTTTTCCGGTGACCATGCATTTGCCGGGTGTCTTGTCGCCTTCGAGAGGGATACAACGAATGGTAGCCTTTGTTTCCTCCTTGATCAACGCTTCCGTTTCTGGCGTTCCGTCCCAGTGGCAGAGCAGGAATCCACCTTTCTCTATCTCTACCTTGAACTCTTCGTAGCTGTTCACCTCACGCGTTTGGGCCACGCGGAAGTCTGCCGCCTTCCTGTAAATGTTCTCCTGAATATCATCCAGCAGCGCTTTTACATGATGTTCAATTCCTTCGCAGGAAAGAGTTTCTTTGGTGAGTGTATCGCGACGGGCCACCTCGATGGTGTTGTTCTCCAGGTCGCGTCCTCCCAGGGCAAGCCTTACCGGTACTCCCTTGAGCTCATATTCCGAGAACTTCCATCCCGGCTTCTTGTTGTCGGTATTGTCATATTTCACGCTGATGCCGAGAGATTTCAACTTCGTGACGATCCCTGCCGCCTTCTCGTTGATCTGTTGGAGCTGTTCGTCGTTTTTGTAAATAGGTACGATTACTACCTGGTAAGGAGCAAGCTTGGGTGGCAGTACGAGGCCGTTGTCGTCGGAGTGTGACATGATCAGTGCGCCAATCAGCCGGGTGGAGACACCCCATGAGGTGGCCCACACGTAGTCGCGGTTGCCGTTCTGATCGGAGAACTGTACATCGAAAGCCTTTGCAAAGTTTTGTCCGAGGAAGTGGGAGGTACCCGACTGTAATGCTTTGCCATCCTGCATCAGCGCCTCGATGGTGTAGGTGTCGAGTGCACCGGCAAAACGTTCCGTCTCCGACTTGAAGCCTTTTACTACCGGCATCGCCATATACTTCTCTGCAAACTCGGCATATACATCGATCATCCGCTCTGCTTCCTCCACCGCCTCTTCTTTGGTGGCGTGTGCGGTGTGGCCCTCCTGCCAGAGGAACTCGGCCGTACGCAGAAAAAGACGGGTACGCATCTCCCAACGTACCACGTTGGCCCACTGGTTGATGAGTAGGGGCAGGTCGCGGTAGGACTGGATCCAGTTTTTGTAGGTGCTCCATATGATGGTTTCGGAGGTGGGGCGTACTACCAGCTCCTCTTCGAGCTTTGCTTCGGGATCGACCACTACGCCGCTTCCATCGGGTGCATTTTTCAGGCGGTAGTGTGTCACCACGGCACACTCTTTGGCAAAACCTTCCACGTGGTCGGCCTCACGGCTCAGGTATGATTTGGGGATGAACAGCGGGAAGTAGGCATTCATATGCCCTGTCTCCTTGAACATGTCGTCCAGCTGACGCTGCATCTTTTCCCAGATTGCGTAACCATAGGGTTTGATCACCATACAGCCTCTTACGGCTGAGTTCTCAGCCAGGTCGGCCTTGATCACGACATCGAGGTACCACTGTGAATAATCTTTGCTGCGGGGAGTAATCTCCTTCAATTCTTTTGCCATTTCGTCTGAATACTGTTTTTTGTTTGTGGGTGCAAAGATAATACCAACTGACTGATTTTTCCCCATTCATGTTCCACATTTTTTCATTTGTTACGTATCGTGTATAGCTTTAAACTGTCGTAGCTGACCTTACCAATCGCTTCCCGTGTCGTTTATCCGGGTGATAAAATGATTCTTTCCGTAAGTTTCAAAAAACCCCTTTTTGGGGGTATTTTTTACAAAATTAGACGGGTAATTTTGCTTTTAATAACACAATAGAATAAAAAATTAACCGGGATCAAAAACAGACATGCCTATTCCTTCACGGGATCTTAAATGATGCTGACTCATTCAAAAACAATGATCATGAGACTTGCAGGTAAACCGTTATACACAAAAACATAATTATTTGCGTTGACTTCTATTTTATTTTTAAATTCCATGTATTTTAACAAAATAAATAAAATAAATGTATGAAACGACTATTGATCCTTTTGAGTTTTTGCCTGTTGTTCACCATACAGGCCGATGCACAGAATTGGCTGAACAAGCTGGGAAATGCAGCCAAGGAAGCTGCGAAGAATACAGTAGAGCGGCGTGTAGAGCAAAAATCCGAAGAGGTAACGGATGAAGCATTGGATAAAGTAGAAGAATCAGCGACCAAAAAAGACAAAGAAAAGAAATCCCGTGTTACCGGAGAGGAAGAAACCAAAGATGACGTTACCGGGGGGAAAGAAACCAAAGAGAACGCATCACTGGATGAACCCACACAAAAATTAACGGCTACAAGCCGCTATGATTTTGTACCGGGTGACCAGATCCTTTTCTTTGAAGATTTTTCCCAGGATGCCATCGGCGACTTTCCGGCACTCTGGAGTTCCAATGGCAGTGGTGAGGTGAAAACAGTGAATATCGCATCCGGGAAATGGCTACACATGAACGGGGAGGATGCGGTCTACTGCTACACACGCAAGCTGGCTTTGCCCGATAACTTTATTGTGGAATTTGATCTCATCCCCGATGCGGAATACCAGGATGGATTACAGTTCTCGCTCTACCAGGAACGGGCTGACGACGCAAAAGAAATGGACGACGAACTGTACCCCGGTGCGGCCGGGCTTCATGTGGATATGGGCTATGAAAGATGGGATACCAAGGGGTACAGGGAAGACGAAGATTGGATCACCGGACAGGCCACGAAGAATCCGGTCATCCGCGAAAAGGAAAACCATGTCATCATCTGGGTACAGCAACGCAGGGTACGTATTTATCACCAGAACGAGAAAGTGTTGGATGTGCCTACCAACATTTATCCCGGTGTGAAGTTTGACCGCATGCGCTTTTCCGGATGGGACCGCCACAGTGCTCCCTATGTTACCAACCTGAAGATCACCACCGCCTCACCCGATACGCGCAGCAAGCTGATTACCGAAGGCCGGCTGGTCACCTACGGCATCACCTTCGATGTGAACAAGGCCGATGTGAAAGCGGAATCGTTTGGCACACTGAAGAGCATTGCCGATGTATTGAAAGAAAATAGCCCGGTGAGAGTGAAAATTATCGGACATACCGACAGCGACGGCGACGATACCAAAAACATGGAACTTTCACGCAGGCGTGCGGAATCGGTGAAAAACGCGCTGGTGAAAAACTTTGCCATTGACGCTTCGCGGATGGAAACTGAAGGTGCAGGAGAATCGAAACCGGTCGCTCCCAATGACACACCTGCCAATAAAGCCAAGAATCGCAGGGTAGAACTGGTTAAGTTATGATCAGAAAAAAACATTTTTTGTTGTTCGTCATGCTGGCCTGGGTAGGGATTACCTTCGCCCAATTGCAAATGCCAACCGATATAAAACGGATCATTGAGAAAGCATCTTCCGGAAAAGAACTGACTGAGCAGGAAACGACCCGATTGGAAGCGTGGGGAAATAGCATGGAGCAGCAATACGGGAAGCAGGAGAACAAAACCAGTAAGCAAGGGAACAAAACCGGTAAACAGGGAGCGAAAACAGTGGAAGCTGATCCACAGGATGTGGAAGGTTCAATCAAAAGTACCAGCAACCCCTGTCCTGAAAAAATAAAGCTACCAGCCACACCGGTGCTTACACGTGACCAGTATGTACAATTGGCGCAATCACTGATGACGACCTACGGGCCAAAGACAGGCGATTTACCAAAACTGAAACGGATATTGGAAGGGTCGGCCAGACAGACAGATGGTGCCGATATGGGTGCCGCGTTTGTGATGACGGGAGCCGGTTCTGCGTCGGTTTATGCCATTGCCTGGAGTGCGGTGCGAAGTCCCGGCGACCTGCTTACGGCAAACAATCTGGGGGTGGTACTCAAAGATATGGGTGAATATGCCAGGGCTGTACAGGTGTTACAGTATGCCGATCAGTTAAAACCCAACATCGGCCTCGTCCTCTGTAATCTGGGATGGGCTTATTGGGAAGCAGGTGATCAAACCAACGCTACGGCAATGTTCGAAAAGGCACTGAAAGCAGCTCCGAAGATGAGTTCGCCCTATCTGGGACTGGGACTGATAGCCCAATGCGAAAAAAATCATGTGAAGGCGGAGCTGTACTTGCGAAAGGCATTGACACAAAAATATTCGGCAGTGGGCTTCGCCGCCATGGCGAAGGCGCAGGAAGCAAAATCTACTTCGGAACAGCAGGGAAGTCAGCCACGCCCGCTGACCGATGAAAAAGGAGACACCCGGGGACTTGAAATTCCCGACCTGCCTGTGTCTGAGGAAATGGATAGAATGGCTGGGCAGGAACAGTCTCTCAACCTTTACATGGCGCAATTGGATGCCCGGGAGCAGCAATTGTTGTCCCGTCTGCTCTCCGCTTCGGAGCGGATGAAGAATCAGCAGCGGCGTGCATCGAAAGATCCGGACAATGCGATGGTTTTTCCACGCGATTTTGCGAAGGAGATCATGCAGTTTCAGGATACCTACGGTTTGTTGTTTGGGGAAAACAGCAACTACGCGAGGGCTTCGCAACAGGGATCGAAGTTGTTGGAAGACAATGTAAAAATGATGGAGCAACATCTGCCGACGATCACTCAGGATCAGGAAAAATTCCTGCAGTTGCAGGAAAAAATGCAGGCTGTCATGAAAGAAGGAATGAAGTGCGGTGACAATGAATATTGTCAGAAACAGGTCGAAGCCAAGGTCAAGAAGGTACAGTATGAGATAGACCTACTCATGTTTCAGATGTGTAAGATACAAAAAGGGGACCTGGAGTCCTCCTTCTCTGCAGCCTGTAAAAATTACACGCTTGTTTCCGGTGCAATGAAAGAGGCGATATCTGATTTTTATGCTTTTACCAATCCCACCATTGAACGGATGTATGCGCCCAGTCTCAACGAGTATTACAATCTCTTTCGGGAATTGGCCGTGCTCAGTCACCTTAAGATCGCCGCAGGTTTTGCAGTAGGGATACCCCCCATTGTCAACCAACTCAACGAGTTGGTTTGTGTGGAGCCGAAGCCCCCACGGCCACCCCAGGAAGCAACCGAACCGACATTACCGGCAAAAGAGAAAAAAGAGTGCCCGCTGGGCGAAGATGGAATCGGGGGAGGCATAGGTCCCTTGTCGTTTGAGTTGAGCTGCGAACATGTGAAGCTGTCGGGGGGTGAGGGCATCCTCTGGTCGGTGAAGCGTGATTTTAACAAACATGAAACCACCCTTTGGGGTGGTGTGGGCGCGAAAGGGGAATATGGGAACGGAAACCTTTCTGTGGAAGCAACATTGGGTATGGAGGTCATCCTGGGACAGGGCGACAGTGTGAAGGATGTAGCATTCACCAGCTCAGTCAAGGCCGGAGTAGGCGGACTGGCGGAAGGGGAGGTCAGCGGACGTTTTGCTTTGGAAGGAGGCCCTTCGGTAAGTATGGATGCAAACCTGACGCCTCCCGGTATATCCGATATAATGGGTAATTGAGTTATACCCACCCCTGAAGAAGGTCATATCAGTTTTTGTTCCAGGGCCATGCGTACCAGTGCCGCGGTGTTTCTGGCACCCATTTTGACCAGCAGGTTCTTGCGGTAGCTGTTGATGGTTTCAATGCCGAGAAACATTTTTTTGGCAATCTCAGTGTTGGTATATCCTTCTACAATGAAACACAGCAACTCCTTCTCGCGGGGGGTGAGCCATACAGGGGTACTGGACCTGTTGTGCATTAACAGGTCGATCTCTTCACAAAGAAAAATCTCGTTTTGCATCACCCGTTCCACGCTCAGGATAATCTCCTGCGGCATAGCATTTTTGACTACGTAACCCGATGCCCCGTGATCGATCATGCGGCGAACAATGGCATATTCATTGAAACTGGATAAAGCGACAATGCGGATCTCCGGATGGGCCGTTTTGATTTCCTTACAGAGGTCTATGCCGCTGATATCGGGCAGATTGATGTCGAGCAGGATCACATCGGGTAGTTCGTGCAGAAGTGCTTTCCTGCATTCAGCGCCATTGACGGCAGTACCAATTACCCGGATATGTTCGGCGTCATCAAAAAGTTTTTTCAATCCCTCAAGCAGAATAAGATGGTCATCCACAATCAGGAGTTTAATCTTGTTCATCGCTTTCTGTATCAATGTTCATTTCTATGGTTATCTCGGTACCTTTCCCTTTGGATGAGAGTATGTTGAGTGTTCCTCCTGCCGAGTTGATGCGGTTTGCCACGTTGTGAAGGCCTGTCCCTTGCAGGTGGGTAGGGGTATCAAAACCAATTCCGTCGTCCTCCACGGCGATGAAGATCCGGTCGGGTTGTTGGATGACCTGCACGTTGATATGTTCCGCATGGGCATGTTTGACCGCATTATTGATCAATTCGAAGATGGCACGATAGAGCGTGATCTCTGTCTTCTTGTCGATTCTCTTTTCTTCTCCGAAAAAATGAAAACGAACATTTGGAAAGCTGTGACAAAAGTCTTCCACAGCCACTTTTAATCCATACATTGACAGGGATTCAGGCATCATGTTATGTGCTACGCGACGCAGTTCCTGCATGCAGTTATCGAGCATTTCCACTACCTTGTTAAAACGTGAAATATCCTCCGCCTCCATGACTAAGTCTTGTTTCATCTCAAAAAGGTTCAGTTTTACCGCCGACAACATGCCTCCCAGACCATCGTGCAGGTCGCATGCCAACCGGCTGCGTTCGGCTGTCTCTCCATCCATGACGGCCTGAGTGGCAATGATCTGCTTTTCCTGCATCAGTTGGATGATTTTTTGTTCGGCCAGCTTCTTTTTACCTTGCACCGATTTTTGTCGCAGATAAAGCAGCAGCGACAACAGCAACAAGAAAACAAGCCACGTGGAAGCGATTATTCCATGCAGTTTCCATCTTCTTTCCAATCCGCCGATACGCAACTCCTTTTTCCCGGTTTTATATCTCTTTTCCAATTCAGCCGACGGTTTAATTTCGGTTGCCGGACGTGTATCAATGACGGTGGTCTCTGTTGCTTCGATCTCAGGACGATCTTTGTCCTGACCAAACCCAGGTATGAAAATCAGAAAAAAGCAGACAATAAGGTTTAACAATACTTCTCGTTTCATAAAGGCCATCTTGTGATAGGTTATGATCTAACTCTTCCATGCAAAGCTAATTCTTTTCGTGAAGATAGAAAACCCTTTTGGAGATATTTATATGGAAAATAATGAATTAATTTCGAAAGGCCAGGGAGGAAGTGGTCAACGCTCTTTGTTTTTCATATTTCCCCGGTTAAAGGAGAAATAGATTCCGGGCAATCCGATGACTGTAAAAATCAAAAATCCCCATTGCATCACATCCATAAACACATGGTTTGAAACCGCTTCTACCGACGAGTCCCCAAAATTCATCGAGAAGAGAAAGGTGATGATGCTCATGCTGATAATCTGTCCGAATACCCGCATGGAAGCTGCAATGCCGGATGCCTGCCCATATTGTGGCCGTTCTACCGAACTCATGATGGTGTTCATGTTGGGCGAAGAGAAGAGGGCAAAGCCAAGTCCCACCCATATCAGGATTGCGACAATCCATCCGATGGATGTGGCAGGTGAAAGAAAAGCCAGCATGCCCAGTCCCGAAGTACACATGGCCATGCCCACCGTCGCGAAGTAACGGGGTTGAATTTTGTCGGACAGCTTGCCCACCATCGGCGAGAAGAGTGCCATCATCAGGGGTTGTGCGACGATGATCGCTCCCGCATCACGTGGTGAGAGACCCTGTATTTTTTGCAGATAGAGGCTCAGAAAAAAAACAATGGCAAAAGTAGCGGTATAGTTGATGAGTGCGGAGAGGCTGGAGTAGGTGAAAAGCCTGTTTCGGGTGAAAAGGCGGGTGTCGAGTAGTGGATGGTCAATCCGGCTTTCCATTTGCCAGAAAAGGAGTAGCAGCAGGATGGCGGCCCCCATCAAGGTCCAGCCCAATGGAGACGGAATCAGGGAGGAGCCAAATACCAACGCTGAGAGTCCAGTCATAAACAGGATGGTTCCGAGGTGGTCTCCACTGGTGTGGGTGCGGACTTTCTTTTCGTGATTTCGAAGAAAGCGCAACGAGATTAGAAGGGTGAACGTACCAAATATTGCGGCGATCAGAAAGAGGGAGCGCCATCCCGTATGAATTGTGAGAATACCGCCTACAAGTGGCCCCAGTGCCAGGCCTGCGTAGACCGACGAGACTGAGATGCCAAGCACCTGTCCCCTTTTATGCGTCGGGAATGAGGCCACGAGGAGGGCCTGTCCGGTGGTTCCCGTGAAGGCTGCGCCCACACCTTGTACAAAACGGCCTGCAATAAGCCAGTATCCATCCGGGGCAACGTAGCAGAGAAGTGAGGAGAGCGTAAAAAGAAGAAGCCCCCATTTGAAAAGCTTCCGGTTGTCGTTCCGATCACCCCAGGTACCGGCCGGCAGCATAAACAGTGCGGTACCCAGGATGAAGGAAGTGATAATCCAGCTCAGCTCGATGGCAGTAAGGGAGAGGTTCCTTTCGATGGTCGGTAACGCGATGTTCACCGCCGAAATGAGAAAGGTACCCATGAATGAGGTTGCCGACACCATCCATAATATCGAAAGTTCTTCTCTTTTTTCCATTTTTCTGTTGTTTGTAATGCCGTGATATCGCTGTTAGACCCGCCCGTTTATACTTTTCCCATTTCACCTGTTTACTTTTCCCACACATCCGGTCTCGTGTCTCTCTCCGCCTGCCTCGTGAAAGATCAATAGGTTTCCCTGATATGTTTTACCGTGACAGGCGTTTTGTCTGCTGCTTTTAGCAGCGGTGAGGTGATCACGAGGGTCCTTTTTTCTCCCGGGAGCAGGTCGATGAAGTTGTCGCTGAAGCGGGCCCCCTGTACGGGTATCTCCACAAACAGATCTTTTGCCAGCCTGGGGCTCGTCAGCGTGAGGGTATATTGTCCGTCGGCATACTTCATCTTTGTCTCAATCTTTGTTTCGGGAAGATTGAGTTTATTGGGCCAGTAAAAGAAGTAATCTTTCGTAGAAATCACTTTTCCTTTGCTGTCACTCAGAAAGGCATGAATCATCTTATTGGCTTTGTCTGATTCACTCATCCATTCGACCAGGGGCAGGGTCTTCACGATCTGGCTGCTGTTGGCTTTGGCATCGACCTTCACTTTAAGTTCCTTCTGTTTTCCCGCATTGAAGTCGATCAGCTGCACCGTCAGCTGCAGATTGTTCCGTTCCTCCAGATAATCGGACAGGGTGTAAAACTGCAGGGTGTCTTCCCTGAAGGCAATGCCCAGGGCGAGCGGTGCAAATACATCGCGCATCCGGTAGTGTTGGGCTTTCCAGTTGTCGTTGTAGTCGATGCTCGACCAGGACACCACGGGCCAACTGTCATTGATCTGCCAGTAGAGCGCTCCCATGCAGTAGGGCCTGCCGCGGCGCATGGCCTCCACCGACTCCTCCATGCCGTTGCCCTGCATCACCAGTCCCACGTAGACAAAATCCTCAAAACTCTTCGGTTCATGGTAATACATGTCCATATATTTCTTGATGAGTGAGTTGCCGGTCGAAGCTTTCTGGTGTACTTTCATCACCTCGCTCTCGAGGCTCCACTGATCTTCGGGAGCAAAGGAGCGGATGGTTTTCATCTCGGGAAACGACTGAAAGCCGAACTCGCTGGCAAAGCGGGGCAGCCGGTCGGCCATCGCCTCGAAGGGCAGCTTTCCGTACCAGAGGCCCCAGTCGTGCACGTCACCCTGGTTAAATAGATCTGGCCTGCCCCAGTTGGCGACGTCGGGAGAGCCGTGTGTGTAATCGCGTGTGCCGTCATATTCCATCACCAGCGAGGGAAGCAGTTCCCGGAAGGTCTTGTCGTATCCTTTAAACCATGCATCCATCACCTCTTTGGGATATTGTTTGTCCCATCCCCAGTAGTGCAACCCTTCGAATACCTCGTTGTTGCCACACCAGTAGGCCAGAGAGGCGTGATTGCGCAGCCGTTTGATGTTATAGACAGCTTCCTCCTTTACGTTGGCAAGAAAAGCATCGTCGGAGGGGTAGGGGGTGCAGCCGAAAATGAAATCCTGCCACACCAGGATACCCCGCTCATCGGCCTGGCGGTAGAACTCCTCATTTTCATAGATGCCTCCTCCCCAGACGCGCACCATATTCATGTGTGCCCCTTCGATGTGGTCGAACATCTTTGCGTAGTAGGCGCTGTCCTGCTGCGTGGTGAGGATCTCCCCCGGGATGTAGTTGGCTCCCTTGGCAAACAGGGGGATGCCGTTTACCTCGAAATAAAACGAACGGCCCCGGGCATCTTCCTGCGTGATATGGCGGATGGTACGCAGTCCCGTGCTGACTGTCTTTTCGGTGATCACACTGCCATCCATCATGATCTTCGCGGTGAAATCGTACAGGTATTGCTCTCCCCAATGCGCCGGCATCCACAGCCTGGGAGCGGATATCTCAAGAGGAAGGTCGACTCTGTTTTTCCCTTTCAGGAGTGTGATCTCTTTGGCCTTTTTTTGAGTGTTGCTGCCTTGTATGCTGTATTCTACTGACAAAGTGGCCTTCAGCGGCTGTTCCGACAAGGAGATGATCTCTATCTGATTTTCAATTTTTGCCTCCTGCGCATTAACCGATACCTGTTTCACGTAATAATCCTCAATGCGGGCTTTATTATAAAAGAGCAGGGACACCGGTTTCCAGATGCCCATCTGTACCATACGGATGCCCCAGTCCCAGCCAAAGTGGTAAGGTGCCTTCCGGTTGTACACGCTAAGTTTTTCATTTCTGTGATCATTCCCTGCCGGATATTCATGGCCAAATGTTTCCCGGGCCGGCATCATGGTCCCGATGGGAGAGTAGAAACGGATGTAGAGTCTGTTCTCTCCCTCTTTGAGCATATTTTTTACCGGTATCTTATGACCGGTGAACATGTTGTCGGCTCGCAAAATGAGAGAGCCGTTCAGGAACACATCGGCGTGGGTGTCGAGTCCCTCAAAAAAGATCGCCGCATCATCATACTTCATTTGTGCGGCGGAGACAGTAAACGTCTTTTTGAAGTCCCAGTTTTCATTTTCTACCCATTGTACCTCTTTTTCGTGGGTACCATAGTAGGGGTCGGGTAGTACACCGTGACGGATCAGATCGCGCTGGACCGACCCGGGTACCTCTGCTGTGTACCATTGTTTGGCAGAAGAGTCAGCGACCCAGTCATGTCCGGAACCGTTCACCTGTCTGAATTGCCATCCCCCGTTCAGGGACAGGGTTTCATGTTGCTGTGCTGCAAGCACGCAGGATATCAGAAAAAAAAATAGGAATATGTTTTTTTTCATACAGGGGAAATAAGGATGTATCGTTCAAAATATCCGGACAAATATAACAATTTGTTCCCGAACCCACAACGCAACGTTCAGAAGGTTATTTTGAATGCCGAAAAGGTACACTTTCACAGAAAATTGTAAATTTGTAGTTCAATAATGCACAAAACCGAAAGATGACAGATTTCATTTTCACCGACCGGCGTGAGTTTCTGCAACTTTATCGCAGGCTTTACTCATTTTTGAGACAAGCCTGGGAAAGAGAGCGGGTGTTGCATCTGAAGGAGATGTTGCAGAAGTCGCTGATGAAGGCGGATGAGAGCAGGGAGGAAGCATTTTACGGGCTGTTGCTCGAGATGCGGACGGCGCTTATTACAATGGACGAGATTGGGTTGAAGCAACCCACCGTTTGCGCTGTGCTTCTCTTTCGTTCGATACGAAACGAGGAATACTCGCTTGTCGAGACAAAGAAACTTTTTGGCGATGAAGTAGAGCTGATTCTCAGGGGACTGAAGAAAGTGGGTGAGTTCACTGACAGACGGTCTACCGTGGAGTCGGAGAATTACATGCGTCTGCTGCTCTCCATGGCCGAGGATATCAGGGTGGTATTTATCATGATTGCACGACAGTTGCAGTTGATGCGCGATGCAAAAGGTGCCGACCGGTCACACCGGCTCGATCTCTCGGTGGAATCTACCTATCTCTATGCGCCGCTGGCTCATCGCCTGGGCCTCTACACCATCAAGTCGGAGCTGGAGGACCTCTGTCTGAAATATACCGACCGCGAAAGCTACGATTACATTGCGCTGAAACTGAATGAGACAAAACGGTCTCGCGACCAATATATCCAGGAATTTATCGAACCGGTGAAGGAGCGGCTCGACAGAACCGGCCTGAAATATGACATCAAGGGACGCACCAAATCGATTCATTCCATTCTCAACAAGCTGAAAAAACAGAAGATTGAGTTTGAGAATATTTACGATCTCTTTGCCATCCGTGTGATCCTTGATGCACCGGCCGACCAGGAGAAAGCGCAATGCTGGCAGGTTTATTCCATCATCACCGATATGTATCAGCCCAATCCGAAGCGGCTCAAAGACTGGCTTTCCATCCCCAAAAGCAACGGATATGAGTCGCTTCACATCACGGTGATGGGGCCAAATTCCCGTTGGGTGGAGGTGCAGATACGGACAAAGCGAATGGATGAGATTGCGGAGCGTGGACTGGCAGCTCACTGGAAGTACAAGGGGGTGAAGGAGGAGTCCACATTGGACAACTGGCTGAGCTCACTGCGTGAGTCACTTGAGGACAAAGATGCCAACCTGAGCCAGAAGCTGACCGATTTTAAGCTCGATCTCTACGAGGAGGAGATTTTTGTTTTCACGCCAAAGGGTGATCTCTTTAAGCTCCCGAAGGGATCTACCGTGCTTGATTTCGCTTTTGCCATCCACTCAAAACTGGGCGCTACCTGCACGTCGGGGCGGGTAAACGGCAAGAACGTTCCCATCAAATACCTGCTAAATAGTGGCGATCAGGTGGAGATCAATACCACCGCTCACCAGACGCCCAAACAGGACTGGCTGAACTTTGTGGTCACATCGAAAGCGCGCACCAGAATAAGACAGCTTCTCAAGGAGGAAGCGGGCAAGCAGGTGGATATTGCCAAGGAGACCTTGCTGCGCAGAATGAAGAACCGCAAGATTGAGGTGGATGATGCACGTTTGATGCAGCTGATCAAAAAGCTAAGGTATAAGACGGTAACCGATTTTTATGCGGATATTGCTGCAGAGAAGATGGAGGTGAACTGGATTATTGACCGCTACCTGGAAATGGAAAACAAGGAGGAGGAAAGTAGGGATACACATCTTCCGGTGAGTGCCGAAAATTTCACCATGAAGTCCTCCACGCAGGATTATAAAAGTACTGATGAACTGGTGATCGACCAGAACCTGACCGGGATCGATTATAAACTGGCCAAATGCTGCAATCCAATTTTCGGGGATGAAATTTTTGGTTTTGTCTCTTCTCAGGGTATCAAGATTCACCGTATAAACTGTCCGAATGCACATGATCTTTTTTCCAGATACGGCTATCGTGTGCTGAAAGCGCGCTGGACGGGAACCACGGGATCCTCCAGTTATACCGTCGTGCTGAGGGTAATTGGCAACGATCAGATCAATATAGTGGCCAACCTGATCTCGATCATCTCCAAAGAAGAGGGTGTACAGATGCGGTCCATTTCCATCGATTCGAACGACGGACTGTTTCAGGGAAACATTTCGGTGATGATCGCCAACACATCCATGATGGAACAGCTGATCAAAAAACTGAAAGCGGTAAAAGGGGTGAAATCGGTGACGAGACTGAATTAATTATCCTCAAAGTCTTCCATGTCGTCGCCTTCCATGTCGTCGTCCTCAACATCTTCGACCTCATCGATGTTCACGACAGGGGTTGCGTCGGTGGAAACGTTCGTCACAGATAATTCAGCCGGGAGCATTGCCAGCAATTGCTGCACATAATTTCGTTCAAAGTCGCCGGGACGCAGGATTTCGTTTCCGTATTGTAAGAGGTCGATGTCAATGATTACTTTACCCAGGTATTTGTCTTTCGGCGAACGTCCTACAGCGCGTTCTGTCTGTTTTATTTTATCAATTACCTCCTCAGGAGTCATCTGTGTCTCAGCTTTAGCCAAAACGTTGCGGAACAGATATGAATATTTCTCTTCTTCAGGCTCAGTGAGGATGGGTTGCGAAAAAATAATCTCTGGAAAAAGGCGGGTGAGCATTCGCTTTGCTTTGTCGATGTTAGTTTTGGCGAATGTATTGGATCCTATGCTAAGTAAAATAGTGCTCATATTGATTAATTGAATTACAAATATACACATTTTTAATGAAAACGACCGGCGAAAAACAAAATCTATTATCTTTGTTACATTATACCTGTTAAAAATGAAAAAATTACGATATTTTTTTCTTGTTCTCACAGGTTGCTTCCTGTTCACCCTTCATGCGCAGGGCGAGAAAGTGACGATTTACCGGATCAACATCAAAGAGAATATAGGAAGCAATACATGGATCTATCTGAAGAACGGCCTGCATGAAGCAATACAGAAAGATGCCCGTGCCGTGCTGCTGCATATGAACACCTACGGAGGGGGTGTGTTGGAGGCCGACTCAATGCGTACGGCAATCCTTAACTTTCCGCTTCCTGTCTATGTTTTTATCGACAACAATGCCGCTTCTGCCGGGGCGCTTATCTCGATAGCCTGCGACAGCATCTTCATGCGCAACAGTGCTTCCATAGGTGCTGCCACGGTGGTGGAAGGCGGTGACGGAGCCAAAGCGCCGGATAAATACCAGTCTTATATGCGCGGTATCATGCGCGCTACTGCCGAAAGCCATGGAAAGGTGGTAACCATCACCGGAGGTGATACCATTTCAAAATGGAAACGGGATCCGCTCGTTGCAGAGGCCATGGTGGATGAAAGAATCGTGGTGCCCGGATATGTTGACTCCACACAGATTCTTACGCTCACAGCCAGTCAGGCTGTCGAGCTGGGTTATTGTGACGGCATCGCGGAAAATGTGCACGAAGTGATTGTTACCTTTCTGGGATATTCCGACTACGACCTTGAGACCTATAATCCCACATTCTACGACAAAATCAGAGGTTTTCTCACCAATGGCTTGGTACAGGCTTTGCTGATCATGTTGATTATCGGGGGTATCTATTTTGAGCTGCAATCGCCCGGCATAGGTTTTCCCACAGCCATCGCCCTCACGGCTGCCTTACTCTATTTCACGCCGTTGTATCTTACCGGTTACGCCCAGAACTGGGAGGTTTTACTTTTTGTGTTGGGACTCATTTTTATTGTTTTCGAGTTATTTGTCGTTCCCGGTTTCGGCGTCACTGGAATTCTGGGCATCCTCCTTGTATTTCTGGCATTGCTGCTCGCGCTGGTGGGGAACATCCGGTTTAACTTTGAAGGACTGCCGGCTACGGAGATCTTCCGGGCAGTCATGATTGTGCTGGGTGGAATGGGGATGAGCGTCAGCCTCATCCTTTACCTGTCGAGTCGCATTGGAAAACCTGGAATTCTTGACAAAGTTGCTTTGCATGCCGATCAGGAGGGTTATGTCTCAGTTCCCATGGAACCGGCTGCAATGGTGGGAAAAACGGGCCTGGCGGCCACAGTGCTACGTCCTTCAGGAAAGGTAATGGTCGAGGGTATGTATTACGATGCCGTTTCTCTCAAAGGTTTTATTGACAGGGGGGATGAGGTGTTGGTGAAACGGTATGAAAATTTTCAACTATATGTGGAGCGAAAGTGAAATAAAAGTAAATAAATAAAAAGCCCGGGTGAAAAGACCCCGGGTTTTACATGCCAGAGAAACATTACTCATTAGTTGTAAGCTCTGATTTCGTTTTCCGAGTAGGCTGCCTTCTTTGAAAAGAAAAAAATCACAAATGGTATGATCAATAAGATTATTGCCCAAAGGATGTTGCTGATGATATTCCCTTTTTTCATGTTGTTTACATAAATATGTCCCAACAATCCTTCGACAACTAGCACCAGCCCAATGACGAGGTTTGAATTGGTGGTAGTATTCATAAAAAAAGGTATTACTAAAAAGGCAACGCCTATAAGCATTACAAGTACGCCGATGTATTTTGCAAATTCTTTCATGTGTAATTTGAATATTATTAGTTACTATTTTCGTAGCACAAATAAACACAAAATTAAACAAATAAGGAAATAAATCGGTATAAAAAAATGGATTGAAGTAGAAAAAACTTTTTTTGCTTTGCAAAACGATGCTTTTTCATGGTGCAATGATGTGTAAAAGTATTTATTTTTGCATTGTTTATAATAATAGTATGAAGAAGTGAAAAGATTTTTATTTTTTTTTTACCAGTGGGTCATTTTCGTACCACTCTTTCTCCTGCTTACATTGACTACAGCGCTGTTGGTAATGACAATGGCTCCTCTTTTCGGAGACCGCTTCTGGGGTTATTATCCGCCCAAGTGGTGGTCCCGGTTTACCTGCTGGCTGGCACTTAGTTTTGTGAAAACCAGCGGCCGCGAAAACCTGAATCCGAAACAGTCTTATATTTTTGTAGCCAATCACCAGGGTGCTTTTGATATTTTTGTTACTTATGGTTTTCTTAATCAGAATATTAAATGGATGCAGAAGCAGAGTTTGCGAAAAATTCCTTTCGTAGGGTTTGCATCCGAAAAAGCAGGTCATGTTTTTGTGGATAAAACAAATTCTGCCACACGTGCTGCCTCCATCAGGAAAGCAAAAGAACAGATTGCAAACGGCGTGTCGATGGTTATTTTCCCTGAAGGGGCACGTACACACAATGGACAGATGGGAAATTTTAAACGGGGTGCCTATCATATTGCGTTTGATATGAAGTTACCCATTGTGCCGCTGACCATTAACGGACCATTTGATGTGTTAAAAAGAGGCACGCTGCAACTGAATCCTTCAAAAATGGAACTGATTATTCATGAGCCCATCCCTACAGCAGGACTGGAGGAATCTGACATCCCCGAATTGATTGTTCGTACCCGTACAATCATTCACGATGCTTTGTGGGAAAAGTACAAATGACAGATAAAACAAAGGGCCTCACTGAACAGACCCATATAAAAAAGGAATGGTTGTCTCACGACAACCAATCTTCATTGTTAACCTTAAATCTAATACCATGAAAAACACGTGGCAAATGTACAGCATGTTTTGGAATTCTCCAAAAAATCAAACGGGGAATACCTATTTTTTCAATTAATTTAATATTATACCCCCAGCCAGAATTAAAAAGAAAAATTTCTTTGCGTTTGTTTGCAAATTTTGAAATTCAGTCGTAGATCTTATTGGCAAAGAAATTGAGCAGGCTCCAATTGAACCTGTACCAGCGTCTGGTGGCTCTTTGTTTGCCGCCGAATTGAAGTAAAAAATGCGATCGGCCTGCACTTCTGTGAAGAAATCCCACATCCATGAAATCGAAATAATAAAATCCCTGTTCTTCTGCTATCTGCATGGCAGAGTAGAGAGTAAAGACAGTGGGATAAAGTAGTTTATGCCGTTTGGACTTTCCCCAATAATAGAGACAATAGACTGTGCTTTTCTTTTCGAATCCCAGAATGGATCCTCCGATAATTTTGCCCTGAAAGCGGGTAAGCAGTATTTTCCCCTTTCCATTTTGTACGTAATGGCAGAAAAAATTCTCAAAATACCGGTATGGGGGAAAACGGCGGGATATTTTTTTATTGTTGGTCGTCTGGATCAGTTTGTAAATTTCGGGTAATTTTTCCTCGTCAACAAATTCTTCCGTTGTCACTCCTCTTTTTATGGCCTTGTTCACCTGGTTCTTTCTTGACGGAGACAGCTGGTCCCATATTTTTCGTTTGCGTTGCAGTGAATTCCTGATATTGATCCATTTTACGGAATAGAATTTATTGTCACGAAACCCTTTATAGCCGAAAATGGCATTTGCGAGATTGTCGTACCGGATAAGAAACACCTTGTTTTTTACCTCTTTAACCAGCTGGGTAATCAACACATTGAAAATTTCTATCTGCGGAAGGTTTTCTTCAAAGAAAGAAGGTTGCTGCGTAATGAAACATCTTTTGAAAAGTTTTCCCCTGAAAAAGCGGTTTATGCGCATGATGATGGCAAATATGGCTGCAACTGGCTTCTCACCATCGAAGGCTACAACCATAAAAGGGGTATATGTGGGTGAATTGCCGTACCAGTCAAACGCACAGTCACTATGAAAGAAATTCACTTCTTTCATGGGAGGAAGCTCATCCCTGTGATAGAATGTTTTGGCGACGTATTTCATTGCTTTTCTGAAAACGGTATTCACACAGTGGCAAACATAGGAAAAAAATTCGTAATTTTGTGCAAAATGAGGCAAACAAAAGATAATTTTATGGCAAAGAAAATTTTGGTCACAGGAGGAACCGGCTATATAGGTTCTCACACGGTAGTAGAATTGCAACAGGCAGGTTACGACGTAATTATTGTCGATAATCTTTCAAATTCAAATGCAGATGTACTGGAAGGTATCACGCGCATTACCGGAAAAAGGCCCATCTTCGATAAACTGGATTGCACAGACTTTGAAGCAATGAAGACGTTGTTCGGTAAGTACCGTTTCGACGGGATCATTCATTTTGCTGCCAGCAAAGCTGTGGGTGAGTCAGTACAAAAACCGCTGCTATACTACCGCAATAACCTGATATCCCTGATTAATTTGTTGGAACTGATGCCCGCGCACGATGTGAAGGGCATTGTCTTCTCATCATCCTGCACTGTATATGGAGAGCCTGATACAAACCCCATCGACGAGAATGCACCCATCAAGCCTGCAACTTCGCCCTATGGCAATACAAAGCAGATCAACGAAGAGATCATTCAGGATTTCATCCATGCCGGTGCACCCATCAGAAGTATTATTCTTCGCTATTTTAACCCCATCGGAGCGCATCCTTCTGCTGAGATAGGCGAGCTGCCCCTGGGTGTTCCACAGAATCTGGTGCCCTATATTACGCAGACGGGGATCGGCGTAAGAGAGCAATTGAGTGTCTTTGGTGATGATTATAATACCCCTGACGGCTCCTGCATTCGCGATTTTATCAATGTCGCGGATCTTGCCAAAGCCCATGTAACAGCCATTGCCCGGATGCTCGAGAATAAATCGGAAGAGAAGGTGGAGATTTTTAATCTGGGTACTGGAAACGGCGTTTCTGTGTTGGAGCTTATTCGTGTCTTCGAGAAGGTATCGGGTAAGCCGCTAAATTATAAAATCGTGGAACGCCGGAAAGGCGATATTGAACAAATATGGGCACAACCCGACAAAGCAAACAAAGTGTTGGGGTGGAAGGCTGCGGAGACCATTGAGGACACCATGGCTTCAGCCTGGAAATGGCAGCAGCGTCTTCGGGAAAAAGGAGTGATGTAAATTCAGAAATCCTGTTTTATAAAAGTCCGGAATTAATTTTTCGGACTTTTTTTGTTAAAATCAAGTACTGAAAGTGAAGGAAAAGAAATTAAAAGTAATATTCAATGACAAGATAGTAAGCTTCACTTCCATTTTCATTTTTTTCGATTTCAATCTTATTTTCCCTGGCCAACCAACCGATGGCTGCATAAATTTCTTCCTCAGATAATCCGGAAACTTCCTGTAACTGAGCGATGTTCCATTTTTGATTGTTGTTCAAAAGGTTCCAGATGATGCCTGCGTTTGTCCCGATAATTTTTTTGTTCATTGTTACACGTGTTTGATTCTTATTCAAACGTTCAGAAGTGATTTTTTGTTTTAAAAAAATGTGGGAAAATCTAAAAAGATAAAAAAACAATCAGGTACAGATACACGGCAGGTACTGCTACCAGGAGGCTGTCGATACGGTCCAGTATTCCGCCATGTCCGGGAATAAGGTGACCGGCATCTTTCACGGCAGAGGTGCGTTTGATGAGTGATTCAAACAAGTCTCCCAACGTGCCGAACAGGGCAACGATGATACCATATCCCATCCAGAAAGCAGTAGAAAACTCCCGATAAAAGCCGGCGAAGATAAAAGAGGCAAGCAGGGTAAAGAGGATTCCCGCAATAAATCCTTCCACCGATTTTTTTGGCGAAATGTGTTCAATGAGTTTGTGTTTACCGATAAGCGATCCTATAAAATAAGCGGCGGTATCGTTGATCCAGAGAAATACAAAAAGTGCAAGGATCGGTACCCAGTTCAACCCTTCACTGGCAATATTATTCTGGTAAGAATAGGAGATGAGCATCAACAAACCCAGAGGCATTGTAATATAGATCTGACCGAATACCGAATAGATGATCCCGTGAAAAATGTCCTCCCTGCGAATGAAAACGGAAGAAGCGATCAGGATCAACAGATATATAAGTATTGCAGCAGGAAGGGCATAAAAAGTAATTCCTTTTATATAAAGGAAAACTGACAAAAAAATTACGATCCCCATCGATATGTTAAATATCTTGCTGATGGCATGGGTGGTATCTTTCTCCACCATCTGGTAGAATTCAAATAACCCGATAGCGAGTATGGCGCCGAAAATAATCAGGAAGGGAACCTGCCCTCCCAGGACACCCAACAAGATCACCAGTATATAGATGATTCCAGCTCCCGCACGTATAATTAAATTGTCAACATTCAATTTCCGTTGTCTTTATTGCGTTATTTTTCCGGTTTTTCGGAATTTTCTTCGTCCTCGCTCAGGGTTTCCTTATCCTTTATTTCGGGCTCTTTCTCTTCCTCTTCGAGACTGATTTCATTTTCAATGAGAATATTGTACCAGGAAATCATCTTCTTCACGTCAGATGCATATACACTCTCCCGGCTGTAATCTGGCAGTACCTCTTCGAGATAGGCCAACAGTTCGCTGCCCGATGATTTGCTGCCTAAGGCAACTTTTCTGCCGTCTTCTTTTTCCTTTATTTTTTTCAATACATCGCGCAGTGGTGCGTCACCATCTGTTGTATAAATTGAGACATCGCTCAGTGCGACAACCTTTTCCTGGGGATATACAGGAATCCGTTTCCCGTCACCAAGTGATTCTACAATATTCAGATTTTTGTTTGTTGAGATGAGTTTATATAAGCCGGGGCGTCCTGTAATTGATAATATTTTGGATAACATAGCTAGTCATATTAATGTATAGGTCTCTGTTTGTCGATGCAAAAGTAAGCAGACTATGCCATATTCGCAACTTTAATTTCAAATTCTGTTTAAATTTTTCTCCGGAAAAGTGCGAAGGAATAATATTTTCGGTCATAATGCACGCTAATAAAAAAAATTGACTTATTTTAGCCCGCCAAACGCAATTCATGGGGTATGTATAAAAAAATTGTCATGGCGGGTCTGACTTCTGCATTGTTATTATCATGTGCGGGAATATGCGCAGGAAATACAAATAAGACGGGAAAGGCCCAGGGGGTCGCATCTCTTGTGAAAAGTGAAGCCGGTGATTTTTTTTTGCTCGTAGGCACTTACACCTCCGAACAGGGCAGCAAGGGAATTTATTTGTATCGTTTCAACGCACTTACCGGGAAATCGGATTCTGTAAGCATGGTAGAGGTGGTCAATCCTTCTTATCTCACGTTAAGTCCCGATGAGAAGTTCGTCTATTCCGTGGGTGAAAACGATGATAAGAAAGGTGCGGCCCACTCTTTTTTGTTCGACAAGCAGCGGGGAACCCTCACACCCATTAACTCCAGCCCCACGCTTGGCGGTAGTCCCTGCTACATAACCACAGACCACAACGGGAGGAATGTGTACACCGCCAATTACAGCGGTGGCAGTATCAGTTCATTCCGTGCAGATGAGGAGGGCCATCTCAGTCCTGTGATCCTGCTGATGCAGTTCAAGGGAAACGGCCCAGACAGTAAACGACAGGCCAGCCCGCATTTGCACAGCGTGATGCACTCGCCCGACGGGCAGTTTCTTTTTGCGTCTGATCTGGGCACTGATAAACTCTATCGTTTCAGCGTGAACGATGCTTCCGTTGAAGGACAACCCTCACTGGAGCGGAACAGCCTGAAGGAATTTATCATGCCACCGGTTACCGGGCCGCGTCATTTCGACTTTCATCCCGATGGAGGCAGATATCTCTATGTGCTGGGTGAATTGTCGGGTGAGGTGATTGTATTTGATTATGATCAGGGCTTGTTAACGCAGAAACAGATCATTGCTGCCGATACGGTTGGAGCACGCGGCAGTGCCGATATCCATCTGTCGCCCGACGGTCGTTTTCTGTATGCATCCAATCGGTTACAAGCCGATGGCATCGCCATCTTTTCCATTGATCCCGGGAAAGGTACCCTCACAAAGGTGGGTTACCAGCTTACGGTAAAACACCCGAGAAATTTTGTGATTACACCCAACGGAAAGTTTTTGCTGGTGGCTGGCAGGGATGACAACCGGATACAGGTTTTCTCAGTAGATACGGAAACGGGAATGCTCACCGATACGAATCAGTCCATCAATCTCAGTAAGCCTGTTTGCCTGAAGTTTGCCCGAATGGGAGAACAGCAGTCCAGGTAGCGGGATACTGTAAGAAAAAATTAACGCAGTAAGTCAATCAGCTTGGCACCCGATTACAGACTCCCCAGTTGTGCAATTTCGTGTATGTTGAAAGGCGTTGCCTGATAGACAAAGTAGTTTAACCAGTTTATATACAATAGATTAGCGTGGGAACGCCACTGCACCAACGGAGTTTGTGCAGGATCGTTGTTCCTGTAATAGTGTAGGGGGACATCCACCAAATCCATTCCTTTTTCCTTATCCCGTACGTACTCATTGTGCAGTGTCATGGGTGAATATTCCGAGTGTCCGGTGACATAAAATTCCCTTCCTCCGCGCGAGGAGACAATGTAGACACCGGCATCTTCCGATTCGGAGAGAATGGTGAGTTCCGGACAGCTTCTGATTTCATCGGCATGAATGGTCGTGTGCCGGCTGTGCGGTGCATAGAACGCATCATCGAAGCCTCGGAAAAGAGGAAAGGAGGGATCATTGACTGTGTGACTGAATACGCCAAACAGTTTTTTCTCCAGGGGATATTTACGAATGCCGTAGAAGTGGTACAGTGCAGCCTGCGCTCCCCAGCAGATGTAAAAGGTAGAGGTTACATGCGTACGCGCCCAGTCGTAAATCTGTGTAAGCTCATCCCAGTAGTTCACTTCCTCAAAAGGAATCATCTCCACCGGAGCGCCGGTAATAATCATGCCATCGTAGTAAGAATCCTTTATGTGGGAGAAACCTGTATAGAACGACATCAGGTGTTCGATGGGCGTGTTTCTGGGGGTGTGGGTCGTCAGCCCCAGAAATTCAATCTCAATCTGCAAGGGGGAGTTGGAGAGCAACCTGATGAGGTCGGTCTCTGTGGTTATCTTGAGCGGCATAAGGTTGAGGATGAGTATCTTGAGAGGACGTATATCCTGGGTGGATGCACGCAGATCGTCCATCACGAAGATATGTTCCTTTTTTAAAATCTCTATCGCAGGTAATCTGTCGGGTATATTTACGGGCATAATAAGTTGTTATCTTTGATTTTTTTCTTTTTTCTTCTGATCTTTTTGAACGCTCCAGCCAAATTTGCCGATCTCTTTTCCAAGACCATAATAATGTCCGTGTGCGTAGGCAATCAGTTTTGCACTATGTAGGTCGAATTTTCCTGTTTCGGGATGCAAAAACCGATCATCGGCCTGCACGTTTACGACATCGGCGATAAACATATCGTGCGATCCAAGTGCAATGATCTCCTTTACAATGCATTCAATGCAGAGCGGTGATTCTGCTATGACGGGCGCTTTCACCACAGTTGCTTTGCCTGCAGTGAGCTTCATCTCCTCAAACTTATTGTAATCTCTGCCTGAACGTACGCCACACCAGTCGGTAGCACGCGCCAGATCCTCAGTAGTAAGGTTGATCACAAACTCTTTATTTTTTTTGATTATTTCGTAGGAATGCCGTTCGGGTCTGACCGAGATGTAACACATGGGTGGATTCGAATTGATGGTACCCACCCAGCTGACAGTGAAAATATTTTGTTCTTCGGGGCTACTGCCACAACTGATCATCACCGCCGGCAGTGGATAAATCATTGTTCCCGGCTTCCAGTCTTGTTTCATATTTAGCAATCAGCAATCAGCGTTAAGCGTTCAGCAATCAGCTTTCAGCTTTTATTTTTTAATGTATACAATGTATAAGTTTCGAAACCTCTCGCCCTACAACAATTCAATTTCCTCTTTTTTGATTTTCAATTCACAGTAGTGGCACTGAAGTTCTACCATTTCCTTGTCAACCACATGAAAACGGGTCTTCATCGGTTCATTGTTGGTGATACATTTCGGATTGTTGCACTTTACTATTTCGACAATTTCATCGGGGAGTACGACTTTCTTCTTCTCCACTACCTCGAAGTTACGAATAATATTCAGATTTACATTGGGGGCTACCAGTGCAATGCGATTTATTTCATCTTCCCTGAAAAACTTATCGGAAATTTTAATGATCCCCTTCTTCCCCATCTTACTGCTCTTCAGGTTGTTACCAATGGTGATGCGGTGGTCCAGTTTTTGAAGCTGAAGCAGAGAAACCACTTTGAAAACTGCTTCGGTGGGTATGTGATCGATGGCTGTGCCGTTTTCGAGTGCGGCAACCTGCAATTCTTTTCTCATTCTGGTTCAAATTATGAATGAAATATTCTCGTACTCTTTAGTCTACTGTTATTCCCATCAAATCGCAGATTACTGCCTGACGGGTATACATTCCGTTCCGGGCCTGCTGGAAATAGTAGGCTTTCGGATTGTCGTCCACATCCTGATTGATCTCTTTCACCCGGGGTAGTGGATGGAGCACCTTCAGATTGTCTTTCGACTTTTCCAGCATGTCGTTGTGCAACACATAAATGTTCTTTACCTTCTCATACTCCATCAGGTCGGTAAAACGTTCTTTCTGCACACGGGTCATGTAAAGGATATCGGCGCTGTTGATCGATTCGGGAGAGAAGTCGGTAAACTCATTGTAAGCGATTTTCTTTTGGTCACAGAATGCCTTGTATTTATCGGGAATACGCAATTCTTCCGGCGCCACAAAGTTGAAGGTGGGAGAGAAGTGTGACAGTCCCTGGATGAGTGAATGCACGGCACGCCCGTATTTCAAATCGCCCACAACGGTCACAGTGAGGTTTTCCAATGTACCCTGTGTCTCGTAGATCGTGAACAGATCGAGCATTGTCTGCGTGGGATGCTGATTGGAACCGTCACCGGCATTGACTATCGGTACGGGGGATATCTCCGAAGCATAGCGTGCCGATCCTTCGAGGTGGTGACGCATGATGATGAGGTCGGCATAGTTGCTGACCATCATGATGGTATCTTTCAGTGACTCTCCCTTGGTAGAGCTGCTGGTGGCTGCGTCAGAGAAGCCGATGATACGTCCGCCGAGTCTGTTGACTGCGGTCTCGAAACTCAGTCGGGTGCGGGTGGAAGGTTCAAAGAAAAGCGTAGCGCATACTTTTCCCTGTAACAGGTCACGGTTGGGTCGCTGTTTAAATCTGGCCGTACTTTCAAGGATACGAAAGATATCCTCCCGGCTGTACTCATCAATATTTACGAAACATTTGGGATGCATATTGTCTGATGTTGAAAAGGCACCTTCTCCCTTTCGGATTGCGGGGTAGAATCTCTGCACGAAGAGAAAGCGACTTACATTATATTACAATGCAAATGTAATTAAAATACAGACTACGCCATCAAGGAATACACATCTTTATTCTAATTTCAATCAAAGATAAATATTTTTTTTCGCGTAATTCAGGAAAAAGCCATCTGGTTGCTTTATCTTTCAAACAGCCCACAGGAATAACTTTAACGCCATCCTTGCGCGTATAAGCCATCTTTCCACTATTCAAAACAATGAATACATGGCGGTCGTTTTTGATGTTTTTCATCGGTCGTTTTTGATTCCGATATGAACTATTATTATTGTTAGCCTGTTATCCGTAAAAATGTGTACTTTTGCTTATTGTCGTTTTTTTTGAAGGGTATTCAACAGCGGTAAGGTTAGGATTGTTACCTGTTTACAAATATTATATGATTGACTCTTGAAACCAATATTTATTATTTCCGGCGATAAAGGAAGCGGGAAATCCACTTTTCTGGCAAAGATATTGTCTTTGCTTCAGATGAATGGCCTTGCTGTGAGTGGTTTTGTGGCATTACATCACCTTGAATCTGACACATACCTGATAAAAAATGTGACAACCCACGAAGAACAGCCGGTGATGCAAAGGGTAGCCGGTTTTGAAAAACGACCGGATCATTTCAGGTTTTTTCAGGAAGGAGTTGAAAAAGGACTGATTTGGATAAAAGAAATTTTTAAACAATCTCCGGACCTTGCCGTGATAGATGAAATAGGAGGCTATGAGCTGCAGGGAAAGCTATGGAGCGACGGTTTCACAGAACTGGTAGAGTCTGAGATCCCCTTAATATTTACCGTCAAGACGAAACATCTGGGTGAGGTAATAAAAAAGTGGAATATCGGAACCGCTTTCATTTTCGAGCCGGCAGATTTTGGTAATCCTGAAAAGGTATTTGAAAAAATAAAGGAATTGATCCGGCATGTCGGATAGATTGTCGGTACAGGTTTTTATTTTTAAAAATTTATATTGATGGACAGACTCGATGCTGACATAACCGGTGTAATTTTGGCCGGGGGCCTGAGCAAACGGATGGGATTCAACAAGGCCAGTGCTGATTTCATCGGAACCTCCATGCTCACCCTGATGATTGAGAAACTCCAGGAAGTTACTCCTGCGGTTGTCGTGAGCAGCGGTTCCATTACCTATCCCGGTATTTCTTATCCACAGATCCCCGATGAGTATTCCCACTGTGGCCCTTTGGGTGGAATCTTTTCCGCGCTGAATGCTTCCCCATCCATATTAAATTTGATTCTTTCGTGTGATATTCCGCTGGTATCCGTATCTTTATTGAAATATATTGTTTCAATGGCAAGAGAGAGCGGAGCTCTGCTGACTGTGCCGGTCGACTGCGACGGCCAGGAACAGATGTTGTGTGCGGTTTACCATAGGGATATTCTTCCGATATTAAAACGGCAGATTGATAATAGCCAGCTTAGGATGAAAACCTTACTTGAACTGGTGCGCGTGAAATATGTCCAGATATCCAAAGAACATCCACTTTACCATGAACATGCTTTCATGAATGTGAACAGCAAGGATGTTTTACAACAAGCCCTGACATTATGGAGCAAAAAAGGACAGTAAACGACAAATGGATCAAAGCATCGGTGCTCGCAGGTTTATGGGCTGGTGTCGAGATTATCGCGGGCAGCTTTTTGCACAATCTGAAAATACCTTTTTCAGGTACTTTCCTTACACTTATTTCCATTATACTGGTCATTGGTTTTTTTCAGATCTGGCCAAGGTATGGCATTATCTGGCGGGCAGGATTGATTACTGCGCTCATGAAATCCATTTCCCCCAGTTCTGTTATCCTGGGGCCCATGATTGCCATTGCCATGGAGGGGTTTGTGATGGAGCTTGCGATTCGTGTGGCAGGCAGGAATATCATGGGATATATCAGTGCGGGGATGCTGACCATGGCAGGAATCCTGATCCATAAAATTGTAAGGCTTTATTTATTGTATGGCTGGGATATATTTGTCATTTATGAAGAGATGTACAACTTTGCAACCAGGAGCCTTGAATTTCTCCATACGCAACCCATGCGAGCGGTGTTGATTCTGTTTGTTATTTATGCTTTGTTGGGCGCAGTGGCTGCACTGTTTGGTTATAAGCTGGGACAAAAATCAAAGGCAGAGCAAACCCTTGATCTTTCGTTTACTGCTTCCTCTCGGAATGAAATCTGGAACCGGCCACCTGAAGCGATTGTCTATTCCACCCGATATTTAATCATGCTGGTCATACTCATTCCCCTGATTCTTTTTGGGTTGAATAATCTGACGTGGGTCCAGGCACTCCTGCTGACTGTTCCGTGGTTTATTTTTGTTTTCCGGCGTTATCATCTTGCTTTGCGGCAGTTGAGAAAATGGCTCTTCTGGATGCAGCTGCTGGTGATACTTGTGTTGGCCCTGTTCTTTAGCAGGACAGTGGAAAGTGGACTCGAAGGTCGCCTGACTGCGTTGTCCGGAGGGTTTATCATGGTGCTTCGCGCGCTGGTGGTAGTCACCGGTTTTGCTGCCCTGAGCACTGAATTGCGTGCTCCCCTTATGCAGCGGCTCTTTTTCCGATCGGGATTCAGGCAGCTTTATCTTTCTGTAAATCATGCTTTCGGCATATTGCCCATGGTGATCAGTAGTTTTACCACGACACGCCGGTTTATTGCAAATCCGGCACGCTCCATTGCAACCAGCCTGCGTTATGTGGACAGCTGGCATTATCATCTCCTGCGACAGCTCGACGAGGGAGAGGCAGATTGAATTAACTTCTTTTTCTCACCAACTGATAACCTGATCGGAAGAAGTAAACATAGGGAAAAACCAGCATATGCATCAGTTTTGTATAGGGGAAGATCATAAAAATAAAAAGCCCGACCACGATATGAAGTTTATACTGGAGGGGATGATTTGCCAGTATTAATCCGGCATCGGGTTGAAAGGTGACTACTGCCTGTGCCCATTCGCCCAGGGCTGCATATGTTTCTATGGGTGCAGTGGCTGTTCTGAGAGCAGCAGAAAGTCCGATCACAATTTCTATCAGCAGCAGTATGATAATAAAATAGTCCATAAAACTACTGTTTCGTTTCATGCGCGGTGAGCCAAAACGTCTGAATACCAACATCGACATTCCCACAAAAGCCATTGTCCCAAAAAAGGATCCCATTGACAATGCAATCATCCTTTTGGTTTCTGTGGTCATCACCATGTGGTAGAGCCACTCCGGAAGGAAAAGCGTGAGATGGCCGAAAAAGACAAATATAATCCCCACATGAAACAGATTGCTTGCCAGCTTCACCTTGTTGTCGGCAAGAAATTGGGTTGACTCTGCCTGCACTGTTTTGTTAAACTTTACCAGCCGTGTGATAAATCCAAAGAAGAATATTGTCAGTGCAATATAAGGGAAATAGGTAAACAGAAAATTGTTGATATAATCATTCATGTCTGTTGATTTTATGTTTAAACAGGTCAAATGGTTTACCGGTCGGTTTGGCAGGCTTCTCCTCCAAAGGTCACAGGCTCTTCTTCATACTCCGCATCCAAATCCAACGGTTTCTCGTTCTTAATCATCTCCCTGGTAATTGTCTTGTCAGGTTTTTTGGCTGATAATGAAATAATAGCCTGGAAGATGACGTTGTAGATATTTTCACTTTCGATCAGTGCCTCATTGATCCGATCCATCACATGCACGGTCTCACCCAAAAGTTCTGCTGCTTTTGCCGGGGGCAGGGTAGAAAGGAATTCCAAGAAAGCGGGAATATAATCTGGAAGTTCCTTGGTGGTGAGGTACATTCCATTTTCCTTGTAAAATTCCATCAGGTTGACCATGGCTTGTCCACGATCCTTCGACTCACCTTTGATATGTTCAAAGATATGCAGCGAAACACTTCTGGAGTAATCAAACAGCTGCACGTACTCTTCCTGCCAATGGGTGAGATCGAGTGGACCATGTCTTTTGCAAAACTGAACCAATCCGCTTATTGTATCTTCCTGCAGCAATGATTCTTCCCTCATTTCTCTTTCCACGTGAGGCAAAAATTTTTGCAGCTCATCAGTGGGGTAAGAGAGTAGCAGAGAGAGCACTTTATAGGTTTTCATCATCAGATTCCTCCAAACAGGTTTTTTATTTTTTGATTGTCGTCGCAGCCTCCATCTGAGAAGCCACAGCTGGATTGTTTCAGATAGACATTTTTAGCCTCTTCCCTGTGGCTTGTGGGTATCACGAACCGATCCTTATAGTTTGCAATAGCCAAAAGATGATACATCTTTTCTACCTCTTCCGGTGTGAGATCGGTTCCTTCCAATACTGTGAGGTTCTCTTCTTTGTCAACCGTCTTGCTTCTCATATACGCCCGCATGGCAAGCATTCGCTTCAGCGCATCTTTTACAGGCTTTTCATCACCCGCTGTAAATAAATTTGCCAAATATTTATGAGAGATACGCATATCATCCACGTCGGGTAAGATACCGTTCATCCCGATATCTCCGCTATTGGCTGCCGATTGTATGGGCGAGAGGGGAGGTACGTACCACACCATGGGCAGTGTCCGGTATTCAGGGTGCAACGGAAAGGCAATCTTCCAGTCGATCGCCATCCTGTAAATGGGGGAGGCCGCTGCAGCCTGCAGCACATTTTCCGGAATACCCTGTTTGCGGGCTTCAGAAATAACATCCGGATCGCGGGGATCTAAAAACAGGTTGAGATGTTCATCGTAAAGATCTGTTTCATCGGGTGTCATTGCTGCTGATTTAATCTTGTCGGCATCGTAAAGCATCATGCCAATATATCGAATCCTTCCCACACACGATTCACTGCAAATGGTTGATTCACCGGCTTCGATGCGCGGATAGCAGAAAGTGCATTTCTCAGATCTTTTGGTTTCCCAGTTGAAGTAGACCTTTTTATAGGGGCAACCGCTGATACATTGACGCCAGCCCCTGCAGCGCTCCTGATCGATGAGCACAATGCCATCCTCTTCACGTTTGTAGATAGCTCCCGAAGGACATACTGCCACACAGGTAGGATTGAGGCAATGTTCACAAATACGGGGCAGATACATGATGAATGAGTTTTTAAACTCACCGTATATATCTTTTGGGACACCTTTAAAGTTTGCATCCATGCCTCTTTTTGCGAATTCTCCCCCCAGATCATCCTCCCAGTTGGGTGTCTTTTCAATCTTCTCCATCACTTTTCCGGTCAGGATTGAGTGAGGCCGTGCCGTGGGAGGTGTTTTGAACTTAGAACCTTTGTGTAATACAGAATAGTTAAAGGTGAAAGGCTCATAATAATCATCTATGGTGGGCATGGTGGGATTGGCAAAGATGTTTTTTATGATCCCCGGTTTGCTGCCCATTCTGGGTGTCACACTGTCTTTGTCGAGTTTCCAGCCACCTTTCCATCGCTCCTGATTCTCCCACTCGTCGGGATAACCTATCCCCGGTTTGGTTTCCACATTGTTGAACCATACATATTCAACCCCTTTGCGTGAGGTCCATACGTTTTTACAGGTGACCGAGCATGTGTGGCAGCCGATGCACTTGTCCAGGTTCATGACCATTGCTATTTGTGCGCGTATGAGCATAATGTCTTAGTTTTTAAGATTCTTCAATGGGTTGATCCAACCATTCCACTTTGTTGAGCTTGCGAATGATGATAAACTCATCCCTGTTGGTTCCGATGGTGCCATAATAATTTAAACCATAGCTCAGCTGAGCGTATCCGCCAATCATATGGGTGGGTTTCAGACAAAGCCGGGATACTGAGTTGTGTACACCTCCCCTGTTTCCGGTCACCTGACTTACAGGCATATTGACTGTTCGCTCCTGATTGTGATACATGATCAATACACCGTTGGAAATTCTTTGCGACACCACAATCCGCACAACAGTTGCACCGTTTTCATTAAATACCTCTACCCAGTCATTGTCGGTCAAATCTATTTTTTTTGCGTCCTCTTCGCTCATCCACGCTACAGGACCACCACGCCCCAGAGTGAGCATGATCAGATTGTCGGACCAGGTAGAGTGAATGGTCCACTTGTTGTGGGGAGTCATCATATTCAGCACCATATATTTTTCATCTCCATCCAATTTTCCGGTCATTCCTTTTAACGATTTTGTATCGATGGGTGGTTTATAGCAAACCAGGTTTTCGCCAAAGTCAATCATCCAGGGGTGGTCCTGATAGAGCGTTTGCCGTCCCGTGAGCGTGCGCCAGGGGATCAGTTCATGCACATTGGTATAACCTGCATTGTACGAGACCTCATGAGACTCCACGCCACTCCATGTGGGCGAGGTAATGATCTTTCGCGGTTGCTGAAGCAGATCTTTAAATCGGATCTGTTCATCTTCGCGTGCCGATGCCAGATGCTGATGCTTGCGTCCTGTAAATTTCTCCAATGCCCCCCAGGCTTTCATGGCTACTTTGCCGTTGGTCTCCGGTGCCAGAGTCAGGATCATCTCGGCGGCATGTATGTCGGTTTCGATGAGGGCACTTCCGTTTGCCTTATACCCGTTGGAAGAGATATTCAGCTTCTTCAACAAATCCACCTCATCTTTCGTATTCCAGCTGATGCCTTTCCCTCCATTGCCCAACTTTTCCATGAGGGGACCCAAGGTGGTGTATCTTTTGTAGGTTTCAGGATAATCACGGATCACCTCAATGATATCCGGCATATTTTTTCCTGGTTTCAGTTCTAGATTATCTGTTTTCCAATCTTTGGCATAAGCAGTTTCTGAAATCTCCATGGGTGAGTCGTGTTGCATGGGCAGCATCACAATATCCTTCTCTTTTCCGAGGTGGCCGGGCGAAAGCTCCGAAACTTTTTTTGCCAGACCTTTGAAGATATTCCAGTCGGTACGTGCTTCCCAAACCGGATCTACAGCATTTGAAAAAGGATGAATGAATGGATGCAAGTCGGTGGTACTCAGGTCGTTCTTCTCGTACCATGTGGCAGCCGGCAGAATGATGTCGGAGTGCAGTGCGGAAGTGGACATCCTGAAATCGAGTGTGACAAGCAGGTCCAGTTTTCCTTCGGGCGCCTTGTCGTGCCATCTCACCTCCTGAGGTAACTGCTGTCCGTTGGCTTTTAAATCTTCCCCAAGCACACTGTTTTGTGCACCCAGCAGATGTTTCATAAAGTACTCCATTCCCTTTGCGCTGGAAGCCAGTAGATTGGATCGCCATATAAACATGTTTCTCGGGAAGTTCTTTGGATCATCGGGATCTTCCGAAGCGATAGTCAGCTCATTGCTTTTTAATTTTTGGGTAATGAAGCTTTGTATATCCTGACCCTGCTCATCGGCTTGTTTCCCCAATTTGATGGGGTTGTCGCTTAACTGTGGACTGGAAGGCAACCAACCCATTCGCTCCGCTTTTACATTGCAGTCGATCATTGACAGTTTCGACCATTTTTCCTGGTCTGCCAATGGAGAGATGAGCTCGGTCACGCCCACTTTCTCGTAACGCCACTGGTTGGTATGCATATAAAAATAGGAGGTTGTATTCATGTGTCGCGGTGGGCGGTGCCAGTCGAGGGCAAACGCCAGCGGAGTCCACCCTGTTTGTGGCCGCAGTTTCTCCTGCCCTACATAGTGGGACCAGCCGCCACCCGACTTGCCCACACAGCCACAGAAGATCAGCATATTGATGGCACTGCGATAAATCATGTCGGTTTGATACCAGTGGTTCACACCACAACCAATGATAATCATTGATTTTCCTTCGGTCTTCTCCGCATTCTCCGCAAACTGTCTTGCTGTTGAAATGATATGCCCGGCGGGAACACCGGTAATCTTTTCCTGCCATGCAGGCGTATAAGGTGCATCTTCCGTATATTCGGGAGAAGGAGCCTCGCCCGGCAAACCCAATGAAAGCCCGTAGTTGGCAATGGTCAGGTCATAGACTGTGCAATAAAGGAATTCTCCATCCGGTGATTTTCTTACAGGTATTTTCCTGTATAAAATTTCTTCATGATCTGTATCCCCAAAATAGGGAAAAGCTAACTCCGCTACTTCATCATAATCAGCTGCAAAGGATAGCTGGGGTGTGATTTCTTTGCCGGTTAAAACATCCACCATTTCCAGATTCCACTTTTGATTCTTGTCCCAGCGTGAACCAATTGTTCCATTGGGGATCACCATCTCTTTGCTTTTCTCATCGATGAGCAATGGCTTCCAGTCGGCTTTTTCAACATCAGCATACTTTGCCTTTATGTCGGAGGCTCTGATGATTCTTCCGGCCTGATATTTACCATCCTTCTTTTCTACTTTTACCAAAAAAGGAAGATCGGAATATTGTTTTACGTAATTTTCAAAATAGGGAGTCTTTTTCTCCATGTAAAACTCTTTAAGAATTACATGACCCATCGCCATGCCCACTGCTGCATCCGTTCCCTGTTTTGGTTTTATCCACAGGTCAGCAAATTTGGCCGCTTCATTGAAGTCGGGTGATATGTTGACGGTTTTTGTGCCTTTGTATCGGACCTGTGTATAGAAAGGAGCATCCGGCGTACGGGTGACCGGCACATTGGAGCCCCAAAGCATCAGAAAAGAGGAGTTGTACCAGTCGGCACTTTCCGGCACATCGGTTTGTTCTCCCCATGTCTGGGGTGAAGCGGGTGGCAGGTCGCAGTAAAAGTCGTAGAAGCTCAGCACCGTTCCTCCCAACAGGCTCAAATAGCGGGTGCCGGATGAGTAACTAATCATTGACATGGCCGGGATAGGAGTGAAACCTGCCAGCCGGTCGGGACCATATTTCTTGATGGTATATATATTGGCGGCAGCGATGATCTCCTGCGCCTCTTCCCAATCGAGGCGAATGAGGCCGCCCAGACCCCGCTGGCTGATATACGCGTTGCGCGTAGCGGGATCATTCATGATGCTCTCCCAGGCAACGACCGGATCGTTGTGTATCTCTTTGGCTTTTCGGTATGCTTGAGCCAATACCCCTCTTATCATGGGGTATTTCACCCGGTTGGCACTATACAGATACCACGAATAGCTTGCTCCGCGGGGACAGCCACGCGGTTCATGGTTGGGGAGATCGGGTCTTGTTTCGGGGTAATTGGTATTCTGAAGTTCCCAGGTAACCAGTCCGTTTTTTACAAATATCTTCCACGAGCAGGATCCCGTGCAGTTTACGCCATGGGTTGAGTGTACCACCTTATCAAATTGCCATCGGTTACGGTAGAAGCGTTCCCAATCACGGGGTGTATCGGTTGTGACAATGTGTTTGTCGGCGCTCACAGTAGCCTTTTTACTAAAATAGATTAGTTTATTCAGTAGGCTCATAATAAAAGCGTGTTAGGTTAAGGTAAGTGTGATCATCACGCTTGCCTGTGTTTTAGTATATTAATTCGCTGCGTCTTTAGAAATATCTGATAAATATATAATATAAATAATACTTATCAGCCATAAATCGGGTATATTTATTAAACTTTAAGATTTGATGTTTTTTCAGGAAATAAATAATCTTTGCCTATGGCATAAAACATGCTAAAAAAAGCAATCATCCATGCAGCCAATGCGATATAGATGAAAAACGAAGGAATGGCCATGAGAAAGTGTAGTTCCAGTGCTTGAGACAGTTTTACCGTGCAGGCAGTGTACATGCCAAGGGGGAATATCATTCCCCAATACTGGGGATGATATCTGAAAGGCAAATGTTTAAAGACATGCCGCCAGATACCCAATATCACAATAAGGGGGATCCACCAACTGCCAATAGCCCAGAAAAAGAGTGTGAATCCCTTCAGGAAGGGGAGTATCTCCCGAATAAACGACCAATCGTGTCCGTTTAATATCAGATTGGAGCCTGCCAGTGTGGAGATGGCTACCGCTCCCATATTAATCCAGTAGGCAGGAGCAAACTCCTCAGCCCGCATTTCAAAAAATGACATTCGGTATACGATCAGCGTGATGATGATGATATAGAGCATACATCCGCAAAGGAACATAGCCAACGCAAAAAACAACAGGAGGTCGTTGGTAAATGGAAGATGTCCGGTCAGCTGAGTGGCAAGAATGGATACCGACTGGGTGGATACAATGATAAGCAGCCATACCCCGCTGATGGCCATATTGATGGGTGGCTTCTCTTTCTTAACCGTAAAGACAGTAAATACAGTGTAGATGAGTATCAGCCATGCAATGGTGCCTATATAAAACAACACGGAAGCTGCAGCATGGTTGCCAGCTATAATAATAAACTGACTGCCCAATACGCAGCTTCCGGCGACATATGTCAGGAAGCCCGGACTTTTTGCATGGTCTTTTATGTCGGTGACGAACTTTTCCGGAAAAATTATCAGTCTCAAAACATAGAGGAAACTCAAGAATAGGTATGCCACTATATTGAAGTAAAAAAGAAAATTCGCCAGTCGGATAAAATGGTGATAGTATGACGCAATGGATACAATACCTGTGGCCATGACCAATGCAAAATAGGCCGTAGGCAGATTGGAGAGATCACGCAAAAATGTGGCGTAAATCAGCTTGCTTTTGGTCATCGGAGATGAGTTTTAATAACGTTTATCTTCCCGTAAAAAGCAAAAGTATTGTATCCCGGCTTGCGCCGGTATCTGGCGTAGCACCTGGAGTATCAATCAAACCTCCAGATCCAGGTCAAACAGTTCGTGCCAGGGTAGTCCCTGTTTGTTGAGCTGCTCCATAAACGGATCGGGATTAAACTCTTCCACATTGAAGACTCCCGGCTTTTTCCAGAGACCCTGCATGAACATGATGGCGCCAATGGTGGCCGGAACGCCTGTGGTGTAGCTCACACCCTGGGCTCCGGTTTCTTTATAGGCTTCCTCGTGGCTGCAGTTGTTATAGATATAATAGGTACGTTCCTTCCCGTCTTTGATGCCGCGGATACGACAGCCGATGGAGGTCTGGCCCGTGTAGTTCTCGCCCAGCTCACCCGGATCGGGCAGTACGGCCTTCAGGAACTGAATTGGTACAATCTTCTGGCCGTTGTATTCCACCTCGTCTATGCGGGCCATGCCGATATTCTGGATTACCCGCAGGTGGGTAAGGTATTCCTGTCCGAAGGTCATCCAGAAGCGGGCGCGTTTGAGGGAGGGGAAGTTCTTCACCAGTGATTCGAGCTCCTCGTGATAGATTACGTAGGATTCCTTTGGTCCTATCTCGGGATAGGTGAGTGGTTTATGTATTTCGTGGGGTTCTGTTTCCACCCACTCTCCGTTTTCCCAGTATTTACCTTTCTGGGTTACCTCTCGAATGTTGATCTCGGGATTGAAGTTGGTGGCAAATGCCTTGCCGTGGTCACCTGCGTTGCAGTCTACAATGTCTAGATAGTGTATTTCATCGAAATGATGTTTGGCGGCGTAAGCGGTGAAGATGCTGGTCACGCCCGGGTCGAAGCCGCAACCGAGGATGGCAGTCAGTCCGGCTTTCTCGAATTTCTCCTTGTAGGCCCACTGCCACTTGTATTCAAACTTGGCTTCATCCTTCGGTTCGTAGTTGGCCGTATCGAGGTAGTTGACTCCCGATTCGAGACAGGCATCCATGATGGTGAGATCCTGATAGGGGAGTGCCACGTTGATCACCAGCTCCGGTTTGAATTCGTTGAAAAGGGATACCAGTTCCGGTACATTGTCGGCATCTACCCGTGCTGTTTTGATTTCCACACCTGTCCGGCGTTTCACATCTTCTGCAATGGCGTCGCATTTGCTTTTGGTACGGCTGGCCAGCATGATGTCGCTGAATATCCCGTTATTCTGTGCCACCTTGTTGGCGACAACTGTTCCCACGCCGCCGGCACCAATGATCAGTACTTTTCCCATATTATTTTTATTTATCAATGAATCGTTTGTACAAATATACAATGATTCCCCGAATCAGCAGAGAATTGGATTTAAAAAAAGAAGTTTTGGAGAAAGCGTTAAAAAGTTTATCTTTGTAAAGATGATAACCAAAAAAGATTGCTATCTCTATGAATGAAGACAATATTGAGCATATTTCCCGCTCAACCAATGCCATCAGTGAATGGTCGATAGAATTCCTGAAAAATATTGGGATATCCGATAATTGGGTAAAATACATCAACCTTATTTTTCTTGTATCTGTTGTTGTTGTCCTTGTGTTTGTGGTGCAGTACGTTACCCGGATTATTCTACAGACTATTCTGAGCCGCTCAGCCAGATTATCGAAAGCCGATATTCTGGAGAACCTTTCCAAACGACGTTTCCCGCATTTTCTGGCAATGATCGTGCCTTTTAGTCTGGCAAAAGGATCGATACCCATTATTTTTGACCAGTTCCCTAAAACAATGCGGTTTATGGACAAGCTGGCCGATATCTACCTGATATTTTATGTGATCTGGTTGATTATGTCGGTGGTGAATGCCTTTTCCGATACATTGCGCACAAAACCCAGCCTGAAGGATAAACCGCTGGACAGTTACGTGCAGGTGGTAAAGATCATCTTTTATATCATCGGATTTATTATTCTCTTTTCAATTCTTACTGGACAGAACCCAACCGTCATCATTACCGGTCTGGGTGCTGCATCGGCCATCCTGATGCTTATATTTAAAGATACCATCCTGGGTTTTGTGGCCAGCCTGCAGGTCTCGACGAACGACATGGTACGCATCGGTGACTGGATTACCATGCCCAAATATGGTGCCGACGGAGATGTGGTACAGATCACACTGACCACAGTGAAGATTCGTAATTTTGATAAGACCATCACCACCATTCCGCCCTATTCACTTGTTTCGGACTCCTTTCAAAACTGGCGTGGTATGGTTGATACAGGGGGAAGACGTCTGAAAAGATCCGTTTTTATAAAACAATCCACCATCCGTTTTATCCGGGAAGAAGAGATTGCCGGACTGGAGAAGATTCAATATATTTCTGATTATATTCAAAAAAAGGCGGTGGAAATCAACGAGTATAACAGCCGCGCCGGTGCTGATAAGTCGTTGCTCATCAATGGCCGGAACCTGACCAACATGGGGCTTTACAGGCATTACATCGACAACTACCTGCGCAATCATCCCGATGTGCACAAAGAACTGTTGCTTATTGTACGTCAGTTGCAGCCTACCTCCAAGGGATTGCCGCTGGAGCTTTACTTCTTCACTGCTACAATAGACTGGGTACGGTACGAGGAGATTGTCTCTGATGTCTTCGACCACATTACAGCTGCAGCCGGATATTTTGATCTGGAACTTTACGAAGATGTCTCTAATCCCGTGATTGCCTCTTTATCAGTGGCTAATTCAGACGGATCACAACTTCTGCAATAAAATGTATCGCTGTGTTCATCAGAAGGAATCATCTTCACAATGAGAAATTGAACTTCATTTGAATTTAATTTTTTACCTTTGCAGTTGAAAACCTGAGCTAGAAAATTAGAAATAGATTAATTCAGTATGGAGCATGCACAATGATCACAGTTGTAAGGGTTCTGGTAAACCCAGCTCGATGCATTTCCAATTAGTAATAGGAGAAAAATGAAAAGATTGTATAGTATTTTTACGGGGACTGGTAGTTATGTGCCGACGAAACAAATCAGAAACGATTATTTTCATAATAACCTTTTTTTTGACTCGACCGGGGAGATAATTACGACGCCCAATGAGGAGATTACCCGTAAATTTGAAGAGATTACCACCATCGCCGAACGACGTTATGCCGAGGACAGCCAGGTGACTTCCGATCTGGCCCTGATTGCTGCTCAGAGGGCGTTGGAAACATCGGGAGTGAACAAGGAAGAGCTCGATTACATCATTTTTGCACACAATTTTGGTGAAACCAAAGTCGATAATATTCGCATGGACGTGCTGCCGACGATGGCATCGCGACTGAAGAGTAAGCTTGAAATTGAAAATCCGTCGACAGTGGCATATGATGTACTATATGGCTGTCCGGGATGGGTACAGGCGGTGATTCAGGCCGACTATTATCTTCGTTCGGGTGATGCCAGAAAAATCCTTGTTGTGGGTGCCGACGTGTTGTCGCGCGTGGCCGATCCGCATGACCGCGATAGCATGATCTATGCCGATGGTGCCGGCGCAGCTGTTATGGAGGCACGTGAATCTGATGAGCCGGTGGGTATCATTGGCCATAACTCACGCAGCGATGCATTGAATTACGTGAATATGCTGCACATGGGATATTCCTATAATCCGGAGTTGGCTGAAAAAAAAGATTATTACCTGAAAATGAATGGCCGTCGTTTGTACCAGTACGCGCTGGAGAATGTGCCAAAATCAATTAAGGCTGGTCTCGATAAGCTGAAACTGCATATCAGTCAGGTCAGCAAGGTATTGATTCATCAGGCAAACGGAAAGATGGACGATGCCATATTACAAAGATTGTTCAAACTGTACGACCTGAAGGAGGTGCCTAAAAGCATCATGCCCATGACCATCTCCTGGTTGGGTAATTCTTCAGTAGCCACCGTCCCCACATTGCTGGATATGATTACACGTAAGAATATGGATGGTCATGACCTGAAGAGCGGCGATCACATTGTGCTGGCTTCAGTAGGTGCCGGCATGAATATCAACAGCATCGTTTACAAAATCCCGTAAAGAATCTGTTTTAACTTACATGATATCCCTGGCTGTTTAGTTCCGAGGCACGGAACAGCGTATACAGGTCGTCGTTCAGCGGATAATCCCAACAGCCCAGGCTGTGGTACATTTCACCGCCGAAACCCGATTTGAATTTGTATAATCCATATAGAGGGTGTTGCGGATCGGGGGAAGGAGAAATGCCAAACATGTCGTACTCGGTACATCCGGCTGCTTTCGACCGGCAGATGGCTTCCCATTGCAGCGCATAGGTGGCCATAAGATTTCGCTCTGCAGAGGAGGAGGCACCATAAAGGTAAGATCCCCTGTTTTTTGTGATCACCAGAAACATGGCGGCCAGCGGCTTGCCATCCTTCTCAGCCACCAGCAGGCTTACCTCTGCCGGTGAACGTGTATCGTCGGCGCGTGCGGTCAGCATTGCCTGAAAGTACTTCATGTCATTGAGCAGAATGTGGTTTCTGACCGCAGTCTCTTTATAAAGTTCATACCAGATATCGATGCCATCCAATCCCAAAGCCTTTACCGTTACCCCTTTGCGACGTGCCAAGCCGATGTTGTACCGTGTTTTAGGTTTCATCCTTTTGAGAAGGGTTTCGGTATCGTATGTTAAATTAAGATAGATCGTATTTGCCGGCAGGATATTTGAAAAAGCTTTTTTGAAATTCCAGTGTTGCGTATTGAAATTGAACCGGAACTCCTGAACCGGACTGTCGGGTTCACCCTTCCAGATGCCGTGTTCATCGAAGTGATCTTTTTCTTTGGCCCACCACGACTCCCAGCAGAGATCATAGCGAATCAAAATACAGTCCTTTGGCAGGTGTGATCGCAAAGATTCGGAAAGCTCCTCCAGAAACATGCCCTGAAACTCATCGACAGGCTCCAGCTCGGGTCCGTACGGTACATAAGCCACCGTATGGTGCCGGTTGATCTGCTGCATCACAATCAGCAAATCAGAAGAAAGTGAGGACCTGTCATCAGTTGCTCCGTAGAGCGCATATCTGCTGGAATTAAAATTGATGGCGAGGGTGTTTGTTCCCAGTGTTTTTTTTACGGCTGACCAGAATGCAGTTTGCTGTAATATGGGCGTGGCGTAAAGCTCTTCAACCTCTTTTTTATGGACGTTTGATAGCATTTCGTTTCATTTTGACCCACAAAGATAGCCAAAATTATTGTTTCTTCGGCACGTCGATCCGTCAGAAAGCATCGGGTTCAGCCCTTGCCGCAGTGGCGGTGACACTCCTGAAATCACCGTCAAAATGAGTCAGAAGCATTTCGATGAGCTTACTGTGAAAAGCAGTATACAATCGGGATGTGATATGTTTTCTGTCTTTCCTTTTTATCAGTCCGAAACGCAGTTGATTCTCATCGACCCATATCTGGGGTTTGAAAAATGCTTCGTTTCTCCACAGGAGCGCGCCATACGTGAGGCGTCCGTCGGTGGTGCGTATCCATTTATCCGCTTTCTTTGTGTCTATTGCCTCGTAAATCTTATCGAGCAGAAGATCGGGACTGTCAGTATGTATAATAATGGCCATTTCTTTGAATTATTGATTTTATAACTATCTATATGGTTTCGTAACTATCTATCTGTTTTTATAACTATCTATGGCTTTTTTTACCGACCCATGGAGGAGCAGCAGGTTCTTAGCCTGTTCGTAATTGAGTGAAAGTTCGTCCACAATCATCCGTGTACCTCTGTCTACCAGTTTTTGGTTGGTGAGTTGCATGTTCACCATGCGGTTTCCTTTTACCCTGCCCAGTCTGATCATGGTGGTGGTGGTGATCATGTTCAGTACCATCTTTTGGGCGGTACCCGATTTCATGCGGGTGCTGCCGGTGACATATTCGGGACCGACAATCGGCTCTATTTTTATCTCCGCCTCGGCAGCCACCGGTGAATCGGGGTTACAGCTGATGGCGGCTGTGAGTACACCCTTTTCCCGTGCATGGCGCAATGCACCGATCACATAGGGGGTGGTGCCCGAAGCAGCAATTCCCACCAGCACGTCATTTTCATTGATCTTGTGTACCATGAGTTCTTCCCACCCTTTTCCCGGATCATCTTCCGCTGCCTCCACCGGGTTACGCAAGGCTTTGTCTCCGCCGGCAATCAGGCCGATCACATAAGTGTCGGGCATACCGAAAGTAGGAGGAATTTCCGAGGCGTCAAGTACGCCCAGTCTGCCGCTGGTACCTGCACCCATATAAAAAAGTCTTCCTCCGCGCCGCATCCTTTCCACGATGCCGGTCACCAATTTCTCTATCTCGGGGATTGTCTTTTCTACCGCTAGCGCCACTTTCTTATCTTCCCCGTTGATCTCTGCAAGTATTTCCGAAACCGATTTCTGTTCCAGATTGTCATAGAGTGACGGTTGTTCTGTTATTTTGATGAATGTCATATGCTCGATTTCAGTGTTTCAAAGTTTAGGGTTTCCTGTTTCTGCATGATGGTAGCGAATGAGCCCCGACATGGGTGATTGTGTGATTTCTCCAATCCTGATACCCTTGTGTGCTGCCACCTCCTTCAGCAGGTCGGCGTAATACCACGCAATGGATCCCACAAAATGAACCGCCTGATTGTGGTAGTCGTATTGCATGATGTTTCTTTCGAAGAATGCATCGAATGATCCGGTGACGATCCGGCGCAGGCTGTCGTCTTCGATGTGGTTGTACAGAAACGGTGAGAGACTTGCCAGAAAACGGCTTGGAAAAGGTTGTCGGTATACTTTTTCAATGATCAGTGCCGGTGTCAGTGCATATTCTTTCAATAGTTTCTCTTTGAGTCCCGGCGTAAGCTGATTTTTGAGCGCGTCGGCCACCAGTTGTCTGCCCAGCGCAGCACCACTTCCTTCATCGCCCAGAATAAAGCCGAGTGGCGATATCTGCTTCCGGATCTTTTCCCCGTCCCATTCGCAGGAGTTGCTTCCTGTGCCGAGGATGCAGGCAATACCCTGTTTACGGCCACAGAGACTGTGTGCTGCCGCGATCAGATCGCTGTAGACATGGATTGCATCGATGGAAATCGATTGGTAAATTGCATTCTTTACAAGTGGAATTTTCTCGGGAATGCACCCCGACCCATAGAAATGAATTGCCCCGATATCGGTGTTTGTCAGCGTGGGGAAAACATGTGCCTTTATCTCTTCTGCTATTTCCTCTTCGCTTTGATACACGGGACTGATGCCTTTCCCCGAAAACCGTTGCAGGATCCCTTCACCGCGTATCAGACACCAGTCTGTTTTGGTTGCGCCGCTGTCGGCAATCAGCATTGTTTTTTTTGATCCAGGATAATCCATACAGATTGGTCTCTTTTTTCAGTGTTCAGTACTTTCAGTTATTTATTCATCTCAAATGGGTATTCCCCTAAACATGTACAGGTCTTATATTTCATTGAACAGGAATGGGTATAGTCAAGCAGCAATCCGAACATCTATAGTTTGATATAAATATTCTTTTTGTACAGTATATATCCAAACAGCCAGCAGACGGTGACGAACAGCAGTGCGTAGAGGAGCGATCCGAAATAGTTTCCAGCCCAGGGTTGAATCAATACGTTGTAGGTGAATGATTTCACCGAGATGGTCTCTCCCTGCCAGGCAAAATGGATGTTGCCAACCAGATTGGCGAGCACACCGGCGAACACGTATACAATGAGCGGGTTGACTCCAAAAGCATGGAAGAAGCGGCTCCATTTTTCTTTTTTATGGATATCGATGATCCAGATCAGTAACCCCAGCAGTTGTGATGCGAAGCCTGTGGTCACCAGTACAAAGGTGGGACTCCATATTTTCTTGTTGATGGGACATCCGTATTGTAAAAGCAGACCCGAGAAAGCCAGAATGGTCCCCCAGATCAGCAGTTTCTCCACCTTGGTATGGTTATTCCTGTTTTCGACAATCATTTTTCCGAAAAGAAAGCCAATGAGCACATGGGCTATGGAGGGGATGGTGCTAAGCAGTCCTTCGGGATCGAGTGCGATACGTACTCCCTCAGGTGTAGTGTCTTTGTACATGTGGGCGGGCCCCCAGAGTGCCTTGTCCACGACTGCAATGATATTTTCTTCCGACATCTCAAATCCTCTTCCATAACGAAGAATCAGATAATAACCCACCAGCAGGATGGCGATGATCCAAGGCAGATGTTTGTTTTTTTCCAACAGCGCAATGAGGGCAGCAAAACCGTAGGCCAGGGCCAGTCGTTGCAGCACCCCCAGGATACGGATGGTATCGAAGTGGGCTGCTGCTATGCCGAACGATTCACCTGCGGCAAGTCCACGCAGGAGTTGCCCGAACCAACCCAATGCCAGTCCGATCACAAATATAAGCAGGGTACGGCGTACCACTTTCCAGACAGCAGCTCTGGTAGGTGCAAAGTTGAATTTGCGCAGCGACATGAAGGTGGAGACCCCCATGATGAACATGAAGAAGGGGAATACCAGGTCGGTGGGTGTCAGGCCGTGCCAGTGTGCGTGTTTCAGCGGAGCATAGGCATACTCCCATGAACCGGGATTGTTGACCATGATCATGCCGGCAATGGTGATACCCCTGAGGATATCGAGCGACAGAAGCCGGCTGCTTGGGGATGTAGTGGTAAGCGTATTCATATTTTATGCTGGAATTGTGTAGGGTTGTAATTCATTGTCTCCAACGATGGCGGTGACGCGTTTCAATTCAGCGGTAAAGATAATATTTCTTCGACAATTTTCTGAATGCTTTTTCATCTTTGGTCCAGTAACTTTTGATGTCATCAAACCGGTGATTTTTGGAAAACGCAAGTCTGATAGAATCACTCCCGCTGACTTTGTCGAACATGTCGAAACGATTTTCGGGCGCATGATCGAATACCTTGTAACCGGGATAAAGTGCCGCAGCCACTTCCATCACATGAAACTGGATATCCGACAGCCGGGCTTTGGAAAAGTCGGTCAGGTATATCTGCACTCCCTGGAAGTTCTTTCCCTGTCCTACCGAATAGTAAGGTTTCAGATGAATAGGACGGAAGTTGATTCCGGGGATCCTTTTTGCATTCAGTGCTTCAGCAAATTCCTCGGCGTTGATCCATTCTGCGGCGAACATTTCAAATGGAAGTGTATACCCCACGCCGATGGAGATGTATCCCAGTTCACCCAGGATCCCCGACACCGGATAAAAATAAGCTGAATGAGCATAGGGAATATGGGGTGATGTGGGCACCCAAGGCAGACCGGTATCTTCGAAATTCATTTTCCGACGCCATTTTTTCATTTTTACCACCGTCAGCTTACAGGGTTTCGGATTCATCCGTTCACCGTTGATCATCTCTGCCAGCTCACCACAGGTAAGACCATAGAGATAGGGAATCTTAAGCTGGCTGACGAACGAAAAGAATCCTTCCTCCACCAGGTTGCCCTCCACCTTGAGTCCGCCCAGCGGGTTGGGCCGGTCCAGTACCACGAACTCTATGTTGTTTTCTGCTGCAGCCTGCATGGCCAGATACATCGTGGAGATGTAAGTGTAGGATCTGCAGCCGATATCCTGGATGTCGTATACCAGCAGATCCACACCTTTCAGCATTTCCGGTGTGGGTTTGCGGGTTGCCCCGTAGAGAGAGTAGACAGGCACGCCCGTATTGGGATCGGTGAAAGAATCAATTTTATCACCGGCATACACATCACCGCGCACGCCATGTTCAGGTCCGTAAAGTGCCACCAGCGTTACGCCGGGTGCTTCGTGCAGGATGTCGATGGTCGATCTGAGGTGGTTGTCCACCCCGGTAGGGTTGGTGATCAGTCCGACCCTTTTGCCCTGCAGTATACGGAATCCGGATTCTTTCAGTACTTCTATGCCGGTGCGGATGCGTATATTTTGGGCTGAAGCTTTCGTACAGAAGAACAGTCCCGATATGATCAGCAAGCCGATAAATCGTGACTTTCTGTATGATTTGTTTGTAGGCATGAGCTTGCGTTTTGAAATTATTTTTACCGATCGGCCTCTTTTTTCGATCTGCCAAAGTCGGGATCTATCTTCATGAAAGGGATCAGCAATAGGGTGGGGATGGCAGCCAGCATAATAAAGACAAAGAAATGCTGGTAACCCAGCTGCTCCTGTATCCATCCGGCAGCCATTCCGGGGAGCATCATCCCCAGGGCCATGAACCCTGTACAGATGGAATAATGGGCTGTTTTGTGTTCACCCTGTGAGAAGTAAATCAGATACAACATATACGCTGTAAATCCAAATCCATATCCAAATTGTTCAGTAGCCACGGCTGCATTTACCCAAAGAAAGCTTTCGGGTTGATAAAATGCCAGCAGCAGGTAAGCTGCATGGGGCAGGGTGATGGTCAGGGCCATAGGCCAGAGCCATTTTTTGAGTCCATTTCGCGATGCGACGATGCCGCCGATGATGCCCCCCAGGGTGAGCGAGATCACACCCACTGTACCGTAGGTAATACCCACCTCCGATGTGCTCAGCCCCAGCCCCCCCACCTCGCGGCTGTCGAGCAGAAACGGCGAAGCAAGTTTAATCAGCATGGATTCCGAAAGCCTGTAGAGTAACATAAAGGCAATGGCCAGTCCGATCCCTTTTTTCGTGAAAAAAGATTTGAAGGTATTACCAAATTCAGCCATTACATCTTTGAACGTGTGCGCTGTTTTGCCGCTATCTGCGGCCGGGTAGGGAAGTACAAAGCGATGATACACAAAAAAGAGCAGGAAAAGACCGGCGAGAATAAAGAAGGTGATGCTCCAGGCAAAGGGGATTCTGCCGGTCGATTTTTCCAGAAATCCTGCCAGGATGATCAACAGTCCCTGTCCGGTGATTGAAGCCAGACGGTAGAAGGTACTGCGGATCCCCACGAAAAAGGATTGTTGTGAATCGTCGAGCGCCAGCATATAAAATCCGTCAGCGGCAATGTCGTGTGTGGCCGAGCTGAAGGCCATCAGCCAGAAGAAAGCCAGTGATGCCTGCAGGTAGAATGGTGTGGGCAGGGTAAATGCTACGCCTGCCAGGCCGGCACCAATCAGCAATTGCATCGTGACGATCCACCATCGTTTGGTTTTCAGGATATCCACAAACGGGCTCCAGAAGGGTTTGATTACCCAGGGAAGGTATAACCAGCTTGTGTAGAGAGCAATTTCCGTGTTGGAGAGGCCAAAACGTTTGTACATGATTACCGAGACGGTCATCACGGCCACATAGGGCAGTCCCTCCGCAAAATAGAGGGTGGGGATCCATGACCAGGGGTTGCGGAATGTGACTTTCTTTTGTTTGTTCATATTTTTTGTTTCTGTTGTGTGAGCCTGTTTTGATGTTTTGTCAATAATAGGCAACCAGTTTTGTTTGAGGAAAATAGTGTGTCAATATCTGATCATGGCGATATCCTTTTTCTGCCATCATGGCTGCACCTATCTGGCAGAGACCCACTCCGTGGCCCCAGCCGGCGCCGGTAAGCGTGAACTGTTGCGGTATTCCCTCATCGTTCTCTTCTTCCGCGTCCACCACAAATGCGGCACTGTAGAGGTGTGAGGGTGAGAGAGTCCGGCGGATTTCCAGCTCTTTGCCGATGGTCATTACCCGTTCGGTGCCGATGATCCTGAGCCGGATGATGCGGCCCGAGCTGCCCCGTTCCAGTGGTTCCAGGGCGATGATTTCGCCATAATCGATGCCGGAACGTTCTCTGATCAGCGCACGCAGTTCGTTTTGGTTGTAAACCACCTTCCAGCGGTAGAAGTCGGCTGTTTCCCGGTCGTAATCGTTCAGTACCTGTCTGAGTATGTCTGCGTCGCCGGTATTGCAGAAGGCGGGAGGGGAGGAGAGAATCCATTCCCGGGCATTCTCCTCCACGGTCAAATCGGGCAGGGGAGCGTTCTCCGTGTAATCAGGCTTTCCCACGAGGTACGGATGCGGAATGGGCTCCCACACGTTTTCGAATGACTCCGTCACGCCGCCGCAGCATTTCGAGAAACGAGCGTCGCAGAGGGTGTCACCGTAGGTGATCACCTGTCCCCGGGTTTCATCAATCGCCTGGTTCACCCGCGCAGTTGTTTGTCTCGTGATTCCCTGATAGCGCTGACAATGGTCATCGGCACAGACATCGAACAGGGCATGCTCCTCGCGGTCGTACCAGCGAACAATCTCGGTGGCTGACACAAAGGAAGTATGGTAGTCGTCCCGGATCTCTTTATTTTTTTGAATCTGTGCCAGCAGCCAGCTTCGGGAGATTATGGCGTGTGACTTCAGGAGTTCCCCGGAGCTGGTGGCGCTCATCTCGGAGGAGATCACGCTCTTGAGGTAGTCTTCGAGAGAGACAATATTGATGGCGGTGATGCCTCCCTTTCCGCAAATGAATTTTAACCCTCCCTGGAAACGTTGGTTTTCTTTCCGCTCCCAATGAAAACCGACGCCAATCACCACATCCTTCAGCTCGAATGAAGCCTCATGCAACTGATCCGATTCAAAGGTTATTTCCGTGTAGGGTTCTCCTTTAAAGGCAATTTTTTCGCCGGTCCTCTCCACCAAATAATCGCCCGGGAAAATCGGTTTTCCCTGAAACTGATAGGTCGAGTGCAGCGTGAAGCGTATTTTCGGCTGCTCCAGGATGATCCCCACATGGATGAGGGGTTCTCTCATTTTAGTTTCTTTCTCGCCTGGAGTTCCCATGTTCTGATTTTGTCTTTATAAAGATTGTGTCCGTTCATTTTCACGATGTCGAGCGAGGCATCTGAGTTATCTTCCCAGCGGCGACAGAGGTACAATACGTCGTAGATGCGGCCAATACGGTAGTGACGGGAAATGTTCAGCCCCAGTGCATAATCCTCGCCATAGCTGGTGTTGGGTAGCTTTATTTCCCGTAGTAAGGGTGTGTAGAAGGCACGGGGTGCACCCAGCCCGTTAATGCGCAGGGCGTTGTTCCTTCCGTTGTCGGGTGTCCACTCCCGGTGGTCGATGATACCGGGAGGAATCATTTCCATCTGGAAGTTGGTCATCTGATAGGTTCCCACCACCATGGCGCACTGTTGCTCGTAGAAAGCGTTTACAATCTTCTGCAAAGTGTCTTTGTCGCTGTACACATCGTCGCTGTCGAGCTGTACCGCAAACTTTCCGCATTGTGCGTGGTGTACACCCACATTCCAACAGCCACCGATGCCCAGATCGTCTCTTTCGGGAATGATATGTATCAGCCGTTTGTCACTTTTGTACTCATCGATGGCTTCCGTGGTGCCGTCGGTGGAATGGTTGTCAATGATGATGAGGTTAAAAGGAAAACTTGTTTCTTGTTTGAGCACCGAAGCGATGGCATCGCGGATGGTTTTGATGCGGTCACGTACCGGAATGATAACCGAAGCCTCCACAGCAAAGCTGCCCTTGTCGAATTCAATGGCTTTGAACCTGGGTTCCAGCCAGGCACCCACATCTTTCAGATGTTGGGTGCAGACCTGTTCCATCTCCAGTTGCAGCTGCCTGTTTTTGGGATCCACATAATCGAAAATCTTCTGTCCGGATACCCGGGTATCTTCCTCAATCTCGGTGTAGAGGTACTCGTTGATGTGCACTAGCGGATGTTTTTGGGATACTTTCAGTCGGAGATCGTACAGTCCGGCAAATTGATACGTTTCGTTCATCATCCGCTTTGCCGCCTTTTTCAGTGCTGTTGTGTTGTAGCACAGCAACGAGCCAAAGTTGAAGTCGTCGCGCAGACTGCCCTCCTGGTAGTCAATGACCGGATGGCTTTTCTTTTCACCACCCACCACTGCATAATAGTCGGCATAGACCATGCCTGCGGCTGTATCTTCCGCAATGCGGATCATCCGTTCCAGGGCGAAATAACCCGGCTTCAGCACGGTGGGCTTCAGATAAATGAGCGTGTAATCACTGCCGGACTTTTGTGCGATTTTCCGGACGGTGGTACTGCTCTGGAACGCGTCAATGGCTATATTTTTACACCCTTTGATCGTCTCTTTGCTCCCTTCGGGGGTAAGGAGCCAGATTTTGTCGACCGACTCCGATTGGCGCAGCTCATCGACTGTTTTTTTTGCCTGTTCCGGCTCCGTGAAGAGAATAAATGCGTCTGTTTTATTCATAAATTTTGTTTTTAGCAGTCAGCTTTCAGCTTTCAGCACTTTTATTTAAATGCTGTCATTATATTATTGACTAGTTCATTCCGCTTTTCCTGTTCTTTTACTGCTTCTATGGGGAAGCCAAGGATACAGGTACTGTATTTTTCACCCTTGTAGAGTACGCCTGCACTCAGATTGTTCTCAGCGTAGCGGAAGACGGTGAATGCATTTTTGTCGACCGGCTCCAATGCATCGGGATTTTCCACTACGTAGCTTTCGCTGTTCAGTTCGTTGTAGTATCTGTAATTGCCTTGTATTGACGGAAAAGGAGAGGGTACCGCTTTGATCTGTCCGGTTACTGCACCATGACTGTTGCGCCATTTGTATTTGAGGGTCTGTTGTGCCCACTCCCGGTCTTCTTTCGTGGCGCGGGGGTTGTTCCACAGATCGGTACCGACGAAGGCGCCGCTCACGATGATATTTCCGCCGCTAAAGCAATAGTCGGTGATTAGCTGCTGCTGTTTTGTGGAAAATGTTTTGTATTTCGGTGGTTTTGCTCCCCGGGCCACACTCCATTCCCGTTGCTTACCCAAGATCCAGTCCACTGTTTTGTAATCTGTCAGTTTCACGAAGCCGTTTTCCACCGCATCTGCGGAAGAGGAAACGAAAGAATATCCTGCTTCAGTGAAGGCTTTCCCGTGACTAAAGGGGTAATCGAATGTATTGCCGGCGATGGCAGTGGTTTCGTAGTTCGCATGGCTGTCTCCAAACCCTGCAGCATCGTCGTCCATCCAGGGGATGATGCGCCGGAATTCATTCATCTGCCCGATAAAATTGTGATCGGCCATGTAGGGAACCCCGTTATCCACACTGCCTGCGAAACCGGCAATGCTGTCTTCAGAAGCGGTAAAGCTGAACGGCGCGGATACCCGGGTAAATCCGTTTACAATCAGGACTTCTCCCTGTTGATCCGATCTCCGGCAGACTGAAAGTGTTTCGGAGGGAAAACTCTTGCCACCATCGTTCAATGCGACCACCCTGAAGCTATAGATGTCATCCTTATGAAGCTTTGCTTTGTAACTGTTGCCGTTCACCACAACACCGTGATCGAAGCCTTCATCGTTAAGGCGGGTATATACCATATACCGGTCGGGCGTGGCTGTGGGCTCAGACGGATCCATTGTGGGTTGCCACCTAAGCTCGACCTCTGTTTCTCCGTTGAAACGGGCGGAGAACTCTTTCACTGGCAGCGGTTGTACCACATAGGGACGATTGTACTGGGTTGCGAGAAACTTCAGCATCCCCTTGTAAATGGAGCGGCTGACGGTAAAGCGGAAGGTGGGATCGAGTCCGTAACGCATATCGGCAAAGTTCTGATGCGACAGCAGCTCCAGCAGCATGGTTGGCACATTGGGCATGCGTGCTTCGGCATAGGAACGGTTCCAAAGGTGTCGTCGGGTCCAGTCCGGCTCAAAGTCGTGGCGTATGTCGCTCACGATCTCCTCCATCACCAGCTCGGTCAGGTCGCGTGAGGCCCACCGTGAACGTCCGTTTTCGAATCGTTCGTTGTTGTGGTGTGTCATGTAAATGCCGAGTGTACCCACAATGGTATCTCCCCAGAAGGTACCCGCATCGGTGTGGAAGGCAAACGCCAGATCCACCGGGATGTGGAGCCCCTCTTTTCCGGGCAGTGCCGGGGATCCTCCCGCCAGCCAGTTTACCCAGGCACCCCGCGACGCATAGTCGTCGGTATAGTCATTTTTACCCTCGGTACGGTTGTAGATGGTGTCGGGTACACCTGCCCACTGCATCCAGTATCGTGCCCCCTCGGCGTATCGGGGATATCCGCTGATTTGCGGCGTGTAATGTATCTGTGAAACAAGGGTCTCTTTCTTCGTCAGGTTATCGGAGCTTTTGGTGTTCTCAGATTCAAAGCCTCCCGGGTGAGGCATCCGGGCAATGTTGCCCATTCCGCCGCCTATTTTTACGGCATCGGCGGTCACGATTTTTCCTTTGTGGCTACTTTTGTTGGAAAGGGTGATCTGGTGGCTCATACCCTTTTCAAAGTCGAAATATCCCAGAAATATCCAGGTGCCGCCCCCCATCTGCTGGTTCACTCGGAAATCGGTTTTTCCTCCGGCATGATGGACGCTGTAAAGTGCATCGTCGCTGCTGTTTTTTAATGTCTGATAGGAGACATAGACCCCATATTTCCCTTTCGCAGGAATATCGGGATGCCAGACGGCGATACTCTCTTCCCCACGGTTTGTCGTCCGCACCTGTCTGGCTGTTCCCATCCGGAAGGGATTTTCGCCATCCAGATAAATATCCCGGGGATTGGCAAAACCGGCTGATTTTGTGTTGCTCCATGCTTCTTTTCCGTTTTTTTCACTGTATGGAGAAGTACCACTTTTACGGTCGTCGTTATCAATGATTAATTCCGTTTTGTTGTAGTCTCTTTCCCGTGGAAGCAGCACGTTGGCGCCGGCATTTTCCAGCATCGGTACCAGGAAGGGAAGCACGTAGCTCTGGGTGTAGAGATCCTCTACTGTCTGGAAAATGCGTGCCCGCTGCCACTCCCACCGTCCCAGTTTCTGTTCGTAATACCATCCATGGCTCTGCCAGAGGGCGATATGATTATTTTGCAACCCCTTGCCGAAAGTACTGGCAGGAGTAGAGAGGTCTGTCACCAGCGGCGTTTTTATTTTATGGGCAATGATCCTGTTTTTGTCCCGTTGTCCGTCTCTGTAAAAATTGGGCACCAGAAGGCTGATCTCCTGATCATCGGAGATGACGGCGATCTGGTATTTTTTTTGTTTTGCGGGTAGATGAAATCTGACGCTGTCGTAGATGAGCTGTACGGTATGTTCACGCATGGGGAGGTAGGAGAGCGACAGGTTGGTGTAAAATGCAATTCGCTTTTTCCGGTCGTTCACCGAGATGCTGTCCACCGTCACCCTTCCCGGCCGCATCATGGTTTCGCGGTATATGTTGGTGAGTGATCTGCCCAGATTGAATTTCAGTGAATCTGGCTGAAGATTCTGCGAAGGTGAAACGAAGGCAATGGTAAGCAGACAAATGATAAGAAAGGATTTCTTCATTGGATTTTCACTTTATTTTTTTCAAAATTCACAAATATAGGGAAAATGTATGAATCTTTCTATCTCAAATATACTACCATTTAAACAATGGCATGAAGGTAAGTTTTATTAAAAACGGTTGTCTAAAAGTTTTATTTCTATTCCGTTTTGTACCTTTAAATCATTAAATGACAAAAAAGACTTCGAAGAACTTTTAGACAACCTTATAAAAGCAGGATACTCAAATAGTCATTTCCATCCCTGATTCTGTTCCAGTTGAGGGTTCAATGATATCTGATCAGAAGGTATGGGATACCAGTAATGTTTCTTGTTGAACTGACGTGTTTTACCCTTGGTCCCGTCGATATAGTTTCCCACTCTGACCACAGCATGATTGTAGGGATCGCTTATAATGTTTGCTCCCATCAATATATCAGGATGTAAGGATGAATCCAGTTTGTCGAGTTGATGCCATCTGATGAGATCCCAGTAACGGGTCCAGTTGTCAAACATTAATTCGTTGCGTCTCTCTCGTCGAACTTCCCATATCAGATTACTTACTTCCATATTATTTGCTGGATCAGCATACCCGACATTCACGGTTAACTGGGGAATTCCGGCTCTGGCCCTTAACTTATTAATCGAGTTATCAAGGTCGGCTTGGGTCATGCTACCTAACTCTGCACAAGCTTCTGCATATTGTAGGAATACCACAGATAACCAGAATATAGGAGCATGTGTAAAATTAGCACTGGTTTGATTTCTATACATATTATCCAAGCTCTTGTTGTCATATTTATTTACTCCATATCCAGTGGAGGATGTCATTGAGATCCCAGTCCCAAAACGGGTAAATCCTCGTCCCACGTAACAGAGTGCTGTATCAATGGTTTGACTTAGTCGTTTATCTCGCGAATCCAATATCTTTTTAATTGACATTACTGTGTCGGGAACAACTTTACCACCCACTGTTTTGGTACCTATTTTCATCGCTGCAGCATCCGATTTATCGAGTGTAGTGAGTGCCATTGGCTTACCATCGGTGAAAAGATAAGATTCGAATGCATCCTTACTCATGCCGCTTATTTGAGTAGATGAACTGATATAGGCTATCAGGGAGTGATGCAGCACATTTTGTTTATAGGTTTTATAGAAAATCATTTCAGAATTGGTTGCCAGATTTACAGAATTATAATTTCCCTGGTATGAACTATTTAGTGTATAACTTCGATTCATAAGAAAGGAAGCAGCTTTTTTCGTTTCGTTGAGAAACTTAGTGGCACCTGCTTGATCGGGAGCTGACTGACCATCCTCTGTTTTACGATATTTACGAAAAGTACCTTCGAAAAGAGTAATTTCAGCTTTCATGGCATAGGCGACATTTTTGTTCAACTTCGTTTTTGAATTATTGTCATACATATTGTCACAGGCAAAATTTAAATCTCCCAACACGTTATCCATTACCAAATCACGATTTTCACGGACACCATACAGATACCCTTCGTCTGTAATATCCAGTGATTTATCTACCCAAGGGATATCTCCATATGCACGGATAAGCTGATAGGAATGCCAAGCTCTCATTAAACGTCCAACGCCTTTCCAATGATTTTTAGCGTCATCGCTCATGTTTACTTTATCCACATTTTCAAGTAGAATATTTGCACGTCTGATTTCAATCCATCTGTCACGCCAGTCGGTACTGCTTGCCGGTACGTTTTGGAATGTCCAGTCAGCAAAACTCCCTCCCGCCTGGTCATCAGAAAGGGTTCGGAAATAAAAAAGACCTGTACCGCCGGCATTTCCGTATCCCAGAAAATCCTGATAGAATGTATTGGCATAACCGGTTACATTACTTTCATTTGTCCAAAAATTATCGTTGGTAAAAGTATCCAATGGGCCTTTATCCAGAAAGTCATTACATGATGTCAAAGCTACGATTGTAGCAGTTATGTATATGATGTTTATTTTCTTCATATTGCTATTTTTTTCAATGTGTACAACAATTTAGAATGTAAGCTGAACGCCGAATGATATTGTTCTGTACATCGGGTCGATACGTCCCCACGTTCCATTACCCAGGCTCACACCTTCTTCTTTGTCATTTACTTCAGGATCGACAGGAGCGTTGCTCTTGTTGATCAGCTCCATCAGATTATTCGCGCTGAAGTAGACTCTGGCTTTTTGCATTTGTATCCTTGATGCCAGACCGGCCGAAAGCGTGTAACCCAGTGTTAAATTTTTGAAGCGCAGATAGGCCATATCCACAATGTATTTTGTCTGGGGGTAAAAGTTGTGATTTCCCAATTCAAGAATTGCTATTGTACCTCTGCCGGCATTGCCCGGGAATAACCTTGGAAAATCGGCATCAGAATCCGGGTTTTCTTCCGTCCAGTAATTCGTCTGGTTTTCATATATGGCGTCTGCTCCACGCATCATTGGCATGACAAAAGCACTCTGGGTCCAAACTGAACGTTTGCCTACACCCTGAAAAAACATATCAATATCAAAACCTCTCCATTCTCCACCCAAACGAAAACTGTACTGATAACGCGGAGTGATATTACCGATCACTTTCAGGTCTCCATGATCATCTGCTGTGCCCTTTCCTCCATCAATGACACCGCTTCCGTCTAAATCTTTGAACTTGATGTCTCCGGGTCCGAAAACAAATGTGCCCTGTTGTAAACCGGTTTGGGATGCAATCCCATTCTTATAGGTGTCATCTGAGTTAAAATCCTCAGAAGTAAAATAACGATCTGTTTCGAACCCCCAGATGTCTCCGTACCTTTTACCGCTATAGTTCTGGTTTAATAATTTGGTTTCATTATCCCATTTTGTAATATCCGTGATGAAGTCTCCCACATTGGCGTTGGCGTATACCTGCACCTCATTGAAACGGTGACGCCAATCAACATTTAATTCCCAGCCACGTGTACGAAGAGTCCCTGCATTTATGAAGGGTGCTGTGGCTCCGAGTACTTGCGGCATGGTCTGACCGGGAGCTAGCATGTCTTTTGTGGTACGCTGATACCAATCGAACGTGAAATTCAGTTCATTGTTAAAGAATCCTACGTCAGCACCAAAGTCAAGTGTTTGTATGCGCTCCCATTTAAGTGTGGAAGAAACTAATTTTGGCAAATCATAGGCAACCACTTTTGTACCGTCATCTGCAAGCCAGTAGGTGTTGCTATCTGTACGCTTAGCCAACGTTGAAAGGTACATATTATTACCTACTGCCTGATTGCCAATTTCTCCATAAGATGCTCTCAGTTTAAGATTGTTGATTGATTCCTTTAAAGTCTCAAAAAAAGACTCTTCACTCATTCTGTATCCGGCTGAACCTGATTTAAAAAATGCCCATCGGTCATTCGCTGGAAATCTGGAAGATCCGTCATAGCGACCATTTAACTCCAACAACCATTTCCCGTTGTAGTTGTAGTTAAGTCGTCCGAAATAACCAGCAGTTGCCCAATGTGAATGTTCCCCATCTACATATTGAGTGCCTGTAGCCAGATCAAATTCCGGAAGATTATAGTCCAACAAATCATCTCTCTCTGAATAATGGTTGAAATACGTGTTTCCTTCTGCATTTCCACCCAACATAAGATTTAAGTTGTGGTTATTGGGCAAAGAAAATTCATAATTTCCATAAACATTCAACGCAAAAGTCTTATCCTGATCAGATTGTTGTTCCACCCATGAACTACTGGTAAATAACGTGGTATTTTCGATAGCTCCACCCCAGGAGTTCCATCCACTCAAAGGAATATAGGCTGCTTTATAGGTGTAGTTATTTACGTTGTAGGTATAGTCGGCGTTTAATGTCAATCCTTTGGCAAGTGTTGCTTTGGCAAAAGCTCCCATACGTATGAAACTGTTGTTATCGGTCCAGTCGCCGGCTTGTTTGCGGTAAGCAATATCGTTGCGCATATCAATTCCCTGATAAGTTCCATAAGGGCCGAAAAAGCTTCCCCAGCGCCACATATACTGATATGTCGTTCTTCGTGACGCAGGACCGGAAAAATCTTTGTTGCTGTAGTTGATCCGTGTTCCAACCTGTAACCAGTCATTTACATCGGTTGTCAGATTCAACATGGCGGTCCATTTGTCCATTTTTTCGGGATAGTAAGTCATGATGCCCTCGTCGTGGTTGTAACCTACCGACATATAGTATGCGGTTTTTCCGCTTGTGCCTTGCAGAGACAGATTGTGGCTCTGTGACGGTTTCCATTTCCGAAACATAATATTTACGACATCCCAGTCAGCAAAATACATACCCACTCCATTATTATCCAAGATAAAGTCGCCAAGCGGTTTAGAGGTATCTGTAAGTGCATCTTTGTGTCCCAGTACCATTTCTCTGTAATTGGCCTTCATGCCGTTGTGTTCATCTCGCCATTTTTCGGCATAAGGAAGCATCTCATCCAGATACATTCCAAATAGTTCGTTTGCCAAACCTGCACGTCCGTTTGCGGCAATTAATGCTTCCAATTGCTTTGGCACATCTGGATAGTCAGGCAAGATTGTGGATGTATCCCAGGCAAAATTATTGATGTAGTTTACGGATACCCGATCTACTTGCCTTGCTGATTTGGTCGTGATAAGTATCACACCAAAAGCAGCTCTGGTACCATAAATTGATGTTGATGCGGCATCTTTCAAGACAGATATATTTTCAATGTCCTGGGTATTCAAAAGAGAAAGATCGTCCATTGGTACACCGTCAACCACTATCAAGGGTTTACTTGTGGCATTGTTACTTAATGTTCCCAAGCCACGTATTGTGACGGAAGGTTGTGCTCCTAACTTACCACTGCTACTGATCACAGAGAGACCAGGCACAGCACCCTGAAGTGCTTTAGAAATATCGGAATAGGGTCGTGCTTCGAGTGTTTTACCAACATCTACTGTTGAAACGGCACCCGTTAGATTGGCCTTTGTTTGTGTACCATACCCCACCACCACCAATTCTTCCAGTGCCTGAGTATCTTCTCTAAGTGTGATGGTAAAGTTTGTACTTCCTGTTGTTTTCACCGTTTGACTCAGATATCCGATGTAGGTGATCTGTATGGTGGCGTCGTTTGCCACATTCAGTGAAAAATGTCCGTCCACATCGGTGACAGTGCCATTGGTTGTGCCTACTTCCACAATGTTTGCACCCACAATGAATTCTCCATTTACATCCCGTACGGTTCCGGTGATACTTTTACGTGTTTGCTGAACCTCTTTGACGATAGCGATGTTTTCTGTTTTTTTCTTAATATAATTCGCGTCCGGATTTTTGGAAATGGTGATCTGCCTGTTTACAATGGAGTATACCAGGTCGGTATTCTTCAGTAACAAATTCATAATCTCTTCAATTGATTTGTTTTCAAAAGAAATATTCACACTCTTTGATAAGCCGGCTTCGGTATTATCCATAATCAGAAACAGATAATCGCTGTTCTGTTCAATTTCTTGCAATGCTTCCCGCAACGTTACACCTTTCAATTCGGCAGTGACCGATTTCGATTGGGAATAGGTGTTTTCTGCTGCTATTGAAAAAATACAGAGAAAAGTTGTTAAAAAATATATTTTCATGATTTTTAAGAACTTATTGTCTTTTTTCAGGTTGATCTGTTTAAAGTTTTGCTTTTCTTGCATATCTTTGCGTTTGAATTTTAATTTGTTATCCAATAAATTAGATTCACTTCGTAGATTTTGCTTGTGCTCGGCATAGTCAAACAAGTTTGTCTTTGCCCTCGCTTTCTCGCAAAATTCACATCCTAGATTTTGCCAATGCAAAATTTACTTCGTATGGTCGGATAATGTTGCCGCATTGTCCGGCTTTTTTATTTTTCTTTTACTTCATGGTCATAGGCTATTCGTTTTTAGTTGGTACATATTTGATTACACCCAGGGTCATTTTGTTTTTTGTATGTAAACAACCCCGTTACTTATCACCTGATATTGCAGAAAAGTCATTTTTGAAAATGATTGCAATACGTCGTCAAAATTTTCGGAAAGGTACAATTTACCTGAGCAGGTCTGGCTTTGCAAATTCAATGTGGGTGCATAGTTGAATTCTACGTTGTAATATCTTCCTATTTTTTTGAGCACCTCGGTTAAAGAGTTTTTATTCAATTGCATATAGCCGCTCTTCCAACTGATGTATTCCATCACATCTACCTGTTTCCGTTGGATGTTGCCATTGTTTACTTCTGCCATCTCGCCGGGTTTCAGCATCAACGAACCCTGATCGCTTTTAACATGCACCGATCCGTTTACCAGTACAACCGATTCATTTTTTTCATCAGGGTAGGATGAAACATTGAATGATGTTCCGTAGACTGTAATTTGTGAATTGGGCGTGTGGATGATGAAGGGCTGTCTTTGCTTTTTCACTTCTATAAATATTTCGCCCTTTACACTGATTTCCCGTGTCTGTCCGGTAAAGGCAGAAGGAAATTCAAGTTCTGTCCCTGAGTTCACATGTACTGCAGATCCGTCGGCAAGAATCACCGCCGTTCTTTTTCCGAACGGTACGATCAGCTTGTTTGATTGATTGTTCTTCAAATCGATCACTTTCCGGGAAAGAGAATCCTGAATAAAGGCATTTTCTTTTTCCGTGAGATGCACCGTCGCATTATTTTCCATATCAACCACCTGGTTCCCGGTGATCAGTTGAATTTTATCCTGATTCATGACCTCTCCGATGGAAGCCATCTGTTTGTCGGAAAATGTCCCCCCTTTGCGTGTGATTATGAAAAGTGTCGTTATCAGGGCAAGCAATAGAATCGCAGCAACAGACGAAGTATAGAGGATGCGTATTCTTTTCTTTTTGAATTGGTTGATTCTTTCCAGCAATTTTTTCTCTACTGCGTCCTCTTCGGGTCGAAAACTGTCGTGTTGGTGTTGAATTTCGTCGAAAATGGCAACTGCCGATTGAAATGATTCCCTCAGATACTCATTCTGACTGATAAACTTTTCCCAGAATAAGGTGAGTTCTGGCGTGGGATGAATCCTCCAGTAAACGAAAAGATCGTCACACAAAAAATCTTTATAATTTAAATTCAGTTTCATTCACACTCTTTTTAAAAAAGACGGAATAAACTGATAAAAAAGACAAATTTAATATTAATTAACTAAGTATTGTGAATAAATAGGTCGTAAAGTGACGTGAATTGGGTGGGGATGTGTCTTTCATCTTTTTTAGAGCGCGATACAGGTTTTTTTTCACAGCGTCGGCCGAAAGGTTCATGATTTCACCAATTTCTGAATAATTCATGTTAAACTCATATCGGTAATGAATCATTTTTCGCTGCCTGGGTGGCAGTATTTGCAGTAGGTAAGATATTTCATGTTTTAACTGAATCTCTTTTTCTTCGTCGATAATTTGTTCCACGATATTTTTTTCATTCTCTACCAATATATCCTGATAATTTATTTCCTCTATTTTGTACTCGTTGTTGTGCATATCGAAAAGCCGGTTTTTCAGACTTCGAATCAGATAAAATTCAATATTTCGAATATGGGTGAGGTTACTTTTAGAGGCATAAATTTTAAAAAAGAGATCCTGTATTGCGTCTTTGCACGTTTCTTGATCGAAACCCAGTTTCAAAGCGTACGCAAAAAGCTCTGAGAAATAGGCATGATACAATATGGCGAAAGATTGATCGTCGCCCGCTATAAATCTTTTCCATACTTCTCCAGCCATTACAGCATGATTATTTTTTTCTATAGGTCAAAAATGTATAGGGATACCGATGTTTGTTGTCGGCATCGTGTATCTCTTTTTCTGTGAGCGTCCATTCATCAAAATCAATTTCCGGGAAAAAAGTGTCGGCATCGCTGAATGTGTGATGGATACGGGTCAGATAAAGCCGGTCTGCCAGTCCGAATGTGGCTCGGTATAGTTGTCCGCCACCCATGATGAAAATTTTTTCACTTTCCTTGCAACGTGTAAGCGCCTCTTCGACCGACCGAACCACAATACAACCGGGATAATTTTCTGCCGCATTTGACGTAACCACCACATTGGTGCGGTTGGGCAAGGCACCTTTGGGCAACGATTCGTACGTTCTACGACCCATAATTACGGTGTGTCCGGAGGTCACCTCTTTAAAATGCTTCAAATCATTGGGAAGATGACAAAGCAGATTACCTTCACGCCCGATCCCGTTGTTTTCATCAAGCGCAACAATGATGCCGATTTCTATGTTCTCTTTGGTTGTCATACAGCCACAATTCCTTTTATATGGGGATGAGGATCGTAGTTTACCAGTTCAAAATCTTCGAAGCGAAAACCGAAGATGTCCTTTACGTCGGGGTTGATTTTCATCTCAGGCAGTGGTCGAGGTGAACGGGAAAGCTGCAGATTCACCTGATCGAGATGGTTCAGGTAGATGTGGGCATCACCAAAAGTGTGCACAAAATCGCCCTCCTGCAAACCGGTCACCTGGGCCATCATTTTCAGCAGCAACGCGTAGGAGGCGATGTTAAAGGGTACTCCCAGGAAAATATCGGCACTGCGCTGATAAAGCTGCAGGCTCAGCTTTCCATCCGCCACATAAAACTGAAAAAAGGCGTGGCAGGGTGGGAGGTTCATATTCGGAATGTCGGCCACATTCCAGGAGCTGACAATGATGCGGCGTGAATCGGGATTATTTTTGAGCGTGTTTACTACTTGTGTGATCTGATCAATGTGTCCTCCCTTATAGTCGGGCCATGAACGCCATTGATACCCATAGATAGGTCCTAGATCCCCCTTCTCATTGGCCCATTCATTCCAGATACGCACGCCATTGTCGTTCAGATATTTGATATTTGTGTCGCCATTCAAAAACCAGAGCAATTCGTAGATGATCGATTTCAGATGGAGTTTTTTTGTGGTGAGTACAGGGAAACCATCGGTCATCCTGTAACGGCTCTGATGTCCAAATATGCTGAGTGTACCCGTACCGGTCCGGTCTTCTTTTTTCACTCCTTCGTCGAGTACCCGTCGTAATAAATCGAGGTATTGTTGCATAATTTTCAATTTTAGCGTTCAACTGTCAGCTTTCAACTCTTCAGAAATAAGCTTTATGAATGCAGCGGTTTGAAATAGAGCGTTGAGCTATCAGCATTCAGTTTTTTAAGAGGATGCTTTGTGCAGGCTGCGTTTTACAAGAGAGTTTTCATCATTCAGCGATTAACAGCCTGCCTTCAGTTGTAGGGCAAAAATAACTGTTTTTTTGCTCAGTACCAATGAATGTTGAAAACAAAATAAAAATGTAATTTGCAGTCACGGGGTTTTATTCCTCAGATTCCCTGTTTTAGCAACTAAATCTGAAGAAGATTGTTTTTATAATTAAATTTGGAAAACTTTTTTATTACTAAAAACTGTAAACAGATGGATATCTCGGATTTATTAAACAGTACAATGGGACAATCGATTGTTCGAAGTGTGGCCGGGCAGCTCGGCATAGATGAAAAGGAAGCCTCTGGTGCCGTAAACGTGGCCATACCGGCTATATTGGCAGGAATGACCAAGAACGCGCAGTCTCAGGATGGTGCGGCTAGTCTAAACAGTGCACTGGAATCGAAGCATGATGGTTCATTGCTTGATAACCTTTCAGGAATGCTGCAGGGAAACACGCAGGAGCTGCTGTCAGATGGAGATGGTATCCTTGGCCATGTCTTTGGAAATAAACGTGCTGCCATTGAGCAAGGCATTGCTCAGAAATCGGGCATCAGTGCAAATAAAATCGGGCCATTGCTTTCAATTTTGGCACCGATTGTGATGGCTTATCTGGGAAAGGAAAAACGACAGACCAATACGGGTACTGGCGGCCTGGGAGGCCTTCTGGGCGGTATTTTGGACGGAGCAGCGCAACAAAAGGGCAGCTCCGGCGGAGGTCTCATGGACATGTTAGGCGGTATGCTTGACAAAGATGGTGATGGCAATCCCCTCAATGATCTCCTTGGTGGATTTTTGGGAGGAAAGAGATAGAGCTGTTTGGTTTATAAGATTCAAAATGGATAAAATAAAGAAAAGTCCGCTCGGAGGCGGACTTTTCTTTATTTTATATAAAAACTTTTCTTTCTTTGTGTTGTTTAATTTAAACGAAAGAATATTTTTCACGTCTTAACGGTAAGTATACAAACTTCAAAATAAATGAAAATGAAAAGCAAAAGATTAACTTCTTTATTCGCAGGAATTCTGTTCATCGGAACTGCACTATTTTTATCCTCCTGTAGTAGCAGTAACGATGATATCACGGAAACACAATGGGATATTCAGTCTTATACCGTAAATGCTTCCGAATGGAGCTGGAGCACTACAAACAGACGGTGGGAGGCTACCAAACAATTGAAATACATCGATGACTTTATCTATGAAAGCGGCGCGGTGATTGGTTACGTTTTTCTGGGTGATCAAAACGTGAACGAGGTGCAGGTACAACTTCCCTATGTGAAAAGTTACCTGGAAGATGATGGTTCGGGAGGTACCATTGATTTTACAGAAACAGTGGGCTATGAGTACAGTGTTTTGACCAACAGAGTTACTTTTTTCATTGAGCCTTCCGATGGTTTTCAGGATGTAAATGCCAAAGTTACATACAATTTCAGGATAGTCATGATCTGGTAATCAGACAAACAATGGCAGGGCATCTGCCACCACGAAAGAACTACCGCCGATGAAGATGAGATCATTTTCACCGGCGTTTTCTTTTGCTGCACGAATGGCATCCGAAACGGACGGGTAGGTGAAACCTTGCAACCCGTAAAAGGCAGCTTGCTCGTGCAGCCTCTTTTCATCCATGGCGCGCTCCACAGATGCCCTGGTGAAGTAATAGCGGCCATTTTTCGGCATCAAAGCAAGCACGGCATCCACATCTTTGTCGTTGGCCATCCCGAAAACGAGATGTAACCGGTCGTAATCTTCCGAAAGTAGTTGCTCCGCAACGTAGCGCAATCCGTGTGCATTGTGCGCAATGTCGCAGATGATTCTTGGTGAGGACCGTAGTTGCTGCCATCGTCCCATAAGTCCGGTAAGGGCGATTACCGACTCAAATCCCTTACAGACTGCTTCTCTGGGTATTGTGTATCCTGTTTCAAGAAGGACTTCCACTGCAGTCAGGACTGTTCGTGCATTTTTATCCTGTGCCGGCCCCTTCAGTTCCCCCGGAAAGTCGGGGTAGTTGTCCGCCTGAAACAGCCATCCTCTCGCGGTCCTTTCAGCTACAAAGTTACTCATGTATTGTTCCGCAAAAATCAGGGGCGCCTCTACCGATTTTGCTTTGTCTATAAACACCTGTGCGACTTCTGTATAGCCCATCTCACCGATTACCACGGGGGTATGTGGTTTGATGATTCCCGCTTTCTCGGTGGCGATTTTTGGGAGAGTACTACCGAGGAATCTCATGTGATCGAACCCGATGTTGGTGATCACGCTGAGATCGGGAGAGATGATGTTGGTGCTGTCGAGACGGCCGCCCAGTCCGACTTCAATCACTGCCACATCAACGTTCTGAGCTGCAAACCAGAGAAATGCCATCTCCATGGTCAGTTCAAAAAAGGAGGGCATCACCGACTCGAACTGCTCCCTGTACTTTTCCACGAAATCGATCACGTACTGCCGGTCGATCATGACTCCGTTTACACGCATTCGTTCACGGAAATCGATGAGGTGGGGAGAAGTATACACCCCGACCTTATAACCCGATTCCTGCAGGATTGCTGCGAGCAGGTGGGAAGTGGATCCCTTTCCGTTGGTTCCCCCCACATGAATGGTTCTATAACGGCGGTGGGGATGATCAAAGATCGCATCCAACGCCAGACTGTTATCAAGACCCTCTTTATAGGCAAGATGCCCGATACGCTGGTATTCGGGCATCTGCTGATAGAGATATGCGATTGTTTCTTCGTAATTCACTATTCAATTTGCTAATTTGCCAATTTGCCAATGTGGCAATGCGCCAATGTGACAATATGCTAATTTGCCGGGGCAAGAAATCAATTCTTCAGTGGTAATACCGAATACTCCCGGGAATAACGCAATTGCTGATCCACATAATTTTCATCGTAGGAAATGGTCACATCGGTTATTTTTCCTTTCTCATCGGTTACCAGTTTGTAAACAGGGTTCACAAACCCCTTATAGGGAGCAATGTTCAGCGCTTCGTAGCGTGACAGCACCTGGGCATGAAGCGTAGGATTAACTTTTACACCATAGGTTTCAATCAGTTTCTTTCCTGCTTCAAAATCGCCTTCCGACTTGATGCGTTGTACTTCAGCAAGCAACTGACCAAAAAGGGTACGCAGCTTACCGTAGTCATTGACCACCACATAAGTTTTTCCATCGCGTTCTTTTAATTCAATCACATTGTCCGCCTGGCCTTTTTCAATGACCCAGTTCGAGATGGTAGCCCGGTTGCGCATATGGGCCTGTTCGATTTGTTTACCCGGTTGAATGCGGGTGAGCTGCGTCATGGCTCCGTTCATGATGTATGAGTAGTACTCTGCTTTGTAGGCTTCGTTGTCGGGCAGAAGACCCAGTTCTACCAGTTTCGGGTCGGCCAGGTAATAGAGCGCGAACAGGTCGGCCCGGGCCTCTTCCAATGGTGAGGCGTAGGCCTGAAGTACATCGGTACTTACACCAGGAAGCAGCTTGCCTGATCCGTGGCCCAGGCATTCGTGCAGGTCGGTATGCAGATTGTCGGTGAGAGTGCCATATTTTGTTGCCAGTCCCCTTTCTGCTTCACTCCACATGAACTCTTCCTTGAAGCCGTTTCCTTCGGCTGCCTTATCGTAGGCGAAGGTGATGTTGTCGATGGTGACCGACTTGGAGCCATGATCGCGGCGGATCCAGTCGGCATTCGGCAAATTGATCCCGATGGGCGTTGCCGGATAGGTGTCTCCACCCAGGATGGCGGCTGTGATTACTTTGGCCGATACGCCTTTTACTTTTTCCTTTTTAAAACGATTGTCGATGGGGGAGTTGTCTTCGAACCACTGTGCATTCTCGCTGATGATGCGGGTTCGTTCCGAGGCTTCGATGCTTTTGAAGTTGACCATCGACTCCCACGTTGCCTTTAGCCCCAGGGGATCGGTATAGTTTTCGATAAAACCGTTGATGAAATCCACACGCGACACGGTGTCGGTTACCCACTTCACCGAATAATCGTCGAATGTTTTCAGGTTTCCGGTTTTATAATAGGATACAAGTCCGTCGATTGTCTGCTTCTGGTGATCATTTTCGGCTACGGTAGCTGCTTTTTCCAGCCATCCGATGATGCGTTCAATGGCTTTGTCGTACATTCCGCCCAGTTTCCATACCTGTTCGGTCACCACACCATTTACTTTCGTTACCTTGCTGTTCAATCCGTATGATATCGGGGTATTGTCGTTCGGGACTTTCATTGCATTGTAAAAGTTTTCCACCTCTTTCTGTGTTACTCCTTCGTAGAAGTTGACAGCCGATGTGGCTACGATGTCGGTTCCGGGAGTCTGGTTCATCCGTTTGGGCATGACGGTCGGATCGAACATGACCGGCAGAATCTCTTTCAGTGTCTCATCGGCTGCCATGCCGTCGCGGAATGGCAGCCTTCCCGGGTCCACACTTTTCACAATCTGCACAAACCAGTCTTTCGGAAATTGTGGGATGATCTTGTCTTCCGAATAATGATGGTGAATGCCGTTAGCCATCCAGATCTGCTTCAGGTAAGTTTCAAAATTTCCCCATTCCGGTGAAGATTTATCGCCCATGTAATTCTCATAAACTCCCTCACACACCCTGCGGATGGTGAGATTGTAGCGGTTATTCTGATCCCAGAGGATATCCCGTCCCTCGAGCGCTGCCTGCGACAAATAATAAATCAGTTCTTTCTGTTGCAGCGAAAGGCTCTTGAAGCCGGGTACCGGGTAACGCAGTATTTCAACATCGGCAAAACGGTCTACCTTATATTGAAAAGTAGAATCGATACCGTCGTTTTCAGTCATTGTTGTGTCTGCCTTCTTTCCTTCATTGCAGGCTGCAAGCAGAAAAAGAGATGTAAGCATAAAAAGTATTCGTTTCATGATTCATTCAAAATTACAAATGTCAGTTTGTTTTGTAGGCATAGGATACCGCTGCCAGTTCTTCGTTGGCTTTTGTTATTTTCTTCTTCAGACTTTCTTTGTAAACTGCAAGCTTCTGCCGGGCCTGCTCATCGCCGGTAGCAATCATCTGCAAGGCAAGAATGGCTGCATTTAACGCGCCGTTTATGCCCACAGTCGCCACCGGTATGCCCGGAGGCATCTGTACGATGGCAAGCAATGCATCCATTCCGTCGAGTGATGCGTTGATGGGCACGCCAATTACAGGAACAGTCGTCATGGATGCGATTACTCCCGGGAGGTGTGCGGCCATACCTGCTGCGGCGATGATTACTTTAATACCCTTTTCGGCGGCTCCCTTGGCAAACTTCTCCACCTCCTCGGGTGTACGGTGCGCCGAGAGGGCATTCATCTCAAAGGGCACTTCCATTTCGTTGAGAAACTGTGCTGCCTTTTCCATTACGGGCAAATCGGAGGTACTGCCCATGATTATACTTACAAATGGGGTCATCTTTTTTAGTTTAAACGATAAGAGTCAAGTACTAAAATTGGAATTTCTTCTGACAGATAGTCTCATTGACATCTGTTTCACATTGTTGTATCGGTCCGTCGGCCATTGTCCCATTATCTAATTGGTACATTAGCACATTGTCCCATCAATTTTACTTTCCGATAAACTTTTTATATTCTTCTGCAGACATCAGGGTCGACAGTTCATCGGCATTACTCAGAATTATTTTAATGATCCATCCCTCACCAAACGGATCCTTGTTGACCAGCTCTGGTGCATCGTCGAGTTTGGGATTTATTTCCAGTACTTCTCCACCGACGGGCAACATCAGGTCAGATACCGTTTTCACTGCTTCAATGCTACCGAAAACTTCGCCCTGTTCCAGGGTATCTCCTTCGGTGTTTACATCTACATACACAATTTCACCCAGCTCGTCCTGTGCAAAATCGGTAATTCCAACGTATGCTTCATTGCCTTCTACCCTTACCCATTCATGATCGGAAGAGTACTTTACATTTTCTGGAAAATTCATAGCGAGTATAATTTTATAAATTAATATATTTTGGAATAAATGTACAACTTTATTTCCGATTGACAAAACGACAAAACCTGGATGACTATGTTCGTACTCCTAACCATACAAACAAGAATGAAACCAGGTATCCGAGCAAAAAACCGGCAATAACCTGGCTAAGGGTGTGTCGCCTGAGGATAAGTCGCGAAGTCCCTACCAGCCCGGCAATGATGAACAACCCCATAAACATGTAGTAGGGATTGGATCTTTCCACGAAAGAACTTACTGCCATTGCTCCGCCGATAAGTCCGCCTATACCAAACATATGTGCGCTGATCTTCCACATGAAGGTGATGAGAATGGCAATCACCATGATCGCCACGGAGGCTGCCATGATCATCATGAACCATCTGGGCATGTGCATTCTGTAATAAAAGATGATCATTGCCGAATAAGACAACAGTGTGATCAGATAGGGATAAAACCGCTCCCGGCGTACTTTCAGCGACAGGTCGGAGATAATACTCATACGGTAAAGCATGAATATGAGAATGGCGGGAATAACAAAAGAGAAAAGAAATACTGGCGTGACTATTTGCCAGAACTGATGCCTGTATATAACTCCGAAATAGGTATATACAAAGAGGAGCATTACCCCATAGGTAGGCATCAACAAAGGCTGAAAGACGGTGGAAATTACATGCGAGATCGACTTCATCCTGATGGTTACTTTCAATAAAAGGGCAAAGTTATATTTTTTTTCTCAAACGTGACACAGGAATATTCAGTTGTTCCCTATATTTTGCTACCGTGCGACGTGCAATTACATATCCCTTTTCATTGAGTATTCTGGTGAGTTGGTCATCGGTGAGTGGCCTGGATGGTTTTTCGCTTTCGATACTTTCTTTAAGAATCTTTTTTACTTCTCTCGATGAAATGTCTTCACCTTCATGGGTTTGCATCGCTTCCGAAAAAAAATATTTGAGTGGATAAACTGCTGTGTTTGTTTGCACATATTTGCTGTTACTCACGCGCGATATGGTGGAAATATCGAAGCCGGTTCTTTCAGCCACGTCCTTTAGAATCATAGGTTTGAGTTGCGACTCATCTTCAGTAAGAAAAAAATCATACTGCAGCGTCACGATCGCTTCCATCGTGCGCTGTAATGTATACTGACGCTGTTTTACTGCATCGATGAACCATTTGGCAGAATCCACTTTTTGTTTCATGAAAAGCAAGGCCTGCTTGTCGTCGGACGACATGCTCGTCTTGTTGTCGACGTATCCCCTCAACATCTCCGAAAAATTGCGGTTTATCTTCAGGCTCGGCACGTTGCTGTTGTTGAGATGAAACGAAACAACGCCGTTGTATGACTCCACGATGAAATCGGGTGTAATGTTATTCATGGCTGTTTGCAGGGTCCCTCCCAGACTGTTACCCGGTTTTGGGTTAAGGGAGATTATTTCGTGGATGGCATCACGCAGGTCGTCCTCTGAAATGTCCATCTGACGCATGATTTTGTCGTAATGTTTTCGTGAAAACTCATCGAAATAATCCGTGAGGATCTTTTTCGCCCATTTTACCGGCAGTGTTGGTTCGTAACGATCCAGCTGAAGAAGGAGACACTCCTGCAGATCGCGGGCACAAATGCCGGGAGGATCAAGATCCTGTATCTCATACATTACGTCTTCCAGTTGCAGCGGCGTAGCCTCAATTTGCTGCTGAAACAGCAGGTCATCGGAAATAGATTGAAGGTCGCGCTGCAGGTAGCCGTTCTCATCAATATTGCCAATTATGTATTCGGCAATCTTCTGTTTTCGCTCATCCAGATTCAATAACCCAATCTGCTCCAGCAGGAAGTCGTTGAGTGATTTATCATCATAGTTGTTGTATTCGATAAAGCTTTGATCCCTTTTCTGGTCCGATCCGCTGAGACGGTAATCAGGAATGTCATCTTCTGAAAAATAATCTCCCAGGATCATCTCTTCCTGAGACAGATCATTCTCCTTTATTTCGGCATCTTCGTTGTCCGGATCACCTGAAAGTTCATTTTCACCGGCCTCCAATGCCGGATTCTCTTCAATTTCCTGTTTGATGCGGTCCTCCACTTCCACCGTGTTCAATTCCACCAGCTTTATCACCTGCATCTGCAGAGGAGAAAGTCGTTGTGTTTGTTTCAGTGCCTGTTGCTGCTTTAGAGCCATTGACGTTTTTGTATACTGGTTTGATATACAAAGATACTAATTTCTCTTATTTTAAAGAACAGTCATCGTATCCCGCCTTACAGGTGAGCGGAGCAAGTGCATATGCATCATACTCATCGTACGCCGGCCCGGGCTTTCCGTCGATCACCACCACACGGTCGGCGCGTACTTTGTCGCCATTGTCAAGAAAAATAAAAACACCTTCACTGACCACTTCTGCTGTTTTGAGAATCTTACCGCGACATTCTTCCAGTTCGGGTTCGTCTGTAAATGCAAAGTAGATGATTCTCGACTCTTTGTTAACCATTTCCTGCTCAAACAACTCAAAATAGACCGGATCAATGGGCGTATATGCTGTTTTCATACAATTTTTTTATTTTTTCCTATGTCGTATATCCTTATTTTAACCTTTTCCATGCCCCTATATAAAACAATACATTGCAAAATAGGTTCAACATTGTTTTGTCCCTTACAGCCCCGCGTGATGTGTAATTAGTGGTCAACAAATAGCGCATAGTAATTACTTTTTAAAACTTTTTATTACCTTTGAAACGTCAACAATGCATAAAATAAAGATCACAATGATATTCAAATTTCTAATTCTATCGGATGAAGCCGAGAAATTCAAAAGAGAAATAAAAATTGACGCTGACAGCACTTTTTTGGATTTTTACCTGGCGATTATTGATTGCACCGGATATAGTAAAAAAGAGATGGCATCCTTTTTCCTTTGCGACGATAAATGGCGGAAAAAGGAAGAGATTACTCTTGTGGAGATGGATACAAATTCTGATGAAGACTCGCTGACCATGGACACCTGCATCCTGAGCGACTACCTTGAAGATGAAAAACAGAAACTGATGTTTGTGTTCGATTATCTTACCGAAAGGGCATTGTATATTGAATTGTCGGAAGTGATACCGGGTAAGAGTCTGCAAAAGGCGGTCTGCACCTTGTCGGTGGGGGAACCTCCAAAACAGATGATACAGATTGAAGAACAAAAGTTGGAAAGTGGAGCCATTGATTTGGGCGAAACCTTTTATGGCGACGAAAGCTTTGAAATGGATGAGTTGGACAAAGAAGGTTTCGAAGGGCTTGATGATTTACCTGTAGAGACAGACAGTAACGATCTGTATTGAACCGTTAATAACTCATTTGAAGAAAATTACCATAATAAAACAACAGTCTATTTATTCCGCAAAGCATACACTCCTTGTGCTTCTTGGCCCCACAGCAGTGGGTAAAACAGCGTGTAGCCTGCAGCTTGCCGAACAGCTGAAATGTCCCATATTGTCTGCCGATTCCCGACAGATATACAGGGGTATGACCATCGCAACGGCTGCACCTTCCCCTGCAGAGTTACAACGTGTAGAACATCACTTCGTGGGAATTCTGGAACCTGAAGCATACTATAGCGCCAGCGAGTATGAACAGCATGTGCTTTCCCTGCTTGGTGAACTGTTCAAACAACATGCTGTGGTGATTCTGGCCGGTGGTTCAATGATGTACATTGATGCTGTGTGTAAGGGTATTGATGATATTCCTACCATTGATGAGACACTGCGGGAAGAACTCCTTCGGCTTTACAGGGAGGAGGGACTCGACCCGATCCGGCAGCAACTGAAGATATTGGATCCCCTGTTTTACGACGAAGTAGACATGAAAAATCCAAAACGGGTAATCCATGCCCTGGAGGTGTGCCTTATGGCAGGAAAACCTTACTCCTCCCTTCGCACAAACCCGAAGAAGGAACGTCCTTTCCGGATTGTGAAGGTGGGTTTCACAAGGAATCGTGATGAACTATATGAACGAATCAACAGGCGAGTGGATCTGATGATGGAAGCGGGTTTGCTAGAAGAAGCAAGAGGGTTTTACCAGAAACGTCATTTGAATTCACTGAATACGGTGGGATATAAAGAGCTCTTCGATTATTTTGATGGAAACTGTTCGCTCGAATTTGCCGTCGATAAAATTAAACAACACTCCCGTAACTATGCCCGCAAGCAACTTAGCTGGTTTAGAAAAGACAAGGAGATTCACTGGATTAATCTTTCTATTGAAAATAACTATGTAGTTAATGAAATACTTACTTTCACTGAAAATATTTAGGCTGATTTAATTTGTCGTACCTTAATAAATCCTATTTTCTTTAGTTAAAAAACTTACACTTGCCCGGCTTAAGACAAGCTGCCTTTCTTAAAAAAATATCTTTTCCTAAAAGAGGTAGAGATGATTTTTACTTATCTGGTAATTGTATAGACTTTCCCTGATTTGCCAAGAGAAGTTCGAAATATTTTCCTGCAAAACTTTTTGTTCCGTCAGGACGTATAAGCCAGAATCCGCGCATTTCTTCAGTTTTCCGGATTTCTCTGGATTTTCGTAGGGTATCGTCCTTCGGCTCGTTGCAATAGAGTTCCCAATGTATGAGGTATGGCACATCCAGTGCCAGACAGACACCGACATAAGTATCCCAGTTAGCGACAATAAGTTCCTCCGTCATCACGCCCTCATTTCGTTGCTCCGGGATTCCAATTTCTCCCAAGAAAACTTTTTTTTCACCTTTCATATATTTGCTGGGAGTAAATTTTTTTTTGATGTATTCTATCCCTCTATATAGTTTTAATCCAGTTTTATCCAGTCCGTCATAACACGACCAGGACACCATATCTACCCGTACTTGTGGAAGTACATAGTTAATAATACCGGGTATTCCTTCCATGCTGTCCATTACTCTATTGGCTTCTATCGCATGATAGACTCTGCATTTGGTGTTACTTATTTCCGAACGGGCACGCTCTATTCCTTTCTGCCTGGCAGTAAACCATTTCACCATGGCTTCAACACGTTGCAGAGAGTCGGCAGGTACCTCTACAGTATATTTGTCGCCATCTACGGCTTGGGTGTGTGTGTTGTTTTTTCTTGACCAATGTGCATTATTTCCGGTTCCGCCACGGATCAACCAGTCTCCTTCCCAATTATGGATAATAAATTCAACATCCCGGTCTTTATATTCCTGTAACAAGTATTTAGTCAGTTCATACATTTCAGCTTCCTCGGCGAGGGCCGTTTCGTTTGTAGTTTTCAGTGCTGCCCCGCCTACGCTAAGTGCTATGGTGTTAAATGGCATGTCAAAACAGGTTTTGTAATAAGGATGTTCCGCCAGTTGTTTATAAGTAATTTGTTCTGGAAGCTTCCAATCTGAATTATAGGGATATCCGCTCACGCCTTTATAAAACCACAACTTCAAAACGCCGAAACCCATTTCATGGAGTTTTCTGCACCCTTCAATTATGAATGGTTCGTTTGTTAAATAATATTTTCCACCCACATGAGTAGCTCCAATGCGTTTATACATGTCGCGGGGAATTTTATGCCCGTTACTGGGCTTGTGTTTTTCAATGTTTGACAGGATCTCCTGATCGCTCATGTTACTTATCTCATTAAGAGACTGACAGGCTACCGCAAGAAAAAAGAGACAAACCGAACAGAAAATAATTTTAAATAATCGTTTCATGTCATTGGTGTGGTTTTGAATAATGAGTTCTTAACTCATTATTCAGGATTTGCTTATTCTTTTATAAAGATTAAATGCCTGTTATTTATTTGTTATTGACGTTCTTCGGATAATTAGGCCCATATAAAATTCCCTTATTTATAATCTGTAGTTTGCCCTCTTTGACGTATGGTTCTCCTCTTTGCGACAAGTGATTGACCATACGCTCTCTCCATAATTCAAGTAATTTGTTATATTTTGTATCAGCAGCTAAATCAAATAGTTCTCCTTTATTTTTACTGATATCAAATAATTGTTCCTTTCCTGTTGGAAAGAAATAAATATATTTATATTTACCATCCGTCAATGCAGCCCAATAATTATTGGGATCATATGTGGCTGTATGTTCCATTTCAATGTAATCTCTCCATTTTATTTTGTCATTTTTATATAATTCGTAAATAGAACGCCCGTCCATCGCCTTTGGGATTGTAACACCTGCCACATCCAGGAATGTTGGTAAAATATCTTGAAGTCCGACCGATTGTTCCATCGCAGTTCCTTTCTGAAATTTTCCTTTTGTATTTTGTGGAAATTTAATGATGAAAGGAATATGTGCTGAACCTTCATAAGCATAAGTTTTTCTCCAATGATAATGATCGCCCAACATATCTCCATGGTCTGAAGTAAATATGATCACAGAATTATCATACATTCCGTTTCTTTTAAGTTCATCAATAAGTTGTCCTATTTTCTCGTCTATAAATGTAATTGATGCATAATAGTATTTTCTGGAATCAAGCGCATGTTCCTCGCCAAAGTCACCGAATGCAGCACTTTTAGTGTTAGGTCTGTTGGCAAATTGATTACACCAATCTCCAATATAAGGTGAAGGAACTTTTACATTTTCATACTCATCAAAAAGACGTTTCGGAGGATCATAAGGACTATGTGGTCGTGCAAAGGATATTTTTAAAAAGAGAGGTTTTTTCTTGTCATGTCTCTCAATCATTTTTATTGCTTCGTTTGCAGTCCATGTAGTTGGATGCAACTTTTCATCCAGAACGTAAACCTTGCCATTATGTTCATTCCAGCCGATACCGGTAGAATCAGGATTTAGTCCCGGAGCTACCTTGCTGAACCATTGGCGATAATCACTGACGAATCCAGGGGTTGTGACCCTTCCTGATTCGTCAAGACTGGCCCCGTGGAATCCATGAAGATTGTTCTGGGGATTAGAGTGAAGTTTCCCAACAGCATAAGTATAATAACCGTAATCTGCCAGCATTTGAGGCATCTCATACGGATATCTTTCAGCCATTTTCCCATATCCGAGTAATCCGTTTTTCCAGGGAGACATTCCCGTTAGTAAAGAGGCCCGAGCTGGCGTAGAACTCGGAGCTGAAGTGTAAGCATTGACAAAAAGTAATCCATCGGCGGCAAGAGCATCCAGATGAGGTGTTTTAATAATCTCGTTTCCCATTGCTCCTAAACAATCAAAGCGATGTTGATCAGTCATCAACAAGATTATATTGGGTTTCTTTTTGTCACCTGAAAACATCGATTTTGCGTTATTGCCGAAGCTTGAAACCGCGAAATATCCACAAAAGATTAGACTAATTTCTGTTTTCATAATTGATAAATTAATTTGCGAAATCTAAATACTTACTCCCCATTCTATGTTGGGTTTGTTGCCGAGCCATATCTCTAAAATACCTCCATGTGCATATTCTTTATGTGAGATTCGGAAATCTTTCACCGGATTACCATTCAAATGAACTTTTTGAATGTAACAGTTTTGTTCTGAGTTATTATAGGTTTTGATGATAAAGGTTTTACCTTCATAATATTTATTATCCAATTGAATCGTAACTTCGTCGAAAATGGGAGAAGTTATTTCATAAAATGGTTTTACTGTTGAATTGCCATGCACATTAAAAAGGCCTATGGCCATGAGTGCGCTTGTACCACCCATTTGACCCTGATCTTCGTCATGACCCCCATAGCCCAGATCGGGAGTGATTCCCCCATAAGCTTTTTCTTTAACTTTTCTCACCCAATATTGTGTCAGCCATGGTTGTTTCATATAACTAAATACGTGGGCATTTGATAGAGAAGGTTGATTTGAATACGAAACATAACCCGAATGATATTCAGAAACGAAGTCATCTGGTTCAGCCAGGGTAAATGCATTATTTAATTTTTTAGCCGCTTCTTTTTCTCCTCCCATTAATCGGGCGAGACTTTTTAGATCGTGCGCAATACTAAAAGACGCTTGCCACGAATTTGTTTCTACCCAGCCACGACCACTTAGTGGATCTTTATGTAAAAACTTCCCTGATGAATCTTTTGGATAGATAAATTTTGTTTCCTGGTCGAAAAGCTTTTGCCATCCTTGAGATCTCTTTATGAAAAAATAATAGTCTTCATCCTTTTTAAGTTTTTTGGCCATTTGTGCTATTACCCAATCCTGAAAACACAAATCGAGTGTGATTCCTGCATTTCCAGGAACCCATCCATTCTTATTGTAAAATTCAATGTCAGCAGGTGTTACTTGTGGGGGCATTTCTATGATACCTCCTTTCAGATTGTTTCTTTTCACAATTTCATAAGCGTGTTTTGCATTCGGTTGTTTGGTTAATAATCCCATCATATAAGTACTTACAATATGATGTGCTGAAGGATTGCCTCTCATTATGTAAGAGTATCCGCCACCAACAGGGCCCCTTGGAAGTAAATAACCATTATCAGCATACTCGATAAGAGAAGCGGCAAAATCATCGGCGACTTCTGGATAAGCCAATCCCCAAATTATGTCCAGATTCCATTGTGCTCCCCAATGGGCATCAAAATTATACATGTTAAATTTTAATTTACCATCTGAGTTCTTGGGTATGGTCTTTATTTTAAATATTGCGTCGGTGGACCTACCATTGCGAACGCCTTCGGTTCTATCCGGGTAATCTCCTGAAATATCATTTATCTTATGCCGTCCCAATAACACATGCCACATGTCGGTATAAAATTTTATTTTTTGAGCATCGGTGCCACCTTTTACATCGATTTTTGAAAACCATTGGTTCCATATATTTCTACTTTCTTTTCTTACTTTTTCAAAATCCCAGGTATCACATTCGGTATTCATGTTATTTCTGGCGTTATCGATTGTTGTCAATGAGAAGGCAATTTTCATCTGCAACTTATCTCCTTTTTGCATCTTATACACCGAAGACACTCCGGCATTGACACCTTTCAGTTCCGAAAGATCATGCTGGTATTTGCCGTCACTCCATCCATCCATTGATTCCTGAGGTTTATCAAATCGAATAACAAAAAAGACTTTAATATCTTTCGGGCCCCCCCACGGCCTTTTTATAGAGCTAAAAGAACCTTCAAATTCGTGATCATTTACCTTTTTTACCTCTGCATTAGCCATAACACTGTTTCCTAAAAAACCTCCCAAATTCGTTATTACTTGCATAAGCGTATCCTGAGTAAATGTAAATCTGTAGAAACAGACTCTATCTGTAACAGTCTGTTCTACCCATGTCCTCGGAGTTCGTAAATAAACACGATGATATCCCGGCTGAACGATCTCATCATCATGGCTAAATTCCGATTTCCATGCTTCCTGTCCTTTTATCGGATCAATACCATAAAACGCAGGCATTATTTCAATTCCCGACATTGACCACCAGTGGATTTGACTGAATCCGAGAATTTCCCTTTCATTATAGTTATATCCCCCTCCATCCTGGTTTTTGTTGCGGGTAAGGGGGGCTGCACTTGACATACTGTAAGGTAGATTACCCGTTATAAAGAAAAAATAACGACCCCGATTGGTTTCAATATAAGGATCTACCCAATCGACGTAGTCGGTATATTGTTTAGGCGACGGGAAAACTTCTACTTCTGAAAATCCAAGATTGGCTCCATTGCCATCTATTCCAACAATACGTACCCATTTTATGAACTTCTCTTCGAAATTAACGGCCTTAGCTGTCCCATCAGAAGGGATTTGTGTAACCCAAATTCTGGAACCATCACTAAATTCCAAACGGCAACCCGCAATATTTTCTGTAATTGATGGCCTATCGTATAACACAATTTTGTTTACGCATTGTTCGCTATCCCATGAGAGTTGAATCCATGGATAATCTCTTTTACGCGCTGTTGCTGCCCATTCTCCTGAATTTTCAATGCCAATGATCCCATCTGAAATATTGTTTACAGCGTATTGCGGATTCATTTCAGAAGAAGCAGTGATTTTTGCCAGTTTTGCGATACTATTGGGCCCTGCATAAACAAGGCCTGACGTAAAAAGGAATAAGTGTAAGATCAATCTATTCAATTTCATACAAATAAAAATTTATATAAATTCAAATTCAACACCTGATTTAATTATTTTTTGAATATTTAATTCTTTGTCAAGAAGTAAAATATCGGCTGTTTTTCCGGGTTTAATTTCGCCGAGATTACCGCATTTGAGTAGTTTTGACTGATTGTACGAACAAATCTTCACAGCATCATTAATACCAACACCCCATTCTTTAATAAGCCTTTTAAAGTTGGTGTACATTGTAGCAACACTTCCTGCAAAAGTTGATTTATCATTTAGCCATGCTACTCCATTATCGATGATAACGTCCATATCCCCAAGCTTATAGATTTTATTAGGATCTTCAGGTAACCCTGCACATCGCATTGAGTCGGAAATGATGAGAATATCGTCGAAACTTTTATTGTGTTTAATAAAGCTCCAGAAATATTTGGTTATGTGTTTGCCATCAGCGATAACCTCAACCTTCACTCCATCGTTCATCAAAGCCATCTCAAGAGTACCTAAATGTTTTAATCCTCCTTTACGTTGGAAACCGGAAGTCACACAGTATATATGCGTAATAACCTGTATCCCTTTTTCAAATCCCAAAACAATCTGTTCATCTATCGCCTCATCATGTCCGCAGGCAGGGATTATCTCCCTTTCAACTAAAAACTGGAGAAATTTTTCAGATTCTGACGTATGATAGGAAAAAGTGACCATCTTAATGATCTCCTGATATTTTTCAATCAAGTTCAAGCTACTTTCTTTTGGAACGATACAACATTTAGGATTTTGGGCACCAAGATTTTTATGCGATAACCACGGCCCTTCCAAATGAACTCCTATACATTCAGCCTGTTTACCTTCCTTTGCTAATTTTTTATTGATTGGAATGAATAATGAAACTGTACTTAATACTTTTTCTATTTTTGGTAAAAAATCAGTGACGGTGGACGTTAAAAAAGAGGTTGTACCATTTTTCAAATAAAATTCACTTATTGAATATAAAGCCTCCATGTTGTTATCCATTAATTCATACCCATTTCCTCCATGAGTGTGAATATCTATAAATCCGGGAATTGCATATGAATAACAAAAATTATCTTTGGGACACTTTCCTTCTTTTACTTCTACGATCTCATCATCATGAATATCAATAGAGCAATTAGTAAGTGTATGGTTATGATTCACTAAATTTTCGACGTAATACTTTTTATTCATTTCAGAAGTTTTGGCTTATAAAGTGTTTGGCGTTTTAAGTGTATCTTCATCCGTGACGACTACCCAATCGTTGTGTTCTTTTAAATACGTGACCGGATAGTCATCTCCTGGCGTTCCCAATAGTGCAAGCCTGAGGACCGTGTTGGCCCAATCGATCGAATCGATGCCGTTTCTACAAAAAATAACCATTTTTTCAGCCGAAAAGAGTTGGTTCATTCCCAGGGTCAGGGCTTTACGGGGGAAATTTTCAAGATCACCCCCAATACCGGCCCGAATAGAATTTATAGTAACCGTAAAATCGTTCAAATGAACTACACGTGGGTCACTGTATCTTACTCCCTTTTCGGGTTCATTAAATGCAAGATGTCCGTGAATACCTACACCGCCGTAAGTGCAATTTAATTTTCTCTTAGAGATCATCTCTTTAAGTTTGTTCAGATTTTCATGAGATGGGAAAATAATATTAGAAAAATCAGGTAACAATTCTTTGTCTATCTTATCAAACATAGCATACAACTTTCCCCTAAAACTTAAATGATGGTTTTCAGAAATTTCGAAACCTTCGTTGTCAGCATATTCATCCATGAAGAAAAATTGTGTATTAACCAACGAGATTCTTCGGGCATTAATCATCTTAATAAAAATAGGGTATTGCCCGGTTGGGCCAAAGGGTACAATTAGTGTTGTAGGTTCGTCTTTCGATTTATTTTTTTCAATTAGATTGCACATGTGTTCTGCAAAAAACTGATACATTTCGTTATTATCTTTTAGAACAATTAAATGTTCTGCCATTTTTGTTTTTAACTCACTGGTTGATAATTTATTAAAAGTAGTGATTTCTTGTGTTCTTTTCATATTTATTTTAATTAATGTTTTTTATTTAGTAACTGCATTATCGTCTGAGTGAGGCCTTATCTGTACCAACATTCATATTTCCACTTCTTATATTGTATCCTTTCAATGAAAAATAAAGAATAAAAATGTATGGAATTAAACAGATCAAATAAGCTTTTTGGTAAGAAGAGCTTAAGTCGACGGTCAATCCATATATTAATGGAATTATGGCACCACCTATTCCACCTGTGACTAATAATCCGGAACCAATCTTTGTAAATTTTCCAAGATCGGCAAGTGATAAAGGCCATATAGCAGGGAGTATCAATGCATTGGCAAGTCCCAGTAATGCAATGAAATAAATTGATATATTAACAGGCGCTAAAAAAATTAGTATCGTTAATAATAACCCTAAAAGTGCTGACATTCTAATCGCCGTGACCTGACTTAACACCTTAGGAATAAAAATTACTCCGATTAAATACCCGATTACCATGGACAAGGATGTCAGCCATACATAATTTTGTGGAGATGGTAATCCAAGAATTACGGCGTATTGATTAATAGAACCAAGTGCTGTCACCTCCACTCCGGTATAAAAAAAATAGGCAATGGTACCTAATAAAACATGTGGAAATTGAAAAATTGAAGTTTTAGCGTTTGCTATGATTATATTTTCAGGAACAAATAGTGAATCAATGGTTTTATCATTTTCACCTTCTGCCTTTACATCAGGGAGAGGTAAAAAGTGAGAAAAAATACCCATTATTAAAATTATTCCCGAAATAATGTAAAAAGGAGTTGTCATATCCTGCATATTAACGTTCGATAAATCTAAGAAAACAGCAAGAATAAACGATGCTCCAGCATAGGAAAGCTTATTGCTTATCCCCATTATTGAAATACGTTTCGCAGCACTTTCCTGAGGCCCCAGAATTGTAATATAAGGATTAATAGTCGCATTCAGCATTACTCGTCCCATTCCATTAATGAAAAGGGCCCCGAGAAACAGAAGAAAACTAAAAATATTTGAAGCCATTCCAATTAAAAAAAAACTTGCAGATAATAAAATAAAGGCAGCTACTATACCCATCTTGTATCCTATCTTTTTTATCAATATACCGGATGGAATACTGAAAATAACAAATGATGCATAGGTCGCAGTTATCACAAGATAAGACATTGTATTTGAGATGTTGAATGCTTTTTTTACAAATGGTATAAAATACGCATCAATCCCAACTGCAAAACCAAGAATTGAAAACATACCGATTAAAATGAGCATCGGAGTTACTATAGATTTTTGTTCTTTCATCCTTAGATATTTAATAGTTTCTTTCATTATCGACAAAAAAATATTTAATTGAGTATCTTTATCAACCTTCAAAATTAAAATGGCTTAACCGGTTTAGTTCCTGGAAAGAGAAAATAAAGTCTCTTGTGAGATAAATTTTAATTATGAATCGCATATGTCATAATTATTAATATTAAAAATAAAATTAATTATTCGTGTTAAACCAGAATATACAATCATAGTATAAAGATATAGATACAATTAAAACAAATACTTCAATGTTGTATTTAACGATGTATTCATAATTATTAATTTATTTATGCAGTATACAGGTAATTTGAATACTAAGTTAATGCTTTCTTCGATAAATATCATTAATTATTATGAATATTACAAAATTAAATCATTTAAGGTTTCATTAATTGATTATCATGTTTGAACATTGTATTATTTTGATTAATGATTTGCTTTTTTTAGGTAATAAATTTGCAAATCCATTACATTTTCATATTCGACTAATTACCAGAATATTTTGAAAATTCTCATCAAGTTCTATGAGAACATTTTTAGCAATATTGCGCACAGGAGTTGAGTAATGACCAATAAATATATTTTACTTTATGATTTTGTTTTTTTATCTGTTATTGGTTTATTCGGAAAAATATACTACTTTTGCATCGCTTTTTAGCACAGAAAAGAAATATTCTTCCTTAGCTCAGTCGGTTAGAGCATCTGACTGTTAATCAGAGGGTCCTTGGTTCAAGTCCAAGAGGAAGAGCAGCTTACAATCAAGAAATATTCTTCAGTAGCTCAGTCGGTTAGAGCATCTGACTGTTAATCAGAGGGTCGTTGGTTCAAGTCCAACCTGAAGAGCGAAAAACGGGTCTCGAGGCTCGTTTTTTCTGTTTATATCACAAATATATCCCGGATAATTCCATTTTAAACAATTCCTGTCATTCACTCGTTAAAACAGACACTTAAACGAATTGTTACAACATTGCATATCAACAAAGTAATGACCTATGAAGAAAGTACTGATTGCCTACCGCTTAAAACCGGAAGGATTGCATGAACTCACAGGGAAGTATGCGGTGACCCTCCCGATAGAGAAATCTTATTTTTCCAGAGAGGAAGTTCTGGAGATGATCCCCGATTTTGAGGTGCTTGTCCCTAATTTCAGTTTTTACACCGACAAAGAAATGATGGAACGGGGTACAAAACTGGAACTTATTTCCAACTGGGGTGTGGGTTTCAATAATATTGATGTGGATTATGCCACCCGAAAGGGAATTGCTGTGACCAACATACCTGATTCTACCCGGGAACCGACCGCAGAGTTTGCATTTGGACTTTTGATGGCTGCCGGGCGACGCATTGGCTATTACGACCGAAAGCTGCGAACACCGGAAGGTGTGAGCTGGGGCGCCTATGCTGAAGCCGGATTGCCTGTATATGGCAAAACGCTGGGAATTATTGGTATGGGGCGAATCGGTCAGGCCCTGGCACGCCGGGCTGTGGCTTCGGGAATGGAGATCATCTATCACAACAGGAACCGACTTGACAGGCAAATTGAAGAACTTTACAACGCGAATTATGTCACGCTCGACCGCCTGTTGTGTACAGCCGACTATATATCACTGAACGCGCCTTCTACAAAAGAGACCCAGCATATGATCGGTGAAAGGGAGCTGGGTCTCATGAAACCAACAGCAGTATTCGTCAACACGGCACGGGGAGATATGGTCGATGAGCATGCTTTGGCAGATGCCTTGAAAAAAAATAAAATATGGGCCGCCGCACTCGACGTATTTGAAAACGAGCCCCACATACTGCCGGAACTGCTGACACTCGACAACGTAGTCCTGACACCCCATGCAGGGACCAAGACAATGGAGGACCGCATCAACATGTCAATAGAAATGTCCCGGAACATTGTGGGTTTTTATGAAGGTACCTACCCGGTGTCACGGGTGAACTGAATGGAGATTTATGACTGCAGAAAAAATTAAACAACAGTTGCTTGCTTTTGGAAATCCCTCCAAAGCGGAACATGCGAAGTATTTTTTCAAGACCGGCAGGGGTCAATATGGAGAGGGGGACCTGTTCATGGGATGTACCGTACCCGAAACACGGAGTGTGGCAAAAAACTTCAGGCATACACCACTTATTGAACTGGAGAAACTGTTGAATGACGACATACATGAGTGCAGGCTCTGTGCATTGGTTATACTGGTATCTCAATTTCAGAAAGCAGATGATTTGGCACGGAGTGAGATTGTTGATTTTTATCTTGCCCATACCCATCGGATAAACAATTGGGATCTGGTGGATCTATCCTGCTACCACATCATTGGTGCCTGGCTGGAAGAGAAAACAGATCGCTCCCTGTTATACAGGTTGGCGGAAAGCGATCTGTTATGGGATCAGCGTATCGCAGTGGTCTCTACATTGACCTTTATACGGAACAACGATTTTACAGATATATTGAAATTAAGTGAATTATTCCTGACACACAAGCACGACCTGATGCACAAGGCATGTGGCTGGATGCTCCGCGAAACGGGCAAACGCAATGAAGCGACCCTTACCGGTTTTCTTGACCGGCATTATCAGTCCATGCCCCGAACCATGCTGCGTTATGCCATAGAACGTTTGTCGCCCGCACAAAAGCTTCAATACATGACCCGGCAGGAAAAATAAGGATAAAAATGATACATACACATACTTTACAGAACGGTCTCCGTATTGTCCATCGCCCCTTTCCTTCTGAGATATCCTATTGCGGTATCGTGGTCGGTGCGGGAAGTCGCGATGAATATCCGGATGAGTTGGGAATGGCACACTTCGTGGAACATATGCTTTTTAAGGGTACCACCAAACGGAAAGCACATCATATTGCCAACCGGATGGAGAACGTGGGCGGAGAATTAAATGCATATACGACCAAGGAGGAAACTTTTTATTATGTAACCTTTCTGGAGGAGTATTTCTCCCGGGCAACGGAACTTCTGAGTGACATCCTTTTTCATTCTGTCTTTTCTCCCAGGCAGATTGAACGGGAAAGAGAAGTTATTCTCGATGAGATCAATTCGTACCACGATACCCCATCGGAACTCATCTACGATGATTTTGAAAATCTTTTCTACAAAGGAGATGACATGGGGCATTATATACTGGGTGGACCTGCCACTCTGAACGCCTTTGGCAGAGAGCAAATTATGAATTTCATGGAGAGACATTATCACCCTTCGGAGATGGTATTCTTTTCTTTTGGGAAGACTGCTTTCGAAAAAGTGGTACTACAAGTAGAAAAATATTTTTCTGCTCCCAATGATCCGGTACACCCAAAAAAGGGAAGAACGTCACCCGTTCGTTCCATCCCTTTCGTAGAAGAAGTAGAGAAAAATACAACCCAAACACACGTCATGTTGGGATACCCTGCATTTTCACTTCATCATCCCCGGAAATACGCATTATACCTGCTTAACAACATTCTCGGGGGGGGTAGCCTCAACAGCCGTCTCAATGTATCACTACGGGAAAATCACGGACTGGCCTATCTGGTGGAATCGAGCGTGACACTTTATTCCGATTCGGGCTTTCTTTCCATCTATTTCGCATGCGATCCTAAGCAAAGAGGGAAGTGTATTCGTCTGATTGGGAAGGAAATTGAAAAAATAAAATCAAAAGAGCTGACTCCCATGCAACTTTCACTGGCCAAAAGGCAGTGGAAAGGCCAATTGGGGATTGCGTCGGAAAACAACGAAAACAGTGCTCTTGCACTGGGTAAACAGTTTTTGCATTTTCATCGGTATACTCCACTTGAGGAGATCTTTACACAAATAGATACAATCACATCAGGCCAACTTCAGGAGGTGGCCAACGAGGTTTTTGCCGATACTGCCTCCGGACTGATTTATTACTGAACTGCGTATCAAATTCATCAAGCTATTAAGTTGCAGTAATAAAGAGGGATATCTTTATTTCCCGATATAATGAAACAGGTTATGCGAACAAATAAAGCCCAAAACTGTTTTAATAAAAGTTCTAAATAAAGAATAACCAAACCAAGATTAAAAAAACTGAAAGTTAAAGTGTTTGAATTATGGAAAAATTAAGATTAACTGTTGTTGTAACGATGCTGGCCATTGTAACAGCTGTGAGTGCACAGGTAAATTTAGGTATCAAGGGGGGCATAAACATGTCCAATTATTATGGAGATGAACTAAGTGAGAAAAATGCAAAAATAGGTTTCCACATTGGTTTGTCTGCCGATTATGAATTTACGCCCAATTCGGCTCTTCAGACTGGCTTGTTTTTTACTACCAAGGGACTGAAAACCCAGGACGCTGACTGGAATGCCGAATACTCCGAGAACCTGATGTATTTGCAACTTCCCGTGCATTATGCCTATAAGATGGATGTAACTCCCGGAACGCGTATTGTATTTCATGGAGGTCCGTATGCCGCCTATGGAGTAGGAGGAAGCAGGAACGCATCTGTTGGCAACATCAATGCTGAATGGGATGTGGATAACATATTCGGAGATGGTACGGTACAGTATAAACCTTTCGACGCCGGTTTGGGATTGGGCGTGGGCGCTGAGTTTGGCCCGATCCTTGTTGACCTGGGTTGGGATATGGGTTTGGTAAACATCTCGAGAACCAGTAATGGGGATATCAAAAATCAAAATGCTTATCTATCATTGGGTTATAAATTTTAATTTTTAAAAATAAGTTTTACACCGTGAGACTGGCTCTACATCTTGAGTCAGTCTCATTTTATAAATAATCAGCATTGACATTCATGGATTTACACAATTCAGATTTTCAACTGGAACACACAGGCAAAATGCCGGTGCTTTTTCTGGGACATGGCAGTCCCATGAATGCCATTGAAGAAAATATGTTCGTTGCTTCTTTCCGGGAACTGGGGCATTTACTCCCTAAACCTGAACTCATTCTTTGCATTTCAGCACATTGGGAAACAAAAGGCTCGTTTTTGACTGCGATGTCGTCACCGGAGACCATTCACGATTTCGGAGGCTTTCCACGTAAGCTTTATGAGGTACAATATCCGGCACCGGGTAGTCCCGTGTGGGCAGAAAAAACCAAAGAGATGATCACGAAGACCGAGGTGGGGCTCGATTACAACTGGGGTCTCGATCATGGTACGTGGAGTGTGATCAAACATCTCTACCCGCTGGCAGACGTGCCGGTCATTCAATTGAGCATCGATTATACCAAGCCGGCACAATACCATTACGATCTGGCCAAAGAAATCATCGATCTGCGCCATAAGGGAGTACTGATTGTAGGTAGCGGCAACATGGTACACAACCTGCGTCTGACTGATTTCAGAAGGCTTAGCGGCGATCCTTACGGTTATGACTGGGCCATTGAAGCAAATGAACTGATGAAAACTTTTATCCTGAATGACGATCATCAAAGTCTTATTCACTACCGAAAACAGGGAACAGCTTTTGAACTGGCCATTCCCACACCCGAACATTATCTTCCGCTTATTTATACTCTGGCGCTCAAAGAAAAAAATGACAAAATTACTCTCATTAATGACGAACTGGTGGGTGGTTCGCTCGCAATGACCTCTGTGATTGTCAACGCTGAGTAGCGGATTCCTCTTTTTTTGTTATATTTGTGAAAAATCAACGACAGAAATGTGCCATGTCTAAAAATATTTTATTTACCCTTTTCCTTGTTTTCGCCTCTTCAGGTTATGGTCAGACATCATTACAGAAGTTTATCGGTCACCCCGCCCTGAAGCACGCATCGGTGGGTGTTTCCGTGGTGGACATGACCACAGGCAAACCGGTGATGGAATACGATGCCAGAAAATCACTTACCCCTGCTTCGGTATTGAAACTGATCACCACGGCCACCGCTTTGGAAACACTCGGCGAGAATTATCGGTATAAAACCGATGTGGCACTCGATGCCGGTAATCCATCCCGCATCCTGGTCATCGGTTCAGGGGATCCCACGCTGGCCAGTGAAGCTTTTCATGGCAATCAACAACTCTTTTTTATCACTACAGCTGAGGCTTTAAAGAAAATACTACAGCCGGAGAAGGAATATTCACTCTATGTGGTAGATAATCTGTTTGGGTACAATGGTATTTCGCCTGAATGGACCTGGATCGACATGGGTAATTATTATGCCGCAGGGGCATACGGTATCAGTGTGTTCGACAACAGTTACCGTCTTTTTTTTAACACCACCAACAGAAACAGTTGTCCACAAATCCTAAGGACAGAGCCGCAAATAAAGGGGCTTACTTTTCAGAATGAATTGACGTTGAACAATACGGGAATTGACAACGGATACATTTATGGTGTCCCTTTTTCTTATGCACGTATTTTAAGAGGGAATATTCCGGGAGGAAGAACAGAATTTAGCATCAAAGGCGACATTCCCGATCCCGGACTTATGCTGGGAGAGACGCTGGCCGACTATCTGAGACAGGCAGGCATAAAGATCGGAAAAGTGGAAACGGCACGGGAGGATTATCTTGTTGGACAGTGCGCCCCAGAAAAAAGGCACTCCTATCGTACAGGACAGATGCTCTGCACGCACGTTTCACCGCCTCTCAAAGAAATTATCCATGAGGTGAACATGGAAAGCAATAACCACTATGCCGAACATCTGATTCGCACCATCGGAAGGAAAAGCAAAAATGATATCTATGCCGATGCACTGGAGGCCGGGACAACCTATGTAAGTGACTACTGGAAAAAGAAAAGCTTTGATACCACATCATTGCAGATGTACGATGGAAGCGGCCTGGCACCTCAAAATGCAGTGAGTCCCTCGGCTTTCACGCAGTTGCTGGTGTACATGTATCACAGAAGTGAATTTTCATCCGCCTTCTTTGATTCACTCCCCAAAGCGGGGCGGGAGGGTACGCTCAAAAATTTTATGGGGAACACCCGGTATAGTGGTAAGATCGTTGCCAAGAGCGGCAGCATTGGCGGTGTACAGTGTTATGCAGGGTATCTGATCGACGGCAACAAAAAATATGCCTTTGCCGTGATGGTAAATAAATTCAATGGCACCCGCCCACAGGTGAGGGGTGCCATTGAACAATTCTTGCAGGGTCTTTAGAAAATTACTCAATACTGACCAGCTCAATTTCAAAAACCAGTGTGGTGTAACCTTGTATGCTGCTATTGCCCGATTCACCGTAGGCAAGCTTCCAGGGCATCCATACTTCCCATTTGTCGCCCACGCGCATATGTTGCAAGGCGGTGGAAAATCCGTCCACGACACCATTCACGGCAAATGTTCTTGGAATATTGTTGTTTTCCGTAGAATCGAAAATCACTTTATTGTAAATGATGTTGTTTTTATTGTCGGTATAAGTATCGGGCATCGACCAGATATTCTTATACCAGCCGGTGTAAAGCACCTTTACCTTGTCTGTAAAATAGGGCGTTTCACCGTCACCCGACTGGATCTCTTTGTACATGACAAAACCTTTTCCCGATTGTGAATTGAGTTTCGTATATGCCGGGTTGGTCGCTATAGCAGTAAACTGAGCTTCGTTGTCAAGCTGCCACTGATCGTTGAACGTTTCTGTCTTATCGCATGCCGAAAACAGGAGAGTAAAAAAAAGTGTAAATATTAAGATTGAATTTCTCTTCATGATTTTATGCTGATAATTGCTTGAGTAAATTTTTCATATCGACTTTGTCGGTGATGGTACGTTGCAGTGAATCGATGGAAACTCTTTCCTGTTCCATTGTATCACGATAACGGATGGTGACGGTATTGTCTTCCAGTGTCTGATGATCGATGGTCGCACAGAAAGGGGTACCAATGGCATCCTGACGGCGGTAACGCTTACCGATGCTGTCTTTCTCGTCGTACTGACAGGCAAAGCTGAATTTGAGCTCATCCATGATCTCACGGGCTTTTTCTGAGAGACCGTCTTTTTTCACCAGTGGCAGAATGGCAAGCTTCACCGGTGCAAGGGCAGGGGGGAGCTTCAGCAACACGCGCACCTCTCCTCCCTCCAACGTTTCCTCGCAATAGGAGGCTGCCAGAATGGAAAGGAACATTCTGTCCACGCCAATGGATGTTTCCACCACAAAGGGAATATAGGATTTGTTCTGTTCAGGATCGAAGTACTGCATCTTCTTACCTGAATATTTTTCGTGCTGACTCAAATCGAAGTCGGTGCGGGAATGAATTCCTTCCACCTCCTTGAAGCCGAAAGGCATTTCAAACTCAATATCTGTAGCTGCATTGGCATAGTGCGCCAGCTTGTCGTGGTCGTGAAAACGATATTTCTCCGCTCCAAAGCCCAGTGTCTGGTGCCACTTCATCCGAAATGCCTTCCAGTGCTCAAACCACTGTAGTTCTTCGCCCGGTGTCACAAAAAACTGCATCTCCATCTGCTCGAACTCCCGCATACGGAAGATAAACTGACGGGCTACAATCTCATTGCGAAAAGCTTTGCCTATCTGGGCAATACCGAAAGGTACCTTCATGCGTCCCGTTTTCTGTACGTTGAGGAAGTTCACAAATATACCCTGTGCTGTTTCAGGCCGTAAGTAAACCTTCATGGCTCCCTCTGAAGTGGAACCCATCTCAGTAGAAAACATCAGGTTGAACTGACGCACTTCGGTCCAGTTGCGTGTGCCGCTGATGGGACAGACAATTTCACAGTCGATGATGATCTGTCGCAAATCCTCCAGGTTGTTGTCGTTCAGTGCCTTTGCAAAACGAGTGTGGACTTCGTCTCTTTTTTGTTGCTGCTCCAGCACCCGGGGGTTGGTCGCACGAAACATGGCTTCGTCGAACGATTCACCAAAACGTTTGGCTGCCTTCTGAATCTCTTTCCCGATCTTATCGTCCAGTTTGGCCAGGTGATCTTCAATCAGCACATCGGCGCGATACCGTTTCTTGCTGTCCCTGTTGTCGATGAGCGGATCGTTGAAGGCATCCACATGTCCCGATGCCTTCCAGATAGTGGGATGCATAAAGATGGAAGAATCAATCCCCACCACATTCTCATGCAACAGCACCATGCTATCCCACCAGTATTTCTTTATGTTGTTCTTGAGCTCCACACCCATCTGTCCGTAGTCGTATACCGCGCCCAAGCCATCGTAGATTTCACTCGAAGGGAATACATACCCGTACTCTTTGCTATGCGATACCAGTTTCTTAAAAACCTCTTCCTGTTGTGCCATAATTTCAAAACTGCACCTTGCAGCCAATCATGTGACTGTGTGCATGCATTGTCTGATTAATAAAACTCTTTACTTGTTTTCAACCTGCAAAGTAAACGGTTTTTTTCGATATTTAGGCTTCACAAATGATTAAAGATAAATAATGATGACAATATTTAGATCACGCTCCGGGGAAAAGTTGTATTTTTGTTTCCGAAATGCAGGATCAATCTTCTAACAGACTCGAGTGAATATGGCAGGTGAAATGAAAACATTGGCAAAAGAAACCTTCTTTTATGGCCTAGGGAGCGTCTTGCCCAAACTGCTCAGCTGGTTGCTCTCCCTCTATTGGGCTTTTGTCCTGCCAAAGATCTCCGATATTGGTGTATTGACAAATTTCTATGCCTGGGTGGCACTCCTGCAGGTAATCCTGACCTATGGCATGGAAACCGGGTTCTTCCGTTATGCCAACAAAGAGAAAGATCCTGTCCGTGTTTTTTCTACTACCTTTCTTAGTATTGCCACTACCACCACCTTTTTCTTTATTCTGGCACTCCTGTTTCTGAAACCGGTGGCATTTGCACTGGGCGGCACGGCCATGAAACCGCATTACCTGCTTCTGCTGGTGACCATCCTCTGTATGGACGTACTGGGTGCCATTCCATTTGCCAACCTGAGGTTCAAAAAAAGGCCGGTACGTTTCGCAATGATCAAGGTGCTCAACGTGGTGCTGACCATCCTGTTCAACCTCTTCTTCTTCCTGGCTTGCCCCCGTCTGCAGACCCTCTTCCCCGAAGTTTTCGCTTGGTTCGACATAAACAAGGGGGTAGATTATATTCTGATTTCAAACCTCACGGCTTCGGTCATCCAGCTTCTGATGGTGTCGCCTGAATTACGAATCCGATTCACTTTAGATAAAGTGCTGCTTCGCAAGATGTTGAAATACTCATTTCCCATATTGATATTGGGTGTCGCCGGCATCCTGAACCAGACGGTGGACAAGATTATATTCCCCTGGTTATACCCCGACAAGGCAAATGCTTATACCGAACTGGGTATTTACGGACAGAACTTCAAGATTGCCATCATCATGGTGATGTTCACCCAGGCATTCCGGTATGCTTTTGAACCATTTATCTTTGCACGGGGTAAAGGGGCCGCAGACGACCGACAGTCGTTCAGTGATGCCACCCGTTATTTCATTGTCTTTGGATTGCTTATTTTCCTGGTGACCACCGGTTATATCGATGTTATCAAGTATCTGATTCCCGCATCCTATCACGCTGGGTTGAAGGTGGTGCCCATTGTGCTGCTGGGGGAACTCTTCTTTGGGGTATACTTCAACCTGTCGCTTTGGTACAAGCTGACCGACCAGACCCGTTGGGGAGCCTATATGTCGCTTATCGGCTTTGTAATCACCATCCTTATCAACGTGCTTTTTATTCCCAGTTACGGTTATATGGCCTGTGCGTGGGCATCGTTTATAGCCAACCTGGTCATGATGGCAATCTCATTCTTTCTGGGACAGAAAAATTATCCCATTCCCTACAATCTTAAATCGGCAGGAGTATCCTTTCTGCTTTCCATGATTCTTTTTGCAGGAATCACAATCACATATCTGAATGTGAATTTTTTATGGCTCAGGTTGGGGATAAATACGTCTTTAATTCTGATTTATCTTGCAGTGCTGATAAAAAAGGAGTTACCTTTGCGGCAATGGCCGCTGATCGGAAAATATTTTAAATAAAATTGTGTTGTTAATTGCTGAAAACTTTCTTGCCAACCACTGCAGCAACAATGGTTGCTTTTAGAGAGCCGACCGCTGACTGCTAATAACTAATTTATTAAAAAAGCTATATGAGAAAACTGTTTTTATCACTCGCCGTACTATGCTCAGTGTTCGCAGCAAATGCCGACGAAGGTATGTGGCTGCTTAGAGAATTGGACAAGGAGAGTGTCGCCCGCATGGATGAACTCGGATTTACTTTTCCAGTCAATCGTCTTTATAACGAACAAAAAAGCTCACTTAAAGATGCTGTGGTTATCTTTGGCGGGGGATGTTCCGGTGTGGCAGTATCGGAAAAAGGACTAATTTTTACCAATCATCACTGCGGCTACGGCGCGATTCAAAAGTTGAGTACCGTAGACCACGACTACCTGAGAGATGGTTTTGTTGCAAAAAAAGGTACGGATGAACTTTATGCCGACGGACTCACTGTCTCCTTTCTTCGTTCAATGGTGGACGTAACCGATCAGATTGTTCCCCATGTTCCGTTGGTGCTTAGTGAAGTACAACGAGAACTTGTCATTGATTCACTTTCCACTCAATTAATAGAAGCATATGAGAATGACCCTTTTACCAGCGCAAGGGTCGTGCCCTTTTATGCCCGTAACAAGTATTATGTGGTACTTTATGATGTGTTTCGTGATGTGCGGCTGGTGGTTACGCCCCCTTCCTCGGTAGGTAAGTTTGGTGGTGATACGGACAACTGGATGTGGCCACGACAGACCGGCGATTTTTCTGTTTTCCGGGTATATGCCGGCAAGGACAACAAACCTGCGAATTACAGTGCAAGCAATAAACCTTACAAACCAAAATACGTGGTTCCAGTGTCACTGGCCGGTGTAAAAGAGGGCGACTACTGCATGACGGTGGGTTACCCCGGCAGCACACAACGGTACATGTCGTCGTGGGGTATCCGTCAGCAGATGGAATCTGAAAATAAACCCCGCATTGAAGTGCGAGGTGCAAAACAGGCTATCTGGTGGGACGCAATGACGTCGAATGATACCATCCGCATCAAATATGCCAGCAAGTTTGCAGGGAGTTCCAACTACTGGAAAAACGCGATGGGCATGAATGAGGCGTTGAACAATTTGGGTGTGTTGCCACAAAAAGAAAAAATGGAAGAGCAGCTCAACAGATGGATACAGAGCAATCCGGCACGCAAGGTCAAATACGACAGCACCCTTCTTTCGCTGAAAAATGCATACGCCGGTTCCGATGAGCTGGCACGTTATACCACTTATTTCCTGGAAACGTTCAACAATGGTATTGAACTGATCCGGTTTGCCAACACCATCCTTCGTTTCGATACGGAAGGTACGGAAGAAGACAAACAGGCATTCATCAACGAACGACTCATTGAATCCTATAAGAACTACGAACCGGCGTTGGACAAAAAGGTACTGCCTGTATTAATGAAACTATATGCTGAACGGGTGCCACAGCAATACCACCCGGATATCTACCAAAAGATTGATTCTCTGTTTGATGGTGACTATGAAGCGTACGCCGACTGGCTCTATACCCATTCACAGTTTACTTCACTGGAAAAGCTTTTGCAACTGTTGAAAACTGCCGATACGCAGCTTCTCACAAAAGATCCGGCCATGGAACTGGCATTGTCGACAACTGACATGGGGTATGAACTGTCGGAGCTGATGATGCCCTTCTATGGAAAAATTTTAAAAGGTGAACGGGAGCTGATGGCAGCCCTTATGGAGATGAGTCCGGGAAAAAACTTTTATCCCGATGCCAACTTCACGCAACGGATGAGCTACGGAACTGTGCAGGGCTACAGGCCACGTGATGCGGTGTGGTACGACTATTACAGTACCTCAAAAGGCATCCTTGAAAAGCAGGTGCCGGGTGATCCTGAGTTTAACGTACAGGAATATATCCTTGATGCCATCCGCAGCGAAGATTTCGGCCGTTATGCCGACAAAGAGGGGGGCATGCGGGTAAATTTCCTGTCGAACAATGATATTACCGGTGGAAACTCGGGAAGCCCCGTGTTGAATGGGAAAGCCGAGCTTATCGGATTGGCGTTCGATGGCAACTGGGAGTCACTGAGTGGTGATATCCTCTTTGAAAACGATATGCAACGCACGATCAGTGTGGACATCCGCTTCGTACTGTACATGATTGACAAAGTTATGGGCGCACCGCACGTAGTGAAAGAATTGAAACTGGTTGACTAAAAGCCTCTCTTTTTCAAACAAAAAATCCCCTCATTGACATCAGTTTGTCGGTGAGGGGATTGTTTTAAACTTATTTTGGTCTAAAAACCCATCTTTTTTCTGTCGAATTCTTCATACCGGGGAGGAGATGGTACATAGCCATCATCGTCCCACAGGTTGCTGGTGATCATCAGGTCGGCACTGTACCGGTTGCAGGCAATGGGTACATTGTGTACCCGACACTGACGGAGCAACATCATGATGTCTGCTTCGTGAGGCTGCGGATTGAGGTCGTCTATCAGAAACACGGCCAGGTCGATCTCTTTACGCACCACCATGGCCGCAATCTCGGCATCGCCCCCCATGGGGCCTGAGTTCATAATGGTAAACGTAGGGTTCACCCCTTCATTATGCAGTGCATCACGTACCAGACTGCCGGTCGTTCCGGTGCACACCAGGTGGTGTTCCGAAAGGAAGTCGGAGTTGTAAATAACCCACTCCACCATATCTGCTTTACGGTGGTCGTGCGCTACCAATGCTATCGTTAATTTTTTTCTCATAATCATTTTAATAATCTGTTATCCGCTTTTTAATCTGTCTAACGTCCAATATTTGCAATATGGAGAACATACAACCTGAAAATTTCAAAATCTAAATACCAAGTTCCTGACGTATTGCGTTTATCTTTTTGTTGGCATCCATTTCTGCCTGTGACAGATCTTCACGTGACTTCACCGCACCCCTCACTTCAATATAAAATTTGATCTTTGGCTCGGTGCCCGAGGGACGGATGGATAGTTTGGTACCTTCCTCAGTAAAATATTGAATGACATTCGACGTGGTGGGCATTTCCAGTGCAATCTGTTCGTTTCGGACGTAGTCCACTGCTTCCAGCTTTGCGAAATCCTTGATCAACGTAACAGGGGATCCACCCAGTGAGGTTTTCGGGTTTGCACGGAAATTCTTCATCATTGCTTCAATCTCATCTGCACCCTCTTTTCCCTTGCGTACCAGCGAGATGCCCACCTCCTTTGAATATCCGTATTCAAGATAAATCTCTTCAAGCAACTGATACATGGTCTTCCCATTGTCCTTCGCCCAGGCAGCGATCTCTGCGAATAAAGCACATGCCGACACAGAATCTTTATCGCGTACAAAGTCACCAGCCAAAAAACCGTAACTCTCTTCTCCTCCGCCAATGTATTTCTTTCCTCCTTCGTTTTTGCGTATGATTTCGGCAATCCATTTGAAGCCGGTGTAGCAGTCGAACAGTTCAATACCCTTCTTGTTGGCAATATCTTTTACCAGTTCGGTAGTGACAATGGTTTTTACCGCATACTCCTTGCCTGTAAGTAATCCCAGTTCCTCTCTTCTGTTCATCAGGTAATAAAGACACAGGAGCATGGTTTGGTTGCCATTGACAAGAATGAAGTTGCCTTCATTGCCACGAATGGCTGTGCCAATGCGGTCGCCGTCGGGATCGGTTGCCATCACCAGTTCAGCACCCGTATCCATGGCTTTCTTAATGGCCAGATCCAGTGCTGCAGGCTCTTCGGGATTGGGAGATACCACAGTGGGAAAGTCGCCGCTGATCACATCCTGTTCCGGAACATGGACGATATTGGTGAAGCCGATTGCTTTCAACGCATCGGGGACGAGTGTGATACCTGTACCGTGAATCGGCGTATATACGATCTTTATGTCGTGCTGGCGTTCGATGGCTTCGGGCGAGAGTACCAGCTTGCGGATTTCGTCGATGAATGCCTTATCCATGTCTTTGCCAATGATTTCAATCAGCTTTTCGTTGCCTTTAAAACGAATGTCGTCGATAGAAGAAATGCGGTTTACCTCTGCTATGATGTTCTTGTCGTGCGGTCCCAACACCTGAGCCCCATCGTTCCAGTAGGCCTTATAACCGTTATATTCTTTTGGATTGTGTGAGGCAGTAATCATGATTCCACTCTGACAACCCAGTTTTCGGATGGCATAGGATATCTCGGGAGTGGGACGCAAATCTTCATAGAGGTAAACCTTGATGCCGTTGGCACTGAAGATGTCGGCTGATATCTCTGCGAACTTACGGCTGTTATTACGACAGTCGTGCCCGATCACTACTTTTATCTCATTCAAATCTGCAAATTCCTTCAACAGATAATTGGAGAGTCCCTGTGTGGCGGATCCTACCGTATAAATATTCATTCGATTGCTACCGGCACCCATGATACCCCGCAAACCGCCTGTACCAAATTCCAGATCTTTGTAAAATGCATCGACAAGCTTTGATTTATCTTCACTGTCAAGCATCTGCTGTACTTCTTCTTTGGTGGCAGCATCGTAGTTTCCATTAATCCAAGACTGTGCTTTTTCTGTTACAAATGCCAGTAATGTTTTTTCTTCCATAATCAGTATTCTGTTTTTATATCTGTTATTCTATTGTTTGCACTTTGTATTTATCTCCGGTTTGTTCAACAATTTTTTTGTAATACTCATTTGAATACCCGGGACGGGAAGGAAATTCCGGTTGTCCGTAAGGATTCCTTTTAAACTTTCCGTTTTCTTCCTTCTTGATCACTCCGTCCATATACTTTACCATCAAATATTCACCCAGTTTTTTCCATTCTTCCACACCCTCCTTTACCATCTGGTTGGAATATTGAGTAAGATAATGTACCGCTTCGGGTTTGGATTTTGTGTAAAGTGCGATTGCCTTCTTCTCCACCTCCGGCTGAGCAGATTTAAACCTGCTCTCAAGTGACGATTGAACCTTTTTCATGTCTGTACTCATGTCGTTGTAACGGCTGTAAACCATGTTGGATACCCAGTTGTGGATCCAGAAAGCAGAGCTCCATGAAAAAGTGAGCAAGTCGCCGTTCCCCTGTGCCATTTCCTGAGGCACTTCGGTAAGTCCACAGTAAATGGGATAATAGACTGTTTGCGCAGCGTCGTCGACACCAAACCAGAGGATGCCACCAATTTCATTGGGGAGCCATTTGCGCATTTGTGCCACAAAGGAGAAGCCTGTCTGCTGGGTGGCTGTGGGTCGCTCGTTGCAATATTCTACCGAATCTACCTCAAAAGTAAGGGGAGACCAACGGTAGGGAGAATTAAAAGGACCGGCACCCACGTCGAAACGCCAGTCAAGCTCGGTACCTTCATAATGGTCCCGCATTTGCTGTTGAATATCATGTACGCTCAGTTTTCGGTCCGGTTTGATGTATAAAGGCATGGGATCGGTGGTCTTTCCCTGAGCATAGGTCACATAGCGAGCCATGTCCTTGTTTACCTTGTTGAAAAACGACCAGACGCGGGCTTCACAGAAACGCAATGCACCAAAATCCAGTGGGGCATAAGCTTTGGCAAAGTTGAATTCGGCGTCGCTTCCTGTAAAATAACCCTTTTCACGGGCAAAGGAGATTACATCGGGAGCGTAGAGGCAATTGGCGGGGTCATCCAGCGGAAACTGCTGTATGCGGGCCTGGTTGGCATGTGCCGAGACACAATCGTCCGGAATACGTACTGCCACCCATACAGCTCCCTTGTTCCCTACACCTTTGCCGATCATTTCCATGATCCACACCTCATTGGGATCTGCGATTGAAAATGATTCTCCGGAACTGTAATAACCATAATCCTTTACCAGCCGGGTCATGATGGCAATTGCTTCACGGGCATTTCTGGCCCGTTGCAGGGTGATGTAGATGAGGCTCCCGTAGTCCATGATGGCAGTAGAATCAGCCAGTTCTTCACGTCCGCCAAAGGTGGTTTCTCCGATAGCCACCTGATGTTCATTCATGTTGCCTACTACATTGAAGGTTTGCAGTACCTGTGGAATTTCGCCAAGGTACTTTCCTGTATCCCACTCGTAAACCTTTAGTTTTTCACCTGGACGATATTGTTTTGCAGGCCAGTGATAAAGTTCTCCGTACAATCCGTATGAGTCGGCAGCATAGGAAATGAATGTGGAACCGTCGATGGATGCTTTTTTACCTACAAGAAGGTTTGTACATGGAAAGGTTAAGGAGAGGGAAAATATACCCAGAAGGGCTGAGAGTATGACTTTCTTCATAATGGATGCGCTACAACTATTTATTTCTTAACTACAGCGTAAAGATACTTTATTTTGTTTAATTTGCCCAATGAGTGGAAAGGATATTTTAGGTGAATATTTGAAAAGTTGAATGAAATATGAAAAAAAAAGGTATTTTTGTATCATAAAATTCCAACTGAGGTACATAACTTGTCAGGAATGAAAGACAAAGTGAAAACATTCACATCCAAAAGAGTCCTGGGGCTTACCATCACACAGATCATCGTACTTCTTGTGTTGGTGTTGATGTTGTTTTTCTTCAGTGACAGTAGTGTGACAAAGAGAATTCGTTATGAAACGCGGATCAGAAACCTTGAATCTCAAATTGAGTTTTATCGGAACCAAACCAAAATAGACAAGGAAAAATTAAACGAACTTCAGTCGAATAAGGAAGATCTTGAGAAGTTTGCACGTGAGAATTATCTCATGAAAAAAGAGGGAGAAGATGTTTTTATTATCAATTGAGTAAGTAGGATGATGAGAAATACGAAGGATATATTACTACGCATCTCCGTCATCGGTATCCTGTTGTCGGCAATAGTCTTCCTGTTTTTTCCGGAGATTGCATCCTGGGTCATGGCGCTTTCTGTGGTACTCTTTTCGGCCATTACGGCAACCAGTCCTTACCCGGGGAAAAGTATCCGCGGAAAAAGACTATTTAACATACAACTCTTTGCCTGTGTATTAATGATTGTGGCCACATATCTTATGTTCAGGCAAAGGCCCGAATGGGTGCTGGCTATGATCTGCGGTGCTGTTTTTCTTTTTTATGCTGCCTTGGTGTTACCAAAAGAATTGGAAAAGGAAACGAACAAAAAAAAATGACGATATCTTTATATATGCCTCTTTGGCATCTTTTTTTAATTAGGAATGAATAAAAGTGTACTGATTGTAGATGATAATTTAACCGTTTGTCTGATGTTGAAGTCGTGGCTGGTAAAAAGGGGTTTCCTGGTTGAAACCGCTACGAGCGCCAGCGATGCGAAGCAAAGGGTGAAAGAACAGCCTTTCGACCTCATCCTGACAGATATTAGGATGCCTGATGCCGATGGAATTACATTTTTATCTTGGGTGAAAAAATATGATTCGGACATCATCGTCATCATGATCACCGGATACGCTGATGTGGAATCTGCTGTCTTATCAATGAAAGCAGGAGCTGCGGACTACATCCCGAAGCCCATCGAACCCGAACATTTATTTAAAAAAATTGAGGAAGCATTTCAAACGCAGGAGTACAGAAACAAAAAAAGCAGGTTTTCAAATGACTTTATTCTGCCTCCGGGAAAGGAGTATCAGCTGCTTTTCAGACAACTTGATCAAATAGCCGAACACAACGAATACCGTTTGCTAATAGGAGACAGAGGTACCGGAAAGGTTTCTGCAGTGAAGTATATCTATGAGAAGGGAATCCATCCTTCCAGGCCGCTGGTTCAACTGGATCCTGATCAGCTGAATATCAATAAAAGAAGTAGTCGCCAGTACACTGATTCAGAAGAGAACGAATCGCCCCTGATGGAAAAATTCTTTGCAGCACGGGGGGGCTTGTTGTACATAAGAAAGGTCGATCAACTCGATCTTAATCTACAGAATGAATTATTGAATATTCTCACGAAACAATCACGGGATGAACACTATACTCAGATAATTATGAGTACAGAGAAAAGCATTACGGAATTGGAAAAATCACTCATACCCAAACTTTTCCGTCTGCTCGGGGAGAAAAGTATCACCCTTCCCACCATAAAAGGGAAAAAACAGGTGATCGACGCATTTGTATCATATTTCCTACAATTTGCCAATCAGATGCTCGATAAACAGATACAAACCATTGATCAGACCATTTACAATCAGATGTATGAATATGCCTGGCCGGAGAATATTCAGGAACTTAAAAACAGCGTTATACAGGCTGCATTACTGACCGAAGGAAAGCACATGCCGGCTGAACTGGCATCACGGTTATTCGAAAAAAATATCATTAAGCAGGAGAATAATTTGGCCGTATCAACTCCAATGCTTAATCTTCGAAAAGAAAATTATGAAAAGGAGAAAATAGTGGAGGCTCTGAGACTCGCCAAAGGAAATAAGACCATGGCAGCATCAATATTGAATATCGACAGAAAAACGCTGTACAATAAAATTAAATTATATAATGTGATTACTTAAATTTTTTTGCCATTTATGCAAAAAGAAAGATCTTCGAAGATAAAGTCCACTGTGATTGCTGGATATGTGTTGGTTGTGATTGTCATGGCCTTTGGACTGTATGGTATTTATCGAAATCTGGTGATCTTTTCAAACCAGAAAATCAAGAATGAAGACATTTCCGATTTACTGATAGTGGGAAATACGCTTTCGAAATTATACGAAATTGAAAGTGATCAAAATCTGTTCACGGCTGAAAATGCCCGGCAATATTTTCTCAAATATGATTCTATTGTTCCGGAAATAAACAACAATCTGGACAAACTGAAACAGTCCTCCCTCGAAACCGAGCGAAAGGTTAAGCTTGATACAATATCGCTGCTCATCCAGGAAAAAAAAGTAAACCTTGAAGCGGTTGCCTCGTTACTTGACTCTTTAAACCATAGCTCCGTGATTACCGGCAGGACGGAGAGTAGCTACGTGCCACGCGAATTGAACCGGGAAGTTTCAGATTTTCTGGAAAAAAATAATCTGCGCGTACCCCGACGGAGTCAGTCCGACACAACCCTGGTAGCCGGACAACGCAAAGGTTTCCTTGATCGGGTCCGCAATGTCTTTGTAGCTTCTGCCGATTCCACCGTTGTAATCAGCAACAAGGCGGTGATTAACGAACATGAATTCAAGATTATTGTAGACACACTCATTAACAAGATACGATATTCTGAGAAATTGGATCTTGCCCGACAGAAGAAGCTTCAAACGGCTTTTTCCAAAAGGCTGGACAAAATGAATTTCACAAATCGCATGCTTACCGCGCGTATCGACGACCTTTTAAAAGGTATTGAACAGGTTGAAATGAGGAAGTCCCTTCAGCTGGTCATCGATAAGGAGAAGGCGCTTGCCGGTTCACAACAAACTATGTTTGTGGTTTCCTGTCTCGCCATACTCATAGCCCTTGTCTTCGGTGTTCTCTTTTTGGTAGATATCAACAGAAGCCAGCGTTACCGTAGACAGCTGGAAAGTTCTCATAAACGTATTTCTCAACTTTTGGCTTCGAGGGAGAAGTTGATGATTACAATTTCCCATGATATAAAAGCACCCATGAGTTCAATTTTGGGCTATATTCATCTGATGGAAGGAGGCGGAAGTGAAGCTGAGAATGAACCCAGACTCCGTAACATGAAGTACTCAGGGGAACATGTCCTTCAGCTTGTCTCCATGTTGCTCGATCATCATAAGCTCGAAGCCGGAACATGGCAATTGTCTGAGTCCGACATCCATCTACATGCACTGGCAGAAGAAACCATGGACAGCTTTAGGCCGCTGGCAAAACAAAAGGGTTTAAGTTATATTGTTGACAACAAAATTCCCCATGAGCAGACCTGTTTTGGTGATCCCTACGTGATGAGGCAGATCATGGGGAATCTCATTTCAAATGCTGTCAAATATACGGCTGAGGGCGAAATAGTTATCGTTGCAATGGTAAAAGAGGTCGGTGAGGGCGATCGGTTTCTGTTTTCAGTTTCCGATACCGGAAAAGGAATTGACCCGGCAGACCAACAGTATATATTTCAGGAGTTCAGCCGGCTGAATAATCCCGATATTGATTCGGACAATGTGGAAGGTAGTGGTTTGGGATTAGCCATCACAAAAGGTTTTGTAGATGCATTACACGGCAGTATATCTCTTATTTCGGAAAAAGAAAAAGGATCTGAGTTTATCGTGGAGTTACCCCTGAGGCCTGCACAAAAAAAAGATGATGTAATGACAGGTATAGGGTCAGGCCTGGAAGACGTCTCTGTACTTGTGGTAGATGATGATCCGATTCAGTTGAATATGGTGGCTGAAATGCTTCTAAAGGAAAGAATGCATTGTGTTATTGAAGCCAATCCGCGCAAAGTGATATCACAACTGAACGAAAATTTGTTCGACATTGTCTTTGTGGACATCCGCATGCCACACATAGATGGCATCACACTCGTCGAAAAAATACGTGAGAACAAAAATACAAAAGAAGTGCCTGTCATTGCGCTTTCAGCCGAAGCGGAGATGTCTGTCGCTGAACTGCAGACGGTCGGTTTCACCGATTACCTTTCCAAACCCTTTGAACCAGAGGATTTGTATGATATCATCTGGCGATATGTGAGGTCCGAAAAAACGGGGACAAACTATCCGCCTGTAAAACCGCGCGTCAAAGGAGCAGGAGCGTTGATCGACTTTGTAAGGGATGACAAACATGCTTCCATAGGAATACTGAAATCGTTCATCAGCGAAACAAAAGTCAATGCGGACAAAATACAAAAATCATTTGCTGAAAAAGATAAGAAGACAGCTTGCGAGATTGCACACAAGTTATTGCCTCTTTTTCAGATGATGGGCAATGAAGAGGTGATTGGTCTCCTGCGTCAGCTGAATAAAGATCATCACTGGTCACAGATGAAAGAAACAACCTTGCTCGAAAAGTTAAAATTAAGTGTGGAGGAGGTCGAAACTTTTTTATCAGAGATAGAGGGGGAGAAAAATGATACGCCAATTGGTGACCGATAAATACAAACGGTATCTTCTTCTGGAAAAAGGACTGTCGACCAATACCATTGAGGCATACATGTCGGATTTGCAAAAACTGATAAATTTTTGTGCAGAACAGCAAATCAATGTGATCGACCTTCACAAGGAGTATCTGGAACAGTTTCTGGCATCGATGTACGACCAGTCTCTTTCGCCTCGCTCCACTGCCAGAATTATATCGGGTTTGAAATCTTTCTTTCATTTTTTACAGTTGGAGAAATATCGCGATGACGATCCGACTGAACTACTCGAGACGCCAAAAACAGGATTAAAGCTCCCCGTGGTGTTGTCGTTGGAGGAGATAGATGCAATACTGGCTACTATCGACCTTTCCACTGTCGGAGGAACTAGAAATTATGCAATCATTGAAACGCTCTACAGCTGCGGTTTACGTATTTCAGAACTCATCAGTCTTCGTTTTTCCGATTTCTTTCCGGAGGAAGGTTTTATTCGTGTAAAAGGGAAAGGGAGTAAACAGCGGCTCGTACCCATATCGGATACTGCCATACAGAGAATTAAAGACTGGTTGCCTTATCGCAGTCAGATTGTTATCAAAAAAGGGAATGAAGATATTGTTTTTGTCAGTGCAAGAGGTAAAGCCATTTCACGTGTGACTGTTTTTTATTATATAAGACAGTATGCGGAAGCTGCGGGAATACAAAAGACTATCGGCCCGCACGTTTTCCGTCACTCCTTCGCGACACATCTGCTCGAGCGTGGCGCCAACATCAGGGTGATTCAGGAGATGCTGGGACATGAGAAAATAACGACCACCGAGATTTATACGCATCTCGACCGCAACTTTCTGCGCCAGGAGATCATTGAACATCATCCGAGGAGCAGGAAAAAATGAAAAATCTCCTGTATCGGTGGCCTCACTTAAAATTATCTTTTAAAACCTCCGGTGCTCCAAGATAAATTCCTATATTTGCTAGTTGAAATAAAAATAAAAAAGATATAATCGTATGAAATTTGTAGTATCAAGCGCCACGCTGTTGAATCACCTGCAGGCTATCAGCAGGGTGATCAACTCCAAAAACACATTGCCTATTCTGGATTGTTTTCTGCTGGATCTGAAGAATAACCTGCTCTCTCTAACAGCAGCCGACAGCGAAACAAGATTGGAGACGCTGGTAGAGGTGAAAGATGCCGAGGGTGGAGGAAGCTTGGCTATCAACGCCAAAAACCTGCTCGATCCGCTGCGTGAGCTACCCGACCAGCCGCTTACGTTCGATATAAACGACGAAACGTTGGAGGTATTTATATATTACCATAACGGAAAATACAATTTCGTGGGATTAAAGGGTGATGAGTACCCCGAACCGAAAATGCTGAAAGATAACGCCCTGAAACTGACCATGGATGCAGAGACACTTTTTTCGGGAATAAACAGAACGGTTTTTGCCACAGCCGACGATGAGTTGCGCCCCGTAATGAATGGGATATATTTTGATATTACAGCCGATGATGTCACTTTTGTGGCTTCAGACGGTCATAAGCTGGTACGTGTAACCACCACCAATGCGAAAGGTGATGGGCGCTCCTCATTTATTTTGCCAAAAAAACCGGCTAACCTGTTAAAATTGCTCCTTCCGAAAGAATCCGGTACTGTGGATGTAACCTTTGATGAGAACAACGCGTACATCACCATGTCTACTTATAAGATGGTGTGCCGCTTCGTGGAAGGACGTTATCCGAACTATAATTCGGTGATTCCTCAAAATAACCCCAACACACTTACACTTGACCGGCTGGCTTTGCTTAATGCGCTCAGGCGTGTGGCCGTTTTTTCCAATCCGGCAAGCAGCCTTGTGAAACTGCAGCTCTCGGAAGAAAAGGTAGTGGTTTCGGCGCAGGATATTGATTTTCTTACCGCCGCCGAGGAGATGATCCCATGCAACTACGAAGGCAACGTAATGAACATCGGTTTTAAAGCTGCCTTCCTCATCGACATCCTCAATAATATTCCTTCTTCCGACGTACGGATCGAACTTTCTGATCCCTCAAGAGCAGGGCTCATCCTGCCGGTAGAGAAAGAAGAGCACGAAGATATGCTTACGCTGCTCATGCCAATGATGTTGAATGACTAACCAACCTCTGGCGGCATGCAATTAAATCTCAAAAACCCGTTGGTCTTTTTTGATCTGGAGACTACCGGGATCAACATTGCCCATGATCGCATTGTGGAGATATCCTTCCTGAAGGTACATCCAAATGGGAAGGAAGAAATTAAATCGCGGCGTATCAACCCGGGTATACCCATACCACCGCAGTCAACGGCTATTCACGGTATTACTGACGAAGATGTGAAAGATTGTCCTTCCTTCAAACAGGTAGCGCGCTCGCTGGCTGATCATCTGGAGGGCTGTGACCTGGCTGGATTTAACTCCAGTCGTTTCGATGTGCCCATGCTGGCGGAAGAGTTCCTGCGCGCCGGTGTGGATTTCGATATGAGCAAGCGTAAATTTGTGGATGTGCAGATCATCTTTCACAAAAAAGAACAACGTACGCTGGAAGCAGCTTACAACTTCTATTGCAATAAACAGTTGGAAAATGCCCATTCAGCCGAAGCCGATACCTTTGCCACTTACGAAGTGCTGAAATCGCAACTCGATCGTTACCCCGACTTGACAAACGACATTGAAGTGCTTTCGAAAGAATATTCCAGCTTTAACAACAACGTGGATTTTGCCGGCAGGATCATCTTCAATGAAGAGGGGATAGAGGTGTTCAACTTCGGGAAACACAAGGGTAAACCGGTATTGGAGGTACTCAAAAATGAGCCCGGTTATTACAGCTGGATGATGGATGGCGATTTTCCTTTGAATACAAAGCAGGCGCTTACCAAAATAAGATTGAGAGAGTTGAACGGATAATTCCAGACACATGCCCCGTTTCTTTGCGACGCTTTCGTATAATGGCCGTAATTATGTGGGTTGGCAGATTCAGCCGAATGGCTTAAGTGTGCAACAGGTAATGCAGGATGCATTGTCGGTGATCCTCCGTGAAAATGTGGCCATCACCGGAGCGGGCAGAACCGACGCCGGTGTGCATGCCCGTGGAATGGTGGCCCATTTCGATTGGGAGGGAAATGCTTTTTCAACGGTTGACCTGGTTCATAAACTCAATAATTTTCTCCCCAAAGAGATCTCCGTTTCCAGTATACGACTTGTAAAATCCGATGCGCATGCCCGTTTTAGTGCACTTTCACGTACTTACAGTTATCATATTACCACCCAAAAAGATCCTTTCCTGTACGGATTGACCTGTCGCATATACTTTCACCCCGATTTGCAGCGGATGAATGCGTTGTGTGAAGTGTTGAAGGAGTACAATGATTTTACCAGTTTCAGCAAACTACATACCGATGTGAAAACAAACCTCTGCAGGATAGAATCGGCAGCGTGGGAGCAGGAGGGAGATCACCAATATACTTTTACCATTACGGCCGACCGTTTTTTGCGGAATATGGTGCGCGCCATTGTCGGTACATTGCTCGAAGCGGGTAGGGGGAGGCTCGATGAACGTGGCCTGCGGCGTATTATTGAGGCAAAAAACCGCAATGTTGCGGGTGATTCAGCACCGGGACATGCCCTCTTCCTGGAAGCCGTGGCATATCCCGATGATGTCTGGTTGTAAATTATCAATCGTTCATCGAGATAAGAAACTCTTCGTTGCTCGATGTGCGTCTCAAACGATTTAACAAAAACTCCATTGCTTCTACCGAATTCATGTCGGAAAGGAAGTTGCGGAGTACCCACATGCGGTTGAGTGTCTCTTCCGATAGCAGCAGATCGTCGCGGCGTGTGCTGGAAGCAATGATGTCCACCGAGGGGAAGATACGTTTGTTGGAGAGTCTGCGGTCTAGTTGTAATTCCATGTTCCCGGTACCTTTGAACTCTTCGAAAATCACATCATCCATTTTTGATCCTGTTTCGGTGAGTGCTGTGGCAATGATAGTGAGTGAGCCACCAAATTCAATATTGCGGGCAGCACCGAAGAAACGTTTTGGCTTGTGTAGCGCATTGGCATCCACGCCTCCCGAAAGTACCTTTCCCGATGCGGGCTGTACGGTATTGTAGGCGCGTGCCAGACGGGTGATGGAATCGAGCAGGATCACCACATCATGTCCGCATTCTACCAGTCGGCGTGCCTTATTTAGCACGATCTCAGCAATCTTCACATGCCGGTCGGCCGGTTCATCGAACGTAGAGGCAATCACCTCGGCCTTCACACTCCGTTCCATATCGGTTACCTCTTCGGGTCGTTCATCAATAAGCAGGATGATCATGTATACTTCTGGATGATTGTCAGCAATAGCGTTGGCAATATCCTTGAGTAACATGGTCTTACCGGTCTTGGGTTGTGCCACGATCAGTCCGCGCTGTCCCTTTCCGATGGGTGAAAACATGTCTACCACGCGACAGGAAAGATTGTCGTTGTGCCCTTTTGTGAGATTGAACTTCTCGTTGGGAAACAAAGGTTTCAGGTGGTCGAAAGGTACGCGGTCCCGCACATCGTCCGGCTTGCGTCCGTTTATCATGTCGACCTTTACCAACGGGAAAAATTTCTCCCCTTCCTTGGGCGGACGAATGGGACCTTCCACCACATCTCCCGTTTTTAGTCCGAAGAGGCGGATCTGCGACTGGGAGACATATATGTCGTCGGGTGATGACATATAGTTGTAATCCGATGAACGCAGGAAACCATATCCGTCGGGCATGATCTCCAGTACTCCCGAGGCTGTCAAGATACCGTCGAAGTCATAAGAAGAATCTTTCTCCTTTTGTGCCTGAGCCGGATTCTGATTAAGGGTGGGGGACTGGTGTGCCGTTTTTACCTGTTGTGTCTGAGGCTGCTGTTTTGGTTGCAGGGGGGAAGGTGCCAGCAGATCCATCAAAGAGACCTTACTCCCTGTAGGGGATACCTCCTTCGCCGGGATTGCGGCTGCCTCTACCGTGGGGTCTTCGGCTACAACGGGAGGTAATGTCACGGGTGCCGGTGCACTCTTTTTTTCTTCGTTTCTGTTTTTCGATGACCGGAAAACCAGTTGAATGGGTTTGGAAGGTGTTTTGGTATCATTCTGGGATACTTCGGTTTTTTCAGTTTCCACTTTCTTAACGGATACCTCGTTGTTCAATACTTCCTTTTGGAAAGTTTCCTTTTGGGATACTTCTTCCCTGGGCTCTTTTACCATCTCAAGCTTTGTCACAATCTCCGGAATCACTTCTTTTTTCACCAGCCTGGGCTTTTCGGCAGGGACAACAGGTTGTGTTGGTTTGACAGGATTGCCCGTTTCTTTTTTCGTCGGTTCGGATTCTTTTACATCCTCTTTCTTTCCGACAGATTTGTTTTTCTGATTCTTCGGTTTTTCCGTTCTGTTTCTGGTACTATAGTTTTGTTTTGTCCCAGTGTCGGCTGTTAATTTTTTGGTTTCTGCGATTGCCTGCTCATCCAATATTTTGTAGATGAGTTCTTCTTTCTTATACGCGTCTGGACGTCTTATGCCCATTTCTTTGGCCAGAACCCGCAATTCTGTGGTAAGCTTTTCATTAAGCTCAATAATGTTATAAGCCATGTATATCTATTGAAATTCGTTATGAATATTGAAAATAGTTATCACTGAATTATACCCGACCGTGTGTGATGGTTGCGTGGATCATACTTTTCAGCAAAAAAAGCCGGAGATAATATATGATATGAAATGAATTTGTAAATGATTAACAGTAGATATGAGTAAATGTACTGTTGAAGATTCTGCGGCAAAGGTACTGTTTTTTTTGAATAACAGAAATAACTTCCCCGTTTTTTTGGGGCGTGATCCCCAAATAAACGATTAAAAACTTTCCATATTCAATTTATTGGATGTGTTGACTCTTCTTTCCAGTTCCTTTTTGTATAACAGAGCCCTTCTCCGGTCGAGTGAATTGGGTGCTGAGGACTGATCAAAAATCTGGAACGAGATATTTGCCCATTCCAATGCCTGCTTCATATCATCCATCATTTCCCATGCGAAAGCAAGATTATTTGCCGCTTTCGCTTTTTCTGTTTTATTTGATCGGGAATTATAAAAAGCTTCCCATTTCTCTATTGCTGCAGCCCAGTTTGCACTTTTGACAAAACTCTCTCCTTCACGCATCAGCGCATTTGGCAATGAATAATACCATCTGTCTTGCTTTTCCCAGTGCGGGGCAAAGACATAGGTCATCTTCTCGGCTGCCCTCACGGCCAGCTGCTTCATCACTTCCTCGCGTGTGGGAAGCGTGATGTCGGCATATGCCGGTATGTTTTGTATGTCAAGCCCTTCCCACCGCATGCTATCGGTATATTGTACTGCGGGAATCTTTCCTTCCATCGTGGGCAGGTAGACCCTCAGTATGGAATTAATCCTTCCGATCATTTGACTGTATGTATAACCCTGTTGCCGGAACTGATCCTTTTTCTCCGTCTGGATAATCAACTTGTCGAGGGAGATGATCGCGTCTGCCCCGGTTTTGTTTCTGATGGCATTCATTTTTTCGGGAGTAAGGGGGCGTTCCTGAAAGAAATTGTCATCACTTCTTAATGGTTCCGGATAAAAGAGTACATTCTGAAAATAATCCTCTTCATTCAAAAATTGTGCCAGAGCCTCAGTGTAATAAATGGCAATGCTGTCGGAGGAAGCTTTCGACCTTTCTTGGGTTGAACGCCCAATCAGCTGTGTTTCATGTCCAATGTCGTCGGGCTGCTGTACCACATTATTCACGATCGCCAGTGAAAATACGCGCGAAGGCAGCGCAACCTGTGCCGGTTCACGTGTTTCCACTGTCAGGTATTTTATACCTGCACAACTACCCAGTAAAAGGCTTATTGCCATCACGATCAGAAAAGGGATAATTTTTTTCATCCGGGAGTATTTCTTTTTTACCTTACAAAGATATCATATTTCACTGAAATTTCTCCATTATATCGTGCGAATGATTTGGAGATGCCGTCAAATTATTTTACGAAAAGAATTCACATATAATTAACATATTAATCCTCTTAATTGTTTACATCCTGTTTTTTATTTTTTTCAAAGTTCCGGAGGGGGACTTACTGAAAATTGTGTATATTTGTTGCCTCAAACATAATGCTTTTTTAACGCGATCTGATAAATGTCATGCGAAATTCGTGTGTACAGGTATCATCACGAAAAAACGCAGAAAAATACCGAAAAGAAACAAACTAAACTGACAAAAATGACTTTTAACATTATTGTGTTGGCCAAACAGGTTCCTGATACACGCAACGTTGGGAAAGATGCGATGAAAGCCGACGGAACAGTGAACAGGGCAGCCCTGCCCGCAATTTTCAATCCCGAAGACCTGAGTGCAATGGAACAGGCACTGGGCATCAAGGAGCGTTTTCCGGGGTCCCGGATTACGGTGCTGACCATGGGCCCTGGACGAGCTGCCGAAATCTTACGTGAAGGATTATTCCGTGGAACAGACGACGGCGTGTTGCTGACTGACAGGGCTTTTGCCGGTGCCGATACGCTGGCTACTTCATACGCTCTATCAATGGCAGTGCGAAAAATCGGGAAGTATGACCTCATTGTTGCCGGACGACAGGCTATCGATGGTGACACAGCACAGGTAGGGCCACAGGTGGCCGAGAAGTTGGGAATACCGCAGATTACCTATGCTGAAAATATCGAAGCAATTGACAAGAATAAAATCACGGTTAAACGGCGCCTCGATAACGGAGTGGAAGTAGTAGAGTGCCCATTGCCTGTACTCATTACCGTGAACAGCTCGGCACGCACCTGCCGTCAGCGTAATGCAAAACTCCTGCAAAAGTATAAGCATGCCAGGACTGTGAGCGAGAGACAGGTAGAAAACCTCGATTACATCGATATTTATAGCAGCCGTCCCTATCTGAACCTTACCGAATGGAGTGTGGCCGATGTGGAGGCTGATCCGGTACAGTGTGGCCTCTCCGGTTCTCCCACAAAGGTGAAAAAAATTGAGAATGTGATCTTTCAGACCAAAGAAAGTAAGCACCTCACCGACAATGATGCTGATATTGATGGACTGATGAGAGAACTGATAGAAAATCACACGATTGGATAACACGAGAAAAAATAATATGAACAATTTATTTGTATATCTTGAAATTGAAGAGGGTACGGTAGCCGAGGTAAGCCTGGAACTACTCACCAAGGGACGCTCACTTGCCAACCAGCTTCACTGCAGAATGGAAGCCATTGCTGCCGGTGCAAACCTCGATGGAATAGCCCAACAGGTTTTTCCTTACGGCGTGGATGTGTTGCACATTTTTCGCGACGAACGTCTGTCGCCCTATACCACCATGCCGCACACCTCCATCCTGGTGGAACTGTTTAAAAAAGAAAAACCGCAGATATGTCTGATGGGTGCCACCATTATAGGCCGTGACCTGGGCCCCCGTGTTTCTTCGGCGCTGGGTAGCGGGCTTACAGCAGACTGTACCTCACTTGAGATAGGAGATCACGAGGAAAAGAAAGAGAACAAGATTTATAAGGATCTGCTTTATCAGATTCGTCCCGCTTTCGGTGGAAACATTGTGGCCTGGATCATTAATCCCGACCACCGTCCACAGATGGCTACCGTTCGTGAGGGTGTGATGAAAAAAGAGATTCTCGATCCGTATTATAAAGGAGAAACAGTGGAGCACACGGTGAGTGATTTTGTGAAGGATGAAGATTTTGTCATCTCCATCATTGACAGACACATTGAAAAATCGAAAGTAAACATCAAGAACTCACCCATTATTGTCGCAGGAGGCTATGGTGTGGGATCGAGGGAGAACTTTCAGCTCCTTTACCAGCTGGCCGATGTACTGGGTGCCGAGGTGGGTGCCTCGCGTGCTGCGGTGGACGCCGGTTTTACTGAACACGAACGTCAGGTGGGACAGACAGGTGTTACTGTCCGCCCCAAGGTCTACATCGCCTGCGGCATATCGGGACAGATCCAACATATTGCCGGCATGCAGGACAGCTCCATCATCATCTCCATCAACAGCGATCCGAATGCGCCCATCAACGCCATCGCTGATTATGTGATTACAGGTGAAATAGAGCAGGTGATTCCCAAGATGATTAAATATTACAGGAAAAATACGAAATAATTGATTCAATGATTACTGATTAGCAGATTTTCAGATTCAAATGCAATCGGTATCATTTATAACAAAGAAATAAATTTATGGCAAATTTTTATACCGATACACCCCAGTTCAGACATTATCTTCAGCATCCGCTGATGAAACGAATTGTGGACTTAAAAGAACGAAATTACGCCGACAGGGAGACATACGACTACGCACCCATCGACTTTGAAGATGCGATGGACAGTTACGACAAAGTACTGGAAGTAGTGGGTGAGATCTGTGGCGAAATCATTGATCCCAATTCCGAGGAGGTGGATCACAGCGGTCCTACTGTGGCAAATGGCCGGGTAACCTACGCGGCAAACACGCAGGAAAATCTTGATGTACTCAACAGGTCAGAATTAATGGGAATGCGGTTTGCCCGCAAATATGGAGGCCTCAACTTCCCGATGGTACCCTACATGATCAGTGCCGATATTGTGAGCCGTGCCGATGCCAGCTTCCAGAATATCTGGATGTTGCAGGACTGTGGTGAAACCATTTATGAATTTGGGGACGAGACGCAAAGAAACAGCTATATACCCAGGGTAGTGAAGGGGGAGACCATGTCGATGGATCTTACCGAACCGGATGCCGGATCAGATCTTCAGGCCGTCATGCTGAAAGCCACCTTCAATGAGAAGGAGAATCAGTGGTATCTGAACGGTGTGAAACGGTTTATCACCAATGGGGACGCGGACATTCATCTGGTACTGGCACGTTCCGAAGAGGGCACCAAAGATGCCCGCGGCCTTTCAATGTTTGTGTATGACAAGCGCACCGGTGGTGTGAATGTACGCCGCATTGAAAATAAAATGGGTATCAAGGGGGCGCCCACTTGCGAACTGGTTTTCAAGAATGCCAGGGCCGAATTGGTAGGCAGTCGCCGGATGGGTCTGATTAAATATGTGATGTCATTGATGAACGGCGCCCGCCTGGGTATCATGGCCCAGTCGGTGGGTATTTCCGAGGCAGCAACGCGTGAAGCTTACCAATATGCGATAGAGCGTCGTCAGTTTGGCAAAGCCATCATCGCTTTTCCTGCAGTATATGAGATGCTGGCAAATATGCGGGCGAAAACCGATGCATCGCGCAGCGTACTGTATGAAACCTGTCGTTTCGTGGATATGTACAAGACACTCGAAGATATTGGCCGGGAGAGAAAACTGACTCCCGAAGAGAAGGAGGAGTTGAAGTATTATTCTCGTCTGGCTGATGCCTTCACACCACTGGGTAAGGGCATGAGCAGCGAATATGCAAACCAGAATGCTTACGATGCCATTCAGATACATGGTGGCTCGGGTTACATGAAAGATTATAAATGCGAGCGGCTCTACCGGGATGCCCGCATCACCAACATCTATGAAGGAACCACACAGTTGCAGGTGGTGGCCGCCATCCGCCATGTCACCACTGGTACTTATCTTCAGCGTATTGCAGAATATGCAGTCATGCCGCTTACTCCGGAACTGGAGCCGTTGAAGAACGTGTTGGTTCAAATGACTGAAAAATATGAAAACATGGTGGAGAAGGTTGTCTCAGTCAGGGATGAGGAATATCTCGATTTTCATGCCCGCCGCCTCGTGGAAAGCGCAGGACATATCATTTCAGGATATCTGCTTCTGCAGGATGCCAACAAAAATCAGGAGCTGTTTCGTCGCAGTGCTGAGGTATATGTCAACTACGGTCGGAACGAAGTGGTGAAAAACTACAATTTTGTTATCCAGTCGCGCATAGAAGATCTGGCTTATTACAAACCTGATCTTACAGAGTAATAAAAGATTTTTTTTAGAGAAGGGACTTTCGCAGGTCCCTTTTTTTACGCCTATTCCTCTGGTAAAAGTGACTCTCATTCATATCATGGAAAAATAACTTTTTCATTTGGCTGTTTACTTTTTTTTGTTTTTCTTTGTTACCTACAAATAACAAACGCTAAATAAATTGCCTATAAGTCCTCTTTACTCCACTTAATTGACATAATAATTGAAGAAGTAAAGTAATGGATACTTTCTGTAAACGGACCGATGAAGAATTGGTCGTATTGTATGCGTGTGGCGATAACACTGCGTTTGATGTGCTCCTCGAACGTCACAAACAACCCCTATATACTTATATTCTTTATACAGTCCGTCACAACGGACTGGCAGAGGATATCTTTCAGGACACTTTCATCAAGGCCATCACCACGATTAAACAAGGAAGATACACCGAAACCGGAAAATTCAAGGCCTGGCTCATGCGGATTGCTCACAATCTGATGATCGACTATTTCCGGCTGAAAAAAAATGAAAACACGGTTTCCAACGATGACTATCAACTGGATTTGTGGAATAATTCATCTCTATGTGAGGAGACCGTAGAGGTTAAGATGGTGCGCAAGCAGGTACTCAGTGATGTCAGGAAGCTGGTCGCTTCTCTGCCCGATTCACAGCGCGAAGTACTTGAAATGCGTTACTACAGGGATTTAAGTTTCAAAGAAATTGCCGCTCATACCGGTGTAAGTATCAATACGGCTTTGGGACGTATGCGCTATGCAATCCTCAACATGCGTAAAATGGCTGAAGAACACAAGATGGTGCTGACCATGGATTAAGGAATACCCCATACAAAAAAAGCCCCGGATCATCCGGGGCTTCTATAGGGTAGGAGTTCTAATCGTTTTGCACGGACTGTGCAGATGTTTCTTTGCGTGCATTGCTATATTCGGTGTTTCAAGTCAATAGAACTAAAAAAAAACGTTTTAGGTTTATTTTCATCGTCCTAAAGGGCAGATACTTCAGAATGCGGATACTTCAAATAATGTCTAAAACAGTGTTTGAGGCTGTTAAAGCAATTCTGAGAAGTCTCAATATCGTTCGGTTCGATAACTTAAATCGTCTGATATTCATTTTTCCGAACTGTGAAGCAGAATCATTTACATGAACAATTTCGTAGTTTCCAATTCCAGGCAAGCCTGCAGCTGTACCACCCGAAAACGCCCGCGTAACAGTATTCAACCTTTATGAAACCGGTTGTCGGCAGGAAATAAATTACCTGTAGCAACTTCCATGAATTCCGGTACTGTGAAAATTTCCCTGCTTTTAACAGGTAATCCACACTGTTCCGAAAAACCTTCTTATCGCTTTGCAAACTGTTGCACCAACTTGCTGCAGAAGAGTGACACCCGTGAAGGCTCACCTCCCGACAGAGCCGGTGACAAGAGCTTTTGCAAAAGTTGCATGGTGCATCAGAAATTCATTCAGTTTTCCTCTAAATGTCGCAAGACTTTCCTCAAAATGCCGTGAGGCCTTCGTCGTGAATGTCGTGGGGCTTTCGTCGTGAAAACATTGGAATGACAAACTGAGTTTGTTCATCTCTCGAATGAAATTCTTCCGGTCATGTGCAAAATGTCAAAGAACTCCTATATTTTTTACGTAGTGCGTAAAATTGTTTTATCGTTCTCTGCAAATATAACATCAGGGAATGAAAAAATACAAATATTCTGGGTTAAATATATGAACAACTTCTTAACAAGTTCTTAACAGGATATCAACAAAAATTGTTATAATCTGTATATCAGCTGTTTGTGGCTAATTGTACGCAAAAATTAAACATGAGTCGATGTCATTTCCAATCCTACGATTGAAATAATAAGCGTACTCAGAAAAAATAAACGCCACAAAGTCACCGGTTCCTTAAAAACCAGTATACCCAGTATTGCGGTACCTACCGCACCAATACCTGCCCAAACGGCGTATGCGGTTCCGGTGGAGATAGGGTGGGAACCTCCCATCGATTTAAACAGCAGGTACATACTCAGGCTCACCGACGCCAAAAAGGTGAATATCCATAACCCCATCTCCCGGCCCGATGTCTGCTGCATCTTTCCCAGACTCATCGCAAAAAGCGCTTCAAACAAGCCACCCACAATCAAAAAAATCCAGTTAATGCTTATCATACTTGTTTTAGTTTTATCTATTCTTCCCAGCTCTGGTGAATGATACTTCCTTTTTCTTCCTGGTTTTCAACACGGAGGTGGACCTCGATCTCCTGCTGCATCTCCTCCACATGGGAGATTACCCCTACCACGCGGTTCTCCTTGCGGAGTGACTTTAATGTGTCAAAAACGATATTGAGCGATGCAGCATCGAGTGAACCAAACCCTTCATCGAGAAAGAAAAAATTCTGATTCGACCGGGTAATTTTTTGAATATTATCGGCGAGTGCCAATGCCAGTGAAAGGGAGGCCTGGAAGGTTTGACCGCCGGAGAGGGTTTTCACGCTCCTTACCTTGCCACCATTCATAAAGTCACGTACCTGAAAGTTGTTGTCGGGGGTTATTTCCAGACTCAATTTTTGCCGTGTAAGTTGAAAGAACCGGTCGTTGGCGGCATTGCACAGATTCTGCAGATAGATCGATGAAATATAATCCACGAAACCGCTCGCCTTAAAGAGCGACTTCAACGTCCGTATATTTTCTGACCGTAACTCCAGTTGTTCGAGTTCTTTCCGGAGCGTGGACTGGCTTTCCATATCTTTCTGCAGTTTTTCAAGCTGTTCTGTAGTTTTTCCCTGCTCCTGAATCTTTCTTGTTGTTTGCTCTCTTAGCATAGCAATCTCACCGAGAATTGTTTGATGCGCTCCGGCATCATACACCCTGTCACCTGCCTCACCATGGAGCTGCCGGAGGGTAGAGTTGCATTGCTGAAGCAGTTCCTTAAACCGGGCCAACCGTTGCTTTTCCGTTTCCATGTTCATGGGGGTGGAAAGGATTTCTTTTACTTCCTGTAACGACCGGAAGGAGGATTTCTCCAACTGCGTGTTCAACGCTTCCGTAATTTTATCAATAATCAGCAGATCCTGCTCCAGTTCCTTCCGATTGGAGTTCAGTGTGCCGCTAAGTACATCTTTGATTCTTTTCCGTTCCGGGAGCAGATTACTTTTTTCAGAATACTCTTTTTCCAGTTGCACATATTCCTTCAGAAGGTGGTTTTTTTCCTCTTCAATGAAAAGAACCGATGTTTCACGATACTGTTCCGGATCAATCCACCTGAGTTGTTGTGTAATTGTTTTCAGTTCGGTACGATGTACGGTGAGTGAAGTCCGTATCTTTTCCAGCTCTTCCCGGAAACGTTCCCGGTTTCGCTCCTGTTTTTCCAGTTCTCCGGCTGTCTTCTGCAGTGAGGCATCCTTTTCTTTCAATTCATCCTGTGTATTTTTTGCCTGAAGAAAAGCCTCATCTACCTTTTTTTCATCGAGATCTGCTTCCCAAACAAATTGCAGGATGTGGGCGGCAATTTGTGCCTGTTGTGTCTCCTTTTTTTTCAGCAGTTCCTCCCTATTGTGAAGGAGTTGGATCTGCCGGTTTTCCAGGAGGCTTAATTCTTTTTCCAATGTTGAAATCCGATCAAGCTGCAGTTCCAGTGAACTTTTTTCTGCTGCCAGCAATTGTAATGTATCATGAAACGCTTCACTTTTTAGTAATTCGGGATGATGCAACGACCCACAGACAGGGCACGGCTTACCCTCTTCCAGGTCTTCGGCAAAGACTTTTAACTGTTCTTTTACACGAAGATGACCTTCCTGTTCAGCCAGCTGCTTTTGGTTTTCTTTTATATTGCGGACCACATTTTTCAGGTGCTGGCTGTATTCCTTAAAACCGGACTCCCCGGAAAGTCCCTCAAACAAAGGAGCTGTCAGTAATCTGAATTTCACTTCCAAAATTTCTTCTTCCTGCCGGTGAGATTTTTGCAGCTCATTTTCGATATCCTGTAGTTGTTTGTCGAAATGATGTCTGGCGATATACCATGATTTGATGCCGGACAAAACCGACAAATCGGGTAATGCGTCTCTGGCTGCCTTTAGCTCTCCTTCAAGGTTTTCTTTTTGGATTTTCAGCCTTTTTATCTCATTCAGGGTGTGGTCCCAGGTCTCTGTGCCTTTATTCAGGCGTGACATCTCGACCCCGACGCTCTTTTCCAGTGTTTTTATCTGTAACAGGCTGATCAGCTCTTCGGCCTTTCTTTTTAGCTCTTCCCGCTTTTCATACGCTGGTTTGATTGCTTCAATCTGCTTTTCCAACTTCCATATTTCGACTTCTTCTTCTTTAATTTTATCACTGTCGTGGCGTATCTGTGCTTCCCGAATTTCTTTTTTCTTTCGGCTTTCATGCAACGAATTCAGCAGGTGCTGAAACAGGATCACACCCTGCTCGTACCGGTTGATTTTCATTTCGAGAGATTGGAAAAGTGGTTCCTGTTCCTGAAGTTTTCTTTGCTCTTTTTCCGTCTCTGTGATTTTTCGGGTCAACTCCTGCAGTTTTCTGAGTTCTTCTTCTTTCTGCTGATTTTCTGCCAGTTTCAATTGCTGCGCCCTGATCTCTTTTTCGAGCAGCATCAACAGATCCCGGTACTTTTGTTCCTGTTCTGGATCAAGAGTACCCAGTTGTTGCAACTGGCCCTCTATAAGCTGTTTCTTTGTGTTGTTCTTTGTTTCAAGTGAAACCACTTGATGATAAAACTCGTACTTTCCGAGGCTGAAAAGTTCTTTCATCATCTGGGTGCGGTCTTTGTTACCCAGTTGCAGAAACTCCTGAAACTGTCCCTGCGGGATGATGATGGTGCGCTTGAAATTGTCGTAACTCAGTCCGATGGCCTCCTCCAACTTCCCGATTTCAATGGGTACCCATTCCTGGCCGATCATCTGGTAGGCAGCTCTTTCCAGGGTTTTTACCTCATCGAACCGTTTGCTGCTGCGTTTCCCCCTCGCCATTGCCCGGTAAGCTGTCTGTTCTTTACCGGTTTCAAACCAGAAATCGATCAGAAGCTCGTCCGATTTCAGATTCATCATGTTGTAATAACGGTTATCTCCCGATAAATTCAGGCGGTCGGTACGGCCGTATATGGCGAAGGTGATGGCTTCAAGCACGGATGATTTTCCACTGCCAACAGGTCCGAAGATACCGAATAACCCGGCAGCGGTCAGTTTGGTGAAATCAATGGTCTGCCGCACCTGATAGGAATAGAGTCCCTGTATGGTCAATTGTACTGGTATCATGCTTCGTCCTCCTCTGCCAGCATCTCGCGGAATAGTTGCATGATCTCTTCGTTGGGTGCCTGCCCCTTCTCGTATGTGAAATAATCACGGAAGAGTGTTTCCATACTTTGGCTTAGATCGATGTGCGAGGATGGGTGTCCGTCCAGTTCCTCTCTGTTGACCACCTCAGGAATCAGTGACACGATTCCTTCATGCACTGCATTCAAACGACGCCGGTCGATGGCTGTCAGAAAGGTATCTGTGACCAGCGTAAGCTCTACCAAAGCAGTTTGGTTCCCGGTAAGCCAGTGCAAAGCTTCTTCCATGCCCGTTACCTTTTTACGCAGGAGCCGTTTGCCACGGCTGAGTGGAATCTCTCTCAGAGATGCTGATTTGCCCGGTTCTGCCTCCACCAGCAAAATGTATTTTTTCTGATTTGCTTCGGCAAAGCTGTAGGATAGGGGGCTGCCGCTATAACAGACCGGCGAGGTAGAGGCGTCTACCTGTTGCATCCGGTGCAAGTGACCCAATGCAGTATATTGAATCTGCCACGGAATATTTTCGGTATAAATGGTCTGTGCACCTCCCACATGGAGAATTGGCTTCTCCTCTTCCGGCTCCTCGGGCAGCGGATCTCCTTTTCTGACCATAAGGAGGTGGGTCATGAGGATATTTACGCCGCGATTGTCACAATACCGGTCGGCCAGACTTTGCCATTTTTTTTCCAGCAGACTGCGCAACTCCTCCTCGCTGTCTTCTTCCCCCAGAAATATCTTTAACCTGTATTCATTGGCATAAGGCGTAAGCAGGATGCGCAACGGGATGTTGTTCTCCGGCAGAGAGACTTCAAGAAAACCTTCATCGGTTTTCAATACTTTCAGCCCTGTCTCGAGCGTGAATGGTGGTACCAGCGCATTTGGATATCCGGCAAAGATGATCCCGCACTCGCGTGCAAGCGGATCGGGCGCTTCAATGCGGTCTGGCGAGTCGTGGTTTCCGGCGATGGCAATTACCGGACGTCGTCCGTTTGCTGTAAGTCTTTTCAGTGTTTTGTACAATAAATCCACTGCCTCGGTGGGGGGATTAAATGTGTCGAACAGATCGCCTGCGACCAGTACGACATCTGCCTTTTCCCGGTCGGCAATTTCGCAGATCTCCTGCATCACCGACTGCTGTTCCTCCAAGCGGGAGAAATTTTCAAGCCGCTTACCCAAATGCCAATCTGATGTATGAAGGATTTTCATTTTTCGGTAACTTTCGGGCAAATATACTCATTTACCCCGAAAAAGCGGCATATGATTATTCGAACTGAATGGATTTGGCTGGCCTGATTTTGGCCACAAGATAGGAAGGACCAATCATCATCAGCAGCGAAACAATTAGGGTTCCGACATTTAAGAGAATGATGTAGAGTGGGTTCATATCCACCGGTACGGCAGAGAGATAATAGGTGGAAGGATCGAGCTTGAGCAACTGCCATCGATCCTGAATAAAACAAAACAACAGTGCAATTATGTTTCCCCACAACATTCCCTGTCCGATAAGAAAGGCCGAGAGATAGAGAAAAACCTTGCGGATACTGAAATCCCTGGCACCCATCGACTTGAGAATGCCAATCATGTTGGTGCGCTCGAGGATGATGATGAGCAGTCCGGATATCATCGTAAAGCCCGACACCACCAGCATGAGGATGATGATCACCCAGACGTTCATGTCAAGCAGGTCGAGCCAGTTAAAGATCATGGGATTTATGTCCTTGATGGAGCGGGTGTAAAAAGTATTTCCCAGACGATCTTCCTGATTAGCCATTCCGAAGAAAATTTCCTGTGCGGTCTCGTTCAGCTTGTCGTAATCCTTTACGAGCACTTCAATGCCGCTTACCATGTCGTCATCCCAGTCATTGAGACGGGCCAGTACTTTCCTGTCGGTGATGATATAGAGCTTGTCGTAATCCTCAAAATTGGTCTCGTAGATGCCCGTGATATGAAAGCGTCGCGCACGCACCGGATCCTGCACGAAGTAACAGGTGAAGCTGTCACCCGTTTTCAGCAGCAGTTTGTCAGCGATCTCCCTGGAGATGATTGCCTGGTTGCCGGAAGTGGTGTCACCGGGGTCAATCACACTCCCTTTCCGCAGATTTTTACGAAAAAACTGCCAGTCGTAGTCTTTCGATACCCCTTTGAGGATCACTCCCATGAAATCATCATCTGTTTTGATGATGCCTGGCTTGGTGATAAACTCCTGGACGTGACTGATGGCCGGGTTGGACTTTAATTGCGCCAGCAGCGTGTCGGAGACCGCAATCGGCGTATGTTCATAGGAAACGTTGCTTTCGAAGGCAGTTATCTGAATGTGGGATCCAAAGCCGATTACCTTTGCACGCACTTCTTTCTTGAATCCCACGATGATGCAGACCGCCACAATCATTACCGCTAGCCCCAGCGCAATGCCGGCAATGGCAATCCGGATGGCGGGTGATGAGACCCGTTTGTCGTTCTTTTTATCTCCCCCGTAGATTCGTTTTGCTATGAACAGTTCTGCATTCATGCATGTTATCTTCTGCCCGGATAAGCTTCCAGGGCTTTCTCGAGTACCGTGAGTGCCTTGTCCAGTTCTTCCCTGTTCAGGACATAGGCAATGCGAACCTCGTTTATTCCCAGTCCCGGAGTGACATAAAAACCGGTTGCGGGTGCCATGAAGACGGTCTGCCCTTCATACCTGAAGTCGGAGAGACACCAGGCACAAAAGAGATCGGCATTGTCGATGGGAAGCCGGGCCAGTGTATAAAAAGCTCCCTGCGGCATGGGTGAGTAAACCCCCGGGATCCTGTTCAGCCGATCGATCAGGAAATCACGTCGTCCCTTGTATTCATCGAAGTTGTGTTGCATATAACTGCTATCCACTTCCAACGATGCGTTGGCAGCGATCTGTCCGATGAGTGGGGGACTTAATCGTGCCTGGCAAAACTTCATCACCGTATCGTGCACTTTACGGTTTCTGGTAATCAGTGCACCGATGCGGATTCCGCACTCGCTGTATCGTTTCGATACGGAATCGATCAGCACCACATTCTCCTCCACACCCTGCAGATGACAAGCCGAGACATAAGGCGTGTCGTTGTAAATAAATTCACGGTACACTTCGTCGGAAAAAAGGTAGAGGTTGTACTGTTTCACCAGTTTCCTGATTTGCTCCATCTCATGGGGTGTGTAAACATATCCCGTGGGATTGTTGGGATTGCAGATCAGAATACCTTTGGTGCGTTCGTTAATCAGTTTCTCAAACTCATCCATCGGGGGAAGTGCAAAGCCCGACTCCATGGTCGAGGGAATGGTTCGGATGATCGCTCCGGCAGAGATGGCGAAGGCCATGTAATTGGCATAGGCAGGTTCGGGGACAATAATCTCATCGCCCGGATTCAGGCATGCCATGAATGCATATAGTACAGCCTCCGAACCGCCGGCAGTCACGATGATCTGTTCGGGCGTGAGGTCGATGTCATACTTTCTGTAATAGGCGGTCAGATTTTCCCTATAAAATCTATATCCGTCGCTGGGACTGTATTCCAACGTGGTACGGTCAATCGCCCGAATCGCATCAAGCGCCGTCACCGGAGATGGAAGATCGGGTTGCCCGATATTGAGGTGATATACTTTTACTCCCTCAGCCTTGGCGGCATCAGAGAGTGGTGCTAATTTACGAATGGGTGATGCGGGCATCTGTACTCCCCGCAGCGAAATTTCCGGCATAATAAGTGCAATGAATGATTTGTTTACTACTGCTAACCCTGAAACAGAGGGCAAAGGTAGTAAAAAAGTTTCCTTATATGAGTGATTATCGTTACTTTTGCTACGAAAAAAATGATAAGATAAACATTTATAATGAAGAAGACAATCTTTTGGCTGGCCTTGTCAGCGATTACGTTGGCACCGATTTCCTGTACAACCCAGAAAGAGGATGCAGATGAAAAAGCAAGAAAAGGCTGGACGCTTGTTTGGGAGGATGATTTCGAAAAATCACCGGTTGCGGGGGATTGGCTTAAGACATCCCGGAACCGGAAACGCCAGACCTATCGTTACATGAGCCAGCTCGATGAACTTTATGTCTCTCAGGAAGGAAACCTTGTGTTGCGGGCGCTGGAGAACCGTGCCGGTAGCGATACCCTGCCGTTCCTTACCGGAGGCATCCATCGCCCAGCTTTCAAAGCAGGTACCATCAATCGCATTGAAGTCAGGGCCCGGATGAATACCGTGAAGGGTGCCACTTCGTATCTGTCTCTGATCCCGGGAGATAAAACAGAAAATATATCAATCGATATCATGCAACGTTATGGATTGGATGAGTTTATTTACCAGTCGGTTACCTCCGATTATACGACTACGCAGGGAATGCCCGACAATCCACCTTCCAGTGCGCTGGTGGGAGTGAATCCCCTGCAATATCATACCTATGCGGTGGAAAACTATGCCGACAGCGTTGTTTTTTATGTGGATGAGATCCGCACCAAGAAGTACCCCCGTATCCTCACGCAGATGCCGGGTCAGTTTCCGTTTTCCGACCACGATTTCGACCTTTATATCGGCATCAGACTAAAAAAGGACACCGACCCAGCAGAGTTGCCGGCCGACCTGTTTATTGACTGGGTGCGCTACTACGAGCCGCAAAAGTCCGAAGCTGTGAATAATTAATAAATTTAGCTATTGGCGCAGGGTTGCATCCATGCTCGTCTGACGATGTTTTGTGACCCATTTACACTCGCACTCGCTAAAAGAGTATAACTCGTTTCGCTCAGACAACTACTCTTTTTACGCTCATTGCGAGCGATGGGTTTCCTCAAAACATTCTAAAGGTCTCGCCTTGGATGCAACCCTGGTCGTTCGCGAGAAATGATTCTATGAATTTACAATGGGAATGAGTGGCTGAAAAGCCGTTCTTCAGCCAGTTTCTCATATTTTGTTTCCTTCCGCCCATAGTTGGCGAAAGGGTAAATGCTGATTCCTCCGCGCGGGGTGAAAATACCGGTTACCTCAATATATTTGGGATCCATGAGCGCCACCAGATCTTTCATGATGATGTTTACACAATCCTCATGAAATGCACCATGGTTGCGAAAACTGAAGAGGTAAAGTTTGAGGCTCTTACTCTCCACCATCTTCACATCGGGAATGTAGTCGATGCGGATGGTGGCGAAGTCGGGCTGACCGGTGATGGGGCAGAGGCTTGTAAATTCAGGGCAGTCGAATGTGACCCAATAGTCGTTCCCCTGATGTTTGTTCACGAATGCTTCCAGCATCTCCGGTGCATAATCCTGTTTGTATGTTGTCTTGCCACCCAGGTGGCTGAGTCCTTCTTGTTGCATGGCGTTTAATTATTTTATTTACAATTTCTTTCGGCAAGATACTCTTCCAGCCCTTTGTTCCGTAGAAGACAGGCTGGACATTCACCACAACCTTCCGCAGGAATACCATTATAGCAGGTGAGCGTTTCGTTTTTCACAATATCAAACACTCCCAGTTCATCGGCCAGCTGCCACACTTGTTTTTTATTGCGCCACATGAGGGGGGTGTGAATGACAAACTGCTTATCCATGGAGAGGTTCAACGTAGCGTTGGCAGAGCGGATGAAGGTGTCACGGCAGTCGGGATAGCCACTGTAATCCGCCTCTGAAACTCCAGTAACCAGGTGGCGTATATCCTGCGCATAGGCAAGGGTTGCTGCAAAAGTCAGAAAAAGAAGATTTCTCCCCGGGACAAACGTGTTGGGATAGGAGTCGGATGGCTTTTCGCGATCCATTCGCATTGAGCTGTCAGTAAGCGAGTTGGGTGCCAAATGTGAAATGATGGTTGTGTCAAGTACCCTAAAAGGTACATCAGCCTGGGCTGCCAGCCGCCGTGCATTTTCCACCTCCTGCGAATGCCGTTGACCGTAGGAGAAGCAGAGGGCATGGGTGTGACGGAAATTTTGTTTGGCCCAGTAGAGGCAGGTGGTCGAATCCTGGCCTCCCGAGAAGAGTACGAGCGCATCCTGCGCTTTATATTCATTCATTTTTTGTTGTTTAAACATTACTTTTCACCTGCAAAATTAGCTTTTTTCCTGCAGTTATTCAACTGTTTCTGTGAGACAAAAAAAGAGAACCACCTTGAACATGTTTTTATCCCTTTTGTTATAAATGCATACATCATCTGTAAATCACCTAAATTTTTACGATGCAAGTGGTTTAAAAACGCATGACTTTGTAAACGTAACCAAAATGTAACATTTTTGTAACTGGAATGTAACATTCATGTCGTACTTTTGCATATGAAATCTGAAAAAAGTACATTTAGATTTATTATAAATGCGACACTTTTTGCTGTGCTTCCTTTTATCAGTATTGGTTTTATCATGTAGCAACAGTTCCTCCAACTCTGGAGAGAGTAGTACCGTTACATCCATTTCAGGTGCAGGAGCCACCTTCCCCTATCCTTATTACAACATTGTGTTCCGTGATTATATGCGTCAGCAAGGAAATATCACGGTGAACTACGGTGCCATAGGCAGCGGCGGTGGAATCAGAAGTCTTCGCGACCGTTCGGTAGACTTTGGCGCGAGCGATGCTTTTCTCAACGAGAAAGAAATTGCATCGATGAACGGAGAGGTAATCCATATAGCCACCTGCCTCGGCGGAGTGGTGATGGCTTATACCCTGAAGGGTGTAGACAGTCTCCGCTTAACGGGACCGCTGATTGCTGATATATATCTCGGAAAAATAAAAAAATGGAACGATCCCCGTCTTGTGGCGGAAAATCCTGCAATAAAGTTGCCCGATCTGGATATTACTCCGGTTTATCGCTCCGACGGGAGTGGCACAACCTACAATTTTTCTGATTATCTTTGCGTGGTAAGTCCCGAGTGGAAAGAGATCATGGGCAAAGGCAAGGCCCTGAAGTGGGAGGCCGGTATTGCCGCGAAAGGCAATCCTGGTGTAGCAGGGATCGTTCAACAAACCGAAGGAGCCATTGGCTATATTGGTTCTGAATATGCACTCACCCTGAAGCTGCCCACAGCAAAATTAAAAAACCGTGCCGGAAGGTACGTGGATGCCACACTGGAGAGCATCTCAGCCGCTGCGAATGTGGAGCTGCCGGACGACATGCGGGCTACGATTACCGACTCCGGTGACCCCAATGCTTATCCCATGAGCCTCTTCACGTGGATACTTGTTTACAGAGACCAGAAATATGATAACCGTACGGTAGAGGACGCTTCACAACTGGTGGACTTGCTGCAGTATGTTATCAGCCCCAATGGACAAAAAGTGGCGGCACAGATCAATTATGCACCACTGCCTCCGCAGGCGCTGGAAAAAAACAGGCAACTCATCAGCAAAATAAACTACGGCGGAGCTGCGATCGTATCCGGAAACCTTTCTGAGGCTACCGACAGTACAAATACCGTTTTGAAATGAATAACAAAATATGAAGGATAAGATTTTCCGATTATTCCTTTTTGTTGCAGCACTGCTCGTGCTGGTGTTGGCGGCAGCCATCGTCTACGCGCTGGTGAGTCGTTCCTCCGAAGCATTTCAGGAATATGGAATCCTGGAATTTATGACCAATGCGGAGTGGGATCCCCGGTCGGCTACAGAAGAATATGGTGCCTTGTCATTTATTTTGGGTACACTTTATACAGCCTTCTTTGCACTGCTGCTTTGTATTCCTTTTGCATTGTCTGTGGCTCTGTTTAACGGTGTTTATTTTAAAGAGAAAAAAATAGCGGGTGTGGTTAGGTCGGTCGTCGACTTGCTTGCCGGCATTCCATCTATTGTATATGGCCTTTGGGGGTTTTATACGGTACGGCCGCTTGTCATCGATCTGGGTGTAAATGCGCAGGGATTTGGTATCTTTCTCTCTTCAATTGTGTTGGCCATCATGATCATCCCCTATGCTTCATCACTCAGTTCCGAATTTCTTTCCATGGTACCCAACAATCTTAAGGAAGGAGCTTACAGTCTGGGAGCCACCCGGTTTGAGGTTGTGCAGCATGTCAGCATGCCCATGGCGTCTTCCGGCATTGTGGCATCCTTCATACTTGCTCTTGGGCGTGCCCTGGGTGAGACCATGGCGGTGACCATGCTCATAGGCAATACAAATCGTATACCCCATGGTTTGCGTGACACCGGCAACACCATGGCGAGTGTGATAGCGAACCAGTTTGGTGAGGCCGACGGGCTCAAACTCAGTGCACTGATTGCCATAGGGCTGTTGTTGTTTATCATTACTGCGGTTATCAATCTGATCGCGAAACTTGTCATGAAAAAATTATCACACGCATGAGTCAGGATAAACCCATTTCATTCACCTCGCGGAGAGCGAAAGACAAAACGGCTTATATTCTCGTTTGTATTTTTTCTTTCCTGGCCATGGTGCCTCTTTTCTTTATTCTGTGGGATGTTGTTTCAAAGGGATACAAAAATTTCAACCTGCGTCTTTTCACGGAGGTGACCCCCTCATCGGTAGATGCGCTGATGGCCCGTATGAACGGAGATCCTATTCCTGGGGGAATTCTGAATGGAATCACAGGTTCTCTTCTTATTGTGGGTCTTGCTATTCTGATTTCTATCCCGTTGGGGCTTTCCATCGGCATTTACCTGTCGGAACACAGGGGGAAGAGGTTTGCCGGTACGATCAGCTATCTTACCGACTTGTTACAGGGGATGCCTTCTATTGTGATCGGCATTATTGCTTATGCATGGGTAGTGAAACCTCTGGGTGGTTATTCGGCACTGGCGGGCAGCGTGGCGCTGGCCATCATGATGCTCCCCATGATTGTACGTTCCACCGAAGAGACCATGAACATGCTCCCAACTTCCTACAAGGAGGCAGGTCTTGCTTTGGGATCATCATATACCAACGTGGTATTTAAAATTTTACTACCTTCGGGCTTTGGAGGAATTTTCACAGGCATCCTTCTGGCCATATCGAGGGTGATGGGTGAGACGGCCCCCCTGATGCTTACAGCATTGGGGGCATCTGTGGTGAACTGGAAGCTCATGGAACCTACCAGTGCCATCCCGCTGCTGATATGGGATTTTTACAATGATCCCAATCTGGTAGATCTGATATGGTCCTCGTCGTTGTTATTATTAATCGTCATATTCCTGTTAAACTGGGTCGCCAAAATTGTAGCTCGTAAATGGAAAGTATAAAAATTACAAACAATAAAAAAGCAATTCTACAGTTAAAAGATTTATCGGTATCTTACACACCCGGCAAGTATGCTGTAAAGAAAGTTTCTACCGATATATATCCCAACACAATTACCGCCATCATGGGACCTTCCGGTTGTGGTAAAAGTACGCTGCTGCGTGCCATCAACCGCATGCATGATCTTTATGCCAATATCAGTACTACCGGTGAGATCATTCTCAAAGGAAAGAATGTACTTGAAATGGATCCCATGGAGGTGCGGCGCATGGCAGGAATGGTGTTTCAACAACCCAATCCCTTTCCTACAATGAGCATCTACGACAATGTGCTGGCAGGTTATTCTCTTAACAGCATACGTCTTCACAAAAAAGAAAAAGATGAAATTGTGGAGCAAAGTCTCAGGAGTGTGGCTTTGTGGGATGAAGTAAAAGATGTGATGAACAAGCGTGGATCGTTTTTATCCGGTGGGCAGCAGCAACGTCTCTGTATTGCCCGTACACTGGCATTGAAACCTGAGTTGTTGCTGATGGATGAGCCCACGTCGGCACTCGACCCGATATCGACAAATAAAATCGAGGAATTATTGCTGGAATTAAAACAAAAGTTCACCATTATTATTGTCACCCACAACATGTCACAGGCAGCGCGCATATCAGACAACTCCATGTTCATGTATCTGGGCGAACTGGTAGAACATGGCAACACCACGCAGATGTTCACCAAGCCGCAGCAAAAACGTACAGAGGAGTATCTCACGGGGGTATTTGGATAACAGCGGTCAGCTATCAGCAGAAGCTGGTAAGGTGACAAGTAACAGGAAATGAAAACAAGTTGACGGGAGTCATGAAAGCCCGTAGCGTAACAATAGATTTACAAATAAGAATTTCAATTTAATCAATCTTAAAATGGACACACAGAACGAAAATAGAGAATCTACTCCCACACTTGGGATCAAAGATAAATATCTGGATCAGTTACACAGCGATTTCCAACTGCTGTCAGAGATTGTGCTGACCCAGATCTCACTGGCTTCATCCTTGTTGCATCAGAAACCCGACGAGCAAGTTCTGCTCGAACTGAAACGCAACGAGAAGATAATAAACTCTCTGGATATCACGATCAAAGAGAAAGTCATAAACGCGATCATGCTCTTTACGCCAAGGGCGTCGGATCTGCGACGGCTGATGGCCTATCACGACATGACAATCTCCATGGAGCGGGTGGGAGACCTGATTGAGAACATCACGCATTTGATCGGCGAAATAGACTTTACACTGGATGGTTTCGAAAATTACAAGAAACTGCTCGATAAGATGTTTTCAAAGAGTGGGAAGATGATTAAAAATGCGGTATTTTCTTTTGCAGGTGTCAGCAATGAAATGGCGTACGAAACCATTCAAATGGATGATAAAGTGGATAAACTGGACAAGAAGATTGAACGAAAACTGGCCGAAGGATTTGCAAACGTGACACACACCAGCCAGTCTCTTGTCAACATTATGAACATCAATAGCATATCTTATTATCTTGAGCGGATCGGAGACAAAGCAGTTGACATTGCCGAGTCGGCCGTCTACCTGATTGAAGGCAAAGACATCCGGCATACCAAACTTCCGAACCCCGAAACATAATTTCTGATAACAGAATTTATACTATTTTTGTACGTTATGGAAGAAAGAATCTTAGTTGTCGACGACGAGAAAGACATTTGCGACATTCTACAGTTTAATCTGGAAAATGAAGGATATATCGTGGACGTGGCTACATCGGGCGAGGAGGCTTTACAAAAAATAACCGATGTGCACCAGCTCATCATCCTTGATGTAATGATGGGTGGTATCTCCGGCTTCAAGACAGCTGAGAGGTTGCGAAAAAATGAAAATTACATTCCCATCATTTTTCTCACCGCCAAGAATACCGAGAATGACATGCTTACGGGTTTCTCGCTGGGGGGCGACGATTATATCTCGAAGCCTTTTTCGGTGAAGGAGGTGCTGGCACGAGTGAAGGCTTTGCTGAAGCGCACTTCACTCATCAGGATGCCTGCTGAAACAAGATGGTCCTACAAAGGGCTAGTCATTGACATCCCCACCCAGCGGGTGACCATTGACGATAACGAGATATCGCTGACCAAGAAAGAGTTCGAGATCCTCTCTCTCATGGCGCAGGCGTCGCCCAATGTGCTTACTCGCTCTGAAATACTCAACAGCGTGTGGGGAGATAATGAGTTTGTGCTCGACAGGACGGTGGATGTACATATCACCCGTCTGCGAAAAAAACTGAAAGAATATGCCAATATTATTGTGAATCGTTCAGGTTTTGGTTATTACCTGAACATAGAACCCAAAAAGGAAGAATGAAAAGAAGAATCACTTTCAGGGCACGTATCCTGATCATATTTTCACTTGTCATTGCCGCATTTACGGCCGGCATTATCCTCTTTGAACAGCAGCAAATCAAGAATGAACGTACCGAAAGTCTGAAACGTACGCTGGAAAACAATGCCGACATAATCCATAAATATCTTGCAATCAACGGAATTGCGATTGCAGAGAGCGGAACCCTCATGGAAGAGCTGATGAAATACATGCAGCCCGAATTGAGGGTAACCCTTCTCGACTGGCAGGGAAACGTGATTTTTGATAACCGGGCAGACGCGAGTAAGATGGAAAATCATTTGAAACGGCCTGAAGTACAAAAAAGTATTGGCTTTGGCATAGGTACGAATGTGCGACTCTCCCAAACCAACAATGTGAAATATCTTTATCTGGCAAAAAACTATGATGAGAAATATTTTATCCGCCTGGCCGTACCCTATGACGTGAAGCTTCAGTCGTTTATCAACTCGGGAAACTCATTCGCTTACTTCATTCTCCTTTTTTTCGCGGTGTGCGTACTGATGATGTTCTATTTTGCCAATCGTTTTTCCAAATCGATGAAGGAGCTTCGTGAGTTCTCACTGAGTGTGAAGAATGGCCTGCCTGTACCTTCCTCCTTCCAGTTTGCAGACGATGAGGTGGGGGAGGTTAGCGCCGACATTGTTGAAAATTACAATCTGCTGCAGGAGAACCGTCGTAAGCTTGCCGCCGAACGGGAGAAGCTGTTGCAGCATTTTCAATTTTCCGAAGAGGGCATTGCCATTTTTTCAAATGATCGCCAGCAGGTGTACGCCAACTCCCATTTTTTGCAGTTTCTGAATGTGATTCTCGATAAACCAACCCTCGAAACAGAACACCTTTTTTCTGATCCCAACTTCGCGGAAGTGGTGCATTTTCTTGATGAACATCTTCAAAATGAGAATATATTTTCCAAACGGATCGACAGAAGCGGAAAACAATTCAACGTGCGGGTAATAATATTCGACGACCGAAGTTTCGAGCTTTACATCGGAGACATTACCAAATCGGAAAAGACCAGGCTCCTCAAGCAGGAGATGACCAACAATATCGCTCATGAGCTCCGTACGCCGGTGACAAGCATCCGAGGTTACCTGGAGACCATCCTGAGTATGTATCACGATGAGACGGACGAACGAATTCACAGCTTCCTCGACAGGGCTTACGCACAGACCATCCGCCTATCCGAACTGATTCAGGACATCAGTATGCTTACGAAGATTGAGGAGGCTGCTGACCGCTTCGAGCTTGAGCCTGTGGTGATGAAGGAATTATTGACAGAGTTGAAGGCCGACCTGGCTGATAACCTGAATGAAAAACAGGACACATTCACAGTCGATGTGGCGGATTCGGTGGTGATTCAGGGTAGTAAAACCCTGTTGTACTCAATTTTCCGGAACCTTGCAGAGAATGCCATCTCCTATGCGGGAAAACAAATAGATATTGTTGTGCGTTGTTACAATGAAAACAGCGATACCTATTTCTTTGAATTTTACGATTCAGGTAGTGGGATAGAAGAGAAACACCTGGTACGTATTTTTGAGCGCTTTTATCGCGTGAACGAAGGGCGTACACGCATTACCGGCGGATCGGGCCTGGGACTCTCCATTGTTAAGAATGCCGTATTGTTTCACAAGGGAAGCATCATTGCCAAAAACCGTCCCGAAGGAGGTTTGTGGTTTTTAATGACCTTCCCAAAAACAAAATAAACACATGAAGTACATCGGAGCTCATATCAGCGCCTCCGGCGGTGTAGAAAATGCACCCCTTAACGCACAAGCAATAGGAGCGAAAGCTTTTGCCTTTTTTACCAAAAACCAGCGTCAGTGGTTTGCTTCAGCATACACAACACAAAATATCGATCTTTTTAAAGCACGCTGCGAAGAGTTTGGCTTTTCTCCTGATTATATTTTGCCGCACAGCAGTTATCTCATCAACCTGGGTAATCCGGGTGAGGAGGAAATAAAGAAATCACGACAGGCCTTCTTCGATGAAATGAACCGATGCGAACAACTGGGATTGAACAGACTCAACTTTCATCCCGGCAGCCACCTTAATCTGATTCCCGTGGATGAATGCCTCGACCGCATCGCCGAGTCAATCAATATGGCACTCGACCGGACAAACGGTGTGACCGCCGTGCTGGAGAACACAGCAGGCCAGGGAAGCAATCTGGGACATACTTTTGAACAGTTGGCGTACATCATCGACAAGGTGGAAGATAAAAGTCGTGTGGGTGTTTGTCTGGATACGGCACACACGTTGGCAGCCGGTTATGAAATAAGAATCCGCGACGCCTATGATGATACTTTCCGCCGGTTCGACGAGATAGTGGGATTCCGCTATCTCAGGGGCATGCACATCAACGACTCAAAGAAAGAGCTTTCAACACGGGTCGACCGGCACGATAGCATTGGCAAAGGGGTTATGAACCTTGACCTCTTCTCCTTTATTGTAAACGACCCCCGTTTTGACGATCTCCCGCTTATTCTGGAGACCCCCGATGAAACGCTCTGGGCTGAAGAGATACAGATGCTTTACGCGCTGATTAAATAGACGACTTTCGATACATTTTTCTCCAAAAAAAGGAGGATCATTCATTTTTTATGATGAATGATCCTCCTTTTTAGTACACCCGGCGGGAATCGAACCCGCATCGTCGGAACCGGAATCCGGTATTCTATCCATTGAACTACGGGTGCATGGATATGTCGTTATCTGAAAGAGGCATGACTCCACTTCAGTATCACGGAATCACTTTTCAGCAAAGGTTTTAAATTTTGAATCTGTTCGTCGGTCAGCCGCTCTTTGTAGTGAAACTTTAGTGTTAAATCTGTTCCTGTTTCACTGAACGAAGCGGAGATCGGAGATATGTCCGGCAAAGATACAGCATATTTGTCATTTTTCGTTTTTTTTGGCGAAGAATTCAGAAAATATTCAACGGAAATATCAGGCAGGAACAGTTTAGAGTCTAATTTTTTCCAATCAGATGTATAAAAAGAGAGATGGCTGTCGCACACGTTTGTACAAACAGTCCGTATGAGGCAGACAATCACCGAGTCGTCCCTTACCGGCAGGAGTTTCAGTTGCAATGTCCCCACATCGGATGTTTTAAACTGCAGGTAATCGTCCGTGTGCACTACTTTTTCTATCTCTCCCAGTGAATAGGGAACCGTTGTTTTGTCCTTGTCTACCAGCAGCATGGTTTTATTTCCTTCCGAAATGCCAGGAAGAAGTTCGGCAGGGATCGACTTAAAAGTGTCTCCCACCTGTTGCGCATGGATGAAAGTGGATAAAAATAGAAAACAGAAAAGAGATAATTGCCGCATATATTTGTTTATTTAGTAGTTGTCCTGTGTCATTTATTCGTCCGAGGGTCTTCTTTTATTCCATTTTCAATGGACGCTGCAAAAAAAGCATCCACCTTTTTTATATTGGCAATATCTCTTGTATCATTGATGGTTACACGCAATCTGGAGGGAGATGTATTGCCGAACTGCAGAAGTCGTTTATATCCGATGGTAGTACCTTCCGTTAATTTAATCCATTTGTTGTCTATAAATCCTTCTACAATAAATTTTTCCACACGCTGTCCTTTACGGATATCTTCCTGCAGCATGACGGTATTGATCGTTTCGTCGGGTACTACATTGTATTCCCTCGATGTGCCGGAACGTGCCTTCCAGGGCATGTCACCGTCCACAAGTTTTCCTTTGTCAAATGTATTTTCGATGTAGTTTCCGAATTGTCGGAGACGTTCCACATCTGTTTCGTGTAGCCGGCCTCTGGTGTCAGGTGGTATATTGAGCAGAAGAACTGAATTCATACCCACGGATTGGAAATATATATCCACAAGTTTGGCGAGTGTTTTCACCTGATGATCTTCTTCGGGATGATAGAACCACCCCGGTCGGATGGATACATCTACTTCCGAAGGGTACCAATGAAGGGTCTGCGACCGTTCAATGAGGTCGCGGCTGCCCAGATCGTCTGCCGTTGGGGTGATCTCAAGTCGTCTGTTTTCAATGGCTGTCGCTTCGTTGATGTCGGGTTGCAACGGTGTGACGCTCCACTCTGTTTCTCTTCCCAGCCCGCTTTCATTTCCCACCCAACGCACATCGTCACCCATGATGGCTTTCACTGCCTTCGGCTGCAGGCTGTCGATCACATGATAGAATCGTGCCCAGTCGTATTCCTGTACTTTTCCGTTTAGCCCTTCACCGTTGGCTCCGTCAAGCCATATCTCATGTACTTCGCCATAGTTGGTAAGCAATTCAGTGAGTTGTTCCACAAAAAAAGTATTGTATCGGGGCGAATCGCCATAGCTTTCTGCATTACGGTCCCACGGGGAAAGGTATATACCAAACTTCATGTCTTTCCTGTCGCATGCTTCTTTCACCGTTCTTACTACGTCTCCCTGCCCGTTACGCCAGGGTGAGGAGGCTACCGAATGCGTGGTGGTACGGGTAGGCCACAGGCAAAAACCATCGTGGTGCTTGGCTGTGAGAAGAATCATTTTAAATCCGGCTTCCTGCAAAGTGGAGACCCACTGATCGGCGTCGAAGTCGGTGGGGTTAAACAGGGCTGGATTCTCTGAACCGTCGCCCCACTCACGACCTGTAAAGGTATTCATGCCAAAATGAATAAATGCGGTGAGCTCCTGTTGCTGCCATTCATATTGTTGTTGTGTGGGCACCACATATGCGGCCAGTTTTACCTTCTGATCGGAAGTCAAAATCTCAGGGTAAGTCAGTTTTTTCTCAAAGTAAGTATTGGCCCGCTGGTTACATGCCGAGAGAAGCAACAAAAAAACGCACAATCCTGAAATGATTATTTTTTTCATAAGCGACAGATTGAATAATGGCAGAAAATGCCGAAGCCTTTTAACTGAAAAGTGACGGGGCTTCGATGGCAAAGTTAAGGTTTTTCAAACAATATCAAAAAAAAAGCCACCCTTTTGGGTGGCTTCCTTTATCTGTTTCCAACTCCTTATTTAACGGGAGCTGCTTCTGCAGCGGCCTGATTCAAAGTGTCGGCAGCAGCAGCTTCAGCAGCAGCGATGGCAGCCTGAATGCTGTCAGCCTGTACTTTAGCAATGCTGTCTAATCTGGCTACTTCAGCAAGACTGTCCTGAAGAGCTTTTTCTGCTTTCATCTGTGCGTTGTTGCATGAAACGAATCCCAATGTTGCTACAGTAGCAACCAGTAATAATACTTTTTTCATTCTTAAAAATTTTAAACGATAAATAATTTATTTCAATAATTGGTGCCTTTTTTCCTTCAATGAATAATCGTCACCAAAGTTACCTTTACTCATTTGCTTATAGAAAATGTTCTTCTCTAAAAACGATGCAAAATTATATCAAAAATATGTTCTACAACATCTAGTATCGAATATTTTATAGTTAAATGATGTTAAATGGTTGTCATTCTTGTAGATCACGAAGGAAAAAAGCCCAAATAGACCGATATTTGGGATTTTTAATAGAATAGCAGGGTAAAAAATCAGTTATAAAGAAAGCGTTTGATGCTTTTTTTAGGCGTTTTCTCAAATTCTGTATCGACAATTTCAATTGCGGAAATTTTCTCATATTGTGCCACCGATTTGTTCAGGAGGTTTTTGTTCTCATTCATAATCTGTGTCAGTTTGTCCCGGCTCATTTGATTGCCCTCGACGGTAGTCATATCGGGATAAACCAGTGCCACAAGCTTGAAATCCCGTAACACCACCAGACTTTCGGCAACATAGGGAAGGTTGTTCAGTTTCGATTCAATCTCTTCGGGATAAATATTTTGACCGTTGGCCGTGAGAATCATGGTTTTGAGTCTCCCTTTAATAAACAGCCGCCGGTCCTTCATGATACCCGAATCGCCGGTCCTGAGCCATCCGTCATCAGTGAAAGCTGCGACTGTTGCTTCGGAATTCTTGTAATAACCTTTCATCACGTTTTCTCCACGAACTTGAATTTCACCGGGTATATTCTCCGGATTGGGGGAGTCGATGCGCGCTTCCATGATATCTTCCAGCACGGAACCGCACGAAGTGGGAATAAAGTCACCGTGGTGGTCGTAGGAGATAAGCGGAGCACATTCAGTCATTCCGTATCCCACGGTAAAGGGGAATTTCATTTTATAAAAAAAAGCTTCTACTTCTCCATTGAGCGCAGCACCGCCAATAATTACTTCCCGGAAGTTTCCGCCGAGCGATTTCACAAGTGATTTTTTTATTTTCTCCAATATCAAACGGTTGATACCCGGGATTCCCAGAAGTAGTTTCACAATGGGTTTACTGATCACCGGAAGAATTTTCTTTTTGTATATTTTTTCAAATATGAGCGGGACAGTGATGATCAGTTCGGGTTTCACTTCCTGTAGGGCCTTGATTAGGTTTTGCGGCGAGGGGATTACTCCCAGCAGGGTGATATGTACGCCGACGGAGAGTGCGTAGAGAAAGTCGAACGCACAGCCGTAGACGTGAGCCATCGGCAAAAAGGCCAGTATTCTTTCTCCTGTAAAAAGCAGTCGAAGCCTGTCGGCATAGGTTACATTTCCTGCAAAATTATTTGCTGTGATCATAACTCCCTTGCTGAATCCGGTGGTTCCCGAGGTGTAATTGAGGCAGACCACTTCCTCGTTGTGTACTTCTGCATATTTGATATCTTCCTTGGTGAAACCGTCCGGATAGCGTTGGTTGAAGATTTCTTCAATGGATTTTATCTTGGCTGTAGTTGCCTCATCACCCTTCAGGAGGGCGAATCCAGGTATTTCAAACACGGGAACGGAGATCTGCTCTTCCTGTAGTTTTTGCCACACGGAATGATTGACGAATACCAGTTTTGAATCGGAATGCCGGATGATATGTCCAATGCTGTCGGGATTAAATTCATGCAGGATGGGAACGATCACTGCGCCGTAGGTGATGGTAGCCATAAACAGTATAGACCAGGAGGAATGGTTTTTACCTACCAGTGAGATTTTTTCTCCTTTTTTGATTTCCAATGCAGAGAAAAGCATATGAAGCTTTGCTATCTCCCGTGCCAGTTCTCCGTAAGTATAGGAGTTTGCTTCGTTATAGTCGGTCAATGCGGTCAGTTCCCAGTTATTTTTGAAACTTTCCTCATATAATTTGACAAAATTCTGTTGAATCATAAATGCACAATAATGCTTGTTTTGTGCAAAAATACTATCTAAAAGTCGAATCCCAAAGAAAACATGACAATAAATGGCGGTATTTTTGTATTTTTGCACCCCTGTACTAATAATTATTTTCAGATGTGCTGCCGATGGTTTTATCACAGCAGAATTCCGGTTAGACACAATCAATTGTATGATAGATCAATCTGTTTTTCAAAATAAAACCGCGAGCTACTTTACACTGGGCTGCAAGCTTAACTTCGCGGAAACATCTGCCATAGGCCGTCAACTGTTACAGGCGGGCGTGACCCGCGCAAGAAGGGGACAAAAGGCCGATATTTGTGTAATCAACACCTGTTCGGTGACGGAACTGGCCGACAAGAAAGGACGTCAGGCCATCCGGAAAGTAATTCAGGAGAATCCTTCCGCCTTTGTGGTGGTGACCGGTTGTTATGCACAGCTGAAACCGGAAGATATTGCAGCCATTGACGGGGTGGACCTGGTTTTGGGCGCGGAACAGAAACTCGATGTGGTAAAATATCTTGATGACCTGCAAAAAAAAGATCAAAGCGAAGTGGTTACCTCCAAAACAAATCGCATTAAATCGTTTGTTCCTTCTGTTTCGGCCGACGACCGGACCCGTTATTTCCTGAAGGTGCAGGATGGCTGCGATTATTTCTGTTCTTTTTGTACCATCCCCTTTGCAAGAGGCAGAAGCCGCAACGGTTCCATTGCCGATCTGGTCGGACAGGCGCGACAGGTAGTGGAAGAAGGAGGAAAGGAGATCGTACTCACAGGGGTCAACATCGGCGATTTCGGACACACCACAAAAGAAAACTTTTTTGACCTTCTGAAGGCACTCGATGAAGTGGAGGGTGTGGAGCGGTATCGTATCTCATCCATTGAACCGAATCTGCTGACGGACGACATCATTGATTTTGTGGCTTCCTCCCGTCGTTTTGTTCCCCACTTTCATATGCCATTGCAGGCAGGAAACGACGCTGTCTTGAGACTGATGAAACGGAAGTACGATACGGCACTCTTCCGGCATAAGGTGGAAAAAATAAAAAAAATCCTTCCCCATGCATTCATAGGTGTGGATGTGATTGTGGGTGTCCGCGGTGAAACAGATGCTTACTTTGAGGAGAGCGAGGCTTTTATACGTTCACTCGATTTTTCGCAACTGCATGTCTTTACTTATTCGGAGCGTCCCGGTACACAGGCGCTGCAAATTGATTACGTGGTGGATCCGAAAACGAAACATGTCCGCAGCAAAACACTGCTCGATCTTTCTGATGAGAAGCTGTATCAATTTTATGAATCACAAAAGGGAACGCGAAGAAAAGTACTGTTCGAACATACAAAACGGGGCCAAAAAATGCACGGGTTTACCGAAAATTATGTAAAATTGTATGCCGATTACGATTCCCGCTTTGTGAACCGGATTCTGGATGTGGAGATAGGTGCATACGACGGGCAGGAGATGGCAATGGAAGCACTGTTTTGACAGAAGCAGATCACGGAAGTAAATGAATCCGGGTACAAAAAATATGACAATGAAAGTGATACAGGATGGATGCGGAAGAGAGTAAAAAGGGGATAGGTTATTCTTTGTTGTACATTGTGACATATCTCCACGCGTTGCTTCCGTTTTCGGTGCTTTATATGCTCTCGGATATCCTTTTTTTTGGGATTTATTACCTTGCACGCTACCGAAGGAAGCTGGTGCGACGGAATTTAAAAAATGCCTTTCCCGAAAAATCTCCAAAACAGATTGTGACCCTGGAAAGGATGTTTTACCATCACCTTTGCGATTATTTTGTGGAGACAATCAAAACACTTCGTCTCTCCGACAAAGAAGTGAGCAAACGACTGGAATTTGAAAATCCAGAAATCTTCAACCGGCTCACTGCCGACGGGAAATCCTGCATACTCAGCTTGGGTCACTACGGCAACTGGGAATGGGTGCCCTCCATTGTGATGCACTTCCAGCCGGGAATAAAGCAGGGACTTGTGTATAAAACACTGCACAACAAAGCATTCGACAAACTTTTCTTGAAGATTCGAAGCCGATTTAACAGCACACCCATTGAGCAGGTGAGCGTCTATCGACAAATGATCAAATTGCGGCAGGCAGGAGAGCGAATGGTGGTGGGATTTCTTGCCGATCAACGCCCGTCCAGAAACAATGATCAGTACTGGACTACTTTTCTCAATCAGGATACGCTTGTGCAAACGGGAATGGAGAAAATTGCCAGGCGTGTGGGGTGTGCAGTGGTTTATCTCGACATAATAAAAGTAAAACGGGGACATTACGTGGGTAAATTTTTTGTAATCTCTCCCGATGCTTCCCAGGAACCCGACTTTGTCATCATGGAGCGCTATATGCGGAAACTGGAGGAGACCATATTGAGGGATCCGGGCTGTTACCTCTGGTCGCACAACCGCTGGAAATTCAAAAGAAAGGAGTCACCCAGTAAAATATGAAAACATCTGTCATTATATTAAACTGGAACGGGAAAAAGCTGTTGTCACAATTTCTCCCTTCTGTACTGAAGTACTCAATCAGCAGCGAGTGTCGTGTGTTTGTGGCCGACAACTGTTCTACCGACGACTCGGTAGCGTTTCTGCACACAAACTATCCCGATTTGCCGCTTATCATCCTAGATAAAAACTACGGATTTGCCGAAGGGTATAACAAAGCCATACAGCAGGTGGATTCAGAGTACGTGGTATTGTTGAATTCCGATGTGGAGACGACTGAAAACTGGCTCGATCCCCTGATTCATTATATGGATGCCCATCCCGAAGTGGCGGCAGTACAACCCAGGATACGTGCTTATAACAATAAAAAACAGTTTGAATATGCCGGTGCTGCGGGCGGTTTTATCGACCGTTACGGATATCCTTTTTGCAGGGGACGTATACTGGATGCGGTGGAGGAAGACCGGGGGCAGTATGATGCGGCGATCCCTGTATTCTGGGCCACAGGCGCCTGTCTCTGTATCCGCAGAAAAGAATACAGGGATGTGGGAGGGCTCGATGCCCGCTTTTTTGCCCACATGGAAGAAATCGATCTCTGCTGGCGCTTGCAGGCGAGGGGTAGGGTAGTAATGTGCCTGCCTGCATCGGTGGTGTATCACGTGGGAGGAGCTTCACTCAGCAAGGATAATCCGAAAAAAATGTATCTTAATTTTCGAAACAACCTGTTGATGATCTATAAAAATGTTTCGAGATCCGATTATATCACAACCTTTTTTGTCCGATACCTGTTCGATTTTCTGGCATGGATGCATCTCCTGTTGAAAGGAGAATTTAAAAGTGCTCATGCCGTGGTGGATGCCTATCGGGATTTTCTGAAAATTCGCCATTCATATAAAGTTGTTCGGCGGGAAAATCTGAGTAAGACGAGCGTGCAAAAGATTGCTACCCAATACCGAAGAAGTATATTGCTACAGTTTTATCTGTATGGAAGAAAAACTTATCACTCGGTTTACTCGAAGTGAAAACTCAGGGTGATTAACCGTTGTGTGGCTTTCGACAGGGAACGGGCATATTTTTGTAGCGTTTCATCGGTAAGATCGGTCCGGTCCTTTTCAAGAATATCGATGAGTCCGAATCCAAATTTCAGTTCTGGTGTCAGGTTAAACAGGGGCAGATAAAAATCGCACCCTACACCCAGCTCAATCCCAAAATCATAAGGCTTCAGCAGTACCGCCTGCCTCTTTCGTGAACCCAATTCAATGCTGCCGTATCCGCCAAGCAAGAAGTAAGGTCTGTAGTTGTCGATCCGCCCGGTTGATATTTTCAGGTGGAGCGGTAGAGTGAGGTAGTTGTTCCGGATTTTTGTGTCATATTCCTCTCCCGATGTTTGCTCTCTGAAGACAAAATATTTCTCTCCCAGATAAAGTGTGGGAACTGTTCGCAGGTTCAGGTAACGGTTCAGGTACATATCGGCGATCATCCCGACCGAAAACCCCGGCGTGTAGTACGGTATTTCGGAAAACCAAACCTCGCCGTTATCGTTTAGGTAACCCGACTGGGTAAGGATCAGGTCCTGGGTATGCAACCCCAGCGTAAAGCCCAGATGGAACAAACGCTGATCGGCATAAGGCCTGTGCTGCAACTCCCGGTATTGACCAAAAGTGTACCCCGGGAAAAAAAACAGCAGCAAGCAGAAAAATATCGTTATTTTTTTCATCCCATAGTCAAACGTTTTTAAGTCTGTATTATTGTGTTTTTTCGTGGATAAAGATATTATAAAAACTTTTTTTTTATTCATGAAAATCTCACTACCTTTGTTACACAATAACAAACTATTTACAATAACTAATTTATTTCACTATTATGGCTTACGTAATTAATGACACTTGCATTGCCTGTGGGACATGCATCGATGAATGTCCTGTTGATGCTATATCAGAAGGTGATATTTATTCAATCGATCCTGAGGTTTGCACCGATTGTGGTGCTTGTGCAGATGTCTGTCCAACAGAATCAATCCATCCGGCATAAAACACGGATATAAAAAAAGGAAAGGCCGGACACTTTGTGTCTGGCTTTTTCTTTTTAATCTAAGGAATAAATCCTATTGGGACATTTATTGCCCGGCTCCCCGATTCGTTGATGATTCTCAGGACTCCGAATACTGTTCCCTCGTAACCGGGTTCTACTTCGATGGCTTTCTCCAGTTTATAGGCTACCTCTATTTTTCCTTGTGCATCGGCTTTCACGTAATAGGATTTTAACTCCATCGCTTTCGGGAAAACAATGATCTTGTAATTTCCGTTGGGCAAACCGGTATTGGGTATTTGCGCTGTTGCGAAGTTCCCGTCCGTTTTCCGTACTTCCATTACACCGAAATAGGTCGTCTCCACCGGAACAGGATTCAGTGAATTCACATAATAATCGGTACAGGATATAAAACACGAAAGGATGGAAAAGAGAATCAGGATTTTATATAATGATTTCATAAGCAGGTTTTATTATATGTTTAATGACAAGGACAAATTCAGTTTCAGGTTGGAAAGATTGGGTTGCACATTCTCCGGTAGCCGCGTTTTATTTTCACTGAGGTTTACGTTCACCTCTTTTATTTTCGCATAGAAATAGCCGGTGCTTAACCCCACAGAAATATTTCGGGTAAGAAAATAATCAACACCCAAATCTACTTGAAATCCTGCGTTTGAACCCGAAAACATGGCCGATTCATTGTCCACGGTTCCTGCACTTTCCAGATAGGTGTATCCTACCGACAAGGTTCCTGAACCCAGGAGTTTTCCGGTGGTTCCCAGCCATCGGGCATACACCAGAGACGGGGCAATGAACATGATTTTGTTTTCCTCCGATACATTTACCACGCCATAATGATCATTCCCTGCATCGAACAACAGGTCTGTTTCGGGTACATCCGTTTTCATGTATCTGTATTTCGCACCAAATCCCAGTCCGTTGTTGAGAAGATAGTGCGCATTTCCCTCGGTATTCAGGCCCCACTTCAGATCCCTGTTGTATTTTTTAAAGGCATCGTTGTTGATAAACATTTTGGAGCCGTTCCCATTCGGATCGGTTGCCGTAAAGTAACTGTAGCCACCTGTAAGATTTAACCGAAAATTTGGGAGGTCCTGCGCCCTCACCGACAGGGTGGTCATCAGCAGGCATAAGCAAAGAAAGATTTGTTTCATAATTAGATTAGAATTGTTGTAATACCCTTTTTTTTTAAGTATTTCACGAATTAATTTATGGCAATAAAGATAACATTTTTTTCTATTTTCCATATCATTGTTGAGAAGTGGCCACAAAAAAACGCCCCTGAAAAGGGGCGCTTTTATGATCAATATTCCGAAACCGGAATTTCATTCATTATGCATTGTTCACCGATGCCATATGTGCAATCAGGTCGAGCACTTTGTTGGAATAACCCCATTCGTTGTCATACCAGCTGATTACCTTCACAAAAGTGGGGCTGAGTTGGATACCAGCCTTTTCGTCGAAGATAGAAGTGCGTGCATCGCCGATGAAGTCGCTCGATACCACATCTTCATTGGTGTATCCGAGGATTCCTTTCAGTTCGCCTTCAGAAGCTTCCTTCATGGCGGCACAGATCTCTGCGTAAGTAGTTTCTTTTGCCAGACGTACAGTCAGGTCAACCACAGATACGTCCAGTGTAGGAACACGCAATGACATACCTGTCAGTTTTCCGTTCAGTTCGGGAATTACTTTTCCTACAGCCTTTGCAGCGCCGGTTGAAGAGGGGATGATATTGCCGGAAGCGGCACGTCCACCTCTCCAGTCTTTTGCAGAAGGACCGTCAACCGTCTTCTGTGTAGCGGTTGTTGAGTGAACAGTGGTCATCAAACCTTCCAATACTCCAAATTTGTCGTTCAGCACTTTTGTTATGGGTGCCAGACAGTTGGTGGTGCAGGAAGCGTTTGAAACGAATTGTTCACCTTTGGTGTAGGTGTTTTCGTTTACGCCGCATACATACATGCGTGTGTCGTCTTTTGAAGGAGCTGACATCACCACATATTTTGCACCTGCTTCAATGTGAGCCTGAGCTTTGTCTTTAGAAAGGAACAAACCGGTAGATTCAACCACATATTCAGCGCCAATTGCATCCCATTTCAGGTCTGCAGGGTTTCTTTCTGCACTTACGCGGATGGTTTTACCATTTACAACCAGGTTGCCATCTTTTACGTCGATAGATCCGGTGAACTGACCGTGGATCGTATCGTATTTTAACATATAAGCGATGTAATTTACATCGAGCAAGTCATTGATACCCACTACCTGGATATCGTCTCTGTTTTGTGCTGCACGGAAAACCAAGCGTCCGATGCGGCCAAATCCGTTAATACCTACTTTAATCATACCTATTGAATTTTATTTTGTAAAATGAGTTCATTTATAACCAGTCGTTTCCGGACAATGAAGGAGAGCTTTGAACAATCCTAAAAAACCATCTTTAATTGCGTTACAAAAATACAACATCTTTTCATTTTAACGAAATTATTTGCCTCAAAAAACCGAAAATTCTCTTCATCTACCTGCAATCTGTTTGAAATTGGAATTGCGTGCTATCGGACAGCATCTCTTATAGATAATAAATATTTATCTTTGCAGGAATAAAAACGTGAATGTTGAACAGAGAACCCATCAAACCTCATCATAAAGAAGCAGATCAGATGAACCTCGCCCTGAAACTAATAATCAGACCGATCATTTTGTTGTTTCTGACAACATTCATTTTCACAGCTTGTGGTATAAAAAGTAACAGGGGGATGAATCAATCCTCCCCGTATCAGAAAGGAATGTTTTCCAGTGTATATCCTTTAGATATACCGGATAAGGGGTTGGACACAACGTTTGCTAAAATCCTTATCCCTGATCAGGAAAGCATTACCGGAGGAGATGGTACCTATTCCATAGCCTTACCGGACGGAAGATCTATTTTTCTGATGGGAGATTCCTATACCGGGCCTGTCACCCATGGCAGTCGTTCCCTGTCTGACCATATGTTTCGAAACTCCTACATTCTGTATGATAAGGGTCATGTGACCGCAATGGTTGATGCCCTAGGCGAGAATACCTCCGCAGCAGTACCTCCCGGAGTAACCAATGAGCATGAAAAATGGTACTGGCCCGGCCATGGGTTCGCCAGAGAGAATACGTTGTATATTTTTCAAACATTGATGGTCCAGGGAGAACCGGGTATGTGGGGTTTCAGGTACAAAACGACCGATATTCTGGAATATAGTCTCCCTGACATCACACTCAAAAGTACAAAAACGATTCCTTTTGAAGGTTCACCCGACGTACATTTTGGCATGGCGGTGCTCGACGATCGGGATTATATCTATATCTATGCGCAGGTCGATGTGGATAACGGATGGAACCCCGTCTCAGAGGCATTGGTTGCACGTACGACCATCGATCAGCTGTATACAGATTGGGAGTATTACGACGGATCGTCATGGAGTCCCCGTGCGTCAGATGCAGCAAGAATGGAAGGGCTCTCCACCGTACCGGTTTCTTCCCAGTTTACGGTCTTCAAGCTGAAAGATACCTACGTCTTACTCACCCAGTCTAAAAAATTTAATTCCGGAGAGATCTATACTTTTATTGCCGATCATCCGCAAGGTCCCTGGTACAATAAAAGACTGATACACAAAATTGAAGGACAAGAGGATCCGAAGCTGTTTACCTACAACGCGACGGCTCACCCCCAGTTTGAGAAGGATGGGAAGATCCTTATCAGCTACAATGTCAATCATGAAGATTTTGTAAAGCAACACGCGGATGTATCCACCTATCGTCCCCGGTTTCTCTGGATTGATACGACAAAAATTGTGGATAGGCAGACTGGCGTGGACCCATGATCAATCTATTCATTTTGATTTCTCCTTCCATTGATAAGTGGGTTACCGTACCATTTCCCATTTTCCATCCTTTTCACTATCTTTGTGCTCCGTTTTGATAGGGGATAACTAAAAATGTTGATTCATATTGACTTATGACTATCAAAAGTTAAGATTAACGGAATTAATTGACTAAAAAAAATATGGCCGACGATAAAAAAATCATTTTTTCCATGGTGGGGGTAAATAAGACGTTTCCACCCCACAAGCAGGTTCTGAAAGATATTTACCTTTCCTTTTTCTATGGTGCCAAGATCGGTATCATCGGTCTGAACGGATCGGGAAAATCTACCCTGCTGAAGATCATTGCGGGTATCGAAAAAGAGTATCAGGGTGAGGTGGTGTCAGACAAAAGCTTCTCGGTCGGGTACTTGGAGCAGGATCCTGCGCTTGATCCCGATAAGACGGTGATTGAAATTGTACGTGAAGGGGTACAACCTGTGATGGATCTTTTGGCGGAATACGAAGAGATAAACCTGAAATTTGGTTTGCCCGAATATTACGAAGACGAGGACAAGATGAATGGTCTTTTTGCCCGTCAGGCCGAGCTACAGGACAAACTGGATGCGGTCGACGCATGGAACATAGACAACCGGCTAGACCGGGCCATGGACGCACTGCGCTGTCCACCGGAAGAACAACCTGTGAGAGAACTTTCGGGAGGGGAGCGCCGCCGTGTGGCCCTCTGCAGGCTGCTCCTGCAGGAGCCCGATGTACTGTTGCTCGATGAGCCGACCAACCACCTCGATGCTGAGTCCATCGACTGGCTGGAGCAACACCTGCAGCAATATCAGGGAACGGTGATCTGCATCACGCACGACCGTTACTTCCTCGATCATGTGGCCGGCTGGATACTGGAACTGGATCGTGGCGAAGGGATACCCTGGAAAGGAAACTATACCTCCTGGCTGGAGCAGAAAACAAAGCGCATGGAACAGGAAGAGAAACAGGTCAGCAAGCGCCGAAAGACGCTGGAACGGGAGCTGGAGTGGATCAACCTGGCACCCAAGGCGCGACATGCCAAAGGCAAAGCCCGTCTGAACTCCTACGAACAACTTTTGAATCAGGATCAGAAAGAAAGAGAAGAAAAGTTGGAGCTTTTCATCCCCAACGGTCCACGTCTTGGAAATAAGGTGATTGAAGCCATCGGTGTGAAGAAAGGATTCGGCGATAAACTGTTGTTCGATGATCTCAACTTCATGTTGCCCCCCAATGGTATTGTGGGGGTCATCGGGCCGAATGGCGCTGGAAAAACCACTCTTTTTCGCCTGATTCAGGGCATGGAGACTACCGATGCAGGTAAGTTTGAAGTCGGTGAAACAGTCGTGACTGCCTATGTGGATCAGTCGCACGAAGCCATCGACCCGGAAAAAACGGTCTATCAGGTGGTTTCGGGCGGTTTGGAGTTTGTACGGGTGGGCGGAAAAGATGTCAACGCCCGTGCTTACCTCTCCCGTTTCAACTTCTCGGGCGCTGACCAGGAAAAACTGTGCGGCGTACTGTCGGGTGGGGAGCGCAACCGACTTCATCTGGCACTGACGCTTAAAGCGGGTGCCAACGTGCTCCTGCTTGACGAACCGACGAACGACATTGACGTGAACACACTTCGTGCCCTGGAAGAAGGTCTGGAAAATTTTGCCGGCTGCGCCGTGGTGATTTCACACGATCGCTGGTTCCTCGACCGTATCTGTACTCACATCCTCGCTTTTGAAGGAAATTCAGAGATCTTCTACTTTGAGGGCTCCTACAGCGAATATGAGGAGAACAAGAAGATGCGTCTTGGAAACGTGGAACCCAAACGGGTACGATACAGGAAACTGTAGTTTAATGTGCCAATATGCCTATGTTCCAATGTCCCAATGAGCCTATGAGACAGCAATATGATTAATGTGTGGACGTGTAAATGCGAATTGTACTGAAAACACCCATATAACGATATTTCTGAGGCCAACTATCAGATTATGAGAAAATTTTTATTGATTGCTCTGACTGCCGTCTTTTGTTCCGCTCTTTTTGGTCAAAACATTCTCTACAAGGGAAAAGTGATTGATGAAGTATATCACACGCCGGTTGCTTATGCCGCAGTGTATATACAAAATACCTCCTATGGAACCATTGCAGACAATACCGGCGAGTTCTCTTTTACAGCGCCGGACACACTGCAGCATATCCAGCTGGTCATTGCCCGGCAGGATTTCAAAATCAGTTATCTTTCACTAGATCCTCAAAATCAAACCGACCTGCTGATTGCTCTCCAGCCTGATGATTTTGAAGCAAGAATGCAGACGTTACGGGATAGCCTGGGTGACGACAAAAGTAACTTAGCGGTTCTTCTGGACAAAGCAACCCGGTTTGTGACCAACGACTGGATACCATTGGGTAATCCGGAAGTGAACAAGTTTGATTTTGGGCGTATTCAGACCTTTCCTACCTACAATCCCATCGAAGGCGTTCGCCTCAGAGCGGGTTTTGCTTCAAATGCGAGACTGAGTCCCCATTTTTTTCTGAAGGGGTATATTGCATACGGCTTTAGAGATCAGCGACCCAAATACCGGGGTGAGGCCACATACACTTTTTCCCCGAAAGCGTATCACGAGGAGGAATTCCCGAAAAACAACCTCAGCTTTGTCTACGAGAACGATCTCTATTCTCCCGGAGAGATGCATCCCCGTTCTCCAAATAACTTACTGCTTATTACTTACCGACGCTCGGAGGACCAGGCAACCTACCGCAACTTTGGAGAGATCAATTACGAAAGAGAGAATAAGCATGGGTTTGCCGGAATGTTATGGGCGAGAAGAGCACGCATGATTCCGGAAGGTACACTGCGCTTTCAACGTCAGTCGGGTAATCTCATATTGAATGATCATGCCCTTCATACCACCGAAGCCGGATTACAGCTACGCTATTCAGTGAGAGAAGCCTATATCCAACAGAGACGCAAGCGGAAACCCATTGAAACGACCAGTCCCGTTTTCTTTTTGTCTCACACAGCAGGTGTGGCAGAGGTGCTGGGATCAGAAAATATATACCACCGTACGGAAATCTCTGTACAAAAACGTACATTGCTGGGCGCTAACGGACGATTGGATCTGGTTGGAGAAGCCATGAAGATATGGAATGCAGTTCCATTCCCCTTGCTGGTATACCCCAACCAACGTTATCGTCACCACATCGAAAACAATGCTTTTTTTCTGAATCGTGCCCTAGAGTTTATGGCCGATGAGCAGGTGACACTGCGTACAACTTTCGTGGGTGATGATTTTTTGTTGGCAAAAATGCCGCTGCTCAACCGTTTGCAGGTAAGGGAACTGATCTCACTGCGGGCATCTATGGCAGGTTGAGTGAGAAGAACGATCCTTCACTGTCGGGAACCCTTTACGATTCTCCAATAACTTCCTACAAGTACGGATCCGTGCCCTATGTGGAAGGAGCCGTAGGATTCACCAACATTCTGGGACTTCTGCGTGTGGAGTATGTGCACCGTTTTACCTACCGCGATCATCCCGATGCACTACTCGGAAAGATCAGGGTGGATGTGACATTGTGATGGAAATGGACATATTGCCACAAGGCTTCAGCAGAAGGTGAGTGGAAGCATGAACCATGCAAAAAATAGCAGACAATATGCACAACCGGATAAATTTACTCAAAGAGCAGGTTACGCATCTTTGGATCAACCTTTTCTGGAAGAATCCCAATCGTCTTTGGGCACTTAAAGTGGCTGCATCCATCGCCTTCCTGCTGATACCGGCAGAGCTTCTTTTTCATGATTCCTTTATTGGTACCACCATCGCACTGGGTGTGGTGGCCATGGCGCTTGGTGAGACCGATGTGCATCCCCGGGGACGAATGAAATCGGCCGGATTGTCGCTCCTCCTCTTTTTTATTACCAGCAGCCTGGTTGGATTGTTGTACCCTTCTCCTCCTTTATTTTTCCTGCTGATATTCGTTGCAGCCTTCTCGCTCACGCTGACTGGCGGAATAAATGCAAGGATGCAGGGAGTTACTTTCGGCACCCTGCTTATTTTTATATATACCATGCTGGGGGCCGGGAACACAGAAAAATGGTTTTACCAGCCGCTGCTTTACACCATCGGGGCATTTGCATACTCTGTCATCTCCATCCTGTTGTTGAATTACCGGCCATACAGACTGCTCAAAGAGCAACTGGCACGGAGTTTCCGTTATCTGGCAGAGTACATCGACCTGAAAGCAAACCTATTTCCCAGCGACCCGCAGGTGCAGATGCTGATCAGAACCCAGCTGGCACAAAAAAATACGGAGCTGGCCCAACAGATCGAAACCTGTAAAAATAATCTTTACAGTTACTCGGCAGAGAGCAGCGAGGAAGCCAGACCTGTAGTGAATCTCTATTACCGGAAATGGTTTTTGTTGCAGGAGATGCAGGAGCGGGCCATCTCCAGTCACGAGCAGTACGACCTGCTCAGCCGGGAGGTCGCTAACAGAGAGCTGCTGGAAGGCTTTGGCCTGTTGATGCGGGAGATTGGGAAGGCAATGCATCTCTATGGTGAATCGTTGCTTACAGACCAGGCATACAAACATCCGCTCTCGCTGGAATGGACTCTCTCAGCCCTGCAGCAAATGCTGGAAGGAGAGCGGGAAGAGCCGCACTACCGCACACTGTCGTTGTTGATGAAAAACCTCACGGGCCTCGAAAGAAACCTGCGTGAGGAGGAGATGCTCAGTGCACAGATCGATGTCACTGTATTTAATTCCCGCAAACCGGAGAGCGCCCGTCTCACTTCTTTGCTCAACCCGGCACACCCCCGCTTTAAGTTTGCTGTGAGGCTCACATTGAGCTGGTTACTGGGATACGGCATCATGCAGTTGTTTCATTTCGACAAGGGAGCATGGATTCTGCTCACTTCGCTCATTGTCTTTCAACAGACTTATAGCGCCACACGGATGCGGCTTTTCCACCGTGTCTTTGGAACGCTGATCGGCGTGATTTTGGGTGTGACCCTGGCACAACTGCTGCCTACTCTTGCTGGGCAGATATTGCTCCTGATGTGCTCCATCTACCTTTTTTTCTACTGGCTGAAAAAAAATTACGTGGTAGCCGCCATATTTATCACCACTTATGTGCTGGCATCATTCAATCTCCTTTCCGAACAGGGCATCGCAGTGATGCTTCCCCGGATCTTCGACACGCTCATAGGAGGCACCATCACTTATCTGGTGGTACGTTTTGTATGGCCCGACTGGCAGTATAAACAGCTGCCGGAACTGCTGCAGCATGCCATGATAAAGAACAAACGCTACTTCGAGAGCATCTATGAGGGATCCGTAACCGAAGAGGAATACCTTCACAACCGGCGTACCGCTTACAATGCCGACAATGCACTGACTTCGGCCTGGAAAGGAATGCGTCTTGAACCAAAAGACAGAAAGCAGTATGAAGAGCACGCTTTCACCCTGACCAACCTCAACCACGCTTTGCTCTCCTATATCTCGGCCTTCGGGGTACATAAGCATGCTGACAGGCTCACACCGGAGGAGGAAGTTTTTTGTCGCGATGTCAGCATGGTGCTTGTATATGTGATCGAATTGCTGGAAGGAAAGGCCGATAAGTCACAACTTGAAAACCTTGTTAATAAGGCCTACTACTGGGAAGAGAGCCTGGAGGAGATGCAAAAGGATCCCATAAACGCCAGGGCAGGACTCATCTACAACATTGCCCACGTCTCTCGTGAACTGCTTGTTGAAACTTCGGCCGCCTTGCCGGGGATTTAAACAAAAATAAGGGTGCGGTTCACGGTAAATCTGTGAAACGTTTTTTTGTATTATCTTTGTATCTTATTTGCTTCGTGATACTCGGCTTACGCTGTTGTGTACAGACTTGCGAAGACTGTAAGTTGTGTGATGCCCGGCACGGGACCGTTACACGATTCGCCGATTCGGTCAAGGGTATTTCATGTCTCATGTGTACGAAGCAATTTTTCAAAACAATTGAATTGAGCCAAATGATTACGATATTGGGAATTGAATCTTCCTGCGACGATACATCGGCCGCGGTGATCCGCGACGGAGTCATCCTTTCCAACGTGATTGCCGGACAGGCTGTGCACGAACGCTACGGGGGCGTGGTGCCCGAGCTGGCATCCCGCGCACATCAGCAAAACATCATTCCCGTGGTGCATGATGCCCTGAAACAGGCCGGAATTGCCAGGAACGCAGTCTCGGCCGTGGCTTTCACCCGTGGTCCCGGCCTACTGGGCTCACTGCTCGTGGGCACCTCATTTGCAAAAGGTTTTTCTTCGGCGCTGAATGTACCCATGATAGAGGTAAACCATCTGCAGGCACACGTACTGGCGCATTTCATCAAGGAAGATGAAAATGATACGCACCAGCCTGAATTTCCGTTCCTCTGCCTGCTGGTCTCGGGTGGCAACTCGCAGATCATCCTCGTAAAATCATACGACGAGATGGCGATCATCGGAAAGACCATCGACGATGCTGCGGGGGAGGCTTTCGACAAGTGTGCCAAGGTAATGGGGCTTGGCTATCCCGGTGGGCCGGTGGTTGATCGGCTGGCGAAACTGGGTAACCCGAAACGGTTCACCTTCAGCAAACCACGCATCGACGGGTACGACTACAGCTTCAGCGGACTGAAGACATCGTTCCTCTATTTTTTGCGCGATGAACTGAAGAAAGATCCCGACTTTATCGAGACGAACAAAAACGACCTCTGTGCATCCCTGCAAAAGACCATCGTAGATATCCTGATGGATAAGCTTTATCAGGCATCGGTCAATTTAAAAATAAAGGAAGTAGCCGTTGCCGGTGGTGTTTCGGCCAACTCGGGTTTGAGAAATGCTTTTGAAGAGTATAGCCGCAAACATGGCTGGAAAATTCACATTCCAAAGTTTGCCTACACAACCGACAATGCAGCCATGGTAGCCATAACAGGGTATTACAAATACCAGAAGGGCGAGTTTGCCGCTCCGGATGTGGCTCCCTACGCGCGGGTGTCCATTTAAAGAATTGTAAAATAAAAATATACCTAGTAAGATTTAATTTCTATGTCAGCAACAGAAAATTCCATCGTGGAGGAGAACAAAAAGAGTCTTAATTTTATCGAACAGATTGTAGAAAACGATTTGAAAGAGGGTAAGAACAACGGGCGCATACAGACCCGATTTCCACCTGAGCCCAATGGTTATCTGCATATCGGCCACGCAAAGGCAATCTGCCTCGATTTCGGTATCGCCCAAAACTATGGCGGTATCTGTAACCTCCGCTTCGACGACACCAACCCCGTGAAGGAGGATGTGGAATATGTCGATTCCATCATGGAAGATATCAAGTGGCTCGGTTTCAACTGGGAGAATGTCTATTATGCATCCGACTATTTTCAGCAACTGTGGGATTTTGCCGTGAGGCTGATCAAAGAGGGAAAGGCTTATGTCGATGAACAGTCGGCCGAAGAGATAGCACGCCAAAAGGGAACACCCACCGAAGCGGGCACACCCAGCCCCTTTCGTGACCGCCCCATGGAGGAATCACTGGATCTGTTCGAAAAGATGAACAACGGTGCGATCCCCGAGGGAAAGATGGTGCTGCGCGCCAAGATAGATATGGCCTCGTCGAACATGCATTTCCGCGATCCCATCATCTACCGCGTCATTCTTATCCCGCACCACCGCACCGGTACCACCTGGAAGGCTTACCCCATGTACGACTTTGCCCACGGGCAGTCGGATTACTTCGAAGGGGTCACCCATTCCCTCTGTACCCTGGAGTTTGTAGTACACCGGCCGCTCTACGACTGGTTCATTGATCAGCTGGCCGACAGCGACTACCGTCCCCATCAGTACGAGTTCAACCGACTCAGCCTCACCTATACGGTGATGAGCAAGCGCAAGCTGCTTCAGCTGGTACAGGAGAAACTGGTCTCAGGATGGGATGACCCCCGCATGCCAACCCTTTGCGGGATGCGTCGTCGCGGCTTCACTCCCGAAGCCATCCGCAGCTTTATAGATAAAATTGGATATACCAAATACGACGGTATCAACGACGTATCGCTACTGGAACATGCGGTACGGGAGGATCTCAATGCCACTGCCATGCGGGTTTCCGGTGTAATCGACCCGGTAAAACTGATTCTCACCAACTATCAGGAAGACACCGTGGAAGAACTGGAGGCTATCAATAACCCGGAAGATGAATCGATGGGTAGCCGCATGGTGAAGTTTTCCCGGGAGCTCTGGATTGAACGGGACGATTTCATGGAGGAGGCGCCAAAAAAATACTTCCGTCTTACCCCCGGCAGTGAAGTGCGACTGAAGAATGCCTATATCGTCAAATGTACGGGCTGCAAAAAAGATGAACAGGGAAATGTTACAGAAGTATATGCCGAGTATGACCCGCAGACCAGAAGTGGCCTGCCCGAAGCCAACCGCAAGGTAAAAGGAACCATCCATTGGGTATCCGTACCGCACAGTGTGGATGCCGAAGTACGGCTCTACGACCGCCTCTTTATGGTAGAAGACCCTGCAGGAGAAAAAGAAAAAGATTTTCGTGAACTGATCAACCCCGACTCGCTTATCGTGAAAAACGGATGTAAGTTGGAAGCCTGTTTGAAAGATGCAAAACCGCTCGACCGCTTTCAATTTCAGCGTATCGGTTATTTCAATGTGGATGCGGACTCAACGGACGATCACCTGGTATTCAACCGTACTGTGGCACTCAAGGACTCCTGGAAGAAGCAAGGCAACGGTTAAGATATCGTCGAATAAAGTGTGAATGATAAATAAAGATTGATGCTTTTTATTGGTAATGCATAGAGAGACGGACGACAACGAACAGGACATCACCTCATTGCTAGAGAAGTATGAGCAAATGCGTGCACTCGGCAGAAAAACTTATTTCGATGCCGATGAGTTTGCGCTGCTGGCAGAATATTACAATGCCGAAGGTGACAACGAGGAAGCGGAAGAACTCATCTCGGAGGGTTTAAAAATGCATCCCGGCAGCCCTGAACTGATGTTGCTGAGAGTGAAAACACTCGTTTTCTTTGAAATGTATGAAGAGGCACTCGATTATATGAGACAGTTGCCCGAGGACGAAGATGTGGAGCTCCCGCTGTTGAAGATTGAGGCTTTGTTGCATACCGACCGGTATAATGAAGCAGATGAGCTGATCAACAAGACCATGGGACGTGAATTGTCGGTCGACGACCTCTATTTCTTTATTACGGAGACTGGGTATTTACTCAATGACGTGGATAAGTTTGACCGGGCCATCTCCTTCCTGGAAGAGAGCATGAAGATTGATGAGTCGAATACCGATGCCATTGTCGATCTTGCCTATGCCTACGAGATGAAGGGCAACCTCGAAAAAGCCATCGAATACAACAACCTCCTGCTCGACATCGACCCCTATTCCTACGACGGCTGGGTGAATATTGGAAAGCTTTATTCCATGAACGGTGACTACCACAAGGCAATCGACGCATTCGATTTCGCGCTGACCATCCAGGACGATGACATTGGTCTGTTAAAGATGAAAGCCATGGCACTCTATATGAACGACAACGCTCCCGAAGCCATCGCTATCTTTGAAGAATGTCTGAGAAAGTCGCCCGAAGACGAGTCACTGTACGAGTCTTTGCTTGAAGCCTACGATGTGATGGAACAGTATGAGGAGATGATGAAGCTCATCGACAAAAAGGAGGCCCAGTTTGGTAGCGGAGGAATCCTTACCAAACGGACCTTCGTGTACGTCCATATGGGAGAGCTTGCGAAAGCCGAAGCTTTGTTTGCGCAGATACCCGATTCGGAAAAGGACACACTCGATTATTACATGCTGGAGGGAGAACTGGCTTTTCAGCACGACGACTACATGGAGGCAGAAGTAGCCTACATGAAGGCGGCACTCATCTCGGAGGGTAACGACGAGATTATTGACAGGCTGGCAAACATCAGTGTGGCACAAGAAAAATATGAACAGGCTGCCGAATACCTGGAAGAACTGCTCGTTATCGATCCCGACTATCCCACCGCAAAATCGAGGCTGGCTTTTATACGTTTTGAGATCGGTTCCAAAGAGCCGTTCGACGAGATTATGGCACAGTTTTCAGATGAGGAACTCCGTGCACTGTTAAGCCTGATCATGGGGGACGAAGAGGATGATTTTGCCAATTTCAGCAGGGAAAAGATACTCACCCGACTCAATGAAGCCCGCGAAAACAGGGTACTGTTCAAGAATATCAAATATTGATGTATCTTCAAACCGCAACGTGTCCCTGAGTAGTGTGCTACCGTGCAAAATATCAATCATTGATTCCTGACTGATTTCCTGAAAATTGGAAAAAACTGTTCCTACCTGAGCCGGTAGGTCAGTGACAGGTTCAGCATGGGCCACCAATTGAGTGTGCTTTTCGATACCGGTAGGTCATTTTCATTGATTAATTGGTCTAACCAGTTATTCCCGGCTTCGTTTGTGTTGGGACTTGTGAGCGTGTATTCACCCTGGTACACCATTCCCAGTTCGAATTTGAAGCCCACCCTTTTGCGGGGAATGGTTCTGCCAAGTCCTAAACCCATATAGGGCTTTACGCCACTACCCATACCAAGTTCTCCAAAAAAAGTGCCGTCATCGTTTGGCTTAATGACGATGTCCTCAAACCGATATTCAGGACTTTCACCCAATTGGTCCGACAATTCCTGGTAGTTTCTTATCAGTCCGTTTGTGGAAGCCTTGTTATTACCAAAATAAAGTCCACCCGTTAAACAGAAGATGCCGTTTTTCATGGGATAATAATCGACCAGGGCTTTGAAATTGGGTAAGGTTACCTCCAGGTCGGTCAACTCAGCTGTCGCTGTTACTTGGTAACCGCCGTATGTCACGTCTACGTCGAATTCCGCCACATCTTTCTGGTTATAGGTAAAATAATCATATCCCGCTCTCAATTTAAAATGGGGGGAAAGTGAAGTAGCGCCTTGTATCCCTGCGCCATACAGGCCCGCATTTATACCCGCGCTCCAACTGTCGAATGCACTTTGTTGTGCTATACCAGAAAAAACAATGAGACCCAACAACACGACTGATACGCAAATTTTTCTAATCATAAGGATGTGTGTTTAAAGTATTGTTATAAAAGTACAAATTCTATCAACAATCCAACAATTTTTTGTTTAAAATATTGAATATTTTTTGATTTTCATGGCCGCGACATCTGAAATTTAATCATCGAAAAAAGTCACTTCTCCGGAATCAATATCATAAAGGCCACCTTCAATCCGGATTGAGCCCTCTTTTTCCAATCGGCTCAGAATGGGGCTTTCAGCACGTATCTGGTTTATCATCAGTCGCACGTGGATTGTACTCACATTTTTCACAAACGAATAGTTCCGACCGTTTCTGTCCGTTCGTGTCACGCTCTCCTGATTTATTGCGGGCTGTATTTTGCGGAGGAGCCCGGCGAGATGTCCCGATTCTACCTGGTCGCAGGCACTCGTTATGGCACCGCATTTGGTGTGGCCCAGAACCATAATTATTTTTGATTTGACTACATCGCAGGCATACTCCATGCTGCCGAGGATATCGTCGTTGATGACATTGCCTGCTATCCGTATGCTGAAAATATCTCCCAGTCCCTGGTCGAATATCAGTTCAGCCGATGTTCTTGAATCGATACAACTTAACACCGTGGCAAAAGGATACTGACCTTCTGAGGATAGATTCACCTGTGTGAGCAGGTGTCTGTCCATTTTCAGATTATTCCGAAACCGTTTGTTGCCCTCCTTCAGTAACTCCAGTGCGTCGGCCGGTGTGATTTTATCCTGACTTTCCTTTGTATGTACCCACATGATGACCTGTTTTAGTCCTACCTTTATACGTTTAATCCTCGTGCGTGGTAGTCATGAATGAATACTGATAATCCATGGGGATGATACTCAGGTAATCGTCCACGCTGCCGCCGTTGAGACAGGTCTCAATGATGCGCCGACCGGTGGGATGCAGATCGGGAGTGAGGTATTTTGGCAGTTCCGCCTTGAAAAAATCATACAGCATTGCGGCGCCTGCGTCATACCCCGATTCCTCTACCAGTGGCTGCTTGTGCACCTGCAGAAAGCGGGAAGGTATCTTGGCTCCTTCAATGGTGAGGTAATTCAGCTCAAAACCCAGCAAGGGGCAGCGCGCATTTTGAAACTGGTCGCTGCGGAGCTTTGCATTTCCCCTGCGGGTAAGATATTCGCGCATCAGCAATTGTGGTTTGAAACCAACCTTCCATACGCCGATATATTGGTTTGGTACCAGCGTGTAGCGTATACGCGGGGTATTGATGATCTGGTCGAGCAACAGGTTGGCGTGAGGAATCATTTTCCCCGTGGCAAAAGGCCAGTATGAACCCACTCCCTCACTGCCCATACCACCGCCGTCCACGATGCTCGGGTTGGCATGTCCACGGGGCGATACCAGTCGCCAGAGCCAGGCAAGTGCCGGCGGCAGGATATGAAACAACCCCAGGATGCCATAGCTGGGGTTTTCTTTGGAACAGGGTGGGGTACGCACGCCAAAGCTTCTCACATCCACGGTAACCGGGTTGTTCACGATGTTGGGCATGATACGTCTCGGAACAATTACCCGCGGGTTGGGGCATCTTTTGCCGGGGCTGTCCTCGATATGATCCCAGATGAGTGCGGTACTGTCAGGATTCGCCTCAATGTTCAGGAATAACAGTGGTTCTTTGGGCTTGATGGTCAGTTTTTCAAGCAAGGGCTCATCGCCGTAATTCGTGATGCCGTCAACCCGTATGAACCATGCATTCTCGGCATCAAGCACCGTGAGCTTTCCGTTGTTTTTCTGCAGGGAAGGGTGACACAGCGCCATATCGTCGGTCACCGGGTTGAATGAGCAAAATATGGGAAAGTTAATCAGCCTTCTCTCCTCAGTGATGGTATTTGTACCGATCAGCACCTGCCCGTTTTCCTCCCTCACGATATTTTGAAGCATCTCGCTCTTGCCGCCCCCGCTTGCCCCTTCGTGCATGAAGGTGGTGATGTTGTCGTAGGGGCTAACCACCTGTACGGTGGAACAGTGTGCCGTGATCCATCCCTCTTTTTCGCCTTTTGTAAGGAGGGCCCCGTAAAGACCCTTCTTGGCACTGGGACCGGGATAGAGGTTATAGGAAAAAATTTCGTGAAGCGCTTCGGAACGCTTGTGTACCACAATCTGTTTCCCGTTGAAGTGCGTATGTCTGAAGGTGGGGGCGACGTAGATGGCCGATTCCACCAAAAAACTTTCTGGCAATTCGTCCACCGGGATGATCTGCTGAAGCATGGCCAGCCCCATGGCAAAGAAGCCCGCATTTGCAGGAACTATGGCTACGCCTCCCGTACCGATATTATCTCTACCCGCAAAATAAAAAAAGAGGGCCAGATCCTGAGACTGAAGCCAGGAAATTGTTTCTTTTCGCAACGTATCGAAATCATATCCCATTTTGTCGCTAAACCGCTCTTTGTCTGTCGGCAGGTTGTCGCCAATCAGCATGGTGTCCGGATCCCGACGCCTCATGTAAGCTTCGGTGTAGTTTGCCGAGACGCCGTTTCTTACCCTATGGACAATCGCCTCGGTGACAATTTTATGATTGGGAAGCTCGTATTTTACCTCAAAACTGTTGTTGTTTTCGCCACCCACAGCGGCTACAGCCAGTTGTTCCACGCTGTCGAATACCCTATACGACTTGCATCTGCTTAATATTTCTGTGGCATCGTTGGGTAAACTGACTTTTCTTTTCTCGAGAACTTGAAATAGATCACTCATTTCTAGTAAATTTAATTGATAGATAACCAAAACATCTTTCTCTCGGGACAAAGATAATATATAGAACTTAATAAATAAAGTATTACTTAATTTTATTTGTTCTTTTTATTTAAAAATTTGCGGGCGACTGGATCCAGAGCATCTCGCTGATCCCGTCTGAATTGTTTACCGCTTCTTTTGAGGATTTGGCATTGAAGTAGATGCTGTCTCCCTGTTTCAGCAAATACGTTTTTTCTTCAATCTGAAATCTGATCTCACCGGAAAGAACATGACAAAAGATCTGGCCGTGGGAATCGGATAGCAGATTCTCCATGCCGGAAGTTTTGGCAAAACGTACCAGATAGGTGTCCATCTGTTTGTTGATGTCGTGGTGCGAAAGCAAATAGATGTTGGTGCCCGACCGGTTCTGGTCTGTAAGTTTCATTTCATTCCTCAGTACAACCGGGTTGTTGGCGATGACTTCGTTCTCGCCCAGCAGTTCGCCCATTGTGGTGTGCAGGTTTTCCGCAATACTTTTCAGTGTGACGATGGAGGGAAACGATTTCGACTTCTCGATCTGAGATAGTGCGCTTGGGCTGATGCCTACTTTCCCGGCCAATTCGTTCAGATTTAACTTGTGCAGTTCTCTTTTCTTTTTTATTCTTTCCCCAATGCGATTCATATCTGAAATTTTGGACAAAGATACTGATTAATATATTAAGTTTTACTTCATATATGAGAAAAATGGTCACTGTTCTGTTATAAATCCTCCCACACTTTTTCGATGGGAGCATGTATTTTAGTTGTAAGTGTTGTAGAGCGTCTGTTTTTCTTTCCATATGGCAAGTAGTCCAGATTGAAAATTGTTTTAATATAAAATAACAAATTATCACGCAAGATTTTTCATGTATTCTGTTTTAATGATTGAAACAAAAGAATTCGTAACGTTTAAAACCACAAAATTATGAAGATTACTCATTTACTTTTCACTACGGGAATATTATTCGGCATGCTGATCCTTCCCTCTTGTCTGGACGATGACGATGATGTAAACCAACTGTATCCCAATGCACTGGTCACAGTGAAAGAGTCCGCCAACAAAACTGTTTTTTTTCAGTTGGACGACAGTACGACCCTGTTACCTGTAAATATCACGAAGCATCCCTTTGGTTCAAAGGAGGTGAGGGCGCTGGTAAATTATGAAGAAGTGGATGATCCGAGTCAATCCTATGATCAGGCTGTTAAGGTGAACTGGATCGACAGCATCAGGACCAAATCCATGGCACCCAATTTGGGAGCGGAGAATGATGCAGTATATGGCAACGACCCGGTGGAGATTGTAGCAGACTGGGTGACCATTGCTGAAGATGGCTACCTCACACTTCGCTTCAGGACCATGTGGGGTTATCAGGGAATTACACATTATGTAAATCTCATTCCTACCAACAATCCCCAAAATCCGTATGAAGTAGAGTTCAGGCACAATGCCGAGGGTGATGTTTACGGCAGGATGGGTGACGGCCTGGTTGCTTTTAAGCTCGACAATCTGCCCGACACCGAAGGAGAAACCGTGAAACTGAAGTTGAAATGGAAAGCATTCAACGCTGAAAAGTCGGTGGAGTTCAATTACCGCACACGTTCGGCCACGACATTATCGTCCGCAATTGCTGCTGAGAGAAGTGTGATTCCATTACAATAATCCGGTTGACGAAAAAATATTTTCTGGAATTATTAAAAATATTTTTGGCTAAAAAATGGTAAGGGTTGTACATTTGCAGCAAGTACAACCTTACCATACAAACGGATGAATCTATGGGGGTATATGTGCGGACGAAAATGGTAAATGATTGAAGAAGAAAACAAAGAACGGAAACTCATTCGACAGATTGTGCAGGGCGATAGGGTTGCCATGAAGCGGTTTTATGATGACCATTCCGGGTATCTTACCGCGGTATGTGCGCGCTACATCTCAAACAGAGAAGATATCAGAGATGTTTTACAGGATAGTTTTCTGAAAATTTTCAATGCCATCCACAAGTTTGAATACAAAGGCCCCGGTTCCTTGCGTGCATGGTCGGTGCGCATCGTGGTAAACGAAGCATTAAACCACATCAAAGAAAATGAAAAAATGCAGTTTACAGACCTTTCGGATGGAGATATACCCGATCCTGCTGATGAAAGGGAACCCGACTTTGAAGATATCCCCACATCGGTTATTCTGGACATGGTTCGCATGCTGCCACCCGGATACCGAACGGTCTTCAACCTTTTTATATTCGAGAATAAAAGTCACAAAGAGATTGCCTCAATCCTGCACATCGCGGAAAGCAGTTCAGCATCCCAGTTGCACAGAGCCAAAGGCATACTAATGAAAGAGATAGAGTTGTACCGGTTAAAAAAGAATCACGATGAGCGATCCATGGCAAGATAATCTGCGCAACCGGATGGAGCGTCACGAGGAACCTGCACCAGAGGGCTTGTGGGAAGGCATTGAGCGTCTTATTACCGGCAACAGCACAGTGGAAGAAATACCCTCGAAACCAAGGCATTGGGTACGGGGTATATATATAGGAGCCGTTTCAGCAGTTGCTGTAATCACCGTTCTGTTGTTACTTGTCTTGCGATACACTTCTTCTGAAAATCAGGCAGATGTCCCATTCACTGAAAAAACTACCCCAGTCGTCCCGGTGGAAGAGCATCCCATCGCAAAAATTCCCATGGCTGAAATTCCCGTAACAGAAAGAAGCTCCCAGCGTTTAACCTCTCAGAAAATCAAAAACAGGCCGGCATTGAGATTAACACAGCTTTTCCAGGAACCGGATATTCTGACTTCGGCGAATCAAAATCCGGACTCCTCCACCATTGAAATGGCTAAAAATATCGTAGAAGAAAAAGAAACAGCCGCTCGGGATTCAGATCCGGAAAACAGAGAAAACGTCTCAACCCCGGATTCAGAACGGCCAGCTTCAGACCGTAACGCAGGCAATGATCGGTTACTGGCAATGAACACAGGGAAAGATCGTCAAAATCATTCAAAATGGCAAACCGGTCTCTCCCTATCCAACGCTCCTTCGGGCTCATCAACAACCTATTCCGGTTATGGTACCCTTGCAGTAGCAGAAACCGTGGATAAGCAGTATGATTTTGTACCCAATTACAAAAAAGAACAGGCATATACCGATGTGAAACATCATCAGCCCGTTACTTTTGGCCTTACTTTACGTTATAATTTCACTGAAAGATGGAGTGTGTCGAGCGGATTGACTTATTCATTGCTCTCATCAGAACTCTATTCCGGCAACGGCAATTATTATTACGACGACCGACAGACGTTGCACTACATCGGTATTCCCGTAAATATCGCCTATACATTCTGGCAAAATAATAAAATATCTGCTTACCTCTCCACGGGCGGTCTAGTGGAAAAGAATGTAGTCGGAAGGTTGACATCGAACTACTATATCGACAACCATTTGGAAATTACAACTAAGGAAAAAATAAGATCAAAAGAATTGCAGTGGTCAGTGAATGGAGCAATGGGATTAGGGTACCGGATATCAAACAACATCGGACTCTATGCTGAGCCCGGCATTTCCTACTATTTCAGGAACGGCAGCGAGTTAGAGACCATTTACAAGGACAACCCGCTCAATTTCAATCTGCAGCTGGGACTGCGTTTCACTTTCAACGACTGACCGCAAACATAGATGTCTGATTCAGTCTTTTCTTTCAACCGATTAAAATTATTTGCTTTCAAAGGTATCCTATGAAACTCGCTTTAATCATGTTCTTTTGTGAAAGTGATTTCCTGCTCGTTTCACAGTGATTTGTAAAACCTGAGCTCGTTGCGCAACCGATCCACTTCAGACTGGAGTGATTTCACTCTTTCGAGCATATGCCGCAAGGCATCGATTCCCTCCACGTTGATGTCCATCTCATAATGCCAGCGGATAAACTGCTCCAGGTCGGAGAGATCATCATATTCTATGAACCGCTCCTCTTCCTGGTCTACCACATGAATCAACCCTATATCCTGTAATGATTCGATGAATGACTCTTCCACCTCGTAAATTCTCAGGCATTCGCTGTATAGCAATTTGTTTCCGCTCATGGCTTTCTTAATTTTGATAATTCGGTGAACAACTCTTTCTCCTTGCCGGAAAGATGTTCGGGCAACTGAACCTTCAGTGTCACATAGAGATCGCCAGAGACCCCTCCTTTCTTATACACCGGAAATCCTTTGCCCTTCAGCCGCAACTTCGCATCGGGTTGTGTCCCGGTTTTGATGTTCATTTTCACTTGCCCGTCGAGTGTTTCAATCATTGCTTCTCCACCCAGTACGGCGGTGTACAGGTCGATCGGCACTTCGGTATACAAGTCATCGTTGAGCCGTTTGAAAACAGGATCATTATCAATGCTGAAGGTGATATAGAGATCCCCATTGGGGCCGCCGTTCATTCCCGGCTGACCATAGCCTGCAAGTTTGATCTTTTGTCCATCGTATACCCCTGCAGGAATGGTGATACGCACATTTTTCCCGTTTATCGTCAGTGTCTGCTGATGCGTCTTACTGGCCTGACGGAGGGTCAGGTGCAATTCAGCCTGGTAATCGCCACCCTTAAAACGGTTACGACTGCCTGTGTCGCCTGCTTTTCGGTTAAACCCCCTGCCAAACATGGAATGGAAAAAATCGGAAAAATCCTCATCCGAAAAATCCCCCTCGGTATAAAAAGTCTGCCCACCCTGATTGCTCCATTGTTGCTGACTTCTTTGCTGCTGATACTGCTGTTGTGCTTTTTCGTACTCCTCCCCATGTTTCCAGTTTTCACCGTACTTATCGTATTTGGCACGTTTCTCCGGGTCGCTGAGCACCTCATGGGCCTCATTCAACTCCTGAAACTTTCGATGCGCCTCCTTGTCGTTCGGATTCAGGTCGGGGTGTAACTTACGTGCCAGTTTGCGGTAAGCCTTTTTGATCTCCTCGGCCGAAGCATTCCGGTCGACTCCCAATATTTTGTAATAATCAATGTATGGCATTTTTTTTCATCAAGAATCAGCGATGTTTCAGGTCGTGTTGCCTGTTACATTGCAAGTAAAACCGCCGGAGCAGGTTTTTTGTTCAAAAAAAGTATGTAATAAAAATTCAAAATTTTGTTTAAATTTGTAGCATCAGAAGTTTTCAACGTTACCATAGACACTTTTTAATTTAAACCGATAAAATGAAAAAGGAACTTCTTTTCTCTGCACTCTTTTTCTTTACACTATTCTCGTATGCCTGTTCCCATGAGAAGGAACAAAAAATCATCCATCTTTCCGAATTGGAAGGATCCCAATTTGCCGTTGTCACCGGAACCATTGCCGATAAGCTTGTCTGGAGTAAATTCCCGCATGCGGAATGTGCCTATTACAACTCACCTTTGGAAGCCTGTATTGCTGTACAGCAAGGAATTGAAGTCGCTGCAGCGTACGACGAGCCGATACTGAGGAATATTACGGCACAAAATCAGGGACTGAGGATTCTGCCCGACATGATCACCGTGGATGACTATGGAATGGCCGTCCGCAAGAGTGACAGGCGCCTGAAATGGGCTGCCGATTCTTTGTTGGATGCGATAAAAAGAGATGGTCGCTATGAGGAAATGAAGAACCGGTGGTTTCCGCCGGAAGGGAAACCTGCCAAAATGCCCGTGATGGAGTGGGAGGCTCCCAACGGTGTGCTCAATTTTGGCACCAATGCTGTGACGGAACCTTTTTCCTTTGTCGATGACAGACAGCAAATCGTGGGATTCGACGTCGAGTTTGTTTCACTGTTGGCACAAAGTCTGGGGATGGAGTTGAAAATCCACAACATGGAGTTCGGCTCTCTGATTCCATCCCTGTTGTCACAAAAAACGGACATCGTTGGAGCCTGCATGACCATCACGGAGGAACGTGCCCAATCGGTTCTTTTCACCAAACCCTATTATACCGGTGGCATCGCTGTGGTTGTAAAGGATTACCCTTCCGGTAAACCGGGTAAAAAATCACTTCCCGAAAACCGTGACGGCTCCGATCTGCCCAATGCTGTGGTGGGTGCCATGACCGGCTCAGTCGGTGAAAAGTATATTCGGGATAATTATAAAAATGCCACTGTGCAGTGTTACGATGACATCATGGATGCCATTGCTGCCCTGCAATCCAGCAAACTCGACTATGTCATTACCGCCTACACCACAGCGTTAAAGGTCGCCAACAGAAACGACGATCTACTGGTGCTTCCCAAAGAATATTCCGATGAATACGCCGCGATTGCCTTTCAAAAAAATAATGTAGGGTTGCTCAATCAGGTAAACGCCGTCCTTACTCGTTTCAAACAAGACGGAACACTCGACTCCATCATTCAACGCTGGGTGAAAAAGGACAAATCGCCCTACCAGCCTGTCACCATTCCAAAGGTTTCCACCGGCAAGCCGCTCATCGTGGCCATTGCAGCCAACAGGGAGCCGATGTGTTTCATTTCGGATAACAAAATCGTGGGCCTCGATTGTGAGCTGATTGAAAGGATTGCCTATGAACTGGGAAGGCCCATTCAGTATTACGACATGAAGTTTTCCGCGCTGATTGCCGCATTGGAATCGGGGAAAGCCGACATGGTGATCTCAAACATGACTGCTACAGCAGAGCGACGAAAGGTTGTCAACTTTTCCGATGGTTATTTTGTGAATCCACAGGTTTTGGTCACTTTAAATCAGGTGGTTCCCACGAAAGAGAACGATACTTTTTTTTCAGGATTGAAAGAAAGTTTTTACCGGAACATTATTTTGGAGAACCGCTACCTGCTCTTGTGGAATGGATTGAAAGTGACATTTCTGATCTCTATCATGGCAGCATTGCTGGGAACCCTCCTGGGTGCCATAGTGTGCATGATGCGAATGAGCAGGTCCGCCACATTGCAGCTTGTGGCAAAGGTGTACATCGATCTTTTGCGCGGTATTCCCCAGGTTGTGTTGCTCATGTTGATGTTCTACGTGGTGTTTTCATCCTTCAACATCAGCGGAGTCTGGGTGGCCATATTCACTTTTGCCATGAACTTTGCCGCCTATGTCTCGGAGATGTTCAGGACTTCCATAGAAAGTGTGAAGAAGGGGCAGACCGAAGCCGGTGTGGCCATGGGATTCAGCAAGACAAAGACCTTTCTTTATATTGTTTTGCCTCAGGCCATTCAGCGGGTACTCCCAGTGTACAAAGGAGAGTTTATTGCCCTGGTAAAAATGACTTCCATTGTAGGGTATATTGCCGTGCAGGATCTGACCAAAGCCAGCGACATCATCCGAAGCAGAACATTCGATGCATTCTTTCCACTAATCATGGTGGCGATATTGTATTTCCTGCTCGCATGGTCGTTAACCCTCCTACTGGAAAAGATACAATTGGGCACTGCTCCAAAACGCAGAAACGGACATCAAAAGTAAAAAATACCCGACTAATTCAACGAACAGCATGATCAACGTATCACATCTTTCAAAAAGCTTCGGAGACCTTTTGGTCCTGAAAGATATCAACATCGATATTCAAAGAGGGGAGATCATCTCCATCATCGGACCTTCGGGTACCGGGAAAAGTACCTTCCTGCGATGTTTGAATTTGTTGGAGAAACCATCGGGAGGCACCATCCTGATCGATGGGAAAGATATCATGGATCCCCGAAACAACGCCAACATCCTGCGACAAAAGATGGAAATGGTGTTTCAGAATTTCAACCTGTTTGAACACCTGTCCGTTCTGGAGAATCTGACCATCGGCCCCATGAAATTGCTCAAAAAGAGTAGGGCTGAAGCAGAAGAGAAAGCCCGCGGTTTGTTGAAGCTGGTGGGTCTTGCTGCCAAAGAGGATGCCTATCCCGATGAATTATCGGGTGGACAGCAACAGCGGGTGGCTATTGCCCGTTGTCTGTCGATGGATCCTGAGATCATTCTTTTCGATGAACCCACATCTGCGCTCGATCCCACCATGGTGAGCGAAGTGTTGGGGGTCATCCGTCGTCTGGCTGCCGATGGGATGACCATGGCCATAGTGACGCACGAGATGAAGTTTGCCCGCGACCTCTCCACCCGGGTTTTGTATATGGATGAAGGCATCATCTACGAAGAGGGTACTCCCGAAGAGATCTTTGAGCACCCCCAAAAAGTGAATACCCGGGCGTTTATCCATCGGATCCGCAGTTTCAGTTATCATATCGACCAGGCCGATTTTGACTTTTATGATATGCGCGCCAGTTTGGAAGCTTTCTGCAATAAACATTTCTTCAATCATTCGGAGATAAACAAACTCAATATGATTGTGGAAGAAACGCTGCAGTTGTGTTTCAAAGAAGGCGATTTTGAGATCCGCAATCAGCTTTTTCAATCCTCGGGCGGAATTGATTTGGCGATTGAATATGCCGAAACAACCAAAGATATTTCCATCGTCTTCTCGGCAGATCAGGAAGTGCTCACCATTCTAAATCAGGTGGAAGAGTCCGACGGTATCAGCATGACCCTCCTCAGGGGACTGACCAAATCGATCGATGAAACAGAAAAAGAGGGCAAAGTGGTGTTGACAATGCTTTTTACCTTATCGGGAATTTAGCTATTTCTAATATTACAGATCCAGGAAGAGTGTAGTTGAGAGGAATTATATCATATTTGCAGAATTTTATTTCTATCTTTATCTTTTTGTACAAATGAATAAAATAATTACTGTTTCATCTGCTCTGTTTACTTCTGTGACCCTGGAAGCACAATCGCCCAATATTATATTCATATTGGCTGATGACCTGGGTATTGGAGATATTTCGGCATTCAACGCTGGATCAAAAATTCATACGCCCAATATTGACAATTTGGCTCAAAACGGAATTGCTTTTACCGATGCTCATTCCTCATCTGCCTTGTCAACCCCTTCAAGATATTCGTTGCTGACAGGCAGATATTCCTGGCGTACGGAATTAAAAGAAGGGGTGCTGGATGGATATTCTCCGGCTTTAATTGCTCCGGATCGTCCTACCATGGCCCAGATGTTTTCAGAAAATGGATACAATACGGCCTGTATTGGTAAATGGCATTTGGGTTGGGACTGGGGCTATTTTCAAAATGCAACTGACAAAAAAGATGTGGATTTCTCGCTGCCAATAAAGAATGGTCCCACGGAAAGGGGATTCGATTATTTTTACGGAATCCCGTCATCGCTCGATATTGCTCCTTATGTTTATGTCGAAAATGATCGGGTGACAGCGCTTCCTGATCATACCATCGAAAAACAGAAAGGTCTTAAACTGATGCATGGCGGGGTAGCGGGTGCTGATTTCGACCCCCGGGATTGCCTTCCCAATATCATTCGACATAGTATAAGCTACATCGACAAACAAAAAGAGAGTAAGAAACCGTTTTTCTTATATCTGCCAATCACCGCACCGCATACACCCGTGTTGCCTTCAGACGAATTCAAAGGAAGTACCATATTGGGAGACTACGGAGATTTTGTTGTAATGGTAGATGATATGATACGACAAATCGTGAATACATTGGACCAAAACGGCCAATTAGACAATACAATGATCGTATTTACTTCTGACAATGGATGCGCTCCTTATATTGGTGTGAAGGAGATGGAAAAACAGGGGCATTTTCCCAGTTATATTTACAGAGGTTATAAAAACGACATTTATGAAGGGGGCCATAGAATTCCTCTTATTGTGTCCTGGAAAGGAAAGTTTACAAAAGAGACAAATAATTCCCTTGTCTGTCTGACCGATTTTTATGCGACTTTTGCACAAATGCTCAATCATCGTTTAATGGAAGAAGAAGCTGTCGACAGTTTCAGTTTATGGCCCATATTAATGAAACAAAAATCTTCTGTTCGCAAGGATCTGATTTACGAATCGGGACAAGGTTATTTATCACTACGTACCCCTCGCTTAAAATTAATTTTCCACGGTGGTTCAGGTGGCTGGAGCAATCCCAATAAACCGGATGAATTAAAACAACTTCCGCCGATGCAACTATTTGATCTTGTAAAAGATCATTCGGAGAAAAATAACATCATCCATTCAGAACGATACAAAAAAGAGGTAAAGGAAATGACACAACTTATCAGAAAGTATGTGGAGGATGGACGTTCCACTCCCGGGAAGAAAGTGTCAAACGATACCAATAATATTTGGAAACAAGTGAAAATATTTATGCAATAGCTCAGCTCCAGTCGAGCAGTCTGCGTTCCCCCTCCAGCTTCCGGATTCCAGTCACATCCTGACTCACTTCAATGACCCCTCTGTAGGCGCCTGCTTCATCACGCAGGGCAAAATACTGAATGAGGATAAATTTTCCCCTCATTTGAATCCAGAAATCGGCTTTCTCCCGTTTACCCGACCTGAAGGCTTCAATAATTTCTTCCACCTTGTGTACACTCTCCGGTGGATGACAGTTTTGTACTGCCCTGCCCACCACAGCCGGAGAACGGGGGAAAAAACGATCCTTTGCCTTGTTGAAGAACAGTACCCGGTCGTTCTCATCCACAATGGTGATGTCAACCGGCAAGTGATTAAATGCCATCAGCACCTGCTCCACACTTAGGTCTCCCGTTTCGGAAATTACCTTACCCGATGCGATAAAATGGTCTTCCCTGGGTGCATGTTCTCTTGCCGGCTGAGTCCTCTTAGGTGCCTCAATAAAGGGAAATGCATACTCGAAACTCTGTCGCAGCATCTCGTCCCACATCGTTGCACTCACCGTCTCCGCGGCAATGGGATATACTACGGCATTCTCCTTGTGGATCATCCTGAAAACCGCGAAGAAATATTTTCCCAATATTACCTTAAAATCGTCCCACACGGTTTGATCCGACTCCAGCAGAGCAATGATCTCCTTCAATGTTTTGCGGATGTCATCGTCGAGTGACCACATCACCTTGAGGGGACGATAAAACTCCCAAATTTCTTCCAGATAGGGAAAGAGAATGTTTTCCTTCTTGACGTAGTGCGCTTCAAACTCCCTGAATTGTAAAAAATAGGGGAGGAGTTCGCTTCTGAGATTCCCAAAAGCGACTTCCTCCCTGCCATTATATTCCTTGATAATCTTTTTAACCTGGTTCAACTTGAAGCTGAAGGCATCATTCTCCAGCATCATGTAGTAGAGAAAAGAACCTTCCGAAGGCTTTTTCCACGGGTAGCTGTTGATACTTTTGGTGATGACATTGACAATTTTTTCCAAATAAACTTTAATCAGTTCCGGCTTGATACCCATTTGCATTTGCCGGTCCTCAATCCTGACAATATCGTAGGGTGTGACATTGTCCAAAGTCTCTTTGTACTGGTCGATGAGTAATTTTGCATCCTCACCGTTCATCATACCCAGCGAAAAAGCCAGTAGCTCCTGAAATCGTTTTTCTGAATCACCTTTCTGATCCTGCATATTGAACTGTTTAATGGATTATCTGTTCAGTGGAACTCACAAGACTGACTTCACCGATTCCGACAGGGATGTGGTGGCCCTCCCAATCAATGCGGAGAGTTGATGAGAATCATCAAACAGATCGTTCTTCGATGCCGACACATCCCAGCTTGCGATGGCAGCTGCCATTCCCGCGGAAATCTCAAAACTCTCCAGCATTCTGGTATATTCAGACTCCGACAGGTTTTTGTAGGGAATATTTTTTCCTGTCTGATTTGAAATTTCTTTTGCCAGATCGGCCAGTGTATAATAATTGTCTCCGGCCAGTTCGTATGTTTTTCCCTTGTGTGATTCGTCGGTTACGGCCACTGCAGCCGCCTCGGCATAATCGGCCCGGGGAGCGGATGATATTTTCCCGTTGCCGGCACTTCCTATGTAGGCACCACCAGCCAGTGCACCGCCAATGGAACCGGTATAATTTTCGGTATACCAGCCGTTACGCAGGATGGTATAATCCATGCCGGAAGCTTTCAATGCTTCTTCCGTGGTTATATGTTCCCCAGCAAGGTTCAATGTGGTGGAGTCGGCATGCAGCAGGCTGGTATATACGATCCATTCCACGCCGGCCTTACCGGCTGCCTCTATCACATTGAAATGCTGACTGGCACGTTGACCAATTTCATTGCTTGAGATAAGCACCAGCCGGTCTACTCCGGCGAGTGCTGCTGTCATCACTTCGGGTTGGGTGTAATCAAAGGCACGAACCTCTACTCCCAGGGCTGATGCTTTCTCCGGTGTGCGGACAAGCGCCACAATATTTTTATTGGGAACTCTCTTTTTTAATTCTTCGACAACCATAACTCCCAATTGCCCGGTTGCTCCTGTGACTGCTATTTTCATACGATTTGTTTTTTTGTTTGTTTTTTTTCGCACCGACTGCCACTTCAATATTAAACAGCCATCCAGTACCTATTGTTTTATTTCAGTACCAGTTTGATGTCCAGCGTGAAGATGTCGTCAATTACTTTGTCACCCAGGTTGTTAAAGAATGATTTGGAACCGTAGCGAACGCCAAATTTTGAACGGTCCACTTTCAGTTGTGTCGAATACACATTTTCTTTTCTGTTTACCACAAACGATATCTTCTCCGTCTTTCCCTTGATGGTCAACAAGCCTGTGACGACTGCCTTATCCGAAGTAAATTTTCCTGCGCCGGTTATTTTAAACGTTGCGGTGGGATGATTGTTCACACCAAAGAAATCGTCCGATTTCAAGTGATCCACCAGTTGTTTGTTGTATCCTGCATCTTTCAGGTCGTCATCGGTGATACTGTTCATGTCGATCACCACATTGCCGTTTACGATCTCCCCGTTCTTTAACTCAAAAGATCCGTTCTGTATCTGAATTTTTCCATTGTGTGCCCCACCAATCTTTTTTCCGGTCCATAACACCTGTGACTTACTCGTGTCTATTTCACTTTTTTGTGCCCATGCCGACAATGTGCCTGCTAATAAAAGAATTACCAATAAATTAATTGTTTTCATACGTTTTTAGTTTTTGTGGATGAAACTTCTCAGATCTGACTGTCCGTTTCAAGCTGTTTAATTTTTAATTGTTTGTTAATTGTCACGACACAAAGGTAGCAGGGTACCGGACCTCCGGCACTTGATCTATGTTAAGAAATAAAATGGACCTGAATTAAATTCTTTTCCTGATGCGACTCAAACTTTCCGGTGTAATGCCCAGGTAAGAGGCAATGTAGATTAAAGGAACCCGCTGAAACATCATGGGATGTTCTTTTAGCATGTCGTTATAACGATCCATTGCCGTCTCCCACATGTTTGCATTGAGTCGCTTCAGTGCGTTGATGTATGCCTTCTGAAAGAGAATGCGAAAATATCTCTCCAGCTTCGGCACTTCCTCATATAGCTTCTCCAGCCGCTGAAAGGAAATGCGCAACATCTGTGTATTTTCCAGTGCCTCAATATTATATTTTGAAGGCTTTTGTGTGAAGAAGCTCTCCAAATCACTGATCCAGCTGTTGTCCATCCTGATCTGGTAAATATGTTCTGTCCCTTTTGAATCGATATAGTAAGAGCGTAAACAGCCCGTGGTAATAAAATATATGTATTTGCAGGTTTTGCCCGACACCAGCAGATTTTTCTTTTTCTTTATGGAACATGGTTCAAAAGCCGACAGGATAACCGACTCATCCTCTGGCGTTATTACTGTCCACTTTTTAAAATAATAGAGCAGCTTGTTGTCTTCTGTTACTTGTGTATCAGCCATTGCAATGCGAAAATTGTATCTGAATCAGCCGTGCATCTTCAATATTTTCATAAACCCATTTGAAGGTGTCGTGGAGTCGCAAACCCAGACATTGAATACACATGATTATTCTAAATAAAACCTGAATGAGTCTAACGTTTTCAAACAGGTATGGTTCACATGTGAAAGTTTAAAATGAACCAGGACCCTGAATATTAACTTCTGCCGGCTTGAGCCATGGAGAGGTAAACTTTATTTTAATTGAGTCGTCGCCGGTCTCTCCGGTTGCTTGTATATATGCAAGTATTCTTCCATGATACACTCTGTGCTTGTTGTCGGTATAATCACTCATGTCTGAATTGTTCCCTGCTTCGAGGCCCAAAAGTTTTGCAGGGCCCGATACTTGACAGGTGACTTCATCATCCGATAAAAATACCCCGACGCCCTTCTCATCTACTACTTCCACTATTACATGGGCCACCCCGTCTTTGGCATCAATTATTTTATCCGCGCCGACAATCTTTAACGCATAGGGGCGTGCAGATGTCTGTATGGCATATCCCGATACTTTGTTATTGTTATGGTCCAACCCAACTACTTCCAGTTTCCCCGGTTTGTAGGGTATATCCCAGCATATTATGCCCGTATTGTCGTCGTACTCCCTGGTCTGGCCTACTTCAGTTCCGTTCAGCAAGAGTCTGGCTTTTGCAGCGTTGGTATAACAGACCACCCTTACAGATTCTCCTTCATTGTAGTTCCATACAGGCCAGGCATTCATGGATGGCGTCTTCTCAACATGGGTCACATCTTTCGAGCCCCCACCTGGCGTGGGGTAGGTTCCAAGGTATGCCATGGGCTTGTCGGACCATAACGACTGTCGGTAGTAGCCTCTTGGTTTTATAAATCCCGCAAAATCAACCAGCCCCGTGTAAAGTCCCCTCGATGGCCATCTGCCCGACTCTCCGAGGTAATCAATGCCGGTCCATAGAAACTGGCCAAAGATATGCTTTTTGTCCCGTACCGCTTTCCAGGCTTCCAGATCGTGTCTGTTTTCACTTCCATAAATTATCCTGTCGGGATATTTTTCATGGTCGCTGTCATACCTGTTTTCTGTGTAATTGTATCCCGCAATATCCAGAGCACCGGGATATTCGGTTTCGTTGGACATGGCAACACCAGCCAGTCCCGCAGTCACAGGCCTTGTTTTGTCGTACTTCTTCACTGTGGTCACAAGGCGTTTTGCGATGTTTCCCAAATCCATCGCATTGGGGGCATCGGGTTTGTACCCCCCGTAGGATGCCTGTGTAAAACCTCCGGCCTTTTCACCTCCCAAAACCGGATGTGAATAGGGATCATTGGGATAATCCACCTCGTTCCCGATACTCCATGCAAAAATGGAAAGATGATTTCTGTCGCGCCTGACCATGTCTGCCAGATCAATTTCCGACCATTCTTTAAATATATCATAAGCACCCTGGAAGCCGGGAGTGCCCACATTCCAACCTTCCAGCCATTTGCGCTTGGGGAATTCCCACTCGTCGTACATCTCATTCAACACCAGTATTCCCAGCTCATCACAAAGATCGTATAAATCGGGTGCCTGCGGATTGTGGGTTGTACGGATGGCATTCACTCCGATTTCCTTGAGTGTTTGCAGTCTTCGTTTCCATACCTCACGCGGTACGGCCGCTCCCAATACGCCGGCATCGTGATGTAAGCAGACGCCTTTCACTTTCAACCATTCTCCATTTAATGCAAATCCTTTGTCCGGATCGAAAGTAAATGTACGGAAACCGCTTCGCGTAGAGGTCTTGTCAATCTCCACGCCGTCTTTTAATACGATAGTTTTCAATTCATACAGCTTCGGGTTTGTCAGGGACCATCGCGTAGGGTTTTTGATATTGAGTGAAGTCAGAATTTTATTTCCCTTACCCGATTTTGCAGTAAGCTTCTTCCGGTCTTTTGTTATCAGTTTTCCATCGGGTGCATACAATTCATTCACGATTGTCAAATTCACATCAGACTCTTTCCCATTATCAATTTCTACTTCTATGTTGAGTTTACTGCCATTTCTCGTCTCTTCGGGATATGCATATACGCCCCATTGTGCAATATGTACAGGATTTGAATAGATCATCCATACATCGCGATAAATTCCTGAGCCGGTGTACCAGCGGGAATCGGCAGACCGACTGTGATCAACCCGTACAGCAATTACATTTTTCTCTCCATATTTTATGAAGGGTGTGGCATCGTACATAAAAGAAATGTAACCGCTGGGCCTTTTCCCAAGCAAATTTCCGTTCAGATATACTTCGCTTCTGTTATAAACGCCTTCAAAATAGAGATAAACTTTTCCCCCTTTTTTCCCTATAGGAACATCCACTGTTTTACGGTACCATCCAATACCTCCGGGAAGATAACCGGTGCAGCTTGCCAGTGTAGGGCTTAACTGACCTTTTACACTCCAGTCGTGAGGCAAGCTTATATTTTGCCATTTTGAATCGTCATACTCAAGGGATGCACTGTTTGCCACATCTCCCAGTGAAAATTTCCAATGGTCGTTAATTTTAATCGGTTCGCCAAATCCTGCCATCAGTGTTAGCGGCAATACGAAAAAAAATAATTGAATAAAAGTGATTTTCAGTTTGTTATCAGTCATAATAAATAAAACGAGTATAAAAATCTCATAAAATTATATTTTTATATAATAAAATAAAAATAAGAAACGTTAATGCCTGTGTATTCTCCAAACTTATTGAAACTATATTTCCCTTGTTCCATACGACAGAATGTACTATTATTTTTTTCGTGTAGCATACAAATAATGGCCTGGAATGACAAAGGCGATAAGCCAGGCACAAGATTCCAAAAGCAATTGATAGGACAATTTAAAATAGGAAGATATCAGAGCGATTAATCCAAAAATGATACCGCCAATTATCACTGGCTTGTATTGTAAGATTCGGCCGGTGACCACAATTGAGAATGCCGTCATTACCATAAACAACGGATGCTGCAGCTCGAAATTAATCTGATGCAATACATTGTACTGAATCAGATTGATTAAAACAAAACAGCCAACCATAGAAATCCATACATATAGTAATGAAATTCCAATGTATGTTAGACCCTTTTTGCGTTGTTCCAGGATATAATAGAAGGTATATACCAGTACGAGCAGACCGGACACTTTTCCAAATCCCCCCAGAAATTTTTCGAAATTATGCGATAACAATACCTCCCGCACTATATAACCGATAAATCCACTGTAAAACATGACCCATCCCCACAGGATAAAAAAAATACCGTTGATTCTTATTTTCTTTTGAGAGCCCTGAATCATCTCATTAATTGCCTGAGATGATTGGTTTTCATTACACGGATCTGAAGTTTGTTGTGTATTTTCCATTTTTTTTCGGGTTTAATTGGTAAAACGATTTTGTAATAAAAAAATTCATTAAGGTAGGCTGTAATGTTCAGGCTGGTTGATTATTTTTTTGAAAAAGCCGGCAGATTCCAATGAAAACGCAATGCCAACATTCGCAACGAGAAACCAACAATTATTGCAATGATGGACATCCAGTCATTTGTTAACCAGTCGAATGAAACTCCCAATACCACGATCAGCGCACCCAACAGGGCCGCTGATGCATAGATTTCTCTTTCTAATACCACGGGAACTCTGTTTAATAAAATATCACGTATGATTCCTCCCCCAACGGCTGTGACGATACCCAAAAGGATGGCTACTTCTGCATTGTGACCAAAAATAAGCGATTTTTGCGCTCCTGTAACGGCAAATAACGCCAATCCTGCCGCATCGAACAGGATGACCGGTCTTTTAATTTTTTCGACAACCGGAAATAACCAAATGGTCATTGTTGCTGCGAACATTGCTGTGGCAAGGTAGTACCAATTGGTTAGTCCTGCCGGCGGGATGGCTCCGATACAAAGGTCGCGGATAATTCCCCCGCCACAGGCTACCATAAAAGCAACGGAAAAAATTCCAAACAAATCAAGTCCGCGTTCTCTTGCGGCTGTTGCTCCACTGATAGCAAAAGCGAATGTCCCTGCCAAATCAAGGAAATAATAAAAAGTATGCAGCTCTTCCATTTACCAAATATAATTGAATTCTAAATTACGAAATTTTTATCAATCACATCAATATTTCCAAAAAACAAATTAACTGTCTCTCTGTTTTCTTTACTAACTTTGTTGCGATCAATCCTAAAAACACTTTTTCATCATGGACAGAAAAACATATTTCTATTTATTCGTGAGTGCATTACTTTTTTCCACATGTGTAAGCCGACGGGATGTTCCAAAAAACGGGAGTTCAGATAATCTTTTTTCTAACAAAGAAATAACAGTAGGAGAGCAGGATGGTGGAAAACATATAGTAAGCACGTCTCAAATAGTTGATCCAGTCGGAAGTTCAATCATCTTTCCCGGAAGTTCGGTGGATGTAGCTTTAAGTCCTGATGAGAATTTGCTGGCTGTAAAAAACAGTTCGGGTGTAGTTTTTATAGAGCGAAAAACACGTAAAATATTGCAAACACTGAAGTATCCCCGCGGGGGAAGTTCCTTTTATGGCATCGCATGGATTTCAAATCAAAAAGTATGGGTTACGGACAACAGAGGATCTCTACGTTCGGCAGTGATGGATAAAAATGGAAAATTTGCCTGGAGTGAAGCAATAAACTTGCCCGGTTTTGACAAGGAAAGTTCTTTTCCCGGGGGCATTGCAATAAATAATGAAACTTTATATGTCACGCTGAACAGAAATAATTCAATCGGTGTTATCGATCTGAAGACAAATGCATTGATTAAGCAGATTCCGGTGGGGGTGGCTCCTTGTGCAATTTTGATAAAAAATAATAAAGCCTATGTGACCAACTGGGGAGGACGTGTTCCAAAGACAGGGGATTTTACACACAAGAGTTCAGGAAGTCCCGTGGTGATAGACGATAAAACGGGTGTTGCTTCATCCGGGACGGTATCTGTGATATCGTTGGATACACATACAGTAATCAAAGAAATCAACGTGCACCTTCATCCGTGTGCAATGGCTTTCTCTCCCGACAGTTCATCGTTATATGTGGCCAATGCAAATAGTGATTTGATATCGGTAATCAATACAAAATCAGATAAAGTAACTGGAACCATAAATTGTAAACCCGTACCAAAAATCCCATTCGGGAGTTCGCCAAACGATATGGTTACTTCTCCGGATGGCAAAACGCTTTATGTGGCCAATGGAGGGGACAATCTTATATGTGTGATCGATCTGGTGAATAAAAATATAAAAGGATTAATCCCGGTAGGTTGGTATCCCATTGCCATTGAAATTTCAAAAGATGGCCGCGAATTATCGGTCTTGAATATGAAAGGAATCGGCAGCAGACAAAAAGGTGTCAGAGAACATGGCTTTAATACCCACGACCGTACCAGTTCGGTTACTTTTGTTTCTGTCCCTGATCCCGTGGTTCTGGATTTATATACCAAAAAAGCATCTGAAAATATGAATTTGCCTGAAGTGTATCAAAGTATTGCTTCTACGGGTAAGGGCATAAAAATGGTACCCATTCCAACCGAACCAAATGAAAAATCGGTTTTTAAACATGTCGTCTATATAATTAAAGAAAACAGAACTTACGATCAGGTTTTCGGAGATATTTCGAAAGGGAATGGAGACAGTACGCTGTGTATGTTTGGCGAACATACTACGCCGAATCACCACAAATTGGCAGATGAGTTTGTTTTGCTGGACAATACGTATTGCAACGGCGTTTTAAGTGCAGAAGGACATCAATGGACGAGCCAGGGATATGTGACAGATTATTTGGAAAGGGCTTTCCCGAATTTCATCCGTAGCTATCCATGGAATGGTGACGATCCTTTGGTATACTCTCCGAAAGGTTTTATCTGGGATTATGTATTAAATGCAGGGTTGTCTTTCAGAACTTATGGGGAATTTGTCAGGGATAGCATAATCCCGGGGGATGCCACGTGGACGGATATTTATGAAGATTATGTAAGCAGGCAAAACAGGATAAAAATCCATGCAATACCGACCATCCATACACTTGAGGGCAATTATTGCCCTACCTATACCGGTTCGCCCAGAACAATCAACGATCAGTATAAAGCCGATCAGTTTATTAAAGAACTCAATGATTTTGAGAAAACGAACGCTTTCCCGAATTTAATGATGTTGTCTCTGCCAAACAATCATACTTCCGGCACACAGGAGGGATTTCCTACGCCGAGCGCCATGGTCGCCGACAATGATCTTGCATTGGGCAGAATTGTGGAAGCAATCAGTAAAAGTAAATTTTGGAAGGAGACCGTGATTTTCGTCATTGAAGATGATCCCCAAAACGGATTGGATCATGTGGACGGGCATCGTACGGTTGCTTTCTGCATTAGTCCCTATACTAAGAGGAAGGCAGTGGTGAGTACGCATTATAATCAAAACAGCATATTGCGTTCAATTCAATTAATATTTGGCCTTCCTCCCATGACTCAGTTTGATCTCTTTGCTTTGCCAATGAACGATTGTTTTACGGATATGCCGGATTTCACTGCCTATGAACATTTGCCCAATAATGTACCACTTGATGAAATGAATCCCCGCCTGGCTGATATTTCCGGTGAACAGCTGAATTGGGCAAAAAAATCAATGGCATTGAATTTATCAATCAATGATGACCTGAATGTGGAAGAAGAAATCACTTTAAATAAAGTCCTCTGGCATTCAGTAAAAGGTTATGACAGACCTTATCCTGAAATGAATAAATAACATTCGTATTGTTTTCAAACTTTTGGCCACTAGGCCGACGGGTACATCGAAAAGATCTATGTGAAGTCAGGAATTCTGAAGTATGAAGTGTGGAAACAATTTTTGGGTGGTTTACTTTCGGAAAATATGAAGCTGAACTTGTCCCGTACGTTTAAAACCATTTGTCTGGAAACCTGCATTTTTAAAAGTGGCTTCGATCTCTTTTGGGGCGTAGAACTTCACGTCGCCGGCTTTTGACAAAGGTACGAACGGGTTGAGCAATGTACGAAGCAGAGGCGAAAAATAAATCTCCGCGATGTAGAGCCTGCCCTCCGGTTTCAATAAACGGTAGGCCTCTCGGGCGAACCCTTTTACGTCCGGGAAATGGTGATAAGCTGCAGAGACGGTGATTGCGTCGAAGGCCTCATCCTGAAAAGAGGTCTCTTCACAAGAACTTACATCAAACTGAAATTCAGGATACATGCTCCTCGCACTGTCGATCATTTTTTCTGAGATATCGATGCCGTATCCCTTCAGCCTGTACTTTGCTGATAGCATTTTCAGTAATGAGCCATTTCCACAGGCCACATCCAACAAGCTGTTCCTTTCGGATTCAATCACGATTTCATCGAGCAGCATCCTTTTGAAACGCAGGGTGTACAGGGCTTCCAGGCTGTCGTTGTATCCATTTGCCAGCTTGTTGTAATATTCTCTCGATTTTTGTGCGTACGTTTTCATCGTTGGTTTCGGGTGATTCTGAATTTTAATTATTTTTTATATTACTGTGTGTCACCTAAATTGAGTATGTTTTTAAATCGAATAAAGATAATAGAAATTATTCACAATAAACACAATCCACTAATTATTAATCTAATGCGATTCCATGAAAGTAATCCCGCATGTTACTCCCCAAGATACCCCCCCCAAGATACCCCCCCCAAGACACCATCCAGAACACGATGCAAGTGACATGCAAGTTACCATGCATGGTAACTTGCATGTCACTGATTCTATTAAAGAGCCAATATTGGTTATATCAGATGAAATGCCAAGAGAAGATTTACAAGAAAAATTAGACCTTAAGAATTGAGAGTATTTCTGAAAAATTAACTAACTTGCACGATATTTTTAGTCATAAAAAATATTTCATCTCTTTTTTTATTTGGATAATCTTTAAATCAAATGGAATAAAATAACACTTAAAGAAGCAGTTCTAAGAAGTTTAGAAGAAATTAAAGAGATTACAAATTATTGGGATGTCCTGGAACATATTAAAGCCAATAATTATTATGATTTTGGTGCGGCGAAAACTCCCGGTTCAACCATTTCTGCAGTACTGGGAGATTTCATCAGGAAGGGTGACAGCAGAGTAAAGAGAATTAAACAAAGTGGAGGTACATATTCCTATTATCTGACAAAAAATGAGGCTAATATCGATCTTCAACTTTTAAGTGGTGAAACAGAGGTCATAGAAGATGAAAAACCTAAATCGAAGAAAATAAAAACATACAATGAGCGATCTTTACACAAGCTATTGAGTAGTTTTCTAAAAAATACCGATACTTATTCAAAGACAATTTTTCACGAACATTCAAATGGAAAAGACAGCAATCAGATTTGGACACATCCTGATATGGTTGGGGTAAAATTTCTAAACTTACAAACCAAGGCCAGCCAAAATCTTCTTAAATCAATTAATCGGGTTGATACCTTCAAACTGAGCGCGTACGAAATTAACAACGACAGTGAATTGAAAAAGGCTTACTTCCAGGCTGTATCTAATTCAAGTTGGGCTAATTATGGCTATCTGGTAGCTTTCGAGTAAAGTCCTATTTTACAGAACAAGGTAAAACAATAGTGATTGAGAACATTCGTAAGTATATCGATGGAAATAGGGATGGCATTCTGGATGTGAACGATGAGACTTATGAAATAAAACCGCCCGTGGATCAAATTTTGGAAGATGATGTTTTTCAAATTTACGTTTACGGATTCTATAAAGAGGGTTGAATAAGTATTACAATGCGAATGTATGAAGCATAATTGATAAAAACAAAGAATGAGAATCTAAGTTTTGGATTTTTTGTCTGTTAAGAAAGAATTATATCACGATATTTTATGAGATATGAATTGCTATAAGAAATTTCATTTGTAGTTAAATAATTTAATATTAACGAACTAAGGAAAATAATTGCGGTTCCAAAAAGTGGGCGTGAACATTTATCATTTGAGGGGCAGAATATCACAACACACATAATTTATGCAGGTGCAGAAAATTTATCAGGGCACCCTACAATTTACGGTTGAGAAACATGCAGTACTGAACAGAAGTTTCATGGTACAGAGAATAAGGAGTTCTTTTTGGTTATAACAAATGCCTGGATATCGTTGCCTTTTAAAATCACGGTTCCCTGATTGCCAGAGACAAAATATTCTACGCCGTAAGAATGCACTTGTTTTTGCGTTTCTGTATAGGGAATTGCATGTTGAGGTAAAGCCGCAAATCCCTTGAGTGTATCGAAATATTTCCCTCCGCGGTTGCCGGTAACGTTGAAGGTTTTGTATGTAAAGATTTCGTTTTCGGTTGTGCCACTTAAAATATTTGCCTGTACCCATTCCGCGAAAAGATGTTGCTTGGGAATGCCGGTAACGACTGCAGTGGCGTTGAGTCCCAGCAATGAGTGCGTGGCCATTTCGCGAATGGCCTGCAAACCAAAGCGATCGTATAAATAGCTCATCCACATCAATCCCATGCCATAGGAGCCGTAAATATTGTCATTCACATATTCCAGTTGCGTAAGAGATATTCCTGATGGATCATTCTGATAGGCAGCAATGTTTTCCCACATCAGATAGTCACCGTTTGGAAGACCATAACCGGAAAGTATCTCTGAAAGCAGCGCCTTCCCTTCTTCCACGGGTATCGATTCTTTCCCCACATGATAACGGAAGTTCACCATGTGTTCAAATTCGTGCGAAAGAATGGGACGCCATTTGTCACTGAATGACGGGTCGGTGCTGTTATAAAGTCCCGGATTCAGATAAAGTATATTTCGATAATTCGAATATGGATTGTCCGTCGACACAGGCAACTGGTCCTTGTCATTGAAAAGGCCCGTAGAGGTACCGTCTGGATTCAAATCATCCTCCCTCCCTCCATTAAAGGCCAGAGGCAGTAATATGGCGACGCGAGAACTGCCATCGATCATGGGAGGATCTCCAAAATGGCTGGTAACAACAGGATAGGCCACATTGTCGAATTGTGCTGCTATTTCTTTTGCCTCTTCGTTGGTGATCAGGCTTGAATTTTCATCCACATACACGTCGCAATAGGTACCGATGGCTTTGAGTACTGCGCTGAACTGCACACTGGGGATATCCGGAAAAGTGGAAAGGTCAGACAGATCAAAAGTCCAAAAAGTTTCAATACTGCCAAGCTTCGCAGCTCTTGTTTTTCTGGTGTCAAAATTAATAAGATTACGATTATAAGGCTGGAATGCAGAAGCCGGAAGATGGTGAAAATCAGGGGATGACCTGAAGGATGTGCTTGCGAAATTATTGGCAACGCTTATTGTACTTGTCTGAATCGTGTATGCGTATGATTGTTCTGTTTCAGAGGCAGTGCTGAACACAGCTACAATGTCACCCTGTTTTACATCTGCACGGGCTTCTCCGTTGGCCCACTTTACGGCATACACACCCGGTGCCATCGCAACTTCATACGCTTGCTGGGGATCATCTTCTCCTGTATTGCATGAAATTATCATCATGCAGGCAATCACTACTATCACGTACATGTGACAGGGTAACTTATAAAAATTTAAGTTCACAATTTTGTAATTTAATTTAATGTCAATCCTAAAATATGTTGTTTGTTTCTGAAAGAGTATTTAGATGCGATTGATCAAATATATCCAAACTTAATTAACGACCGCAAATTAGATTAAAAATTTCTTATAGAAAAGAAAATTACGGTATTTTAAAACGTGCGCTTATATTACAAAATCCCAAAAATTGGTTTTGTTCACAACGTTGAAATCTGTATCCGGATAATTTTCTTTGAATTGGGAAGGAACTTCAACCTTTTTGTTACCTCATTTGAACTCAAAAGCAGATATGGTACCGTTGAATTCTACTATCAGATCAATCTCTTGCTTATTGTAACTGCGCCAAAAGTAAAATGATGCATATTCATTGGCGTTATTTCTTTTTTTAATTCGTTCACTGATAAGAAAACTTTCCCAGAGTGTCCCTCTATCTTCCCGCGTGGAAATCACCCTGAAGTCATTAATTAAGTAACGCAAAAGTAGTAAATTATTCAATCAATTGAAGAAATTACTTGAATAATATTCAAAACGTTGAAGAATTTTGAGATTTTCTGTTTACAAACGAGTAATCTCTGATAAGGTTGTCATATCCCTTAAAAAAGTCATCAATTATGAAATAGATTTACTCATTTTCTTTTTTATTTTTAAAGGTATTCGTGATACGCTTCGCTTAATTCTGTAACTTTATGCTCGAGCAAGGAACTAACGAAACGGATTCCATCGATTCATTTACGAACAAAAGATAGATTATGCACAAAGAGAAAGTCACGAATAAATTCCTGATCAGCTTGGCTATACTGCTGCTCAGCGCTTTTGTAGTAAGAAGTTCAGACGAAATAGGTGTTTTCGATCTGAAATATACCTTACTGTATGATTTGGCCGATTCAGCACAGGTTGAAAGTTTATGGGATGACATTCATGCGATCAGCACATTGCAGGGAGTGGTGAATAGAGACAAACCGAGGCTCTACATAAACTATGTTGTAAGTTCGGGTACCGAAATTGATAGTTACTGGTGGAATAAGTACCGTCAGCCAGGTAAGTGGCTTCATGGCAGGGATACATTGGTTTACGATGATATCGTGCAAGTGATTGATGCGTACAAATCTGAAATTAAAGGCGTGGTTTTGTATGATCCGTTGGTGGCCTCCACAAGCAATGTGGCATCTGCAGTGGCAGGAATAGAAAATCTGATCGCTCTCAGATACGACAAAGATCCCAATAGTTTATATTCACGCGTCGTATTAAATGGCCCCAAACTGAAAGTGAAAGTACGCCTGGTGAATAATGATGGTTCATCTCTCTTTACGGGTAAGGGTAATATCCCAGGCACTAACAGAAAATCTACCGGTTCTGTTAAGAATGATCCATATATCTGGTTCATCGAAAAGTACATGAAAACCAACCGGTGTTCAGGTGAATTCGGCGCCTACTATATTGATCAGAAGTGGCGCGAAAATCCAAAAAGGACGGTCGTGAATCATCATACACTGACCAATCATGATTTCTTTGTAAGTAAAAAAGCATTTTTCTTTGATCTCTCTCCATGGGGTGATGAACCGGCTACCGATGATAGAGGCCAGGAGGCAGGTACCGACCTGGCTACCCTGAAGGAGTTTTTGTCGGAGGCCTATAGACTCAACCATGGAGAAAAGATGTGTTATATCGGGGGATTTCCGTCGTGGGCTTTTAAATATACAAAACATGCCGGAGGCATGCACGAAGATGTACCCACTGAATGGGAATTTTCTAAATTAATTGGAGCCTACAATGCTTTTAAAGATGCTGACGCCATAGGATTTGGAGCTTTGGCCAATGCCTCCTTCTGGACTCATTTTCCTTTAAAGGATAAATATCCCCAACATTGGGTAACATCAGATGAATTAAAAAAGAGAGGGTACCTCGATGACGAAGGCAAAGTGAATTTTGACGGACGTGATTTTATCATTTTCTACGTGGGCGATTACGATGCTTCTTCATGGGTAACGCAACGTACGCCCGACATATGGGATGACAAAAACAGGGGGAAAATCCCCATGATGTGGGCGATAAGCCCTGTTTTGGAAAAAAGAGTTCCCATGGCTCTGGATTATTACCGGGAAAGCGCTTCTCCCAACGACTATTTTGTGTCCGCAGACAATGGCGCAGGATATCTTATGCCGGGAATGCTTCAGGAACCCCGGGGAATTTCCGGCTATCCGTCGGGACTCAAGACATGGGCTACGCATTGTAAACCCTATTATGACCGATGGAATCTGACAATTACGGGTTTTGTTATCGACGGAACCGCGCCCGGATTGACCGAGCAGGGGCTAGATTGTTACGCTTCGTTCAGCCCGAACGGGATAATCCCTCAAAAAGTTCCACTTACGCTATTACATGGTGAAATGCCCGTATTAAAATCAGATTATGATATCGTTTCCAGCAACCCCAAAGAGGCTGCAGCGCTTTTATTGAAACGGGTAGAATTACGCCCGATCCCGTTTCACTGGTTCAGAAATATCCTGAAGACACCCACCTGGTACATCGAGGTGATGAAAGAGGTCAACAAAATAAATCCACAAATCGAGCTTTTGGATGCTCCCACTTTCTTTGAACTATACCGTATCTGGCTTCAACAAAACCCGGACGCCGCAAAGGGAAAAATTCGCATGGAATAATTAATAATACCTGCTGCGAGAGTAATCCTCACCCTGTAATGTAAGGAATTCGTCTCAAGCTTACGGCTTCGGGCAAGTAAGACTCCATGATCGTAATAGATTGCCATATCTGAAGATGGTTGATTTTTACGGCAGGTATTGTTATGTCTTTACCGACAATTCCTTCCATCCTTAGAATCGGTTCTACACGTTGAGTAGAAATTATTTTTTATGATATTTTTATTTTAAATAATAAAATTATGTAAATAAAGTTTAGTAAATCTCAACCCGGTTTGATGTAAAAATCAACTGCATTTTTTTCGGTTCGACCTGTAGAAAGTTTATTTTTACCACGAAGAAATACCCTTCAACCAATATGAATGCGAACGCTCTCCTGCGTTCTTTTGATAGGACGAATTAATTAAAACAATGGAAGAATGAAAAACAAAATTACGAATCTGATGAAAGGATTGATATTCACAACATGGTGGATATTTTCCCTGTGTGTGTACGCACAGACTGTCAACGTGACAGGGAAGGTTACCGATGCAAACGGTGGCCCACTGATTGGCGTCACAGTCCGTGTTCAGGGAACGACAACCGGTACGGTGACCGATGCGGATGGTAATTATGCCCTGATGAACGTACCAGCCAACGCGACCCTGGAAGTATCCTACGTGGGTACGCAGAGCCAGCTCATTCCGGTGAATGGGAGAATATTCATCGCAGTGACTTTGAGAGAAGATACAGAACTACTGGAAGAACTGGTGGTGGTGGGTTACGGCACCATGAAAAAAAGCGACCTGACCGGTGCCGTGGAGAATGTGTCTGCTGCCCGTTTGCTGGATAAACCAGCTTTCAACGTGGCCCAGGCTCTTTCCGGGAAAGTGGCCGGTTTGAAGATCATTGAGCGATCGGGAGCTCCCGGTGGTATACCCATGATACGCATCCGCGGCACAAACTCCATTAACTCGGGTAATGACCCACTTTTTGTGGTGGATGATGTGGTGGGCGTCGCCAATGCCCTGACAATCCTGAATCCCAACGAAATTCAATCGATTGATGTGTTGAAGGACGCTTCTGCCACAGCCATCTATGGAGCCCGTGGATCAAACGGCGTGATCATTATTACGACCAAGCGTGGCGTGGAGGGTAAACCGGTGGTGTCGTACGATGGCTACGTGACACAGAGTTACATGCAACGTAGGCTGAACGTGCTCAACAACGAAGAGTTCTTCTACGTGATCAGGCAGGCCTACATGAACGTGACCAAGTATGCCACCAACCCCAACTGGTCGACACTCTACGATGCGTCGATACTACCTCCCGGAAAAGGATCAAGAACCTACTCCGATATGCCCTGGTTGTTCGAGAAAACAACCCAGAACGGTTATCGCATTCCTCTGATGGGTAGCGATGGAAACTATTATAAGCCCCGGTTCGAAAACGACTGGGAGGGCGAGACCTTCAGGCCCGCTACCTCCACAAACCACCAGATTGCTATTCGCGGTGGTAACCAGGATATGAAACTGGGTACTTTTCTGGGCTACTCCAACAATAACGGCTTGCTGCTGAACTCGAACTTCGAACGTTTCTCCGGTAAACTGACGGGGGATATCAAGCTGACTGACTGGCTGAACATCAACTCATTCCTGTCGCTGAACAGAAGCAAGGAGAGAACCAATGACGTCTCCTACTTCAGCGGAGGTATGGCCCGCTCTGCCATTGAATCTTACCCCATGCTCCCAATTAAGTATCCCGATGACCCGGAGATATACGGCATCTATGCCGGACTGTATGGAACCAATGCCGATTTTCCGATGGGTGAAGTGGACTGCCAGTCACCCGTAGCTATCAGCAACGGGGTGGAGACCTTCAGACGACGCGTACAAGTCAACGGTGCCATGAGCCTCAACTTCACCATCACGCCCTTCCTGACCTTTAAAAGCAATTTTGCCATGGACCTGATGGAAGAGAAATACTATCGCTATGCCAACAGAAAAATATCCCGTTCGGCACAGGGCGCCGCTAATCTGGAGGCGTTTAAGAACTATTACTGGCAAAACGAGAACTATTTCAACTATAACAAAACCTTCGGATACCATGCTGTTACCGGTCTGCTGGGAGCTTCCTGGTCGAGATTCACCGGCGAAAACCTGACGACTTGGAACGACCACTTTTTTGACGACTTCTACGGTTATCACAACATCGGAATTGGTACCGCCACCCGACCTGCCCCTGGCAGCAGCGACCGACAGAACTCACTCAACTCATACTTTGCCCGTGTCAATTACGATTACAATGGCAGATACCTGTTTACTGCCACAGGGCGTTATGACGGATCATCGAAGTTCGGAAAGAACTCGAAGTACGGCTTCTTCCCCTCCGCCTCAGCGGCCTGGAGAATGAGTGAAGAGAATTTCATGAAGAAGATCGACGGATTGTCCAACCTCAAGTTTAGGGCCAGCATTGGTCAGACCGGCAACCAGGAGATAGGCAGCTACGTGACACAGACCTTCATCGGCTCGGGGAACGTGGTGCTGGGCAATACCGGACAACCCGGACTCTGGCCTAACTCGGTAGGAAACCCCGACCTGAAATGGGAAAAGACCACTCAGTATAACTTTGGCGTTGACCTGGGCTTCGCCGACAACCGGATCACGCTGATGCTGGACTATTACAACAAGTTGACATCGGACATGCTGCTCGACGTACCCCTGCCACAGTCGACCACTACCGGTAGTGTACGCCTCAACTATGGGAAAATACGCAATGAGGGCTTCGAAGCCGTGCTGAGCACCCACAACATCCGATCTCAGTATTTCAACTGGTACAGTGACATCAACTTCACTCGCAACGTCAATACTATTGAACAACTGGGTCCCACCGGTGCCGATATCCTGCGCAACTGGTGGGTGGGCGGCGCCAACACCATTTTACGGGAAGGATTGTCCGTGGCTCAGTTTTTCGGATTAAACCGTCTGGGGACCTATGGCACCGAAGAAGCCAGCCTTGCGGCCCGCTATGGCATGCTACCCGGCGATGTCAAGTATGAAGACCGCAACAAGGACGGCCGCATCAGCTTCGTGGAAGACGGTATCCCCATGGGCAGCGCTTTCCCCATCTGGGACATGAACGTGAACAACAGCGTGACCTACAGGAATATCGATTTCAACCTGGATATCCGCATTTCCTACGGCGCCAAGAAAGAAAACAGAACCAATCACTCTTCCGAAGACCGCCAGGGGCTGGCAAACGGTAAGACCTCTATTCTGGATGCCTGGCGTCCCGATCACCAAAATACCATGGTGGCTCAGGTACGTCCCGGAAACGGTGGCGCTTACTATCAGACTTATCCCGATACCCGCTGGATTGAAGACGCTTCCTTCGTCAGAGGGGACGGCATGACATTGGGTTACACGTTCCCGCAGGATATGGTCCGGGTGATTGGCGTCAGCAGATTAAGGATATATCTGAACGCGGCCAACTTCTTCCTCTGGACGGAATACTCCGGCTACGACCCGGAAGGAAGTGATAATGACAATATGGACAGTATAACACCCGGTATGGACTTCTTTATGTATCCGAAACCGTCAAATTACTCATTCGGTGTTAATCTTACTTTCTAACTTAATAAACTGCATGGAATATGAAAACTAAATTAACGAACATCCAGTATATATGCCTTACGTTGTTGACCGGGATACTGTTCTTTTCCTGTGACGAGTTCCTGGCGGAACATCCTACTGGTACACTGACCGATGAAGCACAGATCACCAGCATCCCCGGCGGTATCGCACTCGCCACCGGTGCCTACAGAGCTCTGCCCGACTGGACAGGCGGTGGCAACGTGTGGGGCAGTAGCCTCCCGGGAAGTCTGGAATATCCCACCGGAAAAGCGTATGCTCAATATATGGGCTCAGACCTCTGGAAGTATGAAACCGATATTATGGACGGGACCCACCCTTATTTCACCACGATCTGGAACAATTGGTACAGAGGTGTCAGGGATGCCAACCTCGCAATTAAAATGTTGCCTGGCGTCACTCAGATGCCGGAGGCCGACAGGTCGAAATACCTGGGTGAGGTACGCACGCTGCGCGCTTTCTATTATTTCTGTCTGGTGAGGCTTTTTGGCGACGTAGTGGCCAATACCACCGTGCTGCAGAATGTGACCGATGCACAACAACCCCGTACTTCCCTGGTGAATATCTACGACAAGATCATTGTCCCCGACCTGGAGTTTGCTGTCAACGAGAGCAACCTGCAGGATACCCGATCTACCGACGGCCGCGTAACCAAATATGTGGCAAGAGCTATCTTGGCTGATGTCTACCTGACCATGGCCGGCTACCCCTATCAGGAAGCCAAAACAGATACCACACGTCAATGGTGCGAGACTGGCAGCTGGGCTATGAGCGATTATCCCGTCAACAGCGCCAGCGCCAAGGAGTTGCTGCAGAAAGCCAAGATACAGCTCGATTTTCTGTACGGCAAGTACCCGATTGGTAACTTCAGCGACTTGAACAATCCCGAGATGGATAATCAGGGTGGCGCTATCTTTCAGATCCAGTATGCCTCCGGCATCAGGGATAACGGACTGATCGTGCATACGCTACCACTGTCACTCCAGATTTCCGTGTTTGATGTGGAGACAGGGACATTCATCCCCTCCACTACCTACCAGAATTCATACAATCCCGCGGATATCCGTACGCAGGAGAGGGTTTACTTTTACAGCAGCGACACGAAAGCTGCGAAGTATGATCCCAATGAAAGCCCTGCACCCAAATTTGCTACCCGCTACCTGCAGAAGTATTACGATAAGGACGCCATCAAGAGAAGTGCACGTTCTGGCCTTAACTTCAATCTCTACCGTTATGCCGATATCCTGCTGATGCAGACGGAGGTCAACTGGGCCCTGAACAGGCTGGGCGTATCGGTGCCCGGTAGCGACATCATCAAGGGTATCAACGAGGTGAGAACAAGAGCCGGGCTGCAGAGCTATTCAGCTGAAGGGCTTACCCTCCTTGATATCATGAGTGAACGCGCCTATGAGCTGGTATTCGAAAACAAGATGCTCTGGGATCAGAGACGTACCCGCAAGGTACTGGTCGATGGCAGCGGACAGTTTACGGCGATTGAGAATTTCGTGGGACACCAGCCGGTGAATTTCAATTTCGAGTTCAGCAACAAGCACCTGCTCTCCCCGGTATCGGGTACCGAATTGGATAACAACAGGAAGTGTACCCAGAACTTTGAATGGCTGCCTTTGCAGAAAGGGGAATAATTGTATCAATCTGAATAATTTGAATCATATGAAAAAATATATTTTACTGTTTTGTACCCTCGTTTTCATCCTCAGTTGCGGACAGAATGATCTGTATGAGATACCCACCGATGCGAATGGGAATATTATCTGGACAGGTGTTTCGAGCACCACGACCACCGGCATCAGCTCCATCGACAACTCTTTCACCGTCACAGCCACCTTTGCCACTGCAAAAAGCGGCGATGTGATGAAAGTGGAACTGCTGCAATTGCAGACACCTCCCGAAGGCGGTGCCACCAAACAGCTCCTACCACTGGCCGGCACCCAAAAGGAGGTGACTGTGGGCAGCGATCTAAAGGCTACGGTCTCCTACACCCGCGATCAGGCTAACCTGAAAGGCACGGGCGATTACGTGATGGTCATCTTCAGCGGGGCGACAGATTATGCCAAACAACGTGTGGAGATGAGCAACGCCATGACTGTCTCCAAACCCATGGTGTCGGGCCGGGAGATAGAGGTGGCCCGCACCGCCGAAGTGGCTTATTTTAATGTGATGGTGACTCCCAAAGAGGGGACCTTTACCGGTAATGTTGTGGTGAAAAGAAAAAACGGAACCAACGGATCATGGGTAAATGTGACAGGATCTCCCTTCTCGGGAGCATCACAGCCTTATCTCGCGCCGATCGTGGGGACTGACTTTATCATCGACAACGACACCATGTTCTACACCTTTACAGCTACACAGGGCAGCTATCAGGAAAAAATTGAAAGAACCATCATTGTCAGGGATCCTTATTTCTATCTTAAGAAGACGGCGACGCTCACCCTGGGTGGTGCTGCCGCCGGCAGAAACCTGCTGATCAATACTGCCGTGGCAGCTGATAATTCAATGGCCATGGTGGCCGTTGAAGGTTCTCTCATGCTGAAAGGCGGTTTGGCCTACCTGGCTGCTGGCAGAAGTATCTTCTTCGTGCCGACTACCTTGGCCATGTACGCATTGAACAACTCCAATGCAGCCATTGCTGCTTTCGAAAATGGAACGCCGACCAGTACGCTGGATCCTATAGCGGGACAGGGTGTCTATATCTTCAAAGCGATTACAGGTCCCAATCCGGCCGATGTATATTATGGAATGATCCTGGTTACCGGTGTTACACCCAATCAGTCGGTTACTTTCGAATACAGAATAGGGAATCAATATGCTCACCTTTCGGTGATCAAGTAACTTAAATATCGCGGCCGGAGCAGCGCAACCTGATCCACGATGCTCCGGCTGTTTGCGATAGCATATCGCTGATCGAACTGGTCAGCAGTCACCGAAAACAAATGGCAAAGAATTCGAAAATGTTAAATGATTATAATAAAATAAAAGATACATCTCTTTTTTTTATTTTTAATTTAAATATTTTTTATCTTAGGAAACTTTTCTTATGCAAGATAAGTTAACCGGTTTAGCAGTCCTCGAAATGAAAAAGAAGCGGAAAGTGTCTATGCAGGATATCGCAGATCAATTGGGTGTTTCGAAAGGAACCATTTCTCTGGTATTGAGCGGTAAAGCGGAAAGCGGTCGCATAAGCGAGGAAATGTGCCGGAAAGTTCGGGCAACAGCCGAGGAAATGAATTACCAGCCAAATGAGATCGCACGCAGTCTCAGTACCGGTAAAACCATGACAATTGGAGTGATTGTCAGTGACATATCCAACGAGTTTTTTGGGAGTATGACCTTCCACATACAGGAACAGGCAAAGAAGTATGGTTACACGGTAGTCACGACAAATACCAACGAAAACCTGGATGAATTTAACAAGATGGTGACCATATTGCTCAACAAACAGGTCGACGGGATTATATTTGTGCCTGTGGATAACGGACAGCATATTGCCGCCAGAATTACCAAAAGACATATCCCCCTGGTACAGATAGATCGTTTTTATTCAGACTTAGAGGCCAGCTACATCGTGGTGGACAATTACAAGATCTCTGCAAAAACCACGGAACATCTGATCCTGAAAGGGTTAAAGCGGATAGCGGTCATCTGTTATGATTTTGACGTGAGTGCCCTGATTGAGAGACGGCAAGGCTGTATCGATACGTTGAGCAAATATAATTTACTCGACCCCGGTTTGATTAAGAACATCCGTTATCAGTATCAGGAGGAAGATTTGAAACAAGCTATTCACGACCTGAAAAATAATTCCGACAAGATTGATGCCATCTTTTTTTGTTCCCGAAAGGTATTTATCACCGGCGTAAAGTACATGTATAAAAATGCCATCAGCATACCGGAAGACATGGAAGTGGTCTGTTTTGACAAGATCGACTCGTTCGCTATCGCCAATATTCCAATTATTTACATCGAGCAACCCATCAGAAAAATGGGGGAAAAAGCGGTCGACATCCTCATGGAGCAGATGAATGGGTCGAATGATAGGAAACAATTTGTTTTTGATACGGAACTAAAATATATCAATTAAGCTTTGACAGGCTTCTCTGTCAATAATGGGAATGCAGCGCTGACATTTGATGAATCTTCTTCTTAAAATATATTTCTCCAAACCCAAACACCATAAAAATGAATCCGATGAAAGTAATTCTTTTTACCCTCGCTATTTTGTGGGTCTCTTTTTCCTCTTTTGGAGCGTATGAGAAACCCCTTGTACCCAAGGTATCGAAGAAGGATACCATTCATGTGGTCGGACATGCACACATGGATATGAACTGGTTGTGGACATACTCCGAAACCATGAAGATGTGCAACGACAATCTCAGGCAAGCCGTCGCCTTTATGAAGGAATTTCCGGATTATACCATGATTCAAAGCCAGGCTGCTGTCTACAATTTTGTGGAGAAGGTCGATCCTCCCTTGTTTGAGGAATTGAAAAAATATGTAAAAGAGGGACGCTTTGAACCCGTGGGCGGCATGTGGACCGAGGGAGACATGAATCTCTCTTCCGGTGAAGCCATTACCCGTTCCTTTTTGCTGGGACAACGCTACTTTAAGCAACATTTCGGAAAAATGGCCAACACCGGCTGGTTACCCGATAACTTCGGTCACATATCGCAGATGCCGCAAATATTGAAGCTGGCCGGTTGTGATTATTTTTACTTTCATCGCTGCAAACCTTATATCGGCACCTTCTGGTGGGAAGGCAGTGATTTATCGAAAGTGTTGTGTTACGCGAATGACACCTATAACGGCGATATCAACCTGAAACTGAAAGATGAACTGACCCGATTCGACCCCAATGGGCACAGAATAATCCAGATTACGGGTGTGGGTGACCATGGTGGCGGCCCCACACGGGCAAATATTGAGATGGTTCATCAATTGGACAAGACGGACGGTTATCCTTCAGTGAAATTTACCACGGTTAACGATTTTTTCCGAAAAAGCGCCTCCGAAGCAAAAGAGAAACCGACACACCACGGAGAGATGCAGTTTATCTTCGAAGGTTGCTATACTACGGTATCGGAAATAAAATCGGGCAACCGAAACAACGAGAGCATGCTCTACAGCAATGAGTTCCTCAATACGTTGCGCTGGTTGAAGGGCGAAGCGTATCCTGCCGAAGAGATCCGTGATCTCTGGATCACGCAGACGTTCAACCAGTTTCACGACATCCTCCCCGGCTCTGCCATTTACGAAGCCAATCGGGAAGCTGTAGCCCGCCATATGGAAAATCTCAGAAAATCGACCGAATTAAGGGATAATGCCTTCAGAAAAACGGCCGATGAAATCAAATTTCAGGACAACATGGGACAACCGGTGGTTGCTCTTAACCTGCAGCCTGTCTCGCGCAAAACGGTTGTGGAGGCTGACGTCTATTCCCACGTACAGCCAGCTTCTGTAAAACCGACCAGTTGGGGCAATTATTACGGATCCAAAAATATAACTCCCATCGACAAGGGACAGGGAAATTATCCTACGGTACTGGTTCGCGATGCGTCGGGGAAAAAGTACCCCGCACAAATCGTCTGGTCGAAGGTCACTCCTCCGGGATTCACCTCTAAAGTACAATTTATCGTGGACGATATGCCGGCAGGTGGATACAAAACGTTCTACGTGGATATGACCCGCCCCGGCACATTCAACGAGCCCATCCCCTTCGAAAACAATACTTTCGAGACTGACTTTTTTAAGGTGAAGATCAATATGCAGACCGGTTCTATTGCAGGCTTGTATGACAAACGTTCCGGGAAGGAATATGTGCAGGAAGGCAAAGAACTGAATCACCTCAAGATGTACCTTGAAGACAAAAAAGGAGGTATGAAGTCATGGACCCTGAATAAAATCGTGAAGGAAGAAGATGTCGATGACATCAAGAGCGTGAAGATCGTGGAAAACGGACCCGTACGGGCATGTATTGAAACCGTGAAGCAATGGGGTAAATCCAGCTTTACCGAAAGAACCTACCTTTACCGTTCTTATCCGAGAATAGATTACGAGATGGAGGTGCACTGGCTGGAGACCGGTACCGATTCAACCGACTCGCCCATGCTCAGAACCCACTTCCCGCTAAACTACGATACCGCGGCATTTTACAGCCAGGTGCCTTTCGATGTCGTTGAGCGTCCGGCAAACGGCAGATTTCGGGATGGAGACGTTCCCAAATACCTCACATCCCAGTCAAATGTATATGGCGTGGATCCCGAAAAAGCCGACGGACAGGAGGTCCCCGCACAAAAATGGGTCGACGTGACCGACGGACAAACGGGTATCGCGCTGTTGAATAAAACCAAATATGGCCATTCTTATCACGATGGTGAACTGAGACTTACCCTGATGAGGGCTGCAGGTAGTCCTGATATCTATCCCAATCTCGGAAAATTTGTTGTCAACTACGCGCTCTATCCGCATGCGGGCGACTGGAAGAATGGCGTTTGGGCAGAAGGGGATGATTACAATGTACCCGTGCTGGCAGCGGAACCTCCCTCACTGGCACTGGTTAAAAGCCACGCTACACAACCCGAAGAGAAATCGTTCTTCTCAGTGAGTCAGCCCAATGTGGCGATCACCGGTATCAAACAATCGGAGGAGGGCGACGAGCTCATCATCAGGATGGTTGAGATTGAGGGCAAAGCGACAACAGTGAGTGTGCAGCTGCCCGTTTCCGCGAGGTCGGCGCGCAGATTAAACCTGATAGAGATGCCCTTACAGCAGGCTCCATCACCTACATTACAGGGCACCACCCTGACAGTACAGCTGAAGCCCCACGAAATAGTCACCATCGGGATCAGGCCCTGACAGGCTGGTATTTGGATTGAATAACAAATGCTTATGATCGTACTGGAAAACAATCAAATCGTACTGAAAATTGATCCCGCAGGAGGGGCTTATGTCGATTTTCACCTGAAAGAACGACCCCTGAATCCTATCAATTGGGCTATTGAAGATGAGACACAGCCACCTTTTAAAGGCCACTTCCTTTGCTTCGATCGCTGGGGCCCCCCCACGAAGGCCGAGCAATCTAACGGGTTTGTGCATCACGGTGAGGCAAGCACTCTGCAATGGGAATTATTGAACAGCCCCCGGGCTGGTGCTACTGGTCAAGGTACCATGCGCTGCACTCTGCCCATGGGACGACTGGAATTGACACGGCAGATCAGTCTGATGGAGGAGGAACCGGTTTTTCTCGTTTCTGAGAAAATAAGAAACCTCAATCCATACGGACGCATGTTTAATATCGTACAACATGTAACCATTGCTCCCCCCTTTCTCGATCAGTCCACTTTATGCGACCATAATGCGGTGAGGGGGTTCGAAGACAGGGAGGACGGTAGTTTGCATCAGGAAGAACCGGTTTTACATTGGCCCGAAGCAATGCATGACGGCAAAAGGGTAGACCTGCGACGTTTTCAGGATCCCTGGCCCAGGGTGTCGTCTTTCGTTTACGACGAACGGGACGTCTACGGCTGGGTTACTGCTGCTAATCCGGCACTGGGGCAGATGTTGGGTTATGTCTGGAAAATCAGTGATTATCCCTGGATAAACTTTTGGCGTTCAATGCAGGATGGTAAGTCCGTTGCGTTCGGCATGGAATTTGGCACTACGGGATTACATGAACCTTTTCCCGTGCTGGCCCGAAAAGGCAAGATCTTTGAACGGAATTTATACGATTTTATCGACGCCGGTGAAACCATTGATAAGACTTTCCTCGCTTTTCTGACCCACATCCCCGGTGATTATCAAGGGGTGAATCAGATCATCTTTGATAATTCCGGTTTTGTGATCATTGAAAAGGATAGGCGAGACAGAAAAACACGCTATAACCATATAATTTTTCCACAATGAAACGAAGTGAGATCAATCAGATTTTAAGTGATGCAAAGGAGTATCTGCACAAAAAAAACTTCTTGTTGCCTCCCTGGGCTTATTGGACGACAGACGAGTGGAGAAAGAACAGGAAGAATGCAGATGAGATTTTTACCAACATGCTTGGATGGGATATTACCGATTTTGGCTCGGGTGATTTTCATAAACGGGGGTTGTTTCTGTTTACTCTCAGAAACGGAAAATTCAATGTCGACAAGAAATTATATGCCGAAAAAATCATGATTGTAGAAGAAAATCAGGAAACGCCGATGCACTACCATTGGTCGAAGATGGAAGATATCATCAACCGTGGCGGTGGAAACCTGGTACTGGAACTTTATCACGCAACCCCTGATAACCAGCTTGAACCATTTGACGTTCATTTTAAAAAAGATGGTATCAGTTGTACAGCCGCGGCCGGAGAGAGAGTTGTTTTGACACCCGGGGAAAGTATTTCCCTGGAACAAGGGATGTATCATCGCTTCTACGGCGAAGTGGGAAAAGGAAAAGTGCTGGTGGGGGAGGTGAGTATGGTAAATGATGATTCGACAGATAACTGTTTCTTCGAGACTGTCGGAAGATTTCCGACCATCGTGGAGGACGAGGAGCCGCTATACCTGCTGGTAAATGATTACAACATTTTTTTAACTTAAAAAAACGAGAATGCGGAAAAAGAAAATTGTCGTTTCCGGCACAGGGTGCTGTTTGGTGGACCGGCTCTATAACACAGTATCATTTCATTCGGATGTTTTTCTTTCTTTTTCTTCTAAAAAAAGAGGAGATGGGGGGCTTAGTCCGGGTCATCTGGTGCTGAAAGAAGAGTTTGAAACGTTCGCAAACAAAAATTTCCCTGTTGTTCTCCATGAACTAACAGCGGGGAAGGCCCCTGACAGGATCAATGTCGGTGGACCCTGTATTGTGGCGCTCATTCACGCTGCACAGATTACCAATGGAACGGATTGCGAAATCAGGTTCTACGGATGTCACGGAGCTGACGAGAACGGAAATTTCCTGTTGGACGCATTGAAGAAACTGCCGGTAAACATAAACCATTATCAACAAATTGGTAGCCTGACACCTTCTACCGATGTCTTCTCCGATCCCGATTACGACAAGGGACATGGTGAAAGGGTTTTTGTGAACTCCATCGGTGCGGCATGGGACTATGGACCCGAAAATCTGGATGCTGACTTTTTCAAATCAGACATCGTTGTCTTCGGGGGAACGGCACTGGTTCCGCAGATACACCTTCATCTGGGCGAATTGCTGCAACAGGCAAAGGCAAAGGGATGCATTACGCTAGTGAACACGGTATTTGATTTCGTGAATGAGAAAGCGAATCCGCAGCAGAGATGGCCCCTAGGGAGAGACGATGAGAGCTATCCATACATTGATCTCCTGATTACTGACAGGGACGAGGCATTACGCCTGAGCGGGGAATTAAGTCTGGACAAAGCCATACAGTTTTTTATGGCCAAACAAACAGGTGCGGTAATGATCACAAATGGCGCTGAGAATGTATGGATCTGTGCCGACAGTGAATTGTTCGGGAAGGTTGATATGAAGGAATTGCCAGTATCTAAATCCGTGTCGCACAAGATCAGAAAAAAACTGTGTGACGGAGACACAACAGGCTGCGGGGATAATTTCGTTGGCGGTGTAATTGGTTCGCTGATATTTCAGCTCCTTGCAGGCAGGGAAAAAGTGGACATGGAGGAGGCTACGGCGCTTGGCATCGTCTCTGGTGGGTACGCATGCCTCTATATAGGTGGTACTTTTTTTGAAAAGTACCCGGGAGAAAAATATGAACGGATGATTCCTATTCTGGACGATTACAAAAAACAAATTCATTCGTAAACGACGTATGGAGAAGAAATCCATCCTGATTTTTGGTGCAGGCAAGATAGGCCGCTCGTTTATCGGACAGCTGTTTGATACGTCGGTGTTTAAGGTATAATCGACGTTATGGATTTCACCTTTACTGATAAACATAAAAAAATAACCGAAATGATTACAGAACCTACAGTAAAACTAAATACGCAGCATATCGGAGCCAATGTACGACGTGTCCGGATGTATTTTGGCGTGAAACAGGGCGCGCTGGCTTCTGATCTTGGAATCAGTCAGCAGGAAGTTTCGAAGATTGAACGGCAGGATGAAATTGAGGAAGGAATGGTTACCAGAATTGCCATCGCATTAAGCGTTCCAACCGAAGTAATCCGGAATTTTGATGCGGAAAGGGCCATTTTTAATATCAATAATATCATCGGGAGTACTTTTTTACAAGCTTTTCCTTCGGTTGTTTCACTGGAACAAAGTGCTACCTTGGGAGCGCCACAGATCAGTGATCCGTTGGGTAAGATCGTGGAACTCTATGAACGTTTGTTGAAAAGTGAAAAGGAAAAGATTGAGCTATTGATAAACAAATAATTCTGTTTGGCTTTCAGTGTTGGTTAAAGAATTTAAATACAAAAAACGATGGAAAAGACAGATTACGGGAATTCTATTCATCTCGGAAGGAAAATAGAACGGGTACGTCGACTTCGTGGTTTGACGCAGTCTGAACTTGGCGGATTGTTGGGTATCAGCAAACAGGCAATATCAAAGATAGAACAGACAGAAAAATTAAACGACGACCGGCTGATAGAAATTGCTACGGTACTGGGCGTGACCCTGGAAGGAATAAAAAAGTACGATGAAGTTACTGTTCTGTATAATTCGAACAGCTTTTATATGAACTACTATTTTGACACAGCTATAACAAGTCATGAACATACTTTTTCCAGTTTCCCAATTAATAAGACAATAGAGTTATTCGAAAAGCTGCTGGATAATGAGAGAGTGAAATTTGAATCTTTAAAAAAAGAGAAAGAATTGCAGTCTGTGAAATGATGAGAGCGGTATGCGAGCATTGTCTTTGGTTGTGTAATTTAAACTGTGTCAGGTTTTATTTTTATAGTTAATTCAAAGTTTTTTTTAATGAATAATACAAAGACCTAAGTTTTGTTGGTCAAAAACGGATAGGGGCCGCCCCCTATCCGTTTTTATTTTCCAATGGTTTAAAGCATCGCAGGCTCTTCCACACCTACCAGTTCACACCCTCGTACGTTTACCTGTTACAAGGCTGCAACGTGAAAGTACACTCACAGTGCAACCCGAATAATGTTGCGTAAAGCGCATCCCGTTCTCTGCAAGTTTATCGATAGCAGGATTTTTTATCTTTCGCTGTCTGTAACAACCTTAAATCACCCGAAATTTCTCGTTGATGAAGTATTTTACAAGATGAATATTTCATTTAAGCCAAAAGCTGCTGACAAATTACGTCGCATATAAATGTACCGTTAAAAAAAAGTAATATTATTTTGGGTGAGGTTGTTTTATTTTATTTAAACAAAAAATATTCTTTTATTTGTTTAAATAAATATTCATGAAAGAAAAATTAAAAAACGGGTTCCGATAATTTCTTAAGAGGTTATTCTGTCATACTGAAATTGCCAACTATTTTAAAAAATATTACTTATAAGTCACCAAAAAAACACTTTTTATTTATGAAACAATTTATCAAAAAAATATACAAAACGGAGAATTCTCTGGTGTTTCTGACATTAATCGTTGGGACTCCGATTTTTGGGCAAACAGACACAAACAAAAAACCCAACATTTTGCTGATTTTATCTGATGATCATAGTTATCCGTTTCTTGGATGCTATGGAAATAAAGATTTGAACACACCCAATCTGGATAGGATGGCAGAAGAAGGCGTCAGATTCGACAATGCTTTTACCACAGCACCGCAGAGTGTACCTTCCAGAGCCTCTCTCCTGACCGGAAGATCGGTCATAGATATTCGCATGTCCCGCTTTTCTGCTCCCTTGCCGCGTGAAACAAAGACAATCATCGAATATCTGAAAGAAAAAGGATATTATACGGGTATTTGTGGAAGAACTTATCATTTGGATGGACCGGGTGCAAAATTTCCTGAAAGTGAAGAAGTGATGGTTCAATACAAATTACGTACTTTCAAGGATCGCGTGGATTACTTAAATCAGGTGGACTACTCTAAAACCAATGATGCAGGAGTACTGGTACAATTTCAGGAGTTTTTAGACATACGATCAAAGAACAAACCCTTTTTTATGTGGATGAATTTCAGCGATCCACACCGTAGTTTCGATGCAAAAGAATACGAGCCTGATCCAAAATCTTTAACTATTCCGGCGTACTTCCCGGACACCCGGGAGCTAAGGAAAGACCTTGCCGGTTATTACGGAGAAATCAACAGACTCGACCATCATATGGGAGGTATTCTCAATGAACTGGAGAAAAGAGGTCTGAAAGAAAATACGATGATTGTTTTTATTGGAGATAACGGAGGTGCCTTATTGCGGGGAAAAGGTACTTTATATGATATTGGAATACATGTTCCTTTAATTATTAATGGCCCGCTTGTGAAAGAGAAGGGTAGAAATTCTGGAGCATTGATTTCGGGAGAAGATATAGCGCCCACCATTCTATCGTTTGCGGGCATTGTTACTCCTGAAAAGATGACAGGTATTAGTTTTCATAAAATTATTACCAATGAACCCTTTGATGGAAGGGAATATGTATTTGCAGAACGTGGGCCTCATGCAAGAGGCTTGCCCACAAATACTGCAAACTTTGATCTTATCAGAACCGTATTTAATAAAAAATACAAGTTAATTTATGAAGCATTGTGGCAGCTACCTTATCAGCCTGTCGACTTCTCGGGAGGAGCCTTCTGGAAGGAGCTGGAGAAAATGAATAAGGAAGGTCAGTTAGAAGAAAAATTTTCTAAAGCCTTATTTCAAGTCCCGCGAGAGATGTTTCAACTGTATGACCTGGAAAACGATCCATATGAATTCAACAATTTAAGTGGCAAGGAAGAATATAAAAAGATCGAACGCGAACTCAAAGGTGTTTTACTGAAATGGATGATATTGAACCAGGATTATCTGCCATTGCCACTTAATAATTAAAAAGTCCGTATTCTCACTACTATTGGGATTGGGAACTCTAAAATAAATGTTCTTTGGAATTACTGCATATCACATAAAACCGGGTATAAAAATGAACATGTAAATATCATTTAAATAAAAAATTAAAATGAAAAATCTTCTTTTAGGAATTGACATTGGTGGGACCAAATGTGCCGTAATTTACGGATACAACGACGCAGAAGGTATAAAAATAGTGGATAAGCAGGAATTCCAGACGACAAATGTAAATGACACGATAAACAGCTTGCTTGAAACGACCTCAGCAACGATGCAGAAACACGGTTTAAGTTCGGGCAATATATCGGCCATTGGTATTAGTTGTGGTGGGCCGTTAGATAGTAAAAAAGGAATAATCATGTCACCTCCCAACTTACCTGGCTGGGACAATATTCCCATTGTAAATTTATTTGAAAAGCGTTTTGGTATAAAAACTGCTGTGCAGAACGATGCAAATGCCTGTGCACTTGCCGAGTGGAAGCGTGGTGCTGCACGAGGCTACAACAATGTCGTTTTTCTGACTTTTGGTACAGGCATGGGAGCAGGCTTGATTCTTGATGGGAAACTTTATGCCGGAACAAATGACAATGCCGGTGAAATTGGCCATGTCCGGTTGGAAAAAACAGGACCAGTGGGTTATGGAAAGGCAGGTTCTTTTGAAGGGTTTTGCAGTGGAAGCGGGATTGCTCAATTGGCACGTATCAAAGTAATGGAAAAGTTACAGATGGGTGAATCGGTATCATTCTGCAAAAACAGAGACGCATTACAGAGCATCACGGCAAAAGTTGTGGCCGATGCAGCCAGGGAAGGCGATCCTCTGGCCAGGGAAATATATGAAGAATCCGCTTACTATCTTGGAAAGGCTTTGTCGATACTGATTGATGTGTTGAATCCTGAGATCATTGTGATTGGAAGTATCTATTGTCGTGCACAAAAACTGATGGAACCGGTGATGAATGAAACGATAGACTATGAGTCGATCATCCAATCCCGTAGCGTTTGTAAGATAGTCCCAGCTGAATTGGGCGAAAATATTGGTGATTATGCTGCATTGTCAGTAGCGCTCAATGCCATTGTTTAATTCAAAAAAAAATTGAACGACCGATGAAAGAACTTATTAAAAACAGTTTTGAAGAAGCCCTGCGGACAATGGAGAGATTTATTTCTGATCCGGTCACTGCAGAAAGTGTGGAGAAGGCCGCTCATCTTATAAGTGAAGCCCTGCAAAAGGGAAACAAAATAATGACATGTGGCAATGGTGGTTCTCTTTGCGACGCGACTCATTTTGCAGAAGAACTCACGGGACGATTTCGTCACAACCGAAACCCGCTGCCTGCCATAGCCATGAATGATCCGGCACATATTACCTGTGTTGCAAACGATTATACTTATAATGATGTCTTTTCGAAATATGTGGAAGCCTTGGGAAACGAAAATGACATTCTTATAGGATTCAGCACAAGTGGCAACTCGGAAAATATTGTCCGGGCAGCCATCAAAGCGCGAGAAAAAGGTTTGAAAGTAATAGGGATGACCCGTAAGGGTAACAACAAACTTTCGGGCCTTTCGGATGTCCTCATATCCGTTGAACACGACGGATTCTCAGACAGAATACAAGAGATGCATATTCTTGCCGTTCATGTCATTATTGAACGTGTAGAACAAATTTTGGAAATTCATAAATCAGTTGAAAGCTGATCAAAATATTTGATTTCATGGGAAAAAGTCTTTTCAGGGTATTTTTGGTATTTAACCTGTTTTTTATACTCAACCAATCTGTCAGTGGGAACCCGGTGAGTTTGAATGGTCAATGGATGTTACATTTCTGGCCACAACCGGAAACTCCGGTTACCACGCCTCAATTGATGCGTAGCGTGAACTACAAAACAATTCCCGCCTCTGTTCCCGGAAATGTTGAATTGGATTTACAAAAAGCAGGTTTAATTAAAGATCCGATGATCGGCGGTAATGTTTGGGATATGCGTCCCTACGAGGGTTACCAATGGTGTTTTGAACGTAACTTCCCCACACCTGGATACCGTCAGGATCAGAAAGTAATGCTTTGGTTTGGCGGCATTGATTGTCTGACTGATATTTGGTTAAATGGAACGAAAGTGGGTTCCACGGAGAATATGCTCATCGAATACTCTTTTGATGTGACCGATCTGCTTGAAAAAGACAAAGAAAACCTGCTTCAGGTGATTATACGTTCTGCGGTTATAGAAGCACAAAATTATAGGGTAAGCCCGCTGGAAATCAAGGGCGGAGACGCGAATATCGAATCGCTTCACATCCGTAAAGCACCGCACATGTATGGTTGGGATATCATGCCGCGACTGGTAAGTGCCGGCTTGTGGCGTGACGTAGAATTACGTCTTGCAGATCCCGTCCGGATTACAGATGTTTTCTGGATGACTACAAAGACGAATGTCGAAAAACGCAGCGCCGACATGATTGTAGATTACCAGTTGAAAATACCTTTCGATCAGCTGAGCAAACTTCATGCGATACTTACCCTGAAAAAAAATGGGAAAGAAGTATTGTCAAGATCGGAGAGGGTGCTCACCTTTGCTTCCCGGTTCAGATTTACGATCAACAATGCCGATTTGTGGTGGCCTCGTGGATATGGCGACCCGGCATTGTACGAAGGAGAACTGTCGATTGTGGATGAAAAGGGGAACATGCTGGCCTCCGACAAAAGAAACATCGGCCTACGCACGGTTAAATTAAATTCTACTGAACTGACTACCCCGGAAAAACCGGGAGAGTTTTGTTTCATTGTCAACGGCGAGAAGATCTTTATCAAAGGAACCAACTGGGTGCCATTGGATGCCCTGCACAGCCGCGATTCCTCGCATTTGCCGGATGCCATGAAAATGGCGGTTGATTTGAATTGTAACATGTTGCGTTGCTGGGGAGGAAATGTCTACGAAGACCATGCATTTTATGATCTTTGCGATCAAAACGGTATCATGGTATGGCAGGACTTTTCGATGGCGTGTACTACGCCTCCGCAGACCGACGATTTTATCAGCAAGATCAAAAAGGAAGTCGAATCTGTCGTGCTTAAACTGCGTAACCATCCAAGCCTTTCCCTGTGGGCGGGGAATAACGAAAACGATGCGTCACTTTATTGGCAATTGAGTGATCTTCGTATCAATCCCAACAAAGAAATCATCAGTCGCAGAGTGATTCCCGAAATTCTTTTCGATCTGGATCCCACACGACCTTATTTGCCAAGTTCGCCCTATTATACACAGGCTTACTATGATGCGGATCAGCAAGTGAATTTGTTGCCTGAAAGACATTTGTGGGGGCCACGCGGATATTATAAGGCTTCTTTTTATACAGATGTAAATGCACACTTTGTCAGCGAGATTGGTTACCATGGATGCCCCAACAGAGAAAGTCTGGAAAAGATGTTCGACAAGGATTTTGTCTATCCATGGAAAAAGGGGACATTTGAATGGAACGAGCAATGGCAGATAAAAGCAGTACGGGGTCATGAATATGCCAACAATCTGGATGGCCGGAATAACCTCATGCTAAATCAAATAAAAGAATTATTTGGTGAAGTGCCTACAGATCTGGATCGGTTTATTTTTGCTTCACAGTCGGTTCAGGCCGAAGCAAAGAAGTTTTTCATCGAGTTCTGGCGGTCGGCCAAATTCAAACGAACCGGTATCTTGTGGTGGAATTTGCGCGACGGATGGCCGATTATTTCAGATGCAATCACAGATTATTATGGAGGAAAAAAGCTGGCATATTATTATATCAAACGGGTTCAGCAGGATGCTTGTGTGATGATTACCGATGCCCATGAAGGCAACCATTCCATTGTAGCCGTGAATGACTCCCGTACAGAAAAACAGGGAACGGTGTCCGTAAAGGATTTGTCCACGATGAAAGTACTATTTTCAGATCAGTTTGTCATTCCCGTGAATGGTAAAACAATCATCGGTCATATCCCGGAAAATGACAAGCAATCGATGTGGTTAATTGAATACAAAATCGGGGATGAAAAATTTATCAATCATTATTTGGCAGGAAAAGCACCCTTTAAACTGGAAGACTACGAAAAATGGTGTAAACATCTGGCAATTGAACGATATTAGATTCAATCTATATCCGATTGATAATCAACAATAATCACAAATTAAATAGTTCCAACATGCTCAAAAAAAAGTATATCACCCTATTGATGCTATTCCCCACACTCTTTTTTTCCAGGCTACAATCACAAAGTAAGACGGAAAAGCCAAATGTACTCTTCATTGCCGTGGATGATTTGAATGACTGGGTGGGTTATCTTGGAGGGCATCCGGATGCCCGAACGCCAAACTTGGATCGATTGGCTGGAAAAGGGGTTGCTTTTAGCAAAGCATATTGTGCTGCGCCCAGCAGCAACCCATCTCGTGCTTCCCTGATGACAGGAATTTTGCCCTCTTCTTCAGGGGTGTATGGCAATTCTCAACCTTTTAGAAAAAGTAAGATATTAAAGAATGCCATTACCATTCCTCAATATTTTATGAACAATGGATATGTGGCGATGGGAAGTGGCAAAATTTATCATGATCCCATTCCCGATCCTGAATCCTGGAATTATTACTGGCCTGCTTTAAATTTACAATTGCCTGTCGATCCCACACCTCCAAAGGAACTTCTCCCATTAAACGGTATACCAAAAACTGAATGGTTTGATTGGGGGCCTATGAATGTCAATAATGAGGAAATGGGTGATTGGCAGGTTGCAGACTGGGTCATAGGACAACTTCAACAAAGACACGAGAAACCCTTTTTTCTTGCCTGTGGCCTTTTCCGTCCCCATCTTCCCTGGTTTGTACCGAAAGAATTTTTCGATTTATTCCCGGAAGACAAGTTGACCTTACCGACGATCAATGAAAATGATCTGGATGATATCCCTGAAATTGGAAAAAAGATTGCCAGTCCCAATGGAGATCATGCCAAAGTCATCAAATACAATCAATACCGCAAAGCCGTGCAGGGTTACCTGGCAAGTATTGCATTCATGGATGCTACCTTAGGCAGGGTGTTGGACGCCTTTGAAAACAGTCGGTATAAAAATAACACCATCCTGATATTATGGTCTGATCATGGATGGCACCTCGGTGAAAAACTCCATTGGAGAAAATTTTCGCTTTGGGAAGAAGCCACGCGCAATAATCTGATCATTATCGTACCAGGACTCACTAAACCCAATACAGTTTGTGAACAGCCTGTGAGCCTCATCGACATTTATCCTACGCTTCTGGAATTATGCAATCTCCCATCAAAGAAAGAGCTGCAAGGTAAAAGCCTGGTGCCGTTACTAAAAAACGCACAATTGGAATGGGACCGACCGGTTCTGACTACACATGGTTTCAGGAACCATGCTTTGCGAACCAGCCGATGGCGTTACATTCAATATTCTGATGGATCGGAAGAATTGTATGATCATTCTGTCGATACACTGGAATGGAACAATCTGGCCAATAAAAAGAAGTATAGCAAGGTCATTGAGGATTTTAGAAGGTGTTTGCCACAGGAGAATGAATCACCTTCTGCATCGGAAAAATTTGACCCCTTTTATCATTAAGTATCATTCACATAAATAGATTACAGAATATGAATGACCATTTTATAAAAATAGTCACCGTGCTGACTGCTGAGGCTGTTTTATTCCCCTGTAAATCGCAACAGAAAGAATCGGGCCGCCCCCCGCAGCCTAACATAATATTAATCGTCTCGGACGATATGGGTTGGAGAGATCTGGGATGTTATGGGAATCCGATTCATGAAACACCCAATATTGATAAACTGGCAGGAGAGTCGGTCCGATTTACCAATGCATATGCGGCCGCTCCGGTAAGTACTCCTACACGTGCATCCATGCAGACGGGAAAATATCCTGCTAGACTGCATATGACTGTATGGAGCGAATATGCCACTGGCACAGAACCCGGTGAAATTCCTGATCGCCAAAAACTTATTCCTGGAGTTTCATTTCCTGATCTTCCATTGGAAGAACACACCATTGCAGAATTATTGAAATCAAAGAATTACAACACGATTCACATTGGAAAATGGCACTTGGGAGAATCGATGTTTTATCCTGAAAACCAGGGGTACGATGTGAATATTGGCGGCGGCTCATGGGGATGTCCTGCAAATTTCTTTTACCCTTATACGGGTGTCTTTGGTAAATCATCAGTGAGATACATACCGGGGTTAAGCCGTTCGGGTATTGATGACGGGAGTTATTTTAAGGACCGGAAAGGAGAATATCTTACCGATCGTCTGACAGATGAAGCCATCCGCATCATGAAGGATGCAGTCCGGACCGATGCTCCATTTTTCTTAAACATGTGTTATTATGCCGTACACACACCCATTGAAGCGCCGGATAGTCTTGTAAAATATTATAAAGACAAGATATCAAATTCAAATCAAAAAAGCAACGCAACCTATGCTGCAATGGTACATAAAGTGGATGAGAACGTGGGAAGGATTCTTAAAGCTGTCCATGATCTGGGCGTAAGCAATCATACGATCATCATATTCACCTCTGATAACGGCGGATTTATTAATAAATATGAGGGTATGAAGGTGGCAGATAATTCTCCGTTACGATCAGGAAAAGGTTCTCTTTATGAGGGCGGAATCCGTGTACCTCTCATTATCAAATTTCCCGGAGTATCTCCGCGAGGGGCCATCAGCGATACCCCTGTGATCACAAACGATTTTTATACGACCCTCAGTGAAGCTGCAGGAATTGATACGGATACATTAAAAACAGACGGAATCAGCATTTTACCAATTATTCAAAATCCCAAAGCAGAGTCGGACAGAGAATACTTATATTGGCATTATCCTCATTACTATACAACAACCACTCCGGTATCGGCGATAAGATATAAAGAGTGGAAACTGCTAAAGTACTATGAAGACAATAGCATTGAACTCTATAATCTGAAAGATGATATGAGCGAAAAGATAAATTTGGCAAAAGAAAATCCCGAACTGACTGAAAAATTATTGAACAAACTGGCAGAATGGCTTCAGGAAACCAAAGCTTCATCGCCTTCTCCCAACTCCGGGTACAAAAAATAATTGAATATGATTCCTGGAATATACTTGTTCATTTAGGGCTGCTGAATAGTTAATATATATTGAATTCAGTAAATTAGTTGATTATAAAATATAATAGTATGCTTGGTGCAATTCTTGGTGATATCGTGGGCAGTACTTACGAATTTGCCAACACAAAAGACTACCATTTCGACCTGTTCCCTGAAGGGAGTAATTACACAGACGACAGTATACTGACTGTGGCCGTGGCTGATGCAATCTTAAAGAAAACCGATTATGGAAAATCCATCCGTGATTGGGCATTGCGTTATCCACATCCAAAAGGAGCCTATGGCGGTTCTTTTTCGCGGTGGTTGTCTTCGGGCAGTACAAAACCTTATGGTAGTTACGGAAATGGCTCGGCCATGAGGGTGTGCGCGGTAGGCTGGCTGTTTGATTCCGAACAAACCGTGCTGGATGAGGCGCGCAGAAGTGCTGAATGTACACACAACCATCCCGAAGGAATTAAAGGGGCACAGGCAGCAGCGATTGCTGTTTTCTTTGCCCGCAAAGGAAAAGATAAAACGTATATAAAGGATTACATTTCAAACAATTTCGGATATCTGTTCAACAGATCAACCGATGAGCTTAACAAGACCTATACGTTTAATGAAACTTGTCAGGGTACAGTTCCTGAGGCCCTGACCTGCTTTTTTGAAAGTAAATCGTTTGAAGATGCTATCCGCAAAGCTATTTATATAGGGGGTGACAGTGACACAATTGGAGCCATCACAGGAGGTGTTGCCGAAGCATTTTACGGCATACCGGACAAACTGGCCGGCAAAGCCCGTACCTTCCTGCCGGACGACATGATTTCTGTACTGAAAGAATTTGAAAACAGAATCAATATCCAGGCTTTAGACGTCAGTTCAGAAACAAAGTATTTGAGGAAACGCTATTTGGCTTTAAAGAAGGAATTTTCGGAACTCTTCTTACAAAGGCAGAATTTGCAATTGCACGAACAACCTTTGTTAACTGCTTTATATTTACAAAAAGTAGGATACAAACTTTACGAAACATATTCACTCGAAGTTGAATTGTCTCAATTAAAATTTAAGATCGCACTGATGCAATCTTACGTGAACCGGAATGAAAAACCCGATATGAACAAGGTGAACCAGGAAATTAAATCCCGGTTTGCGGAATATCGTCAAAAAATAGAAACGGAAGCGAAGCAACTGGCTGCAGCGCGTGAATTCTTAAACGGAACATTCCTCTCAGCAGAAGAGGTGAAAAAAATAAAAGAGATATATTACATAATTGTAAAGCGTTTACACCCTGACATCAATCCAGATTTACCGGAAAACATGAAGGATCTTTTTGTAAAAGCAGAAACCGCCTATGAATTGAGCGACTTATCTACATTACAGGAAATTTTGCTCTTACTCGAAATAAAAAAAACAGAAATGGTCACGCTTCTACCCGGCTTGAAAGAAAAGGTGAGTCGACTGGAAGAAAACAATAAAACGCTAAGTAGCCAGATTGAACGGTTAACTAATGAATTCCCTTTTACTTACAAGGAAAAGCTTAATGACGAGAAATGGATAAAGGGTGAATGTGATACTTTGAACACAACGATTGAGCACTTGAAGAAGGAAATTGAAAAATTGAAGAACTACATAACGCTTTTGGATGAATGGAAACCGGAATTGCAAAATTAACTCCCGAATTGCTGGCACTCATTGGCACAGGTGGCGTGAAAGCCATCGCACCGTTTACAAGAGAGATATTTTTGCTGGATATCGTTGTATCGGGGACCTCTTTTTGTAAACAAATCGACATCTTGGAGCCTCAATTAAATCCCGGAACCGTATTAAAAATGATCCGGCACCCTGAAAACGAGTATGACGAACTAGCCATAGGTATTTATTTCAGAGAGATGCGAATCGGTTGGGTTCCCCAAGAACTGAATGAGGTAATCTCCCGACTGATGGATGCTGGAAAAGCATTTTTTTGCCGCATACAATCCTGCAAACGAAAAAATCATTGGTTAAGGCTGGATGCAAAGATTTATATGGTCGAGTAATGATCGTTGATAATCTTTTACTCGGCAACCAAAACTGTTGTATGGAATTATTATAAAGAAGCCGTGAAAAATAACATTTTGCGATAATATTTGCCGATTTGGTTCGATTCTTTTATTTTTGCAGCTTCAATTGAAAGAACATGACAACCGTAACGGAAAAAATTAAGATATTGTGCGCCGACAGGAACATGTCGGCCGAGGAGCTGGCAGCAGGAGCGGGACTCACGGTGGAGCAGGTGCGACGCATCTGCGAGAGCGACTGGATTCCTTCACTGGCATCACTGATTAAAATTTCACGGGCTCTGGGTGTGCGTCTGGGCACTTTTCTCGACGACAGTGAGGAGTCGGGCCCGGTACTGAACCGAAGAAACGAGACTCAGGGGCCGGTGACCTTCACCAGCCATCAGACAACGAGCAACTCGCACATGGACTTTATGTCGCTGGCGGCAAGCAAAGCGGGACGAAACATGGAGCCTTTCCTCATTCAAATTCATGCGGGCAACGGTAATGAATGTTGCTCCACGCACGAAGGGGAGGAGTTCCTCTATGTGCTTGAAGGGTCCATCAGGGTGCAGTACGGTAATGAGCAGTATGTTATGCAGCCGGGTGACAGCATCTACTATGACTCCATCGTGGATCATTTGGTTACTGCGAACGACGCGGCAGGAGCAAAAATTCTGGCAGTAGTCTATTCTCCGGTTTAAGGTAATCTACACTTCCATGAACGATACAATTCAATGGAATGTGGTTACTTGCACCCGCATCTGCAAACATGCTTTGCAGATGTACTTCCCAATTGTTTACACTGATTTTTTTATCACAAATGACATACAATTTTGAACCTGTTCTTTCCGACAGAACACTGGGCGACTGGCTGGAATACTGGGCCGAAAAAACGCCTGACAAGGAATATATTGTTTATTCGGACCGTGACCTTCGCTTTACCTGGCAAAAGTTCAACGAGCGGGTCGATCATATGGCGAAGGGACTGATTGCCATTGGTGTGACGCGCGGTACCAACGTGGGCATCTGGGCACAAAACGTGCCGGACTGGCTTACTTTCCTTTACGCTACAGCCAAGATTGGCGCGGTGGCGGTGACGGTGAACACGAGTTACCGCACGGAGGAACTGCGTTACCTGATGCAAAACTCCGACATGCATACGCTCTGCATGACTGACGGGGTACCGGGAAGCAACTATACCGACATCATCTATGAACTGGTGCCGGAACTGAAAAAAACACAACGGGGAAAGCTGAAATCGGACTTATTTCCTGAGCTGAAGAACGTGGTCTACATTGGTCAGGAGAAATACCGGGGGATGTACAACACGGCAGAGATCCTCCTACTGGGAAAGAATGTGGCGGACAACGAGTTTAACAGGCTGCGGTCGCTAGTCACTTGTCACGACGTGGTAAACATGCAGTATACCTCGGGCACGACGGGCTTTCCGAAAGGGGTGATGCTCACCCACCACAACATCGCCAACAACGGCTACCTCACGGGCGTACATATGCAGTTCACGCCGGAAGACAAATGTTGCATCTGTGTGCCGCTGTTTCATTGCTTCGGTGTGGTACTGGCGACCATGTGCTGTCTCACGCATGGCAGCACGCAGGTGATGGTGGAGCGGTTCGATCCGCTGGTTACGCTGGCATCGGTACACAAGGAGCGGTGCACCGTGCTGCATGGGGTGCCGACGATGTTTATCGCCCAGCTGAATCATCCGATGTTTGGTTTGTTCGATATGCATTCACTGCGAACGGGTATCATGGCGGGCGCACTCTGTCCGGAAGAGCTGATGCGACAGGTGAACGAGCAGATGTTCATGGAACTGACGAGCGTGTATGGGATGACGGAGACATCGCCGGGGATGACGCAGACGCGGGTGGATGATCCCTTTGATGTGCGTTGCACCACGGTGGGCCGCGAGTATGAGTTCACTGAAGTAAAGGTGCTGGACCCAGAAACAGGGGAGGAGTGTCCGGTAAATGTGCCGGGAGAGATCTGCTGCCGGGGGTACAATGTGATGAAGGGTTACTACAAGAATCCGGAAGCGACGGCGCAGGTGATCGACGCCAATGGCTTCATGCATTCGGGCGACCTGGGCGTGAAGGATGAGAAGGGCAACTACCGCATTACGGGGCGCATCAAGGACATGATCATCAGGGGAGGGGAGAACATCTCACCGAAAGAGGTGGAGGATTATCTCTATCGCATGCCGGGCATCCGCGATGTGCAGGTGGTGGCTGTGGCTTCTGAACGCTACGGCGAAGATGTGGGTGCCTTCATCATTCAGAAGGAAGGGTACCAGCTCACCACGGAAGATGTGCGCGATTTTTGCAAGGGGCATATCGCCAAATACAAGATTCCCCGATATGTCTTCTTCGTGGATCACTTTCCGCTGACGGGTAGTGGCAAGATTCAAAAGTTCCGCCTTCGCGAGATGGCGTTGGAGCTGTGCAAAATAAATGATATCAGGATTCTGTAACGGATCCGATCAGGATTATAAACGCATGTCATGAGATAAATATTTGTAAAAAAACTCTTTTTCTAAATACTTTCCCTGTAAAATATTGTACAGAATATTACCAGGACAGGGGTGATAACAACAAAAAAAGGTATCCGTTAAAAGATACCTTTTTTATATTTTTGAAGTACGCTGCCGTTTGCAGTCTCTGTGGTGGAGATTACCGGACTCGAACCGGTCACCTCAACACTGCCAGTGTTGCGCTCTAGCCAGATGAGCTAAACCCCCGTGATTTTCGTGGTGCAAAGATAGAGATTTTGTTTATATTTGCAATATAAACAGAATAGAAAAACTAAAAATTGCCCATATGGTTGTTTTCAACACCACTTTTCATGTGGAAGAAGAATTACAGGAGGATTTCGTTGAGTACATGTTACAACATTTTATCCCGATGTCTACAAAAAGTGGTCTGCTCTCATCGCCACGATTGGCGCGTGTGTTCGGAAAGGAGGAGGACGAAGGGCATTCTTATGCGATGGAGTTTATTGCAGCCGATATTGCGGCGTTGGAACGTTGGAATGCCGATGAAAGTCAACAGGTGTTTGCACCACTTCTGGAGAAGTTTAAGGAGAAGCTCATCGGTTTTTCCACCATCATGCAGACAATTGATTACTGATGCAGAAAGAACGAATTATCATGGGGATCGACCCGGGCACACTGGTGATGGGCTATGGTTTACTCCGTGTACTGGATAACAAGCCTTCGCTGATGGCGATGGGGGTGATGCAATTGGGGAAATATGGCGATCATTACCTGAAGCTTGCGAAGATTTACGCCCGCGTGATTGGCCTGATTGAGGAATTCCTCCCCGATGAACTGGCCATAGAAGCGCCTTTCTTTGGCAAGAACGTGCAGAGCATGCTCAAGCTGGGCCGTGCACAGGGTGTGGCGATGGCAGCAGCCATCTCACGCGACATACCGATATTTGAGTATGCGCCGCTGAAAATAAAGATGGCCATCACCGGAAACGGCAGGGCTGCCAAGGAACAGGTAGCCTACATGCTGCAGAAGATCCTGCATATACCCGATGAGGACATGCTGCCGCAACTGGATGCGACGGACGGACTGGCGGCTGCATTGTGCCATTTTTACCAATCGGGCATCACCACCGGCGACAAGAAATACAGGGACTGGAAAGATTTTGCCAGCCACAATCAGAATAAAATAAGGAGATAAAAAATTTTCCCCTTTTTTCTTGCAAATAACTCCCAATCTTTTTTAACTTTGCCCTATGAATGAAATGATTTCGCACATAGAATTTCTGTTGCATGAGCACAACTGCGTGATCATTCCCGGCTTTGGCGGTTTTGTGGTCAATACGATACCTTCCCGCAGAGATGGTATTGCCACATTTCATGCGCCTGCATGCGAGCTGGTGTTTAACCGTGACCTTACCCACAACGACGGACTGCTGGCAGAGTCATACATGAAAAGCGAACAGCTGATGTTTGAAGCCGCCATGATACGTATCGAAAAGGGCGTGGAGGAGCTGAAACTGCAGTTGCAGGAAATGCATCATGTGGATATGGGTAAACTGGGTAAATTCACCATGAGCGATGAGAAACGATTTACCTATACACCGGCTGATTTTGTACGCCCGGCTTTGTTTGGACTGACCGCTGCTTCTCTCAGGCCACTCGTGCAGATGCAACCTGTCGCACCGATGAAGCAGGCAGAACCGGAAAAAAGATGGCATAGCCGGGGTATGAGTGTAGCTGCTGCTGTGGCTGCGCTGCTTATTTTGATCCTGTTCCCGGTGAGCGACTCCCACAGCGGCCATCAATTGGCTGAAATGATTGCCGAAACATCGTTGTTCGGAAACAAACCGGCAGAGACACATATCCAGGAAAATGGTTTATCGGTTAAACAGACAGCCGTGAAATCGGACGTTGTGCCGTTACAACCGGCCCCGGAAGCAGTAACTGTTACGGCTACACAGAATGAATCTCAGCAGGTTGCAGCCACCGGTCCCCGTTTCTACGTGGTGATGGGTGTTTACGAATTGCCCGATGTGGCACAAAAAATGATTGAGACACTCTCTAATGAGGGATTTACACAGACAGGCAGCCTGAAACGTCCGGGACGTATTGATGTGTTTGCTGCATCTTTCACCGACGAAACTGAAGCGGCAGACTTTTTGAGAGAAGTACATAAAAAACATCCTTCGCATGCTGATGCATGGATTTTAAAAAAGAAATAATATGTCACTGAAATGCAATATTGTCACAGGATTCATTCTCTATTGGGCGTATGAATTGTACCGGTACAGGAAGAGAGTGGTGCCACCCATGGACCGTTTCCGTTTTCCCGATTTCTAATTTTATTATTTAACATTCAGGACAACAGTTTGTTGACCAGATTTAAATTGAAGCCATGCTCTTACGATGAAAGAGCGTTGCGATGATTTTCTATATTAAAAAAATTATATCATGTATAAAAGATTTATACTACTTTATGTGGTGATATTTGTTATTCATTGTACCATCCTGGCGGCCAATATAAAACAAAAGCCAACGAAAGAAAAACCCAACATTATCTTTATTCTGGCAGACGATCTCGGTTATGGCGATTTGGGTGTCCTTAATCAAAATCAAAGGGAAAAACAGCACCTGCCTCATCTGGTCACACCATCCCTCGATAAGATGGCGGCACAGGGAGCCATTCTTTCAAACTCCTATTGTAATGCACCTGTCAGTGTCTCCTCCCGTTCGTCTTTGCTAAGCGGTACGACACAAGGTCATGCTGTGGTACGTGACAATCAGTTCGACAGAGAGCTTGAGGACAACTACAATATGGCAAACACATTGAAAAATGTGGGCTATGCCACGGTGGCTATTGGCAAATGGGGCCTTCAGGGAAAAGAAAAAACCGACACAGGCTGGCCGGCACATCCTCTAAAAAGAGGTTTCGACTACTATTATGGTTATATTCGCCACAGCGATGGGCACGAGCATTATCCCAAGGAGGGATTATATCGCAAAAGTAAAGAGGTGTATGAAAACAACAAGGTGGTAACCGATGACCTTGATAAATGTTATACCGGAGACTTATTTACTGCCAAGGCAAAACAATGGATCATAGACCATAACAAAACACAAAAGGAGAATCCCTTCTTTATGTATCTTGCTTACGATACACCCCACGCTGTCATCGAGTTGCCCACGCAGGCCTATCCAGAAGGAAGCGGTTTAAAAGGTGGACTCCGGTGGTTGGGAGAAAAGGGCCATATGATCAATACAGCATCGGGAGATATTGATTCGTGGATATCGACGAGTTTTGTAAATAAAACATACGATGACGATGGCAACCCAATGACACCGGAAAAACCCTGGCCGGATGTGTACAAAAGATACGCAACCGTAGTGGAAAGGCTGGATGCCCAGGTGGGTGATATACTGCAGCTTTTGAAAGACCTCGGTATTGACAGAAATACTTTAATCGTATTTACTTCCGACAACGGGCCTTCACAGGAGTCTTATTTGAAGGAAAATTATACGCCGGAGTTTTTCAGGGGCTATGGTCCATTTGATGGAATTAAAAGAGATGTGTGGGAAGGAGGGGTAAGAGTGCCTGTCTTTGTGCAATGGACTGGAAAAATACAAAAAGGGATCACTGTGGACACACCCACCATGTCATCAAACTGGCTCGCTACCTTTCTGGCGGCAGCGGGCTACAAAGCTCCTGTCAGGACTGATGGCGTTTCTTTGCTGCCTTCACTTTTGAAAACTGGCAAACAACAACCTTCCACAGTGTATGTCGAGTATTTTAACGATGGCAAAACTCCCGACTACAAAGATTTTGAAGCCTATCGCAGAAAGAAAATGCGTGGACAGATGCAGATGCTAAGGTTGGGGAATTATCTGGGTGTGCGCTATGATATAAAAGACCACTCCGATGATTTTGAAATTTTTGATGTCTCTAAAGATGCCAAGGAAACGAAAAACCTGGCGACCTCGATGCCTCAGCTACAACAACAAATGAAAGACCGGGTGCTGCAACTGCGAATGCCGAGTGAGGAAGCACAAAGGCCATATGACAAAGAGTTTGTTCCTCCGTTAAAAGAAGGAGTGAGCAAAACAGGTATCACGTGGAAAGAATATGCAGGCGACTATATCTGGGTTCCACAAACATATGAACTTACTCCCTCAAGGATGGGGCAGAAGCCAAAAAACAGCGGATTTAATATCACGAATTCAAAAAACGGGGTAATCACTTACGAAGGAACGATTAAAGTGCCTGCCGATGACGAATATTCGTTTTACTTGACTACAAATGGGAAGGCCTTTTTAAAAATTCATGACGCCTCTGTAATTGATGCAGATTACAACTATCGGGCAGGTTCGGAGAGAATTGGAAAAATTAAGCTGAAAGCGGGATTGCATCCTTTCAAACTGACCGCCTTAAAAAATTCGCAAAGTACGGAACTCTCCTTAGACTGGAGCAGTGACCACTTTTCGAAGAAAGCTCTGGCAGACGAAAATTTTTATTAAGAATTCCTGCCTCCTTTGATAATTTTCTTTTGCTCAACGTGGCGGGACGACTTTTTATTAAATACGTTGAAACGATACACAAAGTGAACAATGAAATAGCTTGTCAGTGTATTGGTCGTGGTATCACGAATAAAATTCGATGTAACATTCCTGCGAATACTACTGCGCTGTTGCAAAATGTCGTATATCTTCACCCGGATAAGTCCGTTCTTTTGTTTCAATATCTGTTTTTCGATAGATGCATTCCAGAGCGTTTCATTCTGCTTAAAGCCATCAGAATAACCTGAGTTGGTGGAGTAGCGGATGTCGCTTTGAAGGCTTATGTTGAACGGAAGATAAATGGTGGTGTAGGCAGAGCTTCCATAATTGAAATATTCCCTGTCCTGCTTCCCTTCCAAGCTGTTTTTTACCTTGTTGTAGGAGACATTGCCCCTGACTGAAAACTGAAACTTTGACGAGCTATAATTGAAGCCCAGGTTTTCTGAAAGGTTGGTCTGCCTGCTGATATTCTCCTCATTGTTTGAAAAGCCGTTGGTGACCCTGTAACTGGCATAGGAGGAGCTTGAAAAAGTGAGTTTTTTGGTGAAAAGCGGTTGTGAGGTAATAAAACGGATGTCTCCGTTCCAGTTGCCGCTCACATTCCGGAAAGTATTCTCCTTACGCCCTGTCTCAGGATCGGTGAAACGGGAGGTGACTATTGCATTCAACGTATAATCGAAACTGCCGGAGATCATCTGAAAACGATTCTCCTGTGGTTTTGAGTTTTGGTAGCGTAGACTCATACTGTGCAAAAATTCCGGCTTAAGATCGGGATTTCCGTAGGTGATGTTCAGTGGATTGCTCACGTCGACCACAGGCGATATCTGATTCATGGCGGGTTGATCGGTACTCCCCGTATAAGTGAAACGCAAATTTCTCTGCCGCGACCAATAATAATTGAGTTGCGCATTGGGGGAATAGTTGATCATATTTTGTGAGATATCACTGATGAGTGAGTCACCGATATAGGTATTTCTTTTTGAGGAGGAGGGGTAGACACTGAAGCCTACATTGTAATTGTATTTTTCACTTCTCGACCTGAAACTGATTCCGGCATCCTGATTCACCGAATTGTTGTCGTTCATTTTGCTGTACTTTTTATCAAAGACGGTGTAGTTGCCTTCCTCATCGCGGGTGCGTGTATCTTTGTCCGATTTGGATTCTCCTTTCCGGTAGTTATAGGAAAGCTGAAGGGAATTACCTTTTCCCAGCGGCTCCACATACGAAAAGTTACCGCTCAGGTTCGATCCGCTGTTGGTGTTGGTGATGCGCTGGTTGAGCAGATCGTCGGCACGCTTTCCGGAATAGTATGTGTTGGAGATGTTCGCCGATTTATTCTCTGAATTATTCGAACGGATATTGAGCCCCACATTGATACTTCGGCCCCGCTTCCCAAGACGACGGTGGATGTTGAGGTTGCCACTGATATTATTCCCGTTTCCGTGTGAATTGAAGTCGGCATTTCCGTAATTGATGGTATCGCCCGTAACACGGGTCGTGGAGAACTGATCGGCCTCTACGTCGTTACTGCTGCTGAAGCCGAGGGTGGGACGGAATACGAACGTAGTCATTGAGTCGGGCTTCCACTCGAGACGTACATCCATATTCAGACTTTCATCAAGGTTGTGAGAACGATTATTCTGATCTTCATAGGTGTCACCCTTACTCAACAGGTTCTGGGTATATACCTTCGAGAGTGATTCTGACCCGTTGTTGGCGTAACGAATGTTGCCATTTACCTCCAGCTTTTCCGATACTTCCTTGTTGAAGTTGAACCCGCTGTTGGCCGCCGTGTTGACACCGTTTCCGCCACCGCTCCTTGTCCTTCCGCTACTGCGTCCGTTGGCTGATCCCAGGTCGGCGACACCTGCGTTATTGGTGTTGTTCATACCTCCCGTGAAGGTCATCTGTTCATCCTTGCGCATACGATTGACCATGGCATTCAGTTCGTAACGTTCCTGACTGCCATATCCGGCAAAGGCATTGCCGAAGGCTCCCTTCTTCATATCGGGACGGACAGTGAGATTGATGATCATCTCTTCCTTTCCATCGTCGAAACCGGTCATCTTCTCCATCTCCGACTTATTGTCGATGATCTGCAGCTTCTCGATCATCTTGGCAGGCAGGTTTTTAGAGGCGATCTTTGGATCATCGCTGAAGAACTCTTTGCCATCGACAAATATCTTTTTTATTTCCTTTCCCTGTACTTTGATTACTCCACTCGCATCGATCTCCACACCGGTCATCTGCTTCAGCAGATCTTCAACCACAGCCATCTCCGTCACCTTGTAAGTGGAGGCATTGTACTCCACGGTGTCGCCCCGGACCTGAATTTCGGGAGGTATTGCAGTGATTACTGCTTCACCAAGCATAATGGATTGTTCCTGTAAAGCAATGGTGTCGAGCTGTAGGGCCGGCTGTGAGGAGGAGAGGTTGAATTCCTGAAAGTAGGGAGCATAACCCATAAAGGAAATCTGTGCTATGTAATTACCCTGTCTTATGGGGATAAGGAAGGTCCCTTCGCCGCTGGAAGAGGTACCGGTGACCAGCGTGCTGTCTTCCGGGTCAAGTATGCGGATGGTGGCTGCAGGAATAACTTCTCCTGTGTTTTTATCGATGATCTTTCCAGAGAGGGTTCCCATGAGGGTTTGCGCCTGAATGGAAGTGAATAGGGACGATATCATCAAAAGAAAAAATGTCTTTTTCATCAGCTAATTTGAAAGCGTTGAATACATGATTACGCATCACTATGGCAAAGATAGAAATAATGACGTTGGACTTCAAGTGAAATAGATGAATCGCTATTTTTCATCGATGAACGGGGTGAATACATCTGAAAACTTTGTACATTTGTAAATGGAAAAAGATTGTTCAGTTGTCATCATTGCGCCAAATATCAAAGAAATGAAAGAAACAAACTACGAAACGAAGTTACTGGGACTTCCCTATCCAAAAAACGATGTATACGGAGCCCTCTCGATGCCGGTTTATCATTCGCTGGCTTATGAGTTTGAAACGGCAGAAGAGATGGCAGATGCCTTCTGTGGGCGTACAAATGAACATACCTACTCAAGGGTGACAAACCCCACGGTACAGTATTTCGAAGAGCGGGTGAAGGTAGCGACCGGAGCGCATGGGGTAACTGCCCTCAACTCGGGTATGGCGGCCATCAGCAACACATTTTTTACCCTCGCATGGAGTGGCTGCAACCTGGTTACATCACGTCATCTTTTTGGGAATACTTACTCCTTCTTCGTGAATACGCTGGGCGCCTTTGGTGTGGAAATTCGTTTCTGTGACCTGACAAACGCGGAGGAGGTGGCAGCCTGCATTGATGGGAACACGTGCGGCGTTTTTGCGGAGATGATCACCAACCCGCAGATGGAGGTGGTGGACCTGCTGGCATTGGCCGCTGTGGCGCACGAAAGAAATGTTCCGCTCATCGCCGATACCACAATCATTCCTTTCAGCGCTTTTCACGCATCGGACTTCGGTATCGACATCGATGTGATATCAAGCACGAAGTATATCTCGGGCGGGGGGACCAGCCTGGGGGGACTGATCATCGATTACGGGAAGTTCGACTGGTCACACTCACCCAAACTGAAGCCGTCTGCCGCGGCAGATGCATCGGCCTTCCAATTCAAGCTGCGCAAGGAGATACACCGCAACCTGGGGGCTTACATGACACCCGAGGTGGCTCACATGCAATCGCTGGGGTTGGAGACACTGCAGATTCGCTACGAAAGGCAAGCAGCCGGATGTCAGGAGATTGCCGAAAGGTTACAATCGATGCCCGGCGTGGTGTCGGTCAACTACCCCGGACTGTTGGGCAATCCTTATTATGAGGTGAGTAAAAGACAGTTTGGAGCTCATCCGGGGGCGATGCTGACGTTCGACCTGGCTTCAAAGGAGCAATGTTATGGCTTTATAAACCGGCTCAAGCTGATTCGTCGTGCCACAAACCTCTTTGATAACCGTACGCTCATCATACACCCTGCAAGTACCATATACGGTACCTTTACTCCTGAACAACGCAGTGCCATGGACATAAAAGAGACCACACTCCGCCTGTCGGTGGGACTGGAGAGTGTGGACGATTTGATGAAGGATATGTTTTAGGATTCAGGGGTTAGGATTCAGGATTCAGCTTTGGTGGTGGGAGATTGCACCGGGCAGCTGTCTCGGAGTTTAGCGGTCGGTTTTTTTATCGATTCTGTATGGTTGCGAACTTGTAGATGATACCTATATCCGTAAAGAGGGGCTTAAAATTGCCTTTTACACCTGCCATTTGTCCGGTGTCGATGGTAATACCCCAGTTTTGACTCATTTGACGAACCAATCCTGCACTATACTGAAAAACCAATCCACTGCCCAAGTCAATGCCGCCACCTCCGACTGCACCTCCCAGAACCTGTGCACGGAATTGCCAGGAAGGCGTCCATTCATACCGGTATCTTAAGCCCAACAGCCCTTCGGCGTAAGCCCCGTAAGACCCCTGGTAAGCCCAATTGGTCGCTCCCAGTATATCAAAATTATGATTGAGCTTTTTTGAGACAATAAATCCTATCAGGTTGAAGGTCCGATCATAGGGACGCCCATTTTTGTCTACTGAATTAGCTGAAGAGTAATAGGTCCGGTTTAGCAATTCGAAACCAAACTCATGAAGCCGGTCCGTGTCCTTCAGGCGATAAGCAGTTTTCCTGCGGTCATTTGCTGCCGATGCAAACTGGAAGTTTTTGGATAAACCCAATTCCAAAAGTGTACCATTAAAATCTCCTCCCGGAGTGATTGTCTGACCAATTGACGCTTTGATTCCATATGCATTCCCCAACAGGGCTCTTAACCCGACCGATCCCTGGATGGTTCCCCCGCCTCCGCTTGCTATTCCTCCGCCTCCACTTGGCCCGGCCAGCAACTGGGTGTCCAGAGTCAGGCGATCGGTCCCTAACGCCTGCTCAAACCCAAGGCCGACCAAATAACTCATATATCCATCAATGCCGCCGGCCATTGCACCATGTAATTTCAGTGCCGCATACCATTTTTTATGAAAAAAATGGTCCAACTCAATGCCAACCAAAGAAATCTCACCTCCTCCTGGAGCAGGTACATTACTGGGAAAAGTGGGGCGACCTGCAAAATTTATGTAATTCTGTCCGGTAACCTGTACCCTGAATATTGATTCCTTATCAAGCGAATCCTCGTAATCCTCCGCCATGGATGCGGAGCCTGACCTTCTCGCCGTACTGAATAGTGTAGACAAGGTGAGACCCACATTGAAACTGCTCCCTCCGATGTCTCCGGTCGGGAAATCAAGCCGGGAATAACCTCCAAACACCGAAACATGTTTCATGCTATAGGACAGATCGAGGTGCAGACGTGTGATTAAACCCCCGCCATCCGAAGCACCTCCACCGCCACCTCCTCCAACAAATATTCCAGCATCCAATGATAAGGGGGATCGAAACAGGGGTTGAATATATCCAGCTCCGGTACCGAAGGTGATCAAACCCGGTCTCTTTCCAACGATGGCCGAATAGGTATGGATCGTAAAATAAAGATTGGGAAGCTTATCCACGATAAAAAAGTCGGCTCCCATCCCCAGCATGCCCAGATCAGGTTCACTTGACATTTTCAACAGTTCATAACTTGATCTGAGGCGAAGGGGTTGCTTGATCAGATTTACCTCCCTGCCATCACTTTCCTGACCGATCACAAGCGGGCCGACTGAAAACAGGCAACAAAGAAGGAGCATAAAACGAATTGAAAGCTTTTGCATATTGTTTTAGCGGTCAGGAGTCAGCTTTCAGCTTCGATTGTGAAAGCTTGTATCGGTCAGCGGTTAGGGGGTTCGCTTTCAGCGTTATTCTTCGAGCAGGGAGTCGACAAGGGCGTTGAACTCTTTGATGAATTCTTCATAAAAGAGGCCGGTGGCTGGTCCGTTGAAACCGGTATGAATGGTGCGGACCTTGCCCTGCTTATCGATAAAGAGGGTGGTGGGATAGCTGGAGAAGTTGTCCAGCTCGGGTAGCGCACCAGCCACATTTTCCTTGCCTACCGCTCCACCAAAGAGAATGGGATAGCCGGTTTTGTACCGCTCTTTGAGTTGGCCAATGGTTTTCTTTGCATAGTCTTCATCGTTTTTTCGTTCAAAGGCGATGCCGATGATCTCCACACCCCGTCCTTTGTTTTCCTCATACCAGGGTGCCAGGAAGGCCATCTCATCGAGGCAGTTGGGGCACCAGCTTCCAAGAATCGACACAACCACCACTTTACCTTTATACCGTTCGTCGCTGAGTGAAACGGTGTTTCCTTCCAGATCGGGCAGTGAGAAGCTGAGTGTTTCGTATCCGGATTTGAGGCCGGCCAGCGAGTAGGCATCGGCCAATGCTGCAGCATCGTTCTTGGTTCCCAGTAGCTTCGTGGTGCCGCGGGTGGTATAAAAGGTACCCTCGAAAAGGGTGTCTGCGGTGAAGTTGAGATCGATGTAATAGGGACTCAGTCCACCAAAAGCGGAAAGCTGTACTCCCTCACCGGTATAAGCTCCTTCCAAAAAACGGAGGTCGCCTGAGTTGGTCAGTATGGAACCGGTGACAATGTCTCCATTGGTTTTGAAGATGCCCACGTTGCGGGTGGTGTCCCCGGATTCATCCACGAAGAGCACGTCCCACTTGCCGTCGATCTTCCTTGTGGTGGGTTGTACAGCGGGAGCAAAACGTTCGGTCACACCGTAAACTGCGGTGAAAGTCACGCCGGGATCGTTTTCGACGTAATTCTTGATAAACTTTCCTTCAATGCGGTCGCCCTTGACAAATCCTTTGAGGACGGCATCATAAGCCACGATGGGAACAATGAGCGTGTCGCCGTGAAATGTGGCTCCGGGCAGCTCTACCCGTTCCTCTCCGTTGATCAGGGTGAAGGTGGCGGAGTCGGTGCCCTGTTTCTTCACCTCAAACAGGAAAGGAGCCGTACGGTCGGTCGCCAGTGCGAGCTCGCCGCGCCATGTACCTTCCTGCAATCCTCCTTTTTTTGCGCAGGAGCCAAGGCTTACCAGCAGGAGGGCAAGAAATAAAAATTTAAAATTCTTCATATTGATGTTATTTTGTCTATGCTTAATTATTTGTAAATCAATAATATTTTGAAACCAACGGTTGGTTTTTTACGGGTATCTCATTCATTTTTTGCAACCAATTCATCGACTGTCAATGTTTTGTGACCCATTATCGCTCGTATGAGCTAAAAGAGGAGAACTATTTCGTAAGCTATGTGAGCAGAAGACAAGCTTGCTTGGGTTATGCCATAGCGAGAAATAGTCTAACTTTAGTGAACTCGCTTCGCTCAGACAACTCCTCTTTTTACGCTCAATTCGAGCGATGGGTCCCCACAAAACATTTAAAGGTCTCTGTCTTGGTCGCAAAAAAACAGTGATTGAAACATGAATGTTACCCAATGACACTGCAAATATAATCTACTTTTTTATTTGAACACCCACAATTTGGTTTCAATCACATCATTCCCCTGGACAGCAACGGCAGCCTGGTAATTTTCAAGATTTACCGACTGCTCCTTCACGGGGTAATAGAGGCGGGAGGGTACACCCCCGTCGCCGAAGAGGGGATTGAAGGTGTAGGTAACCTGCTCACCATTGATGGTGCCTGTGTATATTGTGTCACCACGCTTGATCAGAAAATTGGGAAAGCCGGTACGGCGGTAGTCGCTCCACCCTTCCAAAAACTGTCCGAACAGGGCAATATATTTCTGATTCAGCACATTCCGCTGACTGGCGAGAGGGAGTGTGGCAACGTAGTCAGTTGCTTCGCTTCCGGTAATTCCCCATTTGGCGAGGGAAGCCTGTACGCCTGTTTCATAATCGCTCTGACGCCAGTTGTTGTGTTCGGCGAGCAAAAAGGCCACCTCGGCATATTCCATCAGCACCTCGCCATAGTTGGGCGCACTGTAGGCTGCACCGGGGAGACTTACAGCGGTGGCAGGAAAACTACCTGCCTGGGCTTCAGTCAGCCCGTAGGGTAGCCCGGTGTAGATACCGCTACCATTGAGAGAGGCATACTTGCTTAGACGCGGATCAGCTACAGGAAGCTGGGGATTTTCGCCTTTCAACAGGTCCAGGAAGGGCAGTGAGACCGCGAAATCGCGCCGGTTGGCGGTCACCGTGGCCCGGTAGTAAGGGGCCTCATTGGGTGCTGCGCTGGCATAGGTGAATACTGCGTTGTCGGCGTTGCCGTTGAAAACACCCTTTGCCAGTGCATCGGAGAAATGTGCCTGGTACAATTGAGGATTCTTCACTTTCAGTCGGGTGGCATATCTGAGCCGCAACGAGTTGGCAAATTTGGCCCATTTCAAATTGTTTCCCCCGTAGATGATGTCGGATCCGCCAAAGGTGTTCTCCGAAGAATAGCGTAGCAACGTGTCTCCAGCCTGTTTCAACTCGTTCAGGATGTCGGCATAGATCTTCGACTGGGGCGCATATTTGGGCGTGATGTTGTCGGGGTCCTGCTGCAACGCCTGAAAATCGGGATCGTCACTCCCATAGGAGTGATAGGGCACATCACCGAAAATGTCGGTCAGCGCGGAGAAGGCAACCGACTTAAGAATGCGGCTGATGGCGATCTGTGTGGCATTGCGGCCGGCACCGCTGGCAGTGACCATATCTTTTGTGGCGGGGTCACTGTTGAGCGTGATGATCTCCTGCAGGTTGTTGGCTACCTCATAGAGCCCGTTCCACACGTTGTCGGAATAGCCGAAGGGGATGTCGTAACGGGACTGGGATGTATAGGTTACCTGACTCAGTTGCTGGATGAAGAGTCCGGAGCTGCGGAGGGAGGCGGACTCACTCCGGATGTTATCGAGCAGTTGTTTCTCTGCCGTGACAATCAGCGAAGGGGTTTGTACCGCAGAGGGACGGTTGGGGTCGATATTCAGCTCCTCATCGATGCAGGAGGTGAATACGAAAACCAGTGTGAGTGAGAACAAAAGTGCTGTGAGTTGTACCCTCCAGCCGAAGATGTTATGTTGAAAAAAATGTTGAATTACTCGTTTCATAGCTTTTTAATTTTATGCTGTTAGAATCTGATATTTACATTGATGCCAAAAGAGGCCGGGGTGGGCATATTACCACCCTCGATGCCCTGCACGTTGCCACCGCTATTGGTGAGCTCGGGGTCGATGGTCTTGCTATTTCGATAAAGGTAGAAGAGGTTCCTTCCGTATATCGAGGCGCCGATGCCTTTGACGACTTTGTTGTCCGACAGGGGAAAGTCATATCCCAGCGACAGTTCACGAAGTTTAATGAAGGTGGCATCGAAGATGCTGAAGGCGGTGGGCCCGTTGTAATGGTTGCGCGACCAGGCCTGGGCGGTGACACGCTTTGTGTTCTCAGCCGTGTTGGTGACGGTATAAGTTCCGTCGGGATTAAAAGTGACATCTCCGGTCACTCCCTCAGATATGATGCCATTCTCGCGGATCCCATTGGCCGCCGTCTCGGGCAGGATACCTGAATACATGCCCACCTTGTAGGTCTGGGAGAAGAACTTGCCTCCCACACGGGAGTCGATCAGAAAGTTGAAGCGTATATTCTTGTAGCGAAGGCCATTCTGGAAGCTCCACAGATAGTCGGGCAACACGCTGCCGAGGGGCACCAGCTGTTGGGTGCGCAGGTAGAGCCCGTCGGAACCGATAACTTTTTGCCCGTCGGGGGTATAGACGAAGTCGTACCCGTAAAGTTGTCCATAACCTTCACCCTCCTGCGCGGTGAGGGTGACCAGCGAGGTGCTGAGGTTGAGGCTGCTGACGGCATCCGAGAGCCTGATGATCTGGTTGCGGTTTCTGGAAAAGTTGATGGTACTGTTCCATTCCAGATCGCGTCGTTGTATCGGGTGGATGCCGAGTACCACCTCAAACCCCCTGTTGTTGATCTCTCCCGCATTGATCAGCTTCGATGAGTATCCGAAGGCATCGGAAGTGGGTAGCGAGATGATCTGGTTGTGGCTGTTGTTGTTGTACCAGGTGAGATCAAGGTCGACCAGATCGTGGAAGAGTTGCAGCTGCAGTCCGGCCTCGACAGAGGACGTGATCTCCGGCTTCAGGTGCAGGTTGTTCAGCTGGTCGGGTAGGGTATAGGCGCTCTTCCCATTGATGGAATTCACCGCCTGGTATACCTTATAGAGCTGATAAGGGTCGGTGTCGTTACCCACCTGTGCCCATCCGAGACGTACCTTGGCAAATGAAAGCCAGTCGTGGTTACGCAGACCGTCCAGCTCACTCAGAATGATCGAGGAGGTGACGGAAGGATAAAAGTAGGAGTTGTTAGACACCGGTAGCGTGGAGGACCAGTCGTTTCGGAAGGTGCCATCGAGATATACGATGCTACGCCATCCGTAGGAAACACTCCCGTAGATAGAAGAGAGTTGCTTTTTGTAGATGCCTGTCGCCGGGCCGATGAGTGTGGAGGTGGCGTTGTTGAGGCTGTAGTAGTTGGGGATGATGAGTCCTCCCGAGGTGGATATGTCGCTGATGCGGCGGTTACGCTCCAGAAAGTTGCTACCCAGGTTACCTACCAATGAATGGTTGTTCCAGGTGTGGTGGACGGTGGCCAGCAGCTCGTAGTTGAACTCTTCATACTTCTGGTTGTATTCCTGATACATCGACTGGGAACGGGAGTTGTAGGCAATCCTGTCCTGAAAATCGTAGTCGTAAATGTCGGCATTGACACGTCCCGTAACGGAGAGCCAGCTCGTGGGGGTGAGGGTGATGCCGACATTTCCGTAAAGTCTGTTGCGGTCTTCGCTGAGATAGCTTTCGTAGGCCGACCAGTAGGGGTTGTCGATGTACTTCGTCTTCTCGTCGGCCACTGTATTCCGGTATCCGGTGCGATTCCAGGCGCGGGGCGTACCGTCGGGACGCTTATATTCACTCAGGCGCTTGTAATCGACCTGCATCTGGCCCCACTGGTAGGCTGAAAGGATGATGTTGCGGTTGGATGCTCCCGTCCAGGGACGTCCTGTGGAGGAAGTCTTCACGTAGTTGGCATTGGCAAAGAAGGTGAACAGCTTGTCGGTGACATTTCCTGAAATGTTGATGCTGTTTTTCCCGAGCGATGAGTTGGGAATGGTACCCGTTACATTTTTGTTTGTGAACGATACCCTGAAGTCCGAGTGGGCGGCTGATTTCGACAGGGCGATATTGTGGGTGTTGGCAACGCCTGTACGGAAGAAGTAGTTGACGTCGTGTTCCGGATAAACCCAGGGTTCCGGCTTCAGGTAATCGGCGGGATATTCGGGGTCGAGGTTGTACCACTGCAACACCGGCGTGCCGTCGAGCCTGGGTCCCCAGCTCTCATCGGCGGCATATTCGGGAATGTTGTAGGTGGTACCGTCAATGACTGCCGTGCCAAAGGTAGAGTTGTAACCGCCACCGTAGAGCTTCTGCCGTTCCGGAAGGCGTACCACCTTTTCGAACTCAACGCCGCTGTTCAGCTCAATCTTCAGATCCCCATCGTCGTTCGCTTGTCCTTTCTTCGTGGTGATGAGGATGACGCCATTGGCGGCACGTGATCCGTAGAGTGCTGCGGCAGAAGGTCCTTTCAACACATTCACGCCGGCAATGTCATCGGGGTTGATGTCCTGAATGGTACTTCCCACATCCTTGCCAGCACTGCCGTGAATGGTGGCAGAGCTGTTCAGGTCGCTGTTGTCAAGCGGCACTCCGTCGATCACATAGAGGGGCTGGTTGTTGCCGGTGATGGAGTTGATCCCACGCAGGGTGATGCGGGAGGAACCGCCCAGGTTGCTTCCACCGGAGATGACCTGCAGCCCGGCAATCTTACCGGATAGGGCACTCATGGGGTCGGTAGGACGCGCCCCAAAGGCTTCGGCGGTGACATTCTGCACTGCATAGCCGAGTGCCTTCTTTTCACGGGGAATATTCAGTGAAGTGATCACCACTTCATTCAGTGCCGTGGTACCCTCCTGCAATGTGACGGGGTAGTTGCCGGAGCGGGAAACCTGAAGAGATTGACTCTCGTAACCAATGTAGGAGAAGATGAGTGTGGTCCCTGCAGGTACATTCAGGCGGTAACGTCCCTCTGAGTCCGATACGGTACCTGCGGATCCGTTTTTTGCATCCACAATGGTGACGCCAATAAGGGGTAGATTGTTGGGGTCGGTAACCTTGCCAGAGACCGTGATTTGAGATGTTCCCTGTGCAAAGATACCCGGAAGGGAGAGCTGAAGTAACAGAAGCAGGGAAATGTACTGTTTTTTGAATAGAATGAATCTCATATGTTATGAATTTATTAGGGACCGGACTTGGGTTTTAGACCTTTACATCCGGTGGGTTAGTGATTTGTTGTCTTCTAAGTTTGTTTTGAAATGAGATAAAAAAAAGCGGCTGATTTACAAAATCAGCCGCTTTAGTCTGTGAACACTCGAATTTGTTTCAGGTATACAGAAGTGACTGATGTTTGTGACGGCGACAGCACATGGACATTGTCATCCGAATGGCCGTCGACATCTTCATCAGGTTCTGTATATTATTAAAAACGGGGTTCATCACATTGAATTTATTTATAACCAATCTTCTTGCTGTAAATCATTTTAAAGGGGATATTCATCAAAGGCGTATAATACCGTAGAAAGGTAACGCTCTCCGGTGTCGGGCAGGATTACCACAATGGTTTTGCCTGCATTCTCCGGTTCCTTTGCGAGCTGCAGCGCGGCGTATGCGGCGGCACCCGATGAGATGCCGACCAGAAGGCCTTCTATCCTGGCGAGCTTTCTGCTCGTGCGGACGGCATCGTCGTTGCTCACGGTGATTACACGATCTATGACAGAAGCATCGTAGGTCCCCGGTATAAAACCGGCACCAATACCCTGGATCTTATGTGGACCTGGATTTCCGCCGGAGAGCACTGGCGAGTCGGTAGGTTCCACGGCTACTACCTGTATGGCGGGATTCAGCTCCTTCAGTCTCTTTCCGGCGCCGCTCACGGTACCTCCCGTACCCACACCGCTGACAAAAATGTCTACCTTACCGTCGGTGTCTTTCCATACTTCTTCGCCCGTGGTGGCATAGTGAATCTGTGGGTTGGCCTGATTTTCGAACTGCTGCAGAATCACCGCGTTGGATATCTCCGACCGCAGTTCTTTTGCTTTGGCAATGGCTCCCTTCATGCCCTCACTGCCCGGCGTGAGCACCAATTCGGCACCCAGTGCCTTCAGCAGGTTTCTCCTTTCGATGCTCATGGTCTCGGGCATCGTAAGAATAAGTCTGTATTTTTTGATGGCGGAGACAAAGGCAAGACCGATGCCTGTATTGCCGCTTGTGGGTTCAATGAGGACAGAGCCTTCCCTGAGCTGACCCTTTTTTTCGGCCTCCTCCACCATGGCCAGTGCAATACGGTCTTTTACACTCCCGAGTGGATTGTAGCTCTCCAGTTTCACGACGAGCTGGGCCACAGCTCCCTCGGCCTTCCCAAAATTACTGAGTTTCAGCAATGGTGTATTGCCAACCAATTGGGTCAGGTTTTCTGCAATTTTTGTCATATTCTTTTGTTTTTATAATTTTGAGACAAAGATAGGGGTAGTTTTCGTGGTCTGAAATAGCACGATTGTGTTATTTTTGTATCCAATAAAAAAATCAGCGTGGAAATGGTCTATATTTTAGCAGATAATCAGGATGTCACGCGTGAAGGGTTGCGTTCGTTCCTGAAAGTAGCAGATCCGCATGGTCAGGTGTTAGAGGCAGCCAATTACAGGAAGCTGCTTGAAGATTTGCGGAATTACCCCCGGGCTGTGGTGGTGGTCGATTATTCTTTGTTTGATTTTTCTTCCGTCAGCCACCTGCTCAATATCAAAAGCGGTGCCAGGCTCTCAACCTGGCTTCTCTTTTCCGATGAACCCGGTGAACATTTTCTGCGACAGCTGCTTACAGCCGACCCCACTATCAGCGTGGCACTGAAGAGTAACAGCAGGTCACAACTGCTGGATGTACTCCGAAGTGTGTCGGCGGGAGAGGTCTACTGGTGTGATTATGCCGAATCTGTAATCGGGGGGGATGTGCCACCTGCGAAAATAACTGATACGCTGACGGCCTCTGAAAAGAAAATTCTTCATGAAATCGCATTGGGTAAGTCAACAAAAGAGATTGCCACAGAGAAAAATTTAAGCTTCCACACGGTAAACGCACACCGGCGGAATATATACCGCAAGCTGCAGGTCAACAGCGTAAATGAGGCCACACGCTATGCATTGCAGGCGGGACTGGTTGATCTGATGGAATATTATATATAATGGTGTTCCCCGGTCTCAGAGCCGTTCAATGATTTTCCAGATGGCTTCCATCCAGGCCTCGCTGTGGTTCAGTGAGGGTATAAAGACAAATTTTTCACCGCCTGCCTCCATGAAAAGCCTCCTTGCTTCAATATCAATATCGAACAATGTCTCCATGTTGTCCACAGGAAAGCCCGGAGCCATCACTGCCACTTTTTTCCAGCCCAGTCCGGGCAGGTCGGTAATATCTTTGTTCAGAAACGGTTTTAGCCAGTTATTTCCCCTCTGCGATGCGTAAAATAGCAGGGTGTGGTGGGGATCGAAACCGGTCTTTTCACAAATGAGCCGGTTGGTTTCTTTCACCTGATAGACGTAATCATACTCCTTCCCTCTTTTCCAGGCTGCTTCCACCTGTGAAACAGGCAGACTGTGATAACTGAATACCAGTCGGTCGATATCCTCCAGATAAGGTTCTGCCAGCGATGCAAGCGCATTGATAAAGGCGGGATGATTGTAATAAGGTTCCACGAACTTCAGTCTGAAAGAGTGGGGGTGACGGTAAAATACACGACCGATGGCTTCCTTGGCGGTCTGGGTCGTAGACTGAGCGAAATGAGGATAGAGAGGAAAGACAATCACCTCATGCAGAAGCGGACATTTCTCTTCCAGTTTTTTAAAAGCTCCCAGAATGTCGGGCTCACCGTACCGCATGGCTATTTCAACCGGAAGCCCTTTCCTGGATTCCAATTCCTCTGAGAGTCGCTGCATGTGATACAACAATGGCGAGATCTCAGGTTCTTCCCAGCGCCATACTTGCGCATATTTTTCGGCTGAACCGGAGGCAGAAAGGGGCGCAATGATCTGCGTAGCGAAGAATTTGGACCACCATTCGGGTTTCCCGGTCACCAGGGGATCCGAAAGCATATCACCGATGAATTTCTTTACATCGGCTTTGTTCTTGCTCGCAGGAGAACCTGCATTGATTAATAATATGCCTCTCATATTTTAGTGGTCAGCTATCTGCAGTCAGCTTTCAGCTCTTTTAGAGGAAGCCTGTTTGTGACAGCGGTCTGTTTTTTTAACGTTCAGCATTCGGCAATCAGCTTTTTAGTAGAAGCTTGCTCGTGACAGCGTATTTAATTATCGATTCTGGGTGACGAAGGTTTCGAGCAATCTGGTAGGCTCGGTCGGGATGAGGGTGACAGAGTCGGTATTGGCGGGGATAAGCATCGACTCTCCCTGACGGATTGTTTCCACGTGGCCTTTGTCGTCTTTGATGGTACACTGTCCGCCCATGCAGATGTAAATCACGAACGAATCGAGATCGGCATAGGAACGGGTCATGGATACCTCCTTCTCCATTTCAAGCAGATGGGTGGTGAAGTAGGGGCAGGATGCCAATCTTACCGGATGGTTTATATTTTTACTGTAATCGGTTTTGTATGAATCGTATACTTTGTAATCAATTGCATCTTTTGCCAGTCCGGTATGGAGTTCCCGGCTGTTGCCTGCTGCATCTTTCCGGTTGTAATCGTAGATGCGGTAAGTAATGTCGGAGGTCTGCTGGATCTCTGCAATGAAACATCCCGCACCGATGGCATGAACCCTTCCTGCCGGCAGGAAAAAAACATCACCTTCCTGCACTTCGTATCTCTTGAGTGTTTGGGTAAAGGTATTGTTTTGTACCGTTTCCACATATTCCTCCGGGGTGATTTGTTTTTCAAAACCTGAATAGAGGAATGCTCCCGGAGCAGCTTTGATCACGTACCACATCTCCGTTTTTCCGAAAGAATGGTGTCGCTCGGCGGCCAGCTTATCGTCTGGGTGAACCTGAATGGAAAGGTTGCTGCGCGCATCGATAAATTTGATGAGCAGGGGAAAGGTGTTACCGAATTTTTGGTACACTTCCTTGCCGACCAGCATGTCTTTGGCCTCTGCAATAAGTTCTTCAAGCGTGGTGCCTGCAAAGGGACCGTTGGCAACAACGGACAGGTTGTTTTTTACACCCGATATCTCCCAGCTTTCGCCGATGCCTTCCTGCACCGGCTCAATCCCTTTGAAATGGCTGATCTCCGACCCGCCCCAGAGGATCGGCTTGAGTATGGGTTGAAATTTAAACGGGTACAATGAACGTGTAACTTTTTGATTGTTGTATGTCATATTGAAAAATAACGTTTTATAGAGGTTCTTTTATCTTCATTACAAAAGCGGTGCGTGCAGGCAGATAGAGCTGCAGCCATCCTTTGTTGTGTGGTGCGTAAAGCGGGTCGTAACAGGTAAAATGAGGGAGGCTGGCGTCGTTCTGTCCGAACCCACCGAACTCTGCGCTGTCGGTATCAAGCACAATCTTATATTCACCCTGGGGTACCAGGATGCCGTAGTCACAGTAGGACTTCTGCGGATGAAAGTTAAAAACAAAAAGTAGGTCGCCACGCATATAAGCGAGTATGTTGTCGTCGTCCTTGTCCCATATCTTTACCAGCGGGGTATCCTGAAAGGTGGAAACTGAACGGATCAGAGCGATCATGGCTTTATCGAAATCGCCCAAATAATGATATTTCAGATTGGAATCATCTGCCAGGTGCCATTGCCGGCGGGCATATTTATAAGACCAGTTGTTCCCTTCACGGGGGAAATCGATCCATTCGGGATGGCCAAACTCATTGCCCATGAAATTGAGGTAGCCGCCATTGATGGTGGTAGCTGTCACCAGGCGAATCATCTTGTGCAGTGCGATGCCGCGGTCTACACGGAGGGAGCTGCTGGTCCATTTCGACATGAACCAGTACATGTCGGCGTCAATGAGCCGGAAGATGATGGTCTTGTCACCCACCAGTGCTTGGTCGTGACTCTCGACATAGGAGATGGTCTTTTCATCGGCGCGCCGGTTGGTAACTTCCCACCAGATGGCACTCGGATGCCACTCTTCGTCTTTCTTTTCCTTGATGGTTTTAATCCAGAAGTCGGGAATATTCATGGCCATCCGGTAGTCGAAACCATAACCTCCGCCTTCCGGTTTCACGGCCAGCCCGGGCATCCCGCTCACCTCCTCGGCAATGGTCAGGGCATGCGGATTCACCTCATGAATGAGCTTATTGGCGAGGGTAAGGTAACAGATGGCATCGCCATCCTGTCCGGCATTGTAGTAGTCGCTGTAGTTACTGAACGACTCCTCCAGGCCGTGGCTCAGGTAGATCATGGAGGTGACACCATCGAACCGGAAGCCATCGAATTTATATTCCTCCAGCCAGTATTTACAGTTGGAGAGCAGGAAATGAAGCACCTCATCCTTGCCATAGTCGAAACAGAGCGAGTCCCACGCCTTGTGGTTCCTGCGATCGGGATCACTGTGGAAATAAAGATCGTAGGAGCCATCCATCCGTGCGATGCCTTCGGTTTCGTTCTTTACGGCATGTGAATGTACGATATCCATGATTACGGCAATTCCCATGTCATGAGCCGTGTCGATCAACGCCTTCAGTTCATCCGGCGTTCCGCTCCTTGAAGAGGGGGCAAAGAAGCTGGATACATGGTATCCGAACGACCCGTAGTAGGGGTGTTCCTGGATGGCCATCACCTGTATGGCATTATAACCGTTTTCCTTTACGCGGGGGAGTATGTTTTCGCGAAACTCGTTGTAGGTACCCACCCTTTCTTCCTCGGTAGACATTCCCACGTGTGTTTCATAGATGAGAAGGGGAGCAGTATCGGGCTTGAAATGGGTATTTCTGAACTGATATTTATTTTCCGGCTCCCATACCTGTGCAGAGAATATGTACGTATTATTGTCCTGTACCACCCGCCTGCTCCAGGCTGGAATGCGCTCGCCGGAGCCGCCCTCCCAGCGCACGTGAAGCTTGTAGAGGTCGCCATGATGAATGCGCTCTAAGGGGATTCGGACCTCCCAAACACCGTTTCCTATTTTCTGCAAACGGTACGATTCCAGATGTTGCCACTCATTGAAGGTGCCCACCAGAAATATCTCGGCGGCATGGGGAGCCCACTCCCGGAATATCCATCCGTCGGATCTCTTGTGGAGACCGAAATAGAGATAGCCGGTCGCAAAATCCGACAAGGTGATGCGACCATCCTGTGTGAGATGGGCCAGCCTTTTCTCGTAGTAGGCGTGACGCCCCTCTATCGCTTGTGCATGGGGCTTGAGCCACGGATCGTTTTTGAGAATGTCGAGCATGATGGATCGGCATGAATGGTTTATAACACCGCTACCTTGATGATGATCTTTTTAGTCGGTCCCTCTCCGATGAGCGGGGCATGGCCGTCTTCGGGAGAGAAGATCACGAACTCACCCGGTAAAACGTTTACCAGTGCCGATGGTTTATCGGCGTAAAGCTCAATATCGTTGACTTCGTCATATCCTGTTTCTGATGCAGCAAGCGTGGAGCGTGATTTCCAGCCGAAGGTCTCAGTCTTGGCAATCGGTATCTGTATGTCGATAAACTTTTTATGTGTCTCCAGTCGTGCATCTTCGGCTGCGTTGAGTACCGTTTCTATTACGGAAACCTTGAGCTGTTTGCCATCAATTTCAACCGATCCTGCGGGAGCCGACTCCATGTCGAGTTGGTAGATATATTCAAATGCTTTTTCGAAAAGGGGATGCAAGCCAAAGTAGTTGGCTGCATTCGCGAGGTTGTCGACAATCATAGTGCTATTTTTTGTTTAATCAAACAGGACAAAGATAAGGAAAATATGTATTTCAGAAAAAATAAATACCCGCCCGTCATGCAGATATTAAACCGGATAAAAAATCCACTGTGCCTACATCACTGTGTTGCTTTTTATGACGGATGGATAAATGAAAAAAAAATATATATATCTTTGTACTTTAAGTTAATTATAGAAACAACACAATGCGGCGGATACTGTATATATTATTGTTTGCGATTTTCCTGACAGGAAATCTGGTGGCACAAAATGAGACAACTGCATGTAGCCTGGGCTTTACCTTTGAGATCAGTGACAACAAGAGCTGGGGATATAAAGAACCGGTGGTTACCGGCATTACACCCGGGTCACCGGCAGAGATTGCCGGACTGCAGCTAAAAGATATTATTCTCTCTGTAAATAAGAACGGCACCTACCTGAAGTCATATGGTACAATCCGGTCCTGGTTTGACCTGCAGGCGGATGATATGACTCTTGCAGTCCGCAATTTCACTCATTCTTTCAAAGAGATGACCATTGCCAAAGATTGTCGGCACCGCAATGCCATCACCGAGGCGCAGCTGGCACCGGTTTTTGCTTTTTACAGCCTGGAGGATGTACAGGACCGTCGTTTCCTGATGCCGGTAACAACGAAAATAAATGAAGAGGCGTTGTTTCATAATTACCGTACGTTTGACTTTGCTCCGACAAATGAAAGCACACGGGCGTTTGATGAACGCATCAATGCCATATTTATACGTGTACTCACTGCGATGGGTTTGCGGCATGATTCCAACGACCCGGACTTCATCATTCAGACTTTTTACAGTTACCATAATAATCCTTTGTATAAGCCCGGATCGGCCACTTACGGAAGTTATCAACCGGTGTGGCGGTACGATACCCGGAATAACCGAACGATAAGAGTCCCATTGTATGATCCCTCCGAGGCCGTACGCATCGACGATGTGGCCTACAACCTCGATTTCGGATACCGCTTCTATGATCGCAAGTTCGTGGAAGCCGGTGGAATGACCCTTATATGGGAAAGTGAAGTGAAAGAGCGGTTGAGCAGCCACTATGATCTGATGGACTATCTGGAGATGAATCTACCGCTGGTGTTGTTGAAATTTCCATATCCGGTAAACCGGTCGTTTGGGACCTATCAGGTGAAATACCTCAAGTATAATTACACCGGCATAGGTTATAATATGAATGACCTGAGGACTGTCGTCTCGGTCGATCCCGGTTCTCCGGCTGCCCTGGCAGGGATAATGCCTGGAGATGTGGTGACAAATATCCAGGGACAGAGTTTTAACCATACTCCTCAGTCTCTTACAGAGTCCTACCGCCGTTTTATTGCTGAGACAATGAATTTGCGCGACAAGAACAGCCGTTATACAGACGCCAGCGGTTTCAAGGAATGCATGTTCTGGGATATAGCCAACTATCCCGCAATTGCGGAATCTTTCTCCAACAACCGGAGATACAAGACAGCGTTCTCCTATTTGTTTAATTTCAATCAGTACGTCGATTGGAATACGCCGCTTGCTATTAATATAGAAGTAAGACGGGGAGTTGAAGCAATGAGTTTTGTTGTCACGCCCAGGATAACTACCAGCTCCCATATCATGGTGAATTGATAAGCACGTGTCTATGAATCTGTTCCTTTTCGGGACGATAAAAGCAGAAAAAAAATCAACAAAAAAACGGGAAAATATTTGGAAGATATCTGCTAAATTCGCTACCTTTGTAGCCCTTTCCAGAAAAAAGGAGTTTATCATAGAGATGATATAAGAGCCGCAAGCTCACTCAAAAAAAGGAAAAGGAAAAAAAGAAAAAAACTTTTTCAAAAAAAGTTTTGGGGATTAAAAAAAAGTCCCTATCTTTGCACCCGCTTTTGGAAGGAAGCCCTGGGGCAGACGGAAGGGAGCGAGGAGAGATCTTTAGAAGACTTACATATACGTTTAATGACAAAGCAGAGTATACAAGGGTCCTGCGAAGGAATTTGCAGGACAAAT
>JAJFTO010000003.1 GCA_021372865.1 Porphyromonadaceae bacterium
GGAACATCATAAATACAGGGATAATCAGTTTTTTAACGGATTGTTCTGTAAAGATTATTTATTCCATCATGCCCATGTTCCTGATGTCCCTGGGCGCTTCGAAAACCAGCCTGGCATTGATAGAGGGTATTGCCGAAAGTACTGCTTCGGTTTTTAAAGTAATATCAGGTTTCTGGAGCGATAAAATCGGGAAAAACAAACCGTTTATGCTGATTGGATATGGTCTGTCTGCGTTGGTTCTCCCGCTCTATGCTTTTGTGCTTAGTCCTTTGCACGTACTTATAATTCGTTTTACCGAGAGAGTTGGCAAAGGGATCCGAACTGCTCCGCGCGACAGCCTGATTGCCGGTTCGGTGACAAACGGTGAAACCGGAAAAAGCTTCGGTCTGCAAAAAGCCATGGACAACAGCGGCGCCATCGTCGGTCCGCTTGTTGCTTTCGGACTGTTATCTTTCTTTCCCGGCAATTATAGATTAATTATGCTTTTGGCCGGAATTCCAGCCATTTTTGCCATTTTTGTGATCATCTTCGGACTCAAAGAAGTCCGCAAAAGTAAACATGAACTATTCACCAAATTCCATTTCAAAGATTTCTCACCCAAGTTTTATTTATTTTTAGGAGTGATTTTTATTTTTACGCTCGGAAATTCTACGGATGCCCTGTTGATGGTAAAGGCGAATGAACTGGGCATCAAAGTTGCTTATATACCGCTCGTTTATCTGATTACAAGTGTTGTGTCCGTTATTATGGCAATTCCAATCGGAACTTTGTCTGATAAAATCGGTAAAGAGAAGATACTGATTGTGGGTTTTGTTATTTATGCCGTTGTTTATTACGGGTTTGGTGCAACTAACGGAACCGGATTAATTGTAATTCTTTTTGCATTGTACGGTCTTTATTCGGCGGCGACCGATGGAATACAAAAAGCGTTTATTTCGGATCTCGTGGATAAAAACAAAAAAGGAACTGCCATGGGTATTTACAATGCCCTGCTTGGCATTACGCTTCTGCCGGCAAGTTTAATTGCCGGACTATTATATGATAAGGTAGATTCCAACGCGCCGTTTTATTTTGGGGCTGTAATGGCCATCCTATCCGCAATATGCATGTTGTTATTCACGCTATATCATAAAAAGGAAAAACGAAGCGTGGAATAGTTGAATGCGCTAAACAATATCATGGTGCCAACCAATCCGGTTGTTACTCAAAAATTATTTTATCTTTTTTCATACGAACACTGATTTACTGATTTGTAGATTTAATCACCGAATCATCACATCATCACATCATCACATCGATTTACATACTTAAATATACTTGTTTCAAATAGTTAAAAATGGAAGTAGGTTTTCTTCCAAGCAGTCTTTCCAGATCGGTATCTTCGGCCTCAAATTCTCCTTGCTCTATGGCTTCGCTGAATGAAACAATCATTTCCGCGTATTCCTGTGGCAATCCTGCTTTCATTACCGTTTCAAGATATTCTGCTTTGGAAGGGTTCAGATATCTTACCTGCTTCCCGGAAAGCTCTCCAAGAAAACTGGCTATCTCGTTCAAACCGGTATTCTCTGTGTTTGTAAAGACATATTCTTTGTTTTCGTGTCCCGTTGTCAGTAAAATATTGGCCGCTGCTTCTGCAATATCCAAACGAACGGTAAAAGCTGCTTTGCCGTTTCCGGCAGGAAGGAAAATGCCTGTTTCAAATACGTTTTCGCCCAAAAAGCCCGGCAGCACATCGGCATAAAGCCCATTGAGCAGAAATGTGTAAGAGATACCGCTTGCCCTGATGAATTTTTCGGTTTCACTATGTTGCCGTATAAGAAAAGCAACCGGCGAAGTATCGGTTTCGTTTTTGCGGAAACCACTTGTGTATATAATGTGCTTTACTCCTGCCTCTTTTGCGGCATTGATTGCGTTTCGGTGTTGTTCAACACGGGTACCAAGCTCGCTGCCCGATATAAAAAACAGTTTTTCCACCCCATTGAAAGCAGCTACTAAACTCGAATAGTCCAAATAGTCGCCAATTTTAATCTTGATGCCTTTGGCTGATAAATCGGCGGCTTTTTCTGCGCTTCTGGCCAATGCTGAAATTTGATTGGCTGCAATTCCTTTTTGTATCAGAAAGTCAATCGTTGCCTTTCCAAGTTGTCCCGTTGCTCCTGTAATTAAAATATGGTTCATGAGTCATTATTTTTTAGTGAAATATTTTTTTACAGGTCAAAGATACGTACTTTTGCTTACCAAAGTATATCAGTTACCTAAAGGTAAGCAGTAAAAAATATAAAATCATGAGCAAAGTAAGTCATACAGAGTGTTCCTCGTCAATACTTCCCGTCAGAGATGCGTTGGACGTAATAAGCGGCAAATGGAAACTGATGATATTAATTTCAATTTCGTCCGGCAATCATCGTTTTAGAGAGATTGAACGCAGTATTCCAAAGATTACTTCAAAAGTCCTTGCCAAAGATTTGAAAGATCTGGAAGAACATACCTTGATTAAACGAACTGTTTTTGATGAGTCGCCTGTAATTGTCGAATACACGACAACGCCCTATGCTGCGTCGCTTGGAAATGTCATAAAAGAATTAAGAGATTGGGGCATTAACCACCGAAAAAAAATCATAGGACAATAGGTCTTTGCTGCTTTTTGTCTGTCGGAATTTTGAATGACGACCAGCTCAGCTTTCCCTGTACTGAATCGGAGACATGCCCGTTCTTTTTCTGAAATAACTGCCGAAAAACGACGCGTTGGGGAAATTCAGTTTTTCCGAGATCTGTAAGACTGTCAGGTTGGAACTTTTCAGCATCGCTTTGGCTTCCATTATGACCATTTCATCTATCCATTGTGAAACGGATTTTCCACTGGCCTTCCTGATCACTTTTGATAAATACTTGGGAGTAAGAAACATTTTATCTGCATAAAATTGAATGCTTCTTTCCTGCCTGTGAAATTGAAATAACAACCCTATGAAATTCGTCAGAAGCTTTTCACTACGGGTTAAGGCTTTACCGTCTGCGATTATTTCGGAAGAGGTGAACAATTGAAGCACCTCATATACAAGCGTATGCAACAAATTCTTGGTTATTTCTTCCCTGTACAGGTGATTCTCTCTTTTATATTTTTTTACGATGAAAGCATGGAAATCGAGCAAATTCAGCATTTCCTCTTCTTTAATCTTCAGACACGTAATCTTCCCTACTTTGTCAAAAAGATCTATCTCTGCAATCAGTTTAAGGTCAGAAACAAAGTCGAAAGATATAAAAATAAACTCTACTAACCAGTTATCGCTGTGATCACATATTTCCAGTAAATAATTAGGCAAAAGCGTAACAATCGTATTGGGTTCTATATGATACTCCTGCAGATTTATTTTTACGCGGGCAGTTCCCTGTATACAAATCGCAAAGGCAATTCCTTCTATCATATTAGGATGCTGAAAATCAAAGGTATAATCCTCTATTTTGGCTCCGTTATCCGAAAGGGTGAAATTTTCCACCCCTGTTATCGGAGCCTGCCTGGATACATCTTCCAACGAAATTCTTCCATATTTTTCTTTCTCCATAATCCGGTAGGTAATCATTAAATAAGCCGCAAATATAATAATTCGGTGCGAAGGATAATATAAAAAGCGACATTTTGAACATCAATGATGAGCATTTGATTACTACCGGCACCTTTAATTACCGCACCTTTGTATCTAAAAAAAGCAACTATGAATAAAATCGGATTTATTTCAGGTTGGAGCATTTGCTGTTTCCTGATGATAGGGATGCACGTGTCTTGTTCTTCAAGAACGGAAAACAAGGAGAATGCGAATGTACGTGTTAAGGTTCAGAAGATAGGATACAGTAACACTGTTTATACCAGGGAATATGTCGGGACTGTAGAGAGTGAAAATTCCGTAAATATCAGTTTCCTGACAATGGGAAATATTGAACAAATGACCGTGCAGGAAGGAGAATTTGTCAAAAAAGGACAGCTCCTTGCAAAATTGAACGCAAATTCTGCAGAGAATCTGCATGATATTGCCATGGCAACGCTTAACCGTGCCCGTGACGGATACGACAGGTTGTCCACGCTGCACGAGAATAAAAGCCTGCCCGAAGTACAATACGTTGAAGTAAAAACGGCGTTGGAGCAGGCCGAGTCAGCGGAGAAAATAGCACGTAAAAACTTGGAAGACTGTAACTTGTATGCACCGTCCTCGGGTGTCGTAGGCAAACGTTACGTGGAAACGGGAGCCAATATCATGCCCGGGATTCCGGTTTATCTCCTGATGAACATAAACCCGGTGAAAGTAAAAATAGCGATACCCGAGAGTGAAATATCGTCTGTGAGAATCGGCGAAAAGAGTCAGATAGAAGTTACGGCGCTCAACAACCGCCGGTATGAAGGAAGGGTTATCGAAAAAGGGGTGACGGCTCATCCCATATCCCATACCTACGACATAAAAGTACACATTGAGAACAAAGACCATCAGCTGTTGCCGGGCATGGTCTGCAAGGCTTACCTGACAAATGACGGAGGTTCTGAAAACGGCCCCGGAAAAAAGATTGTCGTTCCGCTTAAATCCGTTCAATTGGATCATTCAGGAAAACACTTCGTGTGGCTGATAGACAAAGATGGAAAAGCGTTTCACCGCGAAGTAACCATCGGAGGTTTTAGCGGTAATGGCGTAACTGTTACCGGTGGACTGCACAAAGGAGATATACTTGTCACGGAAGGCTATCAAAACGTAAGCCCGGGAACAATAGTTGAAGTTGTAAAATAAAAAAAGGGAAAATGGGAAAAAAGGCAGCTATCATAGACTGGGCGATGAAATACAACAGGTTAGTCCTGTTGATCGTTACAGCGCTAATTATTTTCGGTATTTATGCATTGGTGGAAATGCCCAAACGCGAATTTCCGGCAATCACTATTCGTCAGGGCGTGGTGATTGGAGTATACCCGGGAGCAACTTCCGCCGAAGTGGAAGAACAACTGACAAAACCGCTCGAAAACTTCTTATTTACCTACAAAGAGGTAAAAAAATCAAAAACATATTCCCAATCCAGAGACGGAATAGTATATCTCTTTGTGGAACTGAACGACGATGTCTATAATAAAGATGAAGTCTGGTCGAAAATAAAGCATGGCTTAACTACCTTTAAAATGCAGTTACCCTCGGGCGTACTGGCATTGATTGCCAACGACGACTTTGGCGACTCATCGGCTCTGCTTATCACCCTGGAATCCGATACGAAGACCTACCGTCAATTGGAAGAGCATTTGGATAAACTGGAAGACAAGCTCCGTTCCATCGAATCGGTATCCAATCTGCGGCGTTACGGGACACAAAAGGAACAAATAAGCGTTTACATCGAAAAAGAGAAACTGGCTACTTACGGCATTACTACCCTTAACCTCTATCAAACGCTGATCACCAAAGGATTTATTACAATCGCAGGCAAGATTGAAAATAAGGATATGGTTGTTCCTATTCATATAGAACGCCCCTATCTGTCAGAAAAAGACATCGAAGAGCAAATTATCTATTCGGATATCGGAGGCAATCATATCCGCCTGAAAAACGTAGCGAAAGTAGTGCGAGAATACCCGAAGCCTGACAGCTATATCACCAGCAACGGGAAAAAATGCCTCGTGCTTTCCACCGAAATGAGGGAAGGATACAATATTGTCCAATACGGGAAAGATGTGGATGTCGTGCTCCGGGAGTTTCAGGAAAACATGCCGGATGATATCAGTATCTACCGGATTGCCGATCAACCGAAAGTAGTAGACGATTCTGTGAATACATTCCTGAAGGAACTGCTCCTGGCGGTAGCAGCTGTGTTGCTGGTCATTTTCATCTTACTGCCGTTGAGGGTTGCCGCGGTGTCCGCCTCGTCTATCCCGATCACTATTTTCATAGCCCTGGGTATCTTGTTTGCCGCAGGCTTCGAACTTAATATTGTGACACTGGCAGCCCTGATCGTAACTTTGGGAATGATTGTGGACAATTCGGTAGTGATAGTGGACAGCTATCTGGAAAAACTGAACCAGGGCATACCCCGCAAGGAGGCAGCCTTAGAAAGTGCACGGGAATATGTGAAGGCCACTGCATCGGCTACCCTGGCCATTTGTCTTGCATTCTTGCCGTTCTTATTTGTCCTGAGTGGAATCATTCGCGACTTTATTGGTGCGTTCCCATGGACAATACTTATCACATTAGGCATATCATGGGCTGTTGCTGTGCTTGTTATTCCTTTCCTGCAATACTTTCTCATACGAAAAGGAATACGGCCGGGAAGAGACGAGAAACCCAAAAAAGGAACTATTTTCCTGGAAAAATTGCAAAGCGGTTACGAATGGTTGCTGGCAAAGGTATTCCTGTTTCCCAAATTATCGATCCTTGTAACTGTCGCAGCAATCGTAGCCGGAATCATCATCTTAATGAATTTACCGCTGAAGCTGTTGCCTATTGCCGAGCGCGATCAGTTCGCGGTGGAAATATACCTGCCCGAGGGCAGTTCCTTGCAACAAACCGAAGCGGTAAGCAAAGATATTGAGGCGATATTACGCGCAGATGAGCGGGTTGTTTCCGTAACCGCTTTTTACGGAGCAGGATCACCGCGTTTCCATACAGCCTATGCCCCGAAAATAGGCGGTCCTAATTTCGCGCAGTTTATCGTGAACACCACATCGAATCGTGATACGGAAGAGATACTGGATGCGTATGCGGATAAATACGCGCATCACTACCCGAATGCATTTGTAAAATTCAGGCAGTTGGAATACGTTGCTGTGGACGGTGATGTGGAAATCCGTCTGGCAGGAGACAATATGACCGATTTGAAACTATTTGCGGATACCTTAATGACCGAATTGAATAAACTGGAAGAACCTGTCAGGATATATACCAGTTTTGGAGAGCCTTTGCAGGGTATTAAAGTTTCGATGGATCCTATCGAGTCAAACCGGATCGGAGTCAGTGAATCCATATTGGGACTGGGCTTGGCGTCACGGTTTGCCGAGGTTCCGATAACCACCGTCTGGGAGAATGATTATTCGTTACCAGTTGTCCTCAAATCGAAGTCGGCAGATGTTGAAGCGGCAGATGTAGCCAACGAATATGTTTTCGGAATATTCTCCCCGGCCGTACCTCTCCGTCAGATAGCCGACGTATCGCCCGATTGGAACGAAGGACAAATCGTAAGACGCAATGGAATCAGAACCTTGTCGGTGTATGTGGATATGAAAAGAGGTGAAGATATAAGCAAAGTACAATCGAAAGTGGAAACGATTGTTGGTGATATTGCCGGCAAAGCGTTACCCGAAGGCATTTCCATCTCTTATGGAGGGGTGGAGGAATTTAACAACGAAAACCTTCCCAAAGTGGTGAGAGGTCTGATCATGGCTGCCGTTATCATGTTCCTGGTTATGGTTTTCCATTTCAAGAAGATCAGTCTTGCCGTGTTGGTGCTGGCATCCATGTCATTTAGTATTTTCGGAGTTGCACTGGGTATGAATATAGCGGGACTCCCCCTCAGCGCTACAGCCATACTTGGTATGGTGAGCCTGATAGGGATTATTGTCCGCAACGGGATTATTATGTTCGACTACACGGAAGACCTCAGACGTAAACAACACAAAACAGTGCGCGAAGCGGCCATCGAAGCCGGCAAGCGCAGGATGCGGCCTATATTCCTGACATCCGCCGCAGCATCAATGGGCGTGATACCGATGATCATCAGTAAAAGCCCGCTGTGGTATCCGATGGGTACGGTTATCTTTACAGGAACAATCGTCTCCATGATATTTGTGGTTACCGTTCTGCCTCTGGCTTACTGGTTGGTGTACCGGCATAAAGATAAGAAGAATGAACAATCCGCCGCTCCGGAAAACGCAGAAGCATAAAACAAACTCTTTATGAAGCGAGCATGAGAATCATTCACACACAAGAATATGATTAAAGCGAGTTCTGTAAACATAAATATTTGCTCGCCATGGCAAAGAACAAACAAGCTTCCCCTTTGCTCATTTGGCTTAGCGCAAATATTCCATACACCTTCATGAGAAAAATAAAATAATCGTATGAAAAGAAAATATATCGTCCCGTTATTAATCATTTATGCATGCATAGGAACAATGCAACTGTCGGCACAGACAAAATACAGCCTCGAAGATTGTAAAAAAATGGCTATTGAGAACAATCGTACAATAAAAAACAGCCGGTTGGAAATTGAAGCCGCAAAACAAACCAAAAAAAATGCCTTTACCAATTATTTCCCCAAAGTGAACGCAACCGGGATGGATGTTCGTTTTAATAATCCTTTAATTGAGTACACTATGCCGGGAGGCGACCTGCCGGTTTATGACGGCAACCCGGTCAACCTTCCGGTTGCAACTCAATTTGCGTATTTTCCGGGTATCTCGCTTTCATTGCTGGATAAGGCTGCTTTTGGTTCAATTACCGCCGTACAGCCTGTGTTTGCAGGAGGACGCATTATTACCGGTAATAAGCTGGCTCAACTGGGAGTGAACGTCAACAACAGCAGGTTTATATTGTCCAAAAGCGAAGTTCTGCTACGAACAGAGGAGCAATACTGGCTCATTGTTTCGCTAAACGAAAAGCTGAAAACCCTGCACATGATGGGAATGCTCCTCGACACCATTTATAAGCAGGCGGACGATGCCTGCCGGGTAGGATTGATAAACAGGAACGATGTAATGAAGGTATCTATCAAACAAAGTGAAATGAGAATGAACCGGATGAAGCTCGAAAATGGGATTAAACTCGCATCGATGGCCTTTAGCCAATATATCGGACTGCCTTACGATTCGACCATGGTTCTGTCCGATACGCTTGTTATCGACCAAAATCCTTATGAGGTATATCTGGATGCCGGCCAGGCTTTGCTTCACCGCGAGGAATATAAGTTGCTGAAAAAGAGCGTAGAAGCAGAAGAACTACAGACCCGGTTAAAGATCGGGGAGTATTTGCCTGAAGTAGGCGTTGGCATAGGAGCAGTATACTATGATTATGCTTTCAGCAACAATAAAGGCACCTCCAATACAATGGTATTCGCATCTGTAAAGATTCCCATTTCCGATTGGTGGGGAGCTTCCCATACCATAAAAGAAAGGAAATACAAGGAACAAATTGCCCGGAACAATAGCCAAAATAACACGGAACTTCTTTTATTGCAAATTCAAAAAACATGGAACGAACTTAATGAGGCATACAAGCAAATAGAAGTGGCCCATGAGACTATGATTCAGGCCGAAGAAAACCTGAGGATTAACAGCGATAATTACGAAAACGGGATTGTAAATATTTCCGATATGCTCGAAGCACAGGCTATGCTCCAGCAGACAAAAGACGAGCTGACCGATGCCCGTTCGGGTTATAAAATTAAGCTTGTTACTTATTTACAGGTGACCGGACGGCATTAAGTTTTGTACAGGAAAAGGTCGCAATATGGGTCAAAACAGGTCGGACATTTTATGTCCGGCCTGTTATCCACCCTATTATATTAAAATATTCCTATCCTATTATTCAGATCATATCCTCCACATTCCACACAAAGGCGCGCAGTCCGAGGTTGGCAGCATCTTCATCCTGCTCTTTCAGATACTTCAACAGCACAGCTACCTTGTCATCCTCCACCATGGTGAGGATGGCATTGTTAACCGAAGGCCAGGCGTGGGATCCATAGTGCGGAATACCATCACTGCTCCCCCTGCCGTAAACCTCTTTCCATGAGGTAAACCCGCGTATATTGAGCCTGCTCAGGTTGTCTACAATCAGATCGTAGTGGGCCTGGTCTAGTAAAATCATTACTGCTTTCATAGGATTATTCTGTTTTTTTATCATGTATGAAACCCGCCGTAATCACTGACAATGGTGTAACCGATTACAGGCTCGTTTCATAGGATTACATATTTATTTCGTTGTTGTTCAACAGCACCGCACGATGCTTCCTGCGTTTTCTGCGTACACCGAAGCCCGCCATGATGGAATAGAGTGCCGGGATGAGGATCAGCGTGATGATGGTAGAGAAGGTCATACCACCGATGATGGAGACACCCAGTGACTGCCACATCTCAGAACCCTGACCGGTACCGATGGCCAGTGGTATCATCCCCAGGATGGTGGTGAGCGTGGTCATCAACACCGGACGTAGTCTTGATCGTCCTCCATGAACAACGGCCGTGATGATGGACATCCCTCTCTCCCTGTTCAGGTTGATATAGTCGATTAGCACGATGGCATTCTTCACCACCATACCCACGAGCATGATCAGTCCCACAAATCCCATGATACCGAGGGGTTCCCCGGTGAGGGAGAGCAACAGCAGAGACCCTGTGAATGCAAAGGGTACAGTGAGGATAATCATAAACGGATACGTGAGCGATTCGAACTGTGATGCCAGTACAATATAAACCAGCAAAGAAACGATCATGAGCAACAGCGCCAGCTGTGAGAACGACTCCTGCTGATCTTCCATCGTTCCACTCAGTTCAATCTGTACACCCGGGGGGGTATCATACGCTGCCATCGCCGTGTTGACATCGGTCACCACCTCACTCAGCGCACGCCCGTAGATGGCTCCAGTAACCGTTACAATACGCTGGCGATCCTGACGGTCAATCTGCGGGAGGGTGGATGTCTCCACCACCCTGCCCAGGTCACGGATCCGTACACCCGTACCCATAGGGTTGTAGATAAGGATATTCTCAATATCTTCAATCGACTGGCGGTACTTCTCCTCATAACGCACGCGGATATCATACTCCTCACCTTCCTCACGGTACCGCGACAGGGTGAGTCCGTTGATCCTGTTGCGGATCGCGTTGGCGGCGGTGTTCATGTTCAACCCGTTCAGGGCGAGCTTCTCGCGGTCGAACTGAATCTGGTACTCCATCCGGTAATCTTTCCTGGTTATCGCGATATCCCGCAGGCCTTCCACCTCTTCCAGCTTCGATTTCAGGTCGCCAGCCACCTTGTCGGTGACGGACAGATCATAACCGAAAACATTCAGTTCCACATTGCTCCCACCGGTCATGCCCATGTCTCCACCACCGGGCATCACCTTGTAACGGTTGATCTCCGGCATGGCAGCCAGGTCCTGACGCATCTCGTCGGAGACATCATAGATGGTCTTCTGCCTGTTCTTTGCCTCTGTCAGTCGGATGGTATAGGTGATGATGTTGGAGGCGTTATCCTGCATCGCTGCCCAGGCATTATCCTCACTGGCGGCACCCACGCTGAGGGAGATGATCTCTATCTCCGGATATTTCTCTTTCATCTTTTCGGCGATGCGGTGGCCCGTTTCACGGGCGATTTCCATGCGGGTACCGGTTGGCATCTCCACGGTGAGGGCGATATCGTTGTTATCCGATGCAGGCATAAACTCTGTCTTCAGTGTCACAACACTGATAGCCACACTCACCAAAAAAATGATGATCACCACTAACAGGGTTACCTTTCTCTTTCTTGCCACCCTGTTCACCAGATTTGCATAGCCGTGATCCAGTTTGTTCAGCAACGGCAGCACTTTTTTGTTATACCATTTGTCGAACCCGTTCATCTTCACATCCTTATTGCCGCGCATCATTTTGGCACTCATCATGGGGGTGAGTGTCAGGGCGATGATCAGTGAGAGTGAGATGATGATGGTGACCATCCAGCCCAGCTGTTTGAACATCACACCGGCAAAACCGCCCACCATGGTCATGGGCAGGAACACCGCGATGATGGTCAGCGTAGAGGCTATCACAGAGAGCGACACCTCTTCCGTCCCGTAGACAGCAGCCTGTTTGGGTCGGCTCCCCCGCTCAATATGAGAGGTGATATTCTCTAGCACCACGATGGCATCATCCACCACCATACCGATCGTGATGGACAGCGCCGAGAGCGAGATGATGTTGATGGTGTTACCCGTCAGATAGAGATAGATGAACGATCCGATGAGCGAGATGGGGATGGTCACCATGATGATGATGGTAGCCCGCCAGCGCCCCAGGAAGAAGAGCACGATGATGCCCACGATGACCAGTGCCAGCAGGATGGTCTCCAGCAAGCTGTTGATGGAGACCTTCACATATTCGGAGGTATCCATCACCGTCACCAGCTGAATATCGGGAGGGAGATTCTTCTGCAACTCGGGGAGCTGCTCCCTCACCGCGTCGGCAATCGCGACCGTATTGGCACCCGATTGCTTCTGCACGACGATGCTTGCACTCCGTTCCCCGTTGGTATAGTTCTCCTGTATGCGCGACTCAAGGGTGTCGCTGACAAAAGCCACATCGCGGAGATAGATGGCCCTGCCCTCATTATTGCCGATGATGATGTCGTTCAGTTCGCTGCTGTTCTGGTACTCTCCTTCCAGACGCAGCATATAGGTCTGGGAACCGATATCGAAGTTACCCGCCGGCACATTCACGTTCTCGGTGGCGATCACCTGTGCGATCTGCTCGAGCGAGATATTGTATGCTTCCAGTTTCTCCGGGATCACGTTCACCTGCACCTCACGCTGGGGTGCTCCTGCCACGGAAACGGTACCTACTCCGGGCACGCGGTTGAGCGGGTTGGCCACCTGTTCATCCAGGATCTTGTACAAAGCGCCTGCACTCTCCTTGGCCGTGGCGGAGAGGATGATCACCGGTATCATATCGGAGCTGAACTTCAGGATCATGGGATCCTCTGTTCCCTCGGGAAGGAATCCCGAGATCATGTCCACCTTGTCGCGCACATCGTTCATCACTGCGTTCATGTCGGTGCCGAAGTCGAACTCCAGCATGATCATCGACATCCCGTCGCGCGACTGAGAGGTAATCTCTTTCAATTTCTCTGTCGTATTCAGCACATCTTCCAGCGGACGGGTCACGTTTTCTTCCACGTCCTGCGCACCTGCGCCGGAATAGGTGGTCATCACTGACACCATATTCAGGTCGATGTTCGGGTAAAGGTCGATGGGCAGCTGCCTGTAAAACAACAGCCCGATTAAGACAACACCAATAAATATCAGCGATGTTCCCACGGGATTTTTCACCGCAGATTCATATATTTTCATATTTTTTTTTCTTTAACCGGTTCTCAATCTCTTCTCTGCATGTTATGCCCCACAAATTATTTTATCACTTCCACTTCTGTGCCGTCCACCAGACCCGACTGGCCCTCCACGATCACCTTGTCGCCGGCCTGTAGTCCGGATACGATCTCATATTTGTCTTCGAGGCGCACACCCAGTTGTACAAGCGTGTAGACAGCCTTGCCGTCTTTCTCTACGAAAACATAGCGGTCGTTGGAACCCACCTGTTTCAGTACCGCCCGGTCACTCAGTAGTGGCCGGTCGTGGGTACCAAAATTCATTTTTACACGGGCAAACATGCCGGGACGCAGTCGCTGGTTGGCGTTGGCTACGGTAATCTCCACGGGGAAAGTATGCGAAACCGGGTCGAGTGTGGGATAAATGAGTGATACCTTGCCTTTGAAGGTTTCGCTGCCCAGTGCATCCACCTGTACCTCCACCGGCATTCCATTTTCCACGCGACTGTAGAACGACTCGGACACGTTGACTTTCACCTTGACGGGGTTCATGGTCTCAATGGTGAGAATGGGTAGCTGTCCCGCCACATCACCCGGATCGTAATTGCGGGCCGTCACCACGCCACTCACCGGGCTGGTGAGGGTGGTATTTTCTCCCAGGTTAGCCAGGGCCGTCTCAGCCACGTCGAGTTGTGTCCTGGCCTGATCGAGCTGTTGTTTGGATATGCCTCCCACCTCGAATAGTTCTTTGTAACGTTCGTAATCTCTTTTCAGTGTAGCCACCTGCGTCTTCTGCTGGGAGAAGGTTGCTGCATCCATAGCTACCACTGCCTGTCCCTGACGCACCTGGGAACCTACATCCACGTATATTTTCCGAATACGTCCTCCCATGGCAGGAGCAATATTGTTTACCTTGTCGGCCTCCACCGTAGCAGTAAACGTGGCGTCCTGGTTGACCGGCACGACCTGTACTGTTTCCACACGTACTTTTTTTGTTTTCGCAGCTTCATTTTCAGAACTCGCGCTGCGGTCTGATCCCCCGCAGGAAGCAAGCAATGCTGCTGCCAATAAAGGAGTAATTCTCAATAAGCTTTTTTGTATCATATGATTATCTGTATGTTGTTTTAAATTGGGTTTATCAATCAGTTTTTATTTATGCTTGTCTTGATCCTTTGTCGTGACCCTGAATCAATCCAGTTGTACAGGCGCAATATCATATCCGAGCACTTTTTCCATATCTGATTTTGCTGCCAGATAGTCGTAGATGGCATTGCGGTATTGAAGCTCTGCATTCAGTACGGCCAGTGCCGCTGCATTTACATCCACAATGGTACCCATGCCGGTCTCATACCGCTTCAGCGTGATCTCGTGTCCCTTGCGGGCCTGTGCTATTGAGGACTGCGTAGCGACCACCTGTTCGATACTTTTGTTGATCAGATCATAATTGTTCCTGATCGACAGCTTTAATCCGCGTTCCACATCCTTGCGCTGCTCACGTAACTGAAAGAGCTGCACTTCGGACTGTTTCAGGTTGTGATAACGTTGTCCCCCGTTGAAGAGAGGAATCTGTAGTGTCACACCCAGCATAGAATAGGGATCCCAGCGATAGTTACCGAACCGGAAGTCGTTGTTCTGACTCATGTAGGTCCAATTGAAGCTGGAGACCAGCGTGGGAGAAAATTGAAGCTTCTGCATCTCAAAAGCGTTTCTGGCCTGTTCCGCCTGCAGATCGAACTGCTTGATATCACTGTTGTTAATGAGTGAGGTATCGGCCGGAATGATGGCATCGAACATGGTTGCCTCGTAATCGTCAAGTGAGCCCATCACTTTCAGCGGCATCTCTCCGTCAATGCCCATCAACATCTTCAGCTGCATCTCGGCAATCTTCATCATGTTTTCCGATTGCAGGATGTTGGGAATAAGGCTCTTCAAGCGTACATCGGCGGTAATCACATCATATTCGGCCACTACACCCTGATTAAAACGGTTACGAATATTTTCGAGATTGATGGAATCAGTCTCGTAGGTCTTTTTTAGCACCGCATAGCTGTCCTGTGCGAGTAGCAGGCTGAAGTAGGATTTTTTTACCTGGTTTATCAGATCGATGCGCGACGAACGTGCCTTTTCCATGGCCAAGCGGATATCCACCTCGCTCATCTGGATGTTCTTCCAGAGGGAGGGCATCACGATGGGAAGGTTTACGTTGAGGCCTGCCGACCAGACATTAAAGCGTCCCATTTGAATTCCTTCACCGGATGTCTCCGAGCCACCGCCCATCATCTTGCCCAGTACCTCCATGATCTGTAGCTCTTCTGGAGTATATTGCGTAGGATCTATATCTCCGCCAAAGCCAAAGCCTTCATCAAAATAGACGGTCTGCCGTCTGATGGCCCTCTGATATTGTCCGATAACATCGAGTTGCGGCAGCAATGCACCATAGGCCGATTTCTTCGCGAATTGCTTCTTGGTGATCTCCATATCGGCTACCTTGACGGTGGGATTCTCGCTCAGAGCGATATTGAGCGCCGTCGGCAGATCCACCCGCAGGCTGTCGGACTGTTGAGCCGATATGGTAAACAACGCCGTCAACCCAAACACAAGGAAGACGAAACGCTTGATTATTTGTGATTTATTCATTTCTTTCTTCATTTTATATTTTATTTTTAGCTTTTTGCTGTTCTAAATATGCATCGATAATTTTTATTCCTTTTTCGGTCAGGATGCCTCGTACAAAGTTGATCATCATTGTATAAAAGAGTTCTGAAAAAGTAAACAACGGCTTTTCAAGAGAGGTTGCACGAATGTAAATATAGGTACTTTGTTCAACCAGAAAGGCAGAGACTTCAACATTCAGATCTTCTCTGACATATCCCTGTTCAATACCCTTCTGTAGAAACTTAACCATAAATTCCTTGTTTTTTTCTTTATCAGTCTCAATATACAAGTTGGCTTCCGGATAATACTTATGAATGTCTTCGAAAAATTTTGTGTTACAAATGGGAGTGGACTGCTGTATTTCGATGATTTTAATAAAAATTTCCACCACATTGCTTTTGTCGGATGTCAGCGAGTCGAAAACTTTCCTTCGTTCTTCTTTGAGACTGACAAGCAAGGACATCAGTATCTCCTCCTTGTCTTTAAAATTTTCGTAAATGGTTCTCTTTGAGATACCCAGTGAAGAAGCCAGTTCATCCATCGACACACTTTTTATCCCATACTGGTAGAACAGGTCTCCCGCTTTTGCAATGATTCTTTCTTTAATCTCCATGTAGTGTATTTAAAAACGCACAAAGGTAAAACACAAAACCCAAAACATCATATTAGTTTTCTTAGTTTTAACATACTTTACAATAAGATTTTGTTACAAATTTTATATCCTATTCTTTATCTGTAGTTTATTTAAATAATAAAAATGAATCACAGATTCAGTATCGATCGCAACGCTTTATATCCCGATACGCTGGCCCTGATTTTGTCACCATTTTTTAGTGTAAGTATCTGACTCTGCTTTTCGTAGAGTTCGATACGCAGTATTTTTTCCACATTGACAATATAGGAGCGGTGTACCCGTACGAATTGTGCCCGGGGCAGACTGGTCTCGAAATACTTCATTGTCTCTTCTTTCAAATAAGCATGCTGTTCGGTCACAATTTGTACATAATCTCCGTCTGACTGAATATATACAATATCGGGAACAAGAATCACATGTATTTTTTGCCCCACCTTGACTGCCACCCTCTCCAGGTCGACCTCGAGTGCATGATCATTCACCGGTAGCGACATGGCTGCTGTTTCACCGCTTATTTCACCTTCATCCATGTCGGCATCTTCTTCACTCTCCACTTTCCTGTTCACAATCTGCATATGTATCAAGAGGGCAAAAATCACATACAACAACGCTCCAATGAAGACAACTGCAGGAATCAGAATTTTTATTTCCGCGATTTGTTCTCTTTTAAAAACGAGGTGAGAAGTGAGAAATTCCGTCAGTACCCACACAATGACGAACAAGATACCGATTGCCAGATAATTAATAAACCGCTGGTAAACCCCCAGCCTCACATAGTTGGAAGAGGGAACGACGATGCTCAGCAGCCATCCCATGCCTGCAAGTGCCAACGCGTCGATAAAGCTTTTCAGAAAAACCGGACCAAAAGAAAATGAGACCAGGGGAAACAGTGCCAGCGCCTGCATCAGTGCGTAAAACATAACCAGTGTAATGGTAGGAAGCAACCGCAGAGATATGTATGTCAGGGAGGTTTTCATTCTTTTTCCGGAATTGGCTTACCACGCTTTCTCCACTTATCTTATTCCACATCCTCCGAAGGTAAGATTCCCCTGGAGAATTAATTTTCGTGAATGATCGGGCTGTGAAACAAGCCGTTTATCCTCCACTCCTCCCAATACGGTATGAAACCGTGTTTCGATCAACCAGTCACCCGGAATATAAAGTTCCACACCGCCAAAAGTGGCATCGATATCGAGGCAGGTCTCACCCTCCTGTAGTGTGGTCTTGCGCAGGTCGAGCACCACACCGCCAAAGGTGGCATTGATGACGCCCCCTTTAAAAACAGGATCCAGAAAGATGCTCTCTGAACCACCAAACAGCACATTCTTCTCTATTCTACCGTCTATATTTTCAGTTGTGTCGGACGATGTCACTTCACGGCAAGTACATTTTGCCGAACGCCTGCAGTAGCCTACCCTCAGCACCATGATCACGCCGAGCAGGATGAGCAAAACAGGCCAGAAATTATGGGTGAAAGCAGGGTCAATGCCGGGAATGAGTCCGGGATAAGCTCCAGCGATGCGGGGAAGCAGAAAAAATAAGCCCAAGATCAGAAATATGATACCCAGTGAATAATCCTTTTTAGAAAAATTGATGATTGAAAAAAGAATAAAAATCATCGGCCAAGAAAAAAGGATAGGCCGGAGTGCCACATCAATCCATCCGAAATTAAATGACAGAAAAAGGAGTCCCGCAATAATTAACAACAAACCGAAAATGACTCCTTTCGATTTGTGAGACTGATGAAATGAAACGTTTGAATTACCTTCCATATGAATGCGATTTAGAATTTTTGCAAATGTACGCCCACGAAAGAGGTGTGCACAATCATAAATCGATGAACAGATCTTTTTTCCCCGACGAACAAACTTTTTTTCCCCTTAAACGAATCCTTATTTTTCTCCAACCTGAAAAATAATTATCTTTGGCATGTAAATATATAGATAACATCCGATAAAATGAACAAACGGTGGTGTCATTTTATCAATGCAATCACCACAAAAAAATTGAAACAAAATAATTTAAATCATATGTACAAAAAAATCTCTTTCTCAATCTTTATTGTTCTGACAACATCACTTCTGTTGTACACCGGATGCACTGGAAACAGCAATTCCAAACCGTTGAATGTGGATGAACTGCTGACCAATGCCCCATCACTGGTTGGTGAAACCGTCACCGTGGAAGGACTCTGCACCCATGTATGCAGCAAAAGCGGAATGAAACTTTTTCTGCAGGGTACAGATGAAACCAAAACAGTACGGGCAGAATCGGGCGCTGTACTGGGCAAATTTGACCCGGCCAGTGTGGACAGGAAGGTGCGGGTGCGTGGGAAACTGGCGGAAGTACAAATGGACAAAAACAATCCGGATACCCATTCCACCCACGTTGCACAGGGAGAAAGTTGTCAAACGGAAGGAATCGCTGAAAAATCTTATTACATTGAGACAGAATCTTATCAGATCATCGATTGAATGGAAGCACCTGCACAGTTTACCGGATTTACGCCGGAAACCATTTTATTTCTGAAAGAACTAAAACAAAATAACTACCGAGAATGGTTCAACGAGCGGAAGCATCTCTACGAGAATGCCTTGCTGAAACCGTTCCGGTCGCTGGCGGTCATGCTTACTCCCGCCATGCACAACATTGACCCTCAGTTTGAGCTGCGTCCTTCAAAGATGCTCTCACGCATCTACCGTGACATTCGCTTTTCGCCCAACAAAGACCCCTACAAGACCTCCATGTGGCTTAGCTTTCAACAGGCAACCACACACTGGGAAAACGTTCCCGGCTATTTTGCCGAGCTTAGCGACGAACATTTTATGACGGGAATGGGATTGTTCATGCCGAATAGAAAAATCATGGATATTTTCCGGGAAGAGGTGGACTACAGTCGCGAATCGTTCAAAGAGATGGCTGAGAAAGCGCTCAATGCCGGGTTTGAAATAGCCGGCGAACCTTATAAGCGCCCCATTCCCAGCAATCTGCCCGATTTCTACCAACAGTGGATACAAAGGAAGAGCATTTATGTAATTAAAACCATACCGCTGTCAGATGAGCGGCTCTATAGCGAAGCCATCGCACTGCAACTTATGGACGACTTTGCACAAATTTCCGATCTCTATCATTTTATGAAGGAGATCGTGAAAGAAGCGCAATAAAATTATAATCTGACGCATTTATTTTATAATTTTGCGCAATTTCTTATTTATACAGCACAATTAAAATCAAAATGGCAAATAACAAACTAAATGAAGACGCTCTCGCCTATCATGCGCAGGGGCGTCCAGGGAAAATTGAAGTCGTACCTACCAAACCTTATAGTTCACAACGAGACCTTTCTCTCGCTTACTCACCGGGAGTAGCTGCGCCCTGCCTGGAAATTGAAAAAAATCCACAGGATGCGTATAATTATACCTCAAAGGGAAACCTGGTGGCAGTCATCTCAAACGGTACTGCCGTACTGGGCCTGGGTAACATAGGCGCCATGGCCGGTAAACCGGTTATGGAGGGCAAAGGATTGCTTTTCAAAATTTTTGCAGGTATCGACGTATTCGACATCGAAGTGAACGAAAAAGACCCCGAGAAATTCATTCAGGTAGTCAAAGCCATCGCACCCACTTTTGGGGGTATTAACCTGGAAGACATCAAGGCACCGGAATGCTTTGAGATTGAAGAACAGCTGAAGAAAGAGCTCGATATCCCCATCATGCACGACGACCAGCATGGCACTGCGATCATCTCCGCCTGCGGGTTACTTAATGCGCTGGAGATTACTGGTAAAAAGATTGAAGATGTTCGCGTCGTGGTGAACGGCGCTGGTGCTGCCGCCAACTCCTGTACCAAACTGTACATGGCTTTGGGAGCAAAACTTGAAAATATTGTGATGGTCGACTCCAAGGGAGTGATCAATACCGCGAGGACCGACCTGAACGAACGCAAAAAACCTTTCGCCACCAGCAGAAACATCCACACGCTGGAGGAGGCAATGAGGGATGCCGATGTGTTTCTCGGCCTCTCTGTGGCCGATGTGCTCACCCCGGAGATGTTGCAGTCTATGAACCACGATCCCATCGTCTTCGCGCTGGCAAACCCCAACCCGGAGATTTCCTATGAGCTGGCCATGGCATCGCGGGAAGATATCATCTTCGCTACGGGTCGTTCCGACTATCCCAACCAGATCAACAATGTGCTCGGTTTTCCCTATATATTTCGTGGCGCACTGGATGTGCAGGCTACCTGTATCAACGAAGAGATGAAGGTAGCCACGGTCTATGCCCTTGCCGAGCTGACCAAAAAGGCAGTTCCCGATGTGGTAAATGCGGCCTACAGTGTAAAAAAACTACGCTTCGGGAAAGAGTATATCATCCCAAAGCCGCTCGACCCACGCCTGCTCACCATGGTAGCCCCTGCGGTGGCAAGAGCTGCCATGGCATCGGGGGTGGCACGCAAGCCGATTACCGACTGGGATGAGTATGACCACAAACTGCGTGATCTGATGGGGCTCGACAACAAGATGATCCGCCGCCTCTACGAGATGGCGCGCCAGAACCCCAAGCGGGTAGTTTTCTCCGAGACCAACCATATGAATATGCTCAGGGCTGCCGAAACAGCGCGCGCGGAAGGTATATGCCATCCTGTGTTGTTGGGCAATGAGGAGAAAATTACCAATATGGCACGGGAGAACCAGATCAGCCTCGAAGGAATAGAAATCGTGAACCTACGTCACGATCGGGAAGAAGAACGCCGCGCACGCTATGCGCAGATACTGACCGAAAAACGAAAACGGCAGGGGATGACCTTCGGTGAAGCGTCGGAGAAGATGTTCGAACGCAACTATTTCGGCATGATGATGGTCGAAACAGGCGAAGCCGATGCCATGATCACCGGCGTATTCAGCAAGTATGCCAACACCATCACCATTGCCAAAGAGGTAATCGGCATACGCGAAGGGCTGAACCATATCGGTGCCATGCACATCGTCAACACAAAAAAGGGGATGCTCTTTCTTGCAGACACACTCTTCAACCGCCATCCCGACACCGAATCGCTGATCGACATTGCCCGGCTCGCCAATGCAACCGTCAAGTTCTTCAACCATGATCCGGTCATCGCCATGCTCTCATACTCCAACTTCGGAGCTGACAAGGAAGGAAGCCCCGCCAGTGTACACCAGGTAGTAAATACACTACACGAAAGGTATCCCGATATGGTGGTCGACGGCGAGATGCAGGTCAACTACGCCCTCGACAAAGAATTGCGTAACAAAAAATATCCGTTCACGAGGCTGGGCGACAAAGAGGTAAATACCCTCGTATTTCCCAATCTCAGTTCAGCCAATGCTTCCTACAAGCTGCTGAAGGAGACGGGAATGAATGACATCATCGGTCCCATTCAGATGGGCCTGAACAAACCGGTGCACATCCTCGATGTGGAAACCTCCGTACGCGACATCGTGAACATGGTAGCGGTGGCGGTGATCGATGCCATCGTGGAGGAAAATATCAGGCTGAACAACCTTCCCCGCATCGTCTGAGTAGGTTCATGTTTGATATTTCTTCGGCTACATCTTCTAAGCGACCCGTTCACGATTTACAGGCTATCTGATAAGAACTCGCTTCGCTTAAACGACTTATCAGATTACGCCTGTTGCATCGAACGGCTATCCCGCTTGTAAGCTGAGGTCTTGAAATATCAAACATCAAACAATAGAAGGAACAAATACAAATAAAGTATATAGAACGATGGAAAAAAGAAAAAAATTCATGCTCTCTGAGGCCGATATACCCACACAGTGGTATAATATCACGGCAGAGATGAAAAACAAACCACAGCCTATGCTGAATCCGCAGACCAAGAAACCGCTGAAGGCCGAAGACCTGTTTCCTTTGTTTGCCGAAGAGCTGTCGCGACAGGAGGTCAATCAGACCGACGCATGGATTGACATACCGGAAGAGGTACGTGAGAAATACAAGATCTACCGCCCTACACCGCTGGTACGTGCTACCGGACTCGAAAAGGTGCTCGACACACCGGCACACATCTACTTTAAGAATGAAAGTGTGAGCCCCGTCGGCTCACACAAGCTCAACTCGGCTTTGCCGCAGGCATATTATAATAAGATGGACGGTACGACCAATATTACCACTGAGACCGGCGCCGGTCAGTGGGGTACTGCCCTGGCCTTCGCAGCCAAGACATTTGGACTGGAGCTGGCCGTATATATGGTGAAAATAAGTTACGAGCAGAAACCTTATCGCCGCTCACTCATGCAGACCTGGGGAGCGCAGGTGATTGCTTCACCCAGCATGTCTACCAAAGCAGGCCGGAAGATCATCACCGATAACCCCAACTACCAGGGCAGCCTGGGTACTGCCATCTCGGAAGCCATTGAGCTGGCCATGCAGACGCCCAATTGCAAGTACACCCTGGGAAGTGTACTGAACCATGTGGCACTGCACCAGACCATCATCGGACTGGAAGCTGAAAAGCAGATGGAAATGGCGGGAGAGTATCCCGACGTGGTCATCGGATGTTTCGGCGGAGGATCCAACTTCTCGGGCATTACTTTCCCTTTCCTGCGTCACAACATGCAGGGAGAGAAAAACAGCCGTTTTGTGGCCGCCGAACCAGCATCGTGTCCCAAACTTACCCGCGGGCGGTTTCAATACGACTTTGGTGATGAGACCGGCTACACTCCCCTCATTCCCATGTACACCCTGGGACATAAGTTTGCACCGGCCAACATCCATGCAGGCGGACTCCGCTACCACGGTGCCGGAAGCATCGTGAGCCAGCTGCTCAAGGACGGCCTGGTGGAAGCAACTGCCATCAAGCAACTGGAAACCTTTGAAGCAGGTGTACTCTTCGCACAGACCGAAGGCATTGTACCTGCACCGGAATCGACTCATGCCATTGCCGCCGCCATCCGCGAAGCAAAACAGGCAAAGGAGGAAGGGAAAAGCAAAGTAATCCTTTTCAATCTGTCGGGTCATGGACTCATCGACATGAGCGCCTATGATCAGTATCTTGCAGGAGACCTGACCAATCATGAGGTAACTGACGAGGAAATAAGCAAGGTACTGGCACAAAACTGATGCAGTATGCCGCTCAGGCGTAACAATGAGCAGAATACCCGCTCCAGGAGTGTTAACATCGAAAAAAACAGTCGGAATTATTTGGATAATTCATTTATCTGTTTTATCTTTGGAAATATAAAATGAGTGAGTTACTGCCGCATTGGTCGATTGGGAAACTCATCAATTACATTTTATAAACCGAGACACGTTTTTGATATCAATGGCGGGCCGCAGCCTTCGGGATTCGTCTTCGGACGAACAGCGGATTACAAAGATATCTTGACACTCAAATCCTGTCATACGGAGTTTCGTCTTATTCCACCGGTGCGGCTTCTTATAGAAAGCAGATTGGCAATAGTATCTATCGACTTTGCAATCTGCTTTTATTTTTGTTACAGTGTGACAATGAACAGAGGAAAACAATATTGGGAATTATTCCTGGTTTTTTTTAAGATCGGCGCATTCACATTTGGAGGCGGCTACGCGATGATTCCACTCATCCGGAATGAGGTGGTTTCCAAGAAGCTGTGGCTCAGTGACGACGAATTCATGGATACGCTGGCCATTGCTCAATCCATGCCCGGCCCCATTGCTTTGAATACGGCATTGTTTGTAGGAAACAAACGATTGGGTTTCAAAGGAAGCCTTTTCTCCGGAGCCGGTGTCATCCTGCCCTCCTTCATTGTCATCCTGCTTATTGCCATGGTTTTCACCCGGTTTAAGGAAAATACGGTTGTAGAACGGATTTTCAGGGGTATACGTCCCGCAGTGGTAGCACTGATAGCCGCTCCGTTATTGGATCTCGGAAAATCTGCCGGTATCAATCTGAGAAATATTTGGATCCCCGTGATCGTCGCTCTTTCTGTATGGTTGCTGAAGATATCGCCCGTCTATGTGATTCTGGCAACCGTCATTATGGGCACGGGCCATTATCTTTTTGTAAAAAAGACATTAAAAAAATAAATGGAACTTACCAACCTCTTTCTCTCGCTGTTTCTATCTTACCTGAAGATTGGACTGTTCGGATTTGGCGGCGGCTATGCCATGCTGCCGCTGATACAGCGTGAGGTGGTAGATGTACATGGGTGGATTTCTGTAAGCGACTTCACCGATATTGTGGCCATCTCCCAGACTACACCGGGACCCATCGCCTTCAATTCGGCCACCTATATCGGCTACACGGCAGTCACCGGGATGGGTTTTTCACAAGGATACGGCGTACTGGGTTCTGCCATCTGTACCCTGGCTGTGAGCCTCCCTTCACTGGTGATCATGACCATTGTCTGCGCCTTTTTCTTCCGCCTGAAAAACAATCCCTGGATGCAGGCATCACTTTCGGTACTGAAGCCGGCAATCATCGGCCTTATTGCTTCTGCCGCCCTGATGCTTATGAACGGCCATAATTTTATCGACTACAAAAGCTGGATTATCTTTGGTGTGGTGCTGGTAGCATCCCTGAAAAAGGTAGATCCCATTCTGCTGATCATGCTCTCAGGGGTGGCAGGTCTCTTCCTTTATCCGGCCTGATAGCTTTCACCGGTGCCCGGACTTGCTTACACTGTTTTCTGGTAGGCCAGCCGTTCCGTACCATCGGAGACGAAAACAATGCCGCAATAGGTGAATCCCATAGATTGGATGATATGCTGCATTACAAGATTATCGCGATGGGTATCGATGCGGATGTTGGGATACCGGGTGAAACACCATTCGATGCAGGACTTGGCGACACCTTTTTCCTTTCCCCTGGAAGCAATGCGGTGCACGGTCGCGTAAGGTTCGTGATTCAGCCATTCCCCGTCATAAATCTGCGCATAGGTGGGATCTTCGCCACAAATCAGACAAAATGTACCTGCGATCTCTTTGGCTTCATTTTCACAAACAAAACTGTGTTCTGAGGCTATCTCCTCAATAATAAAAGATTCTGCCGGATAACCGCCGGCCCACTGTGACGCGTTTCCCGAACGGCACATGAACTCCCGTGCAATGGCGTATACAGCCATTAGATCCGGCAAATCGGCATATGTGGCAGGTCTGATCTGCGTAATCATTGCAATGATTTACAGCATATATTGTGTGATTTATGCTTTCGTCTTCTTCGTTCCCGGCTTTGCGGTCCTGTCTGTTCCGGTTGTACTTTTGCCTGCAGTTGATTTTACGGTTGATTTCTTTGTCGTGCTCTTTTTGGCGGTCGTTTTTGTAGCCCCGGTTTTCTTTACCGATCCCTTTTCGCTGCCACCGGACGCTTTCCCGCTCTTCCCCTGTCCTGCTTCGGCGATAATTGCCCTGCACTCTTCCAACGTAAGCTCGGCAGGTACCATCTTCTTCGGAATCTTGTAATTCGATTTTTCGAAGGTGATATAGGGTCCATAACGGCCGTTCAGCACCTGCAGTCCAGGTTCCTCCTCAAAAGTCCTGATTATTTTTTCACGGTCTTTTTTCTCTTTGGCTTCGATCAGCTCAATAGACTCCTCCAGGGTAACTTCCAGCGGATCCATTCCTTTGGGCAGAGAGACAAATTTATTGTCGTGACGGACATAAGGACCAAAACGACCTACTCCCACGGTCACCTGTTTTTCCCTGAATTCACCCAGGTTCCTGGGGAGCTCAAACAATTTCAATGTTTCCTCCAGTGTGATGGTTTCAATCGATTGGGTTTTCTGCAGGGAGGCAAACAGCGGTTTTTCTTCTTCCTCCTGTGTACCTATCTGCGCCATGGCACCATATCGACCAATCTTCACCGATACCTGACGACCTGTTTTGGGATCCTTTCCCAGCACCCGCTCTCCCACTTTATGCTCGATACGCATTTGTGAGGTCTCCTCCACAACGGGGTGAAATGCCTTGTAAAATTCGGCAATCGACTTATTCCACTGCGCCTTACCCTCCGCAATCTTATCGAAGTTCTTTTCTACCAGTGCCGTAAAGTTATAATCGACGATGGAAGGAAAGTATTCCACCAAAAAATCGTTTACCACCATGCCAATGTCGGTGGGAACCAGTTTGTTTTTGTCGGCACCGGCGATCTCCTTCTTATCGTTGTCTTTTATAACGCCTTTCTTCAATGTAAGAATGTTGTAAGTGCGCTCCTCCCCTTCCACATTTCTTTTCTCCACATACTCACGATTCATGATGGTGGAGATGGTGGGCGCATAGGTTGAGGGGCGCCCGATACCCAGTTCCTCCATCTTGCGTACCAGCGCCGCCTCCGTATAACGGGCAGGACGCTGTGTGAAACGCTCTGTGGCGGTGGTTTCCAGCATGGACAGCTGTTCACCTTCTTTCATGGGAGGAAGCATCCCTTCGTCGTTCTCCCCGTTTTCATCATCGGTACCTTCCAGGTAAACCCGCAGGAATCCGTCGAATTTGATTACTTCACCGTTTGCTATAAATTTGCCATCGGCATTGGATATGGCGATGTTGGCCGTGGTACGCTCCAGCTCGGCATCGGCCATCTGCGAAGCAATGGTTCGTTTCCATATCAGCTCGTAGAGATGTTTCTCCTGAGCTGTACCCGATACCTCATGCTCACTCATGTAGGTGGGACGAATGGCTTCGTGTGCCTCCTGGGCACCCTTCGATTTGGTGGTGTATTGACGTACTTTGTGGTATTTCTCACCGTATTGTCCGATGATTTCGGTCTTTGCCGTTCCTATGGCCAATCCGGAGAGGTTCACCGAGTCGGTACGCATATAGGTAATCTTTCCCGACTCATACAGCCGCTGGGCCACCATCATGGTTTGCGACACCGAGAAGCCCAGCTTGCGCGAGGCCTCCTGTTGCAGTGTGGAGGTGGTAAAAGGTGCGGCGGGCGATTTCTTTGCCGGCCGGGTGGTAAAATCTTCAATGGTAAAATCCGAATTCTTTAGCTTCTCCAGGAGGTTCAAGGCCTCAGCTTTGGTCTTTAATCGCTTGTTGTATTCAGCTTTGATCTCGTATGTTTGACCGTTTTCTTCTTTCGAGAAGATGCCCACGATCCGGTAAGCCGCATCGGAAGTGAATTGTTGTATTTCCCGCTCCCGATCGACAATCAGCCGCACAGCAACCGATTGTACGCGGCCCGCCGAAAGGGCAGGTTTGATCTTCCGCCAGAGAACGGGTGAAAGCTCAAAACCCACGATGCGGTCCAGTACGCGGCGCGCTTGTTGGGCATCGACCAGATTCCGATCGATCTTCCTCGGATTTTTGATGGCTTCCTGGATGGCTGTCTTGGTGATCTCGTGAAATACGATGCGTTTGGTATTTTCCTCTTTCAGCCCCAATGTATCGAACAGGTGCCATGAGATGGCTTCTCCCTCCCGGTCCTCATCGGAAGCAAGCCATACCGTTTCCGCCTTTTTGGCTGCCGCCTTCAGTTCGGTGACTACCTTCTTTTTATCGGCAGGCACTTCATAGATGGGCTTGAAACCATCTTCAATATCGATGCTGAAATCCTTTTTCTTCAAATCACGGATATGCCCATAACTGGACATGACATGAAAGTCATTTCCGAGAAACTTTTCAATTGTCTTCGCTTTTGCAGGCGACTCCACGATGACCAGGTTTTTATCCATTCAATACTTGTTCTACAGTTTTAAGATGAGGCAAAAAGCCCTCATTTTGGTTGCAAAAGTAGTGATTTTGTACAAGGAACAACACTTTTTTAAAAAAATCCTTGTTTATTAAGTATTTTTCAGAGGGATCAGCGGCCATAGCGGTCAGTGATCAGCTCCGATAGTGGCTTGCTGCAAGTAACAGCGTTTAGGGGTTTTAGCGGTCAGCGGTCAGCGATCAGCTGTCAACTTTGGAAGTGGGCGTGGTGTCAGAGTGAGCGGTTGGGTTTCGGGATTTATGAGTCAGCTTTCAATGAGGATCCACTTCAACGCCGTAGATTGACGAAAGCATCTCCTTCAGTTGTGCCGAAAGGGAGCGGCGTATTTTCAGGGTCATCCGGCAGGTTTCACTGAAATCCTGTGTCCATTGTACCGTCTCGAACTGTTTCAATACCCGCATCACATCGTTGAGCAGTATATAATCAAAGTGAATACCAATTACCTCATCGACCGTCCTGTCCACGACTACAGCGTTGGCAATGGCATCGGCAGCCGCCTCCTTGTATGCCTTGATGAGTCCACCGGTTCCGAGCAGCGTACCGCCGAAATAACGCACGACCAGAATCAGAACATCGGTCAGCTCCGAAGAATTGATTTGTCCCAGTATGGGTTTTCCTGCAGTCCCTGAAGGCTCACCATCATCGTTCACCCGATATTCATTCCGCTCCCAACCCAGCATATATGCCCAGCAAACATGACGGGCATCGTAATACTTTTTGCGATGTGCGTCTACAATCTCCTTTACTTCCCCAGTGCTTTTCACCGGAAAGACAAAAGAGAGAAACCGGCTCTTCTTCTCGCTGATATATCCCTCAGCCGGCCTTTCCACCGTTTTGTATGTGTCGTCCATGTCGCAAAAATAAAACAATTAGGAATAGCAACAAAACAGCGACACCTTCAGGCACCGCTGTTGAGTTTTCTTTACGGATTTTCCCGGTTTTTTACCCGCACTTGGAGGCGCCGCAGTTCCTGCATTTCAGGCAACCCTCTTCATAGACGAGGGTCTCGTGTCCGCAGACGGGACATTTCTGTCCCTTGGCTTCGGTCTCATTGGGCATGTATTTTTTCAACGCACGCTCCACCCCGTTCTTCCAGGTGTTGATGGTTTCGCTGTCGAGCTCCAGTCCCGATACCAGCTTGATTACCTGATCGATGGGCATTCCATAGCGCAATACCCCGGAGATCAGTTTGGCATAGTTCCAGAACTCCGGATTGAACTTTCCGTCCAGTCCTTCAATGGTGACTTTGTACCCACGGCGATTCTGAAACTGGAAGTCGTAGTGCTTACGGCCGTCGTTGTCATAGGCTTTGATGATCTTACCGCTGGTCACATTTTTTGGCACCATGATGCCATCGTCCTCATCATTTATACCGGTGAAGATCTCGTAGGGGCGTCCATTGAGAAGACCGATAAAGGCAATCCACCTCTCCTTGTTGTTCTGAAACTTGATCACATCGGCATCCAGTTCAATGGGGCGGGAAGTAACAATCTGTGGCATTTCAAAGCAGTCGCCCTCTTTTTTCTCCTTCTCCTCCTTTTCGGCATCGCCGTTGGAAATGAGCACCCCTGCGCGGGATCCGTCGCGATAGACGGTACATCCCTTGCAACCGCTCTTCCAGGCTTCCATATATAACTCGCCGACCAGCTCCTCCGAGACATCAGACGGCAGGTTGATGGTTACGCTGATGGAATGATCCACCCACTTCTGCACCCTTCCCTGCATCTTCACTTTCTGGAGCCAATCCACATCGTTGGAGGTTGCTTTGTAGTATGGCGATTTTTTCACCATCTCATCCACCTCATCAGGGGTATACCGTTTGGTGGTGGAATAACCCTTTGCCTCCATCCAGGTCACAAACTTGTGATGAAAAACCACATATTCTTCCCAGGAATCACCATTCTCATCCACAAAATCGACCTTTACATCCTTGTCGTTCGGGTTCACCTTGCGACGACGGGTGTAGACCGGCAGAAACACCGGTTCGATACCGGAGGTAGTCTGTGACATGAGGCTGGTGGTCCCTGTCGGGGCGATGGTCAGCAGGGCGATATTGCGTCTGCCAAACTTTACCATGTCTTCATACAACTGCGAATCAGCTTCTTTAATCCGGTTGATGAAGGGATTATTTTTTTCTCTCTCGGCGTCAAATATCTCAAACGCACCACGCTCTTTCGCCATATTCACCGATGAACGGTAGGCATTGAGCGCCACGGCGCGGTGTACCTTTTCCGAAAAATCGGTACCCTCTTCCGTGCCGTAACGGATACCAAGGGCAGCCAGCATATCTCCCTCGGCCGTGATGCCCACACCAGTACGGCGTCCCTGCAGGGTTTTTCTTTGAATCTTTTTCCAGAGGGTACGCTCGGCCGACTTTACCTCTTCCGACTCGGGATCTGATTCGATTTTTTCGAGAATCATATCAATCTTCTCCGATTCAAGATCCACAATATCGTCCATGATCCGTTGTGCCAGCTGCACATGTTTGGCAAACAAATCAAAATCGAAGTAGGCATCCTCCCTGAAAGGATTCACCACGTAGGAATACAGATTAATGGCCAGCAACCGGCAACTGTCATAAGGACAGAGCGGAATCTCACCACAAGGGTTGGTCGACACGGTTTTAAAACCCAGATCGGCATAACAGTCGGGGACGGACTCACGGATGATGGTATCCCAGAAAAGCACACCCGGCTCGGCTGATTTCCATGCATTGTGAATAATCTTGTCCCACAGATGCTTTGCATTAATTGTCTTCTCATATTTGGGCGCATCCGACTCGATGGGATACTTCTGCACATAACTGTCTTCGGCAGCTGCCGCCTTCATAAACTCGTCATCAATCTTTACCGAGATGTTGGCACCTGTGACCTTTCCCTGCTCCAGCTTTGCATCGATGAAATTTTCCGAGTCGGGGTGCTTGATCGACACGCTCAACATCAGTGCACCGCGTCGGCCATCCTGGGCCACTTCACGGGTAGAGTTGGAATATCGTTCCATGAAAGGCACCAACCCTGTGGAAGTGAGCGCGGAATTTTTCACAGGGGATCCTTTGGGCCGGATATGAGAGAGATCATGCCCTACTCCGCCACGACGTTTCATTAGCTGCACCTGTTCTTCATCGATACGGATAATCGCGCCGTAGGAATCAGCATTCCCATCCATCCCGATCACAAAACAGTTCGACAGAGAGGCTACCTGATAGTTATTTCCAATACCTGTCATGGGGCTTCCCTGCGGAATGATATAACGAAACCGGTCGAACAGGTCGAACAGCTCCCGTTCACTCAGCGGATTGCTGTATTTTTTCTCTATTCTTGCAATCTCTTTGGCCAGTCGCCAGTGCATATCTTCCGGCGTTTTCTCATAAATATCTCCCTGACTGTCCTTGAGTGCATACTTGCTTACCCATACCTTGGCAGCAAGCTCATCTCCCTTAAAATAATCCAACGAGGCTTTGTTTGCTTCATCGAAGGTGTATGTCTTCTTTTTCATATTATAAATTTATTTCTTCATTATGGTGCATGGAACGTTTGTATTAAACGAGAACAGTATAATTCACTGTTTATATACTCGTTTCATCACCTTTAATAATAGTAAATGGTAATAAAATAGACTTTTAAAATGTTTCCATATTCTCCTGATGCACGACTTTCCTATACAGGTATCATTTGGTTATGCAAGTTTATTGAAACTTTCCAAATTGACAAAATAAATCCAACTATATTTTTCAACAATTTGAAAAATTTTCTTAAATAAATTTTATTTACCATATTATCAGATAATTATATTTTTACTTCTGGTGAAAAGTTTCCCATTTTGCAAAACATTGCTGATATACAAAAAGATAAAAGGGTGCATCAAACATACGAGATTCAAAGTGTAAATTGAAATAAAAAAAATCACCCAGTGACCGGAACCCGCTGAGTGATTTACTATTTTGGGAAAAATATATGCAAATAACGCTCTATTTTCTCAAATTTTTTACTGCGCCCATAAACAGAATGGCTCCAGTGGAGTTTTCCTGAATCACATAGATAAAAGGCCGGTCGGCATGGAAAATCACATGTTGCGGTTGTACGGGCATCGATGTCAACACCATGCCTACCGTCGTCACAGCTGCAGCCTCCGTACCCGACTCATCGGTGCTGATGTATGTATCCTGTTTTACGAATGAAATCCTTGCGGGGGTATCGGTAATGCCAGAAAAATCGGCTGCATCGGTAAAAGCGTTTCCCATGCCCATCTTCGTGAGCACATCGTTCAGCTTCTTGCTGTATTCCGTTTTAAATTTCGGCAGAAAGAGATCCACCTCGGCTTCACGCAGCTCCGACTTCAAATTACTCCAATAATCACTTTGGCGGGTTACTGCCACCACGTCATTCAGATTCTTTCCCTCTCTGGGCAGCAACACCATCATACTGAAAGCGCCATTGCCGTATGGAAGCTGTACCATCTGCAGGACCTGATCTTCCATGTAGTTGAACTTGGCCTTTTGCTGCATCGTCTCCACCGGGGTGACGACACCATCCTTACCGGCAAACGGCTTCAGTGAAGTATTCTTCAAATCAAATTTGGTTGTCCATATTCCTTTAAAATAGAGCGCATTAAGCAGATACATCAAATCCCGCGCATCGGTCTGGTCAATCACCTTTTTTATCAGTCCCTGGGTCTGATCGGAAGCCCACTTGTTGATGATGCCTGCGGTAGCGGCGTCGGAAAAGTCGACAGGTTGCACCGTGGCATCGTAATAGGATTGATTCGTTTTGATAAAGTCGGGATGAATGGCGACCTGCCGATTGGCGAAAATGGCATTGGCAATGGAGAGTTTTGTCGTGGGATCTGTTTTTAACAAAGCCTCTTTCAGTTTTTTATAATAATCGTTTATCTCAACTTCAGAATAATTTTCCAACCGCAGAGTCTGCTTCATGGCTTTGGCGGTTTCACCGGATGCCCCGTTCATTGTCATCGCCAGTGCCATGCTCAGGCTCAGGGGAGAGACCATGAAATTTTTATCCTCTGTTAAAGCCTCCTCATCAAACAGGTCGGCAAAAAAGTCGAAGGCAAACTGCTGGTCGGACTTCACCATCTCCTTCTCTGCGGAACGAAGCGTGATCTGAATCGGATCGGGCAACGATCTTGTATCCTCTCCGCCTGTATTTTTATCACACGATGCACCAAAGAAAGTACCGGTTATAACCATAGAAATAAGCAAAAAAAATTTTGTTCGCATAGTCGTTACAAAGTTCATTACAGAGTACGTGATATAAATGAAGATGTTTTTAGCGTTGCAAATGTTGCAATGAGATCATTAAAAAAAGTTATTTGCATCAATTAATAAGTGAAACAAGCCTTTTTGAAATCATTTTATCCTCGCTGGCGCCGTAACACAAAATTATTGCTTAATTTTGCAGATTCATGGTCAATCATCAAATATCATCTTTAAATACTGTTTGTTAGAATGAGAAAATGGCGCATCGAAGATTCGGAAGAATTGTATAACATCAACGGCTGGGGAAACGGTTATTTCTCCATCAACGAAAAAGGGCATGTCCAGGTCACGCCCAACAAACAGGAAGATAAGAGTGTGGATTTGAGCGAGTTGATGCGTGAACTTTATCTGCGAGATGTATCTTCTCCCGTACTGATTCGGTTTCCCGAGATTCTGGACAACCGGATTGAAAAAATATCGAACAGTTTCGCGATTGCATCGAAAGAATATGAATACAGTGCCCAGCATTATATTGTTTACCCCATCAAGGTGAACCAGATGCGCCAGGTGGTGGAGGAGATCGTATCGAGCGGGAAGCGATTCAACATCGGACTCGAAGCAGGCTCAAAGCCGGAACTCCATGCTGTGTTAGCCATTAATACAGACAACAATTCCTTCATCGTCTGCAACGGATACAAAGATGAGAGTTACATAGAACTGGCATTGCTGGCCCAGAAGATGGGCAAACAGGTGTTTATTGTAGTGGAGAAGCTCAATGAACTGGATCTGACCATCAAAATCTCCAGACGGCTCAAGGTAAAGCCCAATATCGGCATCCGGGTGAAGCTGGCAAGCTCCGGTAGCGGGAAATGGGAAGAGTCCGGCGGCGACGGCAGCAAGTTCGGTCTCAATTCGAGTGAGCTGCTGGAGGCGCTTGAGATACTCAGGGAGAACAACCTCACCGAATGCTTCCGCCTGATCCACTTTCACATAGGCAGCCAGATCACCAAGATACGCCGTATCAAGACGGCCCTGCGTGAGGCAGCACAATTCTACGTGCAGCTGCATGCCATGGGATTCAAAATTGAATTTGTAGATATCGGTGGCGGACTGGGTGTCGATTACGACGGTACCCGCTCCTCCTTCACTGAAAACAGCATCAACTACTCCATTCAGGAATATGTGAACGACTCGGTATTTACCTTTGTGGATGCGGCGGACAAGAACGAAATCCCCCACCCCAACATCATTACCGAGTCGGGACGCGCCCTCACGGCACATCACTCCGTACTGGTGTTTGAAGTGCTGGAGACAGCCACACTTCCCGAGTGGCCGGAAGATCTGGATATTCAGGAGGACGATCATGAACTGGTAAAGGAACTTTACAACATCTGGGAATCACTTACCCAGGCCCGCATGCTCGAAGCATGGCATGACGCCCAGCAGATTCGTGAGGAGTCGCTCGACCTCTTCAGCCTGGGCATGCTCGACCTGAAGACGCGTGCACAGGTAGAGCAACTTTACTTCTCCATTGCCCGTGAGATCAATATCACCAGCAACCGGGCCAAACATGCACCCGAAGAATTGCGTCAGCTGGACACCCTTCTCCCGGACAAGTATTTCTGCAACTTCTCCCTGTTTCAGTCACTGCCCGACTCATGGGCCATTGATCAGGTATTTCCCATCATTCCCATTCACCGGCTCGATGAACGACCCGGGAAGACGGCCACGCTGCAGGACATCACCTGCGATTCTGACGGTAAAATAGCCAACTTCGCCTCACAGGATGGCTTCCGCAACTCCTACCTGCCAGTACATACACTCAGGAAAGGTGAACCTTATTATATCGGCGTCTTCCTGGTGGGTGCTTATCAGGAAATATTGGGCGACCTGCACAACCTCTTCGGGGATACCAATGTGGTACACGTTTCCACGGGCGAGTCTGGATATAAAATAGACCAGGTGATTGATGGGGAGTCGGTAGCTGAAGTACTGGAATATGCCCAGTACAATTCCAAGAAGCTGGTACGCACTGTGGAAACATGGGTGATGAGCTCTGTGAAGCTGGGTAAGATATCGGTGGAAGAGGGTAAAGAGTTCCTCTCCAACTACCGTTCCGGACTCTACGGGTATACCTACCTGGAATAAGCAGAAACAGGTTTCTGAGTTTCAGCAACAGCCTTCCATTACGCAATCTTCATCGGGCAGCTCAAACTCGATGGTGCAATGTTGCACTCCCAGCCTGAGCAAAGATTCGCGAATACGGATCTTCAGTTTTTGCTGATTTTCCATTGTCGTATTCTCACCGAGTACCACATGGAGGGTGAGGATGTTGTATTCGCCGTCCACCGACCAGGTATGCAGGTCGTGTACACTGCGTACCTCTTCCATTTCAAGCAGCGTATTTTTCACCGTTTCAATATTCAACTTTGCAGGACTCCCCTGCAGGATGATACGTAAACTCTCTCGCATATTGCGAAAGACATTAAAGAGGATGAACAAAGCGATTGCGATGGAGAGAAGAGGGTCTATGATGGGCGCATCCACGAAATACATCACGCCTGCACCTGCCAGTACAGCCAGCCATCCCAGTACATCTTCGAGCAGATGCAACGACACCACTCTTTCGTTGAGAGAATATCCTTTCCTCAGCCGTAAGACAGCCAGACCATTGATGATCACACCCAGTACGGCCAGCAGCAACATTCCTTCTACATTGGGTTGCTGCGGATGGAAGAGTCGCGGTACAGCATGGACCAGAATCACCACACTGCCCACCAGCAGCACAATGGAATTAATGATGGCCCCCAACAGCGAAAAGCGTTTGAAACCATATGTATATTCCTCAGTGCGGGGTTTCTTCGCCACTTTCTGAAAATACCAGGAGAGGCCCAATGAAAAGCAGTCGCCCAAGTCATGGACAGCGTCGGAGAGTATCGCCACACTGTTGGTAAGTAGCCCCCCGATAAGCTCAATCACCGTAAACAAGAGGTTCAGAAAAAATGCCACTTTGATGTTCTTCACATCGTCGTGCCCATAATGATGTTCGTTTGAATGCATATCGGTTTTCAGAATCAGATTATAACGCCGGCAGAAAAAGAATGTTCATTTACATTTTTCCATTTGAATTGTGTATATTTGTGACAAAACTGGTTTATTGATAACGCATAACCTAAACAAAAAAACATGAAGCATTTAAATTTTCTGATCATGGGTGCTACAGCGCTTCTGATCACATCGTGTAATATAAAAAAAGAAGAAGTGGCACTTTTGAAACAATCTGATTTTCCTGCCCCACCCGTGGCAGCGGCAATTCCCGACACATTCGCGAATTTCGGGCAAACACGTATCGATAACTATTACTGGTTGAAAGACAAGAACAACCTCAGTGTAATCGACTATCTGCAGGCGGAGAATGCCTATACTGACACCGTAATGGGTTCCACAAAGGAGCTTCAGCAAAAAATATATAACGAGATTGTAGGCCGTATCAAGGAGGATGACGAGAGTTACCCTTCTTTCAAAGACGGTTACTACTACTATAGCCGAACCGAAAAGGGGAAGCAATATCCTGCTTACTGTCGCCGGAAAGGGACAATGGAGGCCGCAGAAGAAATTATCTTCGATCTGAACAAGATGGCCGAGGGAAAATCTGCATTTATTTTCCAGGGCTATTCCATCAGTCCCGACAACAGCAAGGCTGCCTATTTCTATAACGAAACCGGATCCTATGCCGAGTTCACAATGAAGATTAAAGACCTGGTTTCAGGTGAGGATGTGGGGTTTTCGGTCGACGGCGCCGCCTCGGTGGCCTGGGCCAACGACAACAAAACAATTTTCTATAGTCTGATCGACAAGACACTGCGTTCCGCCGCTGTCTATCGCCGAAAGCTGGACGAGGCGGCCGCAAAACGGGTGTACGAGGAGAAGGATGCCCGTTTTGACACCTACGTCTATGGCAACAAGACAAAGCAGTATATCTTCATCACCAGCAGCAGTTCAACCACCTCCGAGGAACGATATATCTCGGCTGACAGGCCGGAGGACGACTTCAAGGTGTTCCTACCCCGTGTGCAGGATGTGGAATACAGTGTATATCCTCACAAGAAAAGTTTTTTTGTGCGTTACAAGGATAAGCAGCATCTGAATGGCATGATCTATGAAATGCCGCTCACCGGATATGAAGACAGGTCGTCCTGGAAAGTGTTCCTGCCACACAACAACGATATTCGCATTGAGGGAATCGATATTCTTAGCAATTGGGTTTCACTGGACTTACGGAAAAACGGGCTCACTGAAATCGTCGTGATGCCTGTAAATGGTGGCGAGAGTAAAACGATCGCATTTCCGGAACCGGTCTATTCGGCTTCGTTGAGTGGCAATCCGGAATATGATGCCGTCACCCTCCGTTATACATACACCTCACTCAACCGCCCCAATACCCTCTATGAGTACAACATTGAAACTGAAGAAACGGTGAAACTCAAGGAACAGGAGATTCCCTCCGGCTTTGACCCCGACAATTATGTGGTAGAGCGACTGTGGGCCACTGCCTCCGACGGGGTGAAAGTTCCCATGGCCGTTGTATATAAAAAGGGACTGAAGAAAGATGGCAGCAACCCGGCACTGATTTATTCCTATGGAAGCTACGGCTACAGCTCCGACGTCTATTTCAGCGCGAGCATGTTCAGCCTGATCGATCGCGGCTTTGTGTATGCCGTTGCCCAGATACGGGGCGGAAGCGACCTGGGTGAGCAGTGGTATGAGGATGGCAAACTGCTGCATAAAATGAACACCTTTACCGACTTTATCGCATGCAGCGAACAACTGATCAACAACGGTTACACCGCTCCCGATAAGCTCGCAGCGATGGGTGGAAGCGCTGGAGGCCTGCTGATGGGCGCTGTGGCAAACATGCGGCCCGACCTCTATCAGACCATTGTGGCAAAGGTACCCTTCGTGGATGTCATCAACACGATGCTCGACGAAACATTGCCGCTCACTACGGGTGAATATGAGGAATGGGGCAATCCCAATGAGAAGGAGTATTACAACTATATCCTTTCTTACTCCCCCTACGACAATATAAAAGCACAGGATTACCCGAACATGCTGGTGACTGGCGGAATCAATGACTCACAGGTGCTCTTTCATGAACCTGCCAAATATGTAGCCAAGCTCCGTTCCCTGAAAACCGACAACAACATCCTGCTGCTGCACATGAACATGGATTCGGGACACGGGGGTGCCACCGGACGCTACGAAGGGATCAAGGACACTGCCTTCGAATTCGCCTTTATACTCAACCGTGCCGGACTTGAGAAATAAACGACCTTATGGATTCACAATAAAAATTGATTCACATGATCACGATAAAACGAGTCTACGATCCGCGAAGCGATGACGATGGGTATCGTATCCTGATTGACCGGCTCTGGCCACGGGGACTTTCCAAAGAAAATGCGCACGTGGATCTCTGGATGAAGGAGATCGCCCCATCCACAGCATTGAGAAAATGGTTTCATCATGATACGGAAAAATGGGAAGAATTCAATGATTTATATCGAAAAGAGCTGACAGATAAAAAGAAGGAGCTGACAGAAATCGGTATTTTGGAGAAAACACATAAAAAAGTAACCCTACTTTATTCCGCGAGGGATACAAATCGCAATCAGGCGGTGGTGCTGATGGAGGTTTTACACTCATTGTAACAGATGTTCCAGGAGAATTTTCAGTCCGATGCCGATTAAAATTACTCCGCCCACAGCTTCCAGACAAAAATTCATTTTCTTCCCGAGGCGGAAGCCCAGAAACATACCGCCAAAAGAGAAAAGAAAACAGATTACGCCGATCATTACCGCAGCCTGCAGGATGGTGCCCGGATAAGAAGCAAAGATCAGCCCGGTAGCTGCTGCATCGATACTGGTGGCAAAGGCCAGTGTCATTACATTCTTCCAATCGATGGCCTCCGTTCCCTTGCAGCTGCAATCAGTACAATCGTCCTTTTTTTCGGGTCTAAGACACTCATAAATCATTTTTATACCGAGAACTGCAAGGATGATGAAGGCCAGCCAATGGTCAAATTGTCGTATCCACTCGGAAAAACCGATACTCAACACATATCCGACGAATGGCATCAGTGCCTGAAAAAGACCAAAAACCAGCGCAATCTTGAAGGCCCTCCAGACATGAAAGTGCTGCCTGCACATTCCTTTTCCGATGCAGACGGCGAAGGAATCCATTGAAAGTCCTATGGCAATAATAAAAATGGAAAATATACCCATTGTAGTCCCAGCTCTTAAAAGAGATTTTAAAAAAGAACGCAAAGGTACAAAAAAGGATAATTCAGCAAAAGAAAGAGGAAATCAAAACCAAAAAACAACGCGGCTGTTATTACTGGTATATGAATTTACAAAACAGACAAACCTGTTTCTCTACTCCCTGTCAATCACATAAAATGAATAAGTTGAAAACAGTTTTGCCGATAATTGGCTTTTTTTTCACGATTCATGCAATTCCACAGGAAACCAGCATGACGCAACCCGACTCCATCATTTCGCTTCGGGAGGTGGTGGTAAATGCTTATCAGATCAACACCCGGCAGCGCCAGGTACCGGGGAGCATCTCCGTACTCTCGGCAGAGGAGATTGTAACAGCCGACGGCAATAATTTTGCCGGCACCCTGCACACCCTGCCAGGCATCTACATGCACAGCGGTAACTATTCCACAAGTCGCATTGTGATTCGCGGTGTGGGTAGCCGTACCCCCTATAATACAAACCGTATCAAAGCCTATCTGAATGATATCCCCATCACCTCATCCGATGGGATCTCCACGCCGGAAGATATCGAACTGACTGGTATCGGGCGCATGGAGGTGATCAAAGGTCCTGCTTCAGCACTTTACGGCTCCGGACTTGGAGGAAATATCAATATCTATACGCCGGAAGCAGAAAGCAATAAGGTGGAGACATTGCTCCAATATGGCAGTTTTCAAACGATGAAAACGGCGGCGGCAGGTAGCTATCACAGGGAAAATTTACACATCGGGGGAAATCTTTCGCACCTGCAGTCGGACGGTTTTCGTGAAAACAACCGCTATCGGCGTACGGTCCTGCTCTCGTCGGGCAAATGGCAGCACCAGGCGTATTCACTGGAGTATACCCTGATGTGGATCGACCTGTTTGCACAACTCCCCAGTTCTGTCGGAAAGACCCTATATGAAAGCGACCCCCACGCTGCTGCGGTTAACTGGAAAGCGGTGGAGGGATACAAAAAATATCAGCGCGCCATTGCAGGTGTGACCCTTACAAACAGAATTTCTGAAAAATGGAACAACAGGCTCACGCTATTCGGAAGATGGGCGGACAGCTACGAGCGACGACCTTTTAACAACCTGGACGATGGAACTTCGGGTGGAGGTATCCGTAACAGACTGACTTATCACGCTTCAAACTGGGATGCACTGATCGGGTTCGAGTGGGTGAACGACACCTACCGCTGGCAGATGGATCTGAAAGATGAGCTGATCAACAGAAACAAGGAAACCCGGAATCATTCCAATCTCTTCGGGATGGTTTACTGGCAACCCGCACCGACATGGAATATTTCATTGGGAGGAGCGTTAAACAAAGTGTATTACCGACTTATCGATCAGTTTTCTGAGGATGGTGATCAGAGCGGGAAACGTGATTTTCCTGCCATCTTCTCGCCCCGTTTTGGGGTCAATTACGCACCCAGCCGCAGCTTGGCCTTCTATGCTTCGGTGGGACACGGCTTCTCCTTGCCTTCACCCGAGGAAACGCTCCTGCCGGAAGGAGATATAAACAGGGAGTTGCGGCCGGAGCAGGGTGTACAGTATGAGGCGGGAGTGCGGCTGAATCTGTTTGACGATGCCACACAACTGGAAGCCACAGTCTATCGCATCAACCTCACCGACCTGCTGGTCACAAAACGACTCGCCGAAGATATCTTTACCGGTATCAATGCCGGCCGGACAAGACATACCGGTATTGAGCTGATGCTCAAACAGGGAATCTTCAGATTTCGGGATTTTCCCGGAAGGCTGTACATAAATGTCAACTATACCTGGTCACGGAACCGGTTTATAGATTTCAACGACAATGGTGAGATCTACAATAAAAATGAGCTGCCCGGAATCCCTTCCCATATTGCACAAGCCGCTATCCAATGGCAACCATCGCCACAATTCAGACTGGATGTACAGTGCCAATATGTGGGAGAACAATACATGAATGACGCCAACAGCTTGAAAAACGACGACTATCTTCTGGTGGGTCTGAGAACTTCCTACCATTTCCCAGTCCCAAAAGCAGGTACTTTTGAACTTTTTGCCGGTACAAACAATATAACCAATACCCGATATTCTCCCATGATCACCGTGAACGCGGTTGCCTTCGGCAATGCAGAACCGAGATATTACTACCCGGGGATGCCCCGCCACTATTATGCAGGAATAAAATGGGCGTTTTAACAGAGAAAAACTACAAAAAAAGAGCTACCTTTGGCGCATGTTTGTAAATAAAAAAGTATTCCGGACCGTCAGCTGTTTGTTATTTATCCTTTCCATCACCTCCTGCACGCTCCGGCAGAAGAAGCACTCCGGTGACATTACACAGGAAAAAACCGAACGTTTGTTTGCCTATGGAATCTGTGTTGATTCTCTTCAGGTAGATCGTTTTGTCATCCAGGAGGGCGACAACCTGGCATCGATCCTGTTGCGTCTTGGATTCAGCGGGACGGAGGGCGAAAATATAACCGGCATCATTTCCGCTTTATATCCGCCAAACAAGCTGAAAATCGGGAATACATATGCTGCAATCACTACACAAGACACCCCTTCGGCAGTGCGGTATCTTGTGTTTGAAAGTTCGAAAACCGACTTTGTGGTGGTCGACTTTTGTTCCGGTTCGCCCAAGGCATATGCCGATGTAAAACCAGTCACCCTGCACCGGCGATATGCAGAGAAGACCATCACCTCTTCCATGTGGAATGCAATTATCGAATCGGGTGCCTCCCCCTTGCTGGCAATGAAACTCTCGGACATATATACCTGGCAGATTGATTTCTTCGATATCAAGGAAGGCGATTCTTTTCGGTTGATTTATGACGAAGCCTGGATCGATGATACCACCTTCGTGGATATCGTGGACGTAGCAGGGGCTGTTTTCAGCCACCAGGGACAGGAATACATGGCAATACCTTTTCAACAGGATTCAATAAGAGAGTATTTCGATGCGGACGGGAACAGCCTGAGAAAGGAATTTCTGAAAGCGCCCCTCGATTTTTTCCGCATAAGCTCCAAATTTTCAAATGCACGTTTTCATCCGGTATTGAAACGTTACCGTCCCCATCATGGCGTGGATTATGCCGCCCCGTCAGGCACACCTGTAAAGACCGTCGGCGACGGGGTGGTCATCGAGAAATCATACCAACGTGGCGGTGCAGGCAATTATTTGAAGATAAAACACAACAATGCCTATTCCACCACGTATATGCATCTAAGCCGCTTTGCCAAAGGTATTCAAAAGGGTACGCACGTCAGGCAGGGAGAAGTGATCGGCTATGTGGGTTCCACCGGCCTCTCCACCGGTCCGCACCTCGATTACAGGGTATACAAAAACAACCAGCCCATCAACCCGCTCAAAATGGAGGCCCCTCCCTCACATCCCGTAAAACCGGAGCTCCGGGACAGCTTCCTGATGGTCCGGCAAAACCTCATGCAACTGATGGATAGTTTGCAACAAAAAGGGTAAAATAAAGAATAAATTGCTACCTTTGGAGGTCAAATGATTTCTTTTTATCGAAAAATGAATCTTAAACATAAAAACAGCGTTTTGAAAAGCCTCTCCGGGCTGCTTCGACTGCAGAAGGAGGCGATTCTGGAAGCCAATAGAGCCGACATGCAGGCTTATCCCGACATGGACGATTCCATGCGAGACCGGCTGAAGGTGGATGACCGTAAGATTGAAGGGATGATCCGCTCGCTCGAAGAGGTAGCTTTGCAGGACGACCCGGAAGGGAAGGTATTGTATGAGTTTGTCCGGGAAGACGGACTAAAAATAGTCAACCGCACGGTTCCTTTCGGGACCATCCTCATTATTTATGAATCCCGCCCCGATGTGACCATCGAGGCAGCGGCGACTGCCTTCAAGGCGGGCAACCGCATTCTGCTGAAGGGTGGCAAAGAATCACTGCATACCAACTTGCTGCTGACGCAGCTCTGGCAGGAAGCACTCACTCTGCATGGGCTGGACCCGGCCAGCGTGAGCTATCTCAACTTCTCCCGTGAGGAAACACGGCAGCTCATCCGTGAGAACAGCCACAAGGTGGATCTGATTATACCCCGCGGGGGGGAAGGACTGATTCACTTCGTACAGGAGAATGCCTCCGTACCGGTGATCGTGAGTGGCAGGGGCAACAACTTCCTCTATATCGACGAAGAGGCCGACTTTGAGATGGCCGTCCGCCTGGTAATCAACGGGAAGCAGCGGATCAGCGTCTGCAATGCCATCGACAAAGTGGCCATCAACCGGCACCTTCCTGCGTTGCAGGAGAAAGTGAATCGGCTGGTCGCTGCGCTTCGGGAGAAAGGAATTGAAGTTTGGGGTAACCAGGGGATGGTCGCCCTTAGCCCCACCATCCGGGAAGAAAACAACGCCGCCACCCTGTGTGAGGAATATCTGGCACCAAAGCTTTATCTTACCCTGGTCGATGATACGGGCGAAGCAATTGCGTTGATCAATCACTATTCAGGAGGTCATTCTGCGGTGATTGTCACCAGCAATGCGGCAAAGGCAGACCGTTTCATGCAGGAGGTAGACTGTGCGGCTGTCTATCACAACGCCTCCTCCCGCTTTACCGACGGGGGACAGTTTGGCGTGGGTGCCGAGATTGCCATCAGCACCCAGAAGCTGCACTTCCGTGGTCCTCTGGGAGCACAGGAGCTGGTCACCAACAAATGGTTTGTCTACGGGGAAGGCCAGATCAGGGAATGACACAGAAGAAACAAATAAAAATACGGTTCGTACACAACAACACAAGCACCACATCCGGGTAATCGCATCAATGAAGAAGAAACTGATCATTAAAGTAGGTACCTCCACGCTGACAGCCGGTACCAACCGCATCTCCTTTGCGGTAATTGAAAGTATGGCGCGACAGATCGTAGAACTGAAAAAAACATATGATGTGGTCATCGTCTCCTCGGGAGCCATTGCCACAGCACGCCAGTTCGTGGAAATCAACGGCTATCTAAAGAACGTGGACTCCAAGCAGGCCATGGCAGCCATTGGCCAGACCAAGCTGATTGAGCTTTACGACACCATCTTTTCAACATTCGGACTAAATATTGCCCAGATATTGCTGACCTACCGCGATTTTGAAAATCCGGTAGCCAACGAAAATACGCGCAACACCATCAACCGTCTCTGGCAAGCCGGTTATATCCCCATCGTCAATGAAAATGATACCGTTTCCATCGAGGAGATCCTATTGGGGGACAATGATAAACTGTCGGCACTGGTGGCAGTAATTACGGAGGCAGACCTGCTGGTACTGGTATCGGATATCGACGGCATCTTTGATAAGAACCCGCATCTTCATCCCGAAGCGAAGCTTATTTCAGAGGTCAGCGACCTCAATTCTGTCAGACACTGTATCGAGGAAAAGAGTTCCTCATTGGGTACCGGTGGCATGTCTTCAAAAATATATGCTGCCGAAATCTGTATGCGTAATGGTGTAGAAATGTGGATTCTGAACGGACAGCGCACCAATTATATAATCAATGCACTGAAGGGGGAGATCCCTTTTACTAAATTCAAATAACCGGAATCATCTCGAAACAGAGAGATTCTTAGAAATTCTCGGGGTTAAAAGTCAAAAAATAATGAAACACGGATTTATAGGATTCGGGAACCTGACCAGAGCGGTTTATCACGGACTAGAGGAAGAAAAAGGAATGACCTTTGCTTATTTCGCCAGAACCCGTAAGGAGACCGACATACTATTTTGCGAGCAGATAAATGATCTTGTCTCTTTCGCCGATGTAATCTGGTTGGGAATAAAACCACAGGACCTGAACGGCATTCTCGAACAGTTGAAAGGATGCAACCTGGAGGGAAAGGCCATTGTTTCTCCGGTGGCCGGAAAAAGTATCGCCTACATAGAAAAGTATCTGGGAAAAGATCGACTGATAGTACGCATCATGCCCAACCTGGCAATGGCTTACCGCAAATCGGTCACCGCCTTCACGACCAACCGTCCAGAAAACGAAAGAGCAAGGGAAATCTTCGTCCTGCTGGGTAAGCTGGGCAAAGCGGTGGAACTGGAAGAGAGTGGTTTTGACCTTTTCACCTCCGTTTTTGGAAGCGGTCCAGCCTTCATCCTGGCCTTTATACAGATTTTCAAGGAAAAGATGCAGGAATTCAACCTGCCCGGACCATTACTCGATGAGTTGCTACTGGAACTGACACAGGGCACCACCCTCTATTTCGCACAAAATCAGAAGAATTACAGTATTGAGGAGCTGATCAGGAACATTACCAGCAAGGGAGGCACCACCCAGGCGGGACTTGAATACTTCCGCAACCACCAGATAGGAAAACATTTCGAGGGAGTACTCGACGCTGCCAGAAACCGTTCGGAAGAAATGAGTCGAAACGGCAATACATTTCCCGAAAATAATAGATGAAGATCCGAAACAGGAATACCCTTCCCGAAAATAATGGACAATAACTTTCCGGTAAGGGAAACAATAACGACAATGGGAAGATTTCAGGCCTGCCCCGCCTTCGCCTTGTAGGCAATGGCATAGAACCGGATCTGTTTGATGACCGAAAGCAAGCCATTGGAACGGGTGGGTGACAGATGTTCGGTCAGGCCGATCTCCTTCATAAAACGCAGGTCGGTGTCAATAATCTCACCCGGCGTGCGACCGTCGAACACCCGTAATACCAGTGCGAGCAAACCCTTCACAATGATTGCATCACTCTCGGCCTGAAACCAGAGTCGCCCGTCGCGGTAATCTGTTTGAAGCCAGACACGGCTCTGGCAACCTTCAATGATATTCTCAGGTGTTTTGTATTTATCATCGAGCGGCGCCAACGCATTCCCATGTTCTATGATCACCGCGTACTTGTCCATCCAGTCATCGAAGATGCTGAATTCGTCAATTATTTCCTGTTGTATTTCGTTGATTGTCTTCATTATAATTTTTCACCAAAAGGGACTCTTGTCTCAGCCTGCTGCTTTTCTATTCCGATCTATGGATTGCAAGTTCCGAAAAGCTTTTATTTATTTTTCTGTATAAATCACTTCCAGCACTGTTTGTCCCACCGCCTTCAGTGTGTTGCGATCGATGTTGCGCATGTCATCCTGGAGGGTGTGCCAGTGGGGAGCAAATCCTGTGTGGGTATCACTCTTCAGATTGATGATGTCGACGCTGGGAGCCCGTTGCTGCATATTTACCGACACGTGATCGTCGGTAATATAGCCACCGCTCTGGGTTAGGAAGAAGTTACCATATCCCATTCTGGAAGCGGTACTCCATATTTTTTCCACCACACCCGGTGCATATTGCATGGAATAACCCTCTTTGAGAAAAGTAGCATTGTTACCTCCCACCATATCGAGCAGGATACCATATGTTGCTTTGTAATTCTCCACATGGGGCTGTTCAGACCAATACTGTGAACCCTTGCACCACCAATCGCCCTGCACCGGATTCTTATCGAACGAGGGTTGTCCCCAGTCCTCCAGGTCGAAGAAGATGATGTCGATACCCACCTCCACGGGCTGCTGATATAGCTGTCGGGCAATTTCCAGCAATACGCCCACGCCGCTTCCTCCATCGTCGGCACCAGCAATGGGCTGTTTTTGCCTACTGACGTCCGTCTCCTCATCGGCAAAAGGACGGGAATCCCAATGGGCAAAGAGTAATATCCGCTTTTCCTTTTCAGGATGCCAGCTCCCGATAATGTTTCTTATCGTGAAATTCTTTCCGTTGTAATGGGTAATTTCGGCTTGTTGCTCCACCACATTGGCACCATAGGTCCTTAACTTTGACGACAAATAGTCGCCGCAAGCCTTGTGCGCAGGTGTACCCGGCACCCTTACACCAAAATCCACCTGTGCCTGTATAAACACATAGGCACTGTCGGCACTAAAATCTGGAGAGACCCTGCTGTATGGCTCTGCCACGATTGTTTGCCTGCCGGACTGGCAGGAGTTACAGGACAAAGTGTATAAAAGTCCAATAATCAATACCACAGAAAGCGAAAAGATATGTAATTTCCTCATATACAATATTTTTCTATTCCTAATTTATATTTTTATCTCCCAAACCACTGAAAGCTGATTCTCAAAACACTGAATCTGACACCAACCCCACTAAAAAAACTGAACACTGACATCTTTTTCTCAAACTGTAAGTTCCTTGCCTACCGCAGCCCTTGACAATATTCCATTACCGAAGCTGATCGCTGCCCGCTCACTTACTTATTCTTCTGATAGGAATAATCCGAAATGCCGATATTGCTATACGTCTCTTTGAGCGCATTCTCGTCGTCGGAAATCACCAGTAGCTTGTCGCCTGCATGCAACTCCGTTTGTCCTGTCGGCACAAAATATTGTTCACCCCGCTTGACCATCACTGCCAGTGTTTTGTCTGGTAGTGGCATTTCCATGAGGTTTTTTCCGTATTGCAAAGTTTCTTCCGAGATATAAATCTCTGTCATGGCCGATTTGATCTCTTCGGCAAACTCCACATCGAAATCTTCAAATTCCTTGTATTTGGTCGGTTTTTCTGCCAGTCCCAACCACCTGGCGAACATGGGCAGCGAGGTTCCCTGCACCAGCAGAGATACAATAGTAATAACAAACACAATGTTAAAGATCCATCTTGCGTGTGGCACCCCTTCGGCCAGCGGGAGAATGGCAAAAATGATGGGTACGGCCCCTCTTAATCCCACCCACGAGATAAAAAGCTTATCCTTGAATCCGATTTTACGGAACGGGATCAATGTAAGAAAAACCGTCAGCGGGCGACCGACAAGAATGAGGAACACCGAAATAACCAGTGCCGGAATGAGAACCTCGATCAGTTCAACGGGATTAACCAGCAGCCCCAGTGTGAGGAACAACAGAATCTGGCTCATCCATGCGAAACCATCCATAAATTTCATGGAGGTACGTTTGTGTGAGAATTTTGAATTGCCAATCACCAACCCTGCAATGTACACGGCGAGGTAGCCATTTCCTTTCAGAAAGTAAGTTGATGCAAAAATAAATATTCCAACAATCAGTAAAAGAATGGGATAGAGCGACACATTGACCATTCGGATGCGGTTGATGACAACCACGGAACCTTTTCCAAGAAAATATCCCATGCCGGCACCTACCACCAGTTGTACCACAATGGAAATTACCACCATACCGATGTTCGGGTCGGCACCGGACTGAATGATTCCCATGAACATGATAGTTAACATGTATGCCATGGGATCGTTGCTACCACTCTCCAGCTCCAGCAATGGCCTCAGATTATTTTTGAGGACCAGTCCTTTTGATCGCAGAATACCGAATACCGATGCAGAATCGGTAGAAGAGAAAGTGGATGCAAGCAACATGGCGGTCAGAAGGCTTATTCCCATAGCCGGGAACATACGTCCCGACAGCCAGTAAGCGAAGAACCCGGTGAGGATGGCAGTAATGAAAACGCCCAGTGTGGCGAGCACTACGCCTGGCCAAATAATCGGTCTGATCTCGGAAAACCGGGTATCCAGTCCACCGGAAAAGAGAATGATGGTCAAGCAGATGGTACCGATTGTCTGTGCGGTCTGCACATTCTCAAATACCAGTCCGAAACCGTCAGAACCAAAAACCATTCCCACTACCAGGAAAAGCAACAGCACGGGCACCCCGAAACGATGACCCGCTTTTCCCACCAGCATACTGATGAAAAACAGAATGGAACCCACAAGTAGTAAAAATTCTGTACTTATTGTCATTCTATGCTGTTGTTTATTGTTGGAAATGAATAAAATGGGAATTTACGCTCAACGATGCTTTCATACCCATGAGCAAGGGATAGTTAAGCTTTACATGTCCGACCGGAAAATCGAAACAGACCGGAAAGAGATATTCCTTCACTGCCTCCAGAATGGATTGCCGCAAGGGGAAGTACATCTGACCGTCTTCCTCATAATCGGAAAACTGGCCTACAATGAGACCGCTAATTTTTTCAAATACCCCGACAAGTTTTAGCTGCCAGATCATGCGATCCACCCGATAGGGCGCTTCACCGGTATCTTCGATAAACAAGATTCCCCGATGGGGTATTTTCGCGTAGGGAGTACCCAGCAAGCTACAGAAGACTGAGAGATTGCCTCCAAAAAGCCTACCTGCTGCAATGCCTTCCCGGTTAAGTCCTTCCATGCCGGTAACCGGAATTTCATAGGTCACAGGTTGTCCGCCCAACATGTTTCTGGTCAGACGAACAGCAATGTCCTCACCTCCTTCCTCGGAAAAATGCTTGGCCATGGGACCGTGTACGGAAGCAACACCATGTAATTGCAGGGCGGCATGCAAAGCAGTAATGTCACTGTAGCCCACCACCCACTTCGGGTTTTTCCTGACTTTTGAGAAATCGAGTCTGTTGAGCAGGTGAACAGCACCATATCCGCCACGTGAGCAGAGGATCAGCTTCACATCCGGATCATCAAAAGCCTGCTGCAAATCGCTCAGCCGTTCCTCCACAGAGCCGCTGAATCGACCGGCCTGAAGCAGGGCATGCCCGGCTATTACCGGCAGTAAACCCCAGTTTTCCAACACCGCAGCCGCATCACGTACCATGTAGCCGTCGATCTTTCCCGCTGGGGAAAGAACGACAGCTTTATCGTTGGGTTGCAAAGAGGGAGGTCGAAGCATTTTGGAGCGTGCAGGATGAATCTAAATTACGCGTCTATATTTGCATAGGTAGCGTTTTCTTCAATGAACTCCCGTCGTGGCGCCACCTCTTCTCCCATGAGCATGGTAAAGATGATGTCTGCATCGGCGGCATTTTCAATCGTCACTTGTTTCAGCAAACGGTTTTCCGGATCCATGGTAGTACTCCAGAGTTGCTCGGCGTTCATTTCACCAAGACCTTTGTATCGTTGCGTATGGATGGCATTCTCGTTTCCGTCGCCATACTTATCAATGAATTCTTTTCGTTGGCGGTCGTTGTAGCAATATTCCTCTATTTTGCCTTTCTTACAAAGGTAAAGTGGTGGCGTGGCAATATACACGTACCCATTTTCAATGAGCGTACGCATATAACGGAAGAAGAATGTCAGAATCAGCGTATCAATGTGGCTGCCGTCAACGTCAGCATCAGTCATCAGAATGATTTTGTGATACCGAAGTTTCGAGATGTTAAGTTCCTTGGAATCTTCGTCTGTGCCGATGGTCACACCCAGCGCGGTATATATATTTTTAATTTCTTCGCTCTCGAGCACCTTGTGGGGCATCGCTTTTTCTACGTTGAGAATCTTTCCGCGCAACGGCAGGATGGCCTGAAACATCCGGTTACGTCCCTGCTTGGCCGTACCGCCGGCTGAATCACCCTCCACCAGGAAGATCTCGCTCTGCTCGGGATCCTTGCTGGAACAATCGGCCAGCTTGCCCGGCAAACCTGCGCCCGACAACGGTGATTTACGCTGTACCATCTCACGTGCCTTGCGGGCTGCCTGACGCGCCGTGGCTGCGAGGATCACCTTCTCCACGATCACCCTGGCCTCTTTGGGATGTTCCTCCAGATAATATTTCAGTGCTTCCCCAATAGCCTGGTCCACAGCGCCAATTACTTCGCTGTTACCCAATTTGGTCTTGGTCTGTCCCTCAAACTGGGGTTCTGCCACCTTCACTGAAAGCACGGCTGTAAGCCCCTCTCGAAAGTCATCTCCACTGATCTCCACCTTCACCTTCTCCAGCATCTTGGAGTCTTCGGCATATTTCTTAAGCGTACGCGAGAGTCCTCTCCGGAAACCGGTCAGGTGGGTTCCTCCCTCAATGGTGTTGATATTGTTCACATAAGAGAAGATATTCTCATTGTAGGTATCGTTGTATGTCATCGCGATCTCAATGGGAATCCCATTTTTCTCCGTCACAATATGGATGGGCGTCTGAATCAGCGAATCCTTGTTTTTGTCGATATAGATCACGAACTCCTCCAGTCCCGTTTCGGAGTAAAAGCGCTCCATCTTGAACGAACCGTCCTCACGCAGAGTCCTTTTGTCAGTCAGCGTCAACGTCAGACCTGCATTCAGATAAGCCAGTTCACGCAGGCGTGTAGCCAGAATGTCATACCGGTATTCAAGAACATTGAAGATGGTATCATCCGGTTTGAAGGTAATAATGGTTCCGGTCGCATTCGCTTCTCCTACGATATTTACATCGGAATAGGGTTTACCCTGTGAATATTCCTGTACGTATATCTTTCCATTTCTGTGAATTTCCGCCTTCAGATAAATAGACAATGCATTCACGCAGGATACACCCACACCATGAAGTCCTCCCGACACCTTGTAGGTACCTTTGTCGAATTTACCGCCTGCGTGCAGTACGGTGAGTACCACCTCCAGAGCCGATTTTTTTTCTTTCTCGTGAAAATCTACCGGGATTCCCCGTCCGTCATCCTTCACCGTGATTGAATTATCTTCGTTGATGATGACATTTATTTCGGTACAGTATCCGGCAAGTGCTTCGTCGATTGAGTTATCCACCACTTCGTACACCAAATGATGAAGTCCCTTTTCGCTGACGTCGCCAATATACATGGCGGGACGCTTGCGTACTGCTTCAAGTCCCTCAAGCACCTGGATGTTCTGAGCGGAATAATCTCCGCTTGCCGATCTTTTTTCTTCTTCTGACATGCTGATTTGTTTTGTTAAAATATTCCTATGAATTAACGGTATACATCCGGATTCCCGGCTGTAATAGAAACATACAAATGTACGAAAAATCCCCCTTTTTTCCCAATCCTTTTTGCTTTTTTTAGGTGCTCGTGCCAGATGGCCCAATAACGGAAAAAGCGGGTTTTATCCCGCCTTGCATAACAATCACGTGAAGGTCAGCCATAGAAGTACTTCACGCGAAACGAAAAAAGCCGGGCAAAGTAAATGACCGGCTCATTCTGTAAACGTATTGTGAACAGAAGATCAACTCAGACTGCTCACATGTGCAGCTAATTTCGATTTCAGATTGTTGGCTTTATTCTGGTGAATCACCTTCTTTTTCGCCAATTTATCCAACATGGAACAAACCTCGGGATACATCTTCTGTGCCTCTTCCTTCGATGTAATGGTACGCAATTTACGAACCTGACTCCTCGTTGAACGGGAAGCATACCTGCTGGTCAACCGACGCACTTTTGTTTGTCTGATTCTCTTTTCTGATGATTTGTGATTTGCCATTTGATTGACGCGTAAATTTATTTTTTATATTATTATGTAGCCCATAGGGGAATCGAACCCCTCTTTCAAGAATGAAAATCTTGCGTCCTAACCGATAGACGAATGGGCCTTTCTCAGGCGTGAACCTTGTGCCAATCGGACTGCTATCCAAATTGCGGGTGCAAATATAGGACGTTTTTCTGTAATCTCAAAACAATTCCTTCAAATTTTGTTTTTTTCCTAAAAAACGACGTTTCAACAATTAAATGGAGGAAACCGTGTTTGTCGTTTTAATTTATCCTGTTTAAAATTTGTTCTTTCATTTTTTTTACCTAATTTTGCAGCCCGTAAATAGTGTAGAAAGCAATAAATAAAATAATCATATGAAACGTACATTTCAGCCCTCTAACAAAAAGAAAATAAACAAACACGGATTCCGCACAAGAATGGCCACCAAGAACGGAAGGAAAGTGCTTGCCTCTCGTCGTGCCAAAGGCAGGACCAGGCTGACTGTCTCCGATGAAAATTAATCTGGGGAAAAGTCAGGCTCTCCTCTTTTTTCACAAGACCAGGAGAAGTGCCATCAGAATTTATCCGGCGCCAACCGGACAACATACGGAAAACAGGAATGCGGGATACCTTATTCCTGTTTTTTGTTTTATACTCCTTCCTTTCACTAATAACTTTACCCTATCTCTTTTTACGTTCATTGTCCCCCACTCTCAATTTTTTTGTACTTTTGTACCTATATTACGTACTTGCATTTTAACATCGCGGTTATGATAAACAAAATAAAAACTGGGAAAGCGATATTTGAAAACAAAATTGTAAAAAATCTACTGATAATCATTTGTTGCGGCCTGTTACTCATTTTTCTGGCATTGTTTTTTCTAGGGATTTATACCCGGCATGGTCAGAATGTGGTGGTACCTGACCTTGATGGACTCCAGTTAAATGAAGCAAACGCCATTCTGGACGCCCAGGGGTTGAAAGCGGAGGTGGTAGATTCCATCTACAGGCTGGACGCCGTACCCGGTGCCATCCTTGACCAGACACCCAAAGCCGGCAATAAAGTAAAAAAAGGTCGCTCCATTTATATCGCTATTTATTCACGTACTCCGCAACAGGTCTCTGTTCCGGGCCTGGTGGATTATTCGGCCCGTCAGGCATCAGCTCTGCTCAACTCACTGGGATTCACACATCTATCCACAGAGGAAATACCGTCTGAATATGCGGGACTGGTGGTGGCTGTGAAATACCGGGGCAAGACATTGGCCCCCGAAGAGAAAGTGCCCGCAGGCTCACCCCTGACGCTGGTAATTACAAGCGGTGGGTCGACCGACTCATTGAAGGTGGACGATGAATATATTGTGGCTCCGGGAACATCCGATACGGATAGCCCTCTCCCGAAGAAAGAAGCCATAGACGATTCATTTTTCTAAAAGACGGGATGGCGACAAAAGAAGATTTGGATGAATTTGATTTTTTACCGGAAGACGACGATCTGTTGACGGAGGAGATACCGGAACAAGATCAAAAATATGAACATTACCGATTTGTAGCCGACAAGGGGCAAAATCTGCTACGCATCGATAAGTTTTTATCCGTGCGGATCGAAGGAATCTCACGAAACAGAATCCAGCAGGCAGCCGAAGCGGACTGCATCCTGGTGAACGGAGTGCCTGTAAAATCAAACTACCGGGTAAAACCGCTCGACGTGATCTCCATCGTGATGGATTGGCCGCGGCATGAGCTGGAGATACTTCCCGAAGACATACCCCTGAATATTGTATATGAAGACGATGCCCTGATGGTAGTTAACAAACCGGCAGGCATGGTGGTCCACCCCGGCCACGGCAATTACACCGGCACACTGGTCAACGCTGTCGCCTTTCACCTGAAGCAGGATGCTTTCAGAGACATGGAGGATCCCAGGCTGGGACTGGTCCACAGAATCGACAAAGATACCTCGGGCCTGCTACTGGTGGCAAAAACACCGGAAGCAAAGACCAAACTTTCAGCCCAATTCTTCCGGAAAGAAACCAAACGGCTCTATGTAGCCCTGGTATGGGGAAATGTGGCTGAGAACAACGGTACCATCGAAGGCAATATAGGACGTGACCCCCGGGATCGCATGGTCATGCGTGTCTTCCCCGATGGCGACCAAGGCAAGACAGCCGTCACCCACTACACCGTACTGGAACGTTTCGGGTATGTCACCCTGGTACAATGTCGCCTCGAGACCGGCCGTACCCATCAAATCAGGGTTCACATGAAATACCTGGGGCATCCGCTGTTCAACGACGAACGTTACGGAGGTAACGAGATACTGCGGGGGACTCATTTCGCAAAGTACAAACAATTTGTCTACAATTGTTTTGCCCTTTGTCCGCGCCAGTGCCTGCATGCCCGCACCCTTGGATTTGTGCATCCGGTAACCGGTGAGGAGCTTTATTTCGATAGTGACATACCGGGCGACATGCAGGATGTAATAGAACGATGGCGTACTTACACAGCCTCGAGAGAACAAATGGAGTGAAAATTAAACATAAAAGATCGTATGAAAAAAAATATAGCCGTCGTGTGGGGCGGATATTCCTCGGAAAAAGTAATTTCTGAAAAAAGTGCCGCCGGCATCTATTCCTTTCTCGACAAGAAAAAATACAACGTCTCCAAGGTAAAGATCGGCCGCACATCATGGGAGGCTGAATATCAGGGTGAATATATTCCCGTCAATAAAAATGATTTCAGTTTCATGGTAAACGGACAAACAGTCCGTTTTGACTTTGCCTACATCACCATTCACGGTACACCGGGTGAAGACGGCTCGCTGCAGGGTTACTTCGACATGCTGGCCATTCCTTATTCCAACTGCGGAGTACTGGCATCGGCGCTCACATTTAACAAGTTCACCTGCAACCATTTCCTCAAAAGTTTCGGCATCAATGTGGCGGATTCGGTGATCCTAAGAGAAAATGACACGTTACACCCCAGTGAAATCATTTCCCGTTTAGGTTTGCCACTTTTTGTGAAACCCAATGTGGGAGGATCGAGTTTCGCCACCACCAAGGTAAAGGAGGAGAATCAACTGGAGAAAGCTGTCAAAGATGCCTTTCGGGAGGCACCGGAGGTAATTATCGAAAGCTTCATTGCAGGAACAGAAGTAACCTGCGGTTGCTTTAAAACCGACCTTGGATTTACTGCGCTGCCGCTGACTGAGGTGGTGACTACCAACGAATTTTTCGATTTTAATGCCAAATACAACGGACAGGTAGAAGAGATTACACCTGCACGGATATCCGAGGCGCTTACACGGACCATTCAGCAGGAAACCGAAAAAATCTACCGGCTGATCGGTGCAAAAGGAATCATCCGTGCCGACTACATTATTTCGGACAACAAACCGGTCCTGCTGGAAGTAAATACCACACCCGGGATGACCGCCACCAGTTTTATTCCGCAGCAGGTGGCTGCGGCGGGGTTTACAATGACGGAGATCCTCTCAGAGATCATTGAAACAGAATACCACAAGTCCAAGAGTCCAGATCTTGCTTAACAATAAACCATTTGATGATGGAAACAGCCTCCCTTTTCGATGACATCCGCCCGCTTCTCGACAGTGAAGTGGCAGAAACCATAGCCTCACTTCTCGACGATCTCTATTTCCGGCGTGCAGTGGAACCATTTGTCAAACCTTTCACCTGGGAACAGTTCTCGTACGCCATGCGTAGCTGTCAATCAAAAGATGATTTTCAGCGAAACATCATCTATCCGGTCATGCATAAACTGATAGCACGTACCACCACCGAAATGAACGGTTATGGATGGGAAAACATCAGCGAAAAGAACGATTACCTTTTTATATCCAACCATCGCGACATTGTTTTGGACGCTGCTTTTCTGAACATGCTGATGTTCGACAAGGAAAAACCTACCACAGAGATTGCCATCGGAGACAACCTGTTGATTTATCCCTGGATTGAAAAGCTGGTGCGGCTCAACAAAAGTTTTATTGTAAAACGGGGTGTTTCGGTCCGCCAGATGCTGGAGGTCTCCACACATCTCTCACGCTACATTCACCATACAATATACGAGCGAAAACAGCCGGTCTGGATAGCCCAGCGGGAAGGGAGGGCAAAAGATTCGGACGACAAAACACAGGTGAGCCTGTTAAAGATGCTTACCCTATATGATGTCACCCATCAGCTGGATGCCCTGAAGCAATTGCAGATCGTACCCTTGTCCATTTCCTATGAGCTGGATCCCTGTGACTTCCTCAAAGCCAAAGAATTTCAACTTAAGCGGGACAATCCTGACCACAAAAAGAGTAAGGCCGATGATATCGAGAATATGCTCACTGGGATCATGGGTTTTAAGGGTCATGTACGCTTCCGGTTTGGAAAATGTATCAATCCGATGATTGACAGCCTCCCCGGTGACATTCCCCGCAATGAACTGCTGGAAAAGGTAGCCGGTATCATCGACAGGGAAATATACAGCAATTATTCATTCTTCCCCTTTAATTATGTGGCATACGACCGAATGAGCCACACGAAGCAATTTGTAGCAGAATATACCGCAGACGATGAACAGCGGTTCGATGAATATCTGCAGAAACAGATCGGTAAAATTGAAATTTCTGCCAAAGACGAAAATTTTCTACGGGAAAAATTGATTGAGATGTATGGCAACACCGTCAAAAATAAGCTGCGTACTCACTGAAACAATTGTCTGAATGAAAAATTTCCTTCTCTTTTGGATCGTTTTACTTTTGCTGTCGGTTGCCGGCTGTGAAGAGGAACCAAAACGACTGGATGATTACTTTGTAGATTTTGCTACGGTGAAAAAGAATGGCAGTAGTTATCGGTTTCAACTGGATAACGGGCGATTGCTGATTCCACGCGAAACAGATTATTCGGGGCAGGAAGGACAACGGGTGATTCTAAATTATGTATTTCTGCAGGGTGATACCGTGAAGATTCAATCAGCCGGTAATATCCTGACCGGCGTTGTGCAGGCTGAAGGCTTTCCGGAAAAACTGGTAAAAGATCCGGTGAAGATTCAAAGCATCTGGGTGGGAGGTGATTATCTCAACATGATCATCGAAGCGGAATACCACAGCGAACCGCACAGGGTGGGGCTGCTTCGCAATGTCTCGTCACCCACTGTCGATCTCTATTTCAGTCACTCCCGGGAGCAAGATCCTCCCGGATATCCGCAAAAAATGTATGCTTCCTTTCTGATCGGAAGTCTTCGTACTGGGAAAAAACCGCCCATTACCTTCCGGCTTTTTATTCAGACCTACGACGGCCTGCGTGAAATGCCTTTTGTATTGAACTGACATCCTAAACCGCTCACTCTGAACCCAACCCCGCAAACAAAGCCGATCGCTAATGCCTGACCGCTGCTCGTTATAACTTTGGAATTGGCGTTTCGTCAATCTTAAAATCTATCGGCAACAAACATTTTACATTCACCTTCTCACCGCCATTTTCACCGGGCATCCACTTCGGCATCAGTCCGAGCACCCGTATGGCCTCATCATTGAGCGACGGATTTAAGCCTTCCACCACTTCAATATTGGAAATCGAACCATTTGCAGAGACAATGAACGAACAGAGTATGCGCCCTTCAATTCCATCACGGAGCGCTTCACGTGGATACCGGATGTTGTGCGAGATGAATTTGCCCAGTCCCTCTTCGCCGGTCTCATATTGTGGCATCTTATCGACAATGGTATAAATATCACTGTTTTCAATGATCTCCGCATCGGTTTTGGCGTACGCTTTCGCAGTAGCAGAGCTGGAAGGTGCGGCGGTTGTTCTCGAAGCCACCTGTGCATTTTTATTTAGTTTGAAATACATTGGCACGTATGTTTCAGCGCGCACAATCTCTCCCTTATGCCGTGCAGGGCGCCAGGGAGGCATATTTTGAAGAATGCGCAATGCCTCCTTGTTCAGGAGCGAATCGGCACGGTGTATAATGTTAAAACCCGAGAGGGACCCATCTTTCTCCACAACAAACGTGTATACCACCAGTCCCTGTGCATCACGGGCCACCGCGTCGACAGGATAACTCAGTGTGTTTGCAATAAACCGGTGCATCTCAGCTGTGCCACCTGTGTACATGGGAAGAATGTCGGGATCTGTATATACTTTTTCACTGTTCGATACCGGCGCATCCTGCGCCATGGTAAATGATGCTGTACCGGTCAATATTTCAAAAATAACACAAAGTACCGATACACTGAAAAATCTGTGTAAGTTCATTTAATAATAATCTGAAAATTATTGTTGCGTTAAGTGTACAAAGATACAAAAACCATTTGTTTGCGCAAACCTTAATTAAAATCCGCTCATTTCACTTCTGTCTGTTCTGGCACTTTCCCACCCGATCATGGCTGTCTTGCGCGTGCTGCCCCACATATAACCGCCAATGGCTCCCGAGGACTGAATCACCCGATGGCAAGGGATGAGAAAGGAAACAGGGTTGCTGCCGATGGCCGTACCCACGGCCCGGGAAGCGCCGGCATTATCTATCTGCGCGGCAATGCGCCCGTAAGTCGAAAGTTTTCCCAGGGGTATCTTCAAAAGAGCCTCCCATACTTTCAACTGAAAAGGAGTACCTTTCAGATGTAATTTTATATCAGACAGATTACCCGGTTTCATTTGAAAGATGGAGAGTGCATTTTGCTGCAGCAAATCCTGCTTACGCTGAAAAAGTGCACTGGGAAACTGTTTCTCCAAATGACCGTACGCTTCCGTCTCGTCATCGACAAAGGCCAGGTAACAAATTCCTTTTGGGGTGGAAGCCACAATTAAATTTCCAAAGGGGCTGTCGGCAAAGCTGTAGTTTATCACAAGATTCCTGCCTCCGTTTTTGTAATCGGCCGGCGTCATCCCCTCTATGTGAATGAAAAGATCGTGCAGCCGCCCGGTACCGGAAAGCCCTGTTTCAAATGCGGCATCAAAAAGGGTGACCTGCTGTTCTTTCAACAGTTGTTTGGCATGCTCCAGGCTGATATACTGCAGAAACTTTTTGGGGGTGGTACCTGCCCAATCGCTGAACAAGCGCTGAAAGTGGAAAGGACTCAGGTGAATATGTGCGGCTACCTCGTCAAGACCTGGCTGTCTTTTAAAGTTGTTTCGGATATATTCGATTGCTTCTGCAATCCGGTAATAATTCTGTTGATCCTGATTTTTCACTGTTTTCGTTTTTTTGCAAAAATCCGAAAAATATCGTTTCCAAAAAATCCGAAAGTTGCGCTGTTTTAGCAATAAAGAATGAAAACAGGCGACTGGGGGGATTTTTCACAAATATAACATCTATATTTCATAAGTCATGAAAAAAAATATCATAATATCACTGAAAAAACGTACCTTTGCGGCCTAAAAAGATTGTTTTCATGCAAAATATCCGAAATATTGCCATCATCGCCCACGTGGATCATGGTAAAACCACGCTGGTGGACAAAATGTTGATGGCAGGCCACCTTTTCCGTGACGACAAACAGACCGAAGACCTCATTCTCGACAACAACGATCTGGAAAGGGAGCGCGGCATCACCATCCTCTCAAAGAATGTCTCCATACGCTATAACGACACCAAAATAAATATTATTGATACGCCGGGGCATGCCGATTTTGGCGGTGAGGTGGAAAGGGTGCTCAACATGGCCGACGGATGCTTGCTGGTGGTCGACGCGTTCGAGGGACCCATGCCGCAAACCCGTTTTGTACTGCAGAAAGCGCTGGAGATCGGGCTGAAGCCCATCCTGGTGATCAATAAAGTGGACAAGCCGAACTGTCGCCCCGAAGAGGTACAGGAAGAGGTGTTCGACCTGATGTTCAGCCTCAACGCCACCGAAGAACAGCTCGATTTCCCCACCATCTATGGCTCGGCCAAGCAAGGTTGGATGTCAGGAGACTGGAAAAAGCCCTCCGACAACATCATTCCGCTGCTCGATGCCATCATCAAATACATTCCTGCACCAAAAATCCTGGAGGGTACACCCCAGATGCTGATCACTTCCCTCGACTATTCAAACTATGTGGGACGCATCGCAGTAGGTCGTGTACATCGCGGAGCCATCAGCATCAGTAAGGATTATGCACTTTGCAAACGCGACGGAAGCATCAAAAAGATACGTATCAAGGAGGTAGACGTGTTTGAGGGCCTGGGCAGGTCAAAAGTGGATGAAGTAACCTCCGGCGACATCTGTGCACTTGTGGGGATTGAAGGATTTGAAATTGGCGACAGCGTCACCGACCTGGAAAAGCCGGAACCGCTTGATCCCATCGCCATCGATGAACCCACCATGTCGATGCTGTTCACCATCAACAATTCACCTTTCTACGGACAGGACGGTAAATATGTCACTTCTAGACATATCTATGAGCGGTTAATGCGCGAGCTCGACAAGAATCTGGCACTGCGCGTGGAGGAAACCAACAGTTCCGACTCCTGGATTGTGTACGGGCGCGGCGTACTGCATCTCTCGGTACTGATAGAAACCATGCGCCGCGAAGGGTATGAGCTGCAGGTAGGCCAGCCACAGGTAATCATCAAGGAGATAGGCGGAGAAAAATATGAACCGGTGGAGCAACTTACAGTGAACCTCCCCGAAGAGTCGGCCAGCAAAATCATCGACGTCATCACCCGCCGAAGAGGAGAACTGCTTACCATGGAAAATAAGGGCGACCGGATGCACATGGAATTTAACATTCCATCGCGCGGAATCATCGGCCTGAACAACATCGTACTCACCCTTTCTGCCGGAGAAGCCATCATGGCACATCGCTTTCTTGAGTTTCAGCCCTGGAAGGGAACCATCGAAAAAAGGCTCAACGGCTCCATCATCGCCGGTGAATCGGGCAATGCCTATGCCTATGCACTGGATAAACTGCAGGACCGGGGCCGCTTTTTCATTGAACCGCAAACCGATGTTTACGCCGGCCAGGTGGTGGGAGAACATAGCAAGGAGGGCGACCTGGTGGTGAATGTCACCAAATCGAAGAAGCTCACCAACGTGCGCGCATCGGGTACCGACGACAAGGCACAGCTGGCTCCTCCAGTAATATTCAGTTTGGAAGAGGCCCTGGAATATATCAAGGAAGATGAATATGTGGAAGTGACTCCCAAGTCTATGCGTATCAGAAAGATACTGCTCGATGAGAACGACCGCAAAAGGATCGCCAAAAGAGGATAAAAAAATTCCCCGCTGCTTACTTAATCAGCCAGCCGCTTACTTATTTCTTAATCAGATTGATAAATTCTTCACGGGTTTTCTGTTCGCGGAAAACACCGGTAAAGTCGGAGGTCGTGGTAATGGAATTTTGTTTTTCCACACCGCGCATCTGCATGCACATGTGCTGCGCTTCAATCACCACCATCACTCCCATAGGGTTTAGCGTCTTCTGAATACAATCTTTTATTTGTGTTGTGAGGCGTTCCTGTACCTGCAGTCTGTGTGCAAACACATCCACCACGCGTGCAATCTTACTCAGTCCGGTAATATATCCATCAGGGATATATGCTACGTGCGCTTTTCCGAAGAATGGCAACATGTGATGTTCGCAGAGTGAAAAAATATCGATGTCTTTCACGATCACCATCTGTCGGTAATTTTCTTTGAACAGCGCTGCACGGAGAATCTCTTCGGGATCCTGCCAGTAACCTCTTGTCAAATGCTGCATAGCCTTTGCCACACGGTCGGGTGTTTTTATCAGCCCCTCGCGTTGTATATCCTCACCCAGCAGCGAGAGGATATCGTTCATGTGACCTGCAATGGCCGATTTATTTTGCTCTAATTCTTCTGAGGACATCAATATTTCAATCTACCGGAACTCTCACTTCATCTACTACAATATACATCTCCTTACCAAAAGAAGGAAAGGATCTTTTTAATTCTGTCAACACCTTCTGTGCTTCTTCCCGTGTCTTAAAGTTACCCACACGGAGACGCCAGAAGGGGGAATCGAACAACACCACCGTCTCATATTCCGGGTATGAATTGTTTATCAGACTCTGTTTCCAGTTGGCTTCATTTTTTGATGTGCGCTGATTGTTACCCGAAAAGGCCTGAATTTTGTATCCCCGCATCTTGTAATACTGAGCGGTACCTTCAGAGTTGGTGTAGACCGTTCTGGGAGGCGCAATGGTGCGTCCAAGCACCTGACTGATGCTTTCATCTTCATATACCATGACCCTGCCCTTCCCCGGAACCACACTGTTAAGGTCCTGCAGAATCTCTTTTTTTTGCGAAGAGGGTTGTGCAGAAATTCCTGATGAAATAAGCAGGAGCAAAAGAACAATTGTATAATGAAATTTATTTTGCATACTTTTCTATTTTAACCGAGAGAGGACCCACAATTTTAACAAAGAGCGGACCCACAATTTCCAAACCGCTGCATCATACATTAAACCAACTCAAAAACTGACAACTTAAAAGCTGACACAAAGATAACGAAACACCACAGACCCGGAGCGGATCTGTGGTGAAATTCTGTTAATCTCTCAAAAAGCCTCTATGATCGGCATAAATTTATCCACGCCCAGCGATGCACCGCCAATCAGTCCGCCATCCACATCGGGATTGGAGAAGAGCTCCTTGGCATTGGAAGCGTTGGCGCTCCCGCCGTACAGGATGGAGGTGTTGTCTGCAACTTCCTGGCCATACTTGGCTGCCAGTGTCCGGCGGATGAATGCATGCATCTCCTGAGCCTGGGCTGCTGTAGCGGTCTTACCGGTTCCAATAGCCCATACCGGTTCGTAGGCAAGTACGATCTTGCCAAAATCTTCGGCAGTGAGATCGAACAACGATGTTTCGATTTGTGACTTTACCACATCGAAATGTTTGTTCGCTTCTCTTTCGGCCAACACCTCTCCTATACAGAAGATCGGTGTTAGTCCGTTGGCAAGGGCCAGCAAAACCTTTTCCTTCAATATTTCAGCTGTTTCGTGATAATAAGCCCTTCTTTCGCTGTGACCAAGGATCACATATCCAGCACCGGTAGAGGCTACCATCTCTGCCGATACTTCTCCGGTGTAGGCACCCGATACCTTGTCGGCGCAGTTTTGTGCAGCCACACCTATTTTGTTTTTATCCACGACATTTACCACGCTTGCCAGATGGATGAATGGCGTACCGATTATTACGTCACAATTCACCTTTTTGTCTTTCAGCGCTTCGTTTAATGCGGTTGCCAGGGCAACTCCTTCCTGCAGGTTTTTGTTCATTTTCCAGTTACCTGCGACAATGTTCTTTCTCATAAAAAAATCTTTATTTTAAAATTAGTTCAATCTTATCATTTGAGGGCACCTCGCTGTCGTCCCACTTCCCCATCACCGTGCCCTCCTTCAGCAGCATCAGTCCGGGATTGGAACGGATCATGGTTTTCAGTGTACGCTCATCGGCACGCACAAACTGAAAGCCGGTCTTCTGTTTCCGTTCCCACTCCCCTACCGCACCGGGGTCAGATGCCGTGAGAAGATAAAAGGAATACCCCTTTTCCTCTGCATGGCGTGCCACTTCCCGAAAGCGGTCCAGATGCCGCATATGCATCTCATCCAGTGAATATGCGATCATCAGGAAAGTGTAGGAAGGATCTGAAAGTATAATGTCCGTGATGTCTCCCCCCGATTGCCAGGATTTGGTGGTGTCATCAAAGTAGAGCGACTCCACAGAAAAATCTTCAATTTTCGGTTTCTGTCCTGCTCTTACCAGATGGGTTTTCATATCCACGAAGGTCCATGTGGAATCGTTCCAGGGATAGTTTTCTTCGTTGAATTCTTTGATCACGCCATCCTTGCTGTAAATGAAAATGGTTTCGTAGAGATCAGCTTTCTCCGGATCCACGTACATTTGAAGTGGAATATTGGCACCTACCTTGTAGGGACGGAAATCGATCACCGGCAGCCTGTATACGTTATACAACGCAAAGAGAACACCCAGAAGCAATGTTGCGATTGCGACAGGTAGAGCAGCTTTTTTTGTAAACAGCGGTGTGATATGTCTCCATTTCAACATCAACCAGACAGCACCAGTCAGCAACAGCAGGTTTTTGTATAAAGTCTGCCAGTTACTGATGACAAATGCGTCGCCAAAGCAGCCGCAATCTTTCACCGGGTTGGTGATGGCCACCCACAATGTAAAAGGAGTAAAGAAAATCATAAAAAGCAGGATCAGCCGGGTGGTCCATTTCCGGTAAATACCCAGCAACAGAAAAACGCCCAGCGCAAATTCGGCTGTTACCATCAGCACTGCAACCGGCAGAGCCAGTGGAAACAGCGATGTCAGGCCGAGTTCAATCAGATAATCCTGTATTTTGTAGGTAAATCCCAGCGGATCCACAGCCTTCACGAATCCGGAAAAAACAAAAGTCGCTCCCACCAGAACGCGGGACAACACAACGATTATTTTTGCCATGCTGCTCATGCTTTCTGATCGCCGAAATGCAGTTTAATCAATCCAAAGATGGCATAATTCACCATGTCGCGATAATTGGCATCCACCCCTTCGGAAATGAGTGTTTTCCCGGAATGGCACTCGATCTCCTTTGTACGGTATATCTTCATCAGAATCAAATCGGTGTAGGAACTGATCCGCATGTTTCGCCATGCCTCGTCATAATCGTGATTCTTGGCACTCATCAGCGTTTTGGTTCCTGCCACATGCATGTCATACAACTCCAATGCTTTTTCCACGGTGATATCGATGCTATCCGCATATCCCAATTGCAACTGAATCAGTCCGATGATTCCGTAATTCACGATGCCGATAAACTCAGGAAAAATTCCTTCATTTACCCTGTTTTCCTTCTTCACTTCGAGTGAGCGGATCCGGTTGGCCTTAATAAATAGCTGATCGGTCACCGATTCAGGCCGGAGAATACGCCAGGAGGCTCCGTAATCATGTAATTTCTTGGAGAAAATATCCCGGCAAATCACAATTACTTCATCGAATTGTTTATTGGTAACATCCATAGTGCATTGTGTAATCTGATGAACAAAGATAAACAAAAAAAAGGTACAAGCATGAAACCTGTACCTTTTTATGCGTGTGGACGCAGTATATCTTTTACGAAATGCGGATCGATTTTCCTACGCGCAATATGGTTCTGCTGGTGATATTATTCAGATTGCATAAATTTTTCACCGAAACGCCGTAACGTTTCGAAATTGCTCCCAGCGTATCGCCTTTCTTAACCCGGTGATACTTCACATCACCTGAAACATATTTGTTGGTAGCAGAGGTCGGCTCTCTATATACCGAACTACTGCTGACGGTCGAACTGCTGCTGTTGGAAGTCTTCCTGTAGCTTGAGTTGGTCACCAGATATTCGTCACGATGGGTCACCTTGTTTTCAAAATCGATGATAAAGTTGGGATTGATGGGTTTGCCAAGGAAACGCGTTTCAAAGTGAAGATGTGATCCGTAAGACCTGCCTGTATTGCCTGCCAGTCCAATGGGTTGACCCGAACGGACAAAATCGTTTTCCTGCACCAGAAATTTGGAAAGATGGCCATATACTGTCTCAAGGCCATTTACGTGACGGACAACCAGATAATAGCCGTACCCTCTTCTTTCGTATTGTTTCACTCTGATTTTCCCGTCAAATGCCGCATAAATGGTATCACCCGTCTGTGCTTTGATATCAATGCCGTAGTGGTAACGACGACTTCCTCTCCTGCCGAAATTTGAGGTCATGTGCCCCACGGCAGGCATGGTGAAATTTTCCAGATCCACCATAAACGTATCGGGCGCATTTTTTAAGTCTCCGTAAATGTTCACATGTTCATTTACCCACTTTCCACCGTAAATATCGTCGGCGGGAATATCATTGGGATCAAATGTTTCCCTGCGCTCTTTTGCTTCGTCGAGTACCGATAAATCCATTTTAAGTTTTAAACCGTCGGCAAATAAACCGGTCTCTTCACTTAAACTGGAACTATGCAGTTGTTTTGCTGTTATTTCCGGCTTCGGTTTATCAGTCGCGGCCGGCGTAGACTGTGTAAATGCGTTCAATGTAATGAACATCAAGGTCGCTGGCAAAAGAACACGTACTTTTGCGAAAAAATGTTGACTTTCCATTGCTACCTGACTCTTTATATTAATTGATCTGTTTTTGAATTCGCTGATCATTCCTGTTTCGGTTTTACCGTTCATCATTCGCATAAAAATAGGGTGTGAGATGAGAAGCATAATCAAAAATCTCACTATCGGAGAAAAAACGCTTCAATTCAACAGCGGCCGTTTCAGGTGAATCTGAGGCGTGCACGATATTTTCCTGTACGCTCATGCTATAGTCCCCCCTGATTGTACCCGGTTCAGCATCTCTTCCATTTGTTACTCCTGTTAATTTTCTGACTACATGTACCACATCTACTCCTTTTAAAGCCATCACAACCACTGGGCTTGCCTGCATGGAATCTTTGATTCGCCCGTAAAACGGCTTATTAAATAAGTGAGCATAATGTTCTGCAAGGATCTTGTCGGTCAAATGCACCATCTTCAGTCCTACAATCTGGATCCCTTTTTTTTCGAAGCGTGAAATAACTTCTCCCAAGATGCCACGTTGAATTGCTGATGGTTTTAGAATAACAAGCGTAATCTGCATGAATGATGAACTATTACTAAAAAGACCTTTTAATTATAGATTTTTTTCCTTAATCAGTTCCAAAGTAAACTTTTTATTGTTTTACCGCCAAATTGTGGATAGTTTTTTTTTGTGGGTCACGACGTAAAAAAAGGCAAAAACAGGATTTATTAAACTAATAAACAGATCATTATGCCAAAACATGTTATACAACATATACCACCTATTTTAAAAATAACGCACATTTATTAACACTCTATTAACGCCTATCGGATGGTTTACTTTGTGTGGATAATTTTGATTGAAATTTTACTTTTTTTAATAATGTTACTTTAAAATGAAACCGAAAACGCCGTTTGAATAACGGGAATTCAGTATCTTTGCCGAAATTTCAGATTAATTCGGTAAGTTTCAAGTAAATGCCGGATTTCTCTACTCAACAAATAATAAGATGATTAAATACAAGTTAATCAATAACATTGCCGGTTGGTGTGTGTTTATTACGGCTGCCATTGTATACCTGCTAACCATTGAACCCACAGCAAGTTTCTGGGATTGTGGTGAGTTTATCACTTCAGCCTACAAACTGGAAGTCGGTCATCCACCCGGAGCGCCCATCTTCATGCTGGTAGGCAATTTATTTACCCATTTCGCCAGTGATCCCTCACAGGTAGCACGGATGGTCAATAGCATGTCCGCACTGATGAGTGCCTTCACCATCCTTTTTCTTTTCTGGACAATAACCCATCTCACACGCAAACTGATCCTCGGCCCCCAGGAACAGGAGTTGACCATGGGAAAGACCGTCGCCGTGATTGGTAGTGGATTGGTGGGTGCGCTTGTCTACACCTTTTCCGATACATTCTGGTTCTCTGCCGTAGAAGGAGAGGTTTATGCCTTTTCTTCCATGCTCACAGCAATTGTTTTCTGGCTCATCCTCAAATGGGAAGACAATGCCGACAAGCCGCATGCCGACAAATGGATTGTACTGATCGCCTATGTCATGGGATTATCCATCGGTGTACACCTGCTCAATCTGCTCTGCATCCCTGCCATCGTACTGGTATATTATTTCAGAAAAAACGAGAACCCCACCTGGAAAGGAGGGCTGCTTGCACTTTTGGGATCTTTCGTCCTGATTGTTGTGCTGACGTGGGGCATCATCCCCGGATTCACCAAAGTAGGTGGATGGTTTGAACTCTTTTTCGTAAACACACTGGGTATGCCTTACAATACAGGACTGTTTGTTTATCTGATCCTCCTGGTGGCAAGCATTGCCTGGACACTCTACGAAACCTTGTCTGAAAAAGGGAAAGAGTCTCGAGCACGTACTGCCTTTTTCATCAGCATCGCCCTGGCCGGCATCCTTTTTATCGGTAGCAAGGTATGGTTGTGGGTTCTTCTTCTGGGAGCCGGTGCCTACCTTGCCTTTAAGTACAAAAAGCTGGAGGTCAAGTTAATCAATCTGGCAATTTCCAGCCTGATGGTTATCCTGATCGGCGTCTCGGCATACGCCCTGATCCCCATCCGTTCAAGTGCCAACACCCCGCTCGACCTGAACTCGCCGGAAGATATATTCTCGCTGGGGAGTTACCTCAACCGGGAACAATATGGTCAGACCCCTTTGATTCACGGAACCACCTATGCATCCAAAATTGCACGGAATGCCGACGGGTCTGCCATCGTTGATGAAGAAAGCACTTCCTGGAAACAGGTTGTAAAGAGCTCTCCCGACCAGAAAGACCGATACGAGAAGATTACCTCTCCCACCTATAAATATACGAACACGATGTTCCTGCCCCGGATGCATTCCAATCCCACCAATCCATCCTTCGGCAATCATATCATCGGATACGAGCGTTGGGGAGGTGTCACCGACCGCGGTCAGAAACCCACGCTCTGGCAAAATCTGAAATACATGATCGGATACCAGTTCAACTACATGTACTGGCGTTACTTCATGTGGAACTTCTCAGGAAGGCAGAATGATATACAGGGTGACGGTGGCATTACTTCCGGCAACTGGATCACCGGAATTCCGTTTATCGATGAATATGTACTCGACCTGGGTCCTCAGGACCACATAGCGCCCGACATCGTCGACAACAAGGGGCACAACAAATTCTATATGCTCCCGTTGCTGTTGGGCCTCATCGGTATGGCTTATCAGTTTCGACTGAAAGAAAGAGGAAATAAAAATTTTGCTGTCGTCTTTATGCTTTTCTTCATGACGGGACTGGCCATCATCCTTTACCTCAACCAGACTCCTTTTGAGCCGAGAGAACGCGATTACGCCTACTCGGGCTCCTTCTACGCCTTCGCAATCTGGGTGGGAATGGGAGTAGCTGGTATCAGCCTGTTTCTGCGGAAGTATATCAAAAATACCACCGCAGCCGCGGCGCTTGCCACGGCAGCCTCTCTTTTTGTACCGTTTCAAATGGCGTCGCAGACCTGGGACGACCACGACCGGTCGGGTAGAACACTGGCACGCGATACAGGCATGAACTATCTCTGTGGTGTAGGTAAAGACGGCATACTGTTTACCAACGGCGACAACGACACCTATCCCCTCTGGTACGTACAGGAAACCGAAGGTTATCGCACCGATGTGCGGGTGACCAACCTCAGCTTCCTCCAGACAGAGTGGTACATAGACCAATTGCTGCTACCGGCATATGAGTCGACCCCACTGCCCATTCAATGGTCGCGCCCCCGCTATTCGGGCGATGCGGGCAGTGCAGCATTCATCATTACCAAACAGGAGATTGAAAATGTACTGAAACAAAACAACATTCCTCCCGTATCATTCGCCTCCTATTACGATGTGAATGCCTATAAGGACACCCTCTCCCTGAAACAGACAATGGAGAATCTCCGGACTGGACAAAACAGCAATCCGGCCAACCCGTTCAATACAGGCACTACTCAGATCATTCCGGGCAATGTACTGTCTGTCAATGTAGATACTGCCCGTGTTGACTGGAAAGCGCTCCATTCGAAGCCCGGCGACAAAATGTATATCAACATGGGTGATAAATCGGCGGTTTACCGCCAGGAGCTGATGATAATGGAAATGATCAGCAACATCAACGATGCGAACTGGCAACGTCCTTTGCATTTCGCCACCACCATTACCCCCTCGTTGTATATGAACCTGCAGGATAAAAACTTTTCACTGAACGGTCTCTCCTACCAGGTGGTACCCGGAACTCCGCTCAGCGATGGAGTGAATACGGTAGCTGCTTATGACAATATGATGAATAAGTTCCGCTGGGGTGGTCTTGAAAAGAATCCCGACATCTACCTCGATGAAACCGGACGGAGAATGATATCCACCTTCCGTCTCTATTTCACCCAGCTGATCAATGCGCTGATCGAAGAGGGTGAGAATGAAAAAGCATTGGCTGCACTCGATAAAATCACCACGATGGTGCCCGATTCCACGGTACACTACGGTACTGATGGACTCATTTTTGCCCGAGCCTACTACCGTTTGGGAGAGAAAAAGAAGGCAGAAGCACTCATATCGTCCATCCAGGGTCGAATTGACAGGAATCTCGACTGGTTTAGCCGCTTAAGGCCGATTCAGTTAACGAACACCCTCTCAGACATCGTGTATAACAACCTTAACCCCATGCTGTTTATAAACAACATCTATCAGCAGTATGACAAGGAGAAATATCGTTTGATGACCGATGACCTGATGCAACGTGCACAGTTCTTTTATACGCAGGGTGTGTCCTACGCGGGCGATGTGATACTGAAAGAGATCACCGATGGATCCGTGCGCAGTTATTATGCCACACCTCAGGAAGATACCCTTACGCGGGCGGCTGCGGAGGGAACAATGCAAAAAGCACTCAGCATGATGCAGCAGTTCAGCCCACGCCTGCTGGAACAATATAAAACCACAAACAAATAAATCAGAGACAGCGTACGGCCGTGTAGTGTTTACACGGCCGTATTGCTTTGTCATTCCGTAATTCTATCATCTTACCCATGTTAATAGAACAACCCCCCTTCCTCTATCGGCTGCTCTTTCCCAAGTCTGTTTGGCGAATGAAAACGTCTCTACGGAAAACAGTCTATCTTACTTTTGATGACGGCCCCATACCTGAGGTCACCCCATGGGTACTTGATCTGCTGGATCATTACAAGGTGAAGGCCACCTTCTTCTGTGTTGGCGACAACGTAAGAAAGTATCCTGAAGTTTATCAACAATTGCTGGAACGGGGACACAAGACAGGAAACCACACTTTCAACCATGTGCAGGGCTGGAACAGCAAGACATCCTTCCTGCTGAACAATACCGCCAAAGCCGCTGCACTGATAAATTCCATTCTTTTCAGACCACCCCACGGACATATGCGCATGCCCCAGAACCACGCTTTGCAGAAAGCAGGATATAAGGTGATTATGTGGGATGTGGTCACCCGTGACTACAGCAGGTTCATGACCTCGAAACAGGTACTGCAGAATGTAAAAAAATATACCCGCGACGGATCCATCATTGTATTCCATGATTCACTCAAAGCCGAAAAAAAGATGAAGTATGCCCTCCCCCTCGCCATAGAGTGGTTGCTTGCAGAAGGTTATTCCTTCGAATTAATTCCCTGAAAAAAACTGACAGTTGACCTACAACAAATAAATACATACCTTCTCAAAAAGTAGGCAGCAGATCTGTTGTGGCCGAAAATCAAAATTTTCTCCTCAAAAAGCTGACAGCTGACAGCTATTAAAAAACATAAATAATGTTAATTTTTGAAATAATATAGTATTATGCATTGCATAGTACAATGTTTTGGCATACATTTGTACCATCAACGTATTGTGAATTTTAGCGTATATTCTGTAACGAACCCAGGCAGACTTAAGTCAAACTGAAGAAAACAATAGATAGATGATCCATATCAGGCAACTACACAAGTCGTATCACACCGAAGCAATTTCACTTCACGTGCTCAAAGGAATCAGTCTCGACATAGAAGCAGGGGAATATGTCGCTGTTACGGGTGCTTCCGGTTCGGGGAAATCCACCCTCCTCAACATCCTTGGCATCCTCGATACGTATGATGCAGGCGACTATCACCTCAATGGTACCCTGATCAAAAACATGAGCGAAAGAGAAGCAGCGAAGTTCCGTAACGAAATGATCGGATTTGTCTTCCAGTCGTTCAATCTCATCCACTTTAAAAATGCGCTGGAAAATGTGGCGCTCCCCCTCTATTATAAGAAGGTGGGCCGCAAAAAACGCAACATCATTGCAATGGAGCTTCTCGACAAGATGGGCCTGAAGGACTGGGCACATCATATGCCCAATGAGCTCTCGGGCGGTCAGAAACAAAGGGTAGCCATTGCCCGTGCCATGATTTCAGGCCCCAAGATCATTCTTGCCGATGAACCCACCGGAGCACTCGACAGCAAGACCACAATTGAGGTAATGGACGTGCTCACCAATCTCAACAGCGAGGGCATCACCACCATCATCGTCACCCACGAGAAATCGGTCTCCGACGCCACCAACCGCATCATTCACCTGAAAGACGGAATGATTGAATATGAAACGCGCAAGAACAACGGTGTACATGACACCATTCCACACGTTAACATGCAATCGGTATGATAGACCAGTTCCAGGAGATATTGGATACACTGAAAAAAAACAAGCTGCGTACCACACTCACCGGTCTCTCCGTTTCGTGGGGGATCTTTATCCTGATTGTACTGCTCGGAGCAGGCAACGGACTAAAGAACGGCGTGACGCAAAACTTCAGCTCACGGGCCGTCAACCGCATCAACCTCTGGTCGGGTAACACCTCCATGCCGCACAACGGTCTGAAATCAGGACGGCAGCTCACATTTACGGAAGATGAAGTATCGGCCATCAGCAACCAGGTGGAAGCAAGCCGCCTCATTACGGCCCGATACAACACCAACCAGACCATCTCCTACGGCACCGAATATGGCTCCTATGGATTCAGGGGGGTCATGCCTAGCTATTACGACATTGAAAAGCTGACCATTCCGCCGGGAAAAGGCCGCTTTATCAATGAGATGGATATGAAAGAGAAAAACAAGGTGATTGTGCTGGATCAGAAGATTGCCGATGTGCTTTTCAAGAATGAAGATCCCCTTGGAAAAATAGTCAGAGCAGGACAGGTGATGTTCAAGGTGGTGGGTATCAACACCAAGAAAGAGCAATGGGAAGGTTCCAATGCCTACATCCCCTTTTCCACGGCACAAGCCATTTATAATCCCAAACACAAGTTCGGGCAGATCACTTTCACGGTAGAAGGCCTCACCACAAAAGCACAGAACGACCGCTTCAACGAGTCGCTCCGGAGAATGATGGGACAACGTCTCAACTTTAATCCCGAGGACCAGCAGGCACTTTATATCTGGAATGCGCAATCCGAATATGTGGAAACGATGAAGATATTTGACGGCATCACGCTCTTTGTCACCATCATCGGCATACTCACCCTCATTGCCGGCATCGTGGGCGTGAGCAACATCATGCTGGTGTCGGTGAAGGAGCGTACACGCGAGATCGGGATCCGCAAAGCCATCGGGGCTACCCCCCTGGCCATTCTTCAGACCATCATTTTGGAGTCGATCTTCATCACCACCCTCTTCGGCTATATCGGCATGATGCTGGGTATCGGCCTCACCGAGCTGATCAATTACTTTATGGTACAGGCAGCCAACGGGAAACCGGTTACGGATGAACGGCAAATGTCCATTTTCACCAATCCCACCGTCGACATCGGATATGCCCTCTTTGCCACAATCATACTAATCATTGCCGGCGTGATCGCAGGGTATCTCCCCGCCCGCAAGGCTGTGCGCGTACAACCCATCGAAGCAATGAGGCAGGAATAATGATGTGATGATATGCAGATGTGATGATGTGATGATGTGCAGATTGAATCAACAAATCAAATAATTAGCGAATCAACCAATCAACTACAATATGTTCGACTTAGACAGATGGCAGGAAATATGGATTACCATTACGCACAACAAGTCGCGTAGTGTGCTCACTGCTTTCGGCGTGTTCTGGGGCATGCTGATGCTGGTGCTGATGGTCGGTGCCGGCAACGCGCTGGAGAAGGGAATGAGTTCCCAGATTGAAGGATTTGCCACCAACTCCTGCTTCTTTGCCTCGGAACGTACCACGCTCCCCTACAAAGGATTCCGCAAAGGACGCCGATGGGATATGACCAACAGCGACATTCCCGTAATCCGGGAGAAGGTGAAAGAACTCCAGTATATCTCGCCGGTACTATTTGGAGGAGGTACCGACAAGAATGTGGTACGGGGCGAGAAAAACGGTTCCTATCAGGTGAAGGGTTGTTATCCCGAATATGACCTGATAGAGAAAAGCAAGATGCTCTACGGCCGCTATGTGAACGACATCGACATAGCCGAAAAAAGAAAAGTGTGCGTCATCGGCGAACGGATCTACGAAGTGCTTTTCCAGAAGGGTGAAGACCCTACCGGCAAGCAGATCCGGGTGAACGGCATCTACTTCCAGGTGATAGGCGTGGCACGAAGCACCTCCGGTGTCAGCATCGGTGGACAGACTGCTGAGACGGTGGTCCTCCCCTTCTCCACCATGCAGCAGGCCTTCAACCAGGGGAACGTCATCCATTTTCTGGCTGCCACAGCAAAAGAGGGAGTGCCGGTAAAGGTCATTCAGGACAAGATACTGGAGATATTGAAACAACAGCATCAGATCGCACCCGAAGACAAGGAAGCGGTGTTCAACATGAACATCGAAGAACAGTTCAAGATGTTCAACTACCTCGGCATCGGCATCGCCGCACTGATCTGGATCGTGGGACTCGGCACCATCTTTGCCGGCGCCATCGGCGTAAGCAACATCATGCTGGTCACCGTGCGCGAGCGCACCAAGGAAATCGGCATCCGCCGCGCGCTGGGAGCCACGCCGCGCGACATCATCGGGCAGATACTGAGTGAGAGCATCGTCCTCACCGTCATTGCCGGGATCACCGGCATCGTCGTGGGCGTGGGACTGCTGCGAGCTACCGGCATCGTACTGAGTCAGGGCGACCAGTTCTTCAAGGATCCCCAGATCTCTTTCGGCATGGCTGTAATCTCCCTGCTCATCCTGCTCGTCATCGGCACCTTTGCCGGATATATTCCCGCACAGCGGGCCATGATGATCAAACCGGTAGAAGCAATCGGAGAAGAGTAAGCTGATTCCTGAATCCTGAATCCTGACAACTAAAAACAACCCCAAATAATATAAATTTTTATGAAACGAATACTGAAAATTGCTGGACTGGTGCTGCTGGGACTTTTGGTCATTTCCACCTTTGTGTTCCTCTGGCAGAAATCACGTCCCAAGGTGGTAAACTACAAGATTGAAACGGCCACGACAGACACAATCGAAAAAAGAACGGTCGCCACCGGCAAGGTGGAGCCGCGCAACGAGATTCTTATCAAGCCACAGATGTCGGGCATCATCTCCGAAATCTACAAGGAGGCGGGCGACAAGGTGCAGGCGGGTGACATCATCGCCAAGATACAGGTGGTACCCGACATGGTAAACCTGAGCAGCGCCGAGTCTCGCGTACAGCGTGCACAGCTGGCAGCAGACCAGAGCCGCAGCAATTATGAGCGCGACCGCAGGCTGTTTGAGAGCCAGGTGATCTCGAAGGAAGAGTTCGATAAAGTGCAGCTGCAGTACAAGAACGACCAGGAGGAGCTACGCGCCGCCAACGACAACCTGAGCCTCGTCCGCACCGGTATCACGCAAAGTTCCGCCAAGACCAGCAACACGCTGGTACGTTCCACCGTGAGTGGCACCATCCTCGACGTACCGGTCAAGGTAGGTAACTCGGTGATTCAGTCCAACAACTTCAACGATGGTACCACCGTGGCCTCGGTCGCCAACCTGAGCGACATGCTCTTTGTGGGAAAAATCGACGAGACGGAAGTGGGCAAGCTTTCCGTCGGCATGCCCATGGAAATCACCATCGGGGCCATCCAGGACCGGAAAATTCCTGCCTCGCTGGAGTATGTCTCTCCCAAAGGCGTGGAAGAGAGCGGAGCCATCCTCTTTGAGATGAAGGCAGCCATGGTGCTTCCCTCCGATGTGTTTATCCGGGCGGGTTACAGCGCCAATGCCGACATCATCCTCGACAAACGTAGCGGTGTGCTCACCATCCCTGAGAGTTCTGTGGAGTTCAGCGGCGACTCGGCCTTTGTCTATCTGGTAAAGAAAGAAAAACCGCAGGAGTTTGAACGCCATCAGGTGAAGATTGGCCTCTCCGACGGTATTCACATCGAAGTAACCGAAGGGTTGAAAGAGAACGACAAGATCCGCGGTACAGAGATCATTGAAGAAAAGAAAAAATAACTGACTGCCTTCACCGACAGTCGTCAACCATCCATATTATGCAGATCAGAATCATTGTCTCCAGCCTGTTGCTTACCTGCAGTGCCCTCTTTACGGTATCTGCACAGCAGCAGTACACCCTAACGGAATGCATTGATATTGCCCTGGAGAACAACCGCAATATCAAACAGCAGGAGCTGAACCGGCAACAACGGGAGATTGCCTACAGCCAGGCGCGGGCCGACCTGCTGCCCAACCTGAATGCGTCGGCAGGACAAAGCTTTGTCTTCGGTCGCTCCATCGGCCTCGACAACACTTATGTGAACACCAACTCATCACAGACCAGCTTCGGCATCGGTGCAGACATCACCTTATTCGACGGGTTGCGCATGAAGCACAACATCGATGCCCGCAAAGCAGACATGCAGGCTTCGCAAGCCGACCTCGAGAAGATGCGTGACGACATCATCATGAGCGTTTCCACCGCCTTCCTGCAAGCACTGCTCAACCGCGAGCTGCTGCAGATTGCCGAGACCCAGCTCGAAACCACCCGGGCCGATATTGCCCGTCGCACAGAACTGGTAAAGAGTGGCAGGATGGCAAAGGGGGAACTTTATGAACAGGAAGCGCAATTGGCCCGTGAGGAGCTCAACAGGGTACAGGCAGCCAGCAACCTGAAACTGGCATTGCTCGACCTGGCACAGATCATGGAGTTGGAGAAGTTCGACGATTTCGATGTAACAGCCCCACCGGCTGAGACACTCATTAGCCAAACACCGTTACTTGTATCGGAAGCGGTTTATGAGAGTGCGCTGGCAAACCGTCCCATCATCAGGAGTATGCAGTATCGGATCGAAAGCAGTGAGAAAGAGAAACTGATGGCCCGGTCGCAACTCTATCCGTCGCTCTCCTTTGGTGCCAACATGGGAACAGGATACTACAACATGAGCGGAAGGAACAACGACTCCTTCAGCTCGCAATTGCGCAACAACGTAAGCAACTCGCTCGGTTTCAGCCTGCGCATCCCCATTTTTAATAAATTTCAAGTCAGAAACAACATCCAGAGTGCCGAGCTGGCCATTTCCAACACCCGCCTGGAGATGGACAAGACTAAGCTGGAGCTCCGCAAACAGGTTGAGCAGGCATATTACAATGCCGTGGGAGCCAAAAGTCGTTGGGAAGCGGCACAGAAATCGGTTGCCGCCAGCAACGAAGCATATCGTTTTGCCGAAGAGAAGCATGAGAGTGGTCGTGCCAACACCTATGAGCTGACCCTGGCCAAAAACAACCAGACCCAGGCCCTGGGTGAAGAGGCTCAGGCAAAATACGAATACGCTTTCCGGTTAAAAATACTTGAACTGTTAAAAGACTGATTTTCTGTAACCGGGAACAACAACGTATTGTCATATCCTAAAAAAAGAAACAGATGAAACGAACAATTTCCCTTTTATCCATCATCCTGCTGTTTGCAATAAGCAGCAGCTCCTGCGCACAATCGCGCCGTGCTACAGACCAGTTTGACGTGTCGGACTTCACGGCCATCGAAGCATCGGTGGTAGCCAACATTCATGTCCGGCAGTCGCCCCGCACCGCCGTCACCGCCGAAGGCAGCGAAGAGTTGCTCAATGCGCTCGACGTGCGAATGGACAACGGTAAACTGATCCTCAAGATGGAGGAAAGCTTTCTGAAGCGATTTCGTAAAAGATCCGAAAACCTGGTCATCGCCATCACCACACCCACCCTTACACGAATTGCCTCCGAGGGTGTGGGCAACATTGTGATCGACGGCACCTTAACTTCCCCCGAACTGGTTATTCAGTCGGAAGGAGTGGGTAACATCACCGCGGAAAACCTCCGCTCCGAGAAAGTAGTCATCAATTCTGAGGGAGTGGGAAACATCACGCTGCGCGGAACGGCCGGCAACGTGGAGATCAGGTCGGAAGGCGTGGGCAATGTCAATGCCGACGGACTGAAAGCAAAACGCACCATGGTCTCCTCCGCTGGCGTGGGCAACGTGAGCTGCCATGCATCGGAATACCTCAAGGTACGTTCGGATGGCATTGGCAATGTGCGGTATTACGGCAGCCCGGCAGAGAAGGAGTTCTCCAAGGACGGCATCGGCAAAATAAAAGCAGGCGACTAATTCCTGCTTATCCATAACAATACTCTACTTCTAAATTACAAAAAAACCGGAACCGGGGGCTTGCGAAAGTCCCCGGTTTATTTATCATCTTTTATTCTCATCTGATAGCCACTGCCATATATCGTAATTATTGATATGCGAGGGAAATCCTTGAGTATTTTTTTTTATATGAGAAACCGATTGATCCAAGGCGTTATTCATTTGAAATCTATCATCTCTCCAGACCTTGTTCAAAATATCATTTCGGTTAACCGTAGAGTTTATTTTTTCAAGTAACAGGGAGAACACCTGTATTACCTTGTCCCGCAATTGAAAGTTTTTATGATTGATTGTCAATAGTTCTCTATGTCAAGTGCCGTTCCAGTCATGAATATGATCGGCACAACACCATTTATCTTCCGAATTTTAGCGGCAACCGTAAATCCATCTATTCCGGGAAGTACCACATCCAGCAGGAGCAGTCGTGGATTCGATTCTTTGATATCGTCTTCTACCAGTAATATCAGATCAACTAAATAAAATCGCGATCAGTTTCAACTACTGATTCGCATTAAATATTTAAATATTTACTTTTTGTCAAATGATATAGAACTTGACTACTCTTTGAACAAAAACAACCGATTTTCCAATAATTCAATATATTTTTCTTGGTTTTCCTGTGAAAGAAAAGAAAATTTTATCTCATGTTTCATTTTTTTCTCTGCTTTGATAAATCGCTTAAAGGTATTCAAAATCTGTTTTTCGGTCAATTGAATTTTCAATCCCAAGTTTATAAAGTCCGATTTTGTCAGTTTTCGCTTCTTTCCGTTGATAGTGAGTGCCGTTTCTTCGTCATCTTCCGGAAGATGCAGGTTTACATTCAATAAATCATACGCCGGCGACAATAGCCATTCCTTATTATTTAAAATTAAAGAGAAATTTTTCAGGTGCATATCGTTATTTCCAGTGATATAACTGAAAAGAACTACCTCAAAAAGCCGAAGCAGGTCGAGTAATGTATTGGATGAGTATTCTGCAACTGCTTTTCCGACCTTTTCCACAGAACTTTTGTATTTATCAAAAGCTTTCAGAATCTGAAACATATCCAGCATATGGATTTTTTCGCCTGTTTCCGTACGGTCTATCCTTTTGGTAATGTAGGAAAGTTCGCCGGATTTTAACCGAATCAACGAAGAGGAAACTACCGAAATGCCGCAAAGTTCAGCCATTCGAATGGTAAGATGCTCGTTTTCTGCCATTTGATGGAAAGTTCCATATAGAATACTTTCCCCTGTCTCATGCCTCAATCTCCTTATGGTTTACAGGCGCCAGCTTATTCCCAAACATCATCAACACCTGATTCACTTTTACCAAACTGAGGTTTTCTTTACCCAATACGCTCTACCATGGAGCTTTGCATCTCCACCATGGCACAGCCAAGCTGATTGATGCGAATGGCAACACCCGATTTGCCGTCCACGGTGATCAGCTCACCTTCGAGGCCGGCAATTTGTTCTTTAAATCCATACGCCCGGTGTCGGTACCACAAAGTCTTTTCTGCCGATAAAACGAATGACCGAGGCCGTTCCATTATGATAATCACCTTCCTGCAACTCAATCTCCACCTCTTCCAGCTCCAGGATTGAATATGTATGAAAGTCGTCTTTCATGTCCCGGATAGAATATAAAAAGTCTATGTTCCCGGGACCACCCACATTCCTGTTTTTCTTTTGATATTCGATATGGTTCTTGCTGAAAAGCTCGGCTATCACGATGCCGCCGGGACGTAATACATGATAAATTGAATCATACAACGAGCGTCTTTCATCTTTGGCCAAATGCAAATATATCAATGCCACAACATCAAATTGCTCTTTTTGATAATCAAGATGCTGTATCTCACCTACTCTGTAATCAATTTGTACATTATGTCTTGCTGCAAGCTTTTCCGCTTTCATTTTTCCTACCGGACTTATATCATAGGCCCCTACCTCCCATCCCATTCGGGCAGCATACACAGCATTTCTCCCCTCACCCTCACCAGGAAACAATATTTTCCCCGCAGGCAACTTTTTCAATTGTTCCTGAAGATAATTATTGGGCAATTCGCCGTAAGCATATTCATCACTTGAATACCTGTTATTCCAATTATCGACAATACTATTCATGTTACTTCAATATATTTGTTAATAACGCTCCAATTGCACCGAACGTTCATATGGAAAGCAGCGACAGAGTTCAAAAAATAGGAATCGGGATGCTATAGGTCAAGAAATGATTAAGCAAAACAAACACAAATGGCAAATTCTTAGTGAGTGGGCTTTAATTTGTCTTCTTACCCTTTCCTTCAATGTATACCATAAAGTTCACTCCGTCATTCGACATCTCAAACTTTGTATTTACCAAATCATTTTCCAGCAATGTGTATGTCAGTCTGAATACGGGTGTGTTTGTTAATTTGATACTTGTAAAAGTAATAGATTTGTCCGCATAGGTTATCGCATAGTTAATAATATGACCTTCATTATCAAAGTATATCGCCTTGGATGGACTTTTACTATCGTTGGAATAGACTACCATTAAATCATCGTGTATAATTTTGGGCTTATTGTTTGTCGCAGGGTATTCTGAATGACTTTTACGAACAATTATATTTTTGTCAAGGTCATATGCAAACGAAAAAGTCCCTCCACCTTGTCCAGGATTCCCGGTTCCCTCTCCTTTCCACTCACCCATCAGCCAACGCCAATTGTCACTTGGTAAATTTTGCTGTCCAAAGCACAGAACAGCCATTGAAAGTAATGCCGCACACAATAATAGTTTTGTTTTCATTGTTGAATTATTTTTGATTTTTTTTGATTCTTCCGAAGTGTAAGCTACCTTTTTTTTAGAACTGTCTTTGATCTGACTGCTAAATTAGTTATTTATGCGAATCAGTAGTTGAAATATTATTGCCAGAGATATCTTCATTCATGCCGGCTGATTGTGACAGGGGTTATTCCGTAAACAATACTTTGGCGCTGCGTGTCATGTTCAAAAAGTTGGCTGAGAGCGTAAAGCAGCCAATATCATTCACCCGGATAGCCAATATTGTATCATCAACAGGAGTAAAAGTAGGAACTCAAACCATAATTAATTACATAGAGTATGCAAAAGAACAGAAATTGAATATTGGTGATGCTGTAATTGATGTTGTGCCGATATGAAAGTGGCTTTTGAGTTAAAAAAAGCCCGATTAGTGAAAACTGATCGGACTTTTTATTTCAAATATTGTATATTTGGATAGTAAAAAACGTGGGTAGTTTTACAAAATCACAGTAAATTAAATAACTATGTTTGACATCAGATTCAGAGATGCAGATATTTCGGACTTGACAAGAATTGTTGAAATATACAACTCAACGATTTCATCAAGGATGGTCACCGCTGACACCGAGAACGTCTCAGTGGAAAGTATGCAAAAATGGTTTAACGAACATAATTCCGTAAAAAGACCTCTTTGGGTCATTGAAGATGACAGAGGCCAGGTAATAGCCTGGGTAAGTTTTCAATCATTTTACGGGAGACCAGCCTATGATGCAACAGTAGAAATTAGTATATACATAGACACAGACCAACGAGGTAAAGGCTTGGGAAAGCAAATTCTTCAATACTGCATTGATAAAGCACCAAATTTTGGAGTCAGGACCTTACTCGGTTTTATTTTTTCACACAACGAACCAAGTTTGAGATTGTTCAGACATTTCGGCTTCGAAGATTGGGCAACACTTCCAAACGTAGCATTACTTGATGGGCAAGAACGAGGATTAAAAATTTTAGGAAAACGAATTAATTAAAAAAAATGAAGTAATGAAGTGATATTATTTGCCGATGCAAAATGTGAAACAACTGGCATAACCAGTTGACATACATAATAAAAACTCCGTTTGTTAGGTGATCGGGTAACAAACTGGTAACACAATACAAAAATAATATACTTTTGCAGGCTTTTCTATGATCCAAAGATAGGCAAATTATTTAAACATGAATTATCTCACCCGGAAAAGTAAAACCATAAAAAGAGTTCCTGAAACAAGCGGAAAGTTGCGGCAGTAAGTATGTGATTGTCCGAAGTATGAAAGAAGCGATCCAGGAAATGAGGAATTATTTAAAATAATGTGTACGTTTGTGAATTAACTATTTAACAAATTTATTCATGGAAAGAGTAATCAGTTTTTCTTCGTCTATTAAGGCCCCATTTTCCTTGCCAAACGAGATAGAGTTACCAAGAGAATTAAATCAATTATTAAAAGATGGATTTACTGTGAAAAGCATTTATCAGGAATCAGTTTTAAAAAAACGCAGCAATAAAGTATGGTTTTGGCAAACACTTGAAACTGTAAATGAATATTTCGTAATGATGACAATTATACTCGAAAAGAAAGACAGTTGATTTTGAACCAGGATTATCACCCTATTTTTCATCTCAACCAAAAACCTTAGATTCCACGAAAAAATTGCCCAGGTAGCCCGGAAAAGAATCAAAAGAAGTTATTTAATATGTTTTACAAAGTGGCTATTAGAAAATAGATAAGTTCAAACATCCTCATTATCAAATATATTCATTTGTATTTCAGGCATTTGAGGTATATTGTTAACTGCGATTAATCCTTTCGCATAAGTAGTTAAATGTGCATCATTACTGTATATTATATTAGCGTTATAAGCTAAAGCGGTAGAGACAATCATAAAATCGGTTTTCATCTTTTCTCTCCTAATACCGTTGTCATATGCAAATTTTTTTAAATCCATAAAACGACTGTTTAATATGTTTGCATATCTAATCGCACAAAGTGTATCAAAATTTCCAATTATGAAATTTTCTGAAATTAGACTCATAATTTCCGAGTGTTTTTCTCTTGGTTCAGGTGACAATATTTCAGCAATAACAACTGTTGGAATTAAGAGATGATGTTTTTCCTCATCAGCCCATTTAAAGAAATATTCGGCACGTTGAATCATGTTTTCTTGACCTTCGGTGCACTGCTTTTTTATTCCCCAAATTAATATTTGAGAATCAATACAAAGAATCATGGTTATAAGTTTCTAAACAAAGCATCGTTTATCTCTTGAGTGGTATTATATTTATCCCAAACTCCGCTTGTTATATTATTTTTTATTTGCTGAACAGTTTTAAATGAATTTCCTTCGTTATAGATAACAATGCTGCTGTATTTAAATGACATAACCTTGAATGTTTCAGCATCCCACACAGCCTCACCTTTAAGTCCAATATATTGATATAGTTTTATAGCTAATTTCTGTGCTTCATCTTCTGGGATATCGATAGTGACTTTGTAATCTTCATTGACTTTTAAGTGTAAATTTGGCTTTTCTCCACCTATATCAATAAGCTTTCCATAAATAACAGTATCACCTTTAAATACATTAGTAATCATTTTTTTTATTTGTGTTTCATTTGTGATTTTAGACAACTCATTATTGTTGAGTTTAAAAGTAGCAACACACTCATAAGTTTTTGTGAACTTAACAATATTTTTCAACGCATAAGTAGCCTCTGATGGTATTTGAGTGTAATTATTATTATTTATGCTTTCTGTAATTAAAAGATAGCTTGATATTACTAATGGAATAGCTAATAATGGTTTAAAAAAAATATCCAAGCTGTTGTTACCAATATTACAAAAAGAAAATAACACTTGTTCTGTATCTATTTCTGGGTGTTTATTCTTTATTACTTGACACAAAACATTCTCAAAGTTAACAATTTGAGTAGCTATCTCTGAAGGTTTAACTACATCGGGGTTAATTCCGTTGCCGCTAAAATTTAATTCTAATATGTTATCAGTTTCTAACATTTTACGATGCAAAAGTACAATATATTTGCAATAATCCAATTTTATAACGTTAAAATCGTTGTTTTGTTCTTTGTTTATTTCGCTTATATAATACTGGAAATCACAAATGTACTCCTAACTATTGAGTTACATTGACTATTACAGTGTATTATGCAATGGTACAGGCGTTTTGGATTTTGAAAATTATCTCACCCGGCAAAATTATACCAAATCGATTTTACCTTTAATCTCCTGGTATCATAATTTTCAACAAATGCTTTTATTGAATTTCTTGCCCGATGGGAACGATTATAGCATATCTTTCTGTTTATATCGCTCTCTTTCCAGTTATCCCCGGATTCTCCATCAAAGTAACGAAAACAAAAAGCTTCAATATCGAGCGGATCAGTATGAGGCTCTATATCTTCAATGGCTTCGTGGATGATTCTCGTTTTCCGCAGGATCTCCCCGGCCCTATCCTCTTCATCATCTGCAAGGTCCTCACCCTCGATTGAATAAGCTGTATTTTTTGGAGCTTATTATATTTTATAGTATTTTCAGGTCAAAAAAAATATGAACAAAATCAACAGAAGAGAGAGAGACACGAATGAAATGTGTATTGAGGCACTTGAAGAGATGCTAATAGCCATTGACTTTTGTCTCGGATATCAAAAGAAAAACGACCCTTTAAAATGGAGCGTAAATATTAACGATATTGAACGGGGCGTATTGGGGTTACCTGCGGCTGCCTTAATGTTTTGCATTGTTGATACGATAGGAAGCATGTATATTGATAAAGTTCTGGAATTTAATGTGGACGGCACTAAAAAAAAGGAGAAAAAAATAAATGAAAAACGTATTCGTTCATTTTTCTGGATTTTAAATTCTGACTATTTTAATTTGAACTTGTCTGAAGATGATATATCAACAATATACAATTTGAGAAGCCGGCTTCTACATAATTCATATATTCTGAAAAAGACAATACTTTCTTTAGATTCCGGGAAACCTTTTATTGAAAAGCGGGGAGATGAAGTTTTTTTTATTCATTTAATTTCTTTCCTTGATGCATGCAGATCTGCGGTCTCCAAGTTTAAAGAAAGAATCTCAGATTTGGAGCCTAAACTTGTTTATAATGAACCATCTATAAATATAAATGAAAATTATCCAACAACATAGAATACTAAACATTTTAGTATAATGTTTAGTACTTAATTTGTTCCCTGATATCGGGTTTTCTCAGGTTTTCAATTTGAGGTTTCTTTAGGTTTTTATCTCTTTTGAACACTAACATTCCTCCACCATCTTACGACCAAAAAGCGCAGGGGGATTAACGAAAGCCTATAATATTGTTGGCTCAATTTAAGAAGTTTTCAGCCACTTTCTCCATTAAGATGGGTATTGTATCAACTTTATGTGTGAAATGAGGCCAACAATTACCTGTGCTACCCCAGCGTTTAAAATTGATAAGCCCCCACTATCCGGAATCGTGGGGGCTGTTGAGTATAAAAAAAAAGTATGTTTCGGGTTATGATTATTTTTCTCTGAATAATCTTAATGCCAGATCAGCATCAACTACGATCTTCCGGCCTACTTGCGTGATAGCCTTCTTGATTTTTCCGCTGTTTTTAATCCTCTGTGCTGTGGATGTTGAACAACCAAAAATTTCGGCGATACCCTTTAACCCGTAAACAATTCTCTTTTCAGGAGTCTTCTCTAACTTTTGTACCGGCTTTTCACTTTGGAGTATATCCAACAGCTCTCCCACCGTCAACTGCCATAGAGGTCTATCTCTGTCAATCATACTGCAACGTTGTTAAATTTAATCCTTAATCTTTCTAACAATTCAAAATACTCATCCAATGAAAAGGATTCCATCAGAAAATCAATTTCATTCTTGATCTTGCCACTCTCGTACACTTTGATAAGAAAGTTTTCAAAATCAACTACTACCCGAACGTCTTTATTGATGCAGGTAGTCATCTTACTTTTTATAAATTTTGTTTCCATGATTAATTGAATTTTTAATTATTGTCATTTTGTGAAGTGTACCCGGTTTTTGTCTGTAATAAAATGGGCCAGTAGAAAAACAGTCGTTTTCTCTTAACGCCCTGTTTTCGTCTAACGCCCTGTTATAAGCTTCAAGCATTCCGTTGTAAGTTTCAAGCATCCTGTTATAGGTGGCTGCGTCAACATACAACCTTCCCCCGATAAACTTAAGATCCATATCTGGAAACCTGTTTTTGTCGTCCATAATATCTTTGATTTGCGCCCCGGCCGAAGCCGGAGCGGGTTTATTAAAAATTGTAGTCATAAAACTTTTCGGGTGCATTTCTCAGTACATATCTGCTGCCGTCCTTGGCGTACCATCGCCCATCTTTGTGTTTTCTGATGGTGATGATTGGGTTCTCAGCGTTAGATGAGTAGCTCCACTTTTGCAGGGAGTTGTTGGTGTGTCCTAAAAATCCACCAGGCCGGAATGAGGCAGCGAGATCCTTTTTTGATTCTTCCGTGATCTCTGCATCCATCTCGCGAACTTCTATCGTATTGTCTGTTCTCTGCCTTATCACCTCGAAAGGGTGAATGTCCGTGTACAACATCTGGTTTGCGTACTTCTCTGTAACGGGTTCTTTGATTACTTTCATAACTGTAAATATTAAATTAGTGTTTTAATTATTTGCCCCAAAGTTAAAGTATATTTTAATATACAGGGCTGCATTTATAGTTAATATTACTTAATAATTAAATTATAAATTGTTTTTTTCGTAATTAATTAAAATACTATTATATTTGCAAACAAAAACAAGAATTAAATTATATTTATATGAGAGTAAAAAGAATACTGAAAGAAAAAGGAATCACAGCAAAACAACTTGCTGAACAGATTGGAATGTCTGAAGTGGGGCTTTCTGTAGCTTTATCTGAAAACGGCAACCCATCATTGTCTACATTGCGAAAAATAGCGACTGAGTTAGATGTGCCTATTTCTGATTTATTTGAAGACAGGAAAAATGACGGGCTGATAACTTGTCCTAATTGTGGTTTTTCTATTACGATTGAAGTGAAAAAATAATAGGTGAAAAACTACTGTAAAAGGTCTTTTTCTTCTTTGTTGTCCGCACAGGACAATAATATCAAATGATTATCAGTATTTTACATAAATGTGGCACAGTAGGTGGTACCAATTTATGGGAATCACGGTAATTTTCCTCCCTTTTCGGGCTTGTATATTCGGGGCCAAACTTCATAACAGGGAGAGGCAATAACACCTCTCCACTCATTTTAATAATTTCCGGCCAGCATATCATCAACAAACTTGTTTGAAGCTGCCTGGGTTCCTCCTGTGGCTCCCTGCTGTGGATTCTACATCACTACATTAAACTCACGCCATTTAAAGGGTGCGTTTCCTGTCTCAATAAAATAGTCTGTTGGCACCACATCTCCATTTTCATCGTACTCCAGGAAATATTCCATTTGCCCCTGGATGAATAGCTTCACCCCAAATGTAGGATCTACACTCAGATAATTTCCTATTTCATTCATCGCATCGGCCAGCTTTTGAACGGATTTAAACCGCTTGATCTGGTCGGGCGATTCGGCGTAGACTTTGAATGATTCAATAATGGATTCCTCCACTCCATCCCGGATTACTACCTTTCCCTTTTGAATTTCAAAACTACCATTGTAAATGAAGCCGGGCAAATGGCTGTTACCTCTTAGGATTGTATCAACAATACCATCAATAGCTGGTATTTCAATCATCTCCTTTTTGATCGGCAAGCCCTTGAAATCTTCGGCAATCCTGCTTCTTACAAATTCAATAATATAGTCCTCGTTCGGCTTCGGTCTTTTTGGCGGGATGCTATTAATATCTGGAATGATCATATTCCCCAGTTCTTCAATAGTAACCGGATCCTTCTCTTTGATGATCTTTGTAACTTCGTTGAAAATCATTTGTAGATCTGTCAATGATACCTTCAGGTAATTGATCTGCTTAGCTGCTTCACTTTCGTAAAACTTCACCAGTATTTTTTCTTCCATAATTTTCGCTGTTAATAGGTTTACTCTTTGTTGATGTCCTTCATAAGCTGTATGAAATCAGCCTCATCTTTATCAGCCTTCTTTTTCGCCAGCTCTTCCGGATCTTCTGCGGATTCCTTTTTACTCGCTTCCTCTGTTTTGGCGAGAAGTGCATCAAACTTCTCCGACTGTTTCTCTACAAGGTCTAAAAGCCTCTCTACTCTGTCTTCTGTGCTCATAATTTTTTAATTTTGAAATTTATAATTAAACATAATGATAGTTATAAGGAAACCCTAATTTATCAAACGTCTGATAATCAGATTAATATTTTTTTACTTTACAAACTGTCAATTTTTAACAATTCACCGATAGTGGAAAAATGTTTAAAAAACTGCTTATTTTGTTTGTTTTGCATCCGTTTTTAGTCTTTTTGGCGTTAAAATGATATTTTTGCGATATACTGTTTCAATTGATAAGCTTACAGTTTTCTACCGAAAATCATCCAGTAATCGTTGAAGCTGTTCGGGTGTCATTGCCTTTGGTTTTGGGTTCAAAACAAACCACATTCGCATCATCAATGCATCGGAATAATCGGGGCTTCTACCGATAAGTTCCTTGATCTTTTCTTTCGGCAAAACTGAAAGCTTGCCATCCTTATCGATGTCTTTCCGCTTCACCTGCTCCAATTCCTGAGTAAGCATGTTCACTGTTTGGATGTCCTGTGTTTTTACATAAACCTCCCCCTTATTGATCATTTCTGCCAACAAGAAATAGCATTGACTTTTCAAGTTTTGATAATTCGGTTTGACTCCATCTTTTTCAATTGGTGATCCACCGTTCAGGAATCCTTTACATTTTACAATATCAACCACCCCGCCACCTACACCATCTTCATCAACAATGATATTTGAAGTGGCTACGTTGTAATAATTTTTCAACCTCTGTATTTCGGCTGCGATAACAGAAATTGGCTGTTTGATCAATGTCATAATGCTTATGCAAACAAAACCCGCCCAAACCATAATTACTGTTTTGTCCTCTCCGAATCGTGCGATATCTGCTGTAATGAAAGTTTCTTTTCCCTCCGGCACCTGTGTTGCTGTGAATAGGTCAACTATTCGGTTATAAGGTATCAGTGTGGCCGGATCATCATCAAACTCCCAATTCCCGAACAATAACCTTTCTTTGCTCACCGTATCAAGCTGTAACAGGTTATCTTTATAATGCTTACTTATGTAGGGGTTATCAAGTAAAAGCGATTGGATAAATTTGTAATTCTCCGGCAATATCCCCTCTTTATGCGGCTTGTAAAAACGACTATAAAGGAATCCTTTAGCCGGGTTACAAGTGCCAAGCAATTTAGGTATAAGAGAGTATTCGTCAAGTTTATAGCGAATCCTTGACTTTAATACGTTCCAGGCTTTTTCACTGATCTGATTGCACTCATCCACAAAAGCCCCGGTAAGTTCCAGGCTCCCCAAGCGGTCAAAATTCGGATCGGATGGGTAAGTAGCCAAATCTTTTAAAAGGATCTCACTATCGTTCACAAACCTCAGGCTCATCTGCTGTTGGTTGAAGTTATAGAATGATGAATCAATACCCTGCATCTTACATACCTCAAAAAACGTGTTCAGTGTTGTTTCTCTGAGCGTTTTCAACTCCGCCCGACCTATGAGCCATCGGCTCCCTTCAAACCGGATGGCAGACTTTAATATCCAGTAGCACCCTAACAAGCTTTTTCCACCTCCGGCACCACCACCAAACAATAGCTCATTGGTAATATTGTCTTCCAGATAGTCAAGGGCTTCACTTTGTTTTTTCGTCAATTCCATAGCGTTTTTCGTTCCAAACAATGTTTATCGATTGATTATTAAACTGTATCTGTTGGTTCAAACCTAACAAACTTGCGATGCTATCAAGCGCTTTCTGTTTATCGTATAATTCGATTTTCACGAATTCCACATCGACAATATCCGGTTCCTCTTTTGTGCCGATATTCCTTTTCAATACCTTAGTGGAAATACTCTTTATGCAAGCTTTCTGCTCTGCTGTAAGGGCTTTAAAATCCTTTAGCTCCACCCAAGTATTATGTAGGTGGGAGATCGAGCTAAAGGCAATCTTCTCATGTTCTTTCAAAACTCTTAAGGCTGTGATACCTGCCGTTTTCTCTAAGTCGGCTTGTAATGATTGTATGAATTTTTGAACCTCAACAATCCTTAACATTCTGCTCGCTATTGAATGCGCTGTTTTCTGACTATACCCGGCTCTTATTGCTGCCTGTGTACCACACAGATCAATCACATATTCATAACAGAATTTCTCTTGTTTAGCTGTTAATTTGCTCATATACACTCATTTATTAATACTCCTTAAACTTTTGCTTTGCCAATTTAAGAGGTTTGATTGCCATAGTGTTGTTATTTACAGGTGAATAGTTATCATTTAATAATTATTTCCTACCATCTGAAACGAAAAATCCAGGTTCGCAAGCGCACCGCTTCCGTTTCTTACCTCAACTATAAAGTATGTTGAATACATTCCTGTAACAACGCATCTTTGACCACTTACCAAAGGCTGACAAAAAACACAGTAATCTGCCGTCTTTATCAAACCATTAGGCCTTTGAAAATCTATTCTCATAATCCCTGTGGATATCCATTGGTCGGCAACTATATCTATTGCCCCCCATTTATTTACTACTGCCATGACTATATATATTGCTCTGTTGCAAAATAACTCCCGGTCGCCTGCTGGTTAAGCTCCCAGTCCGTCAGGAATCGGCTGAAGCTGTCATACAATGGTTGGATTGCCTCCGACTGTTCGGCATCGGCTTTTTCCATTGCCATCTTATAAGCTCCCACAATGTTAAGTACTTCTCCGTGGCTGTATAGAATAGCCTCCGTAGGTAGATTATTGTAAGGCTGGAACAACATCTCGATATTGCAGTCTGAATCCGGCAATAGGGAAAAATGCTCCGTTATCTCTGTGGGAAGTTCCGTTTTCGGCTTGTTAGCTTTCCACACCCGATACTCGGATAATCCGGTCAAAACACTCTCAATTGTGGAATATTCTATCACTTCTGGATCTAAAAGTCCTTTAGCTACGATCAGGCTTGCCTCGAAATGAGAGACAAACGTATCGTTTGAAAATATGCAGGCAGGGTAAAAATCACCCCGTTCGTTGATAGTCTGCTGCAATGTGATCTTTGCTTGTAATGGTATAATTCTTGCCATAATGTTAATTTTTAATTTGTTTTTTATTTTATCAATTGTAAAACATTTTCTTCACAATAGGATTTTCATCAATCCAATCATTAGTGTTTGGTTTGTATCGGTGCTTGTTGTCCTCAACCCATTTATGAAAATTACCCGGGAACGATTTAATTTCATTTTTTGAGCGAACAGGGGAATCATCATTGATGCTATCCAATAATTCTTTTTGGGTTGATAATATCGGGATGACGTAACATCGGCATTGAACATGAAATCCACTGAATTTAAAGTCTTTAGGATAACGACCTTTTAGGCTTTCACATACGTCGCAATCGTAAACATGATTACTACGTCTTATTTCCTGACCTACTACAAAGTCAAGATTTTGCCACGATTCCCATTGGGCGTATCTGTACGATTTGTTAATTTCGTTTGCCGCCAGTCGTCGTGCATTCTTAAAAGAGGACCTGTAAACCCCTTGCCCTGGATGATAATTGGCTGCATTTCTTGAGAGCCTGAGCTCTCCCTGGCGATCTCTCACTCTACGGTACAATCTATCCGGTTCTTTCAAGTATTGCTTTAAATCGCCTGAAATTGAGTTTGCAGATTTTCCCTCCAAAATTCCAAGCTGAAGGGTGGCTTCAATCTGATCGATCATTCCATTTGAAAGATTCCATACACGTTGGGAAAGATTAAGCCCAAATGTTTTTCTGTTTAAATATTCCATAATGTGAGGGCTGGCCGCCTTTGTAAATCTATGCTTTAGGATCTCCTCCGGCACAATCTTTTTAAGGAGTGAGTAACTGAGTGCTTCACCAATTACCCAACTTTGTTTGATTCCGCTCTGCAGTAACAAATACAGCTTATTCAGTAAATCGGTTTTGATTTTATTCGATATTTGCATTTTCTCGATGGCATCCAATTTCCTGATCATCCCTTTTTTGAAAAAATAGTCAATAAATGGCAACATAACGACGGTAAACGCCAATTTATCATACATCCTGCTGATTTCTCTTTCAATATTCCTTTCTCCGTTTGCCAACATCTGCCTCAAATCTGGCTCGCTCAATTCGTATAGTTCTTGTTCGCTCATAATCTGTTATTTAAAATGGAGTTTCTTCTGCATATTCTGGTAGATCACCTAACTCTGTGAAGTGAGTTGTTTTCGCGTCAAATCCACAAATGAATTTTAATAAGCCGATATTTCTGCCTTTTGCCACGTCAATCATCGCTGTTCCTTTGGTCGAATAACTCGAAAATGGCGCCGGATAAAACTTACTATAGATCTCTGGCCGGTAAACGAAACAAACAATATCGGCAGCCTCCCCTATCTGTCCGCTATCTCGCAACCTATTCAAGTTCGGTACCGGGTTTTGATCATTTCTGTTTAGCTGCGAAAGTGCAATGATCCAGATGTCAAGCTCCTTTGCTAAGTTCTTCAATCGTCTTGCAACCTCCCCCATTGCCTGTTCTTTGTTGGCAGATCTTTGGTTAACATTTAATATTTGCAGATAATCAATAACTGCTCCTGTGATGTCATATTTATGCTTTAAAGATCTGATTGAGGCAATGATCTTATCAATGTTTGATGTGCTGCTTTCGTCGAAGTAAATCGGTAGATCATGAATTCTATTTACTCCTTCATCCAGTGTTCGCAAATAGTCAGGATCAAGCTGTGAGTAGAGAATCTGATTTGCGGGGATGCCAGTGTTCATTGAGAGTAACCGGGCTGCCAGTTGGGTCGCTTTCATTTCCATTGAATAGAACGCAACAGGGACGCCCTGTTTTATCGCTGTGTCAATCATTGATAATGCAAGGGATGTCTTTCCCTGCGATGTCTCCCCTGCAATAACTATCAGGTCGCTTTTCTGCAATCCTCCTGAAGCTTTGTTTATTTGAGCGAATCCGGTATCAGTTCCAGTGATAGTGTTGCCTTGCAAGTTAGTTTCAATCTGTTTATAAACGCCTTTTATCGCCTCTTTTAGCGTCGAGATCTCAGTAGATGCAACTGTTTGCGTGACGGTTGTTAGTTCACCCTGTAACGAATAAAGAAGATCATCTGTTTCCTTTGGTGAGAACACATCAGTAGTCAGCTGTTGACCTATCATCCACAATTTACGCCTCACAAATTTCTCTTGAATATTAAGAGCGTGATCGTAGTAATCCACCGAAAACATTCCAGAAATGTCCGCTAATTTGATTATCTTCTCACTGTTCCCCGCGTACTTCTCGGAAAGTATTACCAAATCAGCGGCCTTGCCTTTCCGGTTTAGCTCTGTGATGTTTTCGAAAAGTTCCCGGTGAAAAGGATCATAAAACATTTCGGGGGTCACTACAGGGCTTATTTCGGCCCATGCATTGATGTCGCTCAAAACAGATCCAATCACTATCCTTTCACTATCGAGGTTATGTGGTAATATCATATCTTTCATACTCCAAATTCTTTTTTTGCCCATTTTAAAAATGTCATGTAAACCGAAGTGTATTTTTTGGGTGCATCTTTGTAGTTTGCAATATCCCCAAGAATCTGCTTGATTTGGGTACCGTTGTATTTTTCGGTAATCTTGCAATACTGCTTAAAAGTTATCTGATCTTTGATCCTTCTGATGTAACCTGCCTCATCATCGATCCATGAATTAAACCTGTCAAACTCTTTTTCTTTTTCAGATTTTTCAAGGGCATTCTCCCCTAAATATGTTATATTGTTTAATTGTTTATTTATACTAACAGTGCTTTGACATGTGCTTTCACAAGTGCTTTGTTGTTTTTTGATGGGGCAAACGTCATTTTTCATGATTGCCTTATCAAGTGCTTTATCAAGTGCTTTATCAAAATTTGATAGGGCAATTATGTTGGCTGAATACTGATTTTTTGATTTTTCTATCATCTCGACAAACCCAAAACTGATAAGCTCTTCAAGTGTCTTCTTGTAAGTGTTGTAGGATTTAATCCCGATGGCCTCCATTGTTACCGCTGTCGGCAAACCAAATTTATCTTTCCAGCCTAACCTATTACAGTGCTCGATTATGTAAAAGTATAATGCTGTGTGGTTAGGCCTGATCTTTTCAGGATTCTCAAAACAGAAATCAAACCATTGCCGGCTCAAGCTGTAACCACTTATGTCTTTATCTCTATTTGTCTTCATCTTGTGATATGGTTTACCGCCTCCGGGGTTTCAATTTTAACTCGCCCGTGACTACATTTTCAATCAGGACAATGCTTTTGCCCTCGAAAATATTGTTGTGCCTGGTATGAATTTCTTTTTTTAATTCGTACCTCTCTATCAGCAGTTTTTTGATTTCATCAATCATAATAATTTAGTTCAAATAGATTCCTAAAATCTTTCTGGATGATCTCACCGACACTCTTCACATTTGCTATGTGGGTGTGTGCTTTTTTTTGACCTACGTAAAATGTTTTGAACTTTGTCTCGCTCGATGGATGAACCCACTCATCATGGACTGGTATTCCTTTCTTGCGCAACATACGAACGTAATGTCTCGGATCAGAAAACCCTGTTTTCATTGTAATTTCAGTAACGCTGTGTTTTCCACTTATAAGCAATTCGAGAACCTTTTTTTCCCTTTTGCTCAGGTTTTTACAAATACATTTCGTACATTTGCCCCCACACACGCACGTGGACAAATCATTTTGCCCCTGTGACGGTTCCAGCCGTCCGGGGGCTTCTTCTTTTGGTTTCATCCTGGCCTCCTTCCTGTTACCACATAATTAGTTGCCTTTCTGTCTGTCTCATCTACGGTTTCCACCCGGTTCCTCTTAAGCCAATTTTCAACCTCCTCTCTATCGAAATAAAGCTGCTTACCTCTTGGTCGATAATGAGGAATTTTGTGGCAACTTGTTAACTTGTACAAGTATGAGCGGCTTAAGCCGGTGAGTGCCACTACGTCTTCTATCGTCAGTACTTTTTTTGAAGCCAACAATGTGTTTCTTTCGATTCTGTCTAACTGATTTTTTACATCTTCCATATCCGTTATTTTATGGCTGCAAGCCTGTTATTTATTCACATCACAAAGTTGGGCACAAAAGGGCAATAAAAAAGCTCTATATAGATACTATATAGTACCGATATAGAGCATAATATATTATATGTGTGTACTTTAACTAAATATTTTTTTTATTTTGTCAGCATCTTTTACTTTAATACTATAGGTGTTTATATTCTTCCACCTATTCGCATAATCATTTTTTCCAAATAGTTGCTTAAATGGTTCCCACGATCTTACTTCGATCCTTTTCTCACCTCTCCACTGAGTTATAGTTAATCCAAGTGTATCGCTTACGAGTCCAGCAAATAAAGCCAGTTGATTGCCATTGCCATTGAAACTATAATCCGGGTTCATAAACCCAGCCTGAATGGCTTTATCAAATATCTTCCGGGCTTCTGGTGTGTCCAGAACATCAGGGATTGATAAAGCAGCATGATCGTGTTTTTCGTCATTGATTTCTGATAAGCTTAAGATTTTTTCTTTCACTGTTTCAATTAAGTTGGTATACAGGTTGATATATTTTTTATCATCTCTCAGTATACACAATCTCAATCGCTCGTTCATTAATTCTTTGATTTCAATCAATTCTGATCTGGTAGAATTTTCAATTTTATTTGCATATATTATTGCATCCTGTTGTATATCTGGCTCATATCCATCATCAATAATAAAAGACACTACATCGTTATATATACCCTTTTTGACCAACAAATCAGTATTAATTATTATACCTCCATCCTTATCATTAATACCAAAATGCACCATCGACAAATCTATATTTTTTGCTTTCATAGTTACCCCTTTATGAATATTATTTACTTCCCTTGAAATCGATCGTTAACTCAATGGGATCCTGTGAAGGTTCTGCTATGTCATCACTTAAACTTGGGATCCGGTTAACTGCATCCTGCTTCTTTTTATCAACTACCTTTGCATAAATTTGAGTGGTGGAGATTTCCTTATGTCCTAAAAGCTTTGAAACAGTGAAAAGATCCACCCCCTCAGTTATCATTAAAACGGCAAATGTATGCCGGCCTGTATGGAACGTAACATTTTTCTTTATCCCTGCATTCATGCACCATTTTGAGAGTTCTAATAACAAATAAGCTGAGTATTTGAATCCGGAGAAAACAAGTTCATTATCTTTCCCACGTTCACCCATGAATGGAACAGCCTGATCACTTAAATCAAGGTACTGCCGGCTACCTGTTTTTTTCTGTTTGAAGTTGATTCTTACATAGTCTCCGAAATTCTCTACATTGCCCCATTTCAACCGTTCGATATCGCTTTTCCTTAAACCAGTCAGGCAACTGAACAGGAAAGCCCTTTTCAATACTGCATTTCTGCAGGGTGTTTTTGCCAGTTCCTTTACTTCATCAAAGGACAAATAAACACGTTCTGTCTCTTCTTGCTTGAATCCCTCTACCCCTCTTAATGGGTTAATAGGAATGATCCTATCGTCGTAAGCCTGATTAATTGCAGCCCTCAACTTATTGAAATAAGATACTTTTGAGTTTTGGGACAATGGCTTTACAAGCTTACCATCATCGTATTTTGATTTATGCAGGTCTTTACCGGTAGTATCGAGAAATGATTTAAAGCCCTCAATCCATTCCGGTGTAATATCCCTGAAGGTGGTATCTTCCGAACAGTATCTTTCAAGGTGTTTTAAACAGCTAAACCAATTCTGGTAATTTCCCCTGCTTTGCTGGTTCTTTGCCCTTTCATCACACATTTGCCTGTAATATTCCAGGAAAGGAGTATCCAACTTGAATTGGCTGTTAAAACCATATTCATTGTTCTGGAGTTCAATCTGTCGTTTGGCTTTGATGGCCTGGGCTGTTGCACGTGTCTGCCTGTTAACCTCCCTCTCCAAAGGGGTGGATGCTTTGGTTATGTATAGTTTCAGAAATTCATAGCTTCGCTTCCCATCCCGGTAAATATCCAAATAAAGACTGATATTCCCATTCGCCAGCTTCTTCTCCCGGAGTGTTACTGATTCCTTTTTCCCATTCTTTTTTGTGCTCATAATGTTACCCGTTTTTGTTATTTCTGTTACTTATTAATCATCGAGTAACAGACTGGCAACAAATATATGACAAAATAAGGAATAACAAAAGAAACAAAGCAGATATTTCAGGAATATTTTAAACACTCCTAAAACCCTTATCATTAAATGATTATTTTCCGTTACTTGGATGTTTCTTGGATGTTTCTTTCTCTGGGAAAAGACGGCTTTACTTTCCGATGCAAAACTTACTGAAAATATTACCCAAAATTTCGTCGGTGGAGATCTCGCCGGTGATTTCGCCGAGGTAGAACACGCATTCACGGATATCCTGAGAAAGGAAATCGTGGGTGATACCCACTTCAAGGCCTTCCTTC
>JAJFTO010000006.1 GCA_021372865.1 Porphyromonadaceae bacterium
TGCATGGGGTTCGGACGGATCAGTATAAATATATACGTTATCATGGCGTATGGGATACGAACGAGTTTTATGACCTGAAAAACGATCCTGCCGAAACAAAAAATCTAATCGCATCTCCCGAGCACCAGAATATGATAAAAAAATTAAACAAGGAGATCTACGACTGGCTGGAGGAAACCGATGGCATGAACATCCCATTAAAACGGACGGAAAGGCCCCACAGTGACCATCGGAATAAAGGTAATTACTAACTGAAGAAATTTGTTTATCTTTTGCAATATTCATATCAATTATAAAGTTGATAGAGATGCTATTATGTATTTTTTTTGTCGCAAAAACTATTTTAAAACGTTTTTTTATATATAACATTTTACTAAAAAATGAATTTTAAATGTATTTATCTGTTTCTCCTGGTTATGTTTTCTACACTCTCCAATGCTTTGAGTCAGATTTCAAAAAAACCTAATATACTTATAATTTATGCTGATGATTTAGGGTACGGTGATGTTCAGTGTTACAATTCTTCAAAGGGGAAAATCCCTACACCAAATATTGACCGATTGGCATCGGAAGGAATGCTTTTTACTGATGCGCATTCTTCATCGGCTGTATCTTCACCGTCAAGATATGCTCTGCTTACAGGACGTTATCACTGGAGATCCCGATTACAAAAAGGAATTGTCGGTATGTGGAAAGAACCCTTGATTACTCCTGAACGTACGACAGTCGCCGGGCTGGTAAAAGAGATTGGATACAAAACTTTTGCAATAGGAAAGTGGCATTTGGGCTGGAATTGGCCTTTTAAAAAAGATCAACTGAAAAATTTTATAAATTTTAGTAGTTTCGAAGGAAAATCAACAACTATTAAAACAAAAATAAGTCCAACTGTGGAAAATCAAAGGGTATGGTCACAAACTTTTTCAAAATCAATAACAGGTGGGCCAACTGCTGTTGGTTTCGATTATTATTTTGGTACAGATGTCCCTAACTGGCCACCATTTTGTTTTATAGAAAACGATCGAACGCTTGGAATACCCAGCGAATTCTTAAATCCAAAGTTTATCACGACGAACATGGCGAGTTATCAGGGTCCAGCCTGCAAGAATTGGAATTTGGAAGCCATACTACCGACAATCTGTGACAGGACAATTAAGATAATAAACGAACAAGCCAAATCAGATGATCCTTTTTTTATCTATTTGGCGTTAACGACTCCACATACACCTTTGGCTGTTTCTGATGAATGGAAAAATAGAAGCAGGTTAAATAATCAGTATGCAGATTTCGTAGTCCAAACAGATTATGAAATTGGAAGGATTCTTGAATCATTAGAAAACACGGGCATTTCAAATAATACCATTGTTTTTTTTACAAGTGATAATGGATGTGGCAATTATATAGGTGCCGAAGAACTAAAAGAACAGGGCCATTTCGTCAGTGGCCCGTTAAGAGGTTATAAAGGAGATGTTTGGGAGGGAGGACATCGAATTCCTTTTATTGTTCGTTATCCGGGAGTGGTTCAATCAGGAACAATTTGTAATCAACTTGTACACCAAGTTGATATTATGGAAACGATCGCTGATCTTTTAAATTTGGAATTATCGGATACGATTGGGGAGGACAGTTTTAGCTTGGTTAGATTACTAAAAGGTAGCAATAAACCTGTTAGAGAAAGTGCTATAAGTACGAGTGTACAAGGAGTCCAATCAATTAGGTATGGCAATTGGAAGTTAATTTGCTCAGAGGAATTACAACTTTATAATCTTGGTTATGATATAGGAGAAACAACAAACCTTGCTAATGATCATTCACGGATAGTAAAAAAGATGCTGAACCTTCGAAAGAAAATAATCGTCAATGGCAGAAGTACAAAAGGAAAGCCTCAGAAAAATGATGTGAATGTAATTTATTAGTATCATGGTCCAGATTTGAACTGACAGTTGGTATTTTTTAGTCAAGGATTTAAGCTCCTGATAGATAACTGACTGGAATAGGGGAGATGCAAAGATGAATGGAGAAGGAGAATGTACGGGTTAAAAAGTTTCCTCTATAAATTTGGCAAAAAGAAAAAATTAGGGTAATTTTGCACTCACATTTTCGGGATGTAGCTCAGTCCGGTTTAGAGTACGCGTCTGGGGGGCGTGGGGTCGGAAGTTCGAATCTTCTCATCCCGACAAGTTGTAAGCAGGACAGTTATCATAGTTTACTTGATAACTGTCTTTTTTTATATCGCTTTTTCTTCTTACACTGAAATATTATTCGTTAATTTGCGAAATTATTAAAGAAAATAACTATCCAACTGAACCATAAACTGATGAAATTTTCTGCAAGACAAATAGCCGATTTTCTAAAGGGAGAACTGATCGGAAACCCGGATGTGACTGTTTCCAATTTTTCTAAGATTGAAGAAGGAAAGCCAGGTACCATCACGTTTCTCGGTAATCCAAAATATACAGCATACATATATCAAACCCAGGCGGATATAGTCATTGTAAACGATGATTTTGAGCCGGATCAATCTATAAATGCAACACTGATCAGGGTGCCGAACGCATATGCAGCACTGGCATCGCTCATGGAGATGGCCGGGAGTAAGCATGCACGCAAGTATGGTATTGAAGAGATGAGTTTTATCTCACCGGAAGCTTCAGTAGGTGAAAATATATATGTGGGTGCTTTTGCATACATTGGTGCCAGATCGCATATTGGAAACGATAGCAAGATTTATCCGCAGGTGTATGTGGGTGAAGATGTAAAAATTGGTAAGAACTGCACGATTTACCCGGGAGTGAAAATTTATTCCGATTGTGTGATTGGCGACAATTGTATCATTCATGCGGGTGCTGTCATAGGAGCTGACGGATTTGGATTCAGCAAGGAAGAGGAACGTTACCACAAGATTCCCCAACTAGGCAACGTAATCATTGAAGACGATGTGGAGATCGGTGCCAACACCACGATCGACCGGGCCGTGATGGGTTCCACCATCATTAGAAGAGGTGTGAAGCTTGATAATCTGATACAAATTGCGCATAACTGCGAGATCGGGGAAAATACGGTCATGGCAGCACAGGCTGGTATTGCCGGTTCCACAAAGATTGGCGAGAGTTGTGTGATGGGCGGTCAGGTGGGTATCGGCGGCCACATTACTATAGGGAAAAATAGTCAGATAGGTGCTCAGTCCGGCATCATCAGCAATACAAAAGAAGGATCAGAGATCATGGGATCGCCAGCATTTCCTGTAAAAAACTTTTTTAAGTCGAGTGTCATCTTCCCCAAATTGCCCGATATGTACAGGCAACTCAATGCCCTGGAAAAAGAGATTGCCGAACTGAAAAAAAATCTTTCCCGGAACGAGTAAACATCAGATACTTGTGTTGAAAGAGAAACATTTCTCAAAAATGGCCGCATTTTCTGCTTTTGATTGTATCTTTGCACAAAAGTAGATAAACTGTGAAATAAATCGTATTTTTCAATATGAATAATCCGGAATGTGACATAGTTTTGACAATCCACCATCGATACATCTGATAATTAAATTCATCAAATAGTGAAACAGAGAACTTTACAAAACAGCTTCACATTAAGTGGAATCGGGCTTCATACCGGCTTCCATATTGTGGTTACTTTCAAACCTGCTCCGGTGGATCATGGGTACAAAATAAAAAGAATTGACCTGGAAGACCAGCCGGTAATTGAGGCGTTGGCCGAGAATGTGGTTAATACCCAGCGGGGTACCGTAGTCGGCAAGGATAACGTGACGGTAAGTACCATTGAACACGGACTTTCGGCATTATATGCTTTGGGTATCGACAATTGTCTGATAGAGGTAAATTCTTCGGAATTTCCCATACTAGATGGGAGCGCTGTTGAATACGTAAAAGAGATCCGTAAAGCAGGAATTAGTGAGCAGGAAAAGGACAAAGATTATTATATTGTCCGCAATAAGATGGAAGTGACCGATCCTGAAACCGGCTCAAAACTGACACTCCTTCCGGACGATTCTTTCGGTATCAACTCTTTCATTGAATTTGATTCAAAATACATTCCAAATCAGTCGGCTTCTCTGGATTTGATAGCTGACTATGAAACGGAGATTGCACCGGCGCGTACTTTCGTTTTTGTGCGTGAGATACAGCAACTGAGAAAGGCAGGACTCATTAAGGGAGGAAATCTGGATAATGCCATCGTAATATACGAAAGAAAATTGTCACAGCCTGAGCTGGATGAAATTGCAGACGATCTGAACATTCCCCGTCACGATGCCAATGAACTGGGATATCTGAATCACCGTAAACTGGAATTTCCCAATGAACCGGCGCGCCACAAGTTGCTCGACATCATCGGAGACATGGCACTTATTGGAAAACCGATCAAAGGTCGGCTTATTGCTACGCGTCCGGGACATAAAATTAATAACCAGCTGGCACGTCTTATCCGCAAGGATATCAAAATCAATGAAGTACAGCCACCCGTATACGATGTACTGGCCGAACCGGTGATGGACAATAACCGTATCCGCGAGTTGCTGCCACACCGATATCCTTTCCTTATGGTGGACAAGATCATTCAGATGACTGATACCTATATTGTAGGGGTGAAGAATATTACCACCAACGAACCTTATTTCATGGGTCACTTTCCACAGGAGCCGGTGATGCCGGGCGTCCTGCAAGTGGAGGCCATGGCGCAGACCGGAGGCTTACTTGTCCTGTCGGCACTGGATGAGCCAGAGCGATATTCCACCTACTTCCTGAAGATCGACAATGTGAAATTTCGCCATAAAGTAGTCCCGGGTGACACGCTTATTTTCAGGGTGGAACTTACCAGCATAATGCGCAGGGGTATTGCCACCATGAGGGGACTGGCATTTATAGGCGACAGAGTGATTTCTGAAGCAGACTTCACGGCACAAATTATCAAAAATAAATAATATAACTGATACAAGAAATATGAATAATGTATCAACCATGGCTTTTGTACATCCTGAAGCCAAACTGGGAGAAAATGTGATTGTGGAACCTTTTGCATACGTCGACCGGAACACCGAAATTGGTGATGGAACAAAAGTCATGACGCAAGCTACGGTACTCGATGGGGCACGCATTGGAAAAAATTGTACCATCTTTCCGCATGCCACAATAGCCGGTATCCCACAGGATCTTAAGTTTCATGGTGAGGAGACAACAGCCATTATCGGCGACAATACATCCATTCGTGAGTGTGCTACCGTAAACCGCGGTACAGCATCAAAGGGTTTTACCCGTGTAGGCAAAAATTGTCTGATTATGGCATATAGCCATGTGGCACATGATTGTATCTTGCACGACAATGTGATATTAGGGAATGCTACCCAGCTTGCCGGAGAAATAGAGATTGATGATTATGCCATTATCAGCGGTGGTACCCTCGCACATCAGTTTTCAAAAATTGGTCCTCATGTAATGATTCAGGGAGGTTCCAAAATATCGAAGGATATTCCTCCCTATGTGATGGTGGGCCGTGAGCCGATTACCTACGTAGGATTAAATATTGTGGGACTACGTCGTCGGGGATTTTCAAGCGAACGGATCAACGCCATTCAGGAGATTTACAGATATCTTTACCTTTCGGGATTCAATATATCCCAGGCAATGGAACGTATTGAACAGGAATTACCTCCGTCGGAAGATCGCCTGCTCATCCTGGACTTCGTCCGCTCTTCGAGCCGTGGAATAGTTCGGGGTAATATGGAGGGGTAACCCCATGTCCGGCATTGTCTTTCCGGCAGAGTGGTTCCTCCAGAGTGGTGTACAGATCACATGGCCGCATGCAGGTACCGACTGGTGCGATATGCTGGAGGAGGTGATAGCTTGTTATGTGGCTTTTTCGAAGGAGATACTCAAGCGAGAGAAATTGCTGTTGGCAGCTCCTCCTTCATTCAATGTAAGACAATATTTCAGTGATGAAGAACAGCAGAACCTGATCTGCAAAGTGGTGGAGAGTAACGATACCTGGGCGCGCGATCATGGTGGTATCTCTGTTTTTATTGATGGAAGACCCACCCTCATCGATTTTGGATTCAACGGCTGGGGATTGAAGTTTGCTGCAAATCTCGACAATCTCATCACCGGGAAATTGTTTTGTTCAGGTGTTTTTAAACCCGGTACAGAGTATCAAAACAGACTGAACTTCATCCTGGAGGGTGGATCCATTGAATCGGACGGCAAGGGTACCATACTCACGACCGCGTGTCTGCTGGCACCCAACCGCAACCAGCCCATGACACAGGAACAGATTGAAAACTTCTTAAAAAGAACACTGGGCGCGGAACGTATTCTCTGGCTCCGTCATGGTTATCTGGCAGGAGATGATACCGACAGCCATGTCGATACACTTGCCCGCTTCTGTGATGAGGAAACAATTGTTTATGTGAAATGTGACGACGAAAACGATGTACATTTCGGCGAATTGAAAGCCATGGAGGACGAATTGAAGTCGTTTGTCGCTTATCACGGCAAACCATACCGACTGATTCCCCTGCCAATGGCCGATGCAGTATTTGAAGAAGGGCAACGCTTACCCGCTACCTATGCGAACTTCCTGATTATTAACAAGGCCGTGCTACTCCCATACTACGGTACATCAAAAGACTCGATTGCGAAAAAACAGTTGGAGCAAGCGTTTCCCAACAGACAGATTGTAGGAATAGACTGCCGGACACTGATCCGTCAACATGGATCGCTGCATTGTGTGACAATGCAGTTCCCGGAAGGGATTATTTGATATTTGAAAGAGGATTATTAAAACCATGCTACGATGAAGATAGGAATAATTCAGCAAGCCAATTCATCCGACAGGGAGGAAAACATACAGCGTTTGCAACAAAAGATCAGAAATCTTGTTGCCGGTGGTGCGGAATTAATTGTGTTGCAGGAATTGCATAACGGCCTCTATTTTTGTCAGACGGAAGATCCCTCTCTGTTTGACCAGGCGGAATCTATTCCTGGCCCTTCAACTGACACATTCGGCCGTCTGGCAAATGAGGAAAATGTGGTGATTGTACTTTCACTGTTCGAAAAGCGTGCACCCGGTATTTACCATAATACGGCTGTGGTAATAGAAAAAGACGGTTCCATTGCAGGCAAGTATCGTAAAATGCATATTCCGGATGATCCTGCCTATTACGAAAAATTCTATTTTACACCCGGAGATCTGGGATTTCATCCTGTGGAAACTTCCGTTGGAAAATTGGGCGTGCTGGTATGCTGGGATCAATGGTATCCCGAGGCTGCACGCCTTATGGCGCTGGCCGGAGCAGAGATGTTGATTTACCCTACTGCCATCGGCTGGGAATCGAACGACAGCGAGGAGGAGAAAATGCGCCAGCAGGATGCATGGATTACCCTCCAAAGGGCACACGCAGTGGCAAACGGATTACCGGTGATTTCTGTAAACCGTACAGGTTTCGAGCCCGATCCTTCGGGTCAGACTAACGGTATTCAGTTTTGGGGAAACAGCTTTGTCTGCGGACCACAGGGGGAATTTTTATACCAGGCTCCTGACAACACTGAGGTGGAACAAATTGTGGAAATAGACCCTGCACGGATCGAAAAAGTACGCCGCTGGTGGCCTTTTTTCAGAGATAGGCGAATAGACGCTTATGCGTATCTGACAAAACGCTGGATTGATTAAAATAAAATAGATTAAGGCCGCCCAGATATGAGCGGCCTTTTTTGATACACACTTACTTCGTAAATTATCTGCGGGAAGAAGATCTTTCAGATCGGGCACTTTCACTGCTTCTGCTATTGGATGCCGCGCTTCTGCTGTTTCCTGAACTGCTTTCAGACCTTACAGTTGCACTTCTACTGCTCGAAGAACTGCGTTGCGGACTGACCGACGTGCTTCTGCTACTGCGTGAACTGCTTTCTGGCCTTACTGTTGCGCTTCTGCTGCTCGGAGCACTGGGTTGCGGACTAACCGATGTGCTTCTGCTGCTGCGTGAACTGCTTTCCGGTCTTACTGTTGCATCCCGGTCGCTCGAGGTGCTACGTTGCGGACTGATAGTAGTATTTCTACTACTGCTGGAACGTGTCTCGGGTGCATTTCTGCTCACATTTCCGTTGCGGCCGTCACGTGAACGATCCACAGTAGTTGTACTTCGCTCTGTCTGACTACTCCGGTCTCTTGTGGAAGGATTCACTGTGGCAGAACGTTCTGTGCTGTTTCTTGAATTGCTGTTCCGGATAATCCCGTCTCCGGTATTTCTTGTGCTACTGTTGGTCCTGTCTACACTTGTGCTCCGGCTTGTGGTCGACCTGCTGTCAGCAGATCTCATATTCGTACTTCTGTCCCTTGATACGTCAGGACGATAAACACTTACTGTGTTATTGCTGACTCTGGTCGATCTGCCGGAGCGGTTGTTCGTACTCTCAAGCTTGTGAACCGTGGCTGTTCTGCCTGTGGACCGTTCGTAATCTCTGACACTCGGTCCGCTGTAATAACGGTTGTCGTTATATATGTATGTATTGTTGATGACCGTGGTCCGGTTATAAATGGCCGGGCTGTAACGGTTGTAATATCTGTGCATGTTGCGGTAGTACATATACCTGTCAGGCAGGAATGTCCAGTAGAGTCCCGGAATATTGATGTTGATATTGATGTGAACACCGGGGCCCATGGGTGCCCATCCGTAGTATCCACCGCCACTTCTCCAGTTTACCCAGGCAGGTGCCCATTCATAACCGGGAATCCATGTCCATCCGTAGTAGTCGTCGTAATACCATCTTCCATAGTGGAAAGGTGCCCAGCCCCACGAGTAATCAGATACCCAGGTGTTGCCGTAATCGGTCATCACCCAATATCCGTTGGTAGCGTAAGGATGAAAGTTCCTTCCTACATTCGGAACCCAAACCCTGCCATATCTGCCATTGTTGATCCATCTGCCGTGAGGCCTCAGTTCATTGTAGAAAACATTGAAAGAGATGCCGCCATTATCACCATAATAATTATCGTCGTAATCATTGTAGTAATCACCGTCATAATCTTCGTTGTCATAATCGTTATAGTAACCGTAGTCGTCGTATCCCTGGGAATACAAACTTCCCTGAGAGGAAAAGCAAGACGTAAATATCAAAGCGATTATCGTGAGAATGAGTGAATGTCTGTAAGCTTTCATATGCGTCATTATTAAAGAGTGAAACTTCTTTATTTTATCATTAAGACCCTTTCTCAATAAAATGGTTTAACACATATCCCTGATATTTCTCAATCATCCCGACAATTCCTGACCGCTATTTTCCAAACCGCTGTCCTGAACAATCTTTCAATACTACAGCGGATCACTATTTTTCAAACCGCTGTTCCGAAAAATCTTTTACTAACGAAGCTGAAAGCAGATCGCAGATCGCAGACCGCTTACTTAAACACCTGATCGATTCCCGAGAAACCCATGAAGGCCATGGCAATGATGCCTGCAGTGATCAGTGCGATGGGTATCCCTTGCATGACTTTGGGTATTTTCGTAAGCGCCATCTGTTCGCGTATACTGGAGAAAATAATGAGTGCCATGGCATAACCCAGTGCAGTGGAAACAGCATAAATAACAGATTCAAGCAGGTTATAATCTTTCTGTATTACTAAAATGGCCACACCCAGGATTACGCAATTGGTGGTAATGAGCGGTAGGAATACTCCCAATGCCTGGTAGAGGGCAGGTGATATTTTTTTGAGTACGATCTCTACCATCTGTACAAGGGCGGCAATGACCAGAATAAAAGTGATGGTTTGCAGATACCCCAGCCCAAATGGTTCCAGGATACCTTTTTGCATCAGGAAGGTGACGATGGTGGCGATGGTTAGCACGAAAGTAACTGCCAGTCCCATACCGATTGCCGTGTCCACCTTTTTGGATACCCCCAGAAAAGGGCAGATACCTAAAAACTGAGAAAAGACAACATTGTTGACAAATATGGCGACGATAATAATTCCGATGAGTTCCATAGTTTATTTGTGTTGAAGCTTATTGAAGATTGCAATGAGATAACCAAGCACGATGAATGCTCCCGGTGCCAGCACGAACAGCAGTGAACCGTACTGTTCGGGATAGATGGTCATGGAGAAAATCTTTCCGGTTCCCATCAGTTCGCGGATGGATCCCAGCAGCGTGAGGGAGAGCGTGAATCCCATTCCTATTCCCGCGCCGTCGAAGATGGAGGCAAATACTCCGTTCTTGGATGCAAATGCTTCGGCACGGCCCAGTACGATGCAGTTCACCACAATCAGGGGGATGAAGATGCCCAGACTGTCGGCCAATGCAGGTACATAAGCATTCATAAACATCTCAATGATGGTCACGAAGGTGGCGATCACCACAATAAAGGCAGGAATACGCACCATGTCGGGGATCACATTCTTGAGCATCGAGATCACCATATTGGAACAGATCAGCACGAACATTGTGGCCAATCCCATACTCATGCCGTTGATGGCCGAGCTGGTGGTGGCCAACGTGGGACACATACCCAGAAGCAGCACAAAAGTGGGATTTTCTTTGATGACTCCGTTGATGAGTATTTTCAAGTTGTTATTCATGACTGTTTTCCTCCTTTTTTACTTCCACTGACTTGTCGCTGGAACTTTCAGCAACCTTTTTCTCAGTTACACCCGAGCGGGCATCTTCCTTACTGCCCGAATAGGCCAGATAAGCCTTGTTTACCGCCTCCAGAAAGGCCCGTGAGGTGATGGTCGATGCGGTGATGGCATCCACGGTACCCCCATCCTTCGACACGGTCAGCGTACCCTGGGAGAGATCTCTGCCGATGACCGACTGTGAAGGTTTTTCCTCGTTTTTGAACCATTCTGCCATCTTGGACCCCAGTCCAGGCGTTTCCGCATGTTGTAAAACAGTGTAGTTGATGATCCGGTTTTCCATATCGAATCCGATCATGATCTGTATCTCTCCACCAAAACCGTTGTTGGAAGTACTGTTTAGTGCATATCCCACCACTTCTTCCCCCTTCTTTGCAGGGTAGACAAGAAGCGAATCACCTTTCGCGACGGACATTTTGTATGCCTCAGCCACCGGATCATTGTCAAATGCAGGTACTACCTCTTTGATCGCATTCTGAAGCTTCATCGCTTTGGCTTCGGCAATGGGCTTTGCGGTCATCTTGTTCACTTGCGCCAGCAATACAGCCACTGTGAGGCAGATGATGGAAAGCGACAGAAACATATTTTTTAAAGTTGATTGTAATTTAGCCATGTTTTACTACCTCCCCGAATCGTTTTGGTGATGTGTAATTATTGATGAGCGGCGTGAGGGCATTCATCAGCAGGATGGCAAATGAAACTCCTTCGGGATAAGCACCCCAGAGTCGGATGGCCACGGTGACAAATCCTATTCCGACGCCATATATCAGCATTCCTTTCCTGGTCATGGGTGACGTGACGTAGTCGGTCGCCATAAAAATGGCTCCCAGCATTAATCCCCCCGAAAAAAGATGAATGAGTGGGTTATAAAGTGGCACGGGGTCGAATGCATAGAGAATGCCGGTGAACAACGCCACAGTAGCCATGATCGAGAACGGGATGTGCCAGGTGATGGTCTTTTTCCAGAGCAGGTAAAATAGACCAATCAGCAGCGCCAGCGTGCTCATCTCTCCCAGTGATCCAGCTTCTGTTCCCAGAAACATTGTCTGGAGTGAGGGCAGTGTCTCAGGAGATAATTTCAGGTTGCCCAATACAGTAGCCGAGCTCACAGCATCGGTTGCTGTTGCCGTTGCAGCTGCCGGCCAGGTAGTCATCTGTGCCGGAAATGAAATAAGCAGAAAAATACGTCCTGCGATGGCCGGATTGAAAATGTTGTTACCCAATCCGCCGAAAGAAATTTTTACAACCCCAATGGCAAAGAGGCAACCAATGGCCAGAATCCACAACGGCAGGTCGGCAGGCACGTTAAATGCCAGCAGCACCCCTGTGATGATTGCAGAACCGTCGCCCACAGTGGGCGTTTTCTTCATGATATATTTTACGATGAGATATTCAAATCCCACGCAGAACAATACCGCGCAGGCCGTGATAATCAGTGCATCGAGCCGGAAAACGTACAATGCCACCAGAAAAGCCGGTATAAGTGCAATGAGCACATTGTACATGTTTTTTTCAATGGTATCTCCGCTATGCACATGCGGTGAAGGGGAGACAATCAGTTTCTGTTCCATATTTTCAAATGCTTCTTGCGTTAATTTTTCCTTGTCCTGATGATCCCGTTCACTTTTCCTTTTCCCAGTCGGATGTAATCGAGCAGAGGCCGGTCGGCGGGACAGGTGTAACTGCAGGAACCGCATTCGATGCAGTCGGTAATATGTTCTTTCTCGGCCCTGTCCCATACTTCATATTCGGTGAGGTTCATCAACAGGGTAGGGTTTAGTCCCATGGGACAGACACTCACACACTTGGCGCAGCGAATGCAGTCCTTCATGGCATTCCGTTTGGCTTCAAGGGTGGGTATGATCAGGATACCCGATGTCCCTTTTGTCACGGGGATATCGGTACTTGCCAACGCTTTTCCCATCATGGGGCCACCGCTGACCACTTTACCGGTCGTTTCTGGCAACCCCCCGGCCACACCAATGAGGTCACTCAGCGGGATACCCACACGTGACAGGATGTTACAGGGCTGTTTTACCTCTTTACCGGTGACGGTGACCACCCGTTCCACCAGCGGTTTGTTTTTTTGTACTGCCTCGTAGATAGCAAACACGGTACCCACATTCTGCACCACCGCACCCACGGAGATGGGAAGTGCGCCGCTACTGATCTGGCGGCCTGTAAGGGCATCGATCAGTTGTTTCTCACCTCCCTGAGGATATTGTACTTTCAGGGGTTGAACGTGAATCCCGGCATAATCTTTCACCTTTTGTGTGAAGAGCGCGATGACGTCCTGTTTGTTGTTTTCGATGCCGATGATGGCTTTCTGTACTTTCAGTGCCTTCATCACGAGGGTGGTACCAACCAGTATCTCATCGGCCTTCTCCATCATCAGCTGATGATCGGAAGTGAGCCAGGGCTCACATTCCACGCCATTGATGATGAGTATCTCAGCCTTTGTTCCAGGGGGAGGTGTGAGCTTCACGTGCGAGGGGAAGGTTGCACCACCCATACCCACGATACCTGCTGCGGCGATCTTGTCAAGAACCTCACCGGGGACGAGGTCACAACTCTTTTTTAAATCCGGTGAACGGTCGATAGACGACTCCCATTCATCTCCTTCTACCTTGATAAAGACGGCATCTCGTTTGTATCCGCTGGCATCAAGCGTTTTATCGATTTTTAGCACTGTGCCGGAGACCGACGAGTGGATATTTGCCGAAACAAAGCCTACTGATTTGCCAATGAGGGTACCCACCTTCACGTTGTCACCTTTCTTGACGACGGGTTGGCAGGGTGCACCAATGTGTTGCGACAGCGGGATAATCACCTGGTCAGGGATGGCAATGGGTTGTATTGCGTTCCCGGCTGATATTTTGTTTTCTTTTGGGTGAATACCGCCGATACGGAATGTTTTTAACATATAGTTTTGTTTTTTCTTACGCGATTACGGTAGCATCTTCCTCTTTGGGTGCCGGAGGTGTTTCCTTGCGGAGCGGGAAGTTCAGCTCTAGGATAGACTTGGTGGGACATACTGGCACGCACTTGCGGCAGAGGCGACACTTGTCGTCGATGATAAATGCTAGGTTGTTTTCGATGGTAATAGCCTCAAAGGGACAAACCTGCTGGCATTTACTGCATCCGATACAAGCCACGTCGCATGCTTTTTTAGCCACGCCACCCTTGTCCTTATTGACACAGCTTACGTAGATGCGGCGTGATTTAGGTCCTTGTTTGCGGAGTTCAATGATATCCTTGGGACAGGCTTTCACGCAGGCACCGCAGGCAGTGCATTTGTCTTCCACCACTTCCGGTAGCATGGTCAACGGGTTGATATGGATTGCATCGAAGGTGCAGGAGTCCACGCAGTCTCCTAGTCCCAGGCAGCCGAAGGAGCAGCCGGTATCGCCACCATACAAGGCGGAGGCAATAGTACATTTAGAGGCGCCGTCGTAGAGATTGAGACGCGGACGTGAGTCGCAAGTACCATTGCAGCGGACGACCGCTATTTTTTTTGCTACCACAGGTGCTTTTCTACCCAGTATGGCAGCTACTTTGTCCATTGTATCCTGTCCACCGACGGGACAGAAGAGATTCTCCATCGACTCAGCCTTCACACAAGCTGAAGCGAATGAGGCGCATCCGGGAAAACCACATCCTCCGCAATTGGCAGCAGGTAAAGAATCCTGAACCTCCTGTATGCGAGGATCTTCTTCCACCTTAAACTTCTGTCCAACCATGTACAGGATGGCCGCGCTTCCGGCGCCTATGGCACCCAATGTAGCAACGGCTGTTAGTAGTACACTCATATTTGATGATTAATTTGTTTTTTTAATATTAAATCTGAAGGTGTTCGCCATCTTATGACGCAACAGATAGAGAAGAAAGTAATAGGGTACGAGGATCAAGATGGCGCTCAGGGCCGCTTCTGTTTCGTTGAAGTACCATACTGAGGTGCTCAACACCAGCGCTCCGATCAACAGAACCAGGGGAAAAACAAAGGCCCACAACAGTGCTTTGTAGCCGATAGCATTTTCACCGGACACAACCACCCGTTCGTGTTCGCGATAGAGGCCGCTATTGTCAAAGATGTCTATCAGCTTCTCTTTCATGTCGGACGCTGTGCATGTACCTTTGGCATGACAGGCAGTGCACGCCGATTGCTGTAATATACGTACAGTAATATGGTTTCCTCTGATCTTTTCGATAATTCCCTCGTGTTCAATCATGCAACTATGGTATATTGAATCCGACTATTCTCTTCTTTTTCTTTCGAACTGCTTCGAAGCGCAAAGTTAAGGATTATTTTTTTGATTCGATACTATTTTATTGAACTAAAAGCAACCTCGAATGTTGTAAGTTGGTTGAGGTTTTATCAAGTCAAAATGTCAAAAAACCTATGGTGACTGGACAAATACCTGATTATATAAAAGTAATTGGGCTTTTGGTATGAACTACGGTTTCACACGAACATTTTTCCAGACAAATTTGTTAAAAAGTGGATCACAGCATTTTGCAGACAGATCAAACTATATATAATATAATACACCAGAATTATATGATATTCGATATCGATATGATCCGTGATGTGTACGCACATCTACCGGAAAAAATTAAACGAGCCAAAACAGTTTTACAACGCCCACTCACGCTGACAGAGAAGATTTTATTTGCCCATCTCTCGCCTGGAACACTGTTGAAGGATTATAAGCGTGCAAACGACTATGTAGACTTTGCGCCCGATCGGGTGGCCATGCAGGATGCCACCGCACAGATGGCCTTGTTGCAGTTGATGAATTCCGGCCGCACCACCGTGGCTGTTCCCTCCACTGTTCATTGTGATCACCTGATTCAGGCCTATAAAAATGCGGAAACCGACCTACATACAGCAAACGTCACCAACCGCGAGGTATATGAATTTCTACGCGATGTATCCAACAAATATGGAATAGGATTCTGGAAGCCGGGCGCAGGTATCATTCATCAGGTGGTACTGGAAAACTATTCTTTTCCGGGAGGAATGATGATCGGGACTGATTCGCATACACCCAACGCCGGGGGACTGGGTATGATTGCCATTGGCGTAGGTGGCGCAGACGCAGTGGATGTGATGGCTGGACTTCCCTGGGAACTGAAGATGCCCAAACTGATCGGAGTGAAGCTTTCAGGCAAACTCTCCGGCTGGAGTGCCCCCAAGGATGTAATCCTGAAGGTGGCCGGTATCCTCACTGTGAAAGGAGGCACGAATGCTGTCATTGAATATTTCGGAGAGGGTGCTGCCTCACTCTCCGCAACAGGCAAGGGAACCATCTGTAACATGGGGGCCGAGGTGGGAGCGACGACTTCCATCTTTCCTTTCGACCCGAAGTCGGCTGCCTACCTGGAGCAGACTGGCAGAAAAGAGGTGGCAGACGCAGCATCCGCGATCATGGAACACCTGCAGCCTGACCCGGAAGTAGTAGCCAATCCGGAAAAATATTACGATCAGCTGATCGAGATCAATCTCTCAGAGCTTGAACCCCATATCAACGGGCCATTCACGCCCGATGCCGCCTATACCATCTCCGAGTTTGGCGAGGCGGTGAAGAAAAATAACTATCCACGCAAAATGGAGGTGGGCCTTATTGGATCCTGCACCAACTCCTCTTACGAAGATCTTACCCGTGCTGTTTCTATCGTGAAGCAGGCCCGTGACGAGCATGTGCCAGTGAAGGCACAGTTTCTCATCAACCCAGGCTCGGAGCAAATACGGTATACCGCTGAGCGTGACGGCATTCTTCAGGTATTTGAAGATGCCGGCGCCACCATCATCGCTAACGCCTGCGGCCCTTGCATCGGTCAGTGGAAACGCGAGGAGGAGGCCTCGGAACGTGTCAACTCCATCGTTACTTCCTTCAACCGCAATTTTGCCAAGCGCAACGATGGCAACCCCAATACCCATGCTTTTGTAACCTCACCCGAGCTGGTGGCTGCGTTAACCATTGCGGGTGACCTCTGCTTCAACCCGCTGACCGACACGCTGGAGAATGCGGAAGGGAAGCAGGTGAAGCTGGCAGAGCCTACTGGTTATGAGATGCCGCCGTTGGGCTATGAAGTGAAAGATGCGGGTTATCTTGTACCTTCACCCGATGGCAGGGAAGTAGTGGTATCCATAGATCCGGCTTCAAACAGGTTACAGAAACTGGAACCATTCTCAGCATGGGATGGGAAGGATTTCAGCAATTTGCCGTTGCTGATAAAGGTGCAGGGAAAATGTACCACCGACCACATATCGATGGCGGGACCGTGGCTTCGCTATCGTGGACATCTCGACAATATTTCTGACAATATGCTGATTGGGGCGGTGAACGCTTTCAACGAAAGGACCAACGCCGTTCTCAATCCCGAAACCAGGGAATATGAACCTGTACCTTCGCTGGCCCGGAAATTCAAAGCTTTTGGAGTGGGCTCTGTTGTGGTGGCCGAAGAGAACTATGGCGAAGGGTCGAGCCGCGAGCACGCCGCCATGGAGCCGCGACATCTGAATGTGAGGGTGATCCTGGTGAAGTCGTTTGCCCGCATCCACGAGACCAACCTCAAGAAACAGGGCATGCTGGCTCTGACCTTTGTCAACAAGGATGACTACAACAAGGTGCAGGAGCAGGATAAGATCAGTGTGACGGGAATCACCGGGTTTGCCCCCGGAAAAAATCTCACCATTGAGTTATTGCATCCCGATGGTTCAAGGGATAGCTTCGAGGCGTCCCACACCTACAATGAACAGCAGATAGCCTGGTTCAGGGCCGGGAGTGCGTTGAATGCGATGAAAAAGTAAATGGACCTTCACACACAAGACCATGCAAATAACCAAACAAGGTGATCAGCTTCTGGTACCGGATCATCCCCTGATTCCCTTTATTGAAGGTGACGGAATTGGCAAAGAGATCACACCTTTTGTTCAACAGATCATCGATGCAGCAGTAGAAAAAACATACGAAGGCCAACGAAAGATTAACTGGCAGGAGGTGCTGGCAGGAGAGAAGGCTTATAACAAGGTGGGGAACTGGCTTCCTGCCGAGACAATGGAGATGTTCCGCAACAATCCTGTTGGAATAAAAGGCCCGCTCACTACACCGGTGGGAGAGGGAATCCGTTCTCTGAATGTGGCGTTGCGCCAGACACTCGATCTATACGTATGCTTGCGTCCGGTTCGCTGGTTCCGGGGAGTAGCCACCCCTCTGCTGCACCCCGAAAAGGTGCATGTCACCATCTTTCGCGAGAACACCGAAGATATATACGCCGGTATCGAGTGGGCTGCGGGTACGCCCGAAGTGAAAAAGGTACTCACCTTTCTGAAAGAAGAGATGGGTGTTGCGAAAATACGCTTTCCCGAGACCACCTCCATTGGGGTAAAGCCAGTGTCGGTAGAGGGTACGGAGCGATTGGTTCGCGCTGCCATTCTCTATGCACTGGAGCACAAATTGCCTTCTGTAACACTGGTTCACAAGGGCAACATCATGAAGTTTACCGAAGGTGGTTTCAAGAAATGGGGGTACGCACTGGCAGAACGTGAGTTTCCCGATCAGACTTTTACAGAGCATCGGTTTAACAGCATAAAAACCGAAAAGGGTCTCGATGCTGCAGTAGCGGCCTATAACCATGCACTCTCATCGGGCAGGGTCTTTATCAAGGATGTCATTGCCGATGCTTTTCTGCAAAATACCTTGCTGAAACCGGAAGAGTATTCGGTGGTGGCCACGCTCAACCTGAACGGCGATTATATTTCTGATCAGCTGGCTGCCATGGTGGGCGGCATTGGTATCGCTCCCGGTGCCAACATCAACTACCATACGGGGCATGCCATCTTTGAAGCTACCCACGGCACGGCTCCCGATATTGTGGGAAAAGAAAAGGCCAATCCCTGTTCTTTGCTCCTATCCGGAGTCATGATGCTGGATTATATAGGATGGCACGATGCGGGTAGACTAATCACTGCTTCGCTTGAAAAGCTTTTTGAAGCGGGCTGTGCTACACCCGACCTGGCACGCTTTATGGAGCAAGGAAAACCACTAACCACAGCACAGTTCTCTCAAAAAGTGATCGAAAACTTATAAGAAAAAGCATAAAAAGTAAAACAAAAGAGGCTGAGTGTATGTTAAAACGTCAGCCTTCCAGGAACAGGCTCCACAAAACATTTGCAGTATCATAACAAAAACAAACAGATAGAAATATGGACAATGAACAGTTGACGAAGATTTTATCGGATTCCATCGCTTTCACGAGCAACATAGACAAGGATCTCTTTCCAAAAATGGGTGTAAAACGTGGCCTGCGTAATGAAGACCATTCCGGCGTACTTGCGGGACTTACCCGCGTGGGCGATGTGGTGGGCTATGAACGTCAGGAAGACGGAACACTGAAGCCGATACCCGGAAAACTTTACTACAGGGGCCTGGATGTGGAAGAACTGGTAAAAGGCATTCAGTCTGAAAACAGACTTGGTTTTGAGGAGACAGCCTATCTGCTTCTTTCCGGAAAATTACCCACCATAGATGAACTGGTAACGGTAAATTCTCTTCTTGCGCAGACCATGCCGCTGAATCATACGGCTACCATGAATATTCTTTCGCTGAAAGGAAAGAATATTATGAACATCCTTGCCCGAAGTGTGCTGGAACTGTATGCTTACGACGAAAATCCGGATGATATCTCACCAGAAAACCTCGTCCGACAGTCGGTGAACCTCATTGCCAAATTTCCTACCATCATCGCTTATGCCTATCAGGTACTTCGTCACGATCAGATGGGCCGTTCACTGCATATCCGCCACCCATATGAGGATCGCTCTGTGGCAGAGAACTTTCTGTTCATGATGCAGGGGCGCGATAAATATACCGAGCTGGATATTAAAATACTCGATCTTGCATTGATCCTCCACGCCGAACACGGCGGCGGAAATAACTCCACCTTCTCGGTGAGGGTTACCAGCTCCACGGAAACTGATACCTATTCTGCTATTGCTGCAGGTATCGGTTCACTCAAAGGTCCGCTCCATGGTGGTGCCAACATCAAGGTGATGGGAATGCTTCAGGATATGAAAAAGAATGTGAACGACTGGACAAATGTGAGTCAGATAGACAATTACCTGTTGAAGATCCTCCGCAAGGAGGCTTTCGACCGTACAGGCCTGATATATGGCATCGGGCATGCCGTATATACCATCAGCGATCCGAGGGCCGAACTACTGAAGTCAATGGCACGTGATCTGGCCATTGAGAAGGGACGTCTTGAAGAATTTGAATTCATGGAACTGATTGAACAGCGCGCAATAGAGGTGTTCCTCGGTTTCAAAAAAGAAACGGCGAAAGCAAGAACCTGTATCAACGTGGACTTTTATTCGGGCTTCGTGTATGATGCCATTGGACTTCCCAGTGAAGTATTTACCCCGCTATTTGCCATGGCCCGTATCGTGGGCTGGTCGGCACACCGTATCGAGGAACTGAATTTCTCCAGCAAACGTCTCATCCGTCCGGCATACAAGAACGTGCGCGAGAAGCAACTTTTTGTTCCCATTAACGAGAGATAAAATATATGCAAAAGATAAAAGTACAAAATCCGGTAGTGGAACTGGATGGAGATGAAATGACCAGAATTATCTGGTCATTTATCAAAGAGCAGCTGATATTGCCATACCTCGATCTGGATATCAAATATTTCGACCTGAGTATCCAAAACAGGGATGCCACGGATGATCAGGTGACCATTGATGCAGCTGAGGCAATAAACAAATACAACGTCGGCATCAAATGTGCCACCATCACACCCGATGAAGCACGTGTGAAAGAGTTTGGATTGAAGAAGATGTGGAAGTCGCCCAACGGCACCATCCGCAACATAGTGGGTGGTACTGTATTCCGTGAGCCGATCATATGCAGTAACATTCCTCGTTACGTGCAGGGATGGACCAAGCCTATTATCATTGGCCGCCATGCTTTCGGGGATCAGTATCGTGCAACCGATACGGTGATCAAGGGAAAAGGCCGGCTGACAATGACTTTTACCGCTGAGAACGGGGAGACCCAAAGCTGGGAGGTCTTCAACTTTCGGGGCGATGGCGTGGCCATGGCCATGTATAACACAGACGAGTCGATCTACGGATTTGCCCGTTCCTCCTTTCAAATGGCGTTGACAAAGAAGTACCCGCTTTATATGTCAACAAAAAATACCATCCTGAAGGCTTACGATGGCCGTTTCAAGGATATCTTTCAGGAGGTGTATGAAAATGAATTTAAAGAATTGTTCCAGAAAGCAGGTATCACTTATGAACACCGACTGATCGACGACATGGTGGCCTCGGCCATGAAATGGAACGGCGGTTTTGTTTGGGCCTGCAAGAACTACGATGGCGATGTACAGTCCGACACCGTGGCCCAGGGATTTGGTTCGCTGGGTATGATGTCCTCCATCCTGGTTACTCCCGACGGCAAAACGGTAGAGGCTGAAGCAGCCCATGGTACCGTCACGCGTCACTATCGCCAGCATCAACAGGGAAAGGAAACCAGCACCAATCCCATCGCCTCCATCTTTGCATGGACCGGTGGACTGACGCACCGGGGAAAGCTCGATCACAACCAGGAGCTCATCGATTTCTGTCAAAAACTGGAAAAGGTCTGCGTGGAAACGGTCGAGGGTGGTGAGATGACGAAAGACCTGGCGCTGCTGGTACATGGAAACAGTGCCTCGCGGGATACATGGCTCACCACGCAGGAGTTTCTGCAAGCTCTGAAACGGAATCTGGAGAAGAGTTTTTAGATGAATATAAAAGGAAAAGGTAAAAGATAATTCTGCTTTAATCGCATGCATTACCCCTTTTGGACAATGGCCAAAATCTAAGGGGGGAATGGAATACAGAGGGATAAGAACCAAAAGATATACTTATGCCAAAACCCTTGAAGGGCCTTGGTTACTTTTTGATAACAAAGCCGATCCCTACCAATTAAGGAACTTGGTTTCAGATCCGGAATATAAACAAATACTTTTAATACTTGATAAACAACTGGATCAAAAGTTGGCGGAAACAAATGACCCGTTTCTCCCTGGGAATGCATATATCAAAAAGTGGGGATATGAAGTAGATGAGACCGGAACAATATCCCATTAAGTGTGTAAGTAGATAACTCTCTGTTATTTTACCTTATACACTTTTAAAAACCGTAACTCCACTGGCCCCAATAACCCGGAAACCCTCAGATACTGTGCAGCGTCAGGTTGATTGAACTTGTTTATGTTGGTCTTTGTATGGCGCTGATCTTCGGGTAACTTACCATCACCTATCAGCCGGTTTGGCCACAGATTGGTGACAGCTACCTCGAGTCTGTTCTCGCCTTTTTGCAGGTACGCGGTCACATCCAACTGATAGGGGGCTGCCCAGTTCATGGTAAAGCAGTGTCCGTTCAGCGTCACGACTGCCATCTCATGCAGATTCCCGAGGTCGAGAAATACCTTCCTCCCTTTCATATTCTTCTTTTCCATCCTGAAAAGCTTCTTGTAAACCGCTGTTCCGGAATAATATTTGATTCCTTCATCCTCAAACTCTGTCCAGGACTTCAGTGTATCCACCACGCTCTTTTCCGGTGCGCCCCATGCCGGATCAAAATGGACATCCCAGCTTCCTTCAACTGCTACTGTCTGAATATCATCCCTTACTTTGATGGCCTTTGACTTGCCATCCGACCACTCTACCCTGTAGGCCCCCGCATCACGGAATGTCATGCTCCATCCATTGCGATCCGATTGTGATTCTACCAGCGGACATTCGTCCGCCTTCACATCGGCTCCGGGAAATAATTGCCTGCCATCTTTTTCTACGCTCACGAGATGACGCGGTTGTTTTCCTTCCGTGAACACCACAAACACGGACTGCTCAGGCGCCAGGTGCAACGGCACAATAGTCCGTCCATTCTCTTCCCTGTACAGGATGACAGGTTTGATTTCACCGGTCAACGGGTTCCAAAGCTGGGGAATCTTACCGCTCACCCTGAAGCTGCACTCCACCTGTTCATACCGGTCGGGGAGTGTGGTCAGATACCTGTACTGGAAATCATTGATTCCCTTTCGTGCAAATCGGTTCACCACGAAATAATAATCTCCATCCACGCTTGTCCTGTGAATGTAATCCAACGCTGTTTCGGGATCAGGACTGTGATACAGGAAATCGGGTGATACACCCTTTTCGGTCAACACCTCATTGATATTCTTTCCCCAAATCATCCGGCCCGCTCCGCAGCGGTTCTCCCTGATGTCCCTGCCATCAGTTTGTTTCCAGAGGCGATCAGCGATATCCCCGAGCTCCCTGTCACCCTCCGGCCAGCTGCCCAGTCCGCTGGTGCGTAACGGACGAGGTGCCACGACTGTTGCCCCTGCACGTACCAATTCCTCAACTTTCCGCAGCACTGCCAGGTCAATCTCCTCTTCAGGAGCCAGCACAAGTACCTGGTAACTCATCCCGTCCGGCAGGACAATCATCCCATCCCGGACAGATGCCCTTTGCAGGAGCACATCCCTGGAGCACTTATCCCAGTCGTATCCCTTGTCCAGTTCCGGATATTCCTCTTTCAAAAACACAAAATTGGGGACATCATCTCCATAGTAATACAGCACGTCTGCCGTAAAAAGACCTTGCTGCAGAATGTAGCTGCAACGATTCAGGTAACTGATGAAGTCAGCCGATTGCTCCCACCATGTGGTATTGGGGTTGAGGTGAGTCCCGGCAAAGTATTCATTGCCCGGTATGCCAAATTCCTTCGGGGATGATGTAAATGTATGCCAGACGATGCGATTCACTCCGGAACAAAACACCCGGTCGATATTCGCTTTGAGGTCTCTGGGAGAACGTTCCCATTGCGGGCCGATACTGGTGGGCCCCTCCGCGGCCACGAACCGCTTCCCGTTGGTATGGGCCACACACGCACTTTGCTTTACCGCCAGACGGTCTGCATCCGAAACGCGGTGCGTGTTGGAACGCGCCCAGAATTCGCCCTGGGGAAAATCACTGATGCCCATCACCCGGAGCGCATCCACGGGTGCCGAGTGCGGCCCGCCCGATTCCGGATGGATACCCAGTCCATTCCGGTGAGCCAGCTCGGCAAAGAGACGGTAATGATTCTCTGCCACACAATCTCCTACCGTTTTGCGCAGGTCGTGTAAAAAACGGATCGACACCTCCTGGCTTTCCACTACCCGCCCGGTCATCACCGGCAGATAACGGTCGAGCTCGTAACCGCGGAACCTTTTAAATTCTTCCGGAAAAGAGTTCGTCCAGTTCACCAGACCCATTTCCCAGCTATCCGTCTGCAGGTACTTCAAGCTGTTACCTGACTCCTTTGCAGCATCAATTAACGGTTGTATGACGGTCTCACTAAAAAGTTTGAAAGCATCGGCATTCAGGTGATCCAGTGACAATCCAGACCACCCGTCACTCGTGGTGGAGGTACGGGCTCCCGTGCAGGTCCATCCGTAACGGATCACAAGCCATTCACCTTCCGGGGCATTCCACTCCAGCACCGTGCCATTGAACTGTGAAGTCAGATCAATTATTTCAGCCGGATCGATTACAAAATCGGAATCGGGCCTCTCATATCCGTCACGAAGTTCGTGAAGGGGGTAGATGCCTTTCGAACCCATGAATTTATTGAAGGACTTCTTGTCCCAGTTCGCGATTGCTTCATTTTTAATAGGTGTACCTGCAGGTGGCATAGGCATAGCCTGAACCATCACATCCTTGTAGATCAGGTTTTTGGCAGGTTGTCTCAGCTCAACCCGAACCCGCTTTCCGCCCTTCACCAGGGTATCGCTATAGACCAGCTTTTTCATTGCCATCTCTGGCGTGATGGAAGGAGCTCCCGGGTTCCATCCGCTTTGGACATTGACACTCAGCTCAATGCCCAGCCTGTCGGCTTCACGTACCGCATGGCGGAACAGCTCCATCCATGCAGGACTCATGAAAACCGGTCCTGCTGTCGTTTTAGTTGCTACAGTATAATTCGAACTGCCCGCATCGACGATTGAAGCGCCTCCATATCCCTTGGCGCTCATCTCTTCCAGATCACGGGTAATAGACTCCCTGGTCGCCATGCTGTTGAGCCACCACCAGTAACAACGCAAACGGGACTCGGGAGGAGGATTCGTAAAGCCCTCTCTGACCGACGACAATCGGGTCGTAAAATCCGTGCCCATCCTGTAATTTGGCTGAGCATGCAGGATAAATCCTGTAAGCATAAAAAACAGTAAACCTTTTGCCCGTAATTTTCTCATAACTTTTCTTTTTATTGATCTGGAGCTACTCATGGTTTGAAGGTGACTTTGATGTGGATTCTTCCGTTTTCAGGCAGTTCCTATTTGCCAGCTGTGAGCGAGGTGACCGTTTTGGCGGGCTGGTTATCCAGCCATAATTCCAATATACCACCCTTTGCCAATTCGGAATGACCGATCTGTAAATTTCTGTACGGCTGTCCGTTTAACGTAGCTTGTTGGATATAACAGTTTTCTTTTGAATTATTATGTGTTCTGATCTCAAAAGTTTTTCCTTTATAATACAAAGAATTCAGATTTATTATGACCCTGTCGAAAATGGGCGAAGTCATTTCGTAAGACGGGTTTTGGGTACATGTTCCCTGCAGGCTAAACAACCCGATGGACATCAATGCGCTTATTCCACCCATTTGTCCCTGGTCCTCGTCGTGTCCTCCATAACCGCGGTCGGATGTTGCGGCGCCGTAAGTCTGCTCCTGAACCCTGCGTACCCAGTACTGAGTCATCCACGGCTTACCTGCATAGTTGAACACATGCGCGTTGGAGCAACCCGGCTGGTTCGCATAATTGACATATCCACCTATAAAGTCACTCTCACGGCCTTGTTCGAAAGCATGGTTCAATTTGTCGCATAACGCGTCGTTTCCACCCATCAACTGAGCCAACCGGGGTATGGCATGCGACACCGACCATGTGGCTTGCCACGCGTTTGCTTCCACCCAACCTGTTCCCCTTAAAGGATCTTCGTGTAACCATTTGCCGGAAGCATCCCTGGGAAGGATAAGCTTTAACCCGGGATGAAATAATTTTTCCCAACCCTGCGATCGTTTCAGGTAATACGCTGCATCTTTCTTTTTACCCATTTTGGCCGCCATTTGTGACAAAGCCCAGTCCTGAAAGGCATATTCGAGTGTGACGCCGGCGTTGCCGGGATAATACCCATTTTTGATATAAAATCGCAATGCCTCATCATTTGGCGTTCCATACATTTCGTAACCCATCATTCCTCCGGGATGATGGTTCCTGACCATGGCCTTGTATGCTTTTTCAGGATTTACCTTTGTCAACATCCCTTTCTGGTAAGCGCCAGTGATCAGGTTGGTTGCCGGGCATCCTGTCATGATAAACGAATAAGCACCCATATTCGGTCCCCGTGGAAGCAGTCCCCCGTTTTCGGCATATTGTACCAGGCAGGCCGCAAAATCATCGAGTACTTCCGGCCAAGCCAATCCCCACAAAAGATTCAGGTTCCATTGTGTCAACCAGAGAGCGTCGAAATTGTACATGTGGAATCTTGTCTTGCCCGCTGTATCCTTCGGAAGCGTCCTTACTTTCAGCGTAGTATTTGTGGTAAAGGCGGGTCTTCCTGTACGTTTGTTATGTGTATAATCGGGATAATCTCCGGAAGCATCATCTATTTTGTGGCGGCCGAGAAGCACGTGCCACAAGTCGGTGTAGAACTTAACCTGCTGTTCGTCGGTGCCACCCTGTACATCTATCCGGCTCAACCATTCGTTCCATTCCCGGCGCGAGTCCATGAGGACACGGTCGAAATCCCAGTGGTCACATTCGGCATTCATGTTGTTACGGGCATTTTCGATGTTGGTGTAGGATACAGCAAACTTTACCTTTATTTCATCACCTTTTTTTACATGGTAAACCGCATTGACTCCGGCTGTGGGTGCATCGTAGTAGCTCCTCTGGTTTGGAATTTTTGTCCATGCATCCTTGCTTCCCTGAAAGGTATTGATATTTTCCGATATTTTGCTGCCATTCCAGGCATTGAGCGTCTCAAACGGTTTATCGACACGCATCACGAAAAATATCCGGGCGTTATCCGGACCGCCCCATTGACGACCCATGGTATTGAACGAACCCTCGATCTCGGTGTCGCTAACTTTGGTTACCTGTGCGTCGGTCATGGTGATGGTCGAGAGGTAACCGCCCAGGTTCAACAACAGATCCGAACGGATGTCTTCCGTATATCTCAGTCTGTAGAAGCTTACTCTGTCCGTACAGGTCTGTTCGACCCATATTTTGTAGTCGTCCAAAAAAACACGGTGATAGCCAGGTTGAACCAATTCCCCGTCATGGTCAAACTTTGATTTCCATCCTTGTTCTCCAGCTGTCGGGTCTATATTGCCGGTGGTGGGCATAAAATCAAGCCCTGCCAGCATCCAGCAATGCAATTGGGGAAACCCGAGTATTTCCTGCGAATTGTAATTGTATCCACCGCCACTTTGATTTTTATTACGGGTTAAAGGTGCGGCGCTGATCATCCCATAGGGTTGACTTCCTGTGACAAAATAGAAATACCGACCACGTTCCGTTTCAACGTACGGATTTACTTTGGATACATAATCAGGATAATCCTCAGGAGACGGATATACCTCTATTTCTGAGAGTCCTATCTTCGGACCGTCGGCATCTGTTACCTGGAACTTCAACCATTTCGTATTTTTTTTCGGAAAATCGACCACCCTGGCTTTTCCGTCGTTCGGAATTGCAGATACGTATACCTTACTTCCGTCATCGAAAAGAAATGTCCCTCCGGCAAGGTGACTTTCGGACGACGCTCTGTCGTAAAGAATTACCCGGTTGATATTCCGGGGCGTATCCCAGGTGAGTTGTATCCAAGGGCGACCGAACCCACCCCATGCATTTACCGCACTTTGGGAACTCCATTCGCCCAAACCATCTACGCCAATGATTCCATCGACAGACTGTTCCGCGTTGATACCTGCCGATACGGTTACTTTTGCAAGCGGAGCAATGTTATAAGGTCCGGCAACAGAGATTCCAGTAAATACCTGATTTGTAATTAATAAGATTAAAAATAAATGCCAAGTTTTCATAATTGTTTTTTTTGTTTACGCATCAGCTTGCCGGTTGATGAAGAAGGATTGCTGCCATCCCATGAATGATCTTCCATAAACTCGATACGTGTACCGTCTATATTTCTGGTATTGAGTTGTCGTTTATGATCATTCTTACCGATGGTTGGAGCGGCAACCGTACAACCGGAAGGAAGAACACGCCCTGCAAGCGCTGTCTCGACGGTTTTTATATCATTGGTTACCAAGCAAATATGATTTTGACTACCAAGTTGCGATTTGCTGAGCTTTTCGTTCTCCGAAAGCATCAGTTCGATGGTTTGGTCGCTGTCTGGAAATTTCAAGTGTACCCATCCCACCTTTTCGGGAGTGGGCCCGTGACGCCACAATTCAGTAAACCCCAAAATATTGAAATAAAAATCAAAGGCTTTGTCTACATCGTAACAACTAAAGCCCACATGGCTGATTTTCCGGGAGAGACGTGTGGCAAGTAAATCGTTTCCCCGCAAACCGTCGGTGAGGCCTCCACGCGGATACTGTACAATTTCTATGGCTACGCCATTGGGATCGTAAACAAAAAAATTCAGATTATCGATATACTTTCCTTTGTTGACCTGAGCGGGCACTTTACAACCTTTGGAAGCCAGATAGACCCGCATTGCCTCTGCATCATCGGTCAGAAAACCAATATGCATCAGTTTATTCTCATTGTTCCTGCGTTTGGGATTTTCAGGAAAAAGTTCGATCACCTGGTCGTCGTTCACCTTGTAAGCGGTCATCCATACGACAGTGTCTCCTTTCTCGTCAGGACGCTTGAGTTCGTGTACTTCAGCATATCCGAGATAATCGCTGAAATATCGTCGAGAGTTGGCAAAATCGTCGGTGGCAAACGCCACATGCGCCAGACCCAATAACCTGGGACGCTTAGGCATTTCCGGTTTGCCCTGCCGCTGGGCAAATAGTGCAGTTCCGAAAAAGATGACCGGAATGATCAGCACGGCACGAAAAATATTCATGTTGTCAAGTTTGTATTTCATTGGCCAATATTTTGTCTTTTCTAAAAAATTCATCATCCCTTTATCCTATTTTTCATTGAATGATAATTTTAGCATGCCACACCCTCTTTCCAAAGGTACATCCACATACCATCCATTTTTTTCTTTCAATATTTTCAACCGGGCTGGCGTTTCTTTTCCGGGATAATAAACGGTACAAACAGTCCGGTTATTCACTCCTTTGATATTGCCAATTTTTACACCCACTTTGTCGCTTTCACCGTAAACCACAGGAATTGAATACCCATCGGGAATTTTAAACATATTCACTTTGGCCAGTTTATTTACCACCGAAACAACATGAGGTTCCAATACCCATTGACTGTTTTGCATCAGTTTCATCAACGGACCATAATCCAGATAAAATTGTTCTACCTCAGGATCGGGTCCTATTGAATGATCGTTTCCCGGGAATGGACACATCGGAAATACGCCCATATACAGATATTTTTGAAAAAATGCGTCACCTCCTTCTCTTTTTACGGTGGCTGCCGCATCTGTCCAGCCCAGCGCCGGCTTATTTATACACAAAAAGGCCGTCGTGTTTAATGCTACGCCGCCATATGTAAATTCGTCAAAAATTCCATCCACATGTTTCAGGAAATCGATACGTTTGATGTGGTTGTTGACCAAAATATTTTTTCCTGCATGATGAAATATTGGGCCCAGATCTTCCATTAACGCCTTCCACGACGTCACCAGTGAGCGTACAGGCCTCCCCTCAAACCAGGTAATCCCATCGTCGGCACGCTCATTAAACATACGCAGCCAATCCAGGCGATCGATGCAAACACCGTAAGAATCCGGAATTTCATTGACATGTCTTTGTGCCTGTTTCAATAGGAATTTCCGGTAATCGTCATCGCCGCAATCCATCACAGCGCATCCCTTCCAGCTGTACCAACCTTCAGGAGGCGTGGCTCCTATATATTCCGGTTTAGTTACAGTACTGTCGGGACGGGGCAAAATTGCATTCGGAAAGGTCGTATAGAGATAGTCATTGCTGTTTTTCCAGAGATCTTTTTCTCCCTTTATTGTTCTCGGTGGAGCAGGATATTTTATATGGGCACCAAACTCGGTTACACTAAAATAATTGATTACGTAAAACCCGAGTTTCTTCATATAAGCGGCGTAATCGTTCATCTCTTTTACCGATAATTTACCGCCGCCAAAACGATCCCATTGCTCGTTTGTACCCACGGGGGGTATGAACAACCCCATGTAAGGAAAATCGAAGCTGGCCTGCCAGTTGACTGTGAAGCACATTTTTTTCATTTTGTCCGCATCGAATTCTGTAAAATGGTTGGAATATGCTGCGGTTCCCCCTAAAATGCGTGCCTGAGGATTTGGTGGATTAAAGTATTGCGGATAGCGGCTTCTCATCCAGCCAAGGCCAGGGCGCCAATCATCTTCGTGAGCTGTAATGTCTAAAGAAAACAAACATTCCCGTCCTGACTGGATTCGATTAAATGACCGGGTAAAAACAATATCCCCTTGTCGGGACGTATTCATTGTCAAATCAATGATTTCATCTTCCGGCGATAGCGCAAATGTTAGACCGGTGCCGGCGTTAGGTTCGATAACGGTTGCGATGGGGATGCAGATATTATTTCCATCGGCTGGGACAAAGCCCCGCTGGTGGTTTTTATAGGTGAAATGCGGTATTCCGTAATAGTAGCTGACATCTGAAAAAGGAACGGGAACCAGCGGGTCCACCCATTTATTGTTTTTTTTATTCAACAAATAAATTTGCGCTCCACCAGGAAATGCTCTCAAAGATCTGGCCAAAGATGCATCCAATATTGAAGGATCATATTGGGGTTCTCCCCATGCGGTCCAAAATAAGGTGTTTTTATCGGTCGGGTATTGTATTTTGGTCTGAATTAATGATCCCCACGGTTCGCTTGTCCCTTTTACGATCATCTCCCAGCGAATACTGTTCTCTGTTGGGGTAAATTTGTCAATTAATATGCAGGATTTTTGCAACGAATCGTGCACCATTTCTCGCTCAAAAATAATTGCCTGATTATCTGATTTTTTTACCAGGGTGTTCCCTTGCTGCCGGCAACCCGCAATGGTGGTGTGCGCAAAAATGGGTTTCGAATATTTTTTACCATTTATTGAAATCGATTTAATTTCACCCTTTTTAGAAAGCGAAACAGTCAATCCCGAAGTACTTATTTTATACTCTTCCTTTGTTACCGCACTCAATGTGCCACAACCATAACCCAACCATAAAAAGATTGCAGCCAATGCTGTTATAAACTGCTTTTTTGTGGGCGATTTCATCCTATTTTTATAAAATTAAAATGACTCAGGCAGAATATCTGACGGTTTGTTGAGATAATGCAACAATACGCTCATTTCTATACTTTCTCCCGATCTGCTTTCAATTCTTTGATAATATCAGTTTCTACATTCATGGTAATTTACTCTGATGTATCATGAAAGTATATACGCTCGCAAATATAGTGAAAATACATTTTCGTTATGCAAAAATATAAAATGGTCCTTTCGTATCCTTTCCTGCCGTGTTTTTAAATCGGGTAGTGGAGAAATCAATTTGTACAAGGATCATATGGACAAAATCAGGAGCGGCCAAACGGTCGCTCCTGTGAATAAAACGATGAATCAGTATTACGATCATTCCTCTTTTTTAATAATTAAAAAGAGAGAGTATAAATTAGTCCTCTTTTTCCTGTTCTTCGTAAGCCTTGAGTAGTTTATCCTGCACGTCGGAAGGTACCAGTTCATAGTTGGAAAACTTCATGGTGAAGGAAGCCCTGCCTCCGGTCACTGAACTCAGTGAGGTGGAGTAGCTGCCCATCTCTTTCAGGGGCACCTTTGCTTTCAACTTCTCAAATCCTTTTTCGCTTTCCATGCCCATGATGATGGCACGGCGTCCTTGCAGGTCGCTCATCACATCACCCATATAATCTCCCGGTACAGAGACGGTGACGTCATAAACCGGTTCCAGAATTTTTGGCCCTGCGTTTTTGAAGGCAGTACTGAATGCATTACGCCCGGCAAGCATAAAAGAGACTTCGTTGGAATCCACCGGGTGCATTTTGCCGTCGTAGACAATCACACGTACGTCGCGGGCATAAGATCCGGTAAGCGGTCCCTGTTCCATGCGTGCCATGATTCCTTTCAATATGGCCGGAAGAAAACGGGCGTCAATGGCTCCACCCACGATGCTGTTGACAAACACCAGCTTGCCACCCCAGTCGAGGTCAATCACCTGCGTGTCGCGATTCTGAATCTTAAATTCCTGTCCGTTGAAGCGGTATATTTCCTGAACAGCCATACCCTCGGTGTATGGTTCCACGATGAGATGTACTTCTCCGAACTGCCCGGCACCACCCGATTGCTTCTTGTGCCGGTAGTCGGCACGTGCCGCTTTGGTGATGGTTTCCCGATAGGGTATCTTCGGTTCCATGAATTCGATCTCAATCTTGTCGTTATTCTCCAGGCGCCACTTCAGTGTCCTCAGGTGAAACTCACCCTGTCCGGAGACGATGGTTTGCTTCAGCTCTTTCGAAACCTCCACGATCCAGGTAGGATCTTCCTCTTTCATTCGGGTGAGTGCTTCGCTCATCTTTTCGGAGTTGGATTCGTTTACCGCTTTGATGGCTCTGCGATAGCGGGGCTCGGGATATTTGATAAAGTTAAACAGATGTTCGGATCCTTTGGCATTCAGCGTATTGCCGGTACGTACGTCTTTAAGTTTTACTGCTGCGCCTATGCTTCCTGCTTGTAGCTCTTCCGCCTTGTTGCGGATCTGTCCGGCCACGGTATAGATTTGTGCCAGACGTTCCTTGGAACCACGGTTGATGTTGGCGAGATCGTCCCCTTCCTTCACGGATCCTGACATTACCTTGAAGTAGGAAACCTCCCCGATGTGTGGTTCTACAGTGGTTTTGAAGAAGAAGAGACTTGTGGGTGCTGTGGCATCGGCATTTACTTCTTTGCCCTCACTGTCGACCGGTGCAGCCATATCGGCGGGAGAGGGAGCCACCATGCTCAGGAAGTTCATGATGCGATGCACTGCCATATTCTTCTCTGCGGAGGCACAGAAGAGCGGAAATAACGTGTGGTTTATCATTCCTTTTTGAATGCCTTCGCGCATCTCTTCTTCGGTGAGGGTACCCTGATCGAAATATTTCTCCATTAACCCTTCGTCATTCTCTGCTGCCGCTTCAAGTAGTGCCTGATAGTATTCACCGGCACGGCCCTTCTCGCTTTCCGGAATATCAAGTACATCGGGGGCCGTACTCCCCGGTTTCCACTCATAAAACTTTTGTTTCAACACATCCACAACTCCATTGAATGCGGCGCCGTTGCCAACAGGATATTGAACCTGCACCACTTTGCTGCCGTACAATTCTTTCAAGCTGGCAAGTGTATTTTCATAATCTGCTTTTTCATGGTCCATACGGTTTATCAGCAAAACAAGCGGTTTCTTCATTTCGTCCACGTAACGGAACTGGTTGATGGTACCCACGCCCACACCGTTTGCTGCATCAATGAGCATCAGTGCCATGTCGGTGACGTTAAGTGCCGAGACCACGCCGCCCACAAAATCATCCGACCCGGGACAATCGATAAAATTCATCATTTTCTCTTTCCACTCATATGAAAAAAGAGTGGAAAAAACAGAATAGCCATACTCTTTTTCCACGGGAAAATAGTCGCTCACGGTGTTCTTCCCATCGATGGTACCACGTCGTTTTATAAGACCACACTCGTAAAGCATAGCTTCAGCGAGGGTGGTCTTACCTGATCCCGCATTGCCAATAACAGCAATGTTTTTAATTTCATTTGTTTTGTAAACTTTCATGATTAGAAAATATTTAAAAAAAATTAATATGCCACGTTGATCAGCATCACGTTGAGAAAACGTTGGGTATTGATCAGTTGATGCTATCCGTAAGAGACAATAAAAATGACTTTGCGTCGGTGAAGACCCACAAAGTCATCATGTCTTAATAGCGCGTGCAATTTATAAAAATCGAATGAGAAAGAAAAATGTTACATTTATGTTATACAACATATATTGACGACCGGATGTTTGAAAGTGTTAATTTGTTAAACATTCCGGGCTTTCAGATGTTCATTTATAGGATAAGAAAACAACCTCAACCGGAGCCAGACTGATAAGCAGCACAACAACAACCACATATCGGGAAAGAGATGAACCAAAAATCAGACCGGCATTATAGCCAAACCATCGAAGTTATTTTACAGCAAGCGGGTGTCGAACTTCACTCGGGTCTTTCCAGTGAGACCGCGAAGGTCCGTCTTGCAGAGAACGGACCCAACCGACTTGAATCGACGAAAATAAAATCACCCTATATCATCTTTTTAGAGCAGTTTAAAAGCAGCATGGTGTTGATCCTGATGGTCGCAGCCATCATCTCGGCTGTGATTGGTGTGATGGAAGGTGAGGGGCTGGTGGAAACCTTCGTGATACTGGCCATTCTGGTGATAAATGCCATCATCGGTACCGTGCAGGAGCTGAAGGCGCAATCGTCGCTTGAAGCACTCAACAAGATGAGTTCACCCCATTCGAAGGTGCTGCGTGAAGGGCAGGTGGAAGAAGTGGTTTCCACCGATATTGTCCCCGGCGATATTGTGGTACTCGACACGGGCGATATCATTCCGGCCGACCTGCGTTTGATTGAGACGGCAAACCTGAAAATCCAGGAATCAGCTCTTACCGGTGAATCGGTGCCGGTAGATAAGAATAGCGAGACACTAGAAAACATGGAAATTCCATTGGGAGATCGAAGCAACATGGCCTTTTCCACCAGCACGGTCACCTATGGACGGGGTAAAGGGGTGGTTATCGCCACCGGTATGCATACCGAAGTGGGTAAGATTGCCCATATGCTGCAAAATACGCAGGCTACGGAGACTCCCATGGGCAAACGGCTTGAGCAGTTGGGAAAAGTGTTGGGGTACGTGGCACTGGGTATTTGCGCCTTTATTTTCCTTGTGGGATTGTTTTACGGGAACGACTGGCTAGAAGTGCTGATGATGGCGGTGAGCCTGGCTGTGGCAGCCATCCCGGAAGGTTTACAGATTGTATCGACCATCGTGCTGGCCATTGGTGTGCAGCGTTTGGTGAAGTTGAATGCCATTGTGCGTACCCTCCCATCGGTGGAGACACTGGGAAGCACCACTGTAATCTGTTCCGACAAGACCGGAACACTTACTCAGAACAGGATGACCGTGGTAGAAGGATGGAGTGGTGGCAACCGGATCGATTTTCGGAATGCTCCTCCTGTAGAGGAGCTTGATAGTGATGAGAACCTGCTGTTGCAGACAGCCCTTTTGTGTACGGATGCCCATTTGAAGATGCTACCGGACGGCAAGCATGAGACGACCGGTGATCCCACAGAAACAGCCATTGTGGATGTGGCACTCGGGCTGAAGAAAAATAAACTCATGCTGGAGCAGCAGTTTCCCCGGGTGGGGGAGGTACCTTTCGATTCAGACAGGAAAAGAATGGCTACTATCAACAGGATGGGCAAAGGAGATTTTAGTATCCATGTGAAAGGCGGTCTCGACGAGGTACTGGAGGTCACCACAAAAATATTCATACACGGAGTGATACGTCCAATTACCGATGAAGACCGGGAAACCATCCGGAAAGAGAATCTCAGGATGGCACAATCGGCCCTGCGGGTGTTGGCAGTGGCTTACCGGGATATCGATAGCCTGCCTGGGGAGGTGACTGCCTCAACGGTTGAAAAAGAACTGGTTTTTGTGGGTTTACTTGGAATGATCGACCCTGCCCGGCCCGAGGTGGTGGAGGCGGTAAGGAAATGCCGCACGGCCGGTATTCGGCCGGTGATGATTACTGGCGATCACAAGGTAACGGCTGTGGCCATCGCGTCGGAGATTGGTATTTACAGGGATGAAGATAAGGCTATCACCGGCACTGACCTTCAAGAAATATCGCAGGATATGCTCGACCGTACGGTGCAGGATTATTCGGTTTATGCCAGGGTGGCCCCCGAACACAAGGTGCGTATTGTGCAGGCGTGGCAGTCGCAAGGTGACATCGTAGCCATGACCGGCGATGGTGTGAATGACGCACCGGCACTCAAACAGGCCGATATCGGTGTATCGATGGGTATCGTGGGAACGGAAGTGGCGAAAGGTGCTTCCGATGTGATCCTCACCGATGACAACTTCGCCACCATTGTGGGTGCCGTGGAAGAAGGACGACGTATTTACGACAATATCCTGAAAGCCATCCAGTTTTTGTTGTCAGCAAATGTGGGCGAGGTCCTGCTGATTTTCATTGCCTCCCTCTTTAATATGGGTAATCCACTCTCCCCCATACTCATTTTGTGGATCAACCTGGTGACCGACAGCCTGCCTGCACTGGCGTTGAGCATGGATCCGGCAGAAAAGGATATCATGACCCGCAAGCCGAGGAATCCCAAAAAAGGTTTTTTTACAAAGGGAATGAACTGGCGGATCTTTTACCAGGGAACGACCATCGGACTGATTTCACTGGCAGCATATGTCATTGGACGCAATGACGGTATTCGGGCGGGACTTGAAAATCCCGGCGCACTCGGACAGACCATGGCCTTTGCCGTACTGGGATTGTCGCAACTGCTGCATGTGCGCAACCTTCATTCAAACAAACTTTCTTCTTTCCGTACCAGTCTCCTGGCCAACAAGTCGCTGCTGGGAGCTATCTTTCTCTCTACCTTGTTGTTGTTACTCGTTTTGCTTATTCCAGGTGTGATGCGTATATTTGGAGTGATAGAAATGGACAGTGCACATTGGCTATATGTGATCGGATTGTCATTGCTCCCCATCGTGGTGGTGGAACTGATGAAATTATTCAGAATCAATCATTCGAGAGACGAATATTAAGATAGAAAACAGCGCTATTTATGATGCACGATAAAGAAGATTAAATAATCTTAAATTGCACATTTAGTTAGTTTCCGTGCATAAAATAGAATAATTTTTGTATTTTTGGCAATCAAAAATTGCATTCTCGTGTTAATTCCGTCCATTTTAACTCAGTCGGGTTATCGGGTTATCCTTGTGCGATAGTAAATTATAACAAATACATATGGAAAATTTAAGTGAGGCATTGGGCCTTTTGGTCATTGGTATGATCATGGTGATCATTGTACTTTGGCTTGTGGTGGGACTCGGCAATCTGGTCATCAATCTCACCAACCGGTTTATAAAAGATGAAAAAAATAAAGGAGATGCCAGCGGTCCAGAAAAACAAATTCATTCAAAACAAATGGCTGCGATTGTTGCTGCTGTGGACATCATAACCCACGGACGCGGGAAGGTGGATTCGGTTCAGAAGAGATAAATCTAAAACATATATGGGAAAAGAGATAAAATTCAGTCTTTTATACAGAGACATGTGGCAGTCATCGGGGAAATATGTACCCACGGTGGAACAGCTTAAAGAGGTAGCGCCCGCGATTATTGAAATGGGATGCTTTGCGCGCGTGGAGACCAACGGAGGCGGGTTTGAGCAGATCAACCTGTTGTTTGGCGAGAACCCCAACAAGGCCGTCCGTGAATGGACAAAGCCATTTCATGAGGCGGGCATTCAGACACATATGCTGGAGCGCGGGTTGAACGGTATCAGGATGACACCGGTACCCGAGGATGTGCGCCGGCTGATGTTTCAGGTAAAGAAGAAACAGGGTACTGACATTGCTCGTTCATTCGACGGGCTCAACGACCCACGCAACCTGGAAAGTTCAATCAGGTTGGCCAGAGAGGCCGGGATGATCTCCCAGGCAGCACTAAGTCTCACCGTCTCTCCCGTGCATACCGTGGAGTACTACACTACGCTGGCTGACACGCTCATTGAAATGGGCGCCGACGAGATTTGTGTAAAAGATATGGCGGGAGTGGGCCGCCCGGCAAGCATTGGTAAGATTATCAGGAACATCAAGGACCGTCACCCGCAGATTCCCGTGCAGTATCATGGTCATGCTGGTCCCGGTTTCCAAATGGCTTCCATCCTGGAGGCTGCCTATGCCGGAGTGGATTATATTGATGTGGGCATGGAACCCCTTTCGTGGGGTACAGGGCATGCCGACTTGCTGGCAGTGCAGGCAATGCTGAAGGATGCTGGTTTCATTGTGCCCGACATCAACATGAAAGCTTACATGAAAGTGCGTTCCCTTACGCAGAAATATATGGATGATTTCCTGGGTTACTATATCGATCCCAAAAACAGGATGATGAACTCGTTACTGATCGGGCCGGGACTGCCAGGCGGCATGATGGGCAGTCTGATGGCCGACCTGGAGAGTAACCTTTCTTCCCTGAACAAGTGGAAGGTGAAAAACGGACAGCCTGAGCTTACCCAGGACGACTTGCTAATCAAGCTTTTTGAAGAGGTTACCTATGTTTGGCCCAAGGTGGGATACCCCCCACTGGTGACGCCATACAGCCAGTATGTGAAAAACCTTGCATTGATGAATGTACTGCAGCTTGAAAAAGGCAAAGAACGTTGGTCCATGATTGCCGACAACATCTGGGACATGATCCTCGGCAAGTCGGGCAAGCTTCCAGGTGAACCTTCTCAGGGAATTGTGGAACTGGCAAAGACGCAGGGACGCGAATTTTATGACGGCAACCCACAGGATCTTTATCCCGATCAGCTGGATACATTCCGCGACGAGATGAAAAAGAAGAACTGGGAAGTAGGACAGGATGAGGAAGAACTTTTTGAACTGGCCATGCATCCCGAACAATATCGTGCTTACAAGTCGGGTGATGCCAAAAGATCTTTTGAAGCCGACCTGGCCAAGCGAAAGGCCGAAAAGGCAGCTCAGAACACTTCGCCTGTTTCGGAATTAAGCAACGGTAACGGCAACGGTTCACAGCCCAAAAAGCTGGTGGTAACCATCGACAACCAGGAGTATGTGGTCAACATCTCTTATCCCGACGAAACAGACAATGGTGCATCGCAGACAACCCCTGTGACATCATCTTCGCAGACAGTTTCACAAAGTCCCGCGCCTGTAGCAACTTCGGCTTCTTCAGGCTCTCTTATAGAGGTGCTTTCACCGCTGGAGGGAAAGTTTTTTCTCACCAAAGATTCTTCCGAGACGCCGTTGAAAGTGGGGGATGTTGTAAAAAAAGATGATATCATTGGATACATTGAGTCGATGAAGACTTACAATGCCGTCGCAGCGGAAGAGGGTGGCAAGGTGACTGAGATCTGTTTTGCAAATGGCGACTCAGTAGATGAAGATGAAGTACTTATTAAAATGCAGTAACCGATGATTGAATTCTTTTCTACTTTGGGTGAGGTGACTGGCTTCAGTTTTGTTAACTGGGGTACTGTCCTGATGTGGACCATCTCTGGAATACTATTGTACATGGGTATTTTTAAACAATACGAACCCCTTTTGCTTGTACCCATAGGTTTTGGCGTGTTGTTGGCCAACCTCCCCGGCGCTGGACTGGCCGTGGTGGGAGGCGATATGGTGATCAACCCCGATGGAAGCCTGATGAATCTGCCGGAAATTGCAGCCAATTATGGTATCATTAATTTCCTTTATTATTCACTCATCAAGTCGGGCATTCTCCCGCCTGTCATCTTTATGGGGGTGGGGGCGTTGACCGATTTCGGTCCGATGCTGCGGAATCTGAAGCTTGCCTTCTTTGGCGGTGCCGCACAGATTGGTATTTTTACGGTGGTCATCCTGGCTGTACTGATGGGCTATTCGATGCCTGAAGCAGCCTCCATGGGGATCATTGGTGGTGCCGACGGCCCCACGGCCATCTACACCACCATCAAACTGGCGCCGCACATGCTGGGGCCCATTGCCATTGCGGCCTATTCCTACATGGCCATGGTGCCGGTGATCATACCTGCTGTGGCAAAGCTGCTGATGACAAAGGAGGAGTTTGGTATTCACATGAAGAAGATGGACAAACTTTATCCGCCGAAGAATGAGATCAAACATCTGCGGGCGGTAAAGATCATTTTTCCCATAGTCCTTACGCTGGTTGTTTCCGTGCTGGTACCCTCTGCTGCACCGCTCATCGGGATGCTGATGCTGGGCAATCTCTTGAAAGAGATTGGCCCCAATACAGCCCGTCTGGCAGATGCCGCTGCCGGTCCCATCATGAATACCGCCACTGTCTTTCTGGGCGTGTGCGTGGGAGCGACCATGCCTGCCGAGGTTTTTCTGCGGTGGGAGACTATCGGTATCCTCGTACTGGGTCTGTTTGCTTTTGCCATCTCTATTGCGGGAGGCATCCTGATTGTGAAGCTTTATAACAAGGGAGCGAAGAAGAAGATCAACCCGCTGGTCGGTGCCACCGGCCTGAGTGCGGTGCCCATGGCATCGCGTGTAGCCAATGATATGGCGCTGAAGTACGACAAGTCGAATCACATTCTTCAGTACTGCATGTCGAGCAACGTATCCGGTGTGATTGGTTCTGCTGTTGCTGCAGGTGTATTGATCGCGTTTTTAGGTTAAGATATTTATATTGTAATTGAGACTGTCTCAAAATAAAATTTAACCTCCTGAGAAATGAATATTGGGATATGTTCTCAGATAGATATCCGAATAAAAAGAGGGTGAAATCACATTTGTAGTGACCCCAAAAAGTTGGACAAGATTATAAATTAAGATTCTTGTAATAGAGCTCGGTATTGCACCGGGCTCTTTCCATTTAACCTGTTTTTTATCCTTTCATTGTTATAGTAATTAATGTATTGTTTTAAAGCCG
>JAJFTO010000007.1 GCA_021372865.1 Porphyromonadaceae bacterium
CGGCTTTAAAACAATACATTAATTACTATAACAATGAAAGGATAAAAAACAGGTTAAATGGAAAGAGCCCGGTGCAATACCGAGCTCTATTACAAGAATCTTAATTTATAATCTTGTCCAACTTTTTGGGGTCACTACAAAAAACGAATCACCCTTTTTTTATCATGATTTCCTTGATTTAAATTCTCCCGGAGCAACTCCCTCCCTTGCCTTAAAGGCCCTGTAAAAAACGCTCAGACTGGAAAAACCAGACATCTCGGCAATCTGTAACAACGATAAGTTTTCAAACTCAGGGTCTCTCATCGCTTTTTTAGCATAATCGATGCGGAAACTATTCACCCAATCGCAGAAGTTGGTTTGCATCTCCTCATTCACGATATTTGAAATATAAGTACGGTTCGTACCCAGCATATACGTGATGTCGGTAATTCTTAATTCGGGGTTTTTAAAAAGTTCCTCCTTTTCGAGTAAATTCGAAAGTTGCTCCTTAATTATTTTGCTTTTACTTGTCGATCTCTTTTTTTCTGTATTTACTATGAGTTCTTTGGTTTTAAAATCATTAACGTCTTTGGTAAAATCCACAATTGTAAAGTGTTGATGATATCCAACGTATCCGATAAAAAACAAACACAGCGAGTGCATAAAAGAAGGTATAATCAGTAAAACTCCTTTGTCGATAAAATATTCCTTGCCCACCACACTTGAAATTGAAGAAACTACAGAAGCAAAAATAAATGCCAGCAGCAAGTATTTAAGGTGACTAAGGTCTTTTCCACCCGTGTTGGAGTAAAATTCATTCAACTCTTTATTGTAGCGGTTAACCAGGTGATAACTGAAATATACCGATATAAATAACTGGATCAGAAAAACAACCTTAAAGAGTACGGTTCGTAATACCTGCAGCTGTACTAATGGTGGATAAGGTTTGATATATCCGGGTTCATGATACATAACTCCATGAATAAATATACCCAGTTCTTCAGGAGACATGGCAAAGTAAACAACGAACGAAAACGCCAATAGTATTAACGAAGGCAACAGAATCCAACTCTTTCGCCAATCGATTTTCAGATCGCTTGTAAGCAGTCTGATGTAATAATAGTAAAGCGGATATGCAGAAAGCGAAGTAAATACCCAAATGTTATCCATGAAGGCAAACAGTTCATATTGGCGGTTAAAAAACGCAGCATGTGTGAAGTAGTTAACTCCCATCACCAAGAGAAATAAAGCGAGGTAGTATTTTGATAAGTTCTGCTTGTGATCCATACAAAGGAGAATTACCCAAAATTGACAGACAAACATGGGCATTATTGAAAGGATAAGATGAAGCATATGGTTTGAATTTTTTCAAAAATAAGTATATTTTATGAATCAGGAAAGAAGACTTACGATTTAAGAGTATTTTTTTACATATTGAGAAAATAAACTTATATTTTAGTAAAATAATAATAAAATTTAACGATATATTTGTAAAATCTCAATCATCTGATTTTAGTCCACCTTTTTTAATCAATCAAAAAAGTTGAAATATGAAAAAAAAGAATCTAACTTTTAAGTCATTCCAATATTTAATTTGTGGAATATTTTTATTGTTTGCGTGCGAAAAAGAAGGAGAAAGCACAAGTATAGAATTGGGAGGTGACACCAATCTGACAGCAAATCAAGTAGGAAGCACATCGGTCGGGACCATAAAATTAGGCGGAACAGGTTCAAATATTATTTCACAGATAAAAGTTGTTGAAAACAACAATGGTTTTATTGATGTTGAATTTTCATTTCCCATCTCTTCTAGCGTAAACAGTACCGTTATTAGTTTGGGAAATGCTTTATACGGCGATGATTTTGATAAATATAAATCCTCATTTATCGATTCCAATGGAAATTTTAAAGGAAAATTCAAATTCAAAAACAGTTCAGAAGGAGTAGCATTGGTGAATTCATCGGGTAAACAGGCTGTCATCATGAAATATGACGTAAACGTTGGAGATAAGTGGTCCTATACAAAAAAGAACGGAAAAGTGGGAAGTTATAAAGTTGTAAAAAAGTCGACCGCTGATGATTACGATTACGGACACCTTAAAATTAAAACAGTACAAGTGGAACGAACCTCGAACGAACCAGGGATAACCAAGATTCTCTATATTGGCAATCACAAATTCGGATTAGTTGGCATTGAATTATATCTCGAAGATGGGAATGTCATAAAATATTCAATAATCTGATGTCAAAGATCTTAAATGTCAGAGAGAAATATTTAACTGTAACGGGACTGTTTTTTATTACTGTCGGCTTAATGGGTATATACTTCTTTGTGATTAAAGGATTGAAACCCGGTTTGTTACAGTTAGATGTGTTTACAGTTTACTCTAAATATTTAGAAACGAAGAACTTCGCTGTTATTCATAACAATCAGGGAGATGAGTACTCTGTAGTGTGTTATTGTGTTGGTTGGTTATGCATTATATTCACAGAGAAGAAATCTTTCCGAAATAAACAGTCTCTAGCTCTCATAATCTTTATGATTGGATATTTACTTCTGCATGGGTTGGCGGTAATTTATTTCATGGTTTCATTTCTTTTCATTCTACCTCTGTTTTTTGTAAATTTTAAATATGGCCCCTTTTTTTCAAAACATTAGAGATAATACAGAATGGCTCTACGGTGTCATTTTTGAATATAAGTTGTTTTATTATGACCTTTGGTCATTGGTTCATCTATGGAGTGGCGCCATCTTATTTGCATTACTGACTGCCATTAATGTGAAAAAAAGATGGTTGAAACTACTGTTGATCTTGTCTGCTTTTGAAGTGGTTGAAACGCTATTTTTTATCACAGTGTTGAACTTGTTTAAGCCGGAGAAGTCGGTCGATGTACTCAATGATATTGTCATTGGAATGTTAGGAGGATACCTCATGTATGCTTTCTTTAAATGGAGTCACACTGGGAAATACTACAAATTACTCGCATTATTTATCTCTACAATAACCATTGCGTTTCTTTGGGTAGGATGGTACGGATACATTTATAACATCCCCTTTTTCAATTCACCTTACATAAACTGGTGGGCACTTAGTTGCTGGACTCTGTCAGGGGTAATAATTCTTTTGATGTTCATTAATTTAAAAGATAAAAGAAATATTTTCTTTGCCGTCACTCTTCCATGGTTTATTTATCTTGTTGTCCTTTGTGGGGTTGAATATATCGCTTATCATCTGCTGAATTTCAGGGAAATATCACAACCGTCAACTCCAATGATCTTCGATATTGTACACGGGAGTAAAATTATGCACATTTATTACTTAACCGCTCCTGTTTTATTTATAGGTCTATTTATTATACTGAACTCATTGTTGAAAAAGAATGAACAAACATAAAATCAAACGTATCATAAAACGGTTTTTATATGCTTTTGGAGCATTTGTTTTATGCTACATATTGTTGTATTGCATCGACAGAGCGTATGGGCGTTATCATAACAGGAGAGCCCCGGTTATATATATTACTATTTCTCAGGGCGACATCATTTACAAAGTAACCTCATACATAATGGCTGACTCCAAATATCCTCACTATGGTTCTCTTCCCGGTCACTTAGGCATCTTTTTAAGCGATACTACAATTTCTCTTCATGACAATGACTTCGAAAAGATACTGGTTGCAGAATCCTCTTTATTCAACATAAAAGATAAAAAAATAGCCCCGACACTTCGAGTTAATTCAGCGGATCACAATTACAGATATGCTACTGGACGATTGATACTCATTAAAACACATCTGAATGACTGTCAGAAAGATAAGTTGGTCCAATATATTAAAATAAACAGTGGAAAACCATATGACCTGTTAGCAAAAAAAACTGATCCCATCAGTTTTAATTGTGCAACTTTTGTATGGAATGCTTTTAGTTATGCTGTAAATATTGATGTGGATGCAAATGATGGCAAAATGGTGTTGCCAGCAGATATATTGAATTATTTTATCAAAAAAGGAGATTGTGAAATTATAAGGTTCTAATACTCTCTACTTTTAACAAGTTCGATAAAATCTTCCCTATACAAATTCTTTTTTCAGTGTTTCTACCCATTTTTCCAAACGTCCCTGGGTCAGGTCATATTCGTTGTCCTCATCAATGGGCAGTCCTACCCACAGGCCATCAATCACTGCAGTGGAATCATCATAGGTGTAACCTTCATCGGGCACCCTGCCCACGATTTGTACCTTATCATGAATTTCATCGAACACCACTTTCATTGATTCGGCAAAGCTGGTTGAATAGGATGCACTGTCGCCCAGTGCGAAGATGGCTACTTTTTTCCCTGTGAAGTCCATTCTCGCAAAAGAGGGAAGAAATCCTTCCCAGTCGTCCTGCAAGTCGCCGATGCCGGTGGTCGACGTGCCGATGACATAATAGGAGTAATTCTTTATTTCCTCGAGGCTCACCTCAAGCACATTGTATATATCGGCACTTCCCCCGAAAAGATCCTGTACCTGTTTGGCAACAGATGCGGCATTTCCGCCGGATGAACCGTACAGAATAGCTATTTTATTCATTGTTGTCTGATTTTATTTATAGAGTAAACATTTCAACCCGCGAAATGTTTGATGAGAAACAAACGACCTTTTTTTCTTTTGCGGATCACTGAAAATGTGTTACTTTTGCATTCCATCCGGCGCGGTAGTTCAATGGATAGAATAGAAGTTTCCTAAACTTTAGATTCGGGTTCGATTCCCGGCCGTGCTACTCAATAACTGTAACCTGTTCAAAATGTAAGCACATGAAAATTCCCGGATTTTTTATACTGGTTGCGATGATGGTAACCACGTTCTTCGTCTCCTGTAATCAACAAAAAGAAAATGAGGGGGAGTGGATTCAATTGTTCAATGGAAAAGATCTGACCGGCTGGACTCCCAAGATAGTAGGGTACGAAGCGGGAGTAAATTTTGCAAACACCTTTCGTGTAGAGGATGGAATGATAAAGGTAAGATACGACGGATACGATTCACTCAGAAACCGGTTTGGACACCTTTTTTACAAGGATGAGCTGTCACACTACAAACTGCGGGTTGAATACCGCATCGTGGGAGAACAGTGTCCCGGTGCGCCCGGCTGGGCTTATAAAAATTCCGGTATCATGGTACATGGACAGTCGCCGGAGTCGATGGGGCTGGATCAGGATTTTCCCACTTCAATTGAAGTACAGCTGCTTGCCAGCGATTCACTGGTGCAGCGTACCAACATGAATGTCTGTACGCCCGGCACAAATATTGTGATGAATGAAAAATTGATCCTCGATCACTGCATCAATTCTTCCTCCGGTTATTTCTATGGAGAAGATTGGATTACTGCCGAGGTGGAGGTAAGAGGAAATGAGGTGATTTATCATGTGATTAACGGTGATACGGTTCTACAATACAACCGTCCGCAGCTCGATGAGCGGGATAGCACTTTTCCCAGGCTGATTGAACTGAACGGGGGAGACAAGATGTTAAGTAAGGGCACCATCTCGTTGCAAAGTGAGGGACATCCGATTGATTTCAGAAAAGTAGAGTTGATGGTTTTCTAAGTTGCTTGTTCATTCAGGTCATAAAAAATCCCGCCTCTTGAAGAGTGCGGGACTTTTTTAATACATATCAGTTAATGATTAGTCCAATTGCGGTCCTGAGGGGATCAATGCAAGGGCTGCATCATTGTCGCAGTACTGCTTGAAATTTTGAATATACATGCCGGCCAGTTTTCTGGCTTTGGTTTCCCATTCGCCTTTGTCGGCATAAGTGGTGCGCGGGTCGAGGATGTCGGATACGCCATTCAGTTTTACCGGAGCAGTGAGGTTCATCACCGGGACATGGAATGTTTCCGCCTCTTCAATCGATCCATCGATGATGGCGTCGATGATGGCACGGGTATCTTTCAAAGAGATGCGTTTACCGGTTCCGTTCCAGCCAGTATTTACCAGGTAGGCTTTTGCACCATGCTCTTCCATTTTTTCAGCAAGACGTTGTGCATAGATGGTGGGGTGTACAGTGAGGAAAGCTTCACCGAAAGCGGGTGAGAATGAAGGAACGGGTTCTGTGATGCCACGCTCTGTGCCTGCCAGCTTTGAAGTGAATCCGCAGAGGAAGTGGTATTGAGCCTGGTTGGCATCCAAAATTGAAACCGGGGGCAATACACCGAAAGCATCGGCTGAGAGATAGATGATTTTTTTGGCATGTCCTGCGCGTGAAGGGAGCACGATCTTGCTGATGTGGTAGATCGGGTACGATACACGGGTATTTTCTGTGGTGGACCCATCGGCATAATTAATGTTGCCTTCATCATCCACAGTCACGTTCTCCAGCAAAGCATCGCGACGGATAGCTCTCCAGATGTCCGGTTCGTTTTCTTCGCTCAGGTTGATTACCTTGGCATAACATCCACCTTCGTAGTTGAATACTCCGTTGTCATCCCATCCGTGTTCGTCGTCACCAATCAGAAAACGCTTCGGATCGGCAGAGAGGGTTGTTTTTCCTGTTCCCGACAAGCCGAAGAAAATAGCCACATCGCCGTCTTTGCCTACGTTGGCAGAGCAGTGCATAGAGGCAATACCACGCAACGGCAGGTAATAGTTCATTAACGAGAAAATACCTTTCTTCATTTCACCACCATACCAGGTACCACCGATTACCTGCATTTTCTCTGTCAGGTCGAACAGGGTGAAGTTTTCGGAGTTCAGCCCGAATTCTTTCCATTTGTCGTTGGTAGTTTTGGAGCCGTTCAAGCACACAAAATCGGGTTCACCATAATGGGCCAGTTCATAGTGTGAAGGACGGATAAACATATTGGTCACGAAATGTGCCTGCCATGCTACTTCCATAATGAAACGCACTTTCATGCGGGTATCTTCATTTGTTCCGCAAAAAGTATCAACCACGTACAGTTTTTCAGATTTAGAAAGCTGCTCTGTTACACGTCCTTTGCAATAATTGAATGCCTCTTTGGAGCAGGGACGGTTGATAGTGCCATCCCACCAGAGCGTGTCCTGGGTTACGCCATCCTTTACAAAATATTTGTCTTTGGGAGAACGACCGGTGAATTTTCCGGTGTAAACAGCTGTGGCTCCGGTTTTTGTTAACTTGGCCTTTTCGAATCCCTCGTTTGCCGGATTCATTTCATCCTGAAACAGCGTCTCGTAGGAAGGGTTGTGTACGATCTCAAAATCGCCCACAAGACCATACTTGCTTAAATCTAAATTTACCATCTTGAAAAATTTTGGGTTTATTATTTATGATTGTATAAAACTCTTTTTTGATAAGTCCTAAAAACAGTCGTACAAAAATATAAAAATTCCTTCAATAAGAAAAGTAATTAAAGAAATATTTCTTTAATTGTAGCTCTTTTTCGCCCAAAAGCACAGCTATCAACAAAAAAAATCCGAAAATGTTCAGTAAAAAGAAGAAAAACAATACCTTTGTTTTCCGAAAACAAAATAGCACAGTCAGAGAGAATAATGAAAATATACAACTTTTCGGAACACAATTCATTGCTTAATTCTTTTGTCCGTGAAATCAGAGACATCAATATTCAGGGAGACCGTTTGCGCTTTCGCAGGAACATTGAGCGTATTGGTGAAGTGATGGCGTATGAGATCAGCAAAGAGTTAAAGTACAGGAATATTGAAATTACAACTCCGCTCGCATTGACGGAGGTGAATGTCCCTGACGAGGAAATTGTTATTGCTACTATTTTGCGTGCAGGGCTTCCTTTCCACCACGGAATGCTCAACTACTTCGACGGAGCGGAAAATGCATTTGTTTCAGCATACAGAAAGTACAAGGAGACCGGTCATCAATCTTTCGACATTCACATAGAATACATTGCTTCCCCTTCCATTGACGGGAAAACGTTGATCATGACCGATCCGATGCTGGCTACTGGTAGTAGCATGGAACTCACATACAGGGCGCTGCTCACCAAAGGTACTCCCTCTCACATTCATATTGCCTCCATCATTGCGAGCCGGCAAGCTATTGACTATTGCAAGAGAAACTTTCCACCGGAAAAGACTACAATATGGGCTGCAGCCATCGACCCGGAATTGAACGAGTCAGCCTATATCGTCCCGGGTATTGGAGACGCGGGGGATCTGGCTTACGGTGAGAAAATCTAATTATAGAATTTTTTTTCGAATGCGCTGAACCCGGCCTGTTTCAGGACAAGGCGGCGCCACGCAGCCGAAAGGAACCCGGTCCCGTATCCAATTGTTTGAGTCCAGGCAGCAACGATGCTGTAGCAAGCTATTGTAAAAGATTTGTAGAGCCTTAGCGAGTCTCCAAAGACTGCAAGACTGTATAGGAAAGGAATAACCAACAGGATGGGGTGTAGCAGTGAAAGAAGTAAGATAACCGTCATGGCAATGACAAAAAGGGCCGGGAGGGTGTGTACCGGTTTCAGTGATCCGGGATGTGCCAGATGCAGGTTGATGCGGGCAATACCCGAGTTGTGAACTTGCTTAAAAAACTGTCGGAAAGTGGCTCTTCTTTTGTGATATACATAGGCTTCAGGGAAAAGTGTGGTCCGGAAGCCAGCCTTCAGCAAACGAAGACTGAAATCGATGTCTTCACCGAAACGCATGTTGCCATATCCACCTATGGCACTGAATGCCTGCCGTGATACTCCCATGTTGAAGCTGCGGGGGTGAAAACGGTCCATCGATTGTGATTTCCCCCTGATACCCCCGGTCGTAAAAAAAGAAGTCATTGAATAGTTGATTGCCTTTTGTATTGGAGTAAAAGTAGATAGCGCTGCATCAGGACCTCCATAGGCATCCGTAAAGTTTTCATGCAACGCATGAGAGACGGTTTCAATATAACGTGGCGGAATGATACAGTCTGAATCAAAAAAAATAAGATAATCTTTTTTTGCTTTTTCAGCACCTGCATTTCTGGATAGACCCGGACCGGAATTTGTTTTGTAAAAATAAGTAATATCCAGCTTGTCTCGGTATTTTTCCACCACCATGTCACTTTTTTTGGTAGAACCATCTTCCACAACAATCACTTCAAATTCCATGACAGTCTGCTCACAAAGACTGGAAAGAAGTTCGTTCACTTCTTCAGGACGGTTATAGAGTGGGATAATTACAGAGAAAGTCATGCGGCATTTATTTAGAACCCACAAAACTAACGATTTTATTTCTAACTCTTGTAAGAAAAATCTTGTCCGTATTGATTTTCATGGTTCTTTTTTTGTGAATAAAAAGTACAAAAAAGAAAAACAATTAAAAATATGTGAAAATGTTTGAATATTTAAAAAAACAGTGTACCTTTGTCTTTCTAGATAATTTTGGGAAATTTGACGAAAATAAAGTATACAAAACCAAAAAGAAACAGAATCGATAAAATAGGTTGTATGGGTAAATGGGCTAAAATTTGCATCTATTGTTTCATCCTGTGGAGCGCTGTTTCATGTAATAGGGAGGAGGGTGCCTCTATCAAAGGGAGAATAACAAATCTGGATTTTCCCTATATCCTTGCATCTTATTTATCGGCCGACACACTTGCAATTGATACCATTGCCACCGACAGCAGGGGGCGATTTACATACAGATGTCAAATCGATACTCTGACTACTTTTTCACTTTATCTGAATAATTACGAGAGCGCTGCGGTTGTTTTCGCCAATGAAGGAGAGAAGATCAGCGTGGAAGGCGATGCAAAGTTGCCCGATCTCATCAGGGTAAAAGGAAATGAGATCAACGACGACCTTACTTCCTTTAAAATCAATAACACAGAATTGCTTTCCCAGCGGGGACAATTATTGGTAGACCTGCTCAAGGAAAAGAAATCAGACGCCGGTGTAAATAACTCGATTACCCGTAATGATGAGATTGCGAAATTAAACGTTCTCAATCATGAACTGACGCTGAAGGCGGAAGAATTCATCAAAGAGCATCCGGCAAATCTTTCCAGCCTTATCCTGATCAGCAATTTTTTCAAAAACAGCGACAATCCGCAGGCACTCGAAAGGGTATTGAATTACATAACGGGCGACGTGAAAAAAACCCAGTTTGCTGCGAGATTGCGTGCTTATTCCGAAAAGATAAATCTTTCTGCCGAAGGGGCACGGATGCCTTTTTTTCAACTGAAGGACAAAGAGAGCAAAGATATTTTTTCAAGCGATTTTCAGGGGAAATTTTTGCTTCTGTCATTCATTTCTACTGCGGGAATTGATTCGCGAGAAACGGTGGAGCTCCTGAAGAACGAATACGCCAAGGTGAACAAAGACAGTGTGTCGTTTGTCACGATCTATATCGATTCCGATATTTATCCTATCAATTATGCTGCGAATGACTCTATTCCATGGACCGTTGTTCCTGAAAAGAAGAGTTGGGGATCAGATATTGTGGAAACTTTCAATGTGCAATTCATTCCTTTCAATGTGCTGATTGCTCCTGACGGTACCATCAAGGTACGTAATCTGCCCGCCCAGGGAGTGGTGGATGTGATCGGAAAAAGTTCCGGAAACTAAGTATCATACAACGTATGTTGCATGCTGGTCAAATTATTTGGAGCGGCCGTGCACGGTATCAATGCCACGCTCATTACCATTGAAGTAAACTGTTCAAGAGGTATTCGTTTCATGCTCGTGGGGTTGCCGGATACATCTGTAAAAGAAAGTCATGAAAGGATTGTCTCCGCCTTGGAGGTCAATGGTCTGAAATTTCCCCGTCAACAGATTGTTATCAATATGTCGCCTGCCGATATCCGCAAAGAGGGTTCGGCATATGATCTGCCTTTGGCTGTCGGTATTCTTGCGGCTTCAGGTTCGGTGAACCCTGAAATGCTGAATGATTACGTGATGATGGGGGAGCTGTCACTCGATGGCAGCATCCTTCCGCTCAGGGGAGCTTTGCCAGTCGCCATCATGGCGAAAGAAAACGGGTTTAAGGGACTTATCATGCCTTCGGCAAATGCGAAAGAAGCGGCTGTAGTGGAAGGATTGACTGTATATGGCATGGAAAACATCCGTGAGGTGGTCGGCTTTTTTAACGAGGAGTACATGCCCACGCCCACTGTGGTAGATATTGTACGTGAGTTTCAGGAAGGACGCAATGCCTTTGATTGCGATTTTTCTGATGTAAAGGGGCAGGAAAATGTGAAGCGTGCGCTCGAAGTAGCTGCTGCCGGAGGGCATAACATCATCATGGTAGGGCCGCCTGGTTCGGGTAAGTCGATGATGGCAAAACGCATGCCGTCCATTCTCCCGCCTTTTTCGCTGGATGAAGCGCTGGAGACGACCCGCATACACAGTGTAGCCGGACAGATCGGACTAAATAAGTCTCTGATGACCCAAAGGCCTTTTCGTTCACCGCATCACACCATCAGTGACGTAGCCATGGTGGGAGGAGGCGCTTACCCTCAGCCGGGAGAAATTAGCCTGGCACATCATGGCGTACTTTTTCTCGATGAGCTGCCTGAATTTAACCGGAATGTACTTGAAGTAATGCGCCAACCGCTGGAGGACCGCAGGATTACCATTTCCCGTGCTCGTTTTAGCGTAGACTATCCGGCCAGTTTTATGCTGGTGGCTGCGATGAATCCCTGTCCCTGTGGTTTTCACAACCATCCCGACAAAGAATGCGTCTGTCCTCCCGGAGCGGTGCAACGCTATCTTAACAAAATATCGGGACCGTTGCTCGACCGGATCGACATACAGATTGAAATCACACCCGTCCCCTTCGATAAAATATCGGATCGCACATTGGCAGAGCATAGTGAACTCATCCGCCAGCGTGTGGTAAAGGCAAGAGAAATACAGGAGAACCGTTTTCGTGGAGTGAAGGGTGTTTATTGCAATGCCCAGATGAGTGGTAAGATGTTGCATAAGTATGTTTTCCCAGACAGTGCCGGATTAAGTCTTCTGAAGACTGCGATGGAACGGCTCAATCTTTCCGCCCGGGCTTATGACCGTATACTCAAGGTGTCTCGAACCATTGCTGACCTGGAAAGAAGTGAACAGATCAAGCCGGCACACTTGGCGGAAGCCATCAATTACCGGAACCTCGACAGGGAGAGTTGGGCGAGATAAGGTTACTTTTTTTCGAAATGATGATTGTCGTAATACTTTGAGAAAGAATGCCCCCACCTAAATCCTCTTTTCAAGAACTCTTTTACCACCAGGTGTCCGGGATACAATGTGCCGTTTATCGTGGTGTCCTGCACGGCGCCTGCCGGAATATTTGGATGGCCGACCCCCTTCTTTTGTAGAGGATTGAATAGCGGATTTATATCGATGGCCATGCCGGTGGCATGTTTGGAATAGGATGTGTTGCGGTAACAGAAACTATAGCTGTTGTTATTGGCCATCGAGAGACTGTCGCTCCAGTCATAACGGACCACAGGAATCACTTTCTCTACCACAAATCCTTCATTGAGCATGAACTTGAACATGTACGTTATGTCGGATGCGATTTCCTTGTTCGAGAGAATCTGTCCCTGATGAATTTTTCCGTCGACAGAATGATAAAGGACATCGAATAATATCAGCCGGTCGATAATCACTTGTGGCGCCTTCGTACCCGCAATGGCTTCTTCAAAGGTGTAACTTGCATCGATGACGGTATCATGTTTCAATATGTCCGTCTCTGGCGTGCGATTCGCAATCTCCGATATTGGTTTTGGTTTTTTTTGGGGCCCAAGGCAGGAAAGCAGAAGTATCCCGGTACAAAGAAGAATGAAACTTGTTTTCATCAGCTCAGTTCCAGTCCGAATTCATCGGACAGTTTTTGAAGTACCGGGTTTTGCTGCACCATTTCATCGAATATCTCACGCGAAGTGAGTGGCTTTTTGATAGCGTTGCCTTCCGCAATCCGGATGGTCATGGTAATCTCCCCGTTCTGCAAAGTCTCCCTGAGATAGGTAAGGATGGATAGGCTGTTATCGGTAAGATACTGTTTGTTAAGATCAGTATTGACTTCCACTTCAAATACCACGTCGTTCAACATCCGGGGAGGGTAAAGTGACATCGTATTTTTGAGCAGTACTTCCTCTTTCAGTGTGGCAGCATAAGATTCCCATGCAGCAACAAGTTCTTTCTCAGTGAACAGGTTGGTCCCATTTTGAACGGCTTTCTCGCTGATAATGATTGTTTCCTCTTTTTGTGTCTGGTTAATTGAAGCGAGTGACACACCCATGCCCGCCATGGAGACGCTTTTTCTTTTTGGCGTTACTGGTTTCTCACGCTCTTCTTTGGGTTGAACTGCTGTTGGTTGAACTGCTGTGATGTGGTGTATTTCTTCGGATGCCCGGGGCTGTGTTTCATCCTCTCTCTGTCGTTTCTCTGTTTCCTCATGACGGTCAGCGACCTTCCCTGACTGTGTGGGAATAGTTGCCGTAGAAGAATTTTTTTTTAGAGGTATTATCGGCTCAATGGGCTTTTTTTTTTCTTCACTCCCCGACGCGGCACCCTCTCTAAGCTGGCATAATTTAATGAGCGCGAGTTCCAGTAACAACCTTTTGTTCTTGCTGAGGCGGTAGTTGAGATCGCAGTCGTTGGAGAGTTCAATGGCTCTGTACAGAAAGTCATTGCTACATTGTTGTGCCATGTCGATATACTTTTCCCGAATTGAAGCTCCTACCTGAAAAAGCTGCGCCGTGGCCGGATCTTTACATACCAACAAGTCCCGGAAGTGTGAAGAGATGCCGCTGATGATATATTGCCCTTCAAACCCTCTGTTGAGGATGTCATTCAGAATAAGTAGGCAGTTCACCACATCTCCTGCGAGAATCGCTTCAGAAAGCCTGAAATAATACTCGTAATCCAACACATTCAGGTTTTCGATGACAGCCTGATAGGAGATGTTTCCTCCGGTGTAGCTGACTGTTTGATCGAAAATGGACAGCGCGTCGCGCATGCCACCGTCTGCTTTCTGTGCGATGATGTTGAGTGCTTCGGGCTCGGTTTGTACCCCTTCTTCTTTTGCCACATACTGAAGATGTGCTACGATATCGCCAATGTGAATGCGGTTGAAGTCATACACCTGGCAGCGCGAAAGAATGGTGGGGATGATTTTGTGTTTCTCGGTAGTTGCGAGAATAAAGATGGCGTGTGCGGGGGGTTCCTCCAGCGTTTTTAGGAAAGAGTTGAAGGCGGACTGCGACAACATATGTACTTCGTCGATGATGTACACCTTGTACTTTCCGATCTGAGGAGGTACCCGCACCTGGTCTATCAGGCTGCGGATATCGTCCACGCTGTTGTTTGATGCGGCATCCAGCTCATGGATATTGTATGAGCGCTGTTCGTTAAAGGCAACACATGATTCACATGCATTGCAGGCCTCATATTCGTGCGTAGGATTCAGGCAATTGATCGTCTTTGCAAAAATACGGGCACAGGTGGTCTTCCCCACACCGCGCGGCCCGCTGAACAAATAGGCATGTGCCAGCTTATTGCCAGCGATGGCATTTTTCAACGTGGTGGTCAGTGCTTCCTGCCCCACAACAGAGCGAAAGGTGGAGGGCCTGTATTTTCTTGCAGAAACAATGAAAGTATCCATGACTGAATAGCACAAATCGTAATAATTACAAAAGTACGAAAAATATCGGTTTTTTACTACCTTTACGTCAAATTGAGACAAAGAGATTACGATGAAGGATTTCATTCTTACTATGTTGATCATGGCTATCACGTTGGCAGCCACGATCTCTTGTTCGTCGAGTAAGACACAGTCTGAAACAAAGACAAACCTCAGGGAACCCCGGCAGTCTATTGTCCCCGATACTTTTGTCCTGCCTGTGATTCCAGATACATTGACCGACCCGGATAGACGGGCAAAATATTTGTCTTTACATTTTTGGGACCGGTTCGATTTTACCGACAGGAAGTTGACCGGACGCCCTGAAATCACCGAGCAGGCTTTTGTGGACTACATCAGTATATTGCCCTATGTATCCAAAGAAGATGCGGAAAAGTCGCTTTTTTATACGCTGGAACAGGCAGAGGCCGATTCCGTGGTCTACCGAAATTTTGCTTCGCTGTTCGATAAATACTTTTATGATCCCAATTCTCCGTTCCGGAATGAAGAGTTTTATCTTCCCGTGTTGCAGCAACTTGTACAATCTCCATTGCTACCGCAGGAAGATGTTTCACGTTATGTTTTTCAACGCGATATGTCATTAAAGAACCGTATCGGACAGAAGGCAAACGATTTTCATTACACGCTCGAATCGGGATTGACCTTTACATTATATGAACTGAGAAGCGAGTACACGCTGCTGATGTTCTCCAACCCGGGATGCCCGACTTGTGAAGCCGTGATGACACGACTTAACGATTCAAAACCATTAAACGATGCACTGGCCATGAATTCCACCTCCAGGACCATGCTCGCCGTGCTTACCTTATATCCCGATAACAACCTGACAGAATGGCGCGAACATCTGCCAGAAATGCCGAAAAAATGGATACATGCATACGATAAAGGAATGGAAGTGTCGCAAAAGAGATTATATGATATCAAGGCGATCCCCACGCTTTATCTGCTTGATAAAGACAAAAAGGTCATTTTAAAAGACAGTTCAATCGAAGCCATTGAATCATTTTTTTCTGTAATTAATTGATAGTATGTGGTATGGATTTTATTTAAATGTTAAATTTAACATTTGACAGGAAAGTTTTTATTCTGAAATTCGCCGGTTTCGAAAAAGTGACGTACTTTTGCAAACTTCAAACAAAGACTTTTGGTGAAAAGTCTTGTAATTAAGGGATATGGTATCCTGCGTGAAGCACACGCCATATCCGAGTAGAAACCAAAATTAGTATATATGAAGTACGTGAACTTTTGCCTTGGAGCGATATTTTCGCTTGTATTGACCGCAGGTTCTGTCAACAACAACACTCCCTCCATCGGTTATTATCCCGGGGAAATGATTCCTGATATTACAATCACGGATTTGGCGGGTGATAATCATTCCCTGCATGATTTTAAAGGTAAAAAAGTAGTGGTAAATTTCTGGGCTACCTATGATGCCCTGTCCAGAGCGAACAATGTTCAGTTGCACAATTATCTGCGAAAATATGATGCTGATATTTCTTTCCTATCTGTTTCCTTCGATGAAAACATGCATGTCGCAGAGAGAACGTTCATTTTGGACAACCTTGATGCCAGTTCTCAGTTTTGTGAAATAAAAGGTACAAATTCGGATATCTACCAGGATTTCAAGCTGAATCGTGGTTTCAGGAATTACTTAATCGACGAAAACGGAGTCATTAAAGCAATGAATGTTACTCCCGAAGATTTAGAAATCATTCTTTGAGATTGATAATTAATTTTGTAAGAGCGGGTGCTGTTTTAAGTACCCGCTCTTCTTTTAATAGTAAATATCCCGCTTTTTTTTTAATTTTACCCCGTTTTTCGAATAAATATTTACTAATCGATATGAATGATGAATAAGGATAAAATAAAATACCTGCTGTTTTTCTTCGTATTGTCAGCAATGTGCCTCAACACAACCGCAGTAAAAGGTGTGCTTGTCAACAGCGGTAGATCATTCACGGTGAAATCAGATTGGAACGTACCGGTAAAGAAGGAGAAAAATACCAGATTGATGTCGTACAACATCCGAAATGCACGGGGACTGGATGATATCACCAATTATGACAGAATTGCCGGAATAATAGGGCAAGTGGCTCCCGATGTAGTCGCCATCCAGGAATTGGACAGTGTAACAAACAGAAGCAAGGGAGCAGATGTATTGAATATCCTGGCGCAAAAGACGGATATGATCGCCACCTATGCTGCCTCTATTGACTACGATGGAGGTAAGTACGGAATAGGCATGCTTTCTAAAGAAAAGCCCTTGAGCGTAAAAAGGGTTCGTTTGCCGGGAAGTGAAGAAGCGAGAATGCTGCTGATTGTAGAATTTGAATATTTTTACGTTGGAAGTACGCATTTGTCTCTTCGTGAAACAGACAGATTGAAGGCTGTTGATATTATTAAGCAGGAAGCTGAGAAACTTAATCCGGGAAAACCTTTTTTTCTGGCTGGAGACATGAATGCCACACCTGAATCAGTCGTACAGAAATCGATAAACACAGTATTTACTTCGTTTATATCGCCAGAAGTATATACCATACCGGCTGATAATCCGAGCAAGTGCATTGATTATATTTATGGCTATAAGGGCTTTGATAGATGGATACGGCTTGCAGGCAGTGATGTGATTGCCGAAAGAGTAGCTTCTGACCATCGCCCTCTCTTCGCCGATATTGAATTTCAATAGTGTCTGTCGTCGACTTGTCTCGTTTTCTCCAGCGGAAAATCTCCTGACAATATCCGATGGTATTTATACCGGGACCTACCTATGAAGGCTGGAAAAAAACAGCACTTTGTACACCAAATCCCGATAAAAAGAGATATATTCGCAAAAATTGACAAGCAATCAAAAAATATGTCTGCAATGAATACAAAAATTCTCAACATTTTGTTGTTTTTACTTACGGCAATGACTTTATCGGCACAACAAAACAAAATGGCTTCATTCAATGTGGCCTCGTTTAACATCCGCATGGATACGCCAAATGACAAGCTCAATGCATGGACGTATCGAAAGGATATGGTTAATGGACTCGTCCGGTTTCACGATTTCGGTATCTTTGGTATACAGGAAGGTTTTCATCATCAAATCATGGATATACTTACATCGGGCGATTATGATTATGTCGGGGTAGGCAGGGATGACGGAAAAGAGGCTGGCGAGCATTCGGCGATCATTTACAGGAAAGAACGTTTTCAGGTGCTGGATAAGGGAAACTTTTGGTTCTCAGAGACTCCCGACGTTCCCGGAAAAGGTTGGGATGCCACCTGTTGTAACCGGATCTGTTCATGGGCTAAATTCAAAGATAAGTCATCCGGCAAGGAGTTTTACTTTTTCAACGTACACTACGATCATCAGGGGAAAGAAGCGCGTCGACAATCATCTTTTCTTTTGATGAAAAAAATCAGGGAAATTGCGGACGGTTATCCGGTGATTGTTACCGGTGATTTTAATGCCACTCCCGACTCAGAACCCATTCAGATCATTTTGAAAGATGGTTTATTGAATGATTCATTTGCTATATCTCGCCAGCAACCCTATGGAACAGTAGGCACATACAATTCATTTAATTTAAATTCTTCGATGCAAAACAGAATTGATTATGTCTGGGTAACGCATGACATCGTAGTGAACAAATATGGGGTACTGAATGATGTCCAGCTGGGTCACTTTCCTTCCGACCACTTTCCGGTGATGGTTAATGTGAGTTTTTAATGTTTTTATAAAGAAAATTGCCGGATCACAATTGTTGTCTCCGGCAATTTCTAAATCAATGTTTAAGGGCGGGTCACTTTGATTTTCCCTGATTGGCCACAGCCTCCATCAGTTTCCTGATCTCTTCCGGATCACCCAGAAAATAATCTTTCTGCAGGTTCATTTCATCATCGAACTCAAACACGTAAGGTACGGCGGTAGGCAGGTTGAGGCTCACTATTTCCTCGTCTGAAATGTTCTTGAGATGCTTGATGATGCCACGCAGGCTGTTGCCATGTGCTGCCACGATGGTTTCGTTGTATTTGGTCTTCATCTCCGGCACGATTGTATCGTTCCAGTAAGGGAGAATGCGTTCTACCGTATCTTTCAGCGCCTCGGTAAGCGGCAGGTCATTTGCATCTACTCCTTTGTAACGGGGATCCTGAAACGGAGAACGTGCATCCTCCTTTTCCAGTGGTAAGGGTGGTACGTCGTAACTGCGGCGCCAGATGAGCACTTGTTCGTCACCATATTTTGCTGCTGTCTCAGCCTTGTTGAGTCCTTGCAGCATGCCGTAATGCTTTTCATTCAAACGCCAGCTCTTTTCCACCGGGATCCAGTCCAGATCCATCTCATCGAGTACCACATTCAATGTTTTTACGGCCCTCTTCAGAAAGGAAGTATACGCTTTTTCAAATTGAAAACCCTCTTTTTTCAGGAATTTACCTGCTTTGTGGGCTTCCTCAATACCTTTTTCGGTGAGATCCACATCTGTCCAGCCGGTAAAGCGGTTCTCCTTGTTCCAGGCACTCTCGCCGTGGCGAATTAAGACTACTTTTTTCATACACTTAATTTAAATATTTTTGGTGAAATAAGTTTTGTTTTTTCAATTTTGGTTCGTACAAAGCTACATAAAATCGGTCAGATTTGAGCCATCACACGGCATTTTTCTGACGGTTGCATCCAGTTCCATCTGCTTGAGATGACGGAGCTGAATCATCAGCAGATAAAGTGATAGCAAGGCCGCCAGGGTGTCGGAGACAGGCATGGCGATCCACAACCCGTCGAGCCCCCAAAGACGGGGAAGCAGGATGATACCCGGTACAAGAAATATCAGTTGCCGGCTAAGGCTCTGTATGATAGATTTTGCTGCGAAGCCGATACTCTGAAAGAAGCTGGAGGATACAATCTGAAATCCTACCAGTGGCATTGCAGCCACTGCAATACGGATGCCTCTGGTAGTGATGTCCAGCAACTCTGTATCGGTGGTAAAGGCTGAAGCAAAGAGCCCTGGAAAAAAGACCCCAATCAGAAAACCAGCCACTGTGATGAGCGTGGCAATCTTCAGCGAATAAAAAAGCGTTTCACGTAACCTTTTGTAATTGCCGGCTCCGTAGTTATAACCTATGATGGGTTGTGTGCCTTGGTTGAGGCCCATGATCACCATCAGAAATAGCATCAATACGGTGTTGATGATGCCGTAGGCTCCCACAGCGAGGTCGCCTCCATAACGCAGGAGCGAGGTATTCATCAGTAGCGCCACGCCCGATGCGGTCACTTGCATACTAAACGGAGACAAGCCTATGGACACGATGGAACCTATAATCTTCCTGTCCAGGCGGACATTTCTCCATCGCAATCTGATCAGACTGCTCTTCTGCAGAAAATGATGCATCACGAAAAGCATTCCGATAAACATAGATATCACTGTAGCCCAGGCAACACCCTTGATACCCAGGTCAAAGCCATATAGAAAAATGGGGGTGAGGATCACACTGAAAACAGCCCCAATCAGCATGGTGATCATCGCTTTTTTGGGATATCCCGAGGAACGCATCATCGCGTTAAAATTATAACAAAGACTTACGAATACATTTCCCAGTAATACAATCTGCAAATAATCATGTGCATAGGGGAGAGTGAGGTCGCTGGCTCCGAATGCTCGCAGAATGGGATCGAGATATATCATAAGAAGGGTGATGAAGACTGCATTCAGAATCACAGTGAGAAACAGTGAGTTGCCCAGTATCTTTTCGGATGTCTCCTTGTCTCTTTTACCCAGGCTGATTGAGATGCGGGCTGCTGCACCGGAACCGACAAGCATACCCAGTGAGGAGGTGAGATTCATTACAGGAAAGGTAATGGCAAGTCCGGAAATGGCCAGCGCTCCCACGCCCTGGCCGATGAAAATACGTCCAATCACATTGTACAGGGCGGAGACCACCGTCCCTACAATGCCTGGCAAGGCATAATCCCAGACAAGCTTGCTGATCTTTTTTGTCTGAAAATCAAGTTCTTTGTTGGTTTGCAAAATGTGCGTAATGTAATAACCTGTTTTTTGTCCGTTTTCCCGGTCCGGGTGCAAAAATATTGTCAGTCGCCTGTGATTCAGTGCCGGAAAAGATGAATTGTGCAAAGTTAGTAAAAACCTCCCATTTTCAGCTACTTTTCACTGACTTTTACGCCTTCATATTTTGTGTTTCAGATAATTAATTTTATTTTTGGATTTTAAACCTGCAGATGATGAACGCCAAAGAACAGCTCCTTCACTACGTGTGGAAGTTCAGGCTTTTTCCTCCTTCATCACTCAGAACGGTGGATGGATTAAAAGTGGAAGTCATTGACTCCGGTATACACAATAGTGATGCCGGCCCTGATTTTTTTAATGCGAAGATAAAAATTGGAGAGGAATTATGGGCCGGCAACGTGGAATTACATCGTTCTTCTGATGAATGGGTAAAACATGGACATCAAAATGACCCGGCCTACAACTCCGTTATTTTGCACCTTGTAGAAAGAGTGAACGCTCCTGTAATCAACAAAAGAGGAGAGCATGTGCCGCAGTGTGTAATTACTGTGCCTGAGGATATTCGCAGAAATGTCGATTATCTTTTGTTCAGTCAGAGTCATATTCCCTGTAAAAAGTTTATTACCACCCTTCCTGTTCCCATGTTGACTTCCTATCTCGATGCCCTCTCTGCCGAAAGGCTGGAGCGCAAAACAAACGATATTTTTGCCCATCTGGTACGTTACGGTCATTCCTGGGATGAGGTATTTTATGTGCTGTTGGCGCGAAATTTCGGGTTCGGACTGAACGCTGATGAATTCGAGAAGCTAGCGCTCTCACTACCTTACAATTACATACTGCGACACAATGACGATCTTTTTCAGATAGAAGCACTGATGTTCGGACAGGCTGCAATGCTGGAAGAGGAAGGACTGAACGATACATACTACATTCGCTTGCAAAAAGAATATGCTTTCCTGAAAGCAAAATATGGGCTGAAGAATCGGGAAGGACTCTTCTTTAAAAGTATGAGAACCCGTCCCCGGTCATTTCCGCAGGTACGCGTTGCACAACTTGCAGCTTTGTTACAGCAATCGGGACGCCTCTTCTCTCTTATTCTCGAGAAAGAGGAGCTTCCTCAGTTAATCACGCTGTTTCAAATTACACCGTCTGAGTATTGGAAGACACACTACAGCTTTGGCAAAACTTCGCCAAAAACGGATAAACGACCGGGCAAGGATTCATTGGATGTTCTGCTCATTAACACGGTTGCCCCCGTACTATTTGCATACGGGAAAAAGACAGGTACTGAAAAATACTGCAACAGGGCAATTCGCCTGTTGGAATCGATAAAGCCCGAAAGGAACAGTATCATACATGAATTTGCTGAAGCAGGCATCACGCCGAGGCATGCTTTCGACTCACAGGCACTCATCCAATTGAGAAAAGAATACTGCGATACGCGCAAATGCCTTTATTGCAGAATCGGACATAAGTTGCTCTCATCACCCCGTATTGGCAAGTAAACTTGCCTTCTGTCCATTGCTTATCGAAAATAGTTGTATTTTTGCAGGGTAAAAGGGGCAACTTTCATTCAAAAACGGAAAATGCATAAAAAAATTCTATCCCTGTTTTCTTTTTTCTTCCTCATGGTGTTGGTAATGGTGGTCCTTTATGCATGTGCAAACATGGCGGCACCCTCAGGCGGAGTATATGATATGGATCCGCCGAAAGTGAAAAGGGCAACCCCTGGCTTCAATTCGCTTAAGATCACTCCTTCGAAGATAGAGATTGAATTCGATGAAAACATCAAAATCAAATCACCTACGGAAAAAGTGATTATCACCCCGCCACAACAGGCTTTGCCGGTGATTCGCTCAGTCGGGAAAAAAGCAGTAGTGGAACTGAAAGATGAGTTGAAACCCAATACAACCTATACGATAGACTTCACCGATGCCATTGCCGATAATAACGAGGAAAATCCCCTTGAAAATTTTGTATTTTCCTTTTCTACCGGTGATCAGCTTGATACCCTTTCTATATCCGGAAAAGTGCTTACAGCGCAGGATCTTGAGCCTGTAGCAGGAACCTATGTGGGAATACATTCCAATTTCGATGATACAACATTCAGCCGTGTGCCCTTTGAACGCATATCGAAAACCGACTCCCGGGGAAAATTTACAATACGCGGTATGGCACCCGGGAAATACAAAGTCTTCGCGCTGAACGACCAAAACAGAGATTATAAATATGACAACCCGCAGGAGGCTATCGCCTTTCTCGATTCCATTGTCATTCCCTCCACCATGCCTGCGGTTCGCCAGGATACGGTTTTCGTGGACAGTACCACCATCGATACCATTCGAACCGTGCATTATACCCGTTTTTTGCCGGACGACCTGGTGCTTCGATCCTTTCAGTCGGACTTCCAGCGACAATATTTGCAAAAACAGGAACGTACAGAACCACACAAACTATCAATTTATTTTGCAGCCCCCACTGCCATGCCCGACTTCACTCTGCTGAAACCTGAGGTTTCCGGTGACGACTGGTATGTGAAGGAGCGGAGTGCCGGAAACGATACACTGTTGTTATGGATTACAGACTCGCTGATTTATCAACAGGATTCAATCACGATGAAAATTAATTATACCCGGACCGACTCACTCAACAAAAATTATATTGATACCGATACAATCAGCTTCAACATCAGGAAATCGGCACGTGAGAAGCGAGAGGATAAAAAGGTGGAGAAGAAGGAGAACGAAGAAAAGCAAATCCGTTACCTGGGTGTAAACAGCAATATACAATCCTCTTTTGAACTGTTTAATCCCATCCGGTTCGAGTTTGAACAGCCTCTGATGCGATTCGATTCATCATTTGTCCGACTGGAGAAGGAGGTCGACTCCCTGTTTGAGCCTGTACCGTTTCGTATGGAACCCGATACGCTAAACCCCCGTAAACTGACTATCCGACCTCGTTGGGAACCCGGAGGAAAGTATAAATTGACCGTAGACTCGGCACGCCTGGTCAGTCTCTATGGACTTCGGAACAATAAATATGAACAGTCGTTTACCGTGAAGCCGCTGGATCAGTATGGTAACCTTGAAGTAAACATCAGCGGCCTACCTACTGGCAAAGTGGCATTTGTTGAGCTGCTTGATAAATCGGATAAACCTTTTAGAAAAAGCTTCGTCAAAGGGAACAAAGTGAGATTTCAGGATCTCCTGCCTGGTGAGATTTATGCACGCATGGTAATTGACGAAAACGGAGATGGTGTGTGGACGACCGGGAATTATGGAGATAAACGATCACCAGAAATGGTTTATTACTATCCGGGGAAGTGGGTGATTCGTGCATATTCCGATCATCAGGAGGAGTGGCAGATTGATGCCATTCCGGTGATCAGGCAGAAACCGCTTGAAATCACGAAGAATAAGCCGGAAGAGAAAAAAAGAAGAGATCTCAACAAAGATAGAAATAACCAGCAACAAAACCAGCAAAGTTCACCCTTTGGTTTTGGCGGAAACAGTGGTTCAGGCTCAGGTGGTATTCCCGGGATGTAAAAAATGAGGGTACGCGGTTGCAGCCATAAATGTTTTATTAAAAAAACCGACTATGCATAAATATTTTTTTATTCTGTCAATAATAATCTTTTCATACACAGGTCTACTGCCTGCAAATGCTCAGTGTAAAATCAACAATACCGCGTTTCAGAGCGGAGAAAATATACAATACGATCTCTATTTCGATTTTGGCATTCTGAGTGCACGGGCTGGAAGAGGATCGATGCAGACAACGGGAGCCAATTACCGGGGAGTGAATGCATTGAAGACGGTGATGATGCTCAATACCTCCGGTCTTGCAGGAAACGTGTATTCGGTGAATGATACCCTCACTTCTTACATTGATTATCAATTGCGGCCCATGTTGTTTACAAAGGAAGCCAAAGAAGGAAAGGATTATTCGATAGAAAGACAGTCTTTTACCTACAACGGAAATGAGATAAGCATACGCGCACTGCGTAGCAGGAACAACTTGGAGAAATTCGACGAGGTGGTTACAACCGATAAGTGTACTTACGATTATCTTTCCGTGATCGCATATGTGAGAAACCTGGATTATACCGGTATGAAGAAAGGTGACAAACGTTATATCCGGTTCATTTCCGGTAGAAAACCGGTGGATATGTATGTGAACTACCTGGGTACTTCATCGATAAAAGTAAATAATGGCAAAACCTACAAGGTAATCAACATATCCATGAATATTCTGGATGATGCTTTCACCAACCCGAAAGAGTCGCTCAGGGCATCATTGACCAACGATAAAAATCGCATCCCGGTCATCATCGATACCAGTTTGAAGATGGGATCAGTCCGGGCAATCATGCGCGATGTTTCCGGTTTGAGACATTAACAAACAATAATTAATCCGTCCACGAATGAAAATCGCAGACAACGGTAATGGTTCCGTTGGATCTTCGGGATAAGTTCCTTGAATAAGAGTCATGAACCAGACAAAAAAGGGAGACAATTAAAGAAATTTGTCTTTAAATAGAATTTAAAAAATCCCAAAATTCTCCGAAAAAAGCGTATCTTTGTGGACGTTATCGTAAATTTACACAAAGGTATGTCCATCCCGACTGATTCCGCTAAAATACCTGAGCCGGCGCTTAGAAGGCTGCCCTGGTACTTATCGTACGTGAAATTACTTAAAAGCCAGGGAGAAACTTTCGTATCCTCTACACAGTTGGCGAAGAAGATCGATGTATCCGCATCTCAGATAGCCAAAGATTTATCCTATGTGAATGTAAACGGAAAAACAAGAGTCGGTTACGATATCGATGATCTGATTTTGGTACTTGAGACCTTTCTCGGGTTCAAACAAACCCATAAGGCGGTTTTGTTTGGTGTAGGCAGCCTGGGCGCTGCATTACTGTCTGACTCGGGGTTGGAACAGTACGGTCTGAAAATTATTGCAGGCTTCGATGTGAAATCATCCATAGTGAATCAAAAAATTCACGCTATACCTGTTTTTCACACCGATGATTTTTTCGAGAGAAATAAGAAGATAAAAGCGGAAATAGGTATACTGACTGTACCACCCGGCTATGCGCAGGAAGTATCTGATTATATGATCCGGGGTGGTATCAAAGGAATATGGAATTTTACTCCTTTCAGAATTCGTGTACCTGAAAATGTTGTTTTACAAAATACATCACTCTATGCTCATCTGGCAGTGATGTTTAATCGTTTGTGCCCATGAAGATTTTTGCTGTAGGACTTAATTACGCATCACACAATGAAGAGATGAAGCGTATGTTTGTGAGTGAGGAGCCGGTAATTTTTATGAAACCCGATACAGCGCTCCTCAAAGGTGGGAAACCTTTTTATCTCCCCGATTTTTCGCAGGAGATGCATTACGAAACCGAGGTGGTCGTCAAAATAAGCCGACTGGGAAAAAATATCGCAGAACGTTTTGCTGAGCGTTATTATGAAGAGGTCACAGTCGGCATAGATTTTACTGCCCGTGACCTGCAACGGAAACAGAAAGAAAAGGGATTACCCTGGGAACTCTCCAAGGCCTTCGACAATTCCGCTGCTGTAGGTACGTTTATCTCCAAAGAGGAAGTTGGTGGCGTGAATACACTTGATTTTCATCTCGACATTAACGGAAAAACAGTGCAGCAAGGCAACTCAGAAGGGATGATTTATTCGGTGGATAAGATTATTTCGTATGTGAGCCGATATTTTACGTTAAAGATGGGTGATCTGATCTTTACCGGTACACCTGCCGGAGTAGGCCCGGTACAGGTAAACGATCATTTGCAGGGTTATATCGGTGATAAAAAACTGTTGGATTTCAGAATAAAATAAGTTTCTCTGTTACAAGATGATTAATCTGTATCAAAATGAACAGAACAGCAGGATTTTTTTTGTGCTGCATTCTTTCCGTAATATGGGGCAACATCGTATTTGCACAGGATTATAATCCCATACCGGTGGCCATGCCTTCTTTGCAATTTGCTCCCGACGCCAGAGGCGGAGGAATGGGAGACATAGGCGCGGCAACCATGCCCGACGCCTATTCCCAGCATTGGAATGCGGCCAAGTACCCTTTTATTTCCACCCAAAGCGGCGTGGCATTTTCCTATACACCCTGGCTGAGCAAGCTGGTGAGCGACATTCATCTGCTTTATGCTTCCGGGTACTGGAAACCCGGGAATGATAACCTCGACGCGGTGAGTGCTTCGTTGCGTTACTTCTCGTTGGGAAACATCGATATTGCCGACATGAACGGTAAGTTCTGGCAAACTGTTTCACCCCATGAGTTTGCGCTCGATCTAGCCTATTCAAGAAGACTTTCGGAAACCTTTGCCGGCGCCGTAACGCTCAGGTACATCCGGGCCGATTATTCCACGGGGGATAACGAGACCACACCCGGAAATGCATTCGCTGCGGACCTGGCCGGCTACAATGAATCCTATCTTTATCTGGGGCACACTGAGATGCTACTGGGACTGGGATTCAATCTTTCCAATATCGGTACAAAAATTTCATACGACGGCGGAACCAACTCCAATTTCCTTCCCACAAACATGCGACTGGGGGTTTCTTTGGGATATCCCATCTCAAAAGATCACACCCTTTCATTCAGTGCTGATTTAAACAAACTGCTTGTCCCGACACCCCAATTGGCGATGGAAGGAGAGACAGCGGAAGAGGCGCAACAGCGTATCGACGATTATCAGGGTGTTTCTTCCATCGAGGGTATTTTCAAGTCTTTCGGAGACGCACCGGGCGGGCTTAAAGAAGAACTGCAGGAGATCATGTGGTCTGTAGGAATGGAGTATACCTATCTGAATCAATTTTCGGTGAGAACGGGTTACTACCACGAGGCCGAGTACAAGGGCAACAGACGTTATTTTACTTTTGGTGCCGGATTCAGGATGAAAACTTTTCAGGTGGATGCAGCTTACCTGATTTCAACCGCGCAGACGAACCCGCTGGATCAGACCCTACGTCTCTCTTTGGGTTTCGACATAGAGGGAATCAGAAACTTATTGCAATGAGTATGAATATGCGGATTGGCTTTGGCTACGACATGCATCGTTTCGAAAAAGGTCGTGCGTTGTGGATCGGTGGTATTCAACTCGATCATCATTCAGGATTACTTGGTCACTCCGATGCAGATGTTTTGATTCATGCCATTTGCGATGCGCTGCTGGGTGCAGCCAACCTGCGGGATATCGGATTTCATTTTCCCGATACATCACCTGACTATAAGGATGCGGACAGCAAGATCCTGCTGAAAAAATGCATCTCCCTGCTACACGAAAAAGGATACCGTGTGGGAAATATTGATACAACGGTTTGCACAGAGTCCCCAAAATTGAATCCATATATTCCGGCCATGCAGCAAAAATTGGCCGAAGTAATGGAGCTCGACGGTGATGCCATTTCAATTAAAGCAACCACTTCCGAAAAAATGGGATTCGTGGGACGGGAGGAAGGAATTACCGCTTATGCAATTGCTTTAATCGAGAAAATATAAGGGTACAATGTGGCACTTCAAAAGGTGGTCTCGATTGAAACAATCCCGGGGATACGGCATTCACTCACAATTTGCCTTTAATCTGATTACCAATGTGCTATATCAAAAAAATGATTATTACGCTTTTCATGATATCCCGAAAATACTAAGGGAACACGGTCTACAAAGTTGTGGCAGAAGCGACTTCAATCAACTCTCCTTTCGTCTGGTCAATCATTTCAAATCAAAACGTATCCTTGAAATAAATTCGGGCATGGGGGTAAATACTTGCTACCTTACATCTGTGGCATCCGATATTCATTGTACGTGTGTGGAGAAGGATATGAATAGTGTGGAGGCGGCGAAAAAGCTGCTGGCAGGAGCAGGTAGCAGATGTGAGTTCGTGACAGGAATGAAAAAAGGCAGCATGGAATCATACGATGCCATCTTTATCGGCCTCAAAGAGAAAGAATCGATGCCGGACCTTTCTGTTGAAAGCTTGCTCCAACTGAGCCATGAGAACACCTTTTGGATCATTTATCCGATAACTGGCGATGAAAATAAACAATTTTGGTCTGACATCGTTAAAGATGAACGAATCAACATCACCTTCGATCTGAAGACGACAGGTATTGCTCTTTTGCGTCATTCCTTTTACAAAATGAATTACATGGTGTAAAAGACGGACAAAAACACCCTGCAAACCGTCCATACAGAAAGTTTGCTCCCAAAGAGTCGATTGCTGAAAACTGACCGCATACAATTAAAAAATTCACAGGAATGAAAAAAAGTATTATATACACAAAGACAGGTGATAAGGGTACCACCTCGCTCGCCGGAGGAACACGGGTGCGCAAAACGCATATCCGCCTTGAGGCCTATGGTACCATAGATGAGTTAAATAGTTTTACCGGCTGGTTAAATTCCGAAATAAAAGAAAAGGATCAGCATGATTTTCTGCTTTACTTACAACATAAGCTATTTACCGTGGGTTCGTTTCTGGCTACGGAGACCGAAAGCAAACAACCGAATGCTGCCAGCATCATAACAGACCACGACATTGCCCGTATCGAAGCGCAGATTGATCAGATTGACGCACTCCTGCCGCGCCTGAATCGTTTTGTATTGCCCGGCGGTAACGAAGCTGCTTCGAGGGCTCACATATGCAGGACGGTTACCCGCAGAGCAGAACGCATTGTTTATCGGGTAGCGGAGGATTTTCCGGTTTCTGAGAAAGTGGTTATCTTTCTCAACCGGCTCTCGGACTACTTTTTTGTACTTGCCCGACTGGAAAGCCACAAAACATCGGAAGAAATATACTGGGAACAGGGAGATATATAAAATCTTTTCATACATTTGCGGAAAATTTGAGACAAACAACTAAAAAAAAGATTTTTCAATGTATTGGACACTAGAACTGGCATCGAAGCTGGAGGATGCTCCCTGGCCCGCTACAAAAGATGAATTGATCGATTATGCACAACGTTCAGGTGCACCGTTGGAGGTTATCGAAAATCTGCAGGAGATAGAGGAAGAGGGTGAAATATTTGAATCGATAGAAGATATTTGGCCCGATTATCCGAGCAAGGAAGATTTCTTTTTCAACGAGGACGAATATTAAAAGTATGAGCATCCCATAAAAAAAGCATCCCCGTTCATAAGAAGGGATGCTTTTTTTATTTTGCTTCCGCTGATCAGATCAGTTTGTTGATTTTGTCGGTAAAAAGGCTTTTGGCTCCTGCCCCCACCACCTTGTCTACCACCTCACCGTTTTTGATGAAGAGTATCGTGGGTATATTTCGGATTCCGTATTTTGATGTGGTGTCGTCGTTGTTGTCCACATCAAGCTTTCCGACTACCACCTTGTCCTTGTATTCTTCGCTGATCTGTTCAATGATTGGCCCCACCATTTTGCAGGGACCGCACCATTCAGCCCAGAAGTCAATAACAACCAGTTTGTCTGTTTGCAACACCTTATCGATGGTTGCATCTGTAATTTGAAGCGCCATGTTTGTCTGTTTTTAAAATTATTTGATTAATTGATTTTAAAGTCGATCAGTAGATTGTCTCTCAGATAATCGATGAAATGTTTATTCACCTGAATGCGTGCAGGGCGCGAAAAAAGCTCAATGTGCATGTGGGATTCTTCACCGATAATCTGGAAGTATAACAATGAATTTCCGGAATTGTTTTTCACCAGCGCAGATAATTCTGTTACTGTGGTGTCATTGAGTTCGGTAAGCGGGATTTGCAGCGTAATTTTCGAAACAAGCTTTTCCCGCATTTCCGACAGTAACCCGATGGAACTGATTTTTACCTCAAGCTCTTCCTGTCTGAATCGTTTGGGTTGCACCTTCGCCTGAATATAAACCGACAACCCGACGCGTGCATACCTGCCAAAATTGACACTGTCTTCACTAAAGAGTGCAATTTCATAACTGCCGGCGTAGTCTTCTATTTTGAAAATAGTATAAGGAGACCCTCTTTTCGTCTGTCCCTCCCGTACGGCTGTGATGATTCCTCCAAATGAGATATCCATACCGTTCAAATTTTCAAGATCCTGCAGCTTTACTGTGTCGGCATTACACACATATTTCAGAATAAACTCATAATCGTCGAGGGGATGTGCTGAAAGATAGATGCCAATAAGCTCACGTTCCTTGTTCAACCTTTCGAGGTCGGACCAGCGCTTTGCTTGTGGAATTTCCGGGCGGGCGATCTGAAATGAAGTGTCGTCGCCAAAGAGGGAAGTCATTGATTCCTGTTTGTCCTGCTGATATTTGTTCCCGTAACGGATGAGCGTTTCCAGAAATTCTTCACCCTTGCTATTCATCGCGAGGAACTGCTCCCGATGGATGCCAGGCAGAGAATCGAAGGCGCCTGACAATGCCAGCGCTTCAATATTCTTTTTATTGCAGGAGGAGAGATTTATTCGTTCTACAAAATCGAAAATATCTGTAAAAGGCCCGTTTTTAGTCCGTTCCTCGATGATATCGGCAACCGCACTCTGTCCTACGCTCTTAATGGCGGCAAGGCCGAAACGTACGTCTCCTGCTTTGTTCACCGAGAACTTAAGGAACGATTCGTTGATATCGGGACAAAGTACATTCATACCCATTGCTTTACATTCGTCCATGAACTTGGTAATCTCGGTGATGTTGTTCAGGTTGTTGGAAAGCACTGCAGCCATATATTCCGACGGGTAATTGGCCTTGAGCCAGGCCGTCTGGTAAGCTACCCATGAGTAACAGGTGGCATGTGATTTGTTGAAGGCATAGGAGGCAAACTTCTCCCAATCGCCCCATATCTTGTTCAGGGTCTTCTCGTCATGACCGTTTTTCTTTCCTCCAGCCAGGAATTTTTCTTTCAGGGCATTCATCTTGTCGATCAGCTTCTTTCCCATTGCTTTACGCAACTCGTCCGACTGTCCACGGGTAAAATCGGCCAGCAGACGGGAGAGAAGCATCACCTGTTCCTGATAGACCGTGATGCCGTAGGTCTCGCTCAGGTACTTTTCCATAGCGGGCAAATCATATTTGATCTCCTCCTTACCTTGTTTGCGTGCAATAAAGGAAGGGATATAATCCATGGGCCCGGGTCGGTAGAGCGCATTCATCGCAATCAGATCCTCAAACTTGCTTGGCTGAAGCTCCTTCAGGTATTTCTGCATGCCGGCCGATTCAAACTGAAAGGTCCCGGTGGTCTGTCCGTTGCAATAGAGGCGGTAAGTAGCAGGATCATTCATGTCAATGGCATCGATATCCAGCTTAATGCCATGTGTCAATTCGATGTTGGTGAGTGCATCCTTGATGATTGAAAGGGTCTTGAGACCGAGAAAGTCCATTTTAATCAACCCCGTCTCCTCAATTACCGAACCCTCGTATTGTGTGACCAGCATCTTCTCTTTCGTCTCCTTATCTTCTGCTGTGCTGATGGGAACAACGTCGGAGATGTCGCTCTGTCCGATAATTACCCCGCAGGCATGGACACCGGTGTTGCGTACATTTCCCTCGAGCATGGTCGCATATTTGAGCGTATCTTTTATGAGTGAGTCGTTGCTGTTGGCCGCCTCTTTGAGCTCCGGAACGTAGTCGATGGCTGTCTGCAGGGTGATCTTCTTGACGTTTGGAATCCTGTCGGGAACGAGCTTTGCCAATCGGTTCGACTCGGAAAGGGGCAGCTTGTGTACCCTTGCCACATCCTTAATCGAAGACTTTGTGGCCATGGTGCCGTAGGTGATGATGTGTGCTACCTTCTCACTGCCATATTTCTCGGTTACCCAGCGGAGCACCTTGCCCCGCCCCTCATCGTCGAAATCAATATCGATATCAGGCATCGAAATGCGGTCAGGGTTCAAAAACCGCTCAAACAGCAGGTCATATTTCAATGGATCTATATCAGTGATGCCCAGGCAGTAAGCTACAGCGGAACCGGCTGCCGAACCACGTCCCGGGCCCACTGCCACATCCATCTCTCGGGCTGCAGCAATGAAATCCTGTACGATAAGGAAATAACCGGGAAAACCCATGTTCTTGATGGTGTCCAGCTCAAACTTCAACCGTTCAATGATCTCTTCGTTAATCTCTTCACCGTATCGTCTGTGTGCACCTTTTTTGGTGAGATGTGTCAGGTAATCTGCTTCCAGCTTCACCCTGATCACCTTGTTGTAATCACCCAGACGATGAAAAGTCTCCTTCCCGAATTCTTCAATAAGTACTTCCTCGGGATACCGTTCCTTGTATGACTGCTCGGTACCGAATGCCGGATCAATGGGGTAAAATGGCATCAGTGGGGCATGGTCTATCGAATAGAAGTCTACCTTGTCGGCCACCTCAAGCGTATTGATGAGCGCCTCAGGAATGTCAGAAAAGATTCGGTTCATCTCTTCCGTGGTTTTGAACCATTCCTGCTTGGTATATCTCATTCTGTCGGGGTCATCAAAATCTTTACCGGTACTCAGGCAGATTAACCTGTCGTGTGCATCTGCATCCTCCTCATTCACGAAGTGTACATCGTTGGTGGCGACCAACTTCACTTCGTACTTCCTCGCTATGCGTATCAGTTCTTTGTTTACCCTTTCCTGCTTGGGATAAGTAGTCTGATCGGCATCTGTGCGGTCTGTTTTGTGGCGCTGTAATTCGAGATAATAATCGTCACCAAAAACCTTTTTATACCACTGTACGGCTTCTTCGGCCTCGGTCATTTGTCCGCTGTCCACCTTTCTCGATATCTCCCCTCCCAGGCAAGCCGAAGAGACAATCAGTCCCTCCCTGTATTGTTCGAGAAGTTCCTTATCTATACGTGGACGATAGTAAAACCCTTCTGTCCAGCTCTTGGAGACGATCTTGATGAGATTCTTGTAACCCTCCAGGTTCCTGGCCAGCACCACCAGGTGCCACCCGCTTCCGTCGATCTTGTCCGTTTGCTGAAATCGATCGCGCCGCGCCACGTAACATTCACAGCCGACAATCGGCTTAAGAAGCTTTTTTTCTGTTTCCGAGAGTTTTTCCCTGAGCTGGCTCAACTGACTTTTTGTCTCGCTGTCATTCTTTGGAGTTTCTGATCCGGCTTCCTGAGATTGTCCGGTAGCATCATGGTCAATCAGATTTTCCAGCTTTGTTATCTCTTTTTTTATTTTTCCGATTTCTGTTTTGACAGGACTGTTTTTCTTACCGACATAATTAAGAAACTCCTTGATGCCATACATGGCGCCATGGTCGGTGAGTGCGATGGCCCGCATACCGTCGTCATAAGCTTTGTCCACCAGTCGTTGTATACTGGCCTGCCCGTCGAGCAACGAGTATTGGGAATGGACGTGTAAATGTACAAATGGATGCATATTGGTTGCATGCGATTTTTCGGATCTGCACAGGCAAATATACGGAAAATAGGACCATGGTTGGTTACTTTATTGTTATAAGTTATCAACCGATGATGTTATCTATCGAAAAACGATTTTTTTTTGATGTCGATATTTACCAAAAAAAACCGATGGGATAACCCCATCGGTCCTATTCATCTACAACGCAGAGGAGCTTATTTGGCAACCCTCTCAAGCCATTTAATCATCGCCAGCATGGTAAACATGGAGATGAGACAGGCAACCACGAAAACCATCCAGGTAGTTGACATGGAGAAGGAGGTGTAAAAGATGGCGCCGATGAACAGCAGGCTGTTGCCGGCTGCTGTGGCACCCAGCCAGGCTCCCTGCATGATCCCCTGATATTTGGGCGGGGCCACTTTCGACACGAAAGAGATGCCGAGGGGACTGATAAAAAGTTCGGCTACCGTAAGGATAAAGTAGGTCCCAATCAGCAACCAGGGCGTGACGCGGGCAGCATTGGGCAGTCCGCCCATGGCGTCCACTTCTCCCTTCAGCGGGAGTCCCATCGATCCGAGTGTCATTACTGCATATGCCAGTGCGGCAATTCCCATACCAATGGCGATCTTCCGGGGCGTGGAGGGCTCTTTGCCTTTGGCGCGCAACCAGCCGAAGAAGCCCACGATGATGGGCGTAAGGAACACCACAAAGAAGGGGTTGATCGACTGAAATATTTCGGCACCCTGCAGCGTAGCAAATCCCAGGTTGACCTTGATCTGGCTCAGGTCGGTGTAATCCTTGGCAAAGTAAGTGAGCGTGAGTCCGTTCTGGTGAAAGGAGAACCAGAAGAAAATGACCACTGCAAACACCGCAAACAGTGCATAGAGTCGTTGCTTCACCTCTTTGATATCCATCTCGCCCACCGCCTCACCGCCTCCGGCAGCTGCTTGTTTGTTTGCGGGGTCTGGGAATCTGTTCTTGTTAAATAAGTATATTACCAGAGAGATCAACATGGCAAAAATAGCCACTGCAAAAGCATAGTGAAACCCGGTAGTAAAAACATTCAGATATTCGTTGGCAAAAGCAGTAAGGTCGGTGCCTGTATACCCAACTTCAGTTGAGAGACGCTGCAACCGTTCCGTACCTTCTGTTGTGATCGTATTTCCCAACAGTTGGTGGGCCAGCGCAGGCAGGTCGGCATTGTACAGAAAGCCGTTCTTTTCTACCCACCAGTTTCTTACACCCACTGCCAGGAACGGGGCAAAAATAGCTCCTACGTTGATAAACATATAGAATAACTGGAAACCTGAATCACGCATTTTGCTGTATTTCGGATTGTCGTACATCTGTCCCACCAATGCCTGCAGGTTGCCTTTGAACAACCCGTTACCAAAAGCAATGACGAAAAGGCCCAGGCAGGTGAGCGCCAGCAACAGGCCGAACTGGTCGGCAGGAACCGGTGTGGGCGTGGGAATTGAGATGATCAGATAACCCAGCGTCATCAGCAACAGACCTGCCAGAATAACTCCTTTATAATTACGGGTTTTATCGGCCAGGAGCCCACCCACGAGCGCCAGCAGATAGATAGATGCGTAGAAGACGGAATAGATGATGCCGGTTTTGGTTTCGTCCAGACCAAACTTGGTCATGATAAAAAGTGAGAGTATGGCCATCATGGTATAAAAACCAAACCGTTCTCCCATGTTTGCCAGCGACGCTGCAAGCAAACCTTTTGGATGATTTTTGAACATGTTTTAAATTATTTTAGGGTTGTAAATATTAGTTCTCGGTTTTTTTTAATGTGCAAATCATACGTGGACACTTAGATCCACTTGATTTCTAATTGTTTATAATTGAGTTCTTTGACATTTTTGTAATCGCTTTTGTTAAGTATCTCTTTTACAGGAGACTTGTCAAGTAGAGAGAAGCTGAGAATCTGCAAAATT
>JAJFTO010000009.1 GCA_021372865.1 Porphyromonadaceae bacterium
AAGGATGATGAACAAGTGGAAATCATCTTTTTGGCTCTTTTTTGAAAAGATCTTTTTGTTCCTGAACAGGCAACTTGACCCAATCAGGGGCGGTATAATTTTACAAACCAGAGAAAAATGGGCTTTTTAAGGCTCGACTAAATAACTTATTTGGTTTGTTTCCCATTACTATTTCAATATCAGGCCCGGACATTAATAATACATGTGATATAAAAGGATTATTATTTTCAATACCGTTCACTTTCACGCTTTGTATATATTTATTTTCTGGCGAATTATTTTTTATCACAATATGTATTTGCTTCTTATCTTCCAAAGCAATTTTTACTTCATCGAATAGTGGACGTCCCCATGAATATTCGCAACTGGCGGGTGACACCGGATAAAAACCCATTGAATTCAATATGTACCATGCAGACATTTGTCCGCAATCTTCATTACCTGACAATCCGTCAGGAGCATCAAAGTAAAGGGTAGTGAGAATGCGATCCACCAATTCTTGTGTTTTATAAGACTCTCCAATATAGTTATACAAATGAGGAATATGGTGGCTGGGTTCATTTCCATGCGCATACTGGCCAATAAGACCGGATATATCCCCCGATACTCTCTCTCCAACGATCTCAGAGGTCATGCTGAACAAGGAATCCAATTTTACTGAAAAGGAGTCAATTCCACCTTGCATTGAAACAAGATCAGGTACATTATGGGGAACATACCATGACCACTGCCATGCGTTTCCTTCACAATAGTCATCATTACGATGATTGGAGGCTTGAGGATTAAACGGTTCACGCCAGGTTCCATCACTCATTTTCCCTCTCATAAAACCTGTACTTGCATCGAAGTAATTTTTATAATTCCGGGATTTCTTAATAAACAATTCATATTCTTCCATCTTGCCCAATGATTTGGCAAACTGTGCTATGCACCAATCGTTATAGGCATATTCCAATCCTTTTGCGACCGATTCTATATCTTTATCGGCAGGGATAAATCCCAATGAATCTTTATATAACTTAGCAACTGGCATAAGCTTTTTCAAGATCATATTATCCTTGTCGTATGGAATCTTCACATCATTCAATTCTGAAGAGTGGATACATGCTTCAAGTGCTTCCTCTGCATTAAAATTTCTTGCACCCTTAAGATATGCTTCAACAATAACAGACACGGCATGATACCCAATCATGGTTCCTGTATAATTAGAAGCTAAATCCCACATAGGAAGACAGCCTCCTTCTCGGTACTTTTGCAAAAGATTTGCAGCAAATTCATTATTAAGCTTTGGATTGATTATGGTCAGCAATGGATTCAGTCCACGATATGTATCCCATAACGAATATACTGTATAGTAGTTTTCTCCACTACTTTGCATAATTTGACGATTTTGTCCCACATAACGACCATCGCTATCCATATATATACTGGGACTAATCATTGCATGGTAAAGCCCGGAATAAAATATTCTCTTTTTTTCAAGATCCTTTGTTTCTATTTTTATTTTTGACAATTGACAATTCCAGGATGCTTTTGCATCTTTTCTAATTTTATCAAAGTCCCAATGAGGAATTTCTGCTTCAAGGTTATTTTTTGCACCTTGGTAATCGACTGCTGATAGCGCGACCTTTGCCAAAACCTGTTCTTTTTCTTTGGTATCGAACTTTAACAAAGCTTTTATATCACGCCCCTCTGCCTTAAATCCATCGGTCAGTTCATTATTAATAAACAATTTAGCATCAAACGGTTTTGAAAATTTAGCATGAAAGTAGACCGGATGATCTTTTGCCCATCCTTTGGTCTTTTTAAACCCTCTTAATTCGAATTCATTCAACACTTCTATTACAAGTTGCGGATTTTGCTGATTTTGCAGGCTATGTGTCAAGTCTACTAAAATAGACGCATTATCTGAAGCTGGAAATGTATAACGATGAAATCCGGCGCGTGTCGTTGCTGATAACTCCACTTTTATATTATAATCGTCCAAAATTACTGAGTAATAACCAGGAGATGCACTTTCATTATCATGTGAAAATGAAGATCGATACCCTGAACGAGGAATATTTTCCTCACCTCTATCAATAAGATCTGAATCTACCATCGGCATAAATAAAATATCTCCGTAGTCCCCTATTCCAGTACCACTCAAATGCGTATGGCTAAACCCGACTATTGTACTGTCTGAATAATGATATCCTGCACATGCATCCCACCCTTTCATACGAGTGTCCGGGCTTAATTGCACCATCCCATTTGGAACCACTGCTCCCGGAAAAGTATGTCCGTGTCCGCCGGTTCCTATAAAAGGATTTACAAATTGTGTCAGGTCTTGATTTATTTCTACATTACACGCTTCCAATATGATTAAAAAAATCATAAGAACATTGTTCCTCATAAATTTAATTTAAGTTGTTTTTTATATTATTTGCAATGTAATGTCGGTTAATTAATATTAGATTAATAAAGTGATTAATGAATAAAATAAATCAAAATATTAACATTTTATTTTCTATAAACTGGAAAATACAACTAAAAACTGTAAATACTAAAATGTAAAAGGAAGTTGGTAGCAGCATTATAGGGCAATGAAAAAATTATCTGAAACAATAACAGGGTCACAGGCCCGAGAAAAAATGCAATGATGCAGTAAAAAAAAATGAAATATATTTTTCGCAATTTAAGCGTTTCTTTTTTTAATTTTTCCTAACTTGCAATTGATAAAACAATAAAAATAAAAATAAATATAAATATCAATATCAATTAAACAATACTTATGGCCTCCAGAAGACAATTTTTAAAAACGATGGGCGGTGTCACGCTGCTCACCATTGTTCCCCGAAACGTGCTGGGGAAAGGCATGATTGCCCCAAGCGATGAACTGACCAAAGGAATTATCGGCTTGGGGGGGATGGGCCGTGGCCACATTCCTTATGACAACACCCGTGTAGTTGCCATGTGCGACGTGGACAAAAAACACCTCACCGAAGCAGCAGCGAAGGTGAAAGAAAAAATAAACCTCTATCATGATTTTCGCGATCTGATTCTTGACAAGAATGTGGATATTGTACATATTGCCACCCCGCCCCACTGGCACGGGATCATGTCGGTGGAAGCAGCAAAAGCGGGCAAGGATATCTTTTGCGAAAAACCGATGACGCGCACCATAGGAGAAGGGAAACGGGTGCGGGAAGCGATTGCGCAGCATGGCAATATCTTCAGGCTGAATACCTGGTTCCGCTTCAAAAGTCAGTTCTACGGGCTGGGTACACCAGTAAAACCGTTGAAAAAACTGATCGACAGCGGCATGCTTGGATGGCCGCTAAAAGTGACCATCAGCAAACATACCGGATTCGACTGGAAATTCTATTGGGTAGGAAAAACACACCTGGAGCCGCAGCCAATTCCGGAAGAACTCGATTACGACATGTGGCTGGGGCCGGCACCTTACAAACCATACAATCCACATCGCGTACACCAGACCTTCCGCGGGTACTGGGATTATGACGGAGGAGGCCTGGGTGATATGGGACAGCACTACATCGACCCCGTACAATATATGCTGGGCAAGGACGATACCAGCCCGGTGAAAGTGGAAGTCGATGCACCTCAACAACATCCCGATGCAGTGGGAACATGGCGATCCATCACTTACACCTATGACGATGGATGTCAGATTATACTCTGGGGAGGTGATTACGGAAAGCCCGATACGCCTTACATCTCCGGGCCAAAAGGTAATGTCTACAGGAATTTTGTATGTGATATCCCCGACTGGGAAAAGAAACTGGCCGATTTTCCGGAACCACAGGAACAAAATACCGACTTTATTGAATGTGTTCTCAACAGACAGAAGTTTGCCCTCAATGAAATAAACGGATATCGGTCCAGCACCATCGTCAACATGGGTGCCGTGGCTCTCCGGCTTAACAGAACGCTTGAATTTGACCCGGTGAAAGAGATCTTCATCCATGATGAAGAAGCCAACCGCCTGCTGGATCAACCCACCCGGGCACCCTGGTCGATCTAAACAACGAGCCAATTATAAGACAATATCAACTGAATGTTTGCGATGAGTGAGTGCAAACAAACTTGTTTGAATTTGCCGAACATAGTAAACATCAAAATTCACAACCAAATAGCAATTGAATAACTACTGAATTACAATCGAATATAAAATGAAACATATACAAACAATATTCATTTGCCTTATCCTCCTTATTGCAGGCGGATTGCAGGCCCAAATGCCGGCCGGAAGAACTAAAGCCACCATCGTGGCCGATGCACTGGCACAATTACCCGCAGAAACACCCCAAAAATATAACCAGACCATTGCTGATCTGGTATCAACCGGAGAAGAGGGTTTACTCGATCTGATCGGCCGAATGAATCCTCCCGGGAAAAAAAGTAATGAAGCAACGGAGTATGCCATCAGTGGGTGGACCCACTTTGTAGCAAACGACGCCTTCAGGCGCAGTGTGGCTACGAATGCCTTTGAAAAAACACTAAATCAGTCACTGGATAAGGAAATAAAAGCATTTCTGATCCATCAACTCAGAACCATCGCCACGGATGAGAATGTGGATGTTTTGTCCGGCCTGCTTACCGATGAACGGCTCACCGGTCCTGCCTCACTGGTTTTGGTAAGTATAGGGACTGAAAAAGCAAATGCAGCCCTGTTAAACGGGATAAAAAACACAGATTCCGTCCCCATCCTGTTGAATCTGGTAAATGCCATGGGACAGACCCATTACGCTGCAGCCGAACCCGAATTACTCAATCTTTTCAACAAGAGTAGCTCAGAAAGTTTGCAAAAGGTATTTCTGAATGCACTTGCCCAAATCGGTACCAAAAAATCACTTAATACCTTACGGGAGGCTGCAGAACAGGTAAATTACACCTATGACAGAAAAAAAGCCACAGCAGCTTATCTTACACTGCTTACACGGTTGAATGCGACTGACCCCAGGCTGGTGAATAAAGAGGCCGGAAAAATTCTGTCCGTTGCATCAAAACAGAATCAGCAGGACCTGAAAATTGCCGCATCAGGATTACTCCTGGCACAGCCCGCTACAAAAAAAGAAAAGATACTGAAAGATGTCATGAAAGATGGAAGCGCCACCTATCTTTCAGGAATTTTGAACGTTTATCCTTTTGAAAAAGATAAAAAATCGATCCGACTGATTCAGAAAGAATTGTCCACCACCAAATCAACACAGATACAAACTGTGCTGATCTACTGGCTGGCGAAACATGAGATGGATGGATCTGCGTCGCTTATCGCACGCCATATCAATTCATCTGAACAAATGGTACAGAAAGCAGCTGCACGTTCATTGGCGACGATTGGGGGCGATGAGTCGCTTCTCGCACTGACAGGCCTGTTGAAAAGCAACAATGAATATAGCGTGACATTGGCAAAGGACGCAATGTCTGCTTTCAAAGGAGATATCTCCTACCCCCTTGCCTCTGTTTTTGAAGATTGTACAGATACCGGTAAAAAAGCAATTCTGGAACTTATTTCCAAACGGAAAATGAAAAGTCAGTACAATCTCGTCTACAATCAGATGTTCAGTAACAATGCGGTGGTGAAATCTGCTGCTGCCAACACATTGAAAGACATTGTGACAGCCAGTAACCTTCCGGATCTGTTTACCCTGCTGGAACAGTCCGGCCAGGCTTATGTACCGGCGCTTCAACAAGCTGTAAACGAAGCATTGAACTACCTCTCCACAGATGAGCAGCTCCGGCTGTTAAACGGAAAGATGAAAAATTCGCCCAATAAACAGGTATATTATCCGGCACTTGCCAACAGCGGTTTACCGGCAGCCATCGATATCATTACAAAAGCATATGCTTCAGATTCAAAAGTAGAGAAAGACGCAGCTTTTAATGCGCTCACCGGCTGGAAGTCATTTCACGTGATTTATCCTCTTCTGAATATCGCCCGTGAAAGTAAAAACAAGCAGGAGCTGGAGAGGGTGACCGACGCGTTGATTTCGACAATTGGAAAATCAGATAAAACCGGTGCAGTGAAATACCTCTACCTGCGTGAGACGATGCAGTTTGCTCAGACCGATAAGCAAAAGAATGAGATACTGAAGCTCCTGGGAAATACAGAACAGTATCAGGCGATGCTTTTCGTAGCGCACTTCATGGACCAGCCATCATTAAAAGAAGCTGCCGCTCTCGCAGCCATGAATATTGCCATCAATAATCCCGCCTTTGCAGGGGTGGAAACTACCGCCATCCTGAACAGGGTAAGTAAGACACTAAACAATTCCGACGCAGATTACCAAAGACAATCCATTGCCAAATACGTGACAGAAAATCCAGGTGAGAATGGATTTATTTCCCTTTTCAACGGCAGAAATCTGGACGGTTGGAAAGGGTTGGTTGAAAATCCGGGCAAAAGAACAAAGATGAGCCCGAAAGAACTGGCTACCGCACAGGAAAAAGCAGATAAGGAAGCGAAAGAAAGCTGGATTGTGGATCAAGGAGAATTGTTGTTCACCGGAAAAGGGAATAACCTTTGTACTAACAAGCCGTACGGAGACTTCGAGATGCTCATTGACTGGAAACTCTATCCCGGTCCCGAGCCCGACGCAGGGATCTATCTCCGGGGAACACCCCAGGTACAGATATGGGATACTGCCCGCGTGAAAGTAGGTGCCCAGGTAGGATCGGGCGGTTTGTACAATAACAAACAAAACCCAAGCAAACCATTGGTAGTAGCCGACCAGAAAGTGGGTGAATGGAATACGTTCCGCATCCGGATGGTGGGTGAAAGAGTGACCGTGTGGCTGAATGGTGAGCTGGTAACCGACAATGTGATTTTGGAAAACTATTGGGACAGAAGTCAACCCATCTTCCCTTTGGAGCAAATTGAACTACAGGCACATGGCAGCAAAGTAGCCTACAGGGATATTTATATCAGGGAGATTCCCCGTCCTGAACCATTTAAATTGTCGGCGGAAGAAGAGAAAGAAGGTTTTCACATTCTTTTCGACGGCACAAACCTCGACCAGTGGACTGGCAACAAAAAAGATTATGCAGTAGAAGGCGGTAACCTTGTCTTACACCCCAGCAAGGGTTCGGGTGGCAACCTCTATACCCAGGAGCAGTTTGATAATTTTGTATTCCGTTTCGAGTTTATGCTCACACCAGGTGCCAACAACGGATTAGGCATCCGTACACCACCGGAAGGCGATGCCGCATACCACGGCATAGAACTCCAGATACTGGATAATGAAGCGTCTGTCTACGAGAAGCTACAGGTGTATCAGTATCATGGATCAGTATATGGCGTGATTCCTGCAAAAAGAGGATTTCTGAAACCTCTGGGAGAATGGAATTACCAGGAGGTAATTGCCGACGGCGACCATATAAAAGTGATCCTTAACGGGACAACCATCCTGGATGGAAACATCCGTGAGGCCTCCAAAAACGGGACAATGGACAAACGGGAGCATCCGGGACTTCTCAACAAAACCGGACACATCGGATTTCTCGGACACGGATCAAAAGTTATGTTCAGAAATATCCGCATTAAGGAGTTATAAAGTAGGGAAAGTTTCATTACGCGCCGGGAGAATCATTCTTCCGGCGTTTTTTTACACCAGATGTCCTAGTTTCATGCCGGCCCATACCGATAGAAGACCAAACACAATACTCGCTGTGGTGTAGAGTGTAAACAAACCCCACTGATTCATCTCTATCAAGCGCAGATTCTCAAAGGCAAAGGTTGAAAATGTAGTGTACCCGCCACAGAAACCGACAATCATCAGCAAACGAAATGATTGATTCTCCGGCTGATGGGATAATATCCAACCTGAAAACAAACCAATGAGTAAACATCCTACTATATTGGCGATAAAAGTTCCCACGAACAACCATTCATGGTGTATAAAGCGGACTGCAAACCGGGAAGTAAGGAATCTCAGCATACTGCCGACACCGCCTCCAATTCCGACAAGGAGCAAATCTCTCCACATAATGTGTACCATTATTAATGATTGCAAAGATATCGATAAAAACAGGATAAATCCATTCCACGGGCGATTTTCTGTATCCAACCGGGAGGTCACAGGATATGTAGAAAAGAGGAAACAGGATTTTTTATTTTTTAAATAAAAAATAACAACCCCACTCTGAAAAATTCGACTTTTTATGCATAGATTTGTAAGTCATGTAAAGTGTTTGCACCGAAACAATATGTTATATACAATATAATTCAACTTACTATGTCAACAACAGCCAAATTGTACTCTCTAAACCTTAGCAACACCAGAACCTATCTGTTCGCAGCAATATTTATAGTCGGTAATCTGCTGCTACCACAGTTGGCACACCTTGTACCACAAGGAGGATTCATCTTTTTGCCCATTTATTTCTTCACGCTGATTGCTGCTTATAAATACGGCATTCATGTGGGATTACTTACGGCAATCCTCTCTCCCCTGGCAAACAGCCTGCTTTTTGGTATGCCTATCGTGGCATTGCTGCCGGCAATAATCATCAAATCGATACTTCTGGCTATTGCCGCCTCAATGGCAGCCAAACATTTCGGAAAAGTATCACTGACCGGAATTCTGTTGGCCATCCTTGCTTACCAGGTAATCGGTACGGGTATTGAATGGGCTACCACACAGAACTTTGCTGCTTCTGTTCAGGATTTCCGGCTCGGCCTGCCCGGCATGATTCTCCAGCTTTTGGGTGGTTATTTTGTGCTGAGAGCATTGACCAAGGTGTGATGATCGAAGAAAAATCATTCGAAAAGGTCATGCAAAAGTTTCGGGAGATCCAATTTCTCGAAACCTTCGACCTGATTGTCGCCATTGCCAATGGGGGTATCATTCCGGCCGCCATCATCAACCAACGGTTGAACACAGAGATACAGCTATTAAAAATAAACTTACGTGATCCACTTCAGAAACCGAAGTACGATACCCCACAACTGGTGGCACCCATCGACTTCGAATACAGGGACAAAACCATACTGCTGGTGGAAGATCGTGTAAAAACAGGGGCGACTGTACAATTTGCCATCGATCTTTTACATGGAGCAAAGCTGATAAAGACCTTTGCAGTAAACGGAAAAGCAGACTATTCACTTTACGACGAGACCTGTTTCAAATTTTCCTGGATCATATGAACAGATGCACATTTTTTCTGGCTCTGTGCTTGCTGGCTACGAACACGTTGTCAGCTGAAAATAGAGGACCTGCAGAAAACAATGATACCATTCGCCTTGATGAAGTGGTCGTGACCGGCACCATGCCAAAAGTAAACCTCCGCAACGTGCCGATGAGCATCACTGTGATCTCTGAAGAAAAAATTGCTGAGAGGATGCAACCTTCTTTCCTTCCCCTGCTCACAGAAGAGGTTCCCGGCCTGTTTATATCACAGCGGGGTCTGATGGGATACGGTGTGGCAGCCGGCGCAGCCGGAGGAATAAGCATCCGCGGCATCGGCGGTACACCCACTGCAGGGGTGCTGGTGCTGATCGACGGACATCCGCAATATATGGGGTTGATGGGTCATCCGCTGGCAGACAGCTACCAGTCTATGATGACCGAACGGGTAGAAGTGGTGCGGGGCCCTGCTTCGGTACTTTACGGGTCGAATGCGATGGGGGGTGTGATAAACATCATCACGAAAAAACAGAAGACCGACGGCAGCCATCAGTCGGCACAGATTTCCTATGGAAGCTACAACACGCTGAATGCTGAAGTTTCAACCGGATTTAGAAAGAAAGAGCTTCATGTCAACGGAAATTTTGGATACAACCATTCCGATGGACACCGGGAAAATATGGATTTTGAGCAGTTCATCGGGTATATCAAAGCAGGATACGACTTTAACCGGAACTGGAGTAGTTTTCTGGATTTGAATCTGTCGAAGACATTGAGTTCCAATCCGGGAACCGTTACAAGCCCGATTATCGATAACGATGCCGATATTTTGCGCGGCATGACGTCTGTAGTGTTGGAAAATGAATATGCCCACACATCGGGAGCTGTGAAGTTTTTCTACAATTTTGGTTCACACGAAATCAACGACGGGATATCCGTTCTTTCATCCGGCTTACCGCCTGTATATCGGTTTCGTTCGGACGACCAAATGTTTGGTTTTACGACCTATCAGTCTTATTCTTTCTTTGAGGGGAACAAGACCACTGCCGGGGTCGATTTTCAGCGTTTTGGCGGCAAGGCCTGGAATAAATTCCCGGATGAAGCGGATAATATAGAATTGGCCGATGTACATCTCAACACCCTTGCAGGTTACCTGAATCTGCAACAGAGTGTGCTGGGCGACCGGCTTACCATGAATGCCGGTCTCAGGCTCGATCATCACGAAATAAACGGGTCGGAGTGGATTCCGCAGCTGGGAATCAGTTACGTTCCAACCGTTACCACTTCCATAAAGGCTATCGCCAGCAAGGGATTCAGAAATCCTACCATTCGCGAAATGTACATGTTTCCGCCCCAAAACGCGGAACTGAAGCCGGAACGGTTGATGAACTACGAAATATCGCTACTGCAATCATTGCCTGAGGTAGGGGTAAGTTTTGGCATAAATTTGTTTTATATCAGCGGAGAGAATATGATCCAGGTTCAGATGGTGGAAGGGAAACCACTGAACGTGAATACAGGCAAAGTGGAAAATAAAGGCTTTGAGCTTTCGGCAAGCTACCTTGCAACCAGCCACCTCCGCTTCTCGGCAAACTACAGCTTGCTGGACATGACTTATAAGATCGTTGGGGCACCGGAACATAAATTTTATGTGAGTGGAGATTACTCCATGGGACGTTGGAATCTTTCTACCGGCATGCAATATCTGGGAGCGCTCTACACAAAAGTAAATCCTGAGCCTGTAAAAGAGAAAGTCTTGCTGTGGAATCTACGTATTAATTACAAAGCATTCAACTGGCTAAACCTCTTTTTAAGGGGCGAAAATCTTCTCAACCAGGATTACCAGATCAATGCCGGATACCCGATGCCCGGCACCACCGTTTTTGGAGGATTACGGGTAAATATTTGAATAGTCTGCAACAATCCTTCTCCTGTTTGTCACGTGACACAGGGGATCAATATAGGTTTTAGATAATCAGAAACAACCACTGGACAATCAATAAAACAAAAAAAATATGGACAGACGGAATTTTTTACGAGCAGTAGCCCTCACAGGAGCGGCATTAACGACAATCAAAGAAGCGGAAGCAATGAGCATCCTTACCCAGTCGTTTGAGACAACCCATGCTGCATCAAAATATGATCTGATTGCGGTGATGGGAGGTGAACCGGAAGTGATGTTCCGCAAGGCCATCGCCGAGATGGGAGGAATGAAAGCCTTCATCAGCAAAGGCGACAAAGTCTGTGTAAAGCCCAATATCGGGTGGGATCAGCCGGTTGAAATGGCTGCAAACACCAATCCGAAGCTGGTGGCGGAGATCATCAAACAATGTTTCGATGCCGGAGCAGCTGAAGTAACCGTTTTTGATCACACCTGCGACGACTGGCGCAAAACCTATAGCACCAGCGGTATTGAGCAGGCAGCAAAAAAAGCAGGAGCAAAAGTGGTACCTGCCCACCAGGAATCCTATTATAAATCGGTCTCTATCCCCAAAGGGAAAAGCCTGAAAAGTGCAAAAATTCATCAAGCCATCGTGGACAGCGACAAATGGATTAACGTGCCTGTACTTAAAAATCACGGGGGAGCACAATTGTCCATCTCCATGAAAAATTATATGGGCATCGTCTGGGACAGAAAGTTTTTCCATGCCAACGACCTGCAGCAGTGCATCGCCGATGTATGTACGTATGCCAAACGTCCTGTGCTGAATGTGGTGGATGCTTACCGGCTGATGAAGACCAGTGGTCCCAGAGGAAAATCACCCGCAGATGTGGTTCTGTCGAAAGGTCTTTTTGTATCACAGGATATCATCGCAGCCGATACCGCCGCGGCCAACTTCTTCAACCAGGCACGGGAAATGCCGCTTGAGAAAGTGACACACATTTCCAAAGGTCAGGAGCTGGGAGTGGGAACAATGAACCTCAAAAGTCTGAATATAAAACGGGTTCGAATATAAGGTCTTTAAGAAGTCATCTATCATGTTAAAGAAAACCCGTGTTATTCTGTCTCTTTTGCTTTTTTCTCTGATTACGCTTTATTTTCTCGACTTCAGGGAGTTTCTCCCGAAAAGTTTCAGTTTTCTGGCAAAGATACAGTTTATACCCGCACTGTTGGCAGTGAACATCCTGATACTTGTATCCCTGCTGGTGCTCACATTGCTTTTTGGCAGGGTATATTGTTCATCCATCTGTCCAATGGGCGTTTATCAGGATGTGGTAGCATGGTTATCCAAAAAATTCATCCGCAAAAAAAGGTACACCTACAGCAAAGCAAAAAACATTCTCCGCTGGAGCGTCCTGGCTGCCACGATAGTGGCGTTCGTTTTTGGATTTACATTTCTTGTGGGTCTGCTCGATCCCTACGGGGCATACGGGAGAATGATCACACACCTGCTGCGTCCGGCCTATCTCGCGGGAAACAATTTGCTGGAAGCCATTTTTACCTCCTTCAATAATTACGCATTTTATAAGGTAAGTATCTACTCGCTGAGTCTTTTTTCGTCGGCGATCGCACTTATTACCCTGGGAGTGATTGGTTATCTGGCCTGGCGCAACGGCAGGACTTATTGCAACACGATTTGCCCGGTGGGAACCACGCTCGGTTTGCTGAGCAAATACTCCCTGTTTAAAGTCAGGTTCGCGGACGACAAATGCAACATGTGTGGTTTGTGTGCCATGAAATGCAAAGCGTCTTGTATCGATTCAAAGAATAAGAAAATCGATCACAGTCGGTGCGTCACCTGTTTCAACTGTATTGAAAGCTGTAACCGCAATGCAATGAAATTTTCCTTTATCGGTCTGAAGAAGAAAAAGTCCGTTAGTCCCATACCGGCATATACTTTTCTGAAGGAGGACCAACCGGCGAACGAATCCAAACGCCGGTTTCTGTCGGCTTCTCTTGTCGTGGGCCTGGCTGCAGGAAAACTCATTGCACAGGGAACGTCCAACGGGCTTCTTCCAAAAAAAGAACTCAAAAGACAGATTCCCATCGCTCCTCCGGGGGCCGTCTCTTTCGATCACCTGCGGGAAAAATGTATCTCCTGCCATCTTTGCGTAAGCAAATGTCCCAGTCATGTAATCAAGCCTGCTTTCCTGGAGTATGGTCTGGAAGGCATCATGCAGCCCAAGCTCTATTTCGACCGGGGGTTCTGCAATTACGACTGTACGGTCTGTGGGGATGTGTGCCCAACCGGAGCACTGCTTCCGCTGACAAAAGAAGAAAAAAATCACACACAGATGGGCCAGGTGCAGTTTATCATTGAAAACTGCATCGTTTATTACGATGAAACCAGCTGTGGCGCTTGTTCGGAACATTGCCCCACCCAGGCAGTCCACATGGTTCCGTACAAGGGTGTACTCACGATTCCGGAAACTGATACCTCTATCTGCGTGGGTTGTGGCGGATGTGAATACGTCTGTCCTGCCATTCCTTTTAAAGCTATTTATGTGGAAGGATTGGCGACTCAAAATAAAGCAGAAATTAAAAAAGAAGAGGTCAAGAAAACGGTGATAGATGATTTCGGATTTTAATATGATGTCAAAAAAGCGGTTGATTTTTCTTTCAATCCCAGACAATTTTGTTAATTTTGAGTCCGGATTTAAAATAAATGATTCGGGAAAATGGAAAAAACAAGTCATGTAGGGTTTGATAATGAAAAATACCTGCAAGAACAGAGTAAGGCAATTATTGATAGAGTCAATCAGTTTAACCAAAAGTTATACCTTGAATTCGGAGGTAAAATTTTATATGATTATCATGCAGCACGTGTTTTACCGGGATTTGCCCCCAATGTAAAAATCCGCCTTCTGCAAAATCTGAAAGATAAGGTGGATGTCATCATGTGCATTTATGCCGGAGACATTGAAAGGAACAAAATAAGGGCCGATTTTGGAATCACGTACGACGTGGACGTATTAAAAAGTATCGATGACCTGAGGTGGTACGGAATACATGTGGCAGCAGTAGTAATTACCCGTTTTGAAGGGCAGCCTGCAGCAGTTGTATTTAAGAATAAGCTTGAACTGAAAGGTATCAAAGTGTATCTACACTACCCCACCAAAGGATATCCGAAAAATGTGGATGTCATCGTCAGCGATGAGGGGTATGGTGCGAACGAATATATTGAGACCAGTAGACCGATTGTGGTGGTTACAGGGCCCGGTCCGGGGAGTGGGAAGCTGGCAACTGCTTTGGGTAATTTATACCACGACAACAAAAAAGGAGTGAAAGCAGGATATGCGAAATTTGAGACTTTTCCTGTCTGGGATTTGCCACTTGACCATTTGGTGAATATAGCCTATGAGGCTGCAACCGCCGACCTGAGGGATGTGAATATGATCGATACACACCATTTGAAAGCCTACGGTGTGAAAGTTGTGAACTACAACCGCGATATAGAAGCTTTCGATCTGCTTAAAAAAATTCTGGAAAAGATATCAGGCTCATCATCCATGTATTTATCTCCTACCGATATGGGAGTAAACCGGATCAGTTCGGGTATTATCGATGATGGCGTTTGTCAGCAAGCTGCTTATCAGGAAATTATCCGGCGCCACTTAAGAAGTTTTGTAGATTACGCCATGGGAAGAGCGGGTAAGGACACGGTGGACCGGAACACCGAGATTATGGAAAAAGTAGGAGCGAAAGATGAAGACCGGCGGGTAGTGAAACCAGCCCGTAAAGCAGCAAAAGATGCCGAACTTTACGGTAAGGGATATGCAGGGATCTATTGCGGAGCAGCCGTTGAACTTCACGATGGGACCATTGTCACGGGTAAGAACTCACCTTTGTTGCACGCATCGTCGAGCATGATTTTAAACGCGACCAAACATTTGGCAGGACTACCGGATAGCATGATCCTGCTTCCGGAAAATATCATCGATTCAGTTACACACCTGAAAAAAAATATCCTGAACGGAAAAAATGTGAGCCTGGATGTGGAAGAAACCCTGATCGCCCTCTCTATAAGTGCAATATCTAATCCGGCAGCACAGATGGCATTACAAAAACTTACTGATTTGAACAACTGCGAAATGCATTCCTCCCATATCCCTACTCCGGGAGACGAAGCAGGCCTGCGAAAGTTAAAGCTGAACTTTACTTGCGATCCTTTGTTTTCAAGTAAACGACTGTTTGTGAGCGAATAAATTATGAAAAAAAATGTATGAAAAAAATATTATTTACCCTGCTCTCGCTTTGCATACTCATCCCCGCCCAGGCCCAAAATGAAATAGAGAAAATATTACAGGATGTTGAAGCAAACAACACCACATTGCAGGCACTGCAGAAACAGATTGATGTACAAAAATTGGGTAATAAAACAGGAATCTGGCTGCCTGATCCTGAAATAACATTCGAACATCTGTGGGGAACGCCACGTGAAATTGGTAACCAAAACGATTTCGGTATCACCCAGTCCTTCGATTTTCCTACAGTTTACGGGCACCGGAACAAACTTGCCGGTATGGAAAATCAGAATCTGGACCGGCTCTACCAGTCTGAACGAATCAATATATTGCTCCGTGCCAAACAAATTATTATTAAACTGATTTATAACAATGCTTTATCCAAAGATTACGCCCAAAGGGTAGAGAACGATCAGATCATTGTCGATTCCTATCAGAAGAAATTTAACCTGGGCGAGGCAGATGCCATAGAAAGAAACAAGGTTTATTTGACACTTATTGCCTGTGCGAATAAGAAAGAGAAAATAGACATTGAACGTGAAGCACTGCTGAACGAATTAAAATCTTTGAACGGAGGCAAAAAGATTCAGTATGACGAAACAAATATACCGCTCACTCCCCTGCCCTCAAACTTCGATGAGTGGTACGCAACGGCGGAATCCAAAAGTCCGGCTCTCCAATACCTCAGCAAAAAAGTCGATATAAGCAAACAGCAGGTAAAGGTCAGCCGTGCACAAGCATTGCCAAAATTAAGTGCCGGTTATTACTCCGAGCGGATTCTGGGCGAAAAATTACAAGGAGCGACGATTGGCATCTCCATCCCGCTTTGGGAGAACAGGAATACTGTGAAACAGGCGAAAGCCGGGATACTTTCGTCCGAATCTGCACTTGAAGACAACAGGAATCAATTTTACAACAGACTGCAGAACTTATTCAATCAATCAACCGGTTTACGCGATACTGCGCAGAAGTATCGCGCTGCACTTTCTTCATATAGCAATGAACCGCTCCTTAAAAAAGCACTGGATGCTGGTGAAATATCATTGTTGGATTATCTGCTTGAATTGGAATTTTATTATGATGCATTCAACAACATGCTGGAAGCAGAACGCGATTATGCACTGGCAGTGGCTGAACTGACCGCCGTTGAGTTATAACGTCACCAGGAAAAAAAGTCCTCGTTCATCATTTTAGACAGTTTTTTTGTTAAAAACAAAATAACCATTACTTTTGCACACTCATATCACTTATTGTGATTTTACAGGTTGGATACCCGAGAGGAAGAATGAAAAGATTTACAGCCATATTATTGCTTCACTTTATGCTGATGTCCGCAGTACAACCCATACTTGCGATGCATTTTTGTGGAGAAAAGCTGCATTCATTTTCCCTACTTCCAAACACCGAAAATTTCAGAGAGTGCTGCGGCGACAACGCCACTCGGGAAAATAGAAACCTTAAACATGATTATCTTCCGGACGGAAGAACCGATCACAGTAACATTCTGGACGATACACATGCTTCATGTTGTGATGTTCAACTGTTGAAACCCGTTACCGATGAATATCAGAACAGAGTTGAACAGCTGACCTATTCTCGTATCACTTCTCTCACAATTGAGGGATCAGGGACAATATTGGCAAATTTTATCAATATAACAGAACCTGAAACCAATGCCTTATTTTCTTCGTTAAAATTTCCACCGAAAGGACTATACCTTACAGATGTGAGCATACTTACTTACATCTGTATCTACCGGATTTGATTCTCATGAACATTGTATCCAGTGCAAGGTGAAATTTTCTACCGAAAAAAACTATTTGCACTGTGGTTGTTCTGTATTTCATTGTGATACAGACAAAAACACTTTAGGCTTATCAGTGTTATAAACAGAAAGCCTGATCAATAACAATATACTTATTCAATTAACATATTCTATGATTAACAAAATCGTAAAGTATTTTCTGAATAACAGGTTTATTACCATCCTGTTACTAATTACTATTGTCGTATGGGGAATATCAGTTGCACCTTTTAACTGGGGTAGTATTCTGCCAAAGGATCCTGTTCCGGTAGATGCAATCCCCGACCTCAGTGACAATCAACAGATTGTCGCTACAGAATGGATGGGACGCTCTCCCAAAGATATTCAGGAGCAAATTACCTACCCGTTGACTACATCATTACTAGGAGTTCCAGGGGTTAAAACCATCCGAAGCACATCCATGTTCGGGATGTCGTTTATTTACATCATCTTCGAAGAAGATGTCGAATTTTACTGGAGTCGTTCACGCATTCTGGAAAAATTGAACTCATTGCCTCCAGGGACACTGCCTCAGGGCGTACAACCGAGTCTCGGGCCGGATGCAACAGCTTTGGGACAAATCTACTGGTACACCCTGGAAGGGAGAAACCCTGAAACAGGTAAGCCTACAGGCGGCTGGGATCCGGACGAGTTAAGAACAGTGCAGGATTTCTATGTCAGATACTCATTAATGTCGGCAGAAGGAGTATCTGAAGTGGCTTCCGTGGGTGGTTTCGTGAAAGAGTACCAGGTAGACGTAAATCCCAATTCTCTACGCGCATACAACCTTACTATTATGGATGTAATGAATGCCATACAGAAGAGCAACCTCGATATCGGTGCCGAAACGGTTGAAATCAATAAAGCGGAATACCTTGTTCGCGGACTTGGTTACATAAAAAAAGTATCCGACCTGGAAGAAGCAGTGGTTACTGTAAGAGATGGCATTCCTTTAAAGATTAAGGATTTGGCATTCGTCACTCTGGGTCCTGCCACCCGACGGGGTGGCCTCGACAAAGAAGGGGTAGAAGCCGTGGGTGGCGTGGTGGTAGCACGCCATGGTTCCAACCCGCTTCAGGTTATCGACAACGTGAAGGAGAAGATCAAGGAGATGGACGCAGGATTGCCGCAAAAGACGCTTGCTGATGGATCGGTTTCTAAAGTGACCGTTGTTCCTTTTTACGACAGAACCGCGCTGATTCACGAAACGATAGGCACGCTGGAGACTTCACTTACACATGAAACGCTCATTGCCATCATTGTTGTAATTGTTTTGGTCTTAAACCTCAGGGCTTCGGTTGTTATCTCCAGTATTTTACCCGTGGGGGTGTTGGCCACTTTTATAATAATGCGATATGCGGGAATACAAGCCAACATAGTGGCATTATCAGGTATTGCAATCGCCATCGGAATCATGGTAGATGTCGGAGTAGTATTTGTCGAGAACACGCTCAGGCACATGGATGAGAACAAGAGCATTCGGAAAGGCAAACCTTTTGTAAATTTAATTTACAACAGTATAAAAGAAGTCTCCGGAGCAGTTCTCACCGGACAACTTACCACAATCGTAAGTTTCATTCCGGTCTTCATGCTGGAAGCACAGGAAGGAAAGCTTTTTGTTCCATTGGCATTCACCAAAACGTTCGCACTCATTAGTGCATACATGCTCGGCATCATGGTGATACCCACGTTGATGTATTATATCTTCCAGATAAAAATTACATCAAAACAGGTTCGAAAAGGATCAAACATCATACTGATTGCAGCAAGCATCGCGCTGATTATTATGACCGGATACTATTTATATTTCACGCTGGCGTTAATAGGTCTGAATAATCTTTTTTCGCAGAAGTGGAAGAACCAAAAAATATCAACTTTTATCAACTTGGGCATTGTATTGTTTGCAGTTACCTATCTTCTTGCAATGGACTGGTTGCCCATGGGAACTCAGGCCGGAACACCACGAAATTTCCTCTTTGTTGTTTTAATAATTGTTGTTATCCTGGGAGCATTGTGGTCGATGGTAATCTATTATGAGAAAATACTCCGCTGGAGCCTTGCAAACAGATGGAAGTTTATGACCATTCCCATCTTAACAATCCTGTTTGGCATTCTTATCTGGCATGGGTTTGACAAAACATTTGGTCTGGTGGCAAATAGTTTCGAAACTGTCGGATGGAAATCATTCCGGCAGACGGGATTTTGGCAAACTGCAAGCAACCGGTTTCCGGGGGTGGGTCAGGAATTTATGCCCACTTTGAACGAAGGTTCTTTTCTGTTAATGCCCACAAGCATGCCCCATACCGGGATAGAACAAAATCAGCTATACATTGAAATACTGGACAAAAGAATCAACAACATTCCGGAGGTGGAAATGGCCGTCGGCAAATGGGGACGTGTCAACTCAGCACTCGACCCTGCACCGACCCAAATGTTTGAAAATACAATCACCTACCGCCCGGAATATATACTGGATCAGGACGGAAACCGTAAACGCTTCAAAGTAAACAGGAAGGGTGAATTTATTCTGACGAACAATACTACCTATAATCCGAAAGAGGGTTTTCGATTGATACCTGAAGACAGCCTCGTTCACGACAGGCGTGGTAAATACTTCAGACAGTGGCGCCCGGAAATAAAAAACGAAGACGATATATGGCAGGAGATCGTCAACGTCTCACATTTACCCGGACTCACATCGGCACCAAAGCTTATGCCCATTGCTGCAAGAACAGTGATGCTTTCAACCGGCATGCGTGCACCGATGGGAGTAAAAGTATCCGGGCCCGATTTGGAGTCGATAGAACAGGGAGGCAAAGCAATAGAAACTGCTTTGAAAGATGTTCCTTCAGTACTTCCATCCACCGTGTTTTATGATCGGGCTGTGGGAGCTCCCTACATCGAGATCAGCTTAAACCGGCAAGAGATGGCGCGTTACGGTATCACCGTGGCCGACCTGCAAGAGGTAATCAGTGTAGCTGTTGGCGGAATGCCACTGACTACCACAGTGGAAGCTCGTGAGCGTTTTCCGGTACGACTGCGTTATCCGCGTGAGTTAAGAGAGAATCCGGATGAATTGGCACGTCTCATCATACCTACTGCCACGGGTGCGCAGATACCATTGGGCGATGTAACAGACATAACCTATACACGCGGAGCGCAGATGATTCAAAGTGAGAATACATTCCTGATTGGCTACGTCATCTTCGATAAGGTCGGAGACAAAGCGGAAGTAGATGTGGTTCACGAGGCCCAGAAGGTGCTTGATGAAAAAATAAGAACCGGTGAATTGCAGTTACCAAAAGGGGTTTCCTTCACTTTCGCCGGAAATTACGAACAACAAACCCGTGCAGCTCAGCGACTAGCGATTATCATACCCATTAGTCTTCTTCTGATCCTGCTCATCCTGTACTTTCAATTTAAAACAATCACAGCCTCATTAATTCACTTTTCGGGAATATTTGTCGCGCTGGCTGGAGGCTTCATTCTCTTGTGGCTCTACGGTGAACCCTGGTTTATGAATTTTGATATCGGAGGAATGAATATCCGTGATATGTTCAACATGCAACCGATTAATCTGAGCATTGCCGTCTGGGTTGGATTTATCGCGCTCTTCGGCATTGCTACAAACGATGGGGTACTGATGGGAACCTATATTCACGACTCCTTTTTGGAGAAGGATCCACAGACATTGGAAGATGTAAGGGAAACGGTTGTTTATGCTGGAAAAAAAAGGGTACGGCCTGCAGTAATGACCACAGCTACTACGTTGATAGCACTTCTTCCGGTACTTACTTCCACCGGTAAGGGTTCAGAGATCATGGTCCCCATGTCGATCCCTACTTTTGGAGGAATGGTAATTCAAATGATGACCATGCTCATCGTACCCATCCTGCAGTGTTGGTGGAGAGAAGGCGCAATTCGAAAAAAAGCGAAACAACAAGCTAAAATTACAGATTATGAAACAATATAACATCAACCTCTTATTCATCCTATTGCTGGGTTTTATTATTACCCTTCCAGTCAAGGGGCAAACGGCAGATTCACTCGACCGTTACCTTGAAATAGCGGGCAGAAATAACCCGGGGTTGAATGCCGATTTCCTGGTTTACAAAGCATCACTGGAAAAGGTGCCACAGGCAGGTGCCTGGTCCGATCCTACATTGGATATCGGCTTTTTTCTCAAACCGATGGATATTGTGGGTGGACGTCAGATAGCCGATTTCACGCTTATGCAGATGTTCCCCTGGTTTGGTACCAAAAAAGCAGCCCAAACTGAGGCTTCCCACATGGCCAAAATGGCGTATGAAAAATTCAGGGAGACAAGGGATAACCTCTATCTGGAGGTATATACCCAGTGGTATATACTTTCTACACTGGCAGAGCAACTCAATAACAATCGGGAGAACCTGCAACTGTTGAAACAGCTCGAAGAACTCGCTACCCGTAAGGTATCGTCACCTTTCAGCGGCTCTTCATCAGGTTACACAGTGCCTACCCCTTCTCCGGCAACCAAAAGTAGCAGCGCATCACCCACCAGCGGGGGCGTGGCAGGAATGGGTTCGATGGGAGGTTCCACAACTTCTTCCGCTACCACCTCTGCCTCGATGTCAAGTATGGGCAGTTCAGGAAGCAGTATGTCTTCAGGTATGGGTAGCACTGCCCCGGGGATGTCGGATGTGCTCCGTGTGCAACTGGAAATGGTTGAAATAGAAAACAACATCGAAAGCCTCTTGTCGGAGATTGCAGCCGAAAAAGCCAAATTCAATGCGTTGCTGAACCGCCCCATGGATATTGAAGTAACGATACCCGATTCAATCTCAAAAGTGCCTTTTATTTTCGATGAAGGAGTTTCTATGGGTGAAATTGAAAACCAAAATCCAATGCTGGGCATGTTCGAAGAAGAAGAACTGGCTTACCGTGCAAAGAGAGAAATGGACCAGAAAATGAGTTACCCCATGTTCGGGATCGGGCTACAGTATTCGCTGATCGGCAAAAGCAAGCCTGATCCGATGAATCCGGGAGTGACACCTGAGATGACCGGTATGGATATGGTGATGCCCATGTTTTCCATCTCCTTGCCCATTTACCGGAATAAATACAAGGCACAACAGCGGGAGAGTCGCTTTATGTGGCAATCGGCGCGGGAAAAGTACAACAACACACTGAATGTACTTCGGTCCGATCTGTTCAAACTGAAACAGCAACTCGACAATGCAGAGCGAAAGGTCACACTGTACCAAAAGCAGGAACAACTGGCTCGTGTTACCTATCAGTTGGTTGTTCAGGAGTTTGTAACGGCAAAAAGCGACCTGACCAACGTGATTCAGGTACAGCGACAGCTGCTTGATTACCAGTTGAGGCAGGCCGAAGCGCTTGCTGATTACAACACGAAGGTGGCCTCTATCCGGAAATTACATTCTTTCATCAGTTCAAACAATTAAAAAAACGTCATCATTATGGATATAAATAAAATTAAAGAAATTGGTAAATATCCCTATTTCAGATATGGATTGATCCTGCTGGCCGGCTTGTTTCTCGGTTGGCTAATTTTCTCCGGCAACAACCGGCAACAATCGTCAAATCATACAACAGTTGAAGAGGCCCATGATCATGGAAATGATTCAACAATTTGGACCTGCGCGATGCATCCTCAAATAAGGAAGGAAGAACCGGGTGACTGCCCTATCTGCGGAATGGACCTGATTCCTTTGAAAACAACAGGCAGTGGTGAAGCATTAGTCGATCCGAATGCTATTCAGCTATCCGTAGAGGCTGCTGCACTTGCCAACGTGCAAACAACAGTCGTGAGCAGACAGAATCCGATGAAAGAAGTACAACTTTATGGTACCATTCAGGTAGATGAACGTCTCTCTCAATCACAAACCTCTCACGTGAGCGGGCGCATCGAAAAGCTGTTTGTCAATTTTACCGGCGAAAGTGTACGCCGCGGGCAACCTCTCGCAACCATCTATTCTCCCGAGCTGCTAAATGCACAACAGGAACTGATTGAGGCGGTAAAGATGAAAGACTTACAGCCAGCTCTGTTACAGGCAGTAAGAGAAAAGCTGCGTCTGTGGAAGCTCACCGACGAACAAATTGCGCGCATAGAACGGTCAGGTGAAGTCTCACCGCTGATCGATGTGGCTGCCACCTCAAGCGGCACAGTAATTTCAAAAAATGTAAACCAGGGCGATTATGTGAATACCGGTACCGTGTTGTTCAATGTGGCCAACCTGTCACAGGTATGGGCAGTCTTTGATGCATATGAATCCGATCTTCCTTTCCTGAAGGTGGGCGATCGGCTGGAATATACCCTTCAGTCGTTACCGGGGAAAACATTTTCGGGGAGGATATCTTTTATCAATCCAATCCTGGATTCTTCCACACGTACCGCCAAAGTGCGCGTAGAGACAGCCAACCCGGGTATGGAACTGAAACCGGAGATGTATGCCAATGCCCTCATCAACGCACCGCTTAAACAATATAACAATGAGGTTGTTATTCCTAAGTCGGCCATCCTCTGGACAGGAAAGCGTTCCATCGTCTATGTGAAGCAGCCCGGCACCGACACACCCGCCTTCCTGCTTCGGGAAATAGAACTGGGGCCATCGCTCGGTGACGCGTACGTTGTATTATCCGGCATCAACGACGGAGAAGAGATTGTGACCAATGGCGCGTTTACCATCGATGCCAGTGCACAGTTGGCAGGAAAACGCAGTATGATGAATGAAACAGCAGGCCGTGCGGTTACAGGACACGAGGGACATAATATGAACGAGGTCGCTCCTGCAAGTAAAGCCCCCGCCACCGGTCACGAAGGACATAATATGAATGAGGCCCCTCCTGCAAGTAAAGACCCCGCCTCAGGACACGAGGGACACAAAATGTAGGTTATGGTTCCGGGCAGGGAGGATGCGATGCATATCTTCCTGCTGTAATACAGAGGTTAAATAATTCAGTATATTCAAATTTTAAAATGGTAACAAAGATGAAAACAACAATTTTAGCAACTTTCGCACTCAGTACGCTCCTGTTCATTGCCTGTAGCTCAGGATCATCCGGCAAGAACAATGCAGCACCAAATAATGAAACGGAACAGATGGAATCAGGTGCCGCACACAATGAGATGGGACACATGGAATCGGATCAAATGACTCCAGGAGGCGCCCATGAAGAACACGCCATGCTCAATGTGAAAGGAAAATGTGAAACGTGTAAAGAGCGCATTGAAAAAGCGGCCAAAGGAGTAAAAGGCGTTTCTTTTGCAAACTGGGAAATGGAGAAACAGGTATTGCATTTGAATTACGATCCCGATAAAACGTCGCCCGATGCAATTGCAAAGGCCGTGGCCAAAGCCGGTCACGATACTGATAAGTACAAAGCCGACCAGGCAACATACGATGCATTGCCCGACTGCTGTAAATACAGGAATTAATTAAAAAGAAACTATTCCGGCCAGCCTACCGTCTGTGTCAGCAAAACTTCCTGACTGGGTTTCAGTTTCAGCAGTTTGCTTAATACATCTTTATTGAACGAACCGCGGACAACTGATCCCAGTCCTTCAGAAGCACAGTAGAGATATACATTCTGAGCTACAAACCCGCAGCCTGTAAAGGCATACTCTCTACTGGAGGCTTTGTCCATATCGGAAACAAAAATCAGGTTCAGTGCAGCCTTGGCTACGAACTCCTGGGTACCGGTTTTATCTCTGAAGTCGCCTTTCTTAATCTCTTTCAACAGGTGGTTCCGGGCATCATAAAAATAAAGCCCGCTCCTGGTGGCTACATACAGTTCCAGCTCCTGCCGGTTGTTTGCAGTGGGTACCGTACGTTTATCGTCACGGTTAAATCCGTTTGCAGCCCACAAAAGATTAGATATTTGCCTTACATTCAACTCTTTGGATTTAAAAACACGAGTCGATCGCCGTTCATTCAGTACCTGCATCAATGGTTTCCCCCCAGTCTTGTCGGGTGCCGGCAATTGAATGTCTTGTGCACTCAGGTCGTTACACATCATAAAAATGGATAGGAAAAAAATTAATTTATACATCGTACGTTGTATTAAGTATGGTTATCGATTTACAGTCACATCTTTGAACATATAACTATTGTCACTTACTCTCAAAGGTTTGCCGCTTTCGGCAGTCACATTTTTAAGGACCACCTCCCTTGTGAGGATATAGGGATACTTTTCCACATAGGTCTGGTCAATTCTGTCTTTATTGAAATTGACAAAAATGGCTGGACCTTCATAATTCTCCGGATGATCGGAATCTTTTATCTGAAGATTTTCAATGGTGATTTTTCCCGGCATATAACAGGTATACCCAAAATCATGTTGACCGGAATTGTATCCGCCAATCAGGCTCACACTACCCGATTTCACACTGCGGGGTACAAATGAACAATTGCGGATGATGAATTCACCTTCCCAGGTACTGCCATAGTCGGAGCGTAAATTGATAAGGCTGGTTCCGTGAATGGTTGAATTTTCCACAACAAAAGTTCCGCTGCCAATGGCGTTTATTCCCTGATGTCCCAGCGTTGAATTTCGGATGGTGGCATTGGCCACGCCCATGTGGGCGTCGAACCGGGAGAAGGTACAACCATCATATACCAGATTTTTACAGTAATTGGAGCCCATGATCCCCCAGTATACAGCATTGTTGATGTCATTTGTCTGCCTGCAGTTCTCAAATGTGATGTTCAATGCCCGGTTTATATTAATATCGTAGGTACCCATAGAGACCGGCTTACCAGCTGATCCGATGGTTTGATATACCTTATGTCCGGTGAGAAGGGTGTTTTTGACTGTGATATGGGCACAGTTGGAAATGTAGATGAAACCGCCATACGGTGCACCATATTCCCCCTCGCCAATGATGCGGTGTTCCAGTACGTCCACCACTACGTTGGATCTCCTGATCGCGATACCCCGGGCATAGTAGTTGTATTTTGAATTCTCCTGGTTTGCGATGGTTGTAAATTTTCCACCGCTAATGGTCAGTATCGTTTCATCAATCGGAAGCACCTCCATCTCAGTGATCTGATTGAAATCCCAGAGGATGGGTGTATTTGAATCCACCACACCATTTTTATCTACAACAAACACATCCGTTTGCGCAGAACCGTTGTTTTGGTTGAGACCGTACCGGATATAACGCCTCACATGGGAGTCAGTCACAGTCACAAGACAGGGGACTGTCAGTGAAAGATCTATCTTTTGTTGGTTTTTTTTCAAAGAAGTAACATTGGCGGGTTTAAATGACTGTTTGTCCGAGTTAACCGAAAAAATATGTGCATTCCGGTCCTCCACTTGGGTATCATCGATGATGAATGCAGCGGTACCAAAATCTGTGTTTGTCCGGACGTCAGCCGTCAGCTTTTTCGCACCGATATAGTACGTAGCCTTGTCGTCGCCTTTTACGGTCAGGTTGTGCTGATTGGCGAATGCATGTGTTGCCACAATCGCCGCCAAGTCATCGGTCTTCCCGTCGCCTTTGGCTCCAAAATCGCTGTAGCGGACCCATCCTTTTGCAATAAATCTCTGGATATCATCCTGAGAGAGAGTTGTCTTTTTGGATGTTGAATTGGCTTCGTCTTTGAGATCCTCTCTATCGGGCACGTTCTGACAGGATATCTGGGTAAAGTCACACAGAAAAACAAGGGTAAAAATTATAAGGTATATGCGTTTCATGAAAAAATATTTGTAAAAAAATGAATACCGGTTTCCCGACAAATTTACAATTTTTTTTAATTCATGATATCGGCGTTCCCTTAAAATCTATTCCTCCATTAAAAATGAGATGGGGTCGGTGAGGTATTCCATGACGTGATAAATAAAACGGGTGGTTTCGCCGCCGTCCACGATACGGTGATCCACAGTGAGTGAAAGCGGCATGATATGTCCGATCACAATTTCATTGTCTTTTACGATGGGTGTCTGCATGATTCTTCCGATCCCCAGTATGCCAGCCTGCGGATAATTGAGTACGGGTGTGGCAAAAATACCACCTATGGAGCCGAAGCTGGTCACAGAGAATGAGCCCTCTTTCATTTCATCAAGTGTAAGTTTTCGTTTCCTGGCTTTGTCGGCCAACTCTTCAATCTGTTGTGCGATCCGAAAGATCGATTGTCTGTCGGCATCCCGTATCACCGGTACCACCAGCCCATCGGGAGCATCCACTGCGATACCGATGTGGTAGCGGTTGCGTACGATCATCCGGCTGTTTTCGGTGTCGATCTGTGAATTGAGCTGCGGATGTTTCTTCAGCGCCATGGCCACCGCCTTCACGATAAAAGCCAGGTAGGTCAGTTTTACACCCCTTTCGGAAAACTTTTGTTTATATCTGTCTCTTACCGCCATTAGGCCTGAAATTTCCACCTCCTCAAAAACCGACATGTGTGCGGCATTGTGTTTGGCATGAAGCATGTTTCTGGCAATGGCCTTTCTAATCTGGGTCAACGGCAGGTAAGTCACATCCTCGACATGGGTTGTTTCGTACGACACGGCAGGAACGGGGTTGGATAATCCCTTTTTAAAGTTCAGGATATCTTCACTTTTCACCCTTCCCGAGGGACCGCTTCCGGATACCCTGTTGATATCAATACCCATTTCTTTGGCCATGGCCCTGGCAACGGGTGTGGCCAAGGCTTTGCTTGGCGTCGTATCCAATGAAATATTACCCTCTTTTGTCCCTTCAATGCTTTCTGGCAATATGGCATCTTTTTCCGCCATCTCCATGGTTCCTACCACCGCTCCGGCATCTTCTTCCGTTTCGGGAATAGGTCTGGTGCTCACTTTCTCCTTTTTTGTTTCCGGTGAATGGTTTTCCTGCATCGCTACACCGTTCTCCGTCTCAATCTCAACAAGGGGGGAACCCACTTTAATGACATCACCCACACTGCCATGCAGCTTTAACACCACGCCCCGCCGGGGCGATGGGATGTCAGCCACTACCTTGTCGGTCTCCATCTGTACAAGCGAGTCTCCTTCCTTCACTTGTTGTCCTTCGGCGACATACCATTCCAGAATGGTTCCTTCTTCGAGTCCCTCTCCCAAATCGGGGAAATTAAATGTATACTTCATCAGATTTTCTTTTTACGTGGTGTTGAAACCGCAATAATCGGATTAAAAATTGAATGTCTTTTCTATTTCGTAAAAAATACGTTCCGGAGAAATGATGAAATAGGGTTCTCCCTGTGCCAGGGGGACGATGGTGTCGAAACCCATCACCCTGCGGGGGGGCGCTTCCAGGTAAAGGAATGCTTCCTCGTTGGCGATGGCGATCAACTCCGACCCCACGCTGAACGATTCGTGTGCCTCTGCAACCACAACCATCCGCCCGGTTTTCCGTACCGAATTGCGGATGGTTTCCCTGTCGATGGGATAGATGGTGCGCAAGTCGATCAGTTCCACCGAAATGCCTGCCTCCTCGGCCATGGCGATGGCTTTCTGACATTCCCGGATCAATGCGCCGAAAGCAACAACGGTGACGTCGGAACCATCGTGGATCACCTTGGCCTTACCCAGCGGCAGGCTGTATTTCTCGTCCGGAACCTCCTGTTTTACGGCCCGGTAGATTCGTTTCGGCTCCATAAAGACGACCGGATCATTGCTTTCAATGGCCGAAATTAACAATCCCTTTGCATCGTAGGGAGTGGAGGGTATCACCACCTTGAGTCCGGGTATGTGTGCATACAGCGCCTCAGGACTATCGGAATGATGTTCGAGTGCGTTGATGCCACCACCGTAAGGGAAACGGATTACCATGGGCACCGTATATTTTCCCCGCGATCGGTTTTGCATCCGCGACACGTTCGAAGCGATCTGGTTGAAGGCAGGATAGGTAAACCCTTCAAACTGCAGTTCCACAATCGGCCTGAGACCGGAGACAGCCATTCCCAGTGCGGTACCCACGATACCCGACTCAGCCAGGGGAGAGTCGAACACCCGTTCCACGCCATATTTCTTCTGCAATCCCTCGGTCACACGAAAGACGCCTCCTTCCACACCCACATCTTCGCCGTAAACAACAACTCCGTCATCCTCCTTCAACTTGATATCCAAAGCGTTGTTGATCGCTTTCACCATGGTCATCACGCTCATCTCCTGTTCTCCTTCCAGCTTAAAAATTCTTCGTATTGAGCTCTTTGCCTCCTCAGGTCGTCCGGCATATCGGTAAACATATGGTCGAACATATCATCATGGGGATATCCCTTGTTTTTTTCTGCCTCGAGAAACTGTCCGTTGATCTCTTGCTTGTATTCTTCCGTCAGTTTCTCCACATCGATGTTCCAGATCCCTTTTTTCTCCATATAACGTCTCAGCCTCATCAACGGGTCGGTCAGCCCCCACTCTGTCTCTTCCTCCTTCTTGCGATACTTGGTGGGATCATCGGAGGTGGTATGTGCTCCCAGGCGGTACGTAAGTGCTTCAATCAATACCGGTCCTTTTCCCGAAAGGGCATACACGGCAGCAGTCTGATAGGCCAGGTACATCGCAAAGAAATCGTTTCCGTCTACCTTGATACCAGGGATACCGAAAGCGACCGACTTCACGGCGAGGTTGACCGATTTTGTCTGTGACCTTACCGGTACCGAGATGGCGTACTGATTATTCTGTATGGTGAAGACAACCGGTACCTGCCACACCCCGGCAAAGTTTAACGCTTCACTGAAGTCGCCCTCCGACGTACCTCCATCGCCGATAAAGGTAAAAACCGCCTCATTCCTTTTTCGGTATTTCACTGAATAACCGATGCCGGTAGCGTGATGTAGCTGGGTACCTATTGAAATGGCAATGGGCAGTGTATGGTTGGCATTTAGGAAACTGCCTCCATGCTCATTTCCCAGGTAAAAGAGGAACATCTCTTTCATGGTGACTCCTTTTGCCAGCAGGGTGCCCATCTCCCGGAAGGCCGGCACCAGCCAGTCCTCCTCTCTGATGTGCATGCCGGCGGCAATGTGGATGGCTTCCTGACCCAGGTTGGGCGTGTAGGTATACATGCGTCCCTGACGCTGATAAGAGATGGCCATTTCATCTGCGATACGCTCATAGTGCATCTGTTTATAGGCATTGACAATGACATCATCATCAAGCGCGGGCATGTATTTCTGGTTGATCACATGCCCGTCGTTGTCGATGAGGGAGAGCATTTTATCTTCTAATGGATTAAAGTCACGGAAAATGGCAGGTAAATCGTTTTGACTCATTTATCTGTTAATTTGAACGAATTTAAATTCAGCTATGATTATTCGCTGCGTATATAACATTCCGACCAAAAAAATTGTTTTTGATGGCAAGGATAAATAGACCGTTACAATCGTTCAAAAACCATGTGGGTGGAAACTGCAAACCTGTTCCATGAACATTTTTCACTCAAATCCCGTTATAGCTTACAAAACCGCCAAAACATTCAAAACCGAAATAAAGCTTAAAATATCGCACCCCATGAGAATAAGGAATCTCTTTGCACTTTTCTTTTCAATTGTCATGTTAGCACAATCAGGGTGTGATGCCGACAGCCGGAATGAAGGCAAAAACAGGGAAATCGGCACCGTTTCTGAAGATACAATTCTACCTACTCCCGAAGAAAAGAAAATAGTGATCCAGGATGATATTGTTTTGAAAAAAGATTTACAATATGATCAATATACGTTGGAGGATGAATATCCCTATCAGGATACGGTTCGCAAATTTCAATGGGAGAAGATAAAAAAAGAAATAGCCCGTCTGGAAAATGCCATAACCGACGGAGGCTCCTGGGGTGTGTTAAGCAATTACAAAAACAAAAACGGTGAAGCACCTACCATACAGGATTTCGTAAGAAACGACTATGGACTTGTTTCGGACCAGCATGGGGTAGAACGTTATCAATCGGTACCTCTTTATGGAATGGAGGGAGACACCACGTTGGTGCGATATGGCCGTGATGGCTGGCTGGTAAAAATCAATGGGAGTGACACCACCGACTTCCTGTCTGTGACGGGGGTATCTATCGAAGGGACTTATTTACTCCCCCGGAAGTATCTTATTCCATGGGGCGATAGTGTCCGGTTCAACAAAGTGGTGGCAGTGGATGTCACCAATCAGCATATCACTACCCTGGAGAAAAAAGGTGAGACATGGCACATACTCAGCATGAATCCTGCTACCTCGGGCGTCCATAAGCCGCCCCATGCCCATGAGACTCCGGTCGGTATCTTTGCGATACAGGAGAAGAAGGAGAAAATGTATTACATGAAAGATGGCACCAGCGAGATAGCGGGTTATGCCCCCTATGCCTCTCGTTTTACCAACGGCGCTTACATTCATGGGGTGCCGGTTCAGTACCCCCGAAAAAACATCATTGAATACAGCCCTTCGCTGGGTACCACTCCCCGCTCTCACATGTGCGTGCGAAACGCATCGTCTCATGCGAAATTTGTTTATGAGTGGGCCACTGTCCGGCAATCGGTCGTTATTGTAATTGATTAACAGTCATATTCAGAAAAAATAGTATATTTGGCGATGCAATTCCCAAATATGACTATGCGTATTATCCTGTTAACTACAATATTTTTTGTTTTCTCCGCCCTCTCTTTTCCAATAGGAACGAGGGAGAGCAAAAAGGAGATTTCCAAAATAGACTTCTCTTCGTCCGGTTGCGAGCTTCTCTATGAACAGATGAAACTGGAGGAAGTGATACATTTTGATGCTTTTAAGGCGGCCTATACCGGTTACAAGAAGTTAAACAAACAGAATAATCCTTTGCTGACGCTGATAGATTTCAATCTTCCTTCCACCGAGAAGAGAATGTATGTATTGGATATGACAAGGAAAGAGGTGCTTTTTGTGTCCTACGTTTCCCATGGCCGGAACAGCGGGGAAAATTATGCTACTTCTTTCTCCAACAGGAATGGTTCTCATCAAAGCTCACTGGGCTTTTACCGCACAGGCGGTACTTATCAGGGAAGCAACGGCTATTCGTTGCTGCTAGACGGACTGGAAAAAGGAATAAACGATCAAGCACGGGCACGGGCTATTGTAATCCACGGGGCCGATTACTGCAGCGAAGCGGTCATCCGCTCCAGTGGACGGTTGGGCCGCAGCTTCGGGTGCCCGGCACTGCCCATAAAATTGGCAAAACCCATTATCAACGCCATCAAAGGAGGTTCGCTGCTCTTTATTTATGCCAACCAGGCCGATTATCTGGCGAAGAGTGAGGTGATATGAGTCTATTCAATGACTGCGGATGCCATTTCAGATATTCCGGACTTCCAATATCTCCCGGATATCGGTGGTGTATTTTCTGGAGAGATGCTGCTGATACATTTTAAATCTACGGGCATCCTGTGAAGCCAGACGGACGCCGGAGGAGGAGGGATTGGCGTTGATGGCGTCAAGGGTATCCATCAGCTTCTTGTGGCGGGGATTGGTATTCATTTCGGCGAAAAGGGAGGGCTGCAGCTGATTCTCATCGATAAAGTTATACAGGGTCACCCCGGCACGCTTATACCGAAGGCGGGGTTCGTAAATCTTTTTCAATCCCGCCACCGCAAAATCCACTATTTCCAGCGTGGAGGAAGTAGGGAAAGGAAGCCTTACTTCGATGCTGCGTGAGAGGGGTTCTTCCGTATCTTTGAAATAATTGGTCTGCACGAAGACCGACAGGCGACTGCACATCGACTGTTGTTTCCGTATTTTCACAGCAGCCATTACCGTAAACGTAACAACCCTTTCTTTGATCTCGTCCCATGTTTCATATTCTTTCTCGAAAGTGCGGGTCACCGAATAACTCTTGCTCTTCTCCCAATCGATGAAGTCGATGCAACCTATCCCGTTGAGCTCCTTCTGCAGGTTCACGCCGGTGATGGTCATATTTTTGCGTACCCACGACTCGGGCATGTTTGCAAAATCGAGGGCTTTGGTTACCCCCGCCACCTGTAGTTTTGCGGCATTGCGGCGCCCTACTCCCCAGATATCTTCCACAGGTAGCCAGCGAAGCGCTTTCTGCCTTTTCTCCTCGGTGTCGATAATGTGGCAGCCGTCGGTCTGGGAGGGATATTTTTTCGCAATGCGGTTGGCCACCTTGGCCAACGCCTTGGTAGGGGCAATACCCACGCTGATGGGTATGCCCGTCCATCGAACCACCTGCTCCTTCATACGTAAGCCGTAGGCTCTCAGGTCCTGCATCCCCGAGAGGTCGAGAAAACATTCATCCACTGAATACACTTCCTGCAGGGGTGTATAGTCCGCGAGGATGCTCATCACCCGGCGGCTCATGTCGCCATACAGGCTAAAGTTGGCCGAATAGACCGCTACATTGTGTCTTTTGAACAATGCTTCCGCCTGAAAAGCGGGTATACCCATCTGGATGCCGGCTTTCTTGGCTTCGTTGCTGCGCGCGATGACACACCCGTCGTTGTTGGAGAGAACCACCACGGGCCGCTTGTTGAGCGAGGGATTGAAAACCCTTTCACAGGAAGCGTAAAAATTATTGCAGTCTACCAGTGCAATCATCAGTGTTTGCGAATGGAGTAGATGACAATGCCCCATACAATCAGTGTATTCTCCGACGTGATCACGATGGGTTGAAAAGTAGGATTGGAGGGAACAAGCGTGCATACGCCGTTCTCCACATCGATTCGTTTCACAGTGAACTCACCGTCCATATAACAGAGTGCAATGCGGTTGTGCGACCACTCCTCGGCCCGGTCGACCACCAGCAGGTCACCATCGTTGAAATCACCTGCCATGGAGCTGCCGCGTACCCGCGCGTAGAAAGTAGCCTCAGGATGCCGGATAAGCAGCTTGTTGATATCAATGCGCTCGCTCACAAAATCATCTACATTCGAGAAGGGCCCTGCTGCCACGCCACCAGCAAGGGGGACCTTCATCTCCGAAAGTTCCGGCTTGTAAATTTCCAGCTGTACAGATTTGATTACTTTCTTCATCCGATAAATTTAATGAAAAGATTGTCTTTATCCGACACGTTCTACCATGGAGCTTTGCATCTCCACCATGGCACAACCGAGCTGAACGATGCGAATGGCGATGCCCGATTTACCGTCCACATTAATCAGTTCGCCCTCAAGGCCGGCAAGCGATCCCTTGATTACACGTACTTTCTCTCCCGGACGCAACGGCTGACTATCGAAGCGTACGGGCGAATCGGAGAAATCGACCATGAAACGAAACTGCTCCATCTGCACGGCAGGGATGACCGTGGGTACGTGCTCGCCACGAAGCACCATGTAACGCATCACCGACGGGAGAGTGATGACACTACGTTGTTCATCGTTATTCACATGCACGAAGATCATCATGGGGATAAGCACCCGCTCCACTTTTTTTTTGCGATCACTCCATATGCGCACCTCCTCCTGCACCGGCAGGAAGCATTCGATGCCCATTTCACCAAGCCGGTCGCGCACCTTCTTCTCGTGGTGCATCCTCACATAGGCCGCCAGCCACCGGCGACCATTCATCGCTTTTTCTTCGTCGTTCATCATACGGAACTCCTGTTCACTTTTCTATCATGCCGATATCACGCAACCAGGAGAGCACCCGGAAGGGCCATTCGTTGACCGTATGCCCGGTGTTACGCAGCCCGTAACCATGTCCGCCCGAGGGATAAATATGCAGCGCGGCAGGTACTCCCGCCTCTTTTAGTGCGTAATAATAGAAGATACTGCTGTCAATATAATTCTTATCATCCTGCGTCTGAATCAGGATGGTGGGCGGTGTATCCCGACCTACCTTGAGTTCAGGTGCAATGGAGAAGTTTTCACCGGCGAGATATGCCGGATAGACCAGGATGGTAAAGTCGGGACGCAGGCTTACCTCGTCGTAAGAATCGACTTTCGGATAGGTACGCTCACCGTAGTTTGTACTGGCCACAGCCGACAGGTGTGCTCCGGCCGAAAAGCCCATCACGCCAATCCTGCCGGCATCAATTTGCCACTCAGCCGCATGAGCACGGGTATAGGCAATGGCGCGCTGGAGGTCCTGCAGCGGAGCCGCATGCTTCTCTCCCCCCTCACGGCGCGGGACACGATATTTCACCAGCACACAGTTGATGCCAAAGCTGTTGAAACGTTTACAAATCTCCGAACCTTCGAGGTTGTAAGCCAGAATGTTGTATCCTCCTCCGGGATTCACGATGATGGTAGCACCCTTGTTGTTACCGGCGGGAGCCGGGTAGAAAGTGAGCGTAGGCTCGCTCACATTACTGATGCGAAGCACAGGGCATCCGGCCACTTTGTTGCCACTCAGGTCATCTACCTGTTTCATCTTCCCCGTTTCACCCGGCGCACCGCCGGGAAATAAAAGTACCGGATTATGCTGTGCCATAAGGGCTATCGTCATTACTGAAAATAAAAAAAGTGAGAAAATTATTTGTTTCATCGTCTTTTCATATGATTTCGTTTCAAGGCAAAAGTAAATGAAAAAAATCATATTCTCAAATTCCTGCTCTCTACTAATTGAATTTACGGTAAAACAAGAACGAAACAGAATTCAAACAGAATCTTAGCAAATTATTCTTTGGCCGGTTTTCCCTTTTTCTGTTTATTTGCAATGAATAAAGAGGACGATCGATTATTCTACAGCAAATTAAAAAAACAAGTTGTAAATAAGTTAAGAAATTTGTTGGGAACGATGTGTTTCCGCTCTTTGTATCATTTAATTAAAATTTATCAAGCATGAAGAAAGCAACCATTTTTTTACTCCTTATCCTTTTAATAATTTCATGCAAAAGAAATAAATCCGAAACCGATGCATTTACGGATTTGACAAAACTCTACCATCAAAAAGTCTTTGATAACGAAGAATTGATATTTCGAAACGGAGAAATGCTGTATTTCAATATTGATAGCTCCCTGATAATCCAGAGTTTCAAAAGCGACTCCTTATTGATTAAGATAAATTTAAAGGATAAAAAAATATCACATTTTATTCCCTTTGGAAGCGGACCAAATGAATTTGTTGATATTTACTTATCCCAGAAGATTTCTGACAGCACCCTGTTATTCATGGATAATAATTCCTCGCAACTTATTCAACTGAATATTATTACAGGAACAATTGATCAAGATATTGCATATAACAACAGTAGATGTTTAAGAATGGTCAAATTAAATAATCATTATTTTTCAACCGGTATTTTTGAAGAGGGAATGTTTGGTATATGGAATGATAGCAATTTCATGACTTACATGGGCGATTATCCTGAAGATAAAGTAGATAATAAAAATGAGGCCTCAAAGGGATTGGCATATCAGGGGAAATTATTAGTTAATGAGGAATTTAATCGACTCTTTTTCTGTTCGTCGCTGTTTTCGTACTTTGAGTTATTTGAAATCAGCCCAAACATTACTACTATCAACTCAATTAGAAAGAGTTATTTAGGAGAATATAATTATGCCCCTTCTGAGGATAAGAATATAGTATTTGCACGTCCATATAAGAGTAACAGAGAAGGCTATATAGATGCTGTAGCAACTAATAATAGAATTTACTTACTTCATTCAGGAAGGTCCATTGAAGATTTTGGGATTAATAGCCGTGAGAAAACAAGATTAGCCAATCAGATTCTCGTATATGATTGGGATGGTACCCTCTTATCGAAATATGAGACTGATGTGGATCTAAAAAATATATGTATTAACAATACGGAAAATATCATTTATGCCATAGCATATGACCCCGATCCCGAAATAGTATTTTTTGAACTTTGATAGTTTAAGATACAACTGGCTGAAATTATATATTCAGCAAGACATATCGAATGGATACCCGAAATACCTGTTAACAAATTCATTTTATCCGACGGCAATGAGGCAAAAACGGTTGGTTGATGTTATCTTTGCACATCGTAATGGAAAGGAGCGTAGACGGATGATTGTTGCAACCTCCTTTTGGCGAAGTCTTAGAAATGATAGAAAAACAAATGGAGCAAAAACAATATCTTCTCGGCATGACGTTGGCCGAAATTACCGAAAGCGTCGCAGCGCTGAACCTCCCCAAATTCACCGCCAAACAGATTGCCGACTGGATCTATCTGAAACGGGTAAAAAGTATCGATGAGATGTCCAACATCTCACTGAAAAACAGAGAGATATTGGCAGAAAAATATGACATCGGCCGCTCGGAACCGCTCGACATAAAAACATCGGTCGACGGCACCCGCAAGATGCTTTTCAGAACAGCCGGCGGTAAATTCATCGAAACAGTCACCATCCCCGAAGAGGATCGTCTCACCATCTGCGTCTCTTCACAGGTGGGCTGCCGCATGAACTGCGACTTCTGCATGACCGGCAAGCAGGGGTTCCACGACAATCTCACCGCCACGGAAATACTAAACCAGGTCTATTCGGTACCCGACGCGGAACAGATCACCAACCTGGTCTTCATGGGTATGGGGGAACCGCTCGACAACTACAAACAGGTAAAGAAAGCCTCGGAATTGTTGATGGCCGACTATGGCCTGGCCTGGAGTCCCAAGCGTATCACCCTCTCCTCCATCGGGCTCACCTCCAACCTGAAACGGTTCCTCGACGAAAGCAAATGCCACCTGGCCATCAGCCTGCACAATCCCATCCCGGAACAACGGCTTGCCATCATGCCCATTGAGAAATCAGCACCCATTACCTCGGTCATTGAGATGCTGCACGATTACGACTGGAGCCACCAGCGGCGACTCTCATTTGAATACATCATGTTCGACGGCGTGAACGACACCCTGCTCTATGCGCGTGAGCTGACCAAGCTGCTGGCAGGACTCGACTGCCGCATCAACCTCATCCGTTTCCATGTGATCCCGATGAGTAATCTGCGTCCCTCCACCAACGAGAACATGGTCAAGTTTCGTGACTTCCTTACCGCCAAGGGATTTATCAGCACCATCCGGGCATCGAGGGGAGAGGATATCTTCGCTGCCTGTGGCATGCTTTCCACTGCAAAAATCAGGGAAAAATAAGTATTCTCAGTTGTTTTATTCCCCGTAGCTCCACAAAAGACTGAAATAAGAGCTGGTACTACAACCAACTTTTGGACAAATTAAGTGCGCCAGCATTTCATTTCCACGCAAATAGTTGTATATTTGTTTTGTGAAAGCAACATGCTTCACCGTGGAATGAGTGATAATCCAAAAAAAACATCCGTATGAAACGATTTACAGGTTTACTTGCGCTCGCCGCGACCATCGTCCTCTTCGTCTCCTGTGACGGTGGAGGCGGTTTCCTGTCCGCTTCAGGAACGAACAATGAAATGATGGTGCTGATGGACAACATCGCCTGGGAGGGTACACCGGGAAGGGCCTTATTCGACGTACTCAACTCAAACGTAAAAGCACTCCCTCAACCTGAACCCAATTTCACCATCCTGCAGATTGAACCGGAGAATTTCAGCAGCACCTTCAAGATGGCGCGCAACATCATCATCCCCGACATATCCCCGATCTACAGCTATCCCAAACTCACTGCCGACATCGACAAGTATGCCGTGGGACAGGTAATCATGAATATCAATGCCCCCGACACCGTTTCTTTTGTGAAATTCGTGACTGAAAACAGGGAAAGCATTATTAATTATTTCGTTTCCAAAGAGTTGGAACGTACCGGCGAATGGCTGAAGAGGGATATCGCAGCTCCGCTGTCTCGTGCACAACAGGTGTTCGGCATCAATATTCACGTACCCAAGGGAATCACCAACGTGACCGAGCACAAAGACTTTTACTGGGCGACTAACAACGCTTCCAGAGGACGACAGGATATTGTCATCTACCAGTTTCCCTACACCACAGAAAAGGTGTTCGAAAAAGATTCGCTTATTGCTATCCGCAACCGGGTACTCGGAAAATATATCAAGGGTTCGTTCGATTCGCAGATGACAACCGCCACGCGCGTATATTCGCCCGATTACCGGACCATGGTAATGGACGGCACTTTCCGTGCAGAACTGCGCGGACTGTGGGAGATGTCGACCGACATGATGGGAGGGCCTTTCGTGATGCATGCCTTTGTAAATGACAACACCGGTATGGTGGTCGTGGTGGAGGTATACGTCTACGCACCGGAGATGAACAAGCGAAACCTGATGCGCAACCTGGAAGCAACCCTCTACACCATCAGCCTCCCCAAACCGAAAGAAGCGATCATTGAAGGGTAGCTCAGAAAAAACATATTGAAAAGAGAATAAAACAGATATACATGTCATCATTACTCAAAGTGGGCATCACACACGGCGATGTCAATGGAATCGGATATGAAGTGCTGCTGAAAGCATTTTCCGACGACCGTTTGCTCGAGTTATTCTGCCCCGTCATATACGGATCATCCAAATCGGCTTCTTATTATCGGAAAATGCTGGAGGGCGACCCGGTAAATTTTCATATCATTTCCAAAGTCGATGAATCGCAGAATGGAAAGATAAACCTTGTGAACTGTGTCAGGGATGAGATCAGAATTGAACCGGGTACGGCAAGTGCGGAAGCGGGCGAATCGGCCTATATTGCACTGGATCAGGCCACCGGTGATCTGGCAAACGGGAAGATCGACCTGCTGGTGACGCTCCCCATAAACAAGGATAGCATCCAGAATGAGAAGTTTCATTTCCCGGGACATACCGAATTTCTAGAGGACCGGTTCGCCACGAATGGCGAAAAGGCTTTGATGATCCTGGCCACGGAGGTTTTACGCGTGGCACTGGTCACCACGCATATGCCCATTGCGGAGGTTCCCGCCAAACTTTCCAAAGAACTGATCCTGGAGAAACTGTATACACTCGACCACTCACTGAAGCGCGACTTCCTGCTGGAGAACCCCCGCATCGCCGTACTGGGACTCAACCCGCATGCTGGTGAAAACGGGTTGTTGGGCAAGGAGGAGATCGATATCATTGCTCCGGCCGTGCAGGAGGCACAAGACAAATGGATTCTCTGCGCAGGGCCCTTCGCTGCCGACGGTTTCTTTGGATCGGGACGATTTAAGGAGTTTGATGCCATCCTGGCCATGTACCACGACCAGGGACTGATTCCATTCAAGACCCTTGCCATGGACGCCGGTGTCAACTTCACCGCCGGGCTGCCCATTGTGCGCACCTCACCCGATCATGGCACGGCATACAATATTGCCGGCAAGAACCAGGCGTCGGATGAGTCGTTTCGCCAGGCCATCTACATGGGCATCGACATCCTCAAGAACCGCCGCTTCTATGATGAGGCACGCCAAAACCCGCTGAAAAAGATGTTCTTCGACAGGGGCAAGGACGATGAGAAACTCGACCTAACCAAGGAAGAGTAAATGCGTTCACATTTTTCGTTGAAATATACCTCTCCTATCTGACTTGATACTTATATCTCCCAATATAAATGGTAAATATTGCCCATTTATATTGGGATTAACTCAAATTACTCATGCAGATGGATTTGCAAGTATTATTTCCGGTATGAGACGTTGTGGCAAAAGTACAGTACAATTGCAAATTCAAGCAAAATATTTCAAAGATAAAGGGCTATTTCTGCATTTTGAAGATCCACGTCTATCCAATATCGAATCATCCGATTTTGAACGGTTATATAATGAAATTCAGAAACGTAAAACCAAGATTCTTTTTTTCGATGAAATACAAATTGTGAAAGGTTGGGAGTTTTTTGTAAATCAACTCCTACGCGAGGATTTTCATCTGTTTATTACCGGATCAAACGCAACCTTACTAAGCAAGGAATTAGGGACGCACCTCACTGGGAGACATTTTTCAAATGAACTATTCCCTTTTTCATACAAAGAGTACTTGGATTATAAAAATCTGACACCGAACGAAAACTCATTCTCAAATTATTTACAAGAAGGGGGCATGCCCGATTTCTTACGCACAGGTGAAAAAAAATATTTGAATGATTTATTAAATGATATACTAATACGAGACATATCCGTCCATCATGGGATAAGAGACGTAAATTCATTGCGTCAATTAGCGGTATATTTGTTGTCAAATATTGGGAATTTGGTTTCTGCAAATAGTTTATCAGGAATGTTTGGCATTAAGTCCGGGACTACCATCATGGATTATTTCTCATATCTGCAAGATGCTTATTTGGTTGATTTTGTACCCATGTTTGATTACTCTGTAAAAAAACAGATTAGAAATCCACAAAAAATATATGCTACAGATTTAGGTATTTATCATCAAAATAAAATAACATTTTCACCCAATGAGGGGTATTTATTGGAAAATGCAGTTTATTTGCATTTGAGAAGACAAGGTCATGAGATATATTACTTTAAAAATAAAGGAGAATGCGATTTTATAACTACGCATAATGGTATACCTGAAAATCTTTTGTATTCAAAAAGAACAATAAAGCCATCCAACTTATTCCAGCTTGGGAATGGATGAGCATATGAAAGATAGAAAAGTATTAAAGAACAAATAAGGAGACAAAGGTAAAAACCTTTGTCTCCTTTCTATTTAACCAAAAAGGCAAAAAATTGAAGCCTTCCTCTGGATGATACCGGATTCCTATCAGTTATTCTCCGGACGCAGTTTGCGTACGACGGCACCCGTTTGCCACATCTCGCTTTCACGAAGAGTTTTCAACTCTTCATCCAGTTTTTCGCGGTAGTCGGGCTGTGAGTTGCTGTCGATGGAACGCTGTGCTTCGTTACCGGCAGCCACCTCTTTGTACAGCTTTTCAAATACCGGCTTGCTGGCATCATGAAACGGCCCCATCCAATCCAGTGCACCACGTTGTGCGGTAGTCGAACAATTGGCGTACATCCAGTCCATTCCTCTCTCTGCAAAGAGCGGCATGAGCGACTGGGTAAGTTCTTCCACAGTTTCGTTAAAAGCTTCGGAAGGCGTGTGTCCGTTTTCACGGAGCACCTCATACTGTGCCAACAACAGCCCCTGTATGGCGCCCATCAGTGTGCCGCGTTCGCCGGTAAGGTCTGAAAATACTTCGCGTTTGAAATCGGTTTCAAACAAGTAACCCGATCCCACACCGATACCCAGTGCCACTACACGGTCGAAAGCCTTTCCTGTGGCATCCTGGAAGATGGCATAGGATGAGTTGAGGCCCCGGCCTTCGAGAAACATCTTCCGCAGCGAGGTACCCGAACCTTTCGGGGCAACCATGATTACATCCACATCGGCGGGAGGCACAATGCCAGTACGTTCTTTGTAGGTAATTCCAAAACCGTGAGAGAAGTAAAGTGCCTTTCCTGCTGTCAGGTAAGGTTTAATGCGGGGCCATACTTCAATCTGCGCTGCATCGGAGAGCAGGTACTGAATGATGGTAGCCCGTTTGCAGGCTTCCTCAATCTCAAACAATGTTTCACCGGGCACCCACCCGTCAGCCACAGCCTTGTCCCAGGTCTTACCACCCTTACGTTGTCCTACAATCACATTGAAACCGTTGTCGCGCAAATTGAGCGACTGTCCGGGTCCCTGTACTCCGTAACCCAATACGGCGATTGTTTCATTCTTTAACACCTCCTGAGCCTTGCTCAACGGAAATTCGTCGCGGGTAACTACGTTTTCTACTACCCCGCCAAAATTCATTTTTGCCATTTTTTTTAATTTTTTCCTCTCTTCCACCGGTAAAAGCGGCAAGATACGGTTTTGTTACTATTTTATATTGATGTTAATTTTCCTTATCATCCCATCTTTTGTGCTCCTCTTCGCGTTTGGCCAACATGTCGCTCAGTCGCTCCACCTTTGACTTGGTGATGGCGATCCTGCCGGATCGGACAAACTGCAGCACGCCGATGCTCTCAGCCAGCTCGTCGAAGAGGCCCTGTGTTTCAGAATAATGTCCAGCCTTCAGAAACACGACACAATCTGTGGAGACCTCCAGAATGCGGACGTTGTATTTCCTTACCAGATATTCGATAGACCCATGTGCCATCACTTTCTCCGTAGAAAGTTTATACAATGCCAGCTCCTGATGTACCAGGTCTTCGTCGGTGTTGTAGTACGCCTTCAGGATGTCCACCCGCTTGTCAATGAGGCGGACCAGCTTCTTCATCACCTCCTCATCGTCGGAAAAAGTGGTGATGGTAAACTTGTGAATACCTTTTATGGCCGATGGCGAAACCGACAATGTCTCAATATTTAACTGCCGGCGCGTGAAGATGGTCGTGATTTGATTGAGTACACCCACCGTATTCTCCGAGAATATGGTAATGGTGTATAAAGTTTTGTTCTCCTCCATTTTTGTTGATTTAATATGTATAAATCTTATTTCTGATACGCTTATTGCTGCAAGCCCAACGCCTGTCCTGAACTTTTTATCGCTGTCTTCAACAAACATGCTGCTATTGAAACTGATCGCCGAATGCTGATCGTTATTTCCAGACCGCTAATTTACAACTTATTCCCGTTCCCGAGCAAAATATTCGTCACACTTCCTCCCGAGGGGATCATGGGATACACCATTCCTTTGGTCTCCACCACCACTTCCAGCAGATAGGCACCCTTGTGGGCCAGCATCTCCCCGATGGCGCCATCCAACTCACTGCGTTGAGTTACCTTACGTCCTTTTATATTGTAAGCATCCGCTATTTTAATGAAATCCGGGTTTTTCAGGTGCGTCTCCGAGTAACGTTCATCAAAAAAAAGTTCCTGCCACTGACGCACCATACCCAGATAATTGTTATTCAGCAAGATGATCTTCACATCAATATCATATTCCATGATGGTGCCAAACTCCTGCAGGGTCATCTGCAGACCGCCGTCGCCCACGAAGATGCAAACCGTTCTCTCCGGCGCACCGTACTTGGCGCCAATGCCGGCAGGAAGTCCAAAGCCCATTGTTCCCAGGCCACCGGAGGTTACCATGCTGCGGGACTCTGTAAACTTGAAGTAACGCGTACTCATCATTTGATGCTGTCCCACATCGGTCACGCAGACCGCTTTGTTGTGTGTGGCTTCCGTCACCTTGTGCACTACTTCACCCATCTTTATTTCTCCGCCGTTTTCCGGATATAGTTCATTCTTGATGATACAGTCAAATTCTTTCTTTATGTAAGGCTCGAATTCCGACAGCCACGCTTCATGCGATTGCTTGTTAAGCAGGGCTGTAACCATCGGCAATGTTTTTTTCGCATTGCCCGACACCTTTACCGTCGTCATTACATTTTTGTTTATTTCAGCCGGATCGATATCGAAATGAATCACTTTCGCCTGTTTAGCATAGGTTTTCAGGTCGCCCGTGACACGGTCGTCGAAACGCATACCAATGGCTATCAGCACATCGCACTCGTTGGTCTTTATGTTGGGTGCCACATTGCCGTGCATGCCCAGCATTCCAAAATTCAGCGGGTGATTGGTAGGCATGGCCGACAATCCGAGGATGGTAGAACCAAAGGGAATACCCGCCTTCTCCAGAAAAGCACGCAACTCCTCTTCCGCTCTTCCAAGGATCACACCCTGCCCCACCAGGGCAAGTGGTTTTTTTGCACTGTTGATGAGGTCAGCCGCTTTTCTGATCTGGTCGTCCTCAATCTCAGGCTCCGGCAGGTAACTGCGGAGAAAGGTTGTCTTCTGGTAGGAATAAGCACATTTGTTCACCTGTGCATCCTTGGCAATGTCTAACACCACCGGTCCGGGGCGACCGCTGGAGGCAATGTAAAATGCCTTGGAAACGGCCCAGGCAATATCTTCCACGCGGCGAATCTGATATACCCACTTGGTGATGGGCTGCGTGACCCCAATCACATCTGCCTCCTGAAAAGCATCAGAACCCAGCAGGCTCGAAACGACCTGTCCCGAGATGACCACCAGGGGCGTACTGTCCATCATCGCATCGGTGATGCCGGTGATGGCATTCGTGGCACCCGGCCCTGAGGTGACAAGCGCAACACCTACTTTCTCCGACACGCGGGCATAACCCTGGGCAGCGTGTACTGCACCCTGCTCGTGGCGTACCAGAATATGTTTGATCTCTTGTTTGTGATCATACAGTGCATCAAATACCGGCATGATGGCACCACCCGGATAACCGAACATGGTGTCCACGCCTTCTGCGATCAACGATCGGATCAATATCTCGCTGCCTGAAATAATCTCTGTTTCCTGTCCCCGCTTCTCGGGAGAAGAAATAGTTTTCTGAGTCTGATTATTTTTGTTCATAATTGCTCACTAAAATTAGACGATTGAAATAAAATTCTCTTCTGCTTATGCAGTGTATCGAAATCGTGGATGAAATTAGAAAAATATTAAATAATTCGTATCGCTCCCTTGTCGGCCGAGCTGACAAAGTGTGCATAGAGCTTCAAAGCTTTGGATATTTTCCTGTCACGCTCCGGCTGGAAAGCATTCTCACCTTTCGCCTCTTCCCGGGTTCTTCTTTCCTGCAATTCTGCTTCGCTTACTTTCAGGTGGATGCTCCTTTCGGGAATATTGATCTCAATGATGTCGCCATCGCGCACCAGGCCGATGTTTCCACCTGCAGCCGCCTCGGGTGAGATGTGGCCGATGGAGAGTCCCGATGTTCCACCCGAAAAGCGTCCGTCGGTGATCAGGGCACACTCCGCTCCGAGGTGCTTCGCTTTGATGTAGGAGGTGGGATAAAGCATCTCCTGCATGCCGGGGCCACCTTTGGGACCTTCATAGACGATCACCACTACATCGCCAGCCACAACCCGTCCATCCAGTATGCCCGCACAGGCATCCTCCTGCGACTGGAATACCTTGGCCCTGCCGCTGAATTTCCAGATGCTTTCGTCCACGCCGGCCGTCTTTACCACGCAGCCGTTGAGGGCAATGTTGCCTTTCAGGATAGCCAGTCCCCCATCTTTTGTATACGCATGTTCCACATCGCGGATACACCCTTCCTGTCGGTCTGTATCCAGTTCTTTAAACCGTGCATCCTGAGATCCCATCACCAGGTTGTAGCGGTTTCCGGGTGCAGAGGTATAGATATTCCTTGCCTCTTCGGAAGGTTCGGCCTTGGTGATGTCATATTTTTCAATTGCTTCCGCCAGGGTAAGCCCGTCCGCGCGGCTCACCGAGGTGTCTACCAACCCTGCTTTGGCAAGTTCACCCAGGATACCCAGGATACCACCCGCACGGTTCACATCCTGGATGTGATATTTCTTTGAGTTGGGTGCCACCTTGCAGATGCAGGGCACCTTGCGTGATAATTCATCGATGTCTTCCAGTTTGAAGTCGACCTCCCCCTCGCGGGCAATAGCCAGTGTGTGAAGGATGGTGTTTGTGGATCCGCCCATGGCGATATCGAGTGTCATGGCATTCAGAAAAGCCTGACGTGTGGCGATGTTGCGTGGGAGCACCGACGCGTCACCGTCAAAATAGTAACGTTCTGCATTTCTTACGATCTGCTTTGCCGCCTTCACGAAAAGTTCTTTGCGGTTGACGTGGGTAGCCAGGATGGTTCCGTTGCCGGGCAGCGCCAGTCCGATTGCCTCATTCAGGCAGTTCATCGAGTTGGCAGTGAACATGCCGGAACAGGAACCGCAAGTGGGACAAGCAGAGACCTCCAGTTGGGCCACACGTTCGTCGGACACGTTTTCGTCGGCCGATTCAATCATCGCATCAATCAGGTCGATCTGCTCATCTCCGATCTTTCCTGCCTCCATGGGTCCGCCCGAAACAAAGATGGCAGGGATGTTTAGCCGCATGGCCGCCATCAGCATCCCCGGCGTGATCTTGTCGCAGTTGCTGATGCAAACCAGCGCATCGGCCTTATGCGCATTGACCATATATTCTATGGAGTCGGCAATCATGTCGCGCGAAGGAAGCGAGTACAACATGCCATCGTGTCCCATGGCGATGCCGTCGTCCACAGCGATGGTGTTGAACTCTGCTGCAAAGCAGCCCAGTTTCTCCACCTCCTTTTTCACAAGCTGTCCAATGTCGTGCAGATGCACATGTCCCGGCACAAACTGAGTGAAAGAGTTGGCAATGGCAATAATGGGTTTGCCCATCTGTTCGCGGGTCATTCCGTTGGCATGCCACAACGCCCGTGCACCGGCCATCAGTCGGCCCTGTGTACTGGTCGCACTGCGCAGATTTTCTTTTTTCTGCTCCCGCTTCCTCTCCGAATTGTTTTTATTGTTCATTTTATTTAAAATTTATTTCGCTAAAGCCGATTATCCTAACCATGAAAGCCTTCTTGCCAGCTGCAGTCCTTAACACCAATCCCACAACCGAAACTGATTCCTGAATCCTGAATCCTGAAAGCTGACTTCTGAATCCTGAATCCTGAATCCTGAATCCTATTTACTAATATATTCCGTAATCCAATTACCAACCTCGCTTGTGCGATAGCTTTTGCCACCGTTGGCAATATCTTCCGTGACGATGCCCGCTTCGAGGCTTGCGTTCACAGCCTGCCGGATCAGGGCGCCCTCTTCCTGCAGATTGAATCCATATTCGAACATCAGCGCGACAGAGAGAATCATGGCCACAGGGTTGGCAATATCTTTGCCTGCAGCCTGGGGATAGGATCCGTGTATCGGTTCAAAAAGAGACGTGTGCAGACCCATGGAAGCCGAAGGAAGCAGCCCCAGGGAGCCGGTGATCACCGATGCCTCGTCGGTGAGGATGTCACCGAACAGGTTTTCGGTCACCAGCACATCGAAACTTTTGGGCCACTGGATGATGCGCATGGCAGCGTTATCCACGAAAAGGTAGTCCGTTACAATGTCGGGGTACTGTGGCGCGATCTCCTGCGCCACCTGGCGCCAAAGACGAGAGGACGCCAGCACGTTGGCCTTGTCGACGACCGTCAGCTTTTTGCGTCGCTGGCCCGCAAACTTATAGGCCAGGTGAAGTACACGTTCTATTTCCTCACGGGTATAAATACAGGTATCATAAGCCGTATCGCCATCCTCGCTCCGGCCTTGAGGGCGACCGAAATAAAGGCCTCCGGTAAGCTCCCGGATACATACAAAGTCGGCTCCCTCCACCAGATCGGCGCGCAAGGGCGATTTGTGAATGAGTGAGGGAAAGGTCATCACAGGACGGATATTTCCATAAAGCCCCAGCTGTTTGCGCATGCGCAACAATCCCTGTTCGGGCCGTACTTTGGCATTGGGGTTATTGTCATATTTGGGATCTCCGACGGCGCCAAACAGCACGGCATCGCTCTGCATGCACAGTTCATGCGTTTCAGCCGGATAGGGATCGCCCACGGCATCGATGGCTGCTGCGCCGGTGATACCTTCTTTGTACGAAAATTCATGGCCAAACTTCCTGCACACGGCCTGCGTAACCTGCAAAGCCTGCTTCATAATCTCCGGGCCAATTCCGTCTCCCGCCAGTACTGCAATATTTAACTTCATCTGTAAAATTTTTTCTGTATTCTATATTCTATGTTTAAATTCTCTTAACAGCCATCCTTACCAATCTTCCATATCGAAAGCTGCGAGCTAAAAGCTTTTTTCCCTGACCGCTGTCCCTGAAAATCTTCCACTTCCCAAGCTGATAGCTGATAGTTGAACCCTGAATCCTGATCCCTGAATCCTGAATCCTGATCCCTGACCCCTGACCGCTGCCCCTATCAAGCTCCCACTTCCCAAGCTGACTCCTGATACCTGAATCCTGAATCCTACGGCAAAGGCAAATAACTCATATTGGGAATATTTCCTTTCTCCAGCATATTCAGCATCTTCATGGTCGCCTTGATGGCTGCCACTGTCTGGTCGATATCCAGTGCCCGTGTTTTGAACACTTTCCCTTCGAACTTCCAGGTGATGATGGTCTGCACGTAGGCATTGGTCTTTCCGCCCGGCGGTATGACTACTTCATAATCGATCAGTTCCGGTACTGGTTTGTTAAGGCTCCGGTAAATCTTGTACATCGCCTTCGAGAAAGCGTGGTACTGTCCTTCACCGGCTGCCGTTTCCTGGTATACCTCCCCTTTGATGGACAGTTTCACCGTGGCCGTTGGGCGCAAGCCGTGACTGACTGTAAGGGAATAGTTCAGCATCTCGATATCCTTGTTCTCGACGCCATTTTTCAATACATCCGATACAATGTACGGCAATTCGTCGAGATTCACAATCTCCTTCTTGTCGCCCAACTCAATGACGCGGGCCGTGACTTTGCGGGTGGATTCTTCATCCAGCTCGATGCCCAGTGCTTCCAGATTTTTGACGATGTTGGAGCGGCCGGCATTCTTTCCGAGTGCATACGCACGGAAACGGCCAAAGCGTTCGGGCATCAGGTTGTTAAAATAGAGATTTTTCTTTTTATCGCCATCGGCGTGGATACCGGCTACCTGTGTAAATACATTGTCGCCAATGATCGGTTTATTATTCGGGATTCGTACACCCGAGTAACTCTCAACGACCTTGCTTACATTGTAGAGTTTACTTTCGTCCACGCTGGTCTGCAGACCCATGTGGTCGTGAATGACAGCGATCACGCTTGTCAATGGCGCGTTGCCGGCACGTTCGCCCAGTCCGTTCACCGTCACGTGTACACCCTTCACCCCGGCCTTGACAGCTTCAAAGACGTTGGCCACGGCCAGGTCATAATCATTGTGTGCATGAAAATCGAAATGCAGCGAAGGATATCGTGCAATCATCTCTCCGCAGAACTGCCGTGTTTCATCCGGGTTAAGGACACCCAACGTGTCGGGGAGCATAAATCGCTTCACAGGCTCATCTTTCAGTCCGTCCATCATATGAAACACATACTCTTTTGAGTCACGCATGCCGTTGGACCAATCCTCAAGATAGAGGTTTACAGTCAGTCCCATTTCGCGGGCGGAGGCGATGCATTTCTTTATGTCCTCCAGGTGCTCGTCGGCCGACTTGCGCAGCTGATAGGTACAATGTTTCAACGATCCCTTACTCAACAGATTCACTACCTTGCACCCCGTTTTGGCAATCCATTCGAGGGAAGTAGTTCCGTCCACAAATCCCAGCACCTCCAGCCGGTCGATATAACCATGTGCCTCTGCCCATTGGGCAATTTTCTGTACCGACTGGTATTCACCTTCCGACACACGGGCGGAGGCAATCTCCACCCTGTCCACCTTGAGTTCTTCCAGCAACAGACGTACCACGCTCACTTTCTCCTGGGCAGCAAAAGATACGCCCGAAGTCTGTTCACCATCGCGAAGCGTGGTATCCATGATCTCTATTTTTCTAACTTCTCCCAAAATGATTCTCTATTAATGTACAAATTTATCAATCTGCTAATGAGCCAATTGTTTAAGAATAAAATCAGTAGGCATACGCCCTTTGCTGTTCGAATGCCTCTATTTTATCTTTGTTCGACAGCAGGAAGTCTATATCATCCAGACCCTCAAGGAGGCAGGCCTTTTTATAGGAATTTATTTCGAATGATTCGCTTTTGTCTGTTTCGTTGTTCACGATGGTCTGTGCTTCCAGATTCACCGTGACAGTTGCCTTCGGATTTTTATCCAACGAGGCGAATAACTCACTCAGGAACACATCGCTCACCACCACCGGCAGGATACCGTTGTTGAGAGCATTGTTGCGGAAGATGTCGGCAAAGAAGCTCGATACCACCACTTTAAAACCGTATCCGCCAATGGCCCATGCAGCATGTTCACGGCTACTGCCGCTGCCAAAGTTCTTTCCTGTTACCAGTATCTGACCGCCATAGGCAGGGTTATTCAACACAAAATCGGCCTTGGGATTGCCTTCCTTGTCGTAACGCCAGTCGGCAAAAAGATTGTCTCCAAACCCTTCCCGTGTGGTCGCTTTCAGAAAACGGGCCGGAATGATCTGGTCTGTGTCCACATTCTCTATTGGAAGCGGAACATATGTGGATGTGATTGTCTGAAACTTTTCCATTGTAATTTCTTTTACGGATTTGTAATTTTACCATTTACTGCTGCCGCTGCCGCCACCAGCGGGCCTGCCAGGATGGTGCGTGCACCCGGTCCCTGACGGCCTTCAAAGTTGCGGTTTGAAGTTGAGACTGCATATTTCCCTGCGGGGACCTTGTCATCGTTCATGGCCAGGCAGGCAGAACAACCGGGCTGACGTAGTGCAAATCCGGCCTCTTCCAGTATCTTGTCCAGTCCCTCCTCTTCTATCTGCTTGCGCACTTTCCAGCTTCCAGGCACCAGCCAGGCGGTCACATTTTCTGCTTTTTTCTTTCCCTTCACATATTCCGTGAAGAGGCGAAAATCTTCAATACGGCCGTTGGTGCAGCTTCCAAGGAAGACGTAATCGATTGGTTTTCCTTCCAGTTTCTCACCCGGTACAAAACCCATATATTTCAATGATTTCTCGAATGATATCTTACCTGCTACATCGATGTCTTCCAGTTGCGGGATGGTACCGTCTATCGGCATACCCATACCCGGGTTGGTACCGTAAGTGATCATCGGCTTGATCTGCGACACATCAAAGGTCACCTCCTTGTCGAAAGCAGCCCCTTCGTCGGTTTTCAGTGTCTGCCAGTAAGCCAGTGCCTTGTTCCACGATTCCCCTTTGGGTGCAAACTCGCGTCCTTTGATGTAGTTGAATGTCGTTTCATCGGGTGCGACCAGTCCGCCACGGGCACCCATTTCAATGCTCAGGTTGCAGAGTGTCATCCGCTGCTCCATGGTGAGGTTGCGCACCGCTTCACCCGCGTACTCCACAAAATAACCGGTGGCACCGCCGGTGGTCAATTGCGAGATCATGTACAACGCCATATCCTTGGCACCCACGTGCTCGTTCAGCTTTCCTTCGAAGTTAATGCGCATGGTTTTGGGCCGCGTCTGCAGGATACATTGTGATGCAAGCACCATCTCCACCTCGCTGGTGCCAATGCCGAAGGCGATGGCACCGAAAGCACCGTGGGTGGAGGTATGACTGTCTCCGCAGACAATGGTCATTCCCGGCTGTGTATATCCGTTTTCCGGTCCTATTACATGCACGATCCCATTCTTCGGGTTGTTCAGCCCGTAATAGGTAAGTCCGAACTCCTCCGCATTTTTGGCCAGCGTATCTACCTGAAACCGGGATACCTGATCACGAATGGGTTTGTCCTGCTCCATGGTGGGGATATTATGATCGGCCGTGAGCGTCGTCCGTTCGGGACGGAATACTTTCAGCCCGCGGGCACGCAATCCGGCAAAAGCCTGCGGACTGGTTACCTCGTGACACAAATGACGATCTATGTATAACTGGGTGGGACCGTCCTGCACAGTGGCAACCACATGGGCGTCCCAGATTTTATCGAAAAGCGTCTTCATATTTCTTAATGACTATTTATTACTGTTTATTCCACAAACTTATTCACCGCGTCTATGAACGCCTCCACAGAAGCTGCCACGATGTCGGTATTCGCCGAGAAACCGTAATACCGTATATCGTTGTGTTCCACCTGCATATGAACCTTGCCCACATCGTCGCTACCGTGATCGATTGCCTGGATCAGGAATTCCTGAATTCTCACCTTTCGGCGGATAATATTTTTCACCGCCTTGATGGCAGCATCCACAGGACCATTGCCGGTGGCGGTCGCTTCAAAATGTTCCCCTGCGATATCCAGGCCGATGCTGGCCACGTCACGCACGCCGATGCCGCAAAGCACCTGCAGATAATCCACTTTGATACGGTGGAGGCGTGCTTCCTTGCCCACAAGCATCAGGATATCGTCGTCATTCACATTTTTCTTTTTGTCGGCCAACTCCAGAAATTGCTGATATACTTTGTCCAGCTCTTCCGACTCCAGCTTCACACCCAGCAGTGAGAGGCGGTTCTTCAGTGCTGCACGGCCGCTGCGGGCAGTCAGTACGATCGCATTGTCGTCGATGCCCACATCTTTCGGATCGATGATCTCGTAAGTCTCCACATTTTTGAGCACCCCATCCTGGTGAATACCGGAGGAGTGTGCAAAGGCATTGCGTCCGACGATGGCCTTATTGGGCTGCACCGGCATGTTCATCAGGCCCGACACCATACGGCTGGTTTGGTAGATATGCTGCGTATTGATATTGGTATCAAAACCCCGGTCCTTGTGACTCTTGAGCGCCATCACCACTTCTTCGAGTGAGGTGTTGCCCGCCCGTTCTCCGATGCCATTGATGGTCACCTCCACCTGGCGTGCGCCATTGATGACACCGGCCAAGGTGTTGGCCGTTGCCATACCAAGATCCTGATGGCAGTGCGTGGAGAGGATGGCATCCTTCAAGTCGACATTTTCAGTCAGAAATTTTATTTTTGCTCCAAACTCATCGGGGAAACAATAGCCGGTGGTGTCGGGGATATTGATCACTGTGGCGCCAGCGTTGACTACGGCCTGTACTACGCGGGCAAGATACTCGTTGTCGGTACGTCCCGCATCTTCGGCATAAAACTCCACATCGTCTACAAAGCGACGTGCATACTTCACCGCCTTTACTGCCCGCTCAATAATCTCTTCGCGGTTGGAATTGAACTTGTATTTAATGTGGGAATCGGATGTCCCAATACCCGTATGAATGCGTTTGCGACGGGCGTACTTCAGTGCTTCGGCAGCTACTTCTATATCTTTCTCCACGGCACGTGTCAGCGCGCATATGGTGGGCCAGGTGACTGCCTTGGAAATTTCTACAACTGAATTGAAATCACCCGGGCTCGATACCGGAAAACCCGCCTCAATCACGTCCACTCCCAGCAACTCAAGCGCCTGGGCAATCTGAATCTTCTCGATAGTATTCAGCTGACAGCCAGGCACCTGCTCGCCATCTCTCAAAGTGGTATCAAAAACATAAATTTGCTCCATGATCAACCTAAATTATCTTCGTTTCAACATAAAAGAAAAAACCTTCCTCACGCGGGTGAGAAAGGTCATCTATATTTTTTACATCAGTACATCACGGATATGCCAGTCTCACCCTCTGAAATTCTCCAGAAGTAGAATAGAAATGACTAGAATATCCTTTTGATAATACATAAGAACAATAAAAATCTGTTTAATGCGTGCAAAGTAACAGCAAAATATTTTACCGGCAAAATATTTTCTGGAAAATCTTCAAAAATATTTCATTTTAGTTCGTTTTTCACCAAAATATCGCCAAATCGAAATTATTTGGTGGTCCGCCGCTTTTTTCTGTTACGGGAGGTCTGTTTAAAGCCATTTCCAATTCCATTACAAATATAACCAACAATCATGCTAAATAATTGTTCGGGAGATGTTATTTTTGTGACATGTTTTTACACAGCGACGAATTGACAGAGAGAATGAATAAAGCGGGACAGATTGGAAAAGCTTTTCTGTTTGGCATTGATTTTGAAATGGAAGAAAGTTTTTTTCTGACCGATCCAATGGCGCAACAGGAAATTCTTTTCGACTTCCGTGGTAGAAGCAATGTTCCGCGGCGGTCTTACAAAATACCTTCGCATCACTTTGAAGCTTTTCCTGAGGATTACGACACCTATCAGTCACGTTTCGAGACAGTGATGGATGGATTGAAACGAGGTGATTCCTATCTTACCAACCTCACCATCAGAACGCCGGTCGCCACGTCTCTCCCGTTACGGGATATCTTTCTGTATGCACGTACGCCCTACAGGCTCTTTCTACCCGGCAGGTTTGTCTGTTTTTCTCCGGAGTGCTTTGTACGAATGGAAAAAGGGAAAATCTTCACCTTCCCCATGAAGGGTACCATTGACGCCCGCCTACCCGATGCGGCTCAGGTTATTTTGTGCGACACCAAGGAGACAGCAGAGCACAACACCATTGTAGATCTGATGCGAAACGACCTGAGTCGCATAGCCACAGGAGTGAAAGTAAACCGATTCCGCTACATTGAGGAGTTACATACCCACAACGGCCCCATCCTGCAGGTCAGTTCCGAAATAGAAGGCGAGTTGCCGGCAGACTATCTTCAGCAGGTTGGTACCCTTTTCTTCGAACTGCTTCCTGCCGGTTCCGTTTCCGGAGCTCCCAAAGCCGCCACGCTCGCTCTTATTCGTACGGCCGAGAAAGAAAGACGTAGTTTTTATACCGGCGTGGCCGGTTATTTTGATGGCAGCAATCTCGATGCCTGTGTACTGATAAGATACATCGAGCAAAAGGACGCGCATCACTACTTTAGCAGTGGTGGGGGAATTACAGCACAAAGTGACTGCCGCAAAGAGTACGATGAAGCCCTCAGGAAAATCTATTTGCCATTTTAATCAGATTAAAATATGTTTCTCGAAACCCTATGCATAGACCATGGCGAAGTGCTCAACATAGACGGGCATATCAACCGTATGCAGCGTACTGCAATTCATTTCGGATTTCAGGCACCCGCCCTGCCCGACTTGTCCAGCCTGCTTCACGCCTCACTCCTCGATACAAAAGTGAAATGCCGCATCCTGTATCGACAGACCTTGTTGGATATCTCGTTTGAGAGATACCAGCCCAAAAGTGTGAGGTCGTTACAGCTGGTGGAGGCTGTACCCGATTATCTTTTCAAATATGCCGACAGAGAAGAGCTTACTTCCCTGCTGAAACATAAAGGAAAAGCCGACGAGATTCTGATTACCCGCAACGGCCTCATCACCGACACCACTTTCAGCAACGTGGTCTTACGCCAGGGAGACCTGTTTTTCACACCGGACAGCTGGCTGCTCAACGGCACCAAACGGCAGAAGCTGCTCCGTGAGGGCATCATCACCGAAAGAAGAATCACCCGGGAGACATTGCATGAATATGAGTCGGTTTACCTTATCAACGCCATGCTCGATATTGACGACGCAGTACCCATACCGGTAAGTTCAATTTTTCCATTGTAACTAAGACAGCCTCCTGGACAAAAGCCACGCAGACTAATTCCCGTCTCTTCTGTAAATGTCGTATTATCAAGCATTCGTATAACAGCCTCGGGTACAACATCATTCAGACATTTGACGTTTATACTAAAAAAAACGGCCCTCCCCTACAGAGAGAACCGTTAAAATCTTCTTGCCAGCCGCTGTCTTCAACAACCTTCGACTACCGAAGCTGAATCCTGAATCCTGTTTATCCAAAATCATCAAACATAATCATTTCAGGCGGTACTCCCAGGCTGTCGAGCATGCGCTTTGCAGCATTGGCCATGGGGCCGGGACCGCACATATAATATTCGATATCTTCCGGAGCATCATGATCTTTCAGATAGGTATCGTAGATCACCTGGTGCACAAAACCCGGTGTATATTTCACCCCGGCAGCATCGGCAGCCGGATCGGGACGGTCGAGTGCGAGACGGAAGCTGAAGTTCGGGAATTCTCTTTCCAGTTCATAAAAATCTTCCAGATAGAAAGCTTCTACCAAAGCCCTTGCACCATAGAAGTAAGTCATCTTCCTGTCGGTGGTCTTCAGTGTCTTGGTCATGTGCATGATCTGAGAGCGTAACGGAGCCATACCGGCGCCTCCTCCAATCCAGAGCATCTCACGCTTACTGTCGAAGATAGGGTGGAACTCGCCATAGGGGCCCGACATCATCACCTTGTCGCCTGGTTTCAGGTTGAAGATATAGGAGGAGACAATGCCCGGATTCACGTTCATCCATCCCCCCTTGACTTTGTCAAACGGTGGCGTGGCCACACGCACATTCAATGTGATGATGTTTCCTTCGGCAGGATAGTTGGCCATTGAATAGGCGCGAACGGTGTATTCCTCGTTCTTGCATACCAGATCCCACATTTTAAATTTATCCCAGTCACCTTTATATTCGTCTTCGATCATAAAATCTGAATATTTGATGGCATCGAATTTGGGCACCCTGATCTGACTGTAAGATCCCGGTTTGAAATCGATCTTCTCCCCTTCAGGTAGTTTTACCACAAACTCTTTGATGAACGATGCCACGTTTTTGTTCGAGATGACTTCGCATTCCCACTCCTTGATACCAAAGACCTCGTCGGGAACGATGATCGACATATTGTCCTTCACCTTCACCTGACAACTCAGTCGCCAGTTGTTCAACTGTTCCTTGCGGCTGAAATGGCCCTTCTCGGTCGACAGTATCTCACCGCCACCTTCCTCTACACGACAACGGCACTGTCCACAGGTACCTCCGCCTCCGCAAGCCGATGAAAGAAAGATGTCCTTCGACTGTAACGTGTTGAGCAGGGTGCTTCCCATCGGCACACTCAGTTCTCTATCATTATTTACGGTAATCTTCACGTTGCCCGAGGGCAACAGCTTTGCCTTGGCGATCAGAATAATAACAACAAGAACGAGGATAATCAACAGAAATACAATGACACTTGTCCATATTGTTAGTCCGCCAGCGCTCAATAATACGCTCATACTTATGTGTTTAATTTATTTGTATACGATGTTAATGTCTGCGTGGAATTAAATATTAATTCCGGAAAAACTCATAAATCCGAGAGCCATCAATGCAGTGGTGATAAAGGTAATTCCCAACCCTTTTAATGGTTTTGGTACGTTTGAATATTCCAGTTTCTCGCGGATGGCCGCCATCCCAACGATGGCCAGCATCCAGCCGATGCCCGATCCAAAGCTATATGCTGTAGCCATACCGATGTTGGCAAATTCACGTTGTTGCATAAACAAAGATCCTCCGAGGATGGCACAGTTCACAGCGATCAACGGAAGGAAGATACCCAACGATGCGTAGAGGGCCGGACTGAACCGTTCAACCACCATCTCCACAAGCTGCGTAAATGAGGCAATCACGGCGATGAAGATCAGCAAACTGAAAACACTCAGGTCTACCGTAGCAAACTCCTCGCCCAGCCATGCCAAAGCACCTGCTTTGAGTACATAGTTTTCAAGTAAATAATTAATAGGTAATGTCAAAACAAGTACGAAAGTAACTGCAATACCCAGCCCCAGTGCTGTTTTCACATTTTTCGATACCGCCAGGAAAGAACACATTCCCAGGAAGTAGGCGAAAATCATGTTATCGACGAAAATCGACCGGACAATTAAACTAATTGCATCCATATATTCGGTTGTTATTCAGTTGTTATTCAAATTTACTGCTTAAATTTAGATGTTTTCAACGTTCGGCAAATTCAATCTTTTTTGATTTGCACTCACTCATCGAAAACATTCGGTTGTTATTCGGTTGTTATTCGGTTGTTATTTAATTGTTATGCGCGAAGCGCGAATAACGTGAACGTAGTAAACCAATAACGCGAAGCGAATAACTATAAAATTAATTGTTTTCTTCCTGGAGCTCCTTGTTGTTTGCCCGATGTATCCAGATGATACAAGCCACAAGCAGGATGGCCATCGGCGCAAGCATCATAAGGCCATTATTTTCATATCCTGCATCATAGAACGACTGTGGAATCACCTTGTGTCCCATCAGCGAGCCGGAGCCCAGCAATTCACGGAAAAATCCTACCACCACCAAAATCCAACCATAGCCCAGCCCATTCCCTATACCATCGAGAAAAGAGGGCCAGGGGCCATTACCCAGTGCAAAAGCTTCGAGGCGTCCCATCAGAATACAGTTGGTAACAATCAGTCCTACGAATACCGACAGCTGTTTGTTTACCTCATAAGAATATGCTTTCAGCACCTCACTCACGATGGTCACCAGCGCAGCAGCCACTACCAGCTGAACGATGATACGGATTCGATTGGGTATGGTTTTTCGAAGCAGCGATATAATCACATTGGCGAATGCCACCACAATGGTTACTGATATTGCCATCACCAACGCGGGTTCAAGCTTGGAGGTTACCGCCAGTGCCGAACAGATACCAAGTACCTGTACGATGATGGGGTTGTTTTTATTAAGCGGCCCCAGCAATACCGCTTTTGTTTTACTTGATAAAGCCATTTTCATTCTGTTTTATGTCGTCTGTCCCTATTGGACAGTCTGTAAGTTCGTCAAAAAACTTTTGTACTCTCCTACACTGTTGAGCAGCATCTTGTCCACACCCTGACTGGTGATGGTGCCACCCGAGATGCCGTCCACATAATCGCGGTTGGCAACCGACCTGCCAGGTTTTACTACTGCTACGGAAACGAAATTTCCTTCTTTAAACAGCTTCTTACCTATAAACTGCTTCCTGAACGCAGGTGTCACGATCTCGGCACCCAGTCCGGGGGTCTCACTCGCGTGTCCGAATTCAGAACCATAGACCGTACTGCCATCAGCCTCCACTGCCAGATATCCCCAGATGGGACCCCACAGCCCGGCTCCCCGCATCGGAAGCACAAACACCTGTTTTCCACCAACGAGTGCTTCATATACCGGTAAACCCCGGACATCATCACTGCCCAACTCTGTGGAGAATGCAGGATCATTGGGCGTAGTGCCCTCAGTACCTTCAATTTTTGCGCCCTTGTTATCAACAAGGTAAGCATTTTTTACCAATGAATCATACTGTGCCTGTGCTTCGTTGGTACTTGCGTCGATATTGAGGGAACGCAGTATCTGCTGCATCTTGTCGATATTCACATTGGCTGTCTGCTTCTCGATCAGCATCTGATGGGTGAAAGCCAGCCCAAGTGCCACGATAATTACCATTACCGCTGCATATATAATTGTGTATCCACTGTTTTCTCTGTTCATAATTCTATTGTTATCCAAATTAACTTCCTCTTTTATCGCGATTCTTCAGCATCCTGTAGTGATATGCACGGCGTAACCTGACTGAAGAAGCTCGCGTAACGAATAACTTTATTTTGACGGGGTTGCTCTTTTCAGACGTCGTTTGATGTTGCCATCGATCACATAAAAATCAATGAGCGGTGCAAACGCATTCATAAACAGGATAGCAAGCATCATACCCTCCGGATAGCCGGGGTTGAACACCCGGATGGTAATGGCCAGCAATCCGATCAGAAAGCCATAGATCCATTTCCCCCTTTCAGTACGGGCCGAAGTCACCGGATCGGTCGCCATGAAGACGGCACCAAAAGCAAATCCGCCCAGCAGAAAATGATATTGTGCCGGCATTTCCATGATCGCATTTTGTGCAAAAAGATTTACCACTGCTACTGCCACAGCGCCTCCCAGGAACACCGAAAGCATGGTTTTCCAACTTCCCACACCCGTCATGATAAGAAGGATGGCACCCAGAAGGATGGCAAAAGTAGAAACCTCACCAACAGATCCAGGAATAAAACCGAAGAACATGTCGCTGATGCTCAATGGTTGACCAGTAATACCCTGAAAGGTAAACTCCCCGAAGCTGCCCGCTCCGGTGGTGGCTATCTGTCCCAGGGGTGTAGCACCCGAAAAGCCGTCAATCACGGTTCCCTTACCCATGCCAAAGGTGTCTGCAGTGCGGACCCAAACCTGGTCGCCCGACATCTTCGAGGGATAGGAGAAAAACAAAAAGGCACGTGTAATCAACGCCACGTTAAAAATATTGTAACCTGTTCCGCCAAAGACCTCTTTGGCAAAGATTACTGCAAAAGCAGTCGCTACGGCAATCATCCAGAGCGGCGTATCTACCGGCACGATCATCGGAATGAGGATGCCGGTCACCAGAAACCCTTCTGCAACCTCTTCCTTTCTGATCTGGGCAATAATAAATTCAATACCCAGTCCCACTACGTAAGATACCACGATCTGAGGCAATACTGCCAGAAAACCATAGATAAACTTCGTAAGGAGGGAAACTTCCAGCCCCAAGGCCATATAATGTTGCAGTCCCACGTTGTACATACCCATTAGCAGGGCAGGTATCAGTGCGACGATGACGAGGGTCATTGTGCGTTTCGAGTCACGGGCATCGTGAATATGCACTCCCGATCTCGATGTACTGTTGGGCACGAAAAGGAAAGTCTCAAATGCATCGAAGGTAGAATGCAGCCAATGCAGTTTACCGCCCTCCTCGAAATTCGGTTTTATCTTATCAAGATATTTTCTTAACGCTTTCAAAGTGCTATGTTTTAGTTGTTATTATTCGATTAAGACCGTCTCTTCATATTATTCCATCTCCTTGCGAAGCAGGTCCAGTCCGGTACGCACGATGCGTTGCAACTCAAGCTTGGAAGTATCCACGAACTCGCAGAGCGCAAAATCCTCGGGTGCCACCTCATAAATACCCAGTTGTTCCATCTTGTCGATGTTAAATGCGATGATGGCCTTGATCAGCTGCTCAGGATAAATATCCATGGGGAATACCTTGTCGTATTCGTTCGAAACGATGATGGCTCTCGGACCACCCATCAGACGGGCATCGAGACGGAATTTCTTACGAAAGGGCAGGTAAGTGGCGCCGGCACTGTAACGTTTCGGAGAGAGCGATGCCCACCCAAAAGCCTCGTGTATGTCGTCCCCTTCGGGAATCACCGTCACCTGAGAATCATAAGCACGCAACTCTCCGTTGCCGTCAATCTTGCGTCCTGTGAGCGGATTTCCACTTATATAGCGCAGCGATATACCTTCGGTCACATTTTTCTCAAAAATCTGTTTCAGTTCGGTACCGATCACCATATTGTAATATCCTCTCTGCATCACTTCCGAACCGGTAAGTGCCACGGTGCGGGTAAGATCAGTAATTCCCTTGTTGAAGAGGCGACCAATAATGGCAACATCAACAGCATTGAGTGTCCACACTGTTTCTCCCCGGTTCACCGGCTTGATATGATTGATCTGCACGCCCACATTTCCTGCAGGATGTGGTCCGTTAAATTCGGAGATGGTCACATTCTTTGCATCGAGCAAACCTTTGAGTGTGGTTTTGCTGCTTACGGAAAGATACACCTTCCCTGTGGTAAGTTTTGCCAGGGCATCGAGCCCTGTCTGCAAATCGGCCTCCTTATCCTTCAGCAGAAAATCGTATGAGGCAGCCAGCGGCGCTGTATCAAAACCGGTCACGAATATATCCCGGGGTCCCTTGTCGGGTGATGCCACCACATCGTATGGACGTTGTTTGATCAGAAACCAGATGCCGGCATTCAGAATCGACTTTTTCACCTCCTCACCCGAGAGTGAAGCCACCTGCTTTGCTCCGAAATCTTCATACTGCTCGTTGCTGTCTGTTTTGATGACAATGCGGAGAATGCGTCTTTTCTCTCCCCTCTCGATGGCATTCACCACGCCACTCACCGGCGAAGCAAAAAGCATATCGGGATGATTCTTCTCATAGAACAATGGGGTTCCGGCCTTCACAGCATCATCCACCTTGACAGCCAATTTGGGAGTGATACCATGAAAATCTTCGGGACAGATGCACACAAATTCACTTTTCACAGTGCCTTTGATGATCTCTTCTGCGGCACCAAGTAACGGAATTTGCAAGCCTTTCTTAATATTTATTCGGTTAGCCATATAGTTTTATAAATTACCTTGGGTGTAATCTTATTCTGATACCTTTTTAAATAAAGATTTATTGTAAAGCTGTGATGTACACAGGAAATGTCATCCCATTTAAAACGCAAAGATATATTTTTGCTTCCAATAAAAGCAATTATTAGAGAAAAAATAAAGAAAAAAATCTTTAATTAAGAACGGATTCATCTATCCGTTTTCAGTTCCTGTTTTCAGTTTTATTTTTCCTCAACTCCTGCTGTCTCCGGGTCAACCATAATGCGGCCACAATATTCACAGACAATAATTTTCTTACCAAGCTTTATGTCCATCTGCTTCTGGGGCGGAATTTTATTGAAACATCCGCCGCAGGCGCTGCGCTGAATAGGCACCACACCCAGGCCGTTGCGCGCATTTTTGCGTATCCGCTTGAAGGCGGCCAGCAAACGCGGTTCAATGGTAGTTTCCGTCTTTTTTGCCTTCTCGCGTAACTTTTCCTCCTGTGCCTTTGTTTCGGAAACAATGTCATCCAGCTCCTGCTTTTTCAGTTCCAGGTCGGCTGTCTTATCTTTCAGCAGCTCTCCGGCAGCTTCAATCTGTTCTTTGATAACAGCGGCTGCATGCCCGAATTCGCGGATGTGTTTCTCGGAAAGTTCTATTTCGAGTGTTTCAAACTCAATCTCCTTCGAAAGATGGTCATACTCTTTGCTGTTACGCACATTGTCGAGCTGTTTGGTGTACTTTTCAATTTTCGCTTTGCTGATTTCAATCTTCCCTTTTTGCAGTTTGCCGTCCTCATCCAGCTGTTTCAACTCCAGTTCAAAGTTGTTTATGCGCGTACCCAACCCCGCAATCTCATCGTCGAGATCCGACACTTCCAGAGGTAACTCTCCCCGCAACGTCTTAATACGGTCAATTTCAGAGAGGTAAGACTGAAGCTTATAGAGAGACTTCAGTTTATCCTCAACGGACACTTCTTTTTCAACAGGTTTTTTCTTTGTTGCCATAATGGTTTTAATTTATGTGATAATATTTTCTTCCGATCAATGCATCCGGCATCCTGAAATGTACACACGCAAACCTCATTGCCATGCTAACAAAAAATGCAGTAATCAAACGACCTTGTCATCGTTTCATTACCACATTTCTCTGTAACTGCGGGAACTAGTCGGACCGCTTCCTTTTACAGATATTTCACGGGGTTCGAGTCGAACGCCGATTTATGCAGCACAAAGGTAGGAATTTTTTTCGAAAGGTGATCGAAAAAGATATCTTTTGTACATATTTCCGATTCGTAATGTCCTACCACTGCGAGTAGTAATCGTCCTTCCACGTCATAAAAGTCGTTGTATTTTGCTTCACCGGTGACAAAAGCATCGGCCCCATACGCCACGGCTTTGGGAATAAGAAAGGCACCCGCACCGCCGCAGAGCGCCACATCACGAATTTCTTTTCCCTGAATCTTGGAATGGCGAATGGCGGGTAGGTTAAAAATATCCTTTAACAGATAGAGAAATTCCTGTTCAGACATTGGCTCTGGCAGCACCCCTACCACTCCGCTGCCGCTCTGCGGCCAATCGTTGGCAATGGGATAAAGATCAAACACCGGCTCCTCATACGGGTGCACCGCCAACAGTGCACGTAGCACCTCCTCCTTCTTCATTGCCGGAATCACCGTTTCGATGCGTATTTCCGGTTCAAAATGCAACGTGTCGATCTCGCCCACATGCGGATGTGCTCCAGTGCGGGCACGGAAGGAACCTTCACCTGACAGGTTATAGCTACAACTGTCGTAGTTACCTATATGGCCCGCTCCTGCATTAAAGAGGGCATTGCGCACACTCTCTGCATGCTGTAGCGGCACAGTAGTCACAAACTTCAGCAGTGCGCCGCTCTGAGGCTGAAGGATCTTCACCTGCTGCAACTCAAGCATCTCTGCCAGCTTGTAGTTGACACCCCCCTGTGCATTGTCGAGGTTGGTATGGGCGGCATAAATCACGATATCCTGCTTGATGGCTTGTATGATACATCGTTCCACATAGGTTTTTCCGGTGAGCGACTTAAACGGCCGGAAGGCAATGGGATGATGCGTGACGATGAGGTTGCAGCCCAGTGCAATGGCCTCCTCCACCACATTTTCGGTAACGTCGATGGCCAGCAGGACACCGGTAGCCTCTCTGTTGGGGTCACCCACCTGTAGTCCGCTGTTGTCGAAATCTTCCTGTAGCGGCAGGGGTGCGAGTTGTTCAATGGTTTGAAGTATTTCTCTGATGCGCATGACGACGGGTTTTTGTGATTGTACAAATATAAGGATTTTTGTAAATTTGTAACCAACTAAACATAAAATCAATATTCCGGCATGCAAAAAAAAATCTCTGCTCTGCTGATCTGTATCGCGACGTCCACCCTTCTTTCTGCCCAACGATTCGGTATCGACACGCCGTCGTCCGGTGTATGTGGACGGATGGGCCAAACAGGTGACCTGGACACAAGACGTGACCGACCTGATTTTCCTCTTTCGGGAGGAAGTGTACGTGGGAGTATTCATTGATACCTGGACACCTGAAGGATACAAGGTGGATGTACAACTCTCCTTCACTGAAAGTGCCCTCCGCTGCGACAAAATGCCGAAGCTGCATGTGGAGCCGCTGATCAACACCAACTACTATCTCGGGCAGAAGCATCCCGATATTTTTTCGCGACAGGATGTGAAAATACCATTTTCCATCCCACGCAAAACGAAGAATGTACGTCTGAAGTATATCACCACCGGACATGGTGGCCACAGCGGGGGGGACGAGTTTCGTCCACAGGAAAATATTCTCTCGGTAGACGGGAAAGAGGTACTTCGTTTCACACCGTGGCGCACCGACTGTGCCTCTTTCAGGCGATTCAACCCCACCTCCGGTGTCTGGCTACAAAAACGCATACAGGCTTTTATAGGCAAAGACGGGAAAAGAGAAGTAAAAGAGATCGAAGAGCCGCTGGCCTCATCCGACTTATCGCGGAGCAACTGGTGTCCCGGCAGCGATGTGACTCCCGAAGAGGTAAATCTGCAGGGCATCACATCGGGCAGCCATACCCTCACCATCAGCATACCGGAATCCACCCCCATCGATAAGAACAAGTTGAATCACTGGCTGGTGTCGGCCTACCTGGTCTGGGAGGAATAAAGTGATATCCCCGAGATAAACACTTGCGTTGGAGTCTACTTTACTGGGAAAATCTTCCGCATTGTATCGGCAAAGATGGCTCCCATGCGGCGTTGGATATATTTATCTTTTCCATTTTCGGGATGCCAGCCGAAGGTTTCTCCGGCAATTTCCTGCTTGTCGCCCGAAAAAAGACGGCTCACCTGTTCGCCCGTCACGGGATGAACTGCATTTTTGGAAAACCCGATGTACTTGTCGAATTCCACCACCGGGAATCCCCATTTCTCTGCCAACCTGCGTACCGAGCTGTTGTAGGTCACCCGTCCGTCGTGCCAGTCGGTACACAACACCACCACTGCAGGCTTACCCGCCTGTGTGTTGAAGTAAACTGAGGTAGAATCAAATTTCAGGTTATAGCATTCCGTCAGGTAGCGCTTGATCACGTAATCGAATGCGGCGGCATAGTTGCTTCGGTCAAAAGGGGTCTTGTAATCGGTATATTTCGTTTGCAACTGCGATTCATCAAACACGTCCCTGTCGTGCACCTGCATGATTACCAGCGCATCCATTGTTTCCAGCTCCTCTTTTGAGTAGAGCGTCCCTTTTACCATGCGATTGGCCGCATCGGCAATCGCCTCGCCACCGATGGCACGGTTCAGTGGAGTGGCATCTGTCAGGTCACACCCCACCTCAAACCATCCATTGTTGGGTGAAGCAAATGAGGCACCAGCGAGCAGAAAGATGTATTTATTTTTATTGTTCTCCTGTGCAGAGAGGGTGATTGCAAAAGCAACAAACAGAATGAACGGTATTTGTTTTTTCATAGATCCTTAAATAAACACGATTGACTGCAAATTTAAGTTACTATTTCGACAAGTGCAATAAACTCTGTAATTTTATTCAGTCCGTATCTTTCAATATCAGTCGCAGTGAGTTGTTTTTGGAGAAATAGTTCCAGGCCCAGTTGATGAAGATCACCAGCTTGTTGCGTACACTCAGGATCAGCATCAGGTGGAGGAACATCCAGACAAACCAGGCAAAGCGGCCTTTGAACTTTACAAAAGGCAGGTCCACCACCGCCTTGTTGCGCCCTACCGTGGCCATGGTACCCAGGTTGCGGTACTCATATGCTTTGAGCTCGCTGCTACCCTCTTCGGTTTTTTGCAGGTTGCGGGCCAGGTTCTTCCCCTGACCGATGGCCACATTGGCCAGCTGTGGATGTCCTTTGGGATATTTTTCAGTCTCCATGTAGGCCACATCGCCGATGGCAAACACATCGGTGAGCCCCTCCACCCGGTTGAACCGGTCTACCCTTATACGGCCATTCCGCAATAACGATGCTTCGGGAATACCGCCAATGGCATTGCCCTGTACGCCGGCCGACCAGACCACACTCTTGCTGCGGATGGTCTCCCCGTTATTCAGCGTGAGTACCTCCCCGTCGTATTGTTGCACCAGGGTATTGGTCTTCACAATCACATCCATGGAGCGGAGATATTTTTCTGAGTTTTTTTGTGCGAAGGGACTCATGGCCGGTAATGTGTGTGGCCCTCCCTCCAGCAGGTATACATTCACCTTCGAATAATCGATGTTTGGATAATCTTTTGGCAGTACCTCTTCCTTCATCTCGGCGAAGGCACCTGCCAGCTCCACACCGGTGGCGCCACCGCCCACGATCACAATGTTATTCAATGCCCCCTTGTCTTCGGTGTAAAGAATCTTCTCGAAGTTCATCAGCGTGGAATTCCTTACGTTCATCGCCTGGTAGGTCGACTTTAAGCCCATGGTATTTTCTTCGATTGCCTGGTTCCCGTAGAAGTTGGTACGGGTACCGGTGGCAATCACCAGGTAATCGTAGGCAAACGGTCCAATGCTGGTCTCCACCACTTTGTCCGCACTGTTTACCGACAACACTTGTGCCAGGCGGATACGCACGTCCCTTCTGTTTTGAAATATCTTCCGGATGGGAAACGAGATGGTGGCCGGCTCAATCTGCGACGCCGCCACCTGATAGAACAAGGGAGGAAACTGATGGTGGTTGATCTTGTCGATCACCATAATGTCAAACCGGCCTTTTTCTAAATGATTTACGAATTGCAGACCGCCAAAGCCGCAACCTATCACAACAATTTTCTTTTTCATAACCCTAAACAAATAACAACTGACGTTAGAACAACTCAATGTAAATATTGTTCCAAAAAAGGGTTCAGAAAATCTTTGCGAACGACAACTTTATCAGAAAATCATTCTGCGGCGGGGCCTGTGCCAGTTCACACACATAATCTTCGAAAAGAAATGTCCCATCCTTTCCTTGCAGGGTTCTTCCCTGTGACCACACAAGAAACAGCACCGAACCGGGCCTGTACTCCCACCGGTATACCAGGTTGGAACGAAACTGAAGAAAATGAAAATCGGGATTCTCATAGGGGTAAGACGTCATGGGAGTGAATCGGTCAACAAATCTCTTCGCATGCGGAGCGGTCACTGTTTTGAAATCGGAATAATCGCCGGAGAAAAGGTAGGGTAGTGCATACCATTGCAACGACATGTCGGGAGTTATGCCGTAATTTACCCTCATCTCCATCTGAGCAATATGCTTCCGGATGGATGACAGGATATAGGAAGGATTCTCCCCCTTCACCGTACGCACATATTGCTGATGATCAACTGCAGAAACAGACTGAGGAGCCAGAGAAAACAAGAGCCGGTTATTGGGTTTATAGGTAATATCGAGTCCGTAGGATACCGAAGAGGCGGAATTTTCGAAACCGTGTCTGAAACTCATCTCATATTCTGCCTGAAACTTTCTACGGTTATCCGACTCCACCGAAAACCAGGAAGATATTTCGCCGGGAGTACGGATAGAAGGGCCACCGCGAAGCAGGGTAGTAGAAATTCCATTGAAGCTGCTGTTCAAACCTGCAGAAATATCATAATAGTTCCTGAACTGAAGGTATGCAAAAGATTCGGTGCCTCTCCCCAACGTTTGTCCGGAGAAATTGACGACCTGGAAGGTCGACCCGTTAAACTCGTACTGGTTCACGATGCCCCTGGGGCGCCATTCCCGGTAGGATCCCCAAACGCCATTCAAAATCATATCAGCATTGGGTTTGTACCCGATATCGTTGAATTCCAGTCCGGGAGAGCTCCAACTTGAGAAAACCAGAAAATTGAAGTGTCCCGATATTTTACCTCCCGAGAGGGAACCTCCGAAACCGCTTAACGAGGTTCGCGTCGTATCCAGTGTAAGATGCCCGGCATCGGGTCGCTGGTAGTAGCGAGCCGATGATTGCTGCAGACGGGTAATAGCGTCAGGTAATCCGTTCAGGTGACTGAAGAAGGTTCGTGCGGTCAGAGTGTAGGATTTATTTTTCCAGTATTTTGTCAGGTTCAATCCTCCGGTATAAGCCGATCGGGCTGCACCGGCAAACTGTACCTCGTCAATCTTTCTGTTGACTGCCGTGAGCATACCTCCCACAATGAGATTACCACTGTCGAGATCCTGTTCAAGCCTACCTGAAAAATAGTTGGAGAGCGGCTCCACCGCATAGTTATTCCTTTCACCGCCACGGTCTGTCTCGCTGTACATCTTTTGGGTTACGGCATTCAAAATACCCAGAGAGGTTCCCTTGCGTGTTTTACCCGATATTTTTACCGCCCCCAGAATGTTGGTACGATCCGGTGCCCGCACATATTCCCCTTCCTGCGGGTCGTAAGAAAACTGGGGTTCCCGTCCCAGCCTGCGTGAATAGAAAAGCTTGTTGCGTTCGTTGTTGGTAATGTCGAACGGGTAATGATAAATGTTGCTGCCCTCCACGAAGAAAGGTCTCTTTTCATTGAAATAGGTCTCGAAGTTGGTCAGGTTCACATCCGACGGATCCGCTTCCACCTGCCCGAAGTCCGGATTCATGGTAAAATTAAGCGTAATATCGTTTGTCAGGCTCACTTTTCCATCCACTCCAGCAGAAGCCTTTGTGCGGCGGCCGGTAGCAAAGGGGTTGTCCGTCTCCTTTTCCGAAAGAGTGAGCTGACTGAGCAGGAAAGGAACTATCTCGATCTCCTTCTTCGGCATGATGTCCTGAATGCCCTGCAGTGTACCAAAATGTGCCACAAACTGGGAAGAACTCTTATCAATGGGCTGCCAAAAAGAGAGTTCCTGAAGACGATAAATCTGCCTTCCCACCTCAAGGCCCCAGTTATAGGTTTTCTTCTTCCCGAAACGAAGTTGAGAATAAGGAATCCGTATCTCGGCATACCATCCGTCACGTTGCTGGGAAGTCTTTACTTCCCAAATGGGATCCCACGTCTCATCAGTGCCGCTCTCTGAACGAAGGAGATCTACCTTGCTTCCCGACGCCGACACCGTGAACTCGAAAGAGGTCATTTTATCCTCGTAGCTGTCTATCGCCACACCCACCCAATCGCCATCGACATCATCACGACGCGATATACGGCGTACAATCTTGTCCGGCTCATCATCCAGTGCCTTAATGGCCACATACAGGTTGTTATCGTCATACAAAATTGCAAATAATGTCTGCTGTGAAGGTGCTGCACCTGAATTGGGTTCAAACTGTACAAAATCGCCGGACCAGAGGGCACCCGACCAACTGTCATCGGTCAGCTGTCCGTCTATTACCGGCGCCTCCAGGACACGCGAGGAAGTATAACTCTTAGGCTGTGCAGATGAGGCCATTGAAACCATCATCATAAAGATAACAAAAAATTGACGCATAGATCATGGATGTATTTATTATCAGACACTGATAATCCTTTTTTCGTTATATTTTTAAGGTACAAATTTAAAAAGAAAAAAAGCGCTACGAATCACTCGCGGCGCTTTCTTAATGTTTAACATTTTAAAAATCACAGCTTCACTGCAGATACACCATCGACTGAGTTGTTAGATCTCCGTCGTAATGACAATACACCCACAGTGTTTATCTAAAAGAAGATCAGGCCTTCTCTTCCGGTGCTGCATCAGCCTCCGGAGCGGCAGTTTCTTCTTTATTTTCTACTGTTTCGGGTTGCACATCCGCGGTGGTCTGTACATTTTCCACTTCGTTTTTTACCTCTTCGGTAGTCTGTACCTCTTCCACTGTTTCAGTCACCTTCGCGGTCTTGGCCTTGGCTGCCTTCGGCTCTTTCTTTGCCTTGGGAGCGGCGGCTGTATCGACTGCAGTGGCAGCTTCTCCGGTAGCTTTTCTGCGTGAACGACGTGTCTTCGCTTTCTTTGCGCCGCCGTCGCCAAGCATATTTTCATTAAAGTCTACCAGTTCAATAAAGCATGTAGCTGCATTGTCACCCAAACGGAATCCTGTTTTGATGATGCGGGTGTATCCCCCGGGACGGTCGCCCACCTTCTGCGAAACAGTCTGAAACAGCTCGGTCACGGCCATTTTACTTTGTAACTGGCTGAACACTTCTCTTCTCGAGTTGGTGCTGTCCTCCTTGCTTCTGGTGATGATGGGTTCCACGAATTTTCTCAATTCCCTGGCTTTGGGAACCGTGGTAAAGATGCGTTTGTGCATGATGAGCGAGGTAGCCATGTTGGATAACATCGCCTCACGATGCGCTGTTTTGCGTCCTAAATGATTGAATTTCTTATTATGTCTCATTGTAGTCGTTAGTCTTTATCTAATTTGTATTTCGATATATCCATTCCAAATTGCAGCTTCAGGCCATCGAGCAGTTCTTCCAGCTCGGTCAGCGATTTTTTACCGAAGTTGCGGAACTTGAGCAAATCGTTCTTGTTGTGCGACACCAATTGTCCCAGTGTCTCCACATCAGCTGCCTTCAGGCAGTTGAGTGCCCTCACTGAGAGGTTGAGATCCGACAATTTGCGTTTGAGCAGCTGACGCATGTGTAATACTTCTTCATCGAACTCCTCGATGTTTTCCGCATCGGAAGTTTCCAACATGATCTTATTGTCGTCAGAAAACAATACGAAGTGTTGAATCAGTATCTTGGATGCTTCCTTCAGTGCCTCTTTGGGATGAATGGATCCATCGGTGGAAATCTCAATAATTAGTTTTTCGTAGTCCGTCTTCTGTTCGATACGGTAATCTTCTATCTCGTATTTTACGTTGCGGATCGGAGTGAAAATCGAGTCTATGGCAATGGTCTGCACATCGTCGGAAGCCAGCATCTCCCGATTCTCATCGGCAGGGACATAGCCTCTACCCTTGTTGATAGTCAGCTCCATACGAAGATCGGCCTTCTTGTTCATCCGGCAGATCTCAAGCTCGGGATTCAGCACTTCGAAACCGGTCAGTAATTTACCAATATCTCCGGCCTTAAACACTTCCGTTCCCGAAATAGCGATGCTCACTTTTTCTGTTTCAAACTCTTCTACTATCCTTTTAAATCTTACTTTCTTCAGATTCAGGATAATACCTGTTACATCTTCAATTACGCCCGGAATGGTTGCAAATTCATGCTCCACTCCGTCTATCTTAACCGATGTAATAGCGAATCCTTCCAGCGAGGAAAGCAGGATACGGCGCAAGGCGTTGCCTATAGTAATACCATAACCTGGCTCCAGCGGGCGGAATTCGAATTTACCGGAGAAGGCGTTCTCCTGTAACATGATTACCTTATCGGGTTTTTGGAATGCTAATATTGCCATGAAATTATTGTTTAGAATATAATTCTACGATGAGTTGTTCTTTGATGCTTTCAGGGATGTCTGCTCTTTCGGGCACGTGCAACATTTTACCGCTCAAAGTACCTTTATCCCACTCCAGCCAGGGATATTTGCTGTGGTTGAAACCTGCAAGGGCATTTACGACAACTTCCATCGATTTTGATTTTTCTCTCACACCCACCACGTCACCCGCTTTCACGGTATAGGAAGGGATGTTCAGTACCTGGCCGTTCACCACAATATGACGGTGTGTTACCAGCTGACGTGCAGCCGCCCTCGTGGGAGCAATACCCAGGCGGTATACGATGTTATCAAGACGCGACTCGAGCAATTGAAGCAGTACCTCACCGGTAATACCGCGGCTGCGGGCAGCTCTGTCAAATGTCAGACGAAACTGTTTCTCCAGTACGCCATACGTATATTTGGCGCGTTGTTTCTCACGCAACTGTATGCCGTACTCCGACGTTTTACGTCTACGCGAGTTACCGTGTTGTCCCGGAGGATAGTTCTTCTTGGTGAGAACCTTGTCGGGACCGAAAATAGGTTCGCCGAATTTGCGGGCGATTTTTGATTTTGGACCAATATATCTTGCCATCTTTACAATTAAACTTTATGAAGCCTAAACTGTGCAGCCGCGATTACAGAGAAGTTGTGTTGTAATCAATCACAGCTCAAGTTTCAAGATAAATGAAACTTAAATAATTAATTAAACTTTTCTCTGTTTCGGGGGACGACATCCATTGTGTGGCAGTGGCGTCACGTCCACAATCTCTGTCACTTCAATCCCTGCACCGTGAATGGTCCTGATGGCCGATTCACGTCCGTTACCCGGTCCTTTCACATAGGCTTTCACCTTGCGCAAACCCAAATCAAAGGCTGTTTTTGCGCAATCCTGTGCTACCATCTGGGCAGCATAGGGTGTATTCTTCTTGGAGCTTCTGAAACCCATCTTACCGGCCGAAGACCAACTGATCACTTCCCCATTCTCATTGGTTAACGAAACAATGATGTTGTTGAACGATGATGAGATGTGGGCCTGGCCTGCGGCGCTTACCTTTACATTTCTCTTTTTTGCTGCAACTGTTCTTTTTGCCATGTTACCTTCTGTTATTTAGTAGCTTTTTTCTTGTTAGCAACGGTTTTCTTTCTACCCTTACGTGTACGGGCATTGTTCTTTGTACTCTGTCCGCGTACAGGTAATCCGATACGGTGACGGATGCCACGGTAGCAACCGATGTCCATCAACCGTTTAATGTTCAACTGAATCTCTGAACGCAGATCACCTTCCACTTTGAATTCTTTGCCAATAATCTCACGAATGCTGGCTGCCTGCTCGTCGGTCCAGTCCTTCACTTTGATGTCTTTATCAACTTCTGCTTTTGCTAAAATGGTGTTCGCTGCACTGCGTCCGATGCCGTAAATATAGGTCAGGGCAATTTCGCCTCTTTTATTCTGCGGCAGGTCGACACCCACAATTCTTATAGCCATATATGTCTTATAATTATTTGATTACAATGATAATAAATTATCCCTGACGTTGTTTGAATTTGGGATTCTTCTTGTTGATGATATACAGACGGCCCTTTCTTCTTACAATCTTGCAGTCGTCCGTGCGTTTCTTGAGTGATGCTCTTACTTTCATATGATTTGTTTTTTTTCGTTTTAATTCTTAGCTGTCAGGTTTCAGCGGTCAGCTTTGTACAGGGGTTGTTGTTTCTTTCAACCGTTTGAAAGTAGCTTTCAGTATTAAATCCGAGCCGCTGCCCGTTGCAACTTTCTACTACCAGAACTGATTCCTGATTCCTGACTCCTGACTCCTTATTTATATCTGAACGAAATCCTTCCTTTCGAAAGGTCGTACGGCGACATTTCCACCCTTACCCTGTCTCCCGGAAGAATACGGATATAATGCATACGCATCTTTCCCGAGATATGAGCAGTTATTTCGTGTCCGTTTTCCAGTTCCACACGGAACATCGCGTTCGACAATGCTTCAATAATGGTTCCGTCCTGTTCTATTGCTGCTTGTTTGGCCATGCAATCAATACTCTTTTAGTTTGTCTCCTGAATAAACTCAAATGTAGATAATATATCGGCCTTCCCGTTCCGGATGGCAATGGTATGTTCAAAATGCGCCGATGGCTTGCGGTCTTTTGTACGTACCGTCCAGCCGTCGTTTTCAAACACTACTTTTTTTCCACCCATGTTGATCATCGGCTCAATGGCAATACACATGCCGTTCCGGATGAGCGGACCCGTGCCGCGTCGTCCATAATTGGGCACTTCCGGTGATTCGTGCATTTGCCTGCCTATACCATGTCCTACCAGCTCACGAACAACCGAAAATCCTTTCTGTTCACAATAGGTCTGAATGGTAGAACCGATGTCTCCGATTCGTTTGTCGGCCTGAGCCTGCTCAATACCTTTATACAACGACTCTTTGGTCACGCGAAGCAGTTCTTTCACTTTTTCATCTACCTCACCCACGCAAAACGTGTAGGCCGAGTCGCCACAAAAACCCCGCAACTGGGTACCGCAATCCACCGAAATCACATCTCCCTCATGCAGGGGCTTGTGGTTGGGAATGCCATGTACCACGTTCTCATTGACGGATGTACAAATGGAATTGGGAAAACCGCCGTATCCTAAAAAGGTTGGAATTGCACCATGATCCCTGATAAACTCCTCCGCGATCTTGTCGAGCTGCAGAGTGGTTACACCCGGCTTGATGTGATGCGACAACTCTCCGAGCGTCATTCCCACAAGCCGGTTTGCTTCCCGCATGAACTCGATCTCTTCGTCGGTCTTCAGTATGATCATCTTGCTATCCATTCCGTTTTCTACTATTAATATGCTGCAATTGAGCCCGTTCTACCTTTGATTTTGGCACCCGACTTCAAAAATCCGTCATAATGGCGCATCAACAGGTGACTTTCAATCTGTTGCAGGGTATCGAGTACCACACCCACGAGAATCAGCAGCGATGTGCCACCAAAAAAATGGGCGAACTGGGAGTTAATTCCCATCAGCCCTGCGAAGGCGGGCAGTATGGCAACAATAGCAAGGAACACAGAACCCGGCAGAGTAATGCGCGACATGATGGTGTCGATATACTCGGCTGTTTTCTTTCCCGGCTTCACACCCGGTATAAATCCGTTGTTTCGCTTCAGGTCTTCCGCCATCTGCACCGGATTTACGGTAATGGCAGTATAGAAGTAAGTGAAAGCAATAATCAGGAGGCCAAAGACGAAGTTATACGAGAAACTGGTAAAATCCATCAGCGATGTCCAGAATCCTCCTCCTTCACCGCCCGAAAAACGAGCGAGTGTGATCGGGATGAACATGATTGCCTGAGCAAAAATGATTGGCATCACGTTGGCAGCATTCACCTTCAAAGGTATATATTGTCTCACTCCTCCATATTGTTTATTGCCTACGATGCGTTTGGCATACTGCACGGGCACCTTGCGGATACCCTGTACCAGCAAGATAGCGGCAGCGGTGACGGCAACAAGAAACAACAACTCAAGCAACAGCAGAATCAATCCTCCGGGGGCATCTATAAGCCGGTCATATTCGGCCACCAGTGCATGGGGCAGACGGGCAATGATACCAATAAGGATGATAAACGAGATACCGTTTCCTACACCCTTGTCAGTGATACGCTCACCCAACCAGAGCACGAACATACTACCGCCGGCAAGAATCACGGTCGATGGCAACACCCAGTCCCAGAAACCACCGGGAATGGCATTTCCCACAGCACCGTAAAGGTAAGCCGGCCCTTGCAAAATCAGGATACCTACCGTAAGATAACGGGTGTACTGGTTAATCTTGGTACGACCGCTTTCACCCTCATGCTGCATTTTTTGAAATGCAGGAACGGCAATGCCCAACAGCTGCATCACAATGGAGGCAGAGATGTAAGGCATGATACCCAGGGCGAAGATGGATGCGTTCGCGAAAGCACCGCCCGAGAACATGTCGAGCAGACTCAGCAAGCCGGTACTGGCATTTGACTGCAGCGCCACAAGCTGTTCCGGGTTGATACCCGGCAATACCACGAACGATCCGAACCGGTAGATGGCAACAAATCCAATGGTGATGAGCAACCTCTGACGGAGGTCCTCAATCTTCCATATATTCTTTACTGTTTGTACAAATCCCATCGCATCAGAGTTTTTTTGCGGTTCCACCTGCAGCGGTGATTGCCTGCTCAGCCGACTTGGAGAAAGCATGTGCTTCCACTTCCAGCTTGGCTGTGAGGGTGCCCCTGCCCAGAATTTTCACCTGATGTTTGCTGGCCATAAGGCCTGCATTCATCAACACTTCAGGAGTTATGGCGGTGAGTTTCTGCCCGTCGGCCAATTCCTGCAGCGTTTCCAGATTAATTGCTTTGTACTCCACTCTTTTCAGTGGCTTGAAACCGAATTTGGGTACACGACGCTGCAACGGCATCTGTCCCCCTTCAAAACCGACTTTCTTTGAATAACCCGATCTTGATTTTTGTCCTTTATGTCCTTTGGTAGAAGTACCACCTTTGCCAGATCCGGTTCCGCGACCAATGCGCTTGCTCGATGTGGTTGCCCCTTCCGCCGGTTTTAAATTCGATAAATCCATTGTATCTGTATTTTTTATCGTTTATAAATCAATTACTCTACTACCGTCACCAGATGATCTACCTTGCGGATCAGTCCCCTGATTGCAGGGGTGTCTTCGTGTTCCACCACACGTTGCATTTTGGTAAGTCCCAGTGCATCCAACGTCAGTCTCTGAACTTTCGGAGCGCCAATTCTGCTTTTTGTCTGTTTTACTTTAATTGTAGCCATGTCAGGTTCCTCCTTTGTTATCCGTTAAACACTTTTTCCATACTTACCCCTCTGTTCTGTGCGACGGTGAGCGGGTCTCTCAATTCGGTGAGCGCGGCAATGGTTGCCTTCACCAGGTTGTGCGGGTTCGATGAACCTTTCGACTTGGCAAGCACGTCAGTGATACCCACACTCTCCAGTACGGCACGCATGGCACCTCCGGCCTTCACACCCGTACCGGCAAATGCAGGTTTCAGAAATACTTCCGCACCACCAAATCCAGCCACCTGTTCGTGGGGAATTGTTCCCTTATATACAGGCACCTTGATCAGATTCTTCTTGGCGGCTTCCACTCCTTTGGCAATCGCCGTGGTTACTTCACCAGCCTTGCCGAGACCCCAGCCAACGATGCCATCTTCGTTACCAACCACAACCATGGCTGCAAACGTGAAGGTACGGCCTCCCTTGGTCACCTTGGTGGTACGATTAATAGCCACTAAACGGTCCTTTAACTCGATATCGTTTGTTGTTTTTACCTTATTATTCATTCCTGCCATAATCGTTAAAATTTAAGTCCACCTTTGCGGGCGGCATCAGCCAATTCTTTAATACGTCCATGATACAAGTAGCCGCTCCTGTCGAAGGTTACTTTTTCCACACCGGCCTCTTTGGCATTCTGTGCAATGAGTTCGCCCACCTTGGCTGCGATCTCTTTCTTTGCGAGTTTCTCTTCCATTTTCAAGGAAGAAGCCGATGCCAGCGTCTTGCCGGACAGATCGTCGATGACCTGTGCATATATCTGTTTGTTGCTCCTGAATACTGACAAACGCGGACACTCGGGGGTACCGCTGATTTTGCCACGTACACGGGCTTTTATTTTTAATCTTCTCTCGTTCTTTGTTACCATTGTAATTTCAGTTTTCGTAGATTATTTACCTGCTGTCTTACCTGATTTTCTGCGCACCTGCTCACCCACGAAACGGATACCTTTACCTTTGTAAGGCTCCGGCTTACGGAACGAACGGATCTTGGCACATACCTGTCCGAGCAATTGCTTGTCACACGATTCAAGAAGGATGAGCGGATTCTTGTTTCTCTCCATCTTGGTCTCCACCTTGATCTCTTTGGGTAATTCCATAAAGATGCTGTGGGTATAACCAAGCGAAAGCTCCAGTACCTGTCCGCTGTTGGTCACACGATAACCAACACCCACAAGTTCCAGCTCTTTGCGGAAACCTTCCGATACGCCTGTAACCATGTTGTGTAATAAAGAACGGTAAAGACCGTGCAAAGCACGATTTTCCTTTTCGTCGTCGGGCCGTTCTACGATCAGATGACCATTGTCCACTTTAACTTTCATATTGGGATTTACCTGCTGCTGCAGTTCACCCTTGGGCCCTTTCAGTGTAATCACATTGTCTTCGCCTACAGTCACGGCTACGCCTGCGGGCAAGGTGATGGGTAATTTTCCTATTCTTGACATATTAATCTCTCCTTCAAATTAATAAACGTAACACAATACTTCACCGCCCACTTTTTGTTCGCGGGCCTCTTTATCTGTCATTACTCCGTTTGAAGTAGATAATATGGCAATACCCAACCCGTTGAGTACGCGAGGCATTTCCTTGTGGCCGACGTACTGACGCAAGCCGGGGGTAGAAACACGTTTCAGTTTTTTGATGGCATTCACCTTGTTCACCGGATCATACTTCAGTGCGATCATGATGGTGCCCTGGGGGCCGTCCTCTACAAACTTGTAATTAAGGATGTAGCCTTTCTCAAAAAGAATCTTTGTGATGTCTTTTTTTAAATTCGATGCGGGAATCTCCACCACACGATGCTTCGCCTGGATAGCGTTCCGTAACCGCGTCAAATAATCTGCTATTGGATCTGTCATATAATGATTGTTTAAATTGATCCCGACTGCCGGGACAATATTTATTAATTTTTTAGCTTTCAGGTGTCGGCGTTCAGCGATCAGCTTTTTTAGCGGTCAGCTCTTCAGGAACAAACTCTGGACTTTCATCGGTCTATGGGTAAACGTTCAATATTCATCTTGAACCGTATACTTGAACAACCTTCCACTCCCAAAGCTGACAGCTGATAGCTGATACCACAACTGATTCCTGATTCCTTTTTACCAGCTCGCCTTCTTCACCCCTGGGATCAGCCCCTTCGATGCCATTTCACGGAACTGGATACGGGATAGGCCAAACTGGCGTAAATATCCCTTGGGACGTCCGGTAAGTTTGCAACGGTTGTGCTGACGCACCGGTGAAGCGTTCCTGGGAATAGACTGAAGTGCTTCGTAATCGCCTTCGGCCAGAAATTTGGCTCTCTTTTCGGCGTAACGGGCAATCATCTTGGCTCTTTTCACCTCGCGGGCTTTCATTGATTCTTTTGCCATTATCTATCTGTTTTTTTGATCATTTTTCTGGTTATCGCTCACTAATTATCTTTCTTAAACGGTAATCCGAACTCTCTCAGGAGCGCGTAACCCTCTTCATCGGTAGGAGCTGTGGTCACAAAGGTGATGTTCATCCCCAGCAGATGGCTGATGTTGTCGATGTTGATCTCGGGAAAGATGATCTGCTCCTGGATACCCAGTGTGTAGTTCCCCCTGCCGTCGAGCTTGCTGTCAATACCTTTGAAGTCACGGATACGGGGCAATGCCACGCGTACCAGCCTTTCCAGGAATTCATACATTTTGTCGTGTCTCAGTGTCACACGTACGCCAATCGGCATTTTCTTACGCAGCTTGAAGTTGGAAATGTCCTTGCGTGAGGTGGTAGCCACGGCCTTCTGGCCTGTGATGGCTGTCAACTCATTGATCGCTGTCTCAATGATCTTCTTGTCACCTACGGCAATACCGAGGCCCTGGTTGATCACAATCTTCTCCAAACGGGGCACCTGCATCACCGATTTGTAGCTGAATTCCTTCATCAAAGCAGGAACCACTCGCTCTTTGTAATCTTTCTTTAAACTTACTTCGTATGTTGCAGTACTCATTTAATTACCTCCCCTGATTTTTTTGCGTAACGCACTGATTTACCTTTATTGTCTTCCTTTCTGCCAACGCGAGTGGGTTTTCCCGTTTTAGGATCCACAGGATTCAGCTTGGAGAGATGCACAGAAGCCTCTTTCTTCTCGATGCCGCCATTTGGATTCTTGGCGTTGGGTTTGGTATGTTTCGATATAATGTTCACGCCTTCCACCACTGCACGGTTCTTGTCTACGAGAACCTCCAGTACGCGGCCCGTCTTTCCCTTGTCTTCGCCGGAATTTACGTAAACCGTATCACCTTTCTTTATATGTAATTTTGTCATAGCCTGTGATTGTTGAATATTATAAAACTTCCGGTGCCAAAGAAACAATCTTCATGTTCGTGGTGCGCAACTCGCGCGCAACCGGCCCAAAGATACGGCTTCCTCTCAACTCGCCGGCATTATTTAACAGTACGCAGGCATTGTCGTCGAAACGTATGTATGAACCGTCGGCTCTGCGAATCTCTTTTTTCGTACGTACGATAATTGCTTTTGATACAGACCCTTTCTTAATATCACTCGAGGGAATGGCGCTCTTTACAGAAACCACAATGATGTCTCCTACAGAAGCGTAACGTCTTCCCGTACCTCCCAAAACACGGATGCAAAGTACTTCCTTGGCACCGCTGTTGTCGGTAACTGTTAATCTTGATTCTTGCTGTATCATCTTACTTGGCCCTTTCAATTACTTCAATCACTCTCCATCTCTTCGACTTGCTCAAAGGACGTGTTTCCATTATACGCACCGTGTCACCAATATGACAGTCGTTCTGCTCATCATGGGCGTGAAATTTCTTCGTTTTACTAACGAACTTCCCATATATAGGGTGTTTCTCTTTCCATTTTACAGCAACGGTGACGGTCTTGTCCATCTTGTCACTGAAAACGACCCCGATTCTTTCTTTCCTTAAATTTCTCGTTTCCATTCTCCTGGTTATTGTTGTTTTTTCAACTCTCTGGCACGCAATTCGGTTTGAATGCGGGCTATGTTTCTACGCTTTTCTTTTAATGAGCCTGAGTTATCGAGCGGAGTGATGGTGTGGTTGATCCGCAACTGGGTCAACGCAACCACTTCGGCATCCAGTCTCTCTTTCAGATCCTTGTCTGACAGCTCTAGTAATTCTTCCTGCTTCTTCATCTCTCTTTACGATTTTTGCTCATAATCATAATCCGTCCGGACCACAAACTTGGTGGTCACCGGCAATTTCTGGGCTGCCAAACGCAGCGCTTCTTTTGCCACATCAAACGAAACACCTTCTATCTCAAAAATAATTCTTCCGGGGGTAACAGGTGCCACGAATCCTTCGGGGTTACCTTTTCCTTTACCCATACGCACTTCGGCCGGCTTCTTGGTGATAGGCTTATCGGGGAAAATACGTACCCAAACCTGTCCCTGACGTTGCATGTAACGCGTTACAGCGATACGGGCAGCTTCAATCTGACGTCCGGTAATCCACTTAGATTGCAATGATTTGATCCCAAAAGAACCGAATGCCAGCTCGTGACCACGTCCGGCATTGCCTTTCATGCGCCCTTTCTGCTGTCTTCTGAATTTTGTTTTCTTTGGTTGTAACATATTTTCTTCAATTAAGCGTTTTTATTGTTTCTTCTGTTGCGTCTGCCACCGCGACCGCCTCCATCGGGACGGTTACCACCGCCGCGGTTGTTGCCGCCGCTGTTGTGTTGACGATTGTCTTTCGACGTGGCGAATGAAGGCGCCAGGTCTTTCTTGCCATAAATTTCACCGCGACAGATCCATACCTTTACGCCAATGAGACCTACTTTTGTCAGTGCCTCGGCATGGGCATAGTCGATGTCGGCACGGAAAGTATGCAGCGGGGTTCTCCCCTCCTTGTACATTTCCGAACGGGCCATTTCTGCGCCGTTCAACCGTCCCGATACCTGAATCTTGATACCCTCTGCACCCATTCTCATGGTGGCAGCGATGGCCATCTTCACGGCGCGGCGGTAAGCAATTTTCCCTTCAATCTGGCGAGCCACATTGTTGGCCACTATCACAGCATCCAGCTCAGGCTTCTTGATTTCAAATATGTTGATCTGTATATCTTTGTCGGTGATCTTCATCAATTCTTCCTTGAGCTTGTCCACCTCCTGGCCACCTTTACCGATGATAATACCGGGGCGGGCTGTGCAAATGGTGATGGTCACCAGCTTTAAAGTTCTCTCAATGACGATGCGCGATACACTTGCTTTTGACAGACGGGCATTCAAATAGCTACGAATCTTGCTGTCTTCGAGCAAGGTGTCACCATAATTATTTCCGCCGTACCAGTTGGAGTCCCATCCCTTGATGATTCCCAAACGATTTGCTATCGGATTTACTTTTTGTCCCATCTTCTTAATTTTGTACTTGTTCTTCTTTCTTCAATGTATCTACCACAATGGTCACATGATTTGAACGTTTGCGTATCCTGTATCCACGACCCTGTGGGGCAGGACGGAGTCGTTTCAGCGAAGCTCCTTCGTCCACGGAAATCGTCTTGATATATAATTCGCCCGTTTCGGCTTTGCGTTCATTCTTCTGCTCCCAGTTGGCAATGGCGGAAAGCAATAATTTCTCAATCTTGCCCGACGCATCTTTGTTCGAGAACTTCAAAACGCCCAGTGCCCTGAACACTTCCATGCCCCGTACCATGTCGGCAACGTAACGCATCTTGCGCGGTGAGCTGGGAACATTCTTCAACACGGCGAAAGAAACCTCTTTGCGGTTTTCTTTTCTCTGTTCGGCTGATATTCTTTTTCTAGCACTCATGTCTTTACTTTTTTTCTTTATTCGTTAGCGCCCTGATCTTATTTCTTTCTGTTGCCTGCGTGTCCGCGGAATGTGCGGGTAACAGCGAATTCGCCCAGCTTGTGGCCAACCATGTTCTCTGTGACGTAGACCGGAATGAATTTGTTCCCGTTGTGCACAGCAATGGTATGTCCCACAAAATCGGGTGATATCATAGAAGCGCGTGCCCATGTCTTGATCACGGATTTCTTTCCGCTCTCATTCATGGTAATCACCTTCTTTTCCAATTTCAGGTTGATATAGGGGCCCTTTTTTAATGATCTGCTCATAGTGATGTTTAATTAATCAGATTACTTCTTTTTTCTTCTCTCTACAATGTATTTCGAAGAATGTTTTTTAGGAGCTCTTGTCTTCAAGCCCTTTGAATATAAGCCTTTCGGTGAACGTGGATGACCTCCTGAGGCACGTCCTTCACCACCACCCATGGGGTGATCCACCGGGTTCTTAACAACCCCGCGGTTATGAGGACGGCGTCCGAGCCAACGTGAACGACCGGCTTTACCTGATTTTTCCAGAGCATGATCCGAATTACCCACACTACCAATGGTCGCTTTACAAGCAGACAGGATCTTGCGTACTTCGCCGGAAGGCATCTTGATGATCGCGTAGTTGTCTTCACGCGATACCAGCTGCGCAAATGTTCCGGCAGAACGAGCCATCTTGGCACCTTGTCCGGGACGCAATTCAATATTGTGAACCACCGTACCGATAGGAATTGCCGAAAGAGGCAGCGCATTACCAACTTCAGGAGCCGCAGTCGGCCCCGACATCACTGAGGTTCCCACCTCTAAGCCATTGGGAGCCAGAATATAAGTTTTCTCACCATCGGCATAATACAGCAACGCAATGCGTGCCGAACGGTTGGGATCATACTCTATGCTTTTTACAACGGCTGGGATACCATCTTTCGTTCTCTTGAAGTCGATCAGCCTGAAACGTCTTTTGTGTCCGCCACCAATATATCCCATGGTCATCTTACCCTGGTTGTTGCGGCCACCCGACGAGCTCTTGCCAACTACAAGAGATTTCTCCGGTGCACTTGCAGTGATATTTTCAAATGAACCGATAATCTTGTGTCTTTGCCCCGGTGTTGAGGGCTTTAATTTACGTATTGCCATTTCTTTTAAATATTGCTGAATAGATCGATGGTTTCACCTTTCTTCAAGGTGATGATTGCTTTCTTGTACGCCGGCGTACTGCCCTTTACCACACCCGACTTGGTGTAGCGGCTACGCTTCCTGCCATCGTACTGCATCGTGTTCACACTTTCCACATGTACGTTGTAGAGTGCTTCTACATCGTTTTTGATCTCAACCTTGTTTGCAGTAGGTAACACAATGAAACCATAACAGTTCTCACGCTTGTCGGTGAGGGCCGTTTGCTTTTCTGTGAATATGGGTTTAATTATTACACTCATTTTCTATCTCCTTATGCTTTAAACAGGTTATCGATCACAGCAACTGATGATTCGGTGATCACCAGATTACCACAATTCATGATTCCGTATGTGTTTATATCTGAAGCAGTTGTAACACTTACTTTTCCCAAATTCCGGGCCGACAAATATACGTTTTTATTTTGACCTGGCAATACGAAAAGTAGCTTTTTATCAGTCAGTTGCAGTTTTTTTGCCAACTCAACAATCAGCTTTGTTTTCGGACTCTCAAAATTGAGATCCTCCACCACAATGATCGCATTTTCCTTTGCTTTCAGTGAGAGGGCCGATTTGCGTGCCAACGCTTTCACTTTCTTGTTCAGCTTGAAGCTGTAATCTCTCGGTTTCGGGCCAAATGCACGGGCTCCACCCACCAGCACGGGCGAGTTGATGTCACCGCGACGTGCGCCGCCGCCACCTTTCTGACGGATCAGCTTACGTGTACTCCCTGAAATTTCGCTTCTTTCTTTCGATTTGTGCGTACCCTGACGCTGATTGGCAAGATATTGCTTCACATCCAGCCAGATAACGTGATCGTTAGGTTCAATCCCGAAAATGGAATCATCGAGTGTCACCTTCTTGTCCGTTACCTCTCCTTTGATATTGTAAACGTTTAATTCCATTTTATTTCTCTATTGCTACGATTGAACCTTTACTTCCCGGGATAGAACCTTTTATGAGCAAAAGGTTGTGTTCCGGAATCACCTTAATAATCTGGAGGTTTTGTACGGTAACCCGTGCATTCCCCATCTGTCCCGCCATGCGGGTACCCTTGAATACTTTCGCGGGATAGGAACAGGCACCAATAGACCCTGGGGCACGCAGCCTGTTGTGCTGTCCGTGTGTGGCCTGTCCCACACCAGCAAAACCATGACGTTTTACAACGCCCTGAAAACCTTTTCCTTTCGATGTGCCGATGACATCTACATAAATGGTGTCATTGAAAAGATCAACAGTGATCTCCGAACCTGGCTTGTAGCCATTTCCGAATCCTTTGAACTCGGCCAAGTGCCTCCTGGGGGTTACGCCGGCTTTCTTGAAGTGACCTTTTTCAGGGTTCGGGGTATGCTTGTCTTTCTTTTCGACAAACCCGAGCTGAATCGCGTCGTAACCGTCGTTGTCGACGGTCTTCACCTGAGTAACCACGCAAGGACCTGCTTCGATAACAGTGCATGGAATGTTCTTTCCCTCGGCACTGAAAACGGATGTCATTCCGATTTTTTTTCCTAATAATCCTGGCATTTCTCTGTTGTTTAAAAAAATTATTACACTTTAATTTCCACTTCCACACCGCTGGGCAGTTCAAGCTTCATCAGCGCATCCACGGTTTTGGCTGTGGAGCTGTAAATGTCGATGAGACGCTTGAAAGAGGCCAACTCGAACTGTTCGCGTGATTTCTTGTTCACGAACGTCGAACGGTTCACAGTAAAAATACGCTTGTGCGTGGGAAGGGGTATTGGACCGCTGACCACTGCACCCGTAGCTTTTACGGTTTTCACGATTTTCTCGGCCGATTTGTCGACGAGGCTGTAATCGTAAGATTTCAGTTTGATTCTGATTTTTTGGCTCATATATCTGTTATATTATTTGATCAAATCTACACGTCCCTTCACCTCTGTCAGTACCTGACGGGCGATGGAAGAAGAAACCTCTTCAAAATGAGAGAACGACATGGTCGATGTGGCGCGTCCCGAAGTGATGGTACGCAACGAAGTCACATAACCAAACATCTCTGCGAGCGGTGTCTTGGCCTTCACTACGCGCGCACCGGAACGGTTCGATTCCATTCCTTCAATCTGTCCGCGCCGTTTGTTCAGGTCGGAAATCACATCACCCATACTTTCTTCGGGTGTCACCACTTCCACCTTCATGATCGGCTCCATCAATACGGGACCGGCCTTTTCGGCAGCATTCTTGAACGCCTGCATGGCACATATTTCAAACGACAACTGGTCCGAATCCACCGGATGGTAAGAACCGTCAATCACCGTCACCTTCAGCTTATCGAGGGCATATCCTGCCAACACACCATTTTTCATCGCACGTTGAAATCCTTTCTGGATGGAAGGGATAAATTCCTTCGGAATGTTACCACCCTTCACCTCGTCCACGAACTGCAGTCCGCTTTCGAAATCGGCATCGGCAGGTTCCACACGTACAATGATGTCGGCAAACTTACCACGGCCACCCGATTGTTTCTTGTACACCTCACGCAGCTCCACCGGCTTGGTGATTGCTTCCTTGTAAGAAACCTGGGGGCGTCCCTGGTTGGCCTCTACCTTAAACTCACGTTTCAGACGATCGATGATGATCTCCAGGTGAAGCTCACCCATACCCGAAATTACCGTCTGTCCCGTTTCTTCGTCGGTCTTCACGGTGAACGTAGGATCTTCCTCAGCCAGTTTGGCCAGTCCGTTGGAGAGTTTATCCAGATCCTTCTGGGTCTTGGGCTCCACGGCAATGCCGATCACCGGATCGGGGAAGTCGATTGCTTCCAGTATGATGGGGCGATTCTCATCACACAGGGTGTCTCCTGTGCGGATATCCTTGAATCCCACACCTGCGCCGATATCACCCGTACCGATAAATTCTTTCGGGTTCTGCTTGTTGGAGTGCATCTGGAAGAGACGTGAAATACGTTCCTTCTTTCCTGAGCGGGGATTAAACACGTAGGATCCTGCTTCAATCTCACCCGAGTACACACGGAAGAAACACAAACGTCCCACATAAGGGTCGGTGGCAATCTTGAACGCCAGGGCGCTCATCGGTTCTTCGGGATCGGGATGGCGCAACAGCACCTTCTCGGAGTCATCGGGGTCGGTACCGGAGATTGCCTCCGTATCGAGAGGACTCGGCAGGTAGGCACACACCGCATCAAGCAGGGTCTGCACCCCTTTATTTTTAAACGACGATCCGCAGATCATCGGATTAATCTGCATCGACAACGTACCTTTTCTGATCGCTCTTTTGATATCCTCCACGGTAATCGTGTCGGGAGCATCAAAAAACTTCTCCATCAGCACATCGTCACATTCGGCAAGCGTCTCGAGCATTTTCTCGCGCCACTCCTGGGCTTCCTCCTGTAAATCGGCCGGCACGTCCACTACGTCGTAGTCGGCACCCATGGTCTCATCATGCCAGTAAAGCGCCTTCATTGTCACCAGGTCGACCACGCCCTTGAAATTTTCTTCGGCACCAATGGGTATCTGGATGGGGCAAGCCGTAGCACCCAGCATCTCCTTCACCTGACGTACCACATCAAAAAAGTTGGCTCCCGAACGGTCCATCTTGTTGACATAACCAATACGGGGCACCTTGTATTTGTCGGCCTGACGCCAGACAGTCTCACTCTGCGGCTCCACACCACCAACGGCACAGAACGCTGCCACGGCACCATCCAGCACACGCAGCGAACGCTCTACCTCGACCGTGAAATCCACGTGCCCCGGGGTGTCGATCAAATTAATTTTATATGTTTGGTCATCATATTTCCAGTTCGTCGTGGTGGCAGCCGAGGTAATGGTAATACCACGTTCCTGCTCCTGCGCCATCCAGTCCATGGTCGCCGCGCCGTCATGCACCTCACCGATCTTGTGCGTAAGTCCCGTATAGAACAGGATACGCTCCGATGTGGTGGTTTTGCCGGCATCGATATGCGCCATGATACCGATGTTACGAGTGAAATTTAATGCTTCTTTTGAACCCTTAGCCATCTTTTTTACCTTCCTTATATATTAAAATCTAAAGTGCGCAAAAGCACGGTTTGCTTCTGCCATTCTGTGCATATCCTCTTTCCGTTTGAAAGAACCACCCTGGTTGTTATAAGCATCCACGATTTCGGCAGCCAACTTGTCGGCCATCGTCTTTCCACCTCTTTTGCGTGCATACAAAATGAGGTTTTTCATCGAAACGGATTCTTTTCTTTCGGGTCTTATTTCTGTAGGAACCTGAAATGTAGCACCGCCCACACGGCGTGACTTCACTTCCACCTGAGGAGTAATATTGTCGAGCGCGGCTTTCCAAATCTCGAGAGCCGATTTTTCGTCATTGGGCAATTTTGCCTTTACTGTGTTCAAAGCGGTATAGAAAATATCGTAAGAGATACTTTTCTTGCCATCATACATAAGGTGGTTAACAAACTTGGTTACCCTTATATCACCAAAAACAGGATCAGGAAGAACCTGTCTTTTTTTAGGTTTAGTTTTTCTCATTGTTTAAAAAATTTTGTGTTGTTTGGTTGCCGTTTAAACTGTCTTCAACAAACTCCTCCGAGTTTATTTACTCAACCTGTAATAAGTAGCGAGTCCCAAAAATTTCAACAGCGATTTTACAATTTTAATTTTTTACTTAATAATGCGCGATGCGGGAAAAGATTATTTCTTCTTTGCTCCCGGTTTAGCCGCTACAGCTGTCTTCGCTCCTGGTTTGGGACGTTTTGCCCCGTATTTGGAACGACGTTGGGTACGGCCGTTTACGCCGGCAGTATCCAGGGTACCACGTACAATGTGATAACGCACACCCGGAAGGTCCTTTACACGTCCCCCGCGCACCAGCACAATCGAGTGCTCCTGCAGGTTGTGTCCTTCACCCGGAATGTAAGCATTCACTTCCTTTGAGTTCGTTAAACGTACACGTGCCACCTTCCTCATGGCTGAGTTAGGTTTCTTCGGAGTGGTGGTATACACCCTCACGCAAACTCCGCGACGCTGCGGACAAGAGTCCAGCGCGGGTGACTTGCTTTTATCCGTAAGTGTGGTACGTCCTTTTCTTACTAGTTGTTGAATTGTAGGCATCTTCTGCTTTCTTTTTACGTATTGCTATTTTTCTAAAAATTTCTCTGTCATTCATTTTCACCCTGTTGGCACGTAATAATGCCTTGATTATCATTCAATAACCTTTCTGTTCGGGTGAAAAACGGCACAAAATTACAAATAATCAGAAAGATATGCAAGTGTTTGGAAATGTTTTTTTGAAAAAAGAGATCGGGGGTCAGCTTTTTAGGAATCAGGAGTAAGCGGTCAGCGATCAGGTGTCAGCGATCGGCGGTCAGCGATCAGGTGTCAGCGGTCAGCGGTCAGCGATCAGGTGTCAGCGATCGGCTATCAGCTTTGAAAGTGGAATGTTGTTAGGGGTAGCGGTTTGTTGTTAATGTGCGACTTTCTACGGTCGGCAATCGGCGATCCAAGAGCAGCACTTCCAAGTGTAAAAAAACAGAGGATCTTGCAAAATTTCCATCAATTTGGTGTACTTTTACCTCTGGCGCACAATTTGAATTATATTTATGAAAGCTGAATCCTGATTCCTGAGAGCTGAATCCTGAAAGCTGAAAGCTGAATCCTGAATCCTGAAAGCTGAAAGCTGAATCCTGAATCCTGAAAGCTGAAAGCTGAAAGCTGAGTCCTGAATCCTGAAAGCTGAAAGCTGAAAGCTGAAAGCTGAGTCCTGACTCCTGACTCCTGATTCCTGAGAGCTGAATCCTGAATCCTGAACAAAAAAAATTATTTTTGCATTCCGGTGTAACTTTTTGCCCCATTAACCGTCATTTCATAATGAGTAACGAACCATTCTTCCAAATCATCCTGCCGATGAAGGATCGGCTTTTCCGTCTGGCATACGGTATTGTCAGGGATCGCGAAGAGGCCGAAGACATTCTGCAGGATATGCTGCTCAAGATGTGGAGCAGGAAAGAGGATTGGAAAGATATCGGGAATCTGGAAGCCTACTGCTTCAGGGCCATCAAGAATATGGCACTCGACAGACTGGCCACCATGGCCATCCGCCAGACAGACCCCATTGAACGGGAACGCGAAGATTTTTATTTTGTGGATAATCAGTCACCACACCGTGAGATGGTAATGAAAGAGCAAAGCCTCCTCATCGAAAAGTGCCTCTATGAACTCCCCGAAAACCAGCAGCTCTCATTCAGGCTGCGTGAGATTGAGGGGATGAGTTACCGGGAGATTGCCGACACTCTCGCCATCAGCGAAGATCTGGTGAAAATAAGCCTCTTCAGGGCAAGAAAAAAAATGAAAGAATTATTAGCGGGATATGACAGCTAAAGACGACAAATATATAGGCACGTTATTGGAAAGATACTGGGATTGTGAGACCACCCTTGCCGAAGAGCAGGAGCTACGCGATTTCTTCTCGCGCGATGACCTGCCGGCAACATGGCAACCCTACGCCCCACTCTTCAATTACACCCGGGAGGAACAATCGGTCTCCCTGAGTGAAGGGTTTGATGATCGGCTCAGGGCAGCCATGGAAAAGGAGAAGGAGACGAACCGGGGGAAAAAATACATCACCATCCGCATCTTTGCCCCACTGTTGCGTGTGGCAGCGTCACTGTTGCTCATCGTGGGACTGGGTATCAGTATCTTCTTCATCACCCGCAAAAACAATAATCCCTGGTTTGTGGAAACATACGGTGATCCCAATGTTGCCATCAAGGACGCCACTTACGCACTGGAAATGGTCTCTGATGCTTTAAAGACTTCAGAGGAGGCTTCACTGGAGACCATCCGTGTGATCGACGATCTGGATATCGACTGGTCGGCACTCGACTCGCTCGTGACTGAGGATATCACTGCCGACTCGCTTGAAGCCGCCGCACAGGGTGAGGAAACACCGAACAACGGCAAATTCATTCCAGAGGATAGTAAAAAAGTGAAAAATATATGAAAAAAACAATATTGATTCTGACGATTCTGTTGGTCCCGTCCTTAATTTTTGCAAATAGTTTTGTCACGCAGTTCATCAATAAATACAGCGAGGAAGATCGTCCGCTGAGCAATGTAAACATTGGCAAAACGATGCTCGACAAGATGGCAGCAAACACGGAAGATGAAGAGTTGAAGAATGCTTTCAGAGAGCTGAAAAGCATACGGATCGTGAGCAGTGAAAATGCAAATGATTCCAGATACTATTTCGGAAAGGCAAATGAGCTGGTAAAGCAAGAGTTTACTGACTATGAAGAAATGGTATCGGTAAACGAAAGGAACTCCAGGGTTTCTGTCTGGATGAAGAGAGATGATAAAAATGTGCAGGAGCTCATTCTTATTTCACTCGATGAGGAAAGTCACCTGAGTATCATCACCGTCTCGGGAAAGATCGATCTCAAGTCCATCTCCAAACTGTCCGGCACATTGAAAAATGAGTCCGCACTCACCGAAGATTCAACGGAGAACAAGTAGACGATGTTTGCTGACTACGGGATGCTGTAATCATGATAATTAAACCGAAGAAGCTGATAGCTGAAAGCTGGTCACTAAAAAGCTGAAAGCTTAACGCGTACAAATAACTTTTTTCTTTTTTATATTTAAACGATGACAGGCAGCCGAACGAGAGTTTAGCTGCCTGTTAGTATTTTATCAATCTTCCCTCAAAATTTCTTCATTCTGTTTTGAACCGTTGTGTCATTAGCACCGTATTTTTCAGATATTCAAACTCCAGCTCGAAACACTCCGAGAAGATTTTGTTGCCTATGTTGTCTTCAATCTGGGACTCAGTCCAGAGTTTACCCTCACTCAGCCGGAGACTGTTGAAGAGCGCCTCATCCTCAATGTTAGAAACATAAAGAAAAATAAGCCGCTTTGTAATCTCATTTTCAAAGGTATACTTCAACAGGAAACGAAGCGGGAGCGCATCACTTCCACACTCCTGAGCCAGGCTGTGGCGCACCGTCTCTCCAATCTCAGCTTTAAACGGCATATATTCCTCAAACGGGTAATCAAGCATCCCGGGATTCAGCAACCGGTCCGGATCCCTCTTCTTCAGGTAGATGCTACCCTGGTAGATGAGCGCAACCCGTACCACGGGATGCATCAACCGGTTCTTCATATCCCTTGAGATTGATTTAGCCACACGCCCCGTCACCACACCCTGTTCCGAAACCACAGGCAACCATTCTTCCTTCACGAGCTTGCGGCGAAGAATTTGAAGCCGGCCCTCCTCCAGCAAAAAGATCATCGGCAACACGATCTGACTGTATAACAGGATGACTGTGCCCCGTTCTCCAGTATCCCCGGTGCTGTCGAAAAGATAAAACAGCAACACCAGCATCAGATGCAGGGTGAGGCTGTACTGAGCCTGAAAAGCAATGCGGAACGATTCCTTCAGATAGTTCCGCAACATCAGGTTGCCAGTCTTTCCCAATCGCTTCACAATATTGGAACGGGAAAGGCGTATGGCGATCAGCATCGCCACAAAGATTATCTCCAGCACCACAAAACGGTTTACCGTATGCAGGTCAGAAAAGAAGGAGAAAAATGAGAGCAACATTCCAATCGAGAAGGTAACGATGGATATGCCATATATCAGCCGGCTCTGTTTACTCACGGTAAAGTAGCCGAGCAGCGACAGGAATAAAGCAATTCCTGTCGACTCCCATAAATAGGTATAATTCATGAGAATCGAATAAACAAACAACGGCAAAAGTCCAAGTGCCGGGTTTTTGAATAAATTTCGTATGTTGAAAAAGTCTTTCATATCCAATTTCCTCCGTCGTCAAAAAACGGAAGACAATAATTAAATCTACACTACTTAATATTGAACCTCTACGCCGGTTTTGGCAAAACAACCTCTTGCGATTATGGTTTTACTAAAATACTCCCTTAATAACAAAAAAATGACATTTTTGTTTTTGTTTATAAAAAGTGGTGGCTCCCCCAGGTTTTTGAGAGAGCCACCACCGTCCGGAAATGACAGTCAAAACTGTTTCCGGTTTTGATTCCCGAAAATGAAGAAAATTCAGAGATGCGTCACAAAGTAGGCAATCACCTTGTCGTACAGGTAGCGCCTCGTATTCTCTCCGTTGATGTGATGATTTTTATCCGGAAAGAAAAACTGGTCGAACTGTTTGTTTGCCTTTATCAGTGCCCGCGTGTATTCAACCGAATTCTGGAAATGCACATTGTCGTCTGCCATCCCGTGAATCAGCAGTAAATCGCCCTGCAGTTTCCCTGCCAGTGTAAGGGCTGATCCGTTGAGGTACCCATCGTTGTTCTGCTGGGGTGTGCGCATAAACCGTTCCGCATATACCGTATCATAAAAGCGCCAGTCGGTCACCGGCGCAATGGCCACACCCGACCGGAAGATGCCGTTACCACGGCTCATGCTCATCAGCACGTTATACCCGCCGTAGCTCCATCCCCAGATGCCAATCCGCTTTCCATCCACATAAGGCAGGCTTCCCAGATAGCGTGCGGCGGCAATCTGGTCGTCCGACTCGTAAATACCCAGCTTCATATAGTTGCTCTTCCTGAACTCCTCACCCCGGGCCGCAGTACCGCGTCCATCCACGCAGGCCACCACGACATCCTTCTCCGTCAGCGCATAGTACCAGTCCACATTGAACTTGTCCTGCACCTCCTGCGAATTGGGGCCACTGTATTGTATCATCACTACCGGGTACTTCTTCGCCGGATTAAAGTTCACCGGCTTCAGTACCCATCCGTTAAGCTGTGTGATGCCATCGGCCGCAGGCACAGTGATAAACTCGCGCTTCGGCAAACGTGCCGCTGTCATTGTTTCGCGCAGTGCACTGTTGTCCTCCAGCAGGCGCAATTGTTTCCCGTTTGCGTCGTGTAGCGTGACCACCGTCGGCATAGTAGCATCCGAGCGATGCTGCAGATAGTACTTCCCCTGTTCACTGAACGAAGCCTCGTAAAAACCCGGTTCTGCCGAAAGCTTCTGTGGCGTACCTTTGTCGATGTTTACCCTGTAAATGTTCCGCCGCAGGGGGCTCTCATCGGCTGCCTCGTAGAACACCGTCTTCGTCTGCGGATCCACCGCCAGGAGCGCCGTCACATCGTAGCTCCCCGACGTAAGTTGTTTCTGCAGCGTGCCCGACAGTCCGTATATGTAGATGTGGCTGAAGCCATCCTTCTCCGACACATAGGTGAACCGGTCCTCCAGGAAGTAAATCGAATTCAGCCAATCGGCATCCACATAGTATTTATTTTCCTCGCGCAACACCAGCTTTGCCACCGTGGAGCGGGGATTCACAAAATAAAGATCGAATTTGTTCTGATTCCTGTTCAGCGTCATCACCGCCAGCTGTGCAGGATCTTTGGTGAAGGTGAGGCGCGGGATATAGCCATCCTCATCCATCGGCACCACCATGGTGCGGGTCACCCGCGATGCGATGTCAAACACCCGGACCTCCACTTTGGCGTTTGCCTCACCCGGTTTCGGATATTTAAAACTGTAATATCCCGGATAAAGCTGTTTCTCAAAAGTCTGAAATGAAAACTCCTTCACGGCCGACTCATCGGTGCGCACGAAGGCAAGCTGACTGTTGTCGGGCGAAAACTCCATCAGCCGCGTGGTGACGAACTCCTCCTCATAGACCCAGTCGGTAGCCCCGTTGATGATGCTGTCCTGCGCACCGTCCTTTGTAATTTGCGACTCTGTATCGAAGTCGAACTTGGTCAGGAATATATTGTTGTCGATCACATAGGCCACCATCTTCCCGTCGGGTGAAAAGGTAGGGATCATCTGTTTTGAAGTATGCTCGGTGAGCCTGCGCACCATGTTGCGGCGCACGTCGTGGTAGTAGTAGTTTGCCTTGAAGGAATGACGGTAAATCTGTTCCCGGTCGCGGTAGACCAGCACCCTGTTCTCGTCGGCACTCACCAGGAATCCGTCGAAGCTGTCGAAGTTGCAGTTGCGGGCCGTACGGGTACTGAAAAGTGTATCCACTGCAGCACCCGTTGCATAGGAATACTTGATCACTGCCGTCTGCTGGGGGTCCGTCTGGTAATAATGCATGCCATCGGCCGACGAAGTCATCGTCTCCACATCACGTGGTCTGTATTTGCCATTCAGAATGTCGTCCAGCGTGTCGCTCTGTATTGCGGCAGGCAAGAGGAGCAAAGCCGATAGTACGGCTAAAAATATCTTTCTCATTGTATTTCACTTTAATTATACAAAAGTAGCAAATTCGGTACAAACCCGGAAAACTGGCATGCGCTTTACGTTTTTTTTTGTATTTTCGGCAAAAATTTGAATAACAGCGGTAAGAAGTCAACTTTCAGTTTCGGGATGTTACTATATTCAGCCGTTTGGGGAAAGCTGTGAACAGATCAATTTTCCCGTGTGCTTCTCGTCTGTCCTTATTCTTTGACCTGTCATCGTCTCGGTTTCTAAAAGAGAAGAAGCCGCTTCGCTCGACTTCTCTTTTTACGAAACCTTCGCCGGACAGGTACCCAAAGAATAATGAAGGACTTCTCTGCACATCGGGAAAATTTCAGGCCTTGGAAAAACAGACAATGCAATCTCAAAAATTGTCAATCTTTCACCAAAAAAAGTTGAACCCTGAAAGCTGACAGCTGATTCCTGAATCCCGATTCCTGAACCCTGAATCCTGATTCCTGACAGCTGAACCCTGAATCCTAAAAAAACAAACATATGGAACAAGACGAAGAAAAGAAAATAACTGAGCTCCCCGAAAATGCGTACAGGGAGTTGCAACCCGGAGAAGAATACAAACCGGTACTGCCCGCAGACAAACCGGTCACAGAAGTCACCCGCTGGTCCGTCGCCATGGGTCTCCTCATGGCCGTGATCTTCTCGGCTGCGGCAGCCTACTCGGGACTGAAGATCGGACAGGTCTTCGAAGCCGCCATCCCCATCTCCATCATTGCCGTGGGCGCCTCGGCCGCCTTCCGCAAAAAAAATGCACTGGGACAGAATGTCATCATCCAGTCCATCGGCGCCTCCTCCGGCGTCATCGTCGCCGGTGCCGTCTTCACCATCCCCGGGCTCTACATCCTCCAGGCCAAATATCCTGAGATGCAGATCAACTTCTGGCAGATCTTCTTTTCATCGCTCCTTGGCGGATTTCTTGGTATCCTCTTCCTGATACCTTTCCGCAAGTATTTTGTGAAGGACATGCACGGCAAGCTCCCCTTCCCCGAGGCGACTGCTACCACCGAGATCCTGATGACCGGCGAGAAGGGTGGCAACAAAGCCCGCCTGCTCATCACCAGCGGGATCATTGGGGGACTGTTCGACTTCTGCTTCTCCACCTTCCGCCTCTGGAGTGAGGAGATCACCTCACGCATCATCCCCGGCGGTGCCATGCTGGCCGAGAAGTTCAAGATGGTACTCAAGTTCAACGTAAGTGCGCTCATCTTCAGCTTCGGCTACCTCGTCGGCCTGCGGTATGCGCTCATCATCACCGTCGGCTCCCTCCTCTCCTGGCTGGTGTTGATCCCCCTGGTCAACGAGATCGGTGCACTGGCAGCGGCTGCCGGCGGAGGCGTCAACCCCTTTGCAGAGCTGTCGGCCGAAGTCCTCTTCACCACCTATGTGCGACCCATTGGCATCGGCGCCATCGCCATGGCCGGCATCATTGGCATCATCAAGTCGTCCGGCGTCATCGGCAGCGCCTTTAAGCTGGCTACCGGCAAAAATATAAACACAGGCAGTGAGCAGGTACATGTGAAGCGGACCGACCGCGACCTGAAGATGTCTTTCGTGGCACTTTTCCTCTTCCTCACCCTCATCACCGTCTTCATCTTTCTCCTCTTCGGCGTGAAGATTACCCTGGTACAGGCCATTGTCGCCCTGCTCACCATCACCGTGATCTCGTTCCTCTTCACCACCGTCGCCGCCAACGCCATCGCCATCGTCGGCACCAACCCGGTATCGGGAATGACCCTGATGACACTCATTCTCTCCTCGGTAATCCTCGTCGCCGTCGGCCTCGAAGGCTGGCAGGGCATGGTGAGCGGACTCATCATCGGAGGCATCGTCTGCACCGCCCTCTCCATGGCGGGCGGATTCATCACCGACCTCAAGATTGGTTACTGGATTGGTACCACTCCGGCAAAGCAGGAGTCTTGGAAGTTTCTCGGCACACTGGTCTCGGCCGCCACGGTGGGCGCCGTCATCTTCATCCTGAATGAGGCATACGGCTTCGTCGCCACGCCCGAGCACCCCAACCCCATGGTCGCCCCCCAGGCCAACGCCATGGCAGCCATCATCGAGCCCCTCATGGCCGGAAGCGGCGTCAGCTGGGTACTCCTTGGAATTGGCGCCGTCATCGCCATCCTGGTCAACTGGCTCGGCGTATCACCGCTGGCCTTTGCCCTTGGCATGTTCATCCCGCTGCAGCTCAACACGCCGCTGGTGGTAGGCGGACTGCTCAATCACTGGATCAATAAAAGCAAAAAAGATCCCAAACTTACCAACGCCCGTCACCAGCGAGCCATCCTCATCTCCTCAGGCTTCATTGCCGGCGCGGCCCTCTTTGGCGTGGTGGGTGCACTCATCATCTTCCTCACCGGCGACAGCAACGCGCTGAATTCGAACCTGTGGGCCGATCCACAAGGTACCGGTGCCCAGATTGCGGCGCTCGTCGCCTTCCTCGGCCTGCTTGCTTACTTTGTCTGGGAGACGAAAAGAGCGAAGAGGGAGGATTGAAAAAAGGGGGTCAGGTGTCAGCGATCAGCGATCAGCGATCAGGATTCAGCTGTCAGCTCTCGGTAGTGGGATGTTGTCAGGAGCAGCGGTCAGGATTCAGCTATCAGCTTCTGAAGTAGAATATTGTTAAGAACAGCGGTATGGGAGAGAAATTCTGTAAAAAACAATCGTATTGTGTTGAAAGTTAAAATCAAGACCACTGAATAGAACAATATTTCACCTAAAAAGCTGAATCCTGAATCCAAACCGCTGTCGTTGACAAGCTTTCACTACCAAAGCTGAGTCCTGACACCTGAATCCTAACACCTGAATCCTGACACCTGAATCCTGAATCCTGAATCCTGAATCCTGAATCCTGACACCCAAAAAATCAACTTCTTCTTCTTAATTTTTCGATAAAAGATGAAAGCATTTTCTTGATTTCTTCAAGTTGATTTTGTATTTCTGTATAATTATCTAATGAAAGATAATTCAAATCATGCATCAGAAGTAAACAACATTCCACTTCGCACGCAGATCCGAACGAGAAATAAAGGAAACGTTTAAAATCAGAATCGCTTCCTCTGCCGCATCCCTCCGCAATATTTAGTTCGATGGATACGGCAGCCCTTCTGATTTGTGATGTTAATCCGTACTGCTCTTCTTTTGGTAATTCTGTCGTCATTTTGTAGATATCCAATGCAAACAGATGAGATTTTTCCCAAACTTTTAACTCTCTGAAATTTTTCATGATCCTCAAATTATTTCATCACCGAGGGGAGTACTGCCACCAGTGACTTGCCAAATGATCCGTTTAATCCATTTTGATACAACAAAATAGTGAAACTGGGAAAAATAAAGTTGACAATTGCTGCTCCGTTCACCATTCTCTTAATCTCGCCTACCCTGATTTTGACAAGCTTTCATCAAAAAAGTCGACGGCCGCGTGCTAAAAGTTCTCTCTCATAACACTGACACCAACAACACCCCACTACCAAAGCTGAATCCTGAATCCTGATCGCTAAATTCCAAACCGGTGAAGCGTAACGTCTTTTCGAAGTTCTCCCGGATGGTGCAGCTGAACATGACCGGCAGCTGGGGCAACATCATCACCTCCCGGCGCAGCGCAATCGGGTTGTGAATATCGATCTCCCTCTCTTTGTAAAGGATGGTACCGCTGTCGGCCGAAATCAGGTTATTCAGCAGTTTCAGCAACGTTGTCTTGCCGCCGCCACTCTTTCCCACGATGCAGGTCACCTGCTGCGCTTTCAACGCCAGCTCGTCCACTGTCAGAATATCCCTGAATTTTACATTTTTAAGTCTAAACATCTTGCTTTCAGGGTTGGTATGGAGCCCTTGTTCTGGATTGCCGGTACCCGTGATGCAAAGATAATACTTGTTCCACGATGCCGCAAAATATACCAAAACTTGCTATCTTTGTCCTCAGTATTAATGCTGATAGCTGACTCCTGATAGCTGATAGCTGATAGCTGATAGCTGATAGCTGATAGCTGATAGCTGATAGCTGACACCTGAATCCTGAAAGCTGATAGCTGACTCCTGATTCCTGATAGCTGATTCCTGATAGCTGATTCCTGATAGCTGATTCCTGATTCCTGATTCCCAAAAATTATGCAAAGACTAACCCTCCTCCTCACGACAATGCTGCTGGTGCTCTCCTGCACCAACAAAAGCGACAACACCACATCGACTGGTGATGCCGATCTCACCCAGTATGTAAACCCCTTCATTGGTACCGCCTTCACGGGGCACACCTTTCCCGGCGCCACCTACCCGCTGGGCATGATGCAACCGGGTCCCGAGACGGGTAACTTCTCGTGGGAGTACTGCTCCGGCTACTTCTACGACGATGAACGCATCAACGGCTTCTCACAGAACCGCCTCAACGGTACCGGCTGTGTGGACCTGGGCGACCTGCTTATGCAACCCTTCGCCGGCGAGAAGCGTGCCGACCTGAGCAGCCGCTTCGACAAATCCACCGAAAAGGCATCTCCCGGCTACTATGCCGTGGAGCTGGCTGATAACGGGGTGGACGTGGAGATCACCACCACGCCCCACGTCGCCTATCACCGCTACACCTTCGCCAAAGGGAAACCCGCACATGTGCTGGCCGACTTTCAAAGCGGACTGGTATGGCAGAAAGAACGTCTATATACGCATGTGCTTGAAAATGAAGTCACCTTTGAGAACGACCATACCATCACTGGCCACACCCGCCGCCGCGAATGGGTGGAGCGCACCTACTACTTCGTCATCGCGTTCGACAAGCCGATCCGCTCTTCCGAAAAGCTTGCACAGCAGGACCCGCGGGAGAAGGCGCCCCGCTACATCCTCGACTTCGACATGGGCGATGACACCACCCTCCACATGAAGATCGCCATGTCCACCACCGGCATCGAAGGTGCCAAAGCCAACCTCGCCGCCGAAGCGACCGACAAGGAGTTCGACCAGGTACATCAGGAGGCAAAGGACGAATGGAACCGATATCTCTCCCGCGTGCAGGTGGAAGGGACCGACGATGAGAAGACCAACTTCTATACCGCACTCTACCACCTCTATATCCAGCCCAACAACATCGCCGATGTCGATGGCCGTTATGTGGGTCCCAACGAGGAAGTCACCCAGTCACCCACCGGAAAGTATTACTCCACCCTCTCCCAGTGGGACACCTTCCGTGCTGCCTTCCCCATGTATACCATTCTCAGCCCGGAGATCGTCTCCGACCTGGTCAACTCAATGACCGACTACAGCCAGCAACAGGGGCACCTCCCCATCTGGGCGCTGATGGGCAAAGAGACCTACACCATGATCGGCAACCACTCCATCCCCATGATCGTCGATGCAACCCTCAAAGGCTTCACCGGTTTCGATCCCGAAAAAGCCTATCAGGAGATCAAAAAGTCGATCACCCAAAGTACCCATCCCAAAACAAACTGGAAAATCTACGACCAGTACGGTTATTATCCCTACGACCTGGTCCGCCTCGAGTCGGTCTCCCGCACACTGGAGTGTAGCTTCGACGACTATTGCGCCGCCCTCATGGCACAGAAGCTGGGCAAGACGGAAGATTATGAATTCTTCATGAAGCGATCGGGATACTACAAAAATCTCTATGATGCCGAAACACACGCCATGAGGCCAAAGGACTCTCACGGGAACTGGCTCTCCCCCTTCGACCCCTACGAGCTGGCACATGCCGACTCCAACGTGGGCGGCCATTATACCGAGGGTAATGCCCTACAGTATACCTGGCACGTCATGCAGGACATCCCCGGACTCATCGGGCTGATGGGTGGAAAAAAACAGACCGGCGAAGTGCTCGACTACCTCTTCAACACAAAACAGGAGACCACCGGCAAGCTATCCGACGTCACCGGACTCATTGGCCAGTACGCACACGGCAACGAGCCCAGCCACCACGTCGCCTACATCTACAACTATCTCGACCGCCCCAGGGAAACACAACGACTGGTTCGGCAGATTACCACCGACTTCTACCAAAACAAACCCGACGGACTTATCGGCAACGACGACTGTGGACAGATGTCTGCCTGGTACCTCTTCTCAGCCATGGGCTTCTACCCCATGAATCCGGTGAGCGGCGAACTGGTCTTCGGCGCCCCGCAGCTGCCAAAGGTCACCCTGAAGCTGGGCAACGGAAAAACCTTCACCATGGAGGCGAGAAACCTCTCCGCAGAGAACCTGTATGTCGATAAAATTGAGTGGAACGGACAGCCCTACGATCAGAAGTTCATCACCTATACCGATATCATGGGTGGCGGCACCCTTCTGTTTTACATGACGGATGTTGCACGGTAGGGGAAAGGTGTCAGGGATCATTCTTTTATAAAATATTGTTCTATTCAGCGGTTTAATCTTAACGTTCAACGGACTACCGGTTGTTTGCCGGACGAACCGGCGTGCTGGAATTATTGCCATTATCTTATCGTGAAGTCAAAGAGATGGCAGATCAGGAAACCTTGGACAACATATTATTAAAAGGAATGCGGAAACTTTCACAAGCGGAAATTTAACCACACCCGCCGCACTGGAGTCCCTCACGCGTTATATCGATGTCTAACACCAGTTCGGCCTGATCGCCGTGGCCACCGGCCTCCTGGTACTGATTCTCTCCCCACAGCTCAACAAGCTGATGCATGAAATAAAGTAGTCGTTAACTAACTGATCGTAATTTAATTACAGTCTTTATTCAAAATCCAAACATGACAACCTGATGAATAAAAAGTAGCCAACTTGGTGAATAAAAAACAGCCAACTTGGTGAATAAAAAGTAGCCAACTTGGTGAAATATTTTCATAATATATTAGTAAACAAGAAAAACTAATTATTTTTGCATTAGAAATATAGCATACTATTCAATAAAGTAAAAGGAATATGGAAACACCAATCTCTTATATACCAAGAATAGCAGATAAAATGCTGCAAGAGCAACTTGAAGCTTCAGGGGTGGTATTGATTCAAGGCCCAAAATGGTGTGGAAAAACGACTACGGCAGAGCAGCAGGCAAAAAGTGTATTATATATGGATCATCCAAAGATGCATAAGTCCAATTTGTTGTTAGCGGAAACCAATCCGGAAATACTTTTTCAGGGAGATACACCAAGACTGATAGATGAATGGCAACTGGTTCCGAAATTATGGGATGCTGCACGATTTGAAGTGAGTCGCAGACGTTTACCTGGACAACTTATTTTTACAGGTTCAAGCGTACCTCCAGATATGTCGGAATTAACGCATTCTGGAACGGGCAGGTTTGCATGGCTGACAATGAGGCCTATGAGTTTGTGGGAATCCGGAGAGTCTAATGGTGGTGTCAGCCTGAATGCTTTGTTTAAAGGAAATATTAATGCTGCTACTGCCCTTGATATATCTTTAACTGAATTAGCTTACCTTTTATGTCGGGGCGGCTGGCCTGGATCTCTCAATTTAAATCCAAAAGCAGCTCTACTCCAAGCCATTAACTATGTGAATGCAGTTGCTTACAGCGATATTTCCAAGGTGGATAACATTCGCAGAAATTCTGAATTTACCCGAAGGCTATTGCGCTCTTACGCCCGGCACCAAGGCCAACAAGTATCCATCAGCACAATATACGAAGATCTGGAAAAGAACAAGATAGGGAGTATGAGTGAAGATACTATAGCCTCTTATATTTTAGCTCTTAAGAAAATATTCGTCATTGAAGATATGCCGGCATGGAGTCCTAACCTCAGATCTAAAACGGCTATACGCACTTCTGATACCCGTTATTTTGTAGATCCATCAATCTCGACTGCTGCTCTTGGACTTGGGCCCGAAGATTTGAAAGAAGATTTGAATACCTTCGGTTTGCTATTTGAAACCATGGCAGTTCGTGATCTTCGTGTTTATGCCGATGCGCTTGACGGACAAGTATATCATTATCGTGACAAGAATGGATTGGAATGTGACGCTGTAGTGCATCTACGTAATGGTAATTTTGGGCTGATTGAGGTAAAACTAGGTGGAGACAGTTTAATAGAGGCTGGGGCCAAGACTCTTAAGCAATTGGCAGACAAAATTGATACTACAAAAATGAAATCTCCTTCATTTTTGATGATTCTCACCGGCCTGGGACAATACGCTTACCGCAGAGAAGATGGTGTTTATGTGGTACCGATAAGCTGTCTGAAAGATTAATCCCTCCTCAAATACCACGCGACCAGCCGCTGTACCCCTTCTTCAATCTCAATGGAATGGTGCCAGCCCAGACTGTGAAGTTTGGTCACATTCGTCAGCTTGCGCATCGTGCCGTCCGGTTTGGATGCATCGAAAGAGATCTTCCCGTCATAACCCATGGTCTCTTTAATCAGATAGGCCAGGTCGCGGATGCTGATTTCCTTGCCCGTACCAATGTTGATATGGCAGTTGCGCACATCGCCAGCCGGGCCCTTCAGATCGGCAAAATCCACCCGTTCCATGATGAAGACACAGGCATCGGCCATCTCCCCGCTCCAGAGAAACTCGCGCAGCGGCGTGCCGGAACCCCATAGCGACAGCCCTTTTTCAGTGATTCCATATTTTTTAAGCAGGCCGATGATCTCCTTTATGGACCTGTTGCCCGTCACGCCTTCCACGGGACGACGATCCAGATCCCTCCGCAGGGCGTCCCAATCCTGTTCTGCCAGGCTCTTGGCCAGATGTATCTTACGGATCATCGCCGGCAGCACATGGCTCCGTTCCAGGTCGAAGTTGTCATTCGGCCCGTACAGGTTGGTCGGCATCACCGCAATAAAGTTGGTGCCATACTGCAGGTTGAAGCTCTCGCACATCTTCAGTCCCGCAATCTTGGCGATGGCATACGGTTCGTTGGTATACTCCAGCGGGCCCGTCAGCAGCGAATCCTCCGGCATGGGCTGGGGCGCCTCCTTCGGGTAGATGCAGGTGCTTCCAAGGAAAAGCAGCTTCTTCACGCCATGGCGCCAGCTCTCCCCGATCACGTTATTTTGTATCTGCAGATTGCGATAGATAAAATCAGCCCTGTAGGTGTTGTTGGCCACGATTCCGCCCACGTGCGCCGCAGCCAGGAAAACATACTCCGGCTTCACCTCTTCAAAGAATCGGGCCACAGCCACGCTGTCCATCAGGTCCAGCTCACTGTGTGTCCGTCCTATCAGGTTGAAATATCCCTTTTGTTTCAGATTGTTCCAGATCGCCGAGCCCACCAGTCCCCGGTGTCCGGCTACATATATTTTTGCGTTTTTGTCCATTGAGTTTATTTTTTTAGCGATCAGGAGTCAGCTGTCAGCTATCAGGATTCAGCGATCAACTATCAGCTTTTTTTGTGAAATATTGTTCAATGATTTGGTAGATTTTTTTAGCAATCCCCTGGACTTCGAAATCCCAAGACTTCCAGATCTCATGACTTCCAGATCTCAAGGCTTCGGGACCCCGAATTTTTCCGGTGGCAGCGAAGTCCTTCATTATTCTTTGGGTACCTGTCCGGCGAAGGTTTCGTAAAAAGAGAAGTCGAGCGGAGCGATTTCTTCTCTTTTAGAAACCGAGACGACGACAGGTCAAAGAATAAGGGCAGACGAGAAGCACACCGAAAAAATTGATGTGCTGATCCCTACCGCTGTCTTTACCAACATCCCACTACCCAACCTGAGTCCTGAATCCTGAATCCTGAGTCCTGAGTCCTGAATCCTGAGTCCTGACCCCTATTTCCCCAAATCATGCATCATCATCCTCTTCACCAACTCAGGAAACGAGGTCTTCGTCGGGTTCCACCCCAGCAGCGTACGAGCCTTCGTCGGATCACCCAGCAGCTGTTCCACCTCCGCAGGCCTGAAGTACTTCGGATCCACCTCCACCAGCACCTTGCCGGTAGCCACGTCAATCCCCTTCTCGTGTACACCCTCGCCTTCCCAGTGCAGGGTGATGCCCGCCTCGGCGAAAGCCAGTGTGCAAAATTCGCGTACCGAGTGCATCTTTCCCGTGGCAATCACAAAATCCTCCGGTGTATCGTGCTGCAACATCAGCCACATGCACTCCACATAGTCGGGTGCATAGCCCCAGTCTCGTTTCGCATCCAGATTCCCCAGATACAGTTTATCCTGCAGTCCGTGAGCAATGCGTGACGCCGCGATGGTGATCTTCCGCGTCACGAAGGTCTCGCCCCTGCGTTCGCTCTCGTGATTGAAGAGGATGCCGTTCACCGCGAACATGCCGTATGATTCGCGGTAGTTCTTCGTGATCCAGAATCCGTATAGTTTCGCCACGCCGTAGGGACTGCGCGGGTAGAAGGGCGTCGTCTCCCTTTGCGGCACCTCCTGCACCAGTCCGAAGAGTTCCGATGTCGAAGCCTGATAGATGCGCGTGGTCTTCTCCAGCCCCAGTATTCTCACTGCCTCCAGCAGGCGCAGTGTGCCCACTGCATCCGTTTCAGCCGTATATTCCGGCACGTCGAAGCTAACCTTCACATGGCTCTGCGCCGCGAGGTTGTATATTTCATCCGGCTTGATGGTCTGTATCACCCGTATCAGTGAACTCGAGTCGGTCATGTCCGCATAGTGCAGGTTAATCAGCCGCTTCCGGTGCATGTCGCGCACCCACTCGTCGAGGTAGAGATGTTCAATGCGTCCCGTGTTGAAAGAGCTGGAGCGGCGCATCAGTCCGTGCACCTCATATCCCTTTTCAAGCAGGAACTCCGACAGGTAAGAACCGTCCTGCCCTGTAATTCCGGTAATCAACGCTGTTTTTTCCATTTTTCTTGATTTTATTTCTGATACCACAAAGCTACAACACAAAATTCAAATAATTGAAAGGATGTACCGTTGAAAATGTCGAATCAGACAACTTAATAAATAAAATACTAACTTTACTGGCTGTTTACAAATAATGGGCTCTACAAATTGGTTGTGTCCCTTGCATTTTAAACAGAAAGACTGATTTCGACAAACTGTATTATATGAATGATTTGGAAAAATATTTTTTTGACAACGACGATAAGTTGATCGATAAGTGGAACCATTATTTTGATATCTATGAAAAATACTTTAATAAATATCGGGATAAGGAAGTCATCCTTCTTGAGATAGGAGTATTTCAGGGAGGCAGCCTCCAGATGTGGAAAAAATATTTTGGCCCCAAAGCGAAAATATATGGGATCGATATCAATCCCAAATGCAAGGAATTGGAAGAGGAAAATATTGAAATATTTACCGGGTCCCAATCCGACCGGAACTTTCTTCAAGATATTAAAAGAAAGATACCCAAGGTTGATATTCTTTTAGATGATGGAGGCCATACGATGAGACAACAGATCGTGACCTTTGAAGAATTGTTCGATCACGTGAAAGAAGAGGGTATCTATTTATGCGAAGATACGCACACATCCTACCAAATAATGTATGGGGGCGGACATAAAAGGAAAGGAACATTTATAGAATACGCTAAAAATCTGATAGACTGTCTGAATGCGTATTATACAGAACAATCATCACTCAAGGTTAACAAGTACACGGAAAGCATTCAAGGCATACATTTTTATGACAGCATTGTAGTTATTGAAAAGGAAAAGAGAAAAGGTGAACCCAAAAGGATGACAACCGGACATGCCACGGTTGAAAATTATCATCAGGAACCCGCGGGTCTGAAAAAAGTCAAATGGACAATAAAAAAGAAAGTCCTGAAAATCGTAAACAAAGGATTGCGATTTTTCAGGATCAAAGGATTTATTTGGCGATGAACAGAGATCTCTCGTGCATAGTAAGCATTCGGTGTACACCGTCAAATTTTAATTTTTGAACATTTCTATATTTGCCCACAAAAAAAGATGTAGACATTAAAACAGTTTGAAACAATTTTTGATCAGCCTGGGCGCTGCCAATGAAACTGACCAGGATATGTTTGCAGGCAAAGATCGAAAAAAACCATTTACGCTAAAATGGGTATTTGATCGGGGGCTTACGGTAAAGTTTGCAACTCCACTATTCTCCCAATGAAGCAATAGAAATCACGTTGACACCATCTATCCACCAGTGTAGATATGTTTCGTGCGATTGAGCGAAGCAGCACGCGTACTTTCCCCGGGTCTCTTCTCCTGTTTGAAACCCTGCTCATATCGATATCTGCCAACAAATCCACATAACCCCTGTTCAATAACAGGGCCTCTTCGAGAGGAACGTCGATGAAGGCGGGCCAGCCTCCCTTCATCATTCTTTCAATGATTACTTCAAGGGAAATTTCACCTGTTTATCTCTGTCCACCTGTAAAATGCTTTTGGCAAACTGTTTTGCAGTTTCTGTTTTTCCGCATGATTTGGGTCCTTTAATCAATACAGCACCAGAGGCCCTCAATTTTTGCCCAATTTCAGATTCTACTATTCTCGGAAGATAAAGCATGTTTTTTGATACAAATATACGAAAGAAGTGATATTTTACAAATTAACACGATACTGTTTTACAAATTACCATATTTTCATTTTACATATTACTAAATGCCATAACAAGTCTTCACAATAAATCGCAATCAGTCAGACTGTAACCTGACTCCCTGTTCTGTTACTTTGTCCAGTAAATTATTATCAATCAGCATAACGTATATTCTTTTTAGGATTCATCAAACGACACCACCTATGCGGCACTTTCCGCTCATTGGCCAATATCTGATAGAAATGCAATCGGTGCGCCTCCATCCACGCCATACACCATCAGGAAGCCCAGCCATATCAGGTTACTCGTCTTCATGATCAGCAGCAGCAGCAACAGCAACGTCACAATCCAGAAGGCAATGCCCACGCTGCCCACGTCGTCCGCGAAAAACCACAGCCCCTGAGAAGAGAAATGAAACAGCAGGAACAGCAGTGCTGCCACCAAATAACATTTCTTAATTAGGCAATCACATTACTAAAATTCCATGCCTGAACATGTCTGATACCTTTATTAGAAGGAAAAGCAATATCATCAAGCGAAACCACGAACTTTTCATAATTATCCTCTATAGATTCCAATGGCGAGTACTCTCTTTGGATGGTCTGTTCATCAGCTAATATGTAAGAACTTTGTATATATATTACTCTATCCTCTTTTTTTGCAACAAAGTCAATCTCTTTGGCTCTGAAAGTACCAACATAAACCTCATAACCATACCTGCGAAGCTCAATATAAATCAGATTTTCCAACTTATATCCAACACCATAACCAAATCCGGGATAAAGATAATTCTTGAAAGACAGATCATTAATGTAGTACTTACTATTTCCCGATAAAGTATCCTTGCCACGTATATCATATCGCTCAGCTCTGTGAATAATAAACGAATCCTCGATATAACCGATGTAGTTAGAAACAGTATCATAAGTTGTATTACGCCCTATCGACTTAAAATAGTTAACAATATTTGTAATTGAAATCAGATTAGAAGCATTGTTTACCAAGTAAGAAAACATATCATCCAGAAGCTTGGCATCTTTTATATTATGTCTCTGGATAATATCACGTAATAGTACTGTATCTTTAATTGCGGATATATAATTACGTTTTGTTTCCTCGTTAGATAACATGAAAAGCTCCGGCAGCGCACCACTTTCCATATAATCAATAAAGCTTTGTTTCGTGTTTTCCTTTTTTGTAATACCTATGTATTCATTAAAACTAAAAGGGAATATCTGAAATTCAATATAACGACCCGATAAAAGAGTAGCCAGCTCACCCGACAACATCTTAGAATTCGATCCGCTTATAAACACCTCATAACTGTCTACAAAATCCTGCGAATAAGAATTTATTAAATGCTCCCAACCTTCCACATTCTGAATCTCATCAATAAACAACCACACTTTACCCTCAGGATTTAGCTCTTCACGATATACTTTTATCAGCTTATCCAGATCTTTATAATCTTTGATAAAATCAAGATCAGCAAATTCCTTGTTGATATAAATTATATTTTTATTATTTACACCACTTTCAATAAGTCGATAAATTATCTGACGCAGTATATAGCTTTTCCCAACACGGCGCTGCCCCACCAAAACTTTAATCAGGCGGTTACCTGTAGATTTAAAAATCTTATCGGTATATAAATCACGCGGATAACCTGAAGCCGGGTATTCTTTATCCCAAAAATTGTATTTTCTTAAAGCCTCAAAATTTTCTTTCATACTCGAATAATTTGATGTAAATGTAGCTATTTTCTTTTATACTCGAAAATAACCATAGACTTTGTCTAATGCCATCCTGTCGTCATTGTAAAAAAACACATTAATGGTGCCTCGCAGCACGATATAGGTTTCCGCCGTATGTGGGTGCCTATGAATTGGAAGTTCCGTGCCCGGCTCCAGGGCAGCAGCAAGATCACAAATATGCTCCATCCCATCTCCGGATAAAACACGATGATCAGCGCCGAACACCCCCGCCAATGGCAGCGGCAGCATTCATAAATCCTTTTCATTGTTTTTTATTTCACGACCTTGAAACCTGAAACCCTTTGTGGGAAAGTTGCATCTCCACAAAACGGGCCTTGTCGTTCGGCCGGTTTTCCGACAGCACTTTCCGGATCCGCACAGCCGCATCCGGATCTTTGGCCACCATGTAGAGGTACCCTCCGCCACCCGCACCGGGCAATTTATACCCGAGTGTATACTCCTTGATCAGGTCAATGATGTGTTCCACTCCCGGGGGATTGGTGCCTTTATCCAGCGCTTTATTCTGTTGCCAGGTCTTCAGGATCAGTTTTCCATACCGGTCAAAGTCGCCCCGCTGGATGCATTCAGCCATATTATCCGCATGCGCCTTCATCTCGTGCAGGATGGCAAGGTGTTCCCCGGAGTTCAGGAACATCGACCGGACAATCTCCCCCAGGATATTCTTTGCCACGCGCGTGATACCCGTGTAATACAACAGATGACAGGAAACATTCGCCGGGTCCGTGAAGAGCGATTCCGGCAGCCAGCTCACCCGCGGATTTTGCAAGAACCCCCTATCCGATTCCAGCAGCTTCACCCCGTGCAGGATGCCGCCATACTGGTCCTGCCAGCCACCGCCGCTGGTCAATAGTTGCTCCAGCACCAGCGTGTGAGTGCCAATCACCTGTTTGTCCCACTGCAATCCGCAGAAGTCGTTCAGCGCCCCCAGCACCGTCGCAGCCAGAATAGAGCTGGTACCCAGTCCCGATCCGGCCGGGATGGCCGACAGCAGGGTAATTTCAATTCCAGCCCCAAAAGCCATCAACTGCTTCTCAAGCGATTCAAACTTTTCGTCACAAAACTCGGGAAGAAATCCACAGAGTGCAAGAGCAGCCCTGGGAATGGAGAAGGGCGACCCCAGCTTCCGGTAATCACGCAGTTCCCCGAATGTCTTCACCACCTCCGTCGCACCCATATCAATCGACCGGAACACAATCTGATGTTCCACGCACGGCTTCACATACACCTGCAAAGGAGGCTGCCCGTTCAGTTCTATGGCCACGTTCACCACATTTCCGCCAGCATAGAGCGAAAAAGGCGGTGTGTCGGTCCATCCCCCAGCCAGATCAATGCGTACGGGGCTTCTACCCCACACAATCTGATCAGGGAGGGCAGCCAGTTTCTGTGTGCCCTTCTGCCCCACCACGGCGCCTGTCAATCCATTCCTCAACAGAGCAAACGCTTCCGACTCTTCCGATTCCGATTTAGTTCTATCACCCTGCAACGAAAACAAGTAAGAGCGAAGCATCCGGTTATGAATCCGCTGCATCCTGTCCGACTCTTCCGGCAAAGCCAACGGAGCCGGCAGCTCCATCCGCACATACTCCGCCGCCACATCCCCCAGATCCAGCTGATAAAAAACACTCTTCCCGTAGTTACGTTCCAGCATCGGGTAGTTCTTTTTCCGAAGTTCAGTCCGCTGGGCATACAAGCGCGACAAGGAAGCACGGTCTATCAACTCATCCGCCGAGAATCGTTCCGCCCGTAACCAGATCTCTTTTCCTTCTTCGGATACCGATTCCCCGCCAATCATCCATCGCAGCACCTTCTCCAGTTCCGCCTTCGATGCCAGACAGGGAAAAAGAGACGCCAGCTGCAAATCCACCGCCTCACCCCCAAGATCAGCGAAAGACAGTCCCCGCTCATCCAGCCATTGCCCCACCGGCCTCCCCATCCAGAACGTTTTCGGTAGGCCGATATCCCCTTTAAAGGCATCATCCATTCCGTACGGGCGCAGCACATGATTCTTTTCGTCCACCGGAACCATGTCAATGCAGACCCCCTCCGGCAGGTCCACCTGCCAGTCATTCTCCGGTACGCCGGTAATCACATGATCCCCCGAAAGGCGCCATCCCTTCCCGATGTGCGCATTTTCAATCCAGATATTCCGATGATCCTCCGTAAACGGAACGTCGATCACCGCATTCTGGGTGAAGATGGCAGGGTTCGGTTTAATTTTGCGATGCATGATCAGACGCTGGTCATACACCCTGTTTTGCAACGCCAGCGTGGAGGAGATCATCTCGCGGCTGGTACCGTAATGATAAAATTCCCCACCGTTAAGCGGAAGAATCTTTACCGACAGGCCATTCACCCCGTCGTCGTTTTTTGTAGGCCGATTCCCCAGTGCCAGTCCGAAGTCACTGTAGAGATCATAAAACCTCATCAAATCACCGCCTGCATAAGAACGTTCCCGCAACAGCTGCACTGCACGGTCGCTCAGCAACCACAGGCCGATGTCCATCAAAAAGAAATGCGAATGCGACAGATTCTCCAGTTCACCCAGCGACGGTTTCTGAAGCATGCAGTCCAGTTCACCGGGAGCCTCCCTTCGGGCGGCAAACACCCCGTGTCGGGTTGCCAGCGACGCATCCACCCAAAGGCCGTAGCAGACCACATCCGCTTCCGGGATCTCCTGCAAAGGCTTGTCCGCATGAATGTATACGTCGCCACTCACCACCATCGTACGTAGCGAAGCAGGCGACTGCTGCATAATCTTCTCGTAGAGCGGCAGCTGAAGCGACAGCAAATCCTGAGAGAGACGCTGCCCCCTGGCCCAGCGAAACACCGGCACCGGGAGACTGATCTTTCCCGTCACTGCATAGGCAGGCAGCCGGCGGCTCTGTCCCCCCGCATGAATCAGAATCCGTTTCTCAGCCGACAGCCATTCCTCGAACCCCACATTCGGCAGCTCCTCCCGGTAACACTCCTCCAGGAGCCAGGTGGTACCGCTCCCCGATCCCAGCCGCCGATCCCGTGGGTCCGAGGTACAAAACCAATCTTCCCTGCCACGGTCGTGAAGCAGGGAATAATCTTTTACGGCATTTGGGGGAAGTGAAAGTAGACGTCGCATAACTTTATTAATTATGCGAATCAGTAGTTGAAACTGTTCGCGAGTTTATTTAGTCGAGCCTTAAAAAGCCCATTTTTCTCTGGTTTGTAAAATAATACCTCCCCTGATTGGGTGAAGCTGCCTGTTCGGGAACACAATTATCTTTTCCAGGAAGAGCCAAAAAGATGACTTCCACTTGTTCATCATCCTTTTGAAGTTGAATCCGGCGGCTGCGAGCATGACATTGATCTCATCTCCGACAATTCCCTTGTAGTAATTGCGGGAGAGACGATGATCTTCTTTCAGGTGTCCGATTACCGGCTCAATGCCTGCCCGTTTGCGGAAGTACTTTCTCTCTTTATTCTTTCGATACGTACTCACAGCTTTTGAAAAGGATTTGGTATTCTACTCCCCACTTGTCAGACCATAGGGTCTCGTTTTTAAGTTTAGTTCGTTACCATTGTAAACCACTCTTTGTGCCTGGAACGGGGTCTGTCAAGGCCGACCTTTAGGTCGCTTGTCACAGCCTTGACAGGTTCCG
>JAJFTO010000015.1 GCA_021372865.1 Porphyromonadaceae bacterium
GAAGACGGGACTCAAACCCGCGACCCTCAGCTTGGAAGGCTAATGCTCTATCGACTGAGCTACTTCCGCGAAAATTGATTTGATGATTGGTTGATTAGCAGATTTTAAATCTTCGAATCAGTAAATTTGCAAATCATCGAATTTGTGGGCAGTGATGGATTCGAACCACCGAAGGCGTAAGCCAGCTGAGTTACAGTCAGCCCCATTTGGCCACTCTGGTAACTGCCCTTTTTTGCGCTGCGAAGGTACAATAAATTATTGGTATTTTTCTTTAAGGGCGATCATTTTTAACGCGGTGACTGCCGCTTCGTCTCCTTTGTTTCCGTGTCTGCCACCGGCTCTTGCCTTTGCCTGGTCGAGTGTGTTGGTGGTAAGTAATCCGAAGATCACGGGAACATTCTGTGTCAGGTTCAGTTGGGTGGCTCCCTCGGTCACGCTGTTACAGACAAAGGTAAAATGAGGAGTTTCTCCCTGTATCACACATCCCAGAATAATTACACAATCCACGTTGCCTTTCTCTGTTAAAACTTTTGCTCCGTAGGTCAGTTCAAAGCTTCCGGGCACACGTTCTATAAGAATATCGTCTGCCGATACGCCGAATTTAAGCAGTGTGTCGGTCGCTCCACGCAACAGGCTTTCCGTCACAGAAGAGTTCCATTCAGACACGACGATACCGATTCTTTTTCCATTTCCTGAAGGAACCTGTTTCGGATCGTATGACGAAAGATTATTCAGTTCAGTTGCCATTTTTTATTTCGATTCTTTCAGTAGTTCTGCCTGTTTGATGTATTTATCGGCTTCCTGTGCTTCGGGGGTGTTGATATATTGTTCTTTAATCTTCGTGAAGGTGTCTATGGCTTTGTCATAGTCAGCAAGGCTCAGATAGGCTTCCCCTGTTTTTTTTAGATAAATAGGCGTCAACATCTCGTCATTGGCTTCTTTGGCAGCCTTCTGGAAAAATGAGATGGCTTCTGCGGTTTTACCCATGTTTAAATACACATCGCCGACGGCACCGGTAATCGCCGGAGTGATGAGTAAATCACCCCCCTTGAATTTTTTCAGGTGCTCCAATGCCTTTTCGTTGTTGCCAAGGCGATTGTAGGAAATACCTGCATAGGCGTGTGCCAGATCGGCAGTCCGCGTACCCTTGTACTGGCTAATCACCGATTCAAAACCAATGAAATCGTTGCCGTTGCCAAAAAGCGCAAGAGAATCCTGCCCCTCCTGAAAATAACGCTCACCCTTGAAGATGGCTGTCTGTGCTTTCTCATTGCGGGGTACCTTATATAAATAATGGTATGCCAGATACGCACCTACCAAAACAATGACGATGAACAACCCTGTTAAAATGGCTTTCTGGTTCTTCTCCAAAAACTGTTCCGATGTGGTTAAAGCTTCACCGATATTTTCGAAATTTTTCTCAGCCTTCGATTCGTTTGTTTTTTTTGCAGACATGATTGTTGAAAAATGTGACGTTATTTTTTGAGATGCAAAAGTAATGGTTTTTAAATGATAAATAAAATTTAAAAGACTGTTTTTTGAAAAAATGACGTGACGGATTAATCTTTTTCGTACGTTTGCAGTCTTAGGTACAGTTGCAGGTCTGTTTTCCCGTGACGAAGCGTATGATATGATGTAACAAAATATACTTCAGTCCGTCTTATAAGAAAAAGAATATGAAAAAATACATGCTTACACTCATTATTCTGGTCGCAGGTCTGTTCCATATAAACGGACAGACTGATGTCGGTTTTACCAATGTGCCGGTTATCAACGGAAAAGTAGTGTTTGAACAGTTCATTCCCGCCGACCCGGTGGGCAGTGCGGGTCCGCGCTACACGAAACTGCAGGACTGGACTAAAAAATCATTTGCTGGAAGTCCTCTTTTATCCGGCATTCGTTACGATGACAAATCCCAGACCGTTACGGTGAGCTCGAGGATCAAGCTGAACCTGCCGGTAACCAAATCGGGAGTGCAGGAGAATATGATCATGAGTTACCGGTTTGACGCCACCGTTACCAACGCCGGTTGCGTTCTTGTGGTGCGCGACATTACATATCAGACCGTACGCACGGACGCAGGTTCTTTTTTCCCAAAAACATATTCAGCCGAGGAAACCATTACCGATCAGGCTGCGGCACTCAAAAATGAGGAGAGAGAGCTGAGAAATAACCTGCGAAAAGAGACACTCCGGGTACTCAACAAGCTTTATGCTGATCTTTCAGAAGCAATAGGCTAAAAGCAATCCTACTATTTGGTGACAGAAACAGCTGATTCTGTCAAAATTATATCAAAATTAATTTGCTCGAAGCTTTGGTAATTTAAAATTATATGCTTAATTTTGCGCCCTGATTTGTCGGGAAGATTACGTTCCGAATTGAAAGTAAACAATAAATACACAATATACAGCAATGTCTAAGATTTGTCAAATAACAGGAAAAAGAGCAATGGTTGGCAACAACGTTTCTCACTCTAACAAGAGGACAAAACGTAAATTCAACGTCAATTTGTTCACGAAAAAGTTTTATTGGGTGGAAGAAGATTGCTGGATCAGCCTGAGCATCTCGGCATCCGGTTTGCGTACCATCAATAAAATCGGATTGGATGCAGCCTTGAAACAAGCTGCTGCGAAAGGATATTTAAACGCATAACGAGAAGGAGAAAGCAGCAATGGCAAAAAAAGCAAAAGGAAACAGGGTGCAGGTGATTCTGGAATGTACCGAACACAAGACGAGCGGTATGCCCGGCACATCCAGGTATATTACTACCAAAAACAGAAAAAATACGACCGAGCGTCTGGAATTGAAGAAATACAATCCGATACTCAAGAAAATGACTGTTCACAAAGAAATCAAGTAAAAACAGGATAAACTATGGCAAAGAAAGCAGTTGCGGGATTCCGCGATAAAAATACAACCACCGGGCGCAGTCATACCAAAGTAATCAAAATGGTGAAATCACCCAAGACAGGTGCGTACAGTTTCAGAGAAGAAATGATTCTGAACGACCAGGTAAAGGATTATTTTTCGAAATAAGAATTAGCCCCGTAGGGTTTCCTCTGTCTGACTGGAATAAAGCATTTTTTGTTTGGGTCAGTGGGCGAAAATCAGTTAAAAATATATAAAAGCTTCCCTGTGCCAACACGCAGGGAAGTTTTTTATTGACTATTTTGTAGATTTGGCATTCATCGTTTAAATATTTACTGCTTTATGGGTTTTTTTGACAAATTTTCAAAAGGGAAAAAAGAGACACTGGATAAGGGTCTTGAAAAAACAAAAGAAAACTTTTTTTCAAAGATCACCCGCGCTGTAGCCGGAAAATCAAAAGTCGACGACGAAGTGCTCGACCAGCTGGAAGAGATACTGGTGACTTCTGACGTGGGCGTAGAGACCACCCTGAAGATCATCGACCGCATTGAGGAGCGTGTGGCCCGTGATAAATATGTGGGTACCGATGAGCTGACCGCCATCCTGCGCGATGAGATTGTCAGGCTTCTCACCGAAAACAACAGCGACGACCTGGCAGAGTTCTCAGTACCCGAAGATAAAAAGCCTTATGTGATTATGGTCGTGGGTGTCAACGGCGTAGGAAAGACCACAACCATCGGTAAGTTGGCACACCAGTTTAAACAGAAGGGCCTTTCCGTATACCTCGGTGCAGCCGATACATTTCGTGCGGCAGCCGTAGAGCAGCTCGATATTTGGGGTCAGAGAGTGGGCGTGCCCGTGGTAAAACAGAATATGGGCGCCGATCCAGCCTCAGTGGCATTCGATGCAGTGAACTCGGCCAAAGCTCACAACGCCGATGTGGTGATCATTGACACTGCCGGCCGCCTGCACAACAAAATAAATCTGATGAATGAGCTCACCAAGATCAAGAACGTGATGGGCAAGATCGTACCCGATGCACCCCACGAGGTGCTCCTGGTACTCGATGGGTCCACCGGTCAGAACGCCTTTGAGCAGGCCCGGCAATTTACTGCCGCCACCGAGGTGACCGCCCTGGCCATCACCAAGCTCGATGGTACCGCCAAGGGAGGTGTGGTGATTGGCATCTCCGATCAGTTCAGGATTCCTGTAAAGTATATCGGACTGGGTGAGGGAATCAGCGATCTGCAGGTATTTAGAAGAAAAGAATTCGTGGATTCCCTGTTCGGAGAGTAAGCGAGAAATTTTTTCCGCATTAGGTAACCTTTTTTGCCACTTCTTCCAAAGAACCCTAATTTGCCTCAAGATAAATTTTGTATATATGATTAAAAACAAAATAGATGTTGTGACCCTGGGTTGCTCCAAAAACCTGGTCGACTCAGAGTTGCTCATGCGTCAGCTGATGGCCAACGGCTATACTGTTTCGCACGATCCAGAGGAAGCCCGCGGCGACATTGCCGTGATCAATACCTGTGGCTTTATCGGCGACGCCAAGGAGGAATCCATCAACATGATCCTCTCCTTCGCAGAAGCCAAAAAAAGGAACAAACTCAAAAAGCTGATCGTGATGGGCTGCCTCTCTGAACGGTATCGCAAGGAGCTGACAGAAGAGATCCCCGAAGTGGACATGTTCTATGGAAAATTCGACTGGAAAAATCTGATTGCCGACCTGGGAAAATCATATTATAAGGAACTGGAATACGACCGTTCCCTCTCCACACCTCCCCATTATGCCTATCTGAAAATCTCGGAAGGATGTGATAGAACATGTTCCTACTGTTCCATACCGCTGATCACCGGGAAATACAAGTCGCGCGACATGGAGGATATTACCCATGAAGTCCGGCAACTGGTAAGCCGGGGAGTAAAAGAATTTCAGTTTATCGCTCAGGATCTGACCTATTACGGACTCGATCGCTACAAGTCGATGAAACTGCCCCAACTGGTGGAGCAGGTATCGGACATACCCGGTGTGGAGTGGATCCGTTTACACTATGCCTATCCGGCACACTTTCCAACCGACCTGCTGCGGGTGATGCGCGAAAGAGACAACGTGTGCAGCTACCTCGACATCGCACTACAGCACATCAGTGACCACATGCTGAAAACCATGCGACGGAACATCAGCAAACAACAAACCATCGACCTCATTCAACAGTTCCGGGAAGAGGTCCCTGGTATTCATCTGCGCACCACCCTGATGGTAGGCCATCCCGGAGAGACGGAGACCGACTTTGACGAGCTGCTCGCATTTGTAAAAGAAACCCGTTTCGAACGTCTCGGCGCCTTTCCATACTCACACGAAGAAGATACTTACAACGACAAACATTATACCGATGATGTGCCTGCTGCAGTGAAGCAGGAGAGGATGGACCTGCTGATGGAGACGCAGGAGGAGATCGCGCTGAGCATAAACGAAGAGAAAGTGGGAAAAACCATGAAGGTAATCATCGACAGGGAAGATGCGGATTTTTATATCGGACGCACCGAGTTTGATTCCCCCGAAGTAGATGGGGAGGTGCTGATCTCCAAAGAGAAACCCCTGACGATAGGTAATTTTTACGATGTAAATATTCTCTCTGCCATGCCCTTCGACCTGACAGGGAGCGTAAATTAGGGAAAACTTTTTATCTCATGACACACGAAGAGCTAATTCAAAGACTTGCACAACAGCTTGGCTGGTCGGACGTGGCGACAACAGAAGCGCTGGATGCAATAATTTCCGTATTGAAAGCGGAGCTGACGGCCAATAATCCGGTCGATCTCGATGATTTCGGGAAATTCTCAACCTTGAAAGAGCCGGAATACATTTTGACAGACCGTGAGACCAATGACCGATACCTGATGCCCCCGGTGGTGGAAGTGTTGTTTGAATCTTCTGTCGAACTTTATTTTACACCCGAAGATTCCCTGAATGAATCAGTAAACGGCGCTTTCTCCTTTTTTGAACCTACTTCGCTTCACGAGGGAGTAGCGTTGCCCGGCGTCCCGGAAGTGATTGTTGGAGGAGATGAAGACGTCGGGGAGGAGGCAGAGAAAACTATGGAGGAGACGACCAAAGCTGAAAACGAAAAGGACGAAGCTCCAAACGAAACGGAGAAAGTAGAAAAAGAAACAGAAGAAGCTGAAAAAGAAACGGAAGAGGTCAAAAACGAAATGGTGGAAGCTACAAGCGAAACGGTTGAAGTCGTAAAAGGAGAGACAGTAGTAGCGGGGGAGATCGAAGAGGTGACGGCTGAAATTGAAAAAGCAACAGAAAAAACGGCTGAAACGGAAAAGAATCTAGCAGAAGTCAGAAAAGAAAAAAAGAAACACAAAAAAACAGCACCTTTGTGGATTCCCATTGCAGGGGGTGTGGCAATTGCGTTGGCTGCTCTTTTTTTTTTCATGGAGTGGCACCCCGGAAAAAATGAATCCTCCGTTCGCCTCCAACAAAGGTCGGAAGCTGAAGCGTTGAGCGTGTCCCAACCTGACATTCTGAGAAGTGAAGCCGCAGAAAATCGCGACGCCTCCCCTGACATCTTGCCTGATACAATGGAAACCAATACACTTCATCGGGAGGTGAATACGAAGTCGCCTCTTCCGGAAGTGAAGAAAATATATCTTGCCGGAGGTAAAACATTACGCCTCCTGGCACAGGATCTTTTTGGAAATCGTGAGTTCTGGGTCTACATATACCTTGAGAATAAGTCCAAAATCAACAATCCCAATCGTGTCCCTGCCGGAACGGAACTGATTGTGCCGGATCGCACCAAATACGACATTGACGCAGCTGACCCTGGCTCCGTTGCCAGAGCAAAAAATCAGGGAAACAAAATACTGAGCGCTCCCGGAAATTAATTCCTTCATTAAAAACAAAACTATCTGCCTCTGAAAGATAAAATTGAATATATTTGTGAACCAAATCGGGAAATATTCAAAAACCATTCATCGGTGCAGATGAACAACAAGCAAAAGTAGTGCTTCCATGACAATGATCGGTTGAAAAACGCGATGACAGTTGGAGTATATTATAATTAATAAAATTATTTAATATGAACAAGCTAAATTTTCTATTATTTTCTTTATTGGTGGCTTTCTTTGCCTCATGTGCTTCAAACGTGAGACAAGCCGGCAGTGATGATTCTTCGAAGTATGTAATCAGAACGGAAATACCCAAACGCCCCGCCGGACAAAAAGACGTACTCGGTTTGGTGACACCCAAAATGGATACGGTCCGGGTCGGTTTTATCGGTCTGGGTATGCGCGGTCCGGGGGCCGTAAGGCGTTTTACGTTTATTCCCGGCACGAAGATCGTCGCACTCTGCGACCTGCATGCCGACAGGGTAGAAAAAGCACAGACGATTCTCGACAAGGCCGGCCTTCCCCGGGCCGCTGCATACAGTGGGAGTGAAGACGCATGGAAAGAACTTTGCAAGCGAGACGACATCGACCTGGTGTATATTGCCACCGACTGGAAGCACCACGCCGAAATGATGATTTATGCCATGGAACAGGGCAAGCATGTAGCGTGCGAGGTTCCCTCCGCCATGAATCTCGATGAAATCTGGGCCATCGTCAACACGGCCGAGAAAACGCAAAAACATGCCATGCAACTGGAAAACTGTGTGTACGACTTCTTCGAGCTGACTACCCTGAATATGGCACAACAAGGTGTTTTTGGTGAGGTGCTTCATGCTGAAGGTTCCTACATCCACAATCTGAAAGAGTTTTGGGATAGTTACGATGGCGACTGGCGAATGCAATTCAACAAAGAGTTCCGTGGCGACGTGTATGCCACGCACGGCATGGGCCCGGCTGCCCAGATTATGAACCTGCACCGCGGTGACAAAATGAATACGCTGGTGGCCATGGATACCAAACCGGTGAATATCCCGGAGTACCTGATTAAAAAACGGGGAATGGATCGAGACAGTGCCTATCAGTTTGCTAACGGAGAGCATACCATGACCATGATCCGCACCGAGAAAGAAAAGACCATTCATATCCAGCACGATGTGTCTTCACCGCGCCCGTATAGCCGAATGTATCAGGTAAGCGGCACCAAAGGATTTGCCAATAAATATCCGGAAGAAGGATATGCGCTGGAAGCAGAGATGGTGGGCGAGGACGTAGTTCCCGATCATGAGAAGCTCAGCGCACACAGCTATGTGTCGGATGAGGTGAAGCAAGCTCTGATGACAAAATACAAACACCGCATTCACCGCGAACTGGAAGAGAAAGCCAAAGAGGTCGGCGGACATGGAGGAATGGACTTCATCATGGACTATCGGTTGATTTATTGTCTGAGAAATGGTCTCCCGCTTGATATGGACGTATATGACCTGGCAGAATGGTGTTCACTTGGCGAACTGAGCCGCATCTCCATCGAGCACAGCAGCGCTGCAGTGGAAGTCCCTGATTTTACGCGTGGAGGGTGGAACAAAATTCAGGGATTCCGGCACGCTTTCATAGACTAATGCAGGGGAGAGATCCGCAATTTCGCCGTATCATCTCCTAATATGGGCTTAATATACTCCTAATGTATTTGGACCATACATGGATCATATAGGGTAATTATCAAAACAAAAAGCGGGTGAGAATCCGCTTTTTGTTTTGATAATTACCACCTGTTTTATATCCTTTCTTTCAGCAGGGAAGGGATCTGTCCGGGTTCCTTTGCAACCGGTATACCGACTGCCTCGAAGGCGGCAATCTTTTCGGCTGCCGTACCTGATCCGCTGGATATGATGGCGCCGGCATGACCCATCTGTTTTCCCGGAGGTGCCTGTTGACCAGCGATAAACACGGCGACAGGCTTTGTGACGTGAGCCCGGATATATTCAGCTGCCCGTTCTTCGGCATCTCCACCTATTTCACCAATGAGTGCGATTGAGTCGGTATCCGGATCATTCTCAAACATCTCCAGCAACTCCCTGTAATAAAGTCCTACCACGGGATCGCCTCCCACACCCACCGCCGTGGATTGTCCCATACCCTGTTCGGTGAGATTATACACCACCTCGTAGGTCAGTGTACCACTGCGGCTGATTACTCCGGTACCACCCTCCCTGAAGATCATGGTGGGCATGATTCCTACCATACTTTTTCCGGGTGAAATCAGTCCGGGACAGTTGGGCCCGATGAGGTTTGCACCTTTGCTTTTAATAAAACGGTAGGCTTCCACCACATCGAGGGTGGGTACACCCTCCGTGATACAGACGATGAGCCCGATACCCGCATCGGCAGCTTCCATCATCGCATCCTTCGCAAAAGGAGCAGGCACGAAGATGACCGAGGTATTGGCACCTGTCTCCTTCACTGCATCCCTTACCGTATTAAAAACGGGGATGTCCTGCACGCTTTCTCCTGCTTTGCCAGGCGAAGTGCCTGCCACCACATTTGTTCCGTAAGCTTTCATTTTCGAGGCATGAAAACCGCCGTCACGTCCGGTAATGCCCTGCACCAGAAGACGGGTATCTTTGTTGATCAGTATACTCATATTGTTTGTTTTTCAGTCTTGAAATTGTTTTGTCAGTTCCACAGCCATACGCGTGGCATCGCCCATCGTCTCGGCCACATGAAAATGAGTGTCCTGCAACATGGCACGTCCCTCCTTCTCATTGGTGCCGGTCAGGCGGATCACGATGGGAACATCGGTCCTGATTTGCTTAAAAGCCTCAAGCAGCCCGCTCGCCACATCGTCGCAACGGGTGATGCCGCCAAAAATATTGATTAGCACCACCTTCACGTTTTTGTCGTTCAGCAGCAGCTTCATTGCTTCAATCACCTTGGTGGGGTTGGAGCTTCCGCCGATGTCGAGAAAGTTTGCCGGGTCACCGCCGTAGAGCTTGATCATGTCCATCGTGGCCATGGCCAGGCCGGCGCCGTTGACCATACAGCCTATATCACCGCCCAGATGCACATAACTGAATCCTTTCTCCCGGGCATTTTGTTCCTTTTTCTCCTCTTCGGTGAGTTCTTTGAGTCCGGCTATCTTCGGATGACGGAACAGGGCATTGTCATCGAATGTCATCTTGGCATCAATGGCCATGAGGGAGCCCTCTTTCGTCAGCACCAGCGGATTGATTTCGGCAAGCGACGCATCGTTTTCCACAAACAACCGGTAGAGCTTCCGAAAGATGGAAGCAGCCTGACGTACCTGCTCAATGTCGCCGAACAGCTTAAAAGCTGCTTCACGGGCCAGATAATCGGGAATACCCACTGAAGGGTCGATCACAAACTTGTGAATCTTTTCCGGCGTGGTCCGTGCCACTTCTTCAATGTCCATGCCGCCCTCACGGCTCAGCATCAGGAGGGTCGACTTGCTGTTCCTGTCGATCACGTAGCTCACGTAATACTCTTTTTCGATATTTACGGCCTGCCCCACAAGGATGCGGTCCACAGTGAATCCCCTGATGTCCATACCCAGAATGGCTGCGGCATGTTTTCTCAACTCCACCTCGCCATTTGCCAGCTTCACACCGCCTGCTTTGCCTCTGCCACCTGTATGGACCTGCGCTTTTACAATCACCTTCTGTGAATCCAGCTGGTTGTATGCTTTTATTGCATCTTCTACCGAACGGCATATAATACTTGTGTCCACGGGGAGCCCATAGGATGCAAAAACCTCTTTCGCCTGATATTCATGTATTTTCATATGAGAGTATATTGTTCTTTTCCTCGTTTTTTTGACATGGGTAAGAAATCTTGTGAAAAGATCACGATTAAACCACTGGAACGCACAATCCGGTGAAATTGTTTAACAAAAAACGGGAAAAAATGGAAAAAACTTCTCATTCTGAGGCTTAGGCTATGGATAAACGGCTTTAATTGCTTATAGTGGGTATACGTTCTATGTGAAATGGTGATTTTTTGGTATTGTGCCCGCCCTTCTTTTCACTTTTCTTTGTAGCCCGGTAAACTTAATAAAACAAAACGCACGAGCAACGCCAAAATCATGGGTGCTGTTTACGGATAAATTATAAAAAAAATGAATAAAAAACTGGTTATCTTATTGATGAGCCTGGTGACAGGCTTTGGTGAAGTATTTTCACAACAAAACAGCATATTCAAGGGAACGGTAGTGGGAGAAGAAGGCCGCGAGCTGATTGGTGCGACGGTCTACCTCGAGGATCTGGGTATCGGAGATGACACTGATGCTTCAGGTACATTTCGTATTGGCAGCGTGCCACAGGGTACACATGCCGTGGTGATCAGCTACGTAGGATATAAGCCTGTAAGCAAGGAGATCGGTTTTCAGAAAGGTGTGCTACGGGAAGATACTTTTCACCTGCAAAAAGACGAAACGGTACTCCTTGAGGTGGAAGTCTTCGGAAGGCGGCGTGAACGTCCCGAGAAGATGGATGCACTCACCCGCATACCGCTTCGTATTGATGAACAGGTACAAAGTATCTCGGTGATTTCGCAGAAGATGATCACCGATCAGGGCGTGCTGACATTGAACGACGCCGTCAGAAATGCTCCTGGCGCGGGTACCTTTGCCACTTTCGGCAACACCACCGAGAGTCTTACATCCCGTGGATACCGGGGTATACCTGTGGTAAAAAACGGGGTGCGGATACATTCCGACTTCCGCGGTTATGGTTCTCTGACCGACCTGCAGGGGGTGGAAACCATCCAGATCCTACGCGGCTCGGCTGCCATAGCGCAGGGACTGGGGAACGATCTGGGTTCGGCGGGCGGTGTGGTCAACATCGCCACCAAGACACCACGCTTCATCAATAGTGGAAACGTGGGGCTCCGTGCAGGAAGCTGGGGGCAGCTACGCACTACCTTCGATCTGCAGTTCGTGACCGATAAGATGCAGCACACTGCTTTCCGCATAAACGGTGCCTGGGAGCAGGCCGACAACTACCGGGTGCATGTCTCCAAAGATCGGGTTTACATGAATCCATCCTTTACCTGGCGTCCCGATGAACGGACCAAAATCACTCTGGAGATGGATTACCTGCACGACTCCCGCACGCCCGATCAGGGTACGGTGAACCTGAGTGCCGACAGCGTTTTCAACGTGTTTGAGATGCCACACAACCGCTTCCTCGGCTTCTCCACCGACCGTCAGATCAATAATACGCTTACATATCTGGCGCAGGCATATCGTACACTGAATGATTTCCTCAGTCTGCGTGTCGCTTATGCCGGTTCCGATATGAATCTGACAAAGACAGCAGCCCTTGCATCACCGCTGAAGAATGTTACACAGACAGGGAATTACAATTTGCGCTCCCGGGCCTACAGCGGTAGTGAGAGAGACGATAAAAACGGGGTGTTTCAACTTGATCTGATCGGAAAGGACTTATATACCGGCGGGGTGAAGCATACCTTCAACCTGGGGTTTGATTACCGGTGGACCGACCTTACCACCGTCAATACCAACACGGTGGCAGTGGATACGGTGGATGTGCTACAACCCATCTCCAACATAGCCCCGAAGGTGGCCCTCAAAAATGGCGATCCTGTACGTTCACGAGAGTATGCCTATGGCATGCTGCTGCAGGAGGTGATGACCTTCAACCGATATTTGAAGCTCTCTCTTGGCCTCCGTTATAGCCAGATGAGCGGCATCACAGGGCAAATAATCTCCACAAGCGGCGGCAGTGTGTGGGATCCGCTCTTCGGCGTGATTATCACTCCCCACGAAAATATCAATCTTTTTGCCTCTTACACCACCACTACTTCACTACGCGGTGCTTCCAACCTGCTGGAGGACAAGGTGACGACGGTGGGCCCTTCACGTGAAAAGCAATTCGAGAGCGGCTTCAAAGGAGAATGGTTCGATAACAGACTGCGTTTTAATGCCACCTGGTTTCATATCCTAAACGACAACCTCACTTATGCCACCCTCAATGAAGCAGGAAACAACACCGGGTATTACATCAAAGCCGGAAACCTGAAACGACAGGGCGTGGAGCTGGAACTGACTGGCCGGGTGCTGAAAAATTTAGATGTCGTGGCGGGATATGCCTATCTCGATGTGGGGTATCACGACAGCCCCTACTACCACGAAGGGTCGGCTCCCATGAATGCCGCAGCACATACCGTGAACGGGTGGCTTAACTATACTTTTTTTGATGGCCTTTTGAGAAATCTCTCATTGGGTGCAGGTCTCTACTACACTGGAGAACGACCTTTCGCCGAATATACTTACCAAATATTGCCTGGCCACAACGTGCAACCCAATACAAAGCCGTTCCTGGCCGATGCATACACCACCCTGAATCTTCAGGCGGGATACAGGATAGACCGCTGTCAGCTGCGTCTGTTCCTGAATAATATCTTCAACGCGACGGGATATACTGCCTACTACAGAGGAGGATACCTCAATCCTACCGATCCACGGAATATGGCGTTGGCACTGAACTGGCAGTTTTAAATCTCAATGTCCTCTATCGACACAATCTTTTTTGAAATGGCATAGATGGTGAGGCCCGACTGGCTACGGATACCGGTTTTCATTGTGATATTCTTCCGGTGTCGCACCACGGTATGGATGCTTATGTGAAGTGAATCGGCAATTTCCTTGTTCATCATGCCGTTCACAAGTCCTGTGAGGACTTCAATCTCCCTTTTGGTAAGATTGTCGTCCTCATTTTTTTGTAGTGCAGCCGACCGGTTCTGTTTATCAAGTTTCGCAAGTACGTGAAGGATATGTTCGGTTGAATCATACAGGGTGAAGGAGAGATCGGTCAGCATCGACTGTTTTTGGATGATTCCATAGTCGATACCGGCAACAGACAGCGAGGAATATTGCTTTCGGATTTTACGTACCTCCTTCTCGCGGTTCACAAACTGCAACGGATTGGCAATGAGGATATCCACAGGGACAGTCTCCAGAAGTTCGGTGAACTCCTCCAGTGTCTCCGTCCGGTGAATCCTGCAGTCGAGATCCGACTGATAAAGAACGGTCTGCAGTCCCTCTGAAATAATCCGTGAGGGTTCCAGAATGGCGATGTGAAGCGATGGTTTACGCATGTCGCTCTTTCTCAATGTTTACACCCGCCGGAATCAGAATGGTCTCTTCTATCAGGGAGTGAATATACAGGTCGAATTCAAGCTCATAGAGCGCAAAAAATAATCTGCGACGCAAATCCAGATCATTCTCGATTTTTACATACTTCAACAACAGTTGTTTCAGGTCCTTTAGTTTCAGCTCAATGTCGGTGTGATGTTCGCCGTACTCAATGGAGGAATAAAGTTCCTGTTCACCCGTGACTCCTGTTTTTTTTAGTAAGGTGATGAAATAGGGAAAAGCAATGTTGTCTTCATAATCAAGATGCTCTCTCACCTCCATAAAATATTCGTTGAAAAATTTTTCCAGCAACTTCAACTCTTTTGCAGAATGATTTTCCTGAAGTTGACGAATATAGGAACTGATCTGCGGATATTTGTCGGATCGGTAATAATGATGGCTCTGTTTCAGGAAATCGATTACCTGCATCAAATCATGTCGCGTATAGGAATGCTGTGCCTTCGCGCCAAGGCCGTTGTATAGGTTGACAATGCTGATGAACAGATTTTCGCTGATGTCATAATCGTCACACAGTTGTGATACAGTCTGATCACTGACACTGAAGTCGATGTTAAAATGCTGCAGCATCAACAACAGGCTTGGGTTGTCATCAATCAGATCAGCCATCTTCATATAAGACTTTACTTTTATTTTTGAAGCATGATACATATTGTAAAAACACTATATTTATATTTACGTAAAAATAGGAAAAAGATATCAATTATCTGGAATAATTCTAATTAAACTAATTCTTTGGGCTGATTTATTTCCTCCCTTTTTCCTATATCAGGTTTTCTACAGTTCCTCCTTTTTCCCTGATTTATCATTCTTCTCCTGATTTCTCCCCTCACTCATCCTGATTTTCCGGCGCTTTTCCGGATTTCGATTTCGTTTTCCTATTGATCGGGATTTCTCCCTTTTTTTTTGTATTATTGTGTCCTATTTCAAAAAGTGAACGATGAACAATTTTCAACAACTTTTGCTGCAGCGTCGCAGCATCAGAAAATTCAGTGAGGAGCCACTTACATCTGACGAGACCCGTCTGATCCTTGAGGCTGCATTGCTTTCGCCCACTTCCAAAAACCGCCATTCGTGGGAATTCGTTGCGGTGGAGAGTAAGGATATGCTTGCCCGGCTGTCGCAATGCAAACCACACAGTGCCACTTTTATTGCCGATGCTTCCCTGGCTGTGGTGGTTCTGGGAAACCCGCTTGAAAGTGATCCCTGGATTGAGGATGCTTCCATTGCCGCCATCAACATGCAGCTGCAGGCCGAAGAACTGGGTATTGGCAGCTGCTGGGTGCAGGTACGAAACAGGTCATATACCGAGACCATATCGTCGGGCGAATATATCAACGATTTGCTGGAAATTCCCATGCCTCTTGAAGTACTTTGCGTGATCGCCTTCGGAAGAAAAGAAAAGGAGAGAACCCCAGCCGATCCGGATAATCTACATTGGGAAAAAGTTCACATTGAGAAATATAAAACGATGTGATGATTGACATAACAAAAATACCCTCACCATGCTACGTGATGGAGGAAAGGCTGCTTAGGAGGAACCTGCAGTTGATCAGATCGGTTCAGGAACGAGCCGGCGTGAATATCATCCTAGCCTTCAAGGCTTTTGCCTTGTGGCGTTCATTTCCCATCATTCGGGAGTATATCGGACATTCTACCGCCAGCTCTGTCTCTGAGGCGCAGCTAGCCTTTGAGGAGATGGGAAGTCCGGCGCATACCTATGCGCCTGCTTATATGGAGGAGGAGTTTCCGCTCTTTCTGAAATACAGTAGCCACATCACCTTCAACTCACTGTCACAGTTCGAGCGTTTCTACCCCCTGGTAAAAGCTTCGGGGAAGGATATCGCCTGTGGGCTGAGAATCAATCCGGAATATTCGGTGGTGGAGACCGACCTTTATAACCCCAGTGCTCCAGGGTCGCGTCTCGGCGTCACGGCCGACAGAATTGGTGATCAGCTTCCCGAAGGTATCACAGGGCTGCACTTGCACAACCTCTGTGAAAACAACTCTTACGATCTGGAGAAAACACTGGAGGTGGTGGAACAGAGGTTCGGCCGGTATTTCTACAGGATAAAATGGCTTAATCTGGGTGGCGGCCATCTGATGACACACAAGGGCTACAATGTGGAACACCTTATTCTGGTGCTTACCAGACTGAAATCGCGCTATCCGCATCTCGAAATTATTCTGGAGCCTGGAAGTGCTTTTGTGTGGGAAACTGGGGTGTTGGTTGCTACTGTAGCCGATATCGTGGAAAATCATGGCGTGAGGACAGCCATGCTGAACGTCTCTTTTGCCTGCCACATGCCCGACTGCCTGGAGATGCCCTACAAGCCCCGTATCCGGGGAGCATATCAGGAACCAATAGAAGGAAAACCTACTTACCGGATGGGAGGTAACAGCTGCCTGAGCGGCGACTTCATGGGTGAATGGTCGTTCGACGAACCATTGCTGGTGGGCGATCGGGTAGTGTTTGAGGACATGATTCATTACACTACGGTGAAGACGACCCTTTTCAACGGTGTCACACACCCCTCTATTGGCCTTTGGAGCACCGATAATCGGTTTGTTCTCTATCGCCGTTTTGGCTACGAGGATTATAAGAACAGGATGAGTTGAATAAAGCTTTTTTTTGATTTTTTTAAACAAATTCTATTACGAGGATGTTTAAGGAAATGAGAAGTTTGATTTCTCATGAGTTAATCAACAAGTATTCACACTAAAAAACATTATTATTATGAGTTGGTTATGGTGGATCATCATTGGAGCAATAGCAGGATGGCTCGCGGGTAAATTAATGAGAGGCGGGGGTTTTGGCTTTATAGTCAATTTTTTGGTTGGTATTGCAGGTGCAGTAATCGGTGGATGGGTTTTTGGCCTACTTGGTATTACTGCGGGAGGAGTGATCGGAAGCCTCGTTACGGCACTGGTAGGGGCACTCCTGTTACTCTGGATTATCTCGCTCTTTAAACGAGCGTGATAAAATCCGTAAAAAACGACATGGAAATCGATGTATCGGAAGATATATCGGTTTTTTTATTCGAATATGAAAAATAATGGAAAAACAAATTGAGACCGGCATATTCTCCGGATCATTTAATCCCATCCACATGGGGCATCTCATGCTGGCCGGTTACATCAGCGCTTTCACCTATGTGAAGGAGGTCTGGTTTGTAGTCACACCCCACAATCCGCTGAAATTGAAAGAGAGCCTGTTGTCCGATGACATTCGTCTGGAGATGGTACGACTGGCACTCGAGGATTATGACAATCTCAAGGTATCAGACGTGGAGTTTCATATGCCGCGTCCTTCTTACACGATTGACACACTGAACACGCTCTCACAAAAATATCCCGACAGGCGTTTTTCATTGATCATCGGAGGAGACAACTGGTCGCTATTCAATAAATGGAAAGATTACGAGCAGATCCTGGAACGCTATCAAATCCTTATTTATCCCCGTCCGGGTGAAAAGATCCGAATCTCCAAAAGACTGCGCAAATCGGTGCAGCTGGTCAATGCTCCCGAGGTGGAAATCTCCTCTACTTTCATCCGTCATGCGATTGGAGAAGGCAAAGAGATGCGTGCTTTTCTCCCGCCAAAGGTGTATGATTACATTAAAAACAATCGGCTTTATCGGAAAAATGATTAGGGATTCAGGATTCAGGTGTCAGGAATCAGCTTCGGTAGTGAAAGTTTGCCCACTGCAGCGGTTTGCAAGTAATTAGCACATTGGCACATCATCGAATCATCGAATCATCACATCATCGAATCATCAAAGTTCATACCGCATCTTATCCAGAATGACAGGTAGTATGGCGGTATTCACACCCGCTTCCTGCAATTCATCCTCATCTTCGGTAAGCATCGACTGGAAGGCATTGAAGCTACCGGCCTTTTCCATCGAGGTTCGATAGAACTGCACTGCATTTTTATTTTCTTCCAGGCAAAGCTCCACGTGGCCTGCGTTCAGATAATCGTGGGCGTTGGGTTCGTTCTCCAGTATCATGGCATAATATTTCCGGGCCACGTCGAACTTGCGAGACAGGAATGCACACCATGCTATCGAGCGCCAGGCACGCCTGTTGTGGCTGTCTAGCAGCTCTACCTTAAAATAGAAGTTGAGTGCCGTGTCATATTGTTTGAGCTCCAGGTAACAATGACCGATATTGAGCTCAATCTGGAGATCGTCGGGCCTGAATTGTTCCAGTCTGCGATAATAAATCAGTGCTGTCTCCGGTTGTTTCAGTACCCTGTAGCAATGAGCGATTCGATGTATGACCCAGGTATTGTTCTCATCGATCAGATCGGCATGCAGATAAGCTTCCAGAGCACCGCCGACATCAGCCAGCATCTGCCTGCAGTAACCTATTTTTTGCCATACCTCGCTTTTGGCCACTCCCGGCTCTGCCAGCATCAGATAGGCTTCAAGCGCTTCATTGAAATTGTTTTTTTCAAAGTAGTAAAGAGCAATCTGCTCCAGATGCCGTGGTTGCAGTACCACGGGATGAAAAGCTTCGATGAGGTGATAATTCAGGGGTAGACTGAAAATATCCGCAAATCCGGTGCGACGCTGGAAGAGTTTGAAGAAACGGTAAAGATCCTGAATATATTGTTTGATCAGTGTATCCTCTTTCTGATAGGGTTTCAACACCTCTTCCTCAGCCTGCATCTTTGTGAGTTCTTCACCCTCGGCACCTAGCTGTGTAATCATCATGCGGCGATAGTTCTCCGGCATCCTCATGACGCTGAAACAGAACGAGTATTTGTCGGAGTTGCAGATCAGCGAAGAGCGGAGCATGGTTTCAATCAGGGATGCCCCTTCCGACTTGTCAGAGAAAAGCTGCCGGATGCTGCTGTGACGGGGATTAAAAGGCAGGAACCAGTTACTCATCTCCAGAAAGAAGGGATATGACTTCAGGTTGGAGAAGGTGGAGTGGAACACATCGGCCCCTTCGAGTTGAAGCTCGGAGAACTCCTGCAGCTTATCTGTCAGCCCGCTTTCATCGAGTATCTTCTGCCATTCGGGATTCTTTTCATCCAGTCCGCTTTCACCCATCCACTCATCAAGGTTTATTTTCCTGCCGATCATCGGGCTCAGCTTCATCATCTCCGGGAGAATTTCCTCTGTCAGCCTTTTGGTGATCTTTTCTGTTTCATGTGCCTGAATGAAGCCAATGATGGCCGCGACGAAGCGCCGGTTAAACAGCTTGTCGTCCGACAACAGTTTTAGCCTGTTCACACATTCGGGATAGAGTGGCCAGCGGGCGGTATAAGTCTGGAAGATGGGGATGATGCCGATGATGGAGCGAGTAGACAGCTCCGGCTCCGGGCGGCCGCACACATCGAGGAGCAGTTCCACCTTTGCGGCATCGAAGCGTTGCAGCAGGTTCATCGTGAGGGCAGAGAGGAACACACTTTTGTCGTACACCGGTACGAAGCTATCATCCAGAAAGGCCCGGTAGGAGGTGATCATGTCGGTATTGGCTCTTGGCGATACAAACAGGCTGTAAAAGATATCCTGCAGGGTGTTTTCGTGCGTAAGCTCATTTTCTTTCCGTCGGCGTTCCTTCTCCTCACCCTCTTCAAGCAGGCTGATAAAAGAAGAGGTGTCTACCTGGCGGGTGATGATGTTTTGGTATTCGTCCATCGAAATGGGAATACGTACCTGCTGTTGCCGCGACTTTTCGAAAAAGAGTGCAGAACTTTCCTGCAGAAGCAGGTACTCGGCTGCATCATCGGCAACCGTGTAGAGATCACGGATCAGCTTCTCGTAAATATGTTGCTGTTCAGGATCCTTTTTCCCTTCAATCACGTAGTGGAGCATATACTGATAATTGGTCTCCAGTTCCGATATTTTTTCGGTAATGGCCCATTGTTGGGACAGCAAAGCAAGTGCCCTGACACCTTCGATTGCCTGTTTCAGTTGTCGCTTTTCAATATGAGAATGGATCACCTTTAGTTTGGTTCCTGTGTCGGTGGGTTGCATACTATTTCAGTTTGATAAATCCTTGATAATCATTATGGAGGGAAGTGAGTCCTTCCAGGAGAGGGGAGCAGCGATCAGTTTGTCCCATCCGTCAATACCGGTGATAAGGAGATCCTGGCTCTGTATAAAATCCTTATCGATCTTTTTGTTGTCGTCCCAGAGGTGCACCCGTCCTTCGCTTTTTTTGACAATAAACTGATACAGCTTCTGCATCCTGGGTCCCGATTGAATAACTCCCACTGCATCCCATACCATGATCTGCACATTTTCTTTCTGGGCAGCCTGATAAATGAAAGTGAAAATATGGATATCTGCCTTGCATAGTACGGGAATGAAAATGTGATTTATGTCGGAAAGGCCATTGTCGAGGAAAATACCCGTAGGTAGCTTGTTATTTTCCAGCAGAGATGACACTTGTTTTAAAATATCCGTTTCCTCCTCAACCAATTGATTAGGGCCGGTAGATTCAACGTTTGTCGGGTCATTTATCAGTCGCAAACATTTATCAGCTTCTTTGATATCTATTTCATCATGACCGAGTCCAATTAGTACAAGGTTGCTACCCTGTTCGTCGGCCATTTTCTGAATTTCGGATGCATAATCGGCATGCTCTCTGATAAAAAGACGCACGGTGATTTTATTTTTTTCGTTTTTTGGGCACAGTTCGGCCAGTAACTTATGCTGAAACATTTCTACTGGCTCACCATCCAACCTGGCTTCGATGTTGTCGACAAAGTACAACAGGGTGATTGATGATTTCTCTGCTTTTGAAAGAACAATGTCGGTTGCCAGCATGCTCAGCCTCTTGCCAGTATCAAGTCGGGTGAAACATACCAGTGCGTGGGTAGGTTTTTTTAGTTCCGATTCACCATCAATACGATTCAATAAGATGTCCACAAAGTCCATGCCAGCATATTTTAAGATTCATTTTAACTATTCAGTATTTTGCTGTCGAGCATCGAGTCTTTATATCCCAAAAAATAAAGGATGCCGTCAATACCGACGGTAGACAAGGATTGCTCCGCATTTAGCTTCACCTTGGGCTTGGCGTGAAAGGCAATGCCCAGGCCGGCAATGCCCAGCATGGGCAGGTCGTTCGCTCCGTCTCCTACAGCCACGGTTTGCCGCAGATCGATCCGTTCTACCTGGGCAATAAGTCGCAACAGTTCAGCCTTTCTCTTGCCGTCGACCACATCTCCCACATAATTGCCGGTCAGCTTACCGTTTTCAATCTCCAACTCGTTGGCATACATGTAATCGAAGCCGTATTTGTCTTTCAGATAATTTCCAAAATAGGTGAATCCTCCCGAGAGTATGGCCGTTTTGAATCCTACCTTCTGCAATACCTTCATCAACCGGTCGAGCCCTTCAGTAATGGGTAGATTCATAGCGATCTCTTTCATTACTGAAACATCAAGCCCTTTCAACAGTTTCACACGTTGTCTGAAGCTTTCTTCAAAATCAATTTCTCCGTGCATGGCCGATTCCGTGATAATCCTCACCTGCTCGCCCACACCGGCCCTTGCTGCCAACTCATCGATCACCTCTGTTTGGATAAGTGTGGAGTCCATGTCAAAGCAGATGAGCCGCCGCATACGCCGGTACATGCTCTCCTCCTGAAAAGAGATGTCGAAGTTGAGTGACGAGGAGAGCTCCAGAAATGATTGCTGCATCTGTTGCCGGTCGTTTGGTGTACCCCGTACCGACAGTTCCACGCACGACTTTGCAGCGCGCTCCTCCTCATTGAGCGGTATGCGTCCCGTCAGTCTGATCATGTTGTCGATGTTGAGATTCTGCTCGGCAATAATCCGGGATACGGATGCGATCTGTCTGGCCGTCAGAATTCTTCCCAGCAGTGTGATGATGTATCTGTTCTTGCCCTGCATACTTACCCAGTTGGAGTAACGCTCTTCCGAAATCGGCGTGAAGCGGATGTTTACATCCATCTCGTATGCTTTGAAAAGCAGATCCTTCATGATGTCGCCGGAGTTGTTGTGCATCGACTTGAAAAGGATACCCAGCGAGAGATTCCTGTGAATATCCGATTGCCCGATGTCGAGAATGAATGCGCCATGCTTCGCCAGTATCTCAGTGAGAGCTGCTGTCAACCCCTGTTTGTCTTCCCCGTTGATGTTGAGCAAAATAATTTCTGAATTCTCCATATGGTTTGTTTTTTGCTGACCGCTATATCACCGGCAACGATACCTGGGCATAAATATCTTCAATATCATGCGGCGTTATCTTGTTGAAATCCTCTTCCCGCACGGTGATAATAAGCCCTGCCATGTCCAGTGCACCCGGACTGATCATCAACTGTTTGCTTCCCTCTTCGAAATATTGCCTCGGACGGTGTGCCTTGCGTGGAAAGAGATGCAGTTTGTAACGGTTTTGTTCCGTAAAAGCTATCGCGTTCATCATTGGCTCCTCTTTTTCCGGCTGGAGGTGATGAAGGTATTGGTATACATCTTCAAACAGGTCCTCCACCTCTTCCTTGTCTGTGCTCTCAATCATCATGCAGGTACGGAGTACATGATCTCCCTGTAACAAAACCGGAGACTTGTGTCCCGCCTGCAGATGAAAATGATCGGGGGCCGAAGCGCCGCTGTGGGGCCCGTTGTAAAACACCACATAGTCGGGTAATTGCTCCGCGAGCGAAAGCATATCACCCACTTTCCTTCGGATACGCTGCGGCACGTGCGTTCTGAGCGGGATGGTGAGGTGGTTTTCCACTACAGGATAAGGATTACAAAGTATCATGTATCTCTCCAGAAAAGGGATGCCCCTCTGCTGGGAAGGTCTGTTTTCGGCACATAAAAAACAGGGGCGTTTTTCAATCGTTTTTGGATCGATGTGTGCCCCTGTGGATATGATCCGTGCGGGATTATACTGCACATTTATCCGGAAATCGTCTCCCCAGGAAAACATTTTCTCCCTGACGGCTCTATGTTGACTGACTGCTGTTTTCAATAATTCCCATTCTTCCTGCTGTCTGGAAAATAAATTGTCTATTTCGTCCGAAAGATTCATTCACTTTTGCTTTAATCAAACAAAGGTAACGATATTTTCTTTTACGAAAAATAATCGCTTTACTGTTTGGTTGTCAACTTTTTTTATACCTTTGCGCCAAAATAGGTTATTTGCCCATGTTGGATGCGCAACGGCATTCCGAAACTGTTTCACCTCAAAGGTGAAATGCAGTAGAAAAAATCATTAAAGTAATGAAGACAACAAGTCTTATCTTTCCCAGTCTGTTTATTTTTCTTTTCATCTCCTGTTCCCAGGGCTCGGGTGAGAAGAAGATGGAACAGGGCAGAGAAAAGACAGAAGAAGAGGTATTTAGATCAGATGAACTGACTGCCTCTGATAAAGAGGAGTTTGATGAATTTATCCGCAGGTTCAGCACAGATGAATCGTTCCAGTTTGAGCGGATCAAATTTCCCATCAGCGTTGTAGTGCCTGACACTGATCACGAAGGAATGGCCCCCATGAAGGAGTCATTAGACAAGTACGACTGGGAGATGCTTGATCTCTCCTACGACAGTACCTACCTGACACGCCCCTACGATCAGTATTCTCAGGAAGTTCGCTTCAAAAAAGATACGGCCATAGTGGAAATACGCGGTATCGATAACGGCATATATGCCGATTATTATTTTGCCATGATCGATAAAAAGTGGTATCTGGTCACCTTATACGAAGCTTCCTTCTAAACGGAGCGTTCATCTCTTCAACATCTCATCCCCGAAACTAAGTGGTAACAGATCCCTGACGGCAGGCACTACATAGATGCCCTCCTCGCTGTACATCAGAATCTTCACGGGCGAATGAAAGCGGTTCTCCGCTTCAAGCAACACCTGCCTGCAGGCACCGCAAGGCGTGATGACATCATGGGTGAACTTTCCGTCGTGCCAGGCAGCAATGGCAATGGCTCGTACTTTCTGGTCTGGAAAAGAGGCATTGGCAAAGAAGAGTGTAGTCCGCTCGGCACAAAGACCCGAGGGATAGGCGGCGTTCTCCTGATTGTTCCCCGCAATTATCTCGCCGTTCTCCAGCAAGACAGCTGCACCTACCCTGAACTGTGAATAAGGTGCGTAAGCTTTTGTCGTGGCACTTTTTGCAGACTCAATTAATTTTTTTTCCACTTCGGAGCATTCCTCTAACAGATAAACAGCTATCTTTGTGGTTAAATTGATTTCTTTCATATCCTCATGCAGATTTTGTCACGCAAATATAACCATATTTTATCGCTCTTTGTCATTCTCTCATTTTTCTTTTTCGTCACAGAGCTCTACGCACAACAGAGGGTGAAAACTTACATGGATTATATAGACAGGTACGGCGATCTGGCCATTGACCATATGGAGCTTTATAAAATTCCTGCATCCGTAACCCTTGCCCAGGGCATTCTGGAATCGGGCGCAGGGTTAAGTGATCTGGCACGACGTTCCAACAATCATTTTGGAATTAAGTGCCACCGTGACTGGACCGGCCCTTCGGTATATGCTGCCGACGATTCGCCCAACGACTGTTTCCGTTCATATGACCGGGTGGAGGATTCTTATAAGGACCACTCTGAATTTCTGGTCAACGGAGGCCGCTACAGAAAACTGTTTGAACTTTCCATCACCGATTACAAGGGATGGGCACGGGGACTGCAGAACCTTGGTTATGCCACCGACAGGGCATATGCCAATAAACTGATCAAGCTAATTGAAGATTACGGGCTCTACAGGTTTGATGACAGAAAATACCGCAGAGGAGTCAGCCGCAGCGAGCGGCTGTCGCAACGGACAAGAGAAACGGCGCATGTTACGTGGACGCACCAGCCATATATCACCCATGCACTGGTCTATGTGATTGCCGTGAGTGGAGATTCATTTGCCAGCATTGCCCGAGAGTTTGGATTCGACGAAAAAGAACTGCTGAAGTACAATGAGGTGCCCGAAGATTTTCCGCTGAGTGAAGGCGACATCGTCTATTTTCAGAAGAAAAAGGCACGAGCCGACGAACCATATTTTTATCATACGGTACAGGTTGGTGAATCGATGTACAGCATTTCACAGAAATATGGTATCCGGCTAAGAAACCTTTACCGCCTGAACAAGAAAAGTTATGAATATGTTCCTGAAGAAGGCGATAGGTTGAAACTAAGATGAGAGGAATCAGGAATCAGGGATCAGCTTTCAGCTCCGGTTGAGGAATGTTGAAAATGTCAACGGTTCGGAAAGAGCTTAAGAAGCAAATAATCCGTGGTTGGTTGAGCATTTAAAACTCAACCACAGAAAGCCGTACCAACCCCAGTAAAGAAACTGACAGCTGACTCCTGACACATAAAAAATAAAATACAAATGCAATACAACACCCAAAAGAAAAAACTGGTCCTTCCGGAATACGGACGTAACATCCAGAACATGGTAGATCACTGCGTCTTGATAAAAGATCCGGAAGAGCGGAAGAAATGTGCGTATACTGTCATCGACATCATGGGAAATATGTTTCCTCACCTGCGTGACGTAAATAACTTCAAGCATATTCTCTGGGATCATCTTGCCATCATGTCAGACTTCAAGCTGGAGATAGATTATCCCTACGAGGTGATTACACCGGAAGAATTGTATACCGTTCCCGGTCATCTCGATTACAGCAGGCCCACCATGAAGTATCGTCATTACGGCAAGATCATGGAGCAGATGATCAAAATTGCTGCCGATATGAACGATGAGGATGATAAAAAAGATCATCTACTAAAAATGCTGGTGAGTCAGATGAAACGCTCATATACACAGTGGAATAAGGAGGCCGATGATGAGAAGATATTTCATGACCTGTATGAGTTGTCGGACGGTAAAATAAAAATGAGTATCGACACACACTCCATCCCCGATGTAAAACTGAATAACAGTCGCGACAAACTAAAGAATATCAAGTATCAACGTAAAAAATAACGTGCCATGATCTCCCGGGATGATCTTCTTCAAGTAGGGCATACCCAGAAACCTTACGGTATCAGGGGAGAGATTATGATTCTCTTCCGCAGGGCGGAATATGCCGAGCTTGATGCTGAATTTTATTTTCTGGAAATTGACGGCATTCCGGTACCTTTTGCCGTGGAAGAGTTTACTTTCACCACCGATGTATCTGCACGGGTAAAGTTCGAAGATGTGAATGACGAAAAACAAGCCTCACGCTATGTGAATACGAAAGTCTTACTTCTCCGTGAAACGGTGAATGAATTCAATACGCAGAACGACGACTGGGAATCCTTTGTGGGATACTCCATCATGGATCAGCATGGCGAAATAATCGGCATCATCCGGGAGGTGGACAATACGACCATCAATGTGTTGTTTGTTGTACAACATGATGGAACTGAATTCCTGATCCCCGCCACCGAAGATTTTATTGTGGCTGTCGATGAAGAAAAAAAACTCATCGAGATGTATCTCCCGGAAGGGTTGACTGATGAATGAGGTACATCATGCCTCTCCCACGGAATCTGATATAAAATGCCTTTTCTCCAGCTTTCAAATGTCGCCATTGGTTATCCTGCGGGTCAGGGAGCAAAGGTTGTACAGTCAGGCCTCACCCTCACTGCAAATGAAGGGGAGCTGATTGCACTGATCGGAAAAAACGGTTGTGGCAAGTCCACCCTGTTGCGATCTATCGCCTGCCTGCAGCCCATCCTGGAGGGAAACATGCAGTTGAATGGAGAGAATCTGACAGATATATCACCCAAAAGGAGGGCCAGGCTCCTTTCAGTGGTACTTACCGAACAGCAGCAGGTAGCGTCGTTTACAGTAAGAGAGCTGATCTCCATTGGACGTGATCCCTATACAGGGTGGCTGGGAAGTCTGACGGAGGAGGACAACCGCATCATAGGTGAAGCCATGGAGATGACCTATCTCAGCGGGTTTGAACATAGAAACATTCACGAACTGTCGGATGGTGAACGGCAACGGGTATTCATTGCCCGGGCACTGGCACAGGATACGCCGGTCATCCTGCTCGACGAGCCCACTTCACACCTCGATCTTCCAAACCGTATCAACATCTTGCTTCTGCTACAAAAGCTGGCACGGGAAACGGGCAAGACAATCTTTATATCTACCCATGAGCTGGAAACGGCCATGCAGGTGGCCGACAAGCTGTGGCTCATGGAGAGAGAGAAAGGTATCACCGTGGGAGTGCCTGAAGACATGGTGCTCAATGGCATCTTCGACAAGGTTTTTCAACATCCTTCGTATGAGTTCGATAAGGAATATGGCAGCTTTGTTGTACAGAAGCTCCTCGATAAATCTATCACTACCCGGGTGCAACATCCCGGCAGCCTGATGGCCCGCTGGACCACCAAAGCACTCACGCGGAAAGGGTTCAGAATTTCTTCCGGGACACCAGTCGAATTGCTGGTGGACGAAGAACGGCGCTGCTGGGTCGTTACCCATAAAGGAGAAAGTGTGGTCACGTACAGCATCGGAGAAGCATTGCAGCAGATCTCCAAATTCATGGAAAACTAGCCGGATTTTTATTATCTTTGCACGTTTTACGGGTCAATACACTTCAGAATGGAGGTAAGAAAAAGAAAAATTGCTATTTTGGGTTCGACTGGTTCCATCGGGACACAGGCACTGGACGTTATTTCGCGATATCCTGAAAGGTTTACCGCGTATGCCCTGGTGGCCAATAATCAGGTAGAGTTGCTTATAAGGCAGGCTCGTACTTTTCTTCCCGAAGTGGTGGTAATCGCGAACGAATTGCATTACCTGAAGCTGAAGGAGGCCCTGAGCGACCTGCCTATCAAGGTGTGGTGCGGCAGCAGCGCCATTGAGGATATAGTACAGGATGCGGGGATCGACATGGTGCTTACCGCCATGGTGGGTTTCAGCGGATTGAAGCCTACCATCCGGGCCATCAAGGCCGGGAAAGCAATCGCACTGGCCAACAAAGAAACACTGGTGGTCGCCGGAGAACTGATTACTGCGCTGGCATTGAAATATCGGAGTGCCATTTTGCCGGTCGACTCGGAACATTCCGCCATCTTTCAGTGTCTCAACGGTGAGGGAGATAATAAAATAGAGAAGATCCTGCTCACAGCTTCGGGTGGGCCCTTCAGGACATATGCAAAGGCTGCACTCGAGACGGTAACCAAAGCGCAGGCACTGGCACACCCCAACTGGAATATGGGTGACAAGGTGACCATCGACTCATCCACACTGATGAACAAGGGATTTGAGATGATCGAAGCCCGATGGCTTTTCGGGGTGGATCCCGATCAGGTAGAGGTGCTGGTACACCCGCAGTCCATCGTTCACTCCATGGTACAGTTTGAAGATGGCTCTGTGATGGCACAGATGGGACAGCCCGACATGCATCTGCCCATACAGTATGCTTTTTCCTATCCCCAAAGGCTGGCTTCCGGTATCGCACCGCTGAATTTCATCGAACTGGCACAGCTGACCTTCGAAAAACCCGATACGGAAAGGTTCCCTAACCTGCTTTACGCTTATGAGGCAGTTCGGACCGGTGGAAACATGCCCTGCATTTTAAATGCGGCCAATGAAGTGGCGGTGTCTCTTTTTTTACAGGAACGCATTGGCTTCATGCAAATGAGTCATCTGATAGAAGAGGCGATGCAACAGGCTTCCTTCGTGAAGGAGCCTTCACTCGACGATTATCTGCATAGCGACAGGGAAGTGAGGGAGATGATTGACAAGTGGGGTTAACGGGTTGGAAATAGCGGTCGGCTTTCAGCTTTCAGCGATCAGCTTCAGTAGTGGAGTCCTGTCAGGAACAGCGGTATGGGGAATAGCGGTCGGCTGTCAGCTTTGATAGTGGGAGATTGTTAGAGTCAGCGGTAAAGAGATATAACTGTAAAGAGATAAAGAGATAACAGAGTTTCAGAACAAGATAAGTAAACAAGTAGAAAACATATAATGGAGACATTTTTAATTAAGGCACTTCAGCTCATTCTGAGCTTATCCATATTGGTTGTCGTACACGAGTTCGGCCACTTTATTTTTGCGCGGATGTTCAAGATCAGGGTAGAGAAATTTTATCTCTTCTTTGATCCCTGGTTTGCCCTATTCCGCTACAAACCCAAAAACAGCCAAACAGAGTATGGAATAGGCTGGCTACCTCTCGGTGGCTATGTGAAGATTGCCGGAATGATCGATGAGTCGATGGACAAGGAGCAGCTGGCCCAGCCGGCCCAACCCTGGGAGTTTCGCTACAAGCCTGCATGGCAGCGTCTGCTGGTGATGGTTGCCGGTGTGTTCTTCAACCTGCTGCTGGCATTTTTCATCTACGCCATGGTGCTCTTCACCTGGAACGATACCTACCTTCCACTCAAAAATGTGACGCAGGGCATGGAGTTTAGTCAGGCCGCCAAAAATGCCGGGTTCCAGGATGGCGATATTCTGTTGCGGGCCGACGGCAAGGAGCTGGAACGTTTCGGCGTACGCACCCTGCTCGATGTGGCAGATGCATCCACGGTCACTGTGTTGCGTGACGGGCAGGAAGTGGCACTTTCCATTCCCCAGACATTGATGCAGAACCTGCTGGCCGATAAAGAGGGATTTGCCAACTACCGTGTACCGGCCGTGGTAAATGAAACCATGGAGGGAAGTGCAGCCAGGAAGGCGGGATTGGTGCGTGGCGACAGCATTGTCGGCATAAACGGCACCGCAACGCCCCTGTTTGATAATCTGCGCGCGATACTTGACGACAGTCGCAACAGCGAGGTTTCACTCGATTATTATCGCAACGGGACCCTGCATACCACCTCCATACAGGTGGACTCCGCCGGTACGCTTGGTTTCTACGCCATGGGACCCGCGCAGGTCTATCGTACCGTAACCCGCACCTATGGCTTCTTTGAATCTTTCCCGGCCGGTACACGCATGGGTATTCAGACGCTGAAAGATTATGTGGCCCAGTTCAAATATGTTTTCACCAAGGAGGGAGCCTCTTCCCTCGGTGGCTTCGGCGCCATTGGAAACCTCTTTCCTCCGCAATGGAACTGGCAGGCATTCTGGATGATGACTGCCTTCCTCTCGGTGATCCTCGCTTTTATGAACATCCTTCCCATCCCGGCACTCGACGGCGGACACGTGCTGTTTCTCATCTACGAGGTGATCGTACGCCGCAAACCCAACGAGAAGTTTATGGAGTATGCACAGGTCGCAGGTATGGTCCTGCTGCTGGGCCTGGTACTCTATGCCAACGGAATGGATCTGATAAGGGCTATATTTAACTAAGCAAGAGCTTGCGAAAATATAAAAAAAGAAATTGAGACATGAAGATTTCGGAATTTTTCAACCTGGAAGGAAAAACATCCTTTTCTTTTGAACTGTTACCTCCATTGAAGGGTAATAGCATTCAGCAGATATTCAATACAATAGATCGGTTGAAGGAGTTCGATCCCAAATATATCAACATTACCACTCATCACAGCGAGAATGATTACAAGGAAGATGAACATGGGGTCTACCGCAAGGTGAATGTGCGCAAACGGCCCGGATCGGTAGCCATTGCTGCCGCCATACAAAACAAATATGGCATCAGGGCGGTTCCTCACATCATCTCACAGGGTTTCTCGAAGGAGGAGACCGAGTATGCCCTGATTGACCTCTCCTTTCTGGGTGTAACCGACCTGCTGTTGCTGCGGGGAGACACGAAGAAACTCGATAGCGACCAAAGAAAAATGGATTCTCACCTGCATGCCACAGGCCTTCAGGAGCAGGTGAACAACTTCAACAAGGGAATTGCCTACGATGGCTCCACCTTCACGCCGCCTGACACGCCTTTCACATACGGAATGGCCTGCTATCCCGAGAAGCATGAGGAGTCGCCCAACATGGAGTCGGAGCTTTTCTACACCAAAATGAAAGTGGATCAGGGAGCCGATTATCTGGTTACACAGATGTTTTTCGACAACCGCAAATACTTTGACTTTGTCGATCGTTGCCGTGCTGCAGGAATTACCGTACCCATCATCCCCGGAATAAAACCCATCCACATGAAAAACCAGCTTACCGTGCTGCCGAAGATTTTTCGTACCGATATTCCGGCCGACCTGGAGAAAGAATTGCGTCGTTGCAAGGACGACGAGGATGCGAAAGAGGTGGGTGTGGCCTGGTGTACTGCACAGTGTAAGGAACTCATACAGCACAAAGTTCCCGGCATTCATTTTTATGCATTGATGGCCACAGAGAGTGTACATAAGGTAGCAAGCGAAATTTATTAATGTACTTCAGCGATGTCATAGGACTTCACGATGTGAAACAACATCTCATCCACTCTGTACAGCAGGGACTGATACCTCACGCCCGCATTTTTTACGGTCCCGAAGGAGTGGGAAAGCTTCCACTGGCCATCGCCTACGCGCGCTACCTGAACTGTGCCAACCGCGGTGAACACGACGCCTGTGGCGCCTGTCCCTCCTGTCATAAGTATGATAAGCTGGCCCATCCCGACCTGCACTTTGTTTTCCCTGTGGTAAAGTCGAAGGTGAGCGACGAATATCTGCCGCAGTGGCGCGAGTTTCTGTCGCAAAACCGCTACTTCAACCTTAACCAGTGGCTGAACTTCATCGGGGCCGAGAATGCACAGGGAATCATCTATTCAAAAGAGAGCGACGAGATCATCCGCAAACTGAATCTCAAGGTGTATGAAGCACCTTACAAGATTATGATCGTCTGGCTGCCCGAGAAGATGCACGATGCCTGTGCCAACAAGCTGCTGAAGATGATTGAAGAACCTCCGGAGCATACCGTGTTCTTGCTCGTATCGGAAGACCGGGAAAACGTGCTGCAGACCATCTGGTCCCGTTGCCAGCCGCTCCACATTCGTGCCATTGAAGAGGGCGAGATGATAACTGCCTTGCAACAGCAATATCACCTTGAACAGGCTGAGGCGGCATCCTACGCACACATCACCAATGGTAGCTTCACCAAAGCAATCGAGCTGATCACCTCCTCCGAAGAGAACCGTTTTTTTTTCAATCTGTTCGTGAAGATGATGCGCACATCGGTATCGGGCAACATCAAAGCCATTAAGGAGACGGCGAGTGAACTGGCGGGCATTGGCCGTGAAATGCAGAAGAGCTACCTCCTCTATGCCCTGCACATGTTCCGTGAATACTTCGTGAGTAACCTGGGCGAGCCGGCTATGATTTACCTGAACGAAGAAGAACGACAGTTTGGCGAACGTTTCTCCCCCTTCATCAACGAACGGAACATTGAAGATTTCAACGAGGAGTTTTCGTTGGCACACCGTCAAATAGAACAAAACGGCAACGCCAGGATTATTTTCCTCGATCTTTGTTTAAAAGTTACGGTGTTATTCAGAAAATAATTTAGTAACTTGCAGGCTCATTACCAATTAAAAATCAAAAGTCTCGCCAATCGGTCATCGAAAAGCGAATAAATATATATGGACAAAGAAGTTTTATCAGACAAGATGGCGGATATCGTCCCTCTGAAGACGGCCACCATACGAAATATAAAAGGCTGTAAAGGCTGTACACCCCATAATAACAAGCTCCACATCTACGACTGGCTGCACGATTTTCCTGAATTTCAGAACCTTTCGAAGATGGTGGAGGTGCAGTTTAAAAATACCCGCAAAGGTTATTACATCAACAGCAACGACCTGGAATTGAAACTGGGCGATCTGGTGGCTGTTGAGTCCATCCCGGGTCATGACATCGGCACGGTAACCCTTACCGGTAAGCTGGTGGAGCTGCAGATGAAGAAATACAACTTCCGCGAGGAAGCCAACGGCGGCCTCAAGCGGGTATACCGTATCGCGCGGCCTGCCGACCTGGAAAAATATGAGCAGGCAAAAGCACGTGAGCAGTCTACCATGATCCGTTCACGCCAGATCGCCGAGGAACTGGGGTTGCAGATGAAGATCGGAGATGTGGAATATCAAGGCGATGGCAACAAAGCCATATTTTACTATATCGCCGATGAGCGGGTGGACTTCCGCGAACTCATCAAGGTGCTGGCCAATGAGTTCAGGGTAAAGATTGAAATGAAACAGATTGGTGCGCGCCAGGAGGCAGGTCGCATTGGCGGCATAGGTCCCTGCGGCCGTGAAATGTGTTGCAGTTGCTGGATGCCGAATTTCGTTTCCGTCTCCACTTCGGCGGCACGCTACCAGGATATATCCATCAATCCGCAGAAACTTGCCGGACAATGTGGTAAGCTGAAGTGCTGCCTGAACTATGAGGTGGATGCCTACGTGGAAGCTCAGCGCGGACTGCCCTCGCGGGAGATTGCGCTGCAGACAAAAGATGCCGATTACTATCATTTCAAGACTGACATCTTCTCGGGCCTGATGACCTATTCTACCGATAAGTTTAACGCCAGCAACCTGGTGACGATCACCAAAGAACGGGTTTTCGAGATCATCGCAATGAATAAAAAAGGACAGAAACCACTCAGGATGGTTTCCGACGTAGATGAGAAAACCCGGAATGAGAAAACCTTTGAAGGAGGAGATATTCTTGAAAATCAAAGTATCACCCGTTTTGATGAAGATCGGAAAAATCAGTCCAACAAAAAAAGAAAACCCCGCCGCCGACACCCCGATCACTCACAGGGAAACAGAAACAGACAAGGTGAGCGTCCAGCTGATAGTTCCGGAGAGAAGGATGCGTAACAGTAGCCATTATCCTCTGCTCCTGTTCTTCGTCATTCTGCTTTCCTGTACGGATGGAGAGGTCTATTACCGCTTTCAGCATATCGATAAGGGAAGATGGTATCGTGACAGTATAATTCAGTTTCACATGGACTCCCTGTCGCTGCGGGCGGGAGAGAGATATGATCTTTCCCTTGAGATATCCACGAATGGGGCCTATCCCTATCGCGATATCTGGATGAAGGTAACCCACAATCTTACCGATACGTTCCTGCAGAACGATACATTGCATTTTCGTATCACCGATGATTATGGCCGGTGGCTGGGACATGGAGTGGGGGGAATAAACCAACTATCGCAACCTCTCTTTATGGCACTGCCTCTCAATAGAGCATCCAACTATGTGGTAAAGCTGCAACAAGTGATGGACGTTGACCCGTTGCCGGGCATTGAGAAGATCGGAATAAAAGTGACTGCACAGCGGAAGCAATAAGCAGCATTGCAGCCCGTCGTTGACAAAACGAGGAAAGATGAATATTATTTTTATAGGAGCGGGGAATCTGGCGACACATCTGGCGCGTGCATGCCGATCGGCAGGGCACACTATTTTCCAGATTTATAGCAGGACGATGGAAAATGCCATGCTTCTTGCTGCACAAACTGGAGCAGAGGCGGTAGATGAACTGTCGAAGATCAACCCTACAGCAGACCTCTATATCTTTTCCGTGAAGGATGATATCCTGCCTGTCGTCATTCAGAAGATGCCTCAAACCGAAGGCGTTTGGGCGCACACTGCCGGAAGCCTGCCCATGCAGCTGTTCGCCGGACACAAGGCTGATCATGGAGTGATGTACCCCTTGCAGACTTTCAGTAAAAACCGGGAGTTAAATTTTTCATCCGTTCCCGTTTTCATTGAGGGAAGTAACCCCGCATCCACCCGAATACTGGAAAAGCTGGCAGATAGCCTCACCCGCAAAGTGTATATGCTAACGGGTGACAAGCGGCGTCATCTGCATCTGGCAGCCGTTTATGCCTGTAACTTTGTGAATCATATGTATACATTGGCTTCTGAGATCACTGAAAAAGAAGAACTCCCCTTTGACGTGTTGCTCCCACTCATTACCGAAACAGCGGCCAAGGTGGGTGAAATGCCGCCAAGGTTAGCCCAGACAGGACCTGCTGTACGGTATGACGAGGAAGTGATGAAAAAGCATCTCTCGATGCTCAACGATTCTGTGATGAAAGAAATTTACAGACTGGTAAGCAAAAGCATTCACCAGCATTCCACATGAGAAACAGGGCTCTACAGATCCCGACAATGTATCCTAAAGACCATTGTGACCGATATCTGGAAAGGGTACATGTTAAAAATTAACATAGAAAAATTGAATGACTCGTAAACTTAGGTTATATTTGCATCCTTAAAATCCACTCCTGATAATGGCAAAATTTAAAGGTTATGTAGAGGTTAACACAGACCGTTGCAAAGGTTGTGACCTCTGCGTGGTGGCCTGTCCCACCGACGTCCTCGAATTGGAACCGCGTGAAGTGAACGATCGTGGTTATCATTATGTCTACATGAAAAATGAAGACGACTGCATTGGCTGTGCCAACTGTGGCTATGTATGTCCCGACGGATGTCTGACAGTCTACAAGATAAAGGTAGGATAAAAAAGAATAGTATGTCTGAAGAAATATCACTGATGAAGGGTAACGAGGCCATCGCCCATGCAGCCATCCGCTACGGGGTGGACGGCTACTTCGGTTATCCCATCACACCCCAGTCCGAGATCATCGAAACCCTTATGGAAGAAGCCCCCTGGAAGACCACAGGTATGGTGGTGTTGCAGGCCGAGAGTGAAGTGGCTGCCATCAACATGGTCTATGGCGGCGCTGCCTGCGGTAAGTATGCAATGACCTCCTCCTCCAGCCCCGGCGTAAGCCTCAAGCAGGAGGGTATCTCCTACATGGCCGGCGCGGAGCTGCCGGCACTCATCGTGAATGTGCAGCGTGGCGGCCCCGGATTGGGTACCATTCAACCGTCGCAAGCCGACTATTTCCAGACGGTGAAGGGTGGCGGACATGGTGACTACAAGCTAATCACGCTGGCGCCCAACTCGGTACAGGAAATGGCTGATTTTGTGGGTTTGGGCTTTGATCTGGCATTCAAGTACCGCAACCCCGCCATGATATTGTCTGATGGGGTTATCGGCCAGATGATGGAGAAGGTGAAGCTGCCTGCCTGGCGCCCACGCAGGAGCGAACAGGAAATTCGGAAGCAATGTCCTTGGGCTACACTCGGTAAGACATCCGACAGGAAACAAAACATCATCACCTCGCTTGAGCTCGACTCGGCCGTGATGGAGAAGAATAACGAACGATTTCAGGCGAAGTACCGCTTAGTGGAAGCCAATGAGGTACGCTATGAAGAGGTGAAATGCGACGATGCCGACTATCTGCTGGTGGCCTTCGGCTCCGCGGCGCGCATCTGTCTGAAAAGCATCGATCTGGCGCGAAAGGAAGGTATTAAAGTGGGACTTTTGCGTCCCATCACGCTCTGGCCTTTCCCCACGGAAATATTGCATGCTTATGGAGGAAAAGTGAAAGGAATGCTCACAGTAGAGCTGAACGCCGGGCAGATGGTAGAAGATGTACGTCTGGCGGTGAACGGACAAATAGAGGTCGCCCACTACGGCCGCCTGGGAGGTATCGTGCCCACACCCGAAGGGGTGCTTGCGGCATTAAAAGAGAAAGTAGTTCACTAAAAAATCAACTGTCATGGATCCAAAAATCAGAAACATAATTTTGCTCCTTTTCATGTTGGCATCCATCGGGACCATCATCGTCTATTTCTCGTCTGCACAGAACTTGGAGCTCACCTGGTATTTCGCTGGTGCCGCGATCCTGTTTTATCTCGTCTACCGGTTTGCCAAAAAATAATTGTATGGATAAAAATCAGATAATAAGCCCGGAAAACATGGTATATGCCAAGCCGGAGCTCATGAACGACAACCACATGCATTACTGCCCTGGATGTTCCCATGGAGTGGTACACAAGCTGGTAGCCGAAGTCATTCAGGAATTGGGACTACAGGAAAAAACAATCGGTATTGCCCCTGTAGGGTGCGCTGTTTTTGCCTATAATTATATCGATATCGACTGGCAGGAGGCGGCCCACGGTCGTGCTCCCGCACTGGCCACCGCCACCAAACGACTATTGCCCGACAAGATGGTGTTCACCTATCAGGGCGACGGCGACCTGGCCGCTATTGGTACGGCGGAGACCATTCACGCTGCCAACCGCGGTGAGAACATCGCCATAATCTTCATCAATAACGCCATCTACGGAATGACTGGTGGCCAGATGGCACCCACTACGCTGAAAGATATGAAGACCTCTACCAGCCCCGAGGGACGCAATCCGAAGATTATGGGTAACCCGTTGAAGATACTCGATCTGTTGGCGCTGCTCGATGGCGTTTGTCTTGCAACCCGTGTCAGCGTGCACACCGCCGCAGCGGTAAAGAGAGCCAAGCGGATGATCAGACTCGCTTTCGAGAACTCACTTGCCGGAAAAGGGACATCCATTGTGGAAGTGGTGTCAACCTGTAACTCGGGATGGAAAATGACACCCGCTCAGGCCAATGACTGGATGGTGGAAAATATGTTTCCGGTATATCCCATTGGCGATTTGAAAAATATTTAAACAAGAAGGAGAAAGCATGTTACAGGAAATAGTGATATCAGGCTTTGGCGGACAAGGTGTGCTCTCTATGGGAAAGATCCTCGCATATTCGGGTATGATGGAAGAGAAGGAAGTATCGTGGTTCCCGGCTTACGGACCCGAGCAGCGTGGCGGTACGGCCAACGTGACGGTCATCATCTCCGATGATCCCATCAGTTCACCGGTGTTAAATCAGTTCGATGTGGCCATTGTACTCAATCAACCCTCTCTCGAAAAATTTGAAGGACGTGTAAAGCCCGGTGGAGCGCTCATCTACGATGGGTACGGCATCCACAAGAAAGTGGAACGGAAAGACATCAATGTTTACAGGGTCAATGCCATGGATGAATCCATGAAGATGGACAATACCCGGGTTTTCAACATGATCATATTGGGTGGGCTGCTCAAGATTTCCCCTATGGTAAAAATGGAGAATGTGATGAACGGTCTGAAGAAATCGTTGCCCGAACGGCATCACAAGCTTCTGCCCATGAATGAAGCAGCCATCCTGCGGGGGATGGAGATTGTAGAGCAGGAGCAACAGGCTGTATAAGTTTTCAGGAACTGTTTTATTTCTTGCCAAAAGGCCACCAGCTCCATCTCTTTTTCTTTTCTGATTCGACGGGCTTGGTTTGGATTTTTTCCGTTTCGATCTGCCTGGTTCGTGATTCTCCGGTCTTTGCCGACTGATGTGCTGAACTTTTCGACGGTTGCACTTTATCTTTTTTCCCGGACTGCTGTTTGTCTTTTTTCCCAGATGGCTGTGCGGCTGTGTTACCGGACCGATTTTCAGATCGATTGTCGGCCTGTTTGTCTCTTTTTACTTCTTCACCGATCCGTTGATTACTCCTTGTACGGGAATGATTGCCCCGCGCACGGGGAGCATTTTCCTGTGGTGCAGCTGCTGCATCTGAAACTTGTTTCGTCGCATCCTGCTGCAGCCTCTCCGATTTCTTGATTATTATCTTTTTGGGCCTTTCGCCGACCTCTCTTTGTGACGTGTTCTGCTCACGGGTTTCTCCGTTCTGGGGCTGTTGCCCATTACTTTGAGGTTGTTGCCCGTTTTCTTCCCTGACACGGGTGTTCTTTTTTCTATGGTTTCCGGACTTTCTTTTTTCCTCCGAATGTTGTTTTTCGTGCTCCTCCGCACGCTGTTTTCCGGCTTCTTCTATTTGTTCGGCTCTGATTTCCTCCTGTTTCTCCTGTTTAGCGGGTCTCTCTTTTCTTCCCTGTCTTTCCGATTTGGGCGAACTCTCCGTATTCCCCTCTCTATGAGATTTGTCGGATCCTCCGGAACGTTTTCCATCTTTTCCTGTCTTTGATGTGCGGCCGCCTCTGCCGCGCTGTGCACTCTCCCGGGTAGGGTTGTATGCAGGAGCTTCACCCAGCTCTGCCGGCACCGGGATGCGGTAGATTTCTTTCTGCAAAAATTTCTCGATCAGTGAGAAACGATATTGTTCCTCGGGCGAGACAAAAGTGATGGCCATGCCCGAGTCGCCTGCCCTTGCGGTACGCCCGATGCGGTGTACGTAATCTTCGGCATCATAGGGCACATCGTAGTTGATCACCAAGGTGATGTCGTCGATGTCGATCCCTCGCGCCACGATATCTGTCGCCACCAGGATGTCCACCCTTTCGTTCTTGAACTCGTGCATCACGTGATTTCGTTGTGCCTGGTCCAGATCGGAGTGCATTTCACCTGCCGCGAGGCCCATCTTGTGGAGTGTCCTGGCGATGTCTTTCACTTTCTGTTTTGATCCGGAGAAAAGAATTACCTTGTTGGGTTTCTTATCTTTGAACAGCTGCTTCAGAATACCCAGCTTCTGGGCATCATAGCAGATGTAAGCTGACTGTAGAATGGTTTCCGGAGGGCGTGAGATGGCAATGGTGATCTCCTCGGGATTGTGTAGGATGGTTTTGGCCAGCTGCTGTATCTTGGGAGGCATGGTGGCAGAGAACATGACAGTCTGACGATCTTTCGGCAAAAGGTTTGCAATTTTCATGATGTCATCGAAGAAGCCCATGTCGAGCATCCTGTCCGCCTCATCCAGAATAAAATACTTTACACCCGAGAAATCGATATTGTACAGGTTGATGTGTGAGAGCAGTCTGCCCGGCGTAGCAATCACCACATCGGCACCACTCATCAGACCTCTTTTCTGCACATCCCACGCTTCGCCGTCGTTACCGCCGTATACGGCTACCGAAGAGAAGGGGGTAAAGTAGGAAAAGCCCTCCATCTGTTGGTCGATCTGTTGTGCCAACTCACGCGTAGGAGCCATGATGATGGCATTCACCTTATTTTCCTCGTGTGGCTCCGACTGCAGGTTGTTAAGCAGTGGCAGCAGAAAGGCCGCAGTCTTCCCCGTGCCGGTCTGGGCACAGGCAATCACATCCTTTTTCGCCAGGATCACCGGTATGGCCAGCTCCTGCACGGGTGTCATTTCTGTAAAGTTCATCGCTTCCAGGCCTTCCTGGAGAGGTTCGAAAAGTGAAAGTTCGGTAAATTGCATCTGTAAATCCGTATTTCTTCAAAATACAAAGATACGATGAATAATTGATTTTCTGTAAACGGCAAAAATTAATCTGACGGGAATGTTTTTCTTTCCGAAAATAGTTTTATCTTTGCACGCGCATTTGGGAATGTTCCTTGCTTCCCGGCGATGCATGCAGCACGGAAGAGGGCGTTTACTCACTTTGAACGGCATGCATACACAACAATGGAGGGATTTCATTCTTCCTTTCATACGACCAAAAGGAGAGATGGCAGAGTGGTCGATCGCGGCGGTCTTGAAAACCGTTGAAGTGCAAGCTTCCGGGGGTTCGAATCCCTCTCTCTCCGCAGTATCCGTTGTAAATCAATGGTTGACGAAATTTACACACAGTTTTACGCTCATTCATGCGTTGACTGTGTGTTTTTTTTGTGGGCAATTGACAGTTTGGAAGAAATTGAAAAACTGTTGCCAGAATTGCCGAAGAGTCCACGGGCATTATTCAAAAGACAAGGTAAAAAATAATTTATGGAAACAAATGTCGTAAAAGCCAAATTAGAATATGTTTATTATAAAATGTCTATAGATGCAGGAATAATAATGATGCCATCGGAATTGCGAACATACGGAGGAGTGACTCATTTTCTCACGGAACGCTTTGATCGTGACGGAAACGATAAAATACATACCCAGACATTGGGGTAAAAACGAAAACCTCAAATATACCTGCATTTTCTGTTTATATGTGGACAAAGTTACTGCTTTTATATGGATTTATCCATGAATTGAAAACGACAATGCCAGTATTTTAATGACTATTATTTTAACGACCATTTAAATAATTAGGAAAAAATTGTAGCAAAATGGAATATTCATATTATTTTTGTAACCGATATTAAGATAATGGGTATTAAATAATATAAGATATGAAGTTTTATAATAGAACAGCGGAGTTAGAGATATTAGCCCGTACATTGGAGCAATCGAAGAAAAGTTCTTGCTTTACGGTTATGGTTGGTCGCCGTCGTATCGGCAAGACCTCCCTTTTACTGGAATCTGTAAAGGGACAGAAATATCTTTATCTGTTTGTATCCCGCAAGAGCGAACCGCTCCTTTGCGAGCAGTTCCAGAAAGATGCGGCAGATGCTTTAGGATTGCAAATATTCGGCTCGATTACCCGATTTAAAGACCTTTTTGAGCAGTTGCTTATTTTTGCCACAAAGGAACATTACACGCTTATCATTGATGAATTTCAAGAGTTTGACAATGTAAATTCGTCCATATTCAGTGACGTTCAGAATCTTTGGGATCAGTATAAGGATAAGACCAAAATCAACTTTATTGCTTCCGGTTCTATCTATTCGATGATGATGAAAATTTTCGAGAACAGGAAAGAACCGCTGTTTGGTCGCCTTACCTCAAAGATAACACTGCAACCATTCGTTGTTAGTGTAATAAAAGAAATTTTGAACGATTACAACCCTAAATATACATCGGAAGATTTTCTGTGTCTGTATATGTTAACAGGTGGAGTTCCCAAATATATCGACCTGTTGATGGAAGCCGGAGCCGTAACGAAGGATAAGATACTGGATATGGTTACACGTCCTGATTCTCCCTTTATCGGGGAAGGCAAAGAATTGCTTATCTCCGAATTTGGAAAAGAGTATGGAACCTATTTTTCTATCCTACAGTTAATCGCTTCAGGGAAAACTACCCAAAGTGAAATCGATTCTATTATCGGGAAGAATACCGGGGCATATTTGGTCAATTTAGAAAAAGAATACTCTCTTATTACAAAGAATAAGCCCATGTTCTCGAAGCCGGAAAGCCGAAAAGCTCGTTGGAGTTTGAACGATAATTACCTTCGCTTCTGGTTTAGGTTTATTTATCCGAATCAGTCATTGATTGAAATGGGAAAATATGACTTGCTTCGTGAATTTATTCATAAGAGCTATGAGCAATATAGCGGTTCCATTTTGGAAAAATACTTCCGGGCTAAAATGGCGGACGAGGAGAGAATAACCGCTATCGGTGGCTATTGGGACAGTAAAGGCGAAAATGAGATCGACCTGATTGCCCTGAATGATTTGGATAAAACGGCTATTGTTGCAGAGATAAAGCGCAACCCTAAGAAAATTGATATGGCTTTACTTCAAGCGAAAGCTGATTCAATCAAAAAAGAACTTGTAAAATATGATGTTGAATTAAGGGGATTATCTATGAATGATATATAAAGTCCAGTTCGAGCCAGTGAGGTAGAATCACCCACGGTGCTCAGATGCCAGTAGTGCTTCACATAAGGTGTGAGGCAGGGTGAGGGCTTATTGAAAAAAAATTGTACATTTGGAGTTCTATAACTGATTGTTCATGAATCATGACGAACTGCTATACATCCGCCTTTATAACCAGTTGCTCACACTGCATGAGCTGAAGGAACCGCGCGAGGTGGTGGCCCGCATGGGGGCGATACAGTCGCAGGCACTGGATATGGCCAAATGGGCCATTGGTTCACGACTGCAGGGCCATACTGCGAAAAGTATTACGGATGCCCTTAACCGGGGCGAGGTGATCCGCACCCATATCCTGCGCCCCACCTGGCATTTTGTGGCTGCGGAAGATCTATGGTGGATGTACTCGCTTTCCTATCCGCGGCTGAAGCCGGTCTATCGCTCTTACGCAAAGATGCTGGGTGCCGATGAGTCGCTGTTGTACCCCCATATTCCTCTTATTGAAGTGCTATTATCTGGCGGCAGGCATCTCACCAAGCAGGAGATAGGCAATGCTTTGGCGGAGAGAAAGGTAATCCTCGACGACAATCATCTGTCGTTGTTGCTCTCTTTTGCGGAACTGGAAGGGATTATTGTGAACGGGGAGCTCGATGGCAACCGGCAGACTTTCACACTGATGGAGGAGTGGGTACCCCGCATTCGGGATATATCCCGTGAAGAAGCCCTGGAGCGACTGGCACGGCGATATTTTACCAGCCACGGTCCCGCCACCCTGCAGGATTTCAACTGGTGGTCCGGCCTGTCGGTTACCGAATGCCGGCAGGCGATGGAAATGATCCGTCCCCACTTCATCCGGGAGACAGTAAACGAGAAGGAGTACTGGATGCCCGATGATATCCGGACGCCTTCTTCAAATCAGGATTCAGCCCTTCTTCTGGCGCCATTCGATGAGTTTGTGGTAAGCTATAAAGATCGCTCCGGAATAATCGAAGAGACGCATTACAGCAAAGTGATAACCAGAAATGGTATTTTTTCTCCCACCATCATGCTGAACGGCACGACCATTGGTTCCTGGAAAAAGAGCATGAAGAAGAACGTTCCACGGATCACACTTACTTTCTTTGGTAACGTACCGAAAAATACCATCCGCCTTTTTCAGCCGGAAGTAGCACGGCTGGAGCAATTTTATGCGTAGGGATGCAACGCTTCGCCGGTTATCAGCGGTTCTTTCAGTTTACCTGGCAACGCTGCCAATCATTTCAGCCTCTTTTTAAATCAGGCAACGTCCGGCAGGTCGCCGAGCGCTGCCTGATGATGTCAGATCTTCTTTCCTATATAGAAGACATACCCGTAGTACTCTTTGTACCGGTCATACAACTCCCGTTCGCGTCGCTGTTCCCGGATCAGCATTTCTGCTGTGGAATTACCTGCATGCTGCTGCAGGTACATCTCCTGTACGGCAACCTGTGGGGCATAGAAATGCTCCGTCCAGCAGTTCTCAGGCAGGATAAAGGTGGCCATGGGAACATAGCCTGCTTTCTCCATCTGCGATACCTTGCGGGAGATCGTGTCAATTTCCGGATAAGCATTCACCCAGAAATCATTGATCTCTGCGGGACGCTCTACCGTGAACCAGGATGCTTCCGAGACGGCAATGAACCCGCCTCTTTTCAGGAACCTTCGCCACTCGTTCAGTCCCTTCTCAAAGCCGATATGGTAGATGGCTCCCTCCGACCAGATCAGGTCCAGCTCCTCTTCCCCGAAGGGGAGTGCAGCCATGTCTCCCTGGATCCCCTTCACCCGCGGTTGTAGGTTGTGCGCTGCCGCGTTCCGGTTGAAAAGGTCGATAAAATGGGGAAAGAGGTCAATGCCGGTGATCTCACCCGGGCAGTGCTGTGCCAATGTCATGGTCTGTCCGCCTGTGCCACAGCCGATATCGGCGATATGTGCCGTTTCGGTGAGAGGTTCAATGAAGCTGAGCGCTTGCAGCGTTACTTCGGGACTACCGGGGCCCTGTCGTTCTACGTGCGAGAAATAGTCACAGATCAGGTTGAAGTCGAAATCGTGTATGGAAATGTTATCGTTGCTCATGATGTTTTTAAATAGTGAGGTGATGCAACAAGCATCTTTCGGGGCTTGCTTGGTACCACCCGTTGTGAATATAATGGTAATTAGCCCCGGCAGGAATATCTGCCGGAGGAAAACTGAGGGATAACCTTTGGCTACAAAGGTTATTTACTTCACCCGATCCGTACCGTTCTTATACATCCAAACTTATTAGAAACAACAAATGTAATGTGTTTTTTATCACATCATTCAAATCAGGATAAATTATTTCAGGATGACTGTTTCCGGGCATGAAAAATGACTGACCCTGAGATAATTTATCCGACTCAATGCTGTTTTTTCGGAAAATGAAGTTATATTTGCGGATATGAACCGAAAGATCATCCATGTGGATATGGACGCCTTTTATGCTTCCATTGAACAACGCGACAACCCCGATTTCCGCGGTAAACCCGTGGCTGTGGGATATGGCGAGAAGAGGGGTGTGGTGGCGGCGGCCAGCTATGAGGCGCGTCGGTATGGAATTCACTCCGCCATGCCATCGGTCACGGCACTGCGAAAATGTCCCCACCTTATTTTTGTGACGCCGCGCTTTGATCATTACCGTAATGTTTCCAACCAGATCATGCAGATCTTCCTCGAGTATACCGACAAGGTGGAACCCCTCTCTCTTGATGAGGCCTTTCTCGATGTCACTGTCAACCACAAGGGAAACCGTTCGGCCACGCTCATTGCCAAAGAAATTAAGCAAAAGATACTGAACCGCACCCGGCTTACAGCCTCAGCGGGGGTCTCCTACAACAAGTTTCTGGCAAAGATTGCTTCAGACTACAAGAAACCCGACGGCCTCTTCGTGATAGAACCTGCCGAGGCAGAGCTGTTTGTAGAGAAACTACCCGTGAACAAGTTTTTTGGTGTGGGTAAGGTGACGGCTGCACGGATGGATGAGTTGGGCATCAAAACGGGAGCCGACCTGAAGCAATGGTCCGAGATCGATCTGGTTCGCGAGTTCGGTAAGGCCGGTATCGCTTACTATCATTTTGCGAGGGGGATCGACGACAGGGAGGTAGAGTCGGAGCGGGTACGTAAGTCCCTCGGTGCGGAGGAAACCTTTACAGAGGACCTGAGTGAGATGGTCGACATCCTCGCAGCGCTCGATCAGCTTGCTGCCGAAGTACATCGTCGCGCCGACAAGAAAAAATTTCTGGCCCGCACGCTCACATTGAAGATCAAGTATGCCGATTTCACGGTGATCACCCGAAGTCGCACCATGGTACACTACATCCGTACATACCGTCAGATGTTCGATCTGGGCAAGGAATTGCTATTGCAGGTCGATGACCTTCAGGAGCAAAAGATCCGCCTGATGGGGCTTACCCTCAAAAATGCCGATGCCGACCTGGGAACGCTGCCCAGTGAGGGTGTCCAGCTAACGCTTGAATTTGAAGATTAAACGTGTCGCAAGTTCAATCTCAGCGATTAAAACTGAAACATGAGGTCTGCTCTGTACCTGTTTTACAGAATAAAATTTTCCGGCTTCTTTGGCTGGATATCGTTGTAGTATGATTTTATTTTCACGATGTCTTCCCTGTAGTTGCCCGTGGGATAGAACATCTCCAATACGCGGGCTTCCTTTCTGCCATAATCGAGTCCGATGAGCAGGATGGGTACCTTTGCTTTCATGGCAATAAAATAGAAACCTTTCTTCCACTCTTTTACCGGCTTGCGCGTGCCCTCCGGGGTGATGCCCAGGTGCATCCACTCTCTCGTCTCAAACTCCTTTGCAAGAATGTCGGTCAATGATCCGCTTTTCCCTCTCTTCACCGGTATTCCTCCAATGCTGCTGAAAAAGATATTGAATGGAAAGAAAAACCATTCCGCCTTGATCAGAAAGTTGGCCTGGCGGCCCAGGGTGGAGTAGGCCAGTTTGCCAACCACAAAATCCCAGTTGCTGGTGTGAGGCGCCACTGCCATGACACATTTAGGGACGACGGGAAATGTGTTGACCACTTTCCATCCCATGACCTTGTTTAGTAAAAATTTGCTAAAATTGCTCATCCTCTTTTATATAAAACTTAACGCATAAACTCATCCAGTTCTAACGTCAATCGTTCCCAATTGTTCATGATTTTATCCAGTTTCTTTTTGATATCCAGGTAGTTTTGTAGCATAGCCGCATTGGTTGCTCCTTCCGGCGTGGCCAGCTCCTGCTCTAGGGCAGCAAGCGTAGTTTCAAGTGCTTCTATCTCACTTTCCGCCTCTTCTACCTGTTTTTCCAGCCTGCGCTGCCGACGGTTCAACTCTTTCTGTTCCTGGTATGAAAGCTTCTGTTCTGTAACTTGACCTGCTACGGCCTCCCCACTGTTTGGGTTCTCCTCTTTTTTTGATGACGAGGTCGGCTGCTGTGTTGTGGCCGGGGATTTTGAAAGCTCCAGCTGCTGCAGGTTATCCAGTTTCTTTTTTTGCAGATAATCGTAGATGCCGCCGATATGTTCTGTTACCTTTCCACCACCGAACTCATAGACTTTGTTTACAAGCCCATCGAGGAAATCACGGTCGTGTGAGACGATGATCGCTGTGCCGTCGAACTCCCTGATTGCTTTCTTCAGCACATCCTTCGATGCCAGGTCGAGGTGGTTGGTCGGCTCATCCAGAATCAGCAGATTCACCGGTTCCAGCAGCAGCCGTATCATGGCCAGGCGGCTTCGTTCACCACCCGAGAGCACCTTCACCTTCTTCTCCGAAGCTTCACCACCGAACATGAAAGCACCCAGGATGTCGCGTATCTTCGTGCGGATATCACCCACGGCCACATCGTCGATTGTCTCAAAAACCGACCGGCTTTCATCGAGTAACTGCGCCTGGTTTTGTGCAAAGTAACCTATTTTTACATTGTGACCCAGCGTGAGCCTGCCTCCGTGGTCGATCTCCTGCATGATGCACTTCACCAGTGTCGATTTTCCTTCGCCGTTCTTACCCACAAAAGCAATCTTTTCACCCCGCTCAATGGTGAGTGTCACATCCTGAAACACCAGGTGGTCACCATATTTTTTTTGTACATCCTCCATGATCACCGGATAGGATCCCGAGCGCGGTGCCGGAGGAAATTTAAGATTGAGACGCGAGGTATCCACCTCATCCACCTCAATGCGATCTATCTTTTCCAACTGTTTGATGCGCGACTGCACCTGGTTCGACTTGGTTGCCTTATACCGGAACCGTTCAATAAAATCCTCGGTTTCTTTTATCAGCTTCTGTTGATTTTCATATGCCCTGAGTTGTTGCTCCCGGCGTTCCTGACGCAGCCCCACATATTTGGAATAATTTACCTTGTAATCATGTATATTGCCAAGCAGGATTTCAATGGTGCGGTTGGTGACCGCATCGAGAAAGGCACGGTCGTGCGACACCAGCATCACTGCATTGGCGTGTGTGGCCAGAAAATTTTCCAGCCACTGGATCGACTCAATATCGAGGTGATTGGTCGGCTCATCCAGCAGCAGCACATCGGGAGCCTGCAACAGGATCTTCGCCAGCTCAATGCGCATGCGCCAGCCACCGCTGAATTCACGTGTCTGCCGGTCGAAGTCGCTTCGCAGGAAACCCAGTCCCATCAACGTCTTCTCCACCTCCGCCTCGAAGTTGTGAATACCCGACATCTGCAGTAGCTCCTGCAGGTCCGTCGCCCGCTCAATGATGGCCTGATAAGCCTCCGACTCATAGTCAGTCCGCTCTGCCATCTCCCGGTGCAGCTCCTCCATCTCTCTTTCCATCTTCTTCAGATGATCAAAAGCCTTGGAGGCCTCCTCCTTCACAGTGCCCTGATCGTTCAGCTTCATCTGCTGCGGCAGGTAACCTACCGACACCTCCCTGGGGTATGAGATGATACCGTGTGTGGGTTGCTGTAGGCCGGCCATGATCTTGAGCAGGGTCGATTTGCCTGCCCCGTTCTTGCCGACGAGCGCCACACGTTCATTTTTATTCAGTACGAACGATATCCGGTCGAGGAGGGTAAAACCCCCAAATTCGACGGTGATATTTTCGATAGAAACCATTTTCTCAAGTTTTGTGCATGCAAAGGAAATGCTTTTTGGGAGACTATGAAAATTTATTTAGCGGGCAGGGTTTAGGATTCAGATATCAGGTGTCAGCTTCGGTAGTGGGATGGTGTTAAGGATGGGGGGCAAGGAAGATTCAGGGTTCAACTACGGTAGTGGAATATTGTAAGGTTAGCGTTGGAGGGAGAAGCTTTCAGCGATCAGATTGATGGAAATAGAATAATTGGAAAATTTTGATTAACTTTGTACCCGAAAACATTTTGTGTTGGTTCTACTCATTCAGTTTTTCCCCCACTATTTGTTAAATTCAGGCCGTTTTAAGCAAATGCCGACAGGTGATCAATCTTTGTCGGTGCGGGAAAACGGAAAAGTAACCACCGCTGCCCCGGCGAGGTGCAGCATAAATAAATTAGATGACATTTAAGGAATTAACATTGATTGAGCCCATTTTAAAGGCGCTCGACGAAAAAGGATACACCACACCCACCCCCATACAGGAACAAGCCATCCTCCCGGCACTACAAAACCGCGACATACTGGGATTGGCACAAACCGGCACCGGAAAGACGGCCGCCTTTGCACTCCCCATTATTCAACAACTCTATCAGGATAAAAATCACGAAAAAAGAAGATCGATCAAAGCCCTGATCCTCACACCTACCCGTGAGCTGGCCATCCAGATCGACGACAGCCTGCGTGAGTACACCACGTATACCGATATTCGTCACTGCGTGATCTATGGCGGAGTAAAACAACATGCGCAGGTGAGCACGCTGAAGAATGGGGTCGATATTCTGGTTGCCACGCCCGGGCGTCTGCTCGATTTGATTGGCCAGCATTATATCAACCTGCATTCCATTCGCCATTTTGTGCTGGATGAAGCAGACAGGATGCTCGACATGGGATTTATCCACGATATCAAGCGACTGTTACCACTGCTTCCGCGTGAAAAGCAAACGCTTTTCTTTTCGGCTACCATGCCTGTATCTATCGCCTCCCTCTCGCGTTCCATCCTGCGCGATCCGGTGCGGGTTGAGGTCAACCCCACTTCTTCTGTGGTGGATACCATCGAACAATATATTTATTACGTGGAGAAGCAGGAAAAGAAAGATCTGTTGATCGACCTGCTCAGGAAGGATAAACGCAAGTCGGTGCTGGTCTTCTCACGTACAAAGCATGGTGCCGACAAGATTGCACGGGTACTCTCCAAGGCCGGTATCGGTAGCGAGGCGATCCATGGAAATAAGTCACAGAACGCCCGCCAGCGCGCGCTCACCAATTTCAAGTCGCACGAAACAAGGGTACTCATTGCTACCGACATCGCAGCCCGGGGAATCGACATTGATCAGCTCGATATGGTGATCAACTACGACCTGCCCGATGTGGCGGAGACCTATGTTCACCGGATCGGCCGTACAGGTAGGGCCGGTAACAGCGGCATGGCGCTCACCTTCTGTGCTACTGATGAACAGCCGATGCTGAAGGATATTCAGAAACTAACCGGCAGCGCGCTGAAGAAAGCGGTAGGATTTTAGGTACTTAGCTTTATTTTGTGTAACTTTATACCGCTAAAAGTTTCGCATGCAGGAAACATTTACAGTAATGAGTTACCGACTGTGCTACATCAATTTTATAAAAACTATACATATTTAAATGGCAAAATCAAGTTCATTTCACAAAAAAGAGATCGAGAAGAACAAACAACAGAAGAAAAAAGAAAAATTACAGCGTAAGGAAGAGCGCAAGCAGCAGGGTGTCAGTACTTTTGAGGATATGATTGCCTATGTGGATGCCAATGGCATGATCGTGGATGAGCCTCCCACGCTCGCCAAAAAAGATGAGATAGCTGTAGAGGATATCGAAATATCGGTACCTCGCAAGGAATTTGAAGAAGAGGTGGGAGATCCCACCGGACGGGTCGATTTCTTCGATGAGAGTCGCGGATTTGGCTTCATCAAGGAGAAAGACGGCGTCAACAAATACTTTTTTCACAAGAGCAATGCCGAACCTGGAATTCAGGAAGATCAAATGGTCACTTTCCGGCTCGAACGTGGTCTCAAGGGAATGAATGCCGTGGATGTGAAGATCATCCGTTCATAAAACAAAAAACTCCGGTTATGCCGGAGTTTTTTTATTGCTACGCTGTGAAAAGCAATTGGCTTTGTTCACATGCGTGATCGTAGCTATTCAGAAAACGTCTTCTTACCGACAATGTCTTTTATTTCACCCGGGGCAACGCTTTTTTGTTCTCCCGTCTGCATATTTTTTAATGTGACGGTTCCTTCCTTCATCTCGTTTTCGCCCACCATCGCCACAAAAGGAATGTGGTTGCTGTCGGCATAGGAGAGTTGTTTCTTCACCTTCGCAGCCTCAAAATAGAGTTCACAGCTGATACCCGCACGCCGCAGTAACGTGATTACCGGCATCAAGTAGTCTGCCTCCCGCTCACCGAAGTTCACAAAGAGCAGGTCGGTATCCTGTGCAAAACTCTCTGGAAAGAGATTCAACTGATTCAGCACATCGAAGATCCTGTCCGCCCCGAATGAGATACCCACGCCCGACACGCCGGGCAGTCCAAAGATACCGGTCAGGTTGTCATATCTGCCGCCGCCCGTAATGCTTCCGATCTCCGCATCCAGTGCCTTTACCTCAATGATGGCACCGGTGTAGTAGTTCAATCCGCGCGCGAGTGTCAGGTCGAGTACCACCTCATTGTTCAGGGTAAGCATCTGTGCCTTCCCGAAGATGAAAGCCATCTCATCCACTCCTTTCAGTCCGGTCTCAGAGGTGGCAAGTACCTCCCTCAGCCTGGAGAGTTTCTCTTCGGTGGTTCCGCTCAGCATCAGGATGGGCTGCAAACTTTCGATGGCCGCACGGGCGATCCCTTTCGCTTCCAACTCCTCATTCACCTGCTGCAGTCCAATTTTATCCAGCTTGTCGATCGCCACGGTGATGTCTGTGATCTTGTCTGCCTCGCCAATGATCTCCGCGATGCCCGAGAGTATCTTGCGGTTATTCAGCTTCACCTGCACCCTGACTCCCAGTCGGGAAAACACCTCATCCATGATCTGTATCAGCTCCACCTCATTCAGCAGCGAGTCCGATCCTACAATGTCGGCATCACATTGAAAGAATTCGCGGTAACGCCCCTTCTGTGGCCGGTCGGCCCGCCATACGGGCTGAATCTGAAAACGTTTGAAGGGGAAAGTGATTTCATTGCGGTGCATCACCACATAGCGTGCGAAGGGCACGGTAAGGTCGTAACGCAATCCTTTCTCCGATATCTTGTTGGCAGCCTTCACTGAATTTCCTTCGGCAAGGTCATGACCGTTCATGGAAGTGAGGAAGTCGCCCGAGTTCAGTATCCTGAACAACAGCTTGTCGCCTTCCTCGCCATATTTTCCCATCAGTGTCGACAGGTTTTCCATTGCTGGCGTCTCAATCTGCCGGAAGCCATAAAGGCGGTAGACCTCCCTGATGGTGTCAAATATATAATTACGGCGGGCCATCTCTGCAGGGGAGAAGTCGCGTGTACCTTTGGGTATCGAGGGTTTTTGCATCGTTCTTTTTTATTATTGGGATGCAAAGTTAATGAAAATTCGGGAATCAGAGCAGATTGCTAGCCAGTTCCGAGAGTTCGCTTCGCTCCCCCTTTACAAGGTTCACATGGCCGAATATCTGTTGTCCCCGCATCTTGTCGATCATGTATGCCAGGCCGTTCGACTGCATGTCGAGATAGGGGGAGTCGATTTGCTGCAGGTCGCCGGTGAACACCATCTTGGTCCCTTCCCCGGCGCGGGTGATGATTGTTTTTACTTCGTGTGGCGTCAGGTTCTGTGCTTCGTCGATGATGCAGAAGGTACCCGAGAGGCTTCGTCCGCGAATGAAGGCCAGTGCCTCGATCTCCAGTTGTCCCGTTTTCTGCATCTCCTCTATTGTCCGAAGGTCGGCACTATTCTGACCCAGTTGTTGCTTAATCACGTTCAAGTTGTCGAACAGCGGCTGCATGTAGGGTGCCACTTTCTGCTTCTCATCTCCGGGAAGGTAGCCGAGATCCTTGTTAGACAGAGAGACGATGGGCCTTGCCAGCAGTATCTGGCTGTAGATTTTATTCTGCCTGAGTGCCGATGCCAGAGCCAGCAAAGTCTTTCCTGTGCCAGCCTTGCCCGTGAGGCCTACCAGCTTCACTTCAGGATCATTCAGCACCTCAAAGGCAAAAGCCTGTTCCGCGTTGCGTGGTTGTATGCCAAAGTTGTTCTCTTTCTCTACCTTTTTCACCTTTTGCGAGAATGGGTTATAGCGCGCAAGCACGCTGTTTCGTTCACTTTTCATGATGAAGCACTGGTTGGGTTCGGGAAGCGTCTCAAAGGTAATCTCCTCCACATCCACACCGGCCTGCTGTGCATAAATCTTGTCGATGATCTCCGGGTTTATCCCTTCAATCACCATCTCGCCCTGGTTGAAGATGTCTATGTTGGTCACCTTGTCGTTGATGTAGTCTTCCGCCATCATTCCCAGTGAGCGTGCTTTCATGCGAAGGTTGATATCTTTTGACACCAGGATGGTCTTCATCTCCGGATGTTTTTCAGCAATGTCGGCCACCACGGTGAGGATACGGTTGTCGGGTATCTTTTCCGGAAATGCGTCGTTGATCCGCTTGTTATCGCGTGATGCGTTCACAATGTACAGTTTTCCCTTACCCACGCCCAGATCGGCACCATGGGTGAAGAGGTCGTCGTCGGTGATCAGGTCCAGCTCCCGCACAAAGGCACGGGCATTGAAATTGATCTGGTCGCTTCCTTTTTTGAACTTATCCAGCTCCTCCAGTACGATGAAGGGGATATAGATATCGTTCTCCTCGAAGTTATCGAGACAGTTATAATCGTGCAGAAGCACGTTGGTGTCGAGAATAAAGTTTTTCTTGGCCCCGGTAGAATTGCTTTTGCGGCGCCTTGTTGTACCTGTTTTTGCAGAATTGGCAGAGGTGCTCTTTTTGGTTTTCTCTTCGTTCTTTTCAGAAGTTGTCATATTTTTAAATTTAAGTTTTTTAGTTATCAGCTATCAGTTATCAGCTATCAGCTATCAGCTTTCAGCTATCAGCTTTCAGCTATCAGCTTTCAGCTATCAGCTTTCAGCTATCAGTTATCAGCTTTCAGTTATCAGTTATCAGCTTTCAGTTATCAGCTATCAGCTATCAGCTATCAGCTATCAGTTATCAGCTTTTTAGAAACAATGGTTGAACATTCAGCCGTGAGCAGGAAATAAATGCATCATCCATCATCACATTACCACATTGCTACATTGCTACATTGGCACATTGGCACGTTGGCAATTTTCCGTATCTTTGCTGTCATGATGTTCCCGCAAATGTAAAGAAAATTTTATGAAGAAAACTTTTATAACCATTTTTTCTGTGATGATGATGATAACCACCACTGCTGAGGAAAATCCATTCTTCCGCCCTTTTAATACGCCGCATGGTACGGCGCCGTTTAACGAAATAGAAATAACACATTACGAACCAGCCTTCGATAAGGCGATGGCAGAGCATCAGGCAGAGATCGACCAAATCACCGCCAACCCTGCTGCACCCACCTTTGAGAACACCATCGCAGCGATGGAGTACTCCGGTGAAATGCTGAACCGGGTGAGTAGCGTCTTCTTTAATCTCCTGGGTTCAGAGAGCAACGATGAGATGATGGAAATCTCGCAGAGGCTCAGTCCGAAGCTGTCGGAACACAGTAATAACATCAACCTCAACGAGGCGCTGTTTAACCGTGTAAGAGCAGTCTATGATGCACGCCATACCTCGGGCCTCACCCCGGAGCAGATTCGCCTCACTGAAAAATATTACGAAGGTTTCGAGAACAGTGGTGCCACGCTTTCACCTGAAGACAAGGAGAAATATCGTACCCTTTCCATGGAGCTGAGCAAGGCCACGCTAGACTTTGGACAGAACAACCTCCGTGAGACCAATGCTTACGAAATGCTGCTTACCGATAAGACCGATCTGGCAGGACTACCCGCGAGTGTGACCGATGCCGCAGCTGCCAAAGCCAAAGCAAAGGGCCGGGAAGGATGGCTGATTGATCTCTCCGCACCCAGTTACATCGGCTTTATGAAATATTCTACCCGACGCGACCTGCGCCAGAAACTTTACATGGCCTACAACACCAAAGGAGTGAACGGGGGAGAATACGACAACCGGGAGCTTGTCCGCCAGATCGTCAACCTTCGCCGTGACATCGCAAACCTGCTCGGTTATAAGAGCTACTCCGACTATGTACTGAAGAACCGTATGGCGAAGAACGCTGAAAGCGTGTTTGGCCTGCTCGACCGGCTGGCAACCGCCTTCGGCCCCGTTGCCCGCGACGAGGTAAAGGCCGTGGAGGCATTCGCTACTGAAATGGAGGGAAAGCCCGTCGACATACAACCGTGGGACTGGAGCTTTTATGCCGATAAGCTGAAGGACGACCGTTACGGTGTGAATGACGAGATGACCCGTCCCTACTTTGAATTGGAACACGTGAAGAAGGGTGTCTTCGGATTGGCAACCTCCCTCTACGGACTGCAGTTTGTGCCAAATCCCGACATACAGGTCTACCATCCCGAGGTGGAAGCATTCGATGTACTCGACGAAAAGGGTCGTTTCCTCTCTGTGCTCTATACCGATTTCCACCCACGCGACGGGAAACGATCCGGTGCCTGGATGTCCTCCTTCAAGAATCAGTATATAAAGGGTGGCATCGACAGCCGTCCCCATGTTACCATCGTGATGAACTTCACCCGTCCCACCGAAAACAAACCGGCACTGCTCACCTTTGACGAGGTGGAGACTTTTCTCCACGAGTTTGGCCACGCACTGCACGGCATGCTCTCGCACAGTACCTATGAAACTCTTTCCGGCACTTCGGTCTACCGTGACTTCGTGGAGTTGCCCTCGCACATCATGGAGAACTGGCTCACCGAGAAAGAATATCTCGACCGGTTTGCCTTCCACTACGAGACCGGGGAAAAAATACCCGACTCGCTGCTGCAGAAGATCATTGACGCTTCTAACTACAATGTAGGCTACCTTACACTGCGACAGCTCTCCTTCGGCTATCTTGATATGGCCTGGCACTCGCTCACAGAGCCCTATAGCGGCGATATACTCAGCTTCGAACAGAATGCCATGGCTCCCGTGCAGCTACTACCGGTAGTACCTGATGCCTGTTTGTCGACATCCTTTGGTCACATTTTCTCCGGAGGATATGCGGCCGGTTACTACAGCTACAAGTGGGCCGAAGTAATGGACGCCGATGCCTTTTCGTTGTTTAAGGAGAGAGGCATCTTCGACAAGGCAACAGCCGATTCGTTCCGGCGCAATATCCTCGAACAGGGCAACACCGAAGAACCGATGGAACTCTACAAACGGTTCCGGGGTCGCGAAGCATCGGTGGATGCACTGCTCAGGAGAAGCGGCGTAAATTGATGTGGAGATGTGGAGATGTGAAGATGTGGAGATTGGCTGACAACTGATCGCTGAAAAAACTGACAGCTGATCCCTAAAAAGCCGATTGCTCTCATTTTTTTTAAAATTTTCTGCTAAAATATTTTGAGACAATTATTTTATGTTTATCTTTGTCCCGCAAAAGTATTTTTTTAGTAGGCCGTTATTTAGTCACTTCACGCACGTCAAGTTATTGCCTAACTCCTCTTATCGAAGAACTTCTGCAGAATTTTTTTATTTTTTTATTTTAATTATTTTACATGAACATTTTTGTAGCTGGCTTAAGTTATCAGATTACTGACGCCGATTTAAAAGAACTGTTTGAGGAGTATGGTGAAGTATCCTCAGCAAAAATCATTACTGACCGTGAAAGCCGCCGTTCAAAAGGGTATGGCTTTGTAGAGATGTCCAACGATGAAGAAGGACAACATGCCATTGAAGAACTCAACGATGCAGAATATGACGGACGTACACTTTCCGTATCTGTAGCTCGTCCCCGCACCGAAGGCGAACGTGCACCCCGTAGCAACAATCGTGGTGGTGGAGGTTACGGGAATCGTGACAGAAACCGGTATTAATCTGTATAGATTAGAAAAAATTAAAACTGCATCCTCGCGATGCAGTTTTTTTTGTGCCCACTTTTAGGGTCATCTTTTATTGTTACCTTTGCATTCACAATATTAAATGGATTTATGCCGGTTATACTTTCTATAGAAACATCCACTCCGGTTTGCTCCTGCGCACTATCGCGTGACGGAGAACTGCTGGTCACCCGCGAAGACTTTCGGGGCCAATCGCATGCTTCCCTGCTGGGACGCTTCGTTCATGAGATCATGACCCTCGCCCGGGAACAAAATCTTTTGCCGGATGCCATCGCCGTGAGCAGTGGCCCCGGCTCCTACACTGGACTGCGTATTGGTGTCTCGGAAGCCAAAGGACTCGGCTATGGGCTCAATATTCCGCTCATCGCCTTGCCCACGTCGCGCATCATGGCCTCCATGATGCTGGATAAGGCAGGCAATGATGTGCTGCTCTGTCCCATGATCGATGCCCGGCGCATGGAGGTTTACGCCACCTTCTATGATCATTCGCTGCACACCATACGGGCAACAGCTGCCGATATTGTGGAGGAGGGAAGTTATGCCGATATTCTTTCTGCGAACAAGGTGCTCTTTTTTGGGAATGGTGCCGGGAAATGCAAGGTGCACCTTACCCATCCCCATGCACTGTTTGCCGACGGGGTGCATCCGCTCGCTTCGGGCATGGTCTCCCTTGCAGAACAGGCATTTGCCACCGGCGATTTTGTCGATACTGCTTACTTTGAACCTTTTTATCTGAAAGAATTTGTGGCTACCCAGCCAAAAAATAAAATTTTCTAGACAGGGTCTCCAGGGATGAAAATCTTTCATGGAGCAAGCCTGTGCTTGCTCCATCCCTCTTCAGTTTTGTAATACACAATGCGGTCGTGCAATCGGTCGGGTCTTCCCTGCCAAAACTCCATCACCTCCGGCCTGATCAGGAAGCCCCCCCAGTGCGAAGGTCTTTCTATCTTCTTCCCCGCGAAACGCTGCGTCATCTCCTGCTGCAAATGTTCGATCTCGGCGCGGTCTTTCACAATTTTGCTCTGGGGCGATGTCCATGCCCCAATTTTTGCATTCTCGGGACGACCATCGAAATAAGCATCCGACGCTTCGGCCGGCAGCTTCTCCACACGGCCTTCCGCCCGCACCTGACGTGCCATATCATGCCAGTCGAACACCAGCGCTGCATAAGGGTTGGAGAATAACTCCATTCCCTTGCGACTCAGGTAATTGGTAAAAAATACAAAGCCGTCCACCGTCGCCTCCTTCAGCAGCACCACACGCACCGAAGGTCTCCCTACGGATGTGGCCGTCGCCACCGTCATCGCATTGGGCTCCTTCAGCCCGAAGGCAATGGCATCATACATCCACTCGGTAAAGGTCTCCAGTGGATCTGCAGACATCACTCGTTCATCCAGTATGCCCGATTCATATTCCTGTCGCATTTTGCTCAATTCATCCATAATGTATCGTTTTGGGATCCGGACCGGTAATCACAGAAGATTCATACTTCGCCCCTTTATCTCTTTTTGGGTTGTGAATGCAAACTGCACGTATTCGGTCTGTGAGTGCGAACCGCACAATTTCAGTTTGTGAATACGAGCCAAACGTTTTCGGATTCCGGACCCGTGTCTTTGTACATATAACGGACGAGGTAGCCTTTATTCCGACTATCTATTGTTAATAATATAAAAATGAGTGGTTCGCACCCACTTGAAACTTTTTGCAGTAATAATAGAAGTGTACGCTGTAATATCATTGGATTTACAAATTTGACAAAACAATCCAATAAAATCCAGCAAAATCTGCTGAATCGATGACCCCGATATCCATATGGAATTATATAACAACCTAAATATTAATCAGATTGATTAATTTAGTCAAAGCATGTCAATTGCAAATATCACAATTAAGAGTGGAGAAATATTCAAAATTAACTATCTTCGCACATTCGTTTCTTCCCTACGGAAGGGTGAGGAATGGATAATTTCCTACGATATGATAAAAGCAGAAAATATTACAAAGCGCTTCGGTTCCCTTCAGGTGCTCAAAGGCATCGACCTGGAAGTGGGGGAGGGAGAGATTGTCTCCATTGTGGGGCCCAGCGGTGCAGGAAAGACCACACTGCTCCTGATCATGGGTACGCTGGAGAAGGCCGATAGCGGCAGGGTCACCATCGACGGGCAGGAGCTGAACCTGTTGAGCGAAAAGAAGCTGAGCGATTTCCGGAATAAAAATATCGGCTTCGTTTTTCAGTTTCATCAGCTGCTTCCCGAGTTCACTGCGCTTGAGAACGTGATGATTCCCGCGCTCATTGGCAACGTGAAGCATACCCGAGCCGAAGCAAAGGCCAGGGAGTTGCTACAGATGATGGGACTCAGTGACCGAGCTACCCACAAACCCAACGAACTGTCTGGCGGAGAGAAACAACGTGTAGCTGTGGCACGTGCGCTCATTAACGACCCCCGCGTGGTCTTTGCTGATGAACCTTCAGGTAGCCTCGACACGAACAACAAGGAAGAACTGCACAGGCTCTTTTTCGAGCTGCGCGATAAGCTCAATCAGACTTTCGTGATCGTCACGCACGACGAACATCTGGCGTCGCTCACGGATAGAACAATTCATATGAGGGATGGGATTATTGATGATTAGCAGATTAATCATCACATCATCACATCAATCAATCATCACATCAATCAACACATCATCAAATCATTTTCAATGTATTTCAAAATAATATTTATGGCAATCGCAATTACTGGCACCCTGTTATCCTGTAATGAAGCGGGACAGAAGGCTGAACGTGCGAAGAAAGGAAAAGACGCGAACGAAGTCATCGGCAAGGCTACACCGACCATCAGCAACGGCATCATGACACCCGAGGTGCTCTACAGCTTCGGTAGGGTAGGGAACGCCACAATCTCGCCCGACGGGAGCCGGTTCATCTATCCGGTCACCTACGTAAGCATCCCCCAAAATAAAACCAATGCGGAGTTGTTTATCATGAACACGGACGGTTCAGGAAAAAAACAGCTCACCATCACCAATACGCAGGAGAGCAACCCGCAATGGATCGATGGCGGCAAGAAGATCGCCTTCCTGGGCAACGAATCGGGCAGCTCTCAGATATGGACCATCAACCCCGACGGGGGCGGAATGATGCAAGTCTCCAATCTGAAGGAAGACATTGAAGGATTCGCCTTTTCGCCCGACGGCAAAAAGGTGCTTTTCATCAAGCAGGTGAAAAGCAACGAGACGGCTGCCGAACGCTATCCCGACCTGCCCGAAGCGTCGGGCCGCATCGTGGACGACCTCATGTATAAGCACTGGGACCACTGGGTGGAAAGCGTACCCCATCCCTTTGTGGCAGACGTGGCTGGGAAGAAGCTCAGTAACATCAAAGACCTGCTTGAGGGTGAAGCCTACGAAGCGCCCATGGCTCCTTTCGGTGGCATGGAACAGCTGGCATGGAGCCCCGACAGCAAGACCATTGCCTACACATCCCGCAAAAAGACGGGCAAGGAGTACAGCTTATCCACCAACTCCGACATCTACCTGTATGACATCGTCGGAGGCCGAACCCGTAACATCACTGAGGGGATGATGGGATATGATACCAACCCGCAGTTCTCACCCGACGGCACAAAGATCGCCTGGCAAAGCATGGAACGCGACGGATATGAATCGGACAAGAACCGGCTCTTTGTGATGGATCTCGCCACAGGCAAGAAAACCTATGTTACTGTAAACTTCGATTACAACACCGACGCCTTCAGCTGGGGCGGCGACAGCAACACGCTCTTTCTGGTGATGTCCGTACAGGGAACCACGCAACTCTACAAGGTGGAACTGCCTACGCTGCAGATCACACCCATCACGCAAGGACAACACGACTACACCTCTGTAGCGGTAGGCAACGGCAAGCTGATTGCCGGGCGCCAGTCGCTTTCACAACCCACCGAAATCTATGCGGTGGATATAGCCACGGGGGGTGCTACCGAGCTTTCTTTCGAGAACAAGGAAATTCTTTCACAGCTCCGCATGGGCAAGGTGGAAGAACGCCACATAAAGACCACCGACGGGAAGCAGATGCTTACCTGGGTGGTTTATCCGCCCGACTTCGATTCCACAAAGACCTATCCTGCGTTGCTCTACTGTCAGGGTGGACCGCAGAGCATGGTAAGCCAGTTCTGGTCTTACCGCTGGAACTTGCAGATGATGGCTGCCAACGGCTATATCGTCGTCGCCCCCAACCGGCGCGGACTCCCCGGTTTCGGCCAGGAATGGCTGGAACAGATCAGCGGCGACTATGGCGGACAAAACATGAAAGATTATCTCTCCGCCATCGATGCACTTGCGAAAGAAACCTATGTCGATGAAAACCGCCTCGGATGTACCGGCGCCAGCTATGGCGGATTCTCTGTCTACTGGCTCGCGGGCAACCACAACGGTCGCTTTAAAGCCTTCCTGGCGCACGCCGGTATCTTCAACCTCGAAACGCAGTACCTCGAAACCGAAGAGATGTGGTTCGCCAACTGGGATATGGGAGGCCCCTACTGGGACAAGTCCAACGCTACGGCACAACGCACTTTCGAGAACTCACCCCATCGTTTTGTCGAAAAATGGGATATCCCCATCATGATTACTCACGGTGAACTCGACTACCGTATCCTGGCCTCGCAGGGGATGATGGCATTCAATGCCGCACAGCTTCGCGGCATCCCGTCGCGTATGCTCATCTTCCCCAATGAGAACCACTGGATATCCAAACCGCAGAACGGCATTCTTTTTCAGCGAGAGTTCTTCAGGTGGTTCGACCATTGGTTGAAAGACGACACTACGAGCGAAAAGATTAAGTAGGATCTTTATATCCGATAGGCTTTCATCCGGTCGTTTGATAAGCCAAAAATTTTGGTGGCTTCCCTGGGCGTTGCAGATATATTTTTATGCATATTTCTCGAAAATTGCCCTTGAAATGTTTTGCAAATTGGAAAATATGCTTACCTTTGCACTCGCTATCGGAAGATGTGCGCCCGTGAGTAGAGACTCCCGCTAAAAAGAAGATAGCAACGACCAAAAAACGGTGTGGTAGTTCAGCTGGTTAGAATACCTGCCTGTCACGCAGGGGGTCGCGGGTTCGAGTCCCGTCCATACCGCAGATAACAGTTGATAAATTAAGCAAAGCTCTGAAATTCAATAATTTCAGGGCTTTTTCTTTATACCCCTTGCCCACAAAAACAGCGGTTTAACGCACTATTTCAAAGGAGTTACCTCGGATGAATTTATCGATCAGAAGAGCATTTTGACCAATATTGCTACACAAGCGGAAGGAGCTTATAATTTCGTGTTGCGCCATATAAACAAAGGTGCTGTTGTGGAGGGTGTTTATACCGTTTCCCGTTGGGAATATCCGGTAAAAGCGATAAGAGAAACCATCCGGAATGCCGTGGTTCATAGGGATCTATCCCTTTCCGGAAAAGATATTAAAGTGGCTAGTCATTGCTCCGGTATTCAAGCGAATAGCCTCAAATCTGTTTTCAATCTTCCATTTCTTTGTTTACACAATTTTAGGAGTAACAGAAGAAGTCAAAAAATCTCGAATGTAAATGTGTTCTATTCCCTCATACGTATTTTCGAATGAACGTTCGCCGGATACTACTATTTTGGGATAATTGTCTTTTATCTTCAACAAATTGCCAAACTCTCTGACAATATTTTCCAATCGTTTTGCTCTGTCTTGCGGTTTGTAGCCCGCCACCACATTGCGGATTCCCATATTTTCGAAAAAGTACTTTTCGCCCCGTTCAAATAAACGTTTCCCAACAATATCATAACGTCCCAAGCGATGAACCACAAATGCCGAAACCAGAGAGTCTGCATATTCGGATACCAACGTTGGCGACATTCGTATATTTTGACTTTTTAAAAAATCGCTGATACTTTTCGAAGAAAAAAGAGTTCCAAGTTCGTTTGCCAAATCGCTCGAAAACATCTCTGAGTTGCTTCCGGTAATGTAGATATCATTCCTGTCGTCCAATGCCAAGGAGCGTACGGCAACTTTGAAATCCTCTATTTCTTGAATTTCATCAATAAAAATGTAGTTTTTCCTTTTACTCATCAATCGGGATGCAATGTAATCATGCAGGTCTTCTGAAGACACAATATCCACGTATGCAATATCTTCCTTGTTGATATATATGATATTGGCATCATGCTCAGATGTAGAAAATATTACAGATATACATGCAATAATTTAGTATTTTGTTGTTTTTTCTGTGTATAAGTGTAGAAAAACATCTTCAAAACAGTTCTTTCGGATTAATCTTCAAAAATTCATCATAAGGAATTCCTCCCGTTCCCACAAGCAACACCTTTTCCGGATGAAATTTCTCAGCAAATACTCCCATTCCGGTATTTTCAGCCCTCATTCCGCTTTTCACTTCAAGCCCGATTACCTTGTCTCCTTTTTCCAATATAAAATCCACTTCGTGATTGCCTTCTCGCCAATAGTATAGGTTATATCTTTCAGAAACAGCATTGTTAATCAGATGAGCCCCAACAGATGATTCGACGAGTCGTCCCCATAATTCAGGGTTAATAATCGCTTTTTCATAGGTATCATCGCTTTGTGCCGTAATCAAAGCGCTATTATATACTTGAAACTTCGGACTGGAACCACGTTTGCGAATTATATCTCCGGCATACTTATCTAAACCTCCCAACAAACCACAGTCGGATAATAATTTCAAATAATTAGCTAAAGTCGTTGTATTTCCGGCATCCTGAAGCTGTCCTATTATTTTTGTATAAGAAAGAATCTGACCGGAATACAGACAACCCAACTCAAATAATCGTTTCAATAATGCTGGTTTATCGACTCTTGTCAGCATTAAAATATCTTTGGAGATACTCGTTTCAATAAGCGAATCTTTTATATAGTTCTTCCAACGCTCTTCATCACTAATTAGGGTTGCAGATCCAGGATAGCTCCCAAAGTAAACATATTGCTGTATATTCCATCCAAACGCTTCCTGCATTTCAGGATAAGACCAATGACCTAAATATAAAGTTTCAAAACGACCGGCTAGAGACTCAGTTAATCCTTTTTGAATTAACAGACGGGAAGAACCAAGCAGAATCACTTTTATGTTGACATTCTCACGGGTATCCTTATCCCATTGCTGTTTTACAACCTCACTCCAATTATCAATCTTCTGTATTTCATCAATTACCAATAAGAATTCAGATACCCCCGATGCTTTTAATCGTAATCTCGCTGACTCCCATACCTGCATCAGCCAAGCAGCGTTTGTTGCCGAAATAGCATCTGCGGACTCATATAGATTAGGGGTAGAAAGTTGTGACAGAAGCTGAGTTACCATCGTGGTTTTACCCACTTGACGAGGTCCTAGAATAACCTGAATAAATTTTCTTGGCTCTTCAATTCTTGCTTTAACCGACTTCAAATAAGGACGTTCAAACATATATTTTTAATTTACTCAATATGAATAGCAAATTTACTCAATGTTTTCGAATTTGCAAAGTTCCGTTCAAATACATTTTTAATCCACAATCAACTCGTAGTTCGTACTTCGTCCGCCTTGCGCCTCTTTCCGCAGGATTCCTTTGGCCATCAGGTCTTGTATATCCCGCAAGGCAGTATCGGACGAAATTTTTCGCACCCGAAACAACCTGCATTTCGCCGCTTCGAAATTTGGCAACCTCTATTTTATACATACCGCTGTGTCCCGTAGGGAACATATAAAATTTAGTATTACCCGATAACGTGTCTTTTCTTGATATTTCTTGAATAAAAAGAACAATTTTTGCCTTTTCCTATTATATTTGTAAGGATTTTCATACAAAATCAAGCCAGTGTTAACTATTGATAATTATTAAATTAATCTAGAAAATGAAAAAGTTGTCACTCCTCGCAATTTTGGCAGCCATTACATTATTTTCTTGCCAAAACAATGAAGTTCAGGAGAACCTGAACGAAGCAGTTGTCGGAAAAGGGTTCACTTCACAAATCATTAACGGACAGTATATTGTGATTTTCAAGGATCAGGGTACTTTACGTTCTGCTAAAACCGATGGATTTGCAGCACCGGAAGTAGTTATGCAAGCTACACGTTCTATTCTGAATGAATCAAATATCTCTCTTCGTGAGCCTGAACAAGTTTACGGAAGTGCATTAAGGGGTGTTGCCATTAAATTGTCTGCTATTGAGGCCTCTAAACTCTTGGCAAATGAGAATGTTGCCGGAGTATACCCCGACATGATTGTAACTTACGAATTGCCTTCGGCATTGGCAAAGCCAGTACGTGTTCCACCTGCAGAGTCAACACCCTGGGGTATCACCCGCGTGGGGGGATCATCTGATGGTACTGGAAAAACTGCTTGGATCATCGACACGGGTATCGATTTGGATCATGCTGATCTGAATGTTGATAAAACAAAAGGAAAAAATTTTATTCTTCCATCGGTACTTCCCGATGATGATAATGGGCATGGCACACACTGCGCAGGGATAGTTGCCGCAATAGACAATTCAATTGGTGTAATTGGCGTAGCCGCCGGAGCAACCGTGGTTTCCATCAAAGTACTTAACAAAAGGGGTTCGGGTACATACTCTCAGATTATTGCAGGTATCAATTATGTTGCAGCCAATGCACAAGTAGGAGATGCTGCCAACTTTAGCCTGGGTGGTGGAGCTTATGATCCGATTGATCTAGCCGTATCGAATCTGGCAGCTAAAGGTGTAAAAGTAGCCATTGCTGCCGGAAACGAATCGCAGAATTCAAATAATTGTTCGCCTGCGCGTGTAAACGGCACCAATATTTATACCATTTCTGCTATGGGAACAGGCGATTTGTGGGCATCGTACAGCAATTTTGCCAATCCCCCCATCGACTATTGTGCTCCCGGTTCTTACATTTTCTCAACCTACAAAGGCGGATCATACGCAACCTTGAGCGGAACATCCATGGCAACGCCACACGTTTGCGGACTTTTGTTATTGGGAAGTATTCAAACCGATGGATATGTGATAGGAGACCCTGACGGAAATCCTGATCCCATCGCTCATAAATAATATGAATTAAATAAAGAAATCATATTCCAATGGCAAATACTGCCAAGCTGATGTGAATTTGAATACGCTATTCCATCACGATGTACTTGTCATCCATGATCTTGCTTTGTCCCATTTCACGGTTGCCGGTAAGCGTATTTCCTGCAACAATCATGTCTTGCGTAGCATAAGATTCTATACCGAATCCATTATTGTAATGAATAAGGTTATTTTTGATTTCTATTTTTTGAGACCCGCGAGACAAATATTCTGCCATAATACCACTCAGATCATTGCCTTCGATTAAGCTTTCAGTAATCTTTACATTTTCTGACTCTGAAATCAACACACCGTAAGAGGCATTTCGGGCTATTTCACATTTCTCAATGGTTGCGTTTTTACAGGATAACAATGCGATTCCACTTCCGTAAGGAGAGGTAACGAGCCGACAATTGTTTATCATGACATCATTGCTATGCGTAACCAAAAGATTATGTTGTAGCTTAGGCCCTGGAATTACATCCGAACCGTTTTCACTAAAATCACAATCAATAATTTTGATATTTTCGGAGCCACTAATATAAACACCGTTGTAAGTAGCGTTTCGAACCGTAATATTCTTCAGCGTAATGTTCTTAATTTCTCCCTCTGAATTTCCAAGAAACATGATTCCTCCCCGGTTCCCAAGACTTCTGAATGACCTGGTACTATTGGGATCGGAACCAAAGTCGGTACTGAGAGCACATTCAACTACTAAATCACAAATAGTCACATCGTGCATGTCGTTGCTTTTATTCACAATCGCATCCCTTCCTCCTTCTGGCCCGAGAATAAGAACCGACTGTAATCCTTCACCGGAAATTGTGATGTTCGAAGGAATCTGCAGTTTAGAAGGAATGGTATGTATACCTGCTTTTAACACCACCCAGCCCCCTTGTTGCTTTGCTGCTCTGTCGATGGCTGCCTGAACGGGTTCTCCGGGATTAACCCGAATTGCATTCGCAGGAATTTTTGTCAAGGCAGTTTCTCTTGCACCTGCAGGCCAGGCAATATTCGATGGTTCAACCTTTTTGTTATTATTATTTTTTAGAAAAGAAGCACGGAATGCAGTCAGGACACTCAGATTTGCCTTCGACCTGGACATATCCGCAGCCATTTTAGTGAATGGCACATCAATACCCTGGCCCTCATAATGACGATACACATATTCATAGTCATCACTGCGGATATTTTTTGCACGTTCTGAAATTATCCCGTAAGAATGAGGGGTTTTCCCCAATATAAAACCTGCAGTATATTCAAAACCCAGGGCGATTCTGTTATTTGCGATGGAAAACAGATCAACGTCTTGGGTATAGGCAACCCGGGCTGCACCGGCAAACTCACCCAAACCCAACTGAACATGTCCCTGATCACGCAATGTCTCCTGACATTGACCACTTGGCCAGATATATTTGAACATACTCCCATTCACAGGGCCATACAAAAAATGATGAATTCCATTGTTGAACATTTCCCTATTGTCGGTATAAACTGCCATTGCAAGGATCGAATGAATGATGGCCCCATCCCAGTTCCCGTTGGCTTTTGGAAAATAATATCTCAACAATGGATAGTAAACCGTCATCAACATATGTTTAAATTGTTCCTGACCTTCACTGCTCCATCCTGAGTTCGTATAACGTAATATTTCGGCAGCATTGCAAAGTTTATGGCCTGTCCAGGCCGCAAGAAGTTTTGCATCGTTGTAGTCAAAATCCCACAAAACCGACGACCATGAATCAAGAATTTCAATGGCTTTATCGGCATATTTCTTTTCTCCGGTTATATACCACAGAATCGCACAATGGTAAGCCATATCTGAACCTCTCGACAGGTCATCTCCACCGATGTTCGGCTTTCCATAAGGGCCACGCATCACATGGGTATATGGATTTATTTTAAAGTTTAAATCAGTTTTAATGATTAAACTATCAAAAGCGTCCTTCCAGGGTTGTTTATTTTTTAATACCTGTTCTTTCATTAAGTCTAAATCAGCCTTGGACTGATGAATTCCCGGATGTTTGAATGACTGGGAGTAAGCAAGAAATGAAAAAGCAATTAAAAATGTAAATAATATCAATCTTTTATTCATCGTATTATATTTTAATGATATACAACCTTGTAAGCGACCCCTTTTTAGAACAGTCTTGGATTGGACTGCTAAATTAGTGATTTATGTTTACAATGTTATGCTGTAGGACAAGTTTTTGAGGCCGTCTCAAAATAAAAATGAATCTTTTGAAAAATGAATATCTGAATTTGTAATAAAATGAGACCGCCGGTCCATGACAGGGACGTGGTTCGAAGACGATGTGAAATATCGGTTTACATGCAAACTGGATGAAAAAAAATCGAAAAACAATCCATGCGATTCATGAGAAAAAATTACCTTTGCAGTCTATAATTACTTTTATTGGGATCGGTGTTTTGACGACGGGCATGCCTTTAGTGATGCAAAAAATCTCATATCATATTGAGCGAAAATAAGGAACTTAACAGAAAAATTAATACAATTATAAACAACAAAAACAATGTGTAAGAAAATTTGCTTGTCCTTTTTGGGGATCCTCGCGATCCTGTCGGTAAATGCCCAGCCGGCAAACGTCAGGGGCAAATATGACATCTCGAAAGAGAAAGTATTGTACACCGTCGGATACAGTCACCTCGACTCTGAATGGAACTGGGATTATACTGCTACAATCGACGAATGCATCCGGAATGTGATGACCGAGAACTTCTACCTGTTTGACAAGTACCCCGATTACGTGTTCAATTTCACCGGCTCCCGACGTTATCAGATGATGAAGGAATACTATCCCGAAATGTTTGAAAGGGTGAGGGATTACATCCGTCAGGGAAGATGGTACGTCTCGGGATCATCCGTAGACGAGGGGGAAGTCAATATTTCCTCATCGGAGTCCCTGATAAGGCAGGTCCTGTATGGGAATAACTACTTCAGGAAGGAATTCGGCAAGGAAAGCAAGGATTACATGTTGCCCGACTGTTTCGGATTCCTGGCGAACATGCCCACCATATGGAACCATTGTGGCCTTTTGGGCTTCTCAACCCAAAAGCTTACCTGGCAGTCCGCTGCAGGTGTTCCGTTCAATGTGGGGGTATGGAATGGCCCCGACGGAAAAGGCGTTGTTGCCGCGCTGAACGCGACCAACTATGTGGGACGTGTTGTTCCGCGGCTCGATCTGGATTCCGCATGGAACGAGCGTCTTGAAAGCGACAACCAGAAATACGGCATCTTGTTCGACTACCGCTACTATGGCGTGGGAGATCAAGGTGGAGCACCCCGCGAGAATGACGTGAAAAATGCAGTGGGCAGCCTGAACAACAAGGATAGCAAGTTCAAGGTCGTGCTTACCTCTTCCGACCAGATGTACCAGGACATAACACCTGAGATCCGCAAGAAGCTGCCTGTCTACAGCGGCGATCTGTTGTTGATTGAACACAGCGCCGGCTCCATGACCTCCCAGTCTTACATGAAACGGCAAAACCGGAAGAACGAGCTGCTCGCACTTTCCGCCGAACAGCTTGCCGCCGCTGCCGACTGGAAAGGCAGGACAAGCTATCCGTTCGACAAGCTGAACGCATCGTGGGATCTGGTACTGGGAAGCCAGTTTCACGACATCCTTCCGGGGACTTCCATTCCGAAGGCCTACGAATATGCGTGGAACGACGAATTCATCGCAGCCAACGGCTTTGCCGAAGTATTGAAAAATTCGGTCAATGCATTGGCGGGCGATCTGAACACACAGGTCAAGGGCAGATCCATCGTGGTGTACAACCCAGTTGCCTCCGACAGGGAAGACGTGGTCACGGCCGAGATGAGTTACCAGCAAATGCCGGAGAATGTACAGGTTTACGATGCAAAAGGCAAGGCCGTGCCCACACAAATCCTCGGGCGTGACGGCCAGCGGCTGAAATTCATCTTTCTGGCAAAAGTTCCATCGGTCGGCCTGGCCGTGTTCGACGTAAGGGAAGCCAAAAATGGGAACGGAAATGCTCCCGGCCTGAAAGTCAGCAACACCACACTCGAAAATGATTTTTACAAGCTGACGCTTGGAGATAACGGAGACATTGTCAGCCTGTACGACAAGCAGGTGAAAAGGGAACTGCTTTCAAAACCGGCATCGCTTGAATTCCAGGAGGAAAAATCCTACGTTTGGCCTGCATGGAATATGACCTGGAAAGACAGGCAGAAAGCCCCCGTGGACTACATGAACCATTCGGCATCGCTGAAGGTCATCGAACAGGGGCCTGTACGGGTTGCCATAGAAATACAGCGGTCGGGGAGAAACTCCACCATCAGCCAGGTGGTAAGCCTCTCCACCGGAGAAGCGGGCCGGCGTGTGGAAATATCGAACCAGGCCGACTGGCAGTCGAAGGGCGTGAGCCTTAAAGCCTCCTTCCCCCTCTCGGCAGAAAACGGGGTAGCCACCTACAACCTGGGCGTGGGCACGATCCAGCGCGGAAACAACGACAGCCTGAAGTTCGAAGTCCCCGCAAAGGAATGGTTCGACCTGACGGACAAGTCCGGGAAATACGGCGTATCGATCCTGGAAGATTGCAAATACGGATCGGACAAGCCGGATAACAATACCCTCAGGCTGACCCTCCTCTATACTCCGGAGGCAAAGGACCGGTATCGATACCAGGATACCCAGGACTGGGGCGTCCACCAGTTCCGGTATGGCATCTACGGACATAAGGGAAGCTGGCAGGACGGCTCTTCGCAAATGCAGGGCCAGTTCTTCAACCAGCCGATGATCGCATTTGAAGCCGACCGGCACGCAGGGAAAATGGGAGCCGAAGTATCCCTTCTCTCCGTCAAGTCGCCACAGGTAGGCGTGATGGCCTTCAAAAAGATGGAAGAGGGGAACTATTACCTGGTCCGCGTAAACGAACTGCTCGGCAAGGATTTGCAGAAGACTTCCATCTCATTCCCCGGAAAGATAGAAGACGCCTATGAAGTGAACGGGCAGGAACAGAAAATGGGGCCGGTCGATTTCAAGGGGAATGAAATAGAGTTTGGTCTGACGCATTATACGATCCGGAGCTTTGCGGTGAAACTTGCAGCCCCCTCCTCCAGTGCCGTTCTCCAATCGCAGGTGGAACTTCCCTACAATGCGGATGTGCTAAGTTACGACACCAACCGCGATGACGGCAGTTTTTCTGGCCGTGCGAGCATCGATGCAGCATTGATACCGCAGGAGTTGGTCAGCGAAGGAATCCGTTTCGAACTTGGGAGCAAGGAAGACGGGCAGAACAATGCACTGAGTTGCAAGGGACAGGAGATAAGCCTTCCCGAAGGGACGTTCAACCGGATCTACATCCTTGCTGCAGCGACAGAAGATACGAAGGGCGACTTTACCGTCGGTGGCAATGTCCTCTCGCTACCGGTTCAGAGCTGGACAGGCTATATAGGACAATTCTATAACCGCGATTTCGAGCTCGACGGCGTGACGGTGAGAAATATCAACCGTCCGTACGTAAAGAACGACAACATTGCATGGTTTGCCTCGCATTACCATCACGCATATCCGTCGAAAAACATGACGTACAAGTACAGTTACGTGTATAAATATGCACTGGATCTTCCGGCCGGGACCGCAAAGATCACCCTGCCCAAAAATGATAAGATAAAAATACTGGCAATGAGTGTGGCCAAGGAAGAGGGAAAGGTCGAACCTTTGCAGCCGCTTTATGATGACTTTGCGAACAGTCCCGCAGTGTCGCTGAGATAAACGGAGTAATCCGGAAGAAATCTTGTAAAAGGAGGGTACCTGGAATGATCCACATGAAAGGTACCCTCCTTTATTTTATAAGCTATTATTTCGACACTGGAAATCACCCCACGCCAGAAACTTCCGACTCCCCAATCAGGTGCGTAATGAAGGTGTTCATGCCAAAGACGTTAAAATACACTTCATTCACAATCTTTACGATCTCGGGCGTACTGATGGGGGTACATTTTACATTGAATGTGCCCGGGCTGTATCCGGCGAAGAAATCATTGTTACAGGTGAGCCCGCTCACCCTTTCTACCATGGAAATGCATTCCTTCTCCGACAGGGTGGGGCAGACACGGGGGTTGAACACCACAATATCGCCACCGGAGATCACCTTTCCCACCAGTTCGCACGCCTGCAGGAGGAAACTCTGGTCAGACCTGTCGATCTTCTCAGACAGGGTAGCAAGGTGGATAATATAAAAATTGCAGTTATGGATATCTTCTATATCCGATGCACATTTAAGATTGTCATACAGGCTATCCTGCAACAGCCAGGCAGAACAAGGCGGTGTGCCGTCATCTGCCCGTGTATTTTCCTTGGCACCGGTGCGGCGCGGGTCGAACCATATTGTTCTGTATTTCTCGCTAAATGCCACGGCATGGGACAGAGTCGCGCTGCCCGAGCCTATTACGCAAATGCGGGGATCAAAATAAGAATAATCATCTTCTGAGAATGCTGATACCTGATTCATTGATTCATTGATTGAATAATTAAAATCACTACTGTCCGGTTTAATTTTCCCAAAGTGGCAAGAAGGGATAATCGGACTGTTTATTTAAATTATTATTGCCACTAAAGAGTTCTTTGATATTCGTTTTTTCAAACAAAGCCAGCTCTAGAGTCTGAGTGAAAGTATACAAACTTACAGGGATGCCCAGTTTCTTCTTAGCAATAGCCGCGAGGAGATAAGTGCAGATAGCTATCCATATCTGACAGTTGACAGCATTCTCACTTGTACCGTAAAAAGCTTTTATACGAAGATGCTGTTTAATCCATTTGAAGAACAGTTCAATTTTCCACCGTTCGCGATATAGTTCAGCCATGTTCAGAGAATCAAGTGAAAAGTTGTTCGTCAGAAAATGGTAAACCTTTCCGTCTGTAAAGTCTTCGTATGTCACAAGACGTAGTTCAGCCGGGTATTTCTTTGCCGAATAATATCCTGTTAGTCTGATGGTAACATCATCCAGTACGCCAGTAGTGGAATCAACGTTCTGTTTTTCAACCGTTAAAAAGTTGATGTTGTCCTTAGACCTGGTGACAAAGAATGCCTGTTCCTTGTGAATCTTGTTGTAAAGCCTATTGAAGTCGGTATAGCCCTTATCCATGATGTAATAAGAACCGGCTTCAATAGGGATCGTATCGAGTATGTTTACATCATGCACATTCGCATTGGTGATATCCACATAGATTGGTATTGATCCTCTTAAATCAAGAACGGTATGCATCTTTACGGCACCTTTGGTCTTTCGAAATTTAGCCCAGGGAAACAGACTTAGACACAGGTCAATTGTAGTACTGTCCAAAGCGTATACCATATTGTCAATATCCAGTCTAAAATTGGGATCATCTGCATATAAAGGTCTGGCTTGTTTGATTAGAACCTGGGCATAATCAGCATAGATTCTCCAATTACGCTTCTCGTTAGCCTCTGCCAACGTGGATTTTGCAGTTGCAGATCTCAATCCGGAGTGATAAAGTTTCGATGAAAATGCAGTTAAGCTGTTTTCAATGTCTCGAAGACTTTCTCTCGCGGTTAGCTGGGCAAAACTCATCACCAGAAAATGTTCGTTACAGGAGAATCTTCTTACCCGGAAGTCACCCTTGTAGCGATCAACGTATCTCTGGAATTGAAAATCTGATCTAAACATCATTAGTTGTGATAGAACTGTTTTGCCTGAATTCATAATATTGAATATGATTACATAAACAAAAGTATGAATTCAAATCGAACAAGTGAAAAAAACGTGTGTAACTAATTTAATATAAACATTATACAAGCAATTAATTTGTCCTTAACCGGACACTAGTGAATTAAAATAATCGTTAACAGACCTCCTGTTCAAGGAAGTAAAAGTGGAAAAAGACCGTTATCAATTGTCCTTTTTTTAATTTTCATTGTCTCTTTATCCTTTTAAAAATGAAATAGAATAGATTCATTAATCTACAAATATAGGACATTTTTTTTAATCAAAAATTATTTTAAATAAAATAATCACTTTACAGTTTCATGGCACAGGCCAGCAATTCCTATGGCGACGGACAGGCTTGAATATGTAACAAAAACTTAATGTCGCCCTCAGGAAACATTTTGGTGTACGATGTGTTTATAGGGCGGAAAAATTGTAGAACCATGTCCCATATTTTGTATTTAGCAAAATAAAAGGAACGGATATGGTTTTTTATTGTAATTTTGTAATACTCGAAAATGAATCTGCCGCGCGTACTTTCTATGTGACTGGTAGTCACGAAGTGCGCTTGAATGGTTCTTTTACCGAGACGGAAAGAAACTTCGAAGGTTGATTGTCTGCGTAAAAAATCATCCTTGGAGCAGATAAATATTACAAAAGACGGATCACTTGAAAATATGAAAGCCTGTTTCATGGGGCTCGGCTACATCGGCCTCCCCACCGCCATCGTCGCCGCCGACAGCGGCATCCACGTCACCGGCGTGGACATCAATCCCCAGGTTGTGGAAACCGTCAATCAGGGCCGCATCCACATTATAGAGCCCGGGCTTGAAGCCCTCTGTGCCCGTGTGGTGCAAAAAGGCACCCTGCACGCCTTCACCGAGCCGCAGGAGAGCGAGGTCTACCTCATCGTGGTGCCCACTCCCTTCACTGGCGACCACGAACCCGACATCTCCTACGTGGAGGCAGCCACCCGCAGCCTTATTCCCTGGCTGAAGGAGGGTGACCTTTTCATCATTGAATCCACCTCGCCCGTGGGTACCACCGAGAAGATGGCCCATCTGATATTCACGGCACGCCCCGAACTGAAAGACAAGATCTACATCGCCTACTGTCCCGAGCGCGTGTTGCCCGGCAACGTCATTTACGAGCTGGTGCACAACGACCGTGTCATTGGCGGCTTCAATCCCGTCTCCACGGAAAAAGCGTGCGACTTCTACTCCCGCTTCGTGAAGGGAACGCTCCATCGCACCAACACCCGCACCGCCGAGATGTGCAAGCTCACCGAGAACTCGTCGCGCGACGTGCAGATCGCCTTCGCCAATGAACTGTCGCTCATCTGCGACAAGGCCGGCATCAACGTGTGGGAGCTGATAGAGCTGGCTAACAAACATCCGCGGGTCAATATTCTGCAACCCGGCAGCGGAGTGGGAGGGCACTGCATTGCCGTGGACCCTTACTTCCTCACGGCCGATTTTCCCCGGGAGAGCCAGCTTATTGGCAAGGCCCGAGAGATCAACAACTACAAAGCCTTCTGGTGTGCCGAGAAGACGCTGCAGGCCATCCGACAGTTTGTGCTGGAGCAGGGCCGCGAACCCGTCGTGGCGCTGATGGGCCTCGCATTTAAACCCAATATCGATGACCTGCGCGAGTCGCCCGCCAAATATATCGCCACCCGCGTCATGCAGGGACACTCCGAAGCCGGCTACCTGATTGTGGAGCCCAATATCGAAAGCCACAAGGTCTTCAAACTGACCGATTATCGGCAAGCCTACGAAGAAGCCGACATCGTCGCCTTTCTCGTCGCACACAATCAGTTCAAGACCCTGCCTTGGAGAGAAGATAAAACCCTCCTCGACTTTTGCGGTATATTTAGAAAGAACTGAATGTTAAAATAAGTTGTTGAAATTATAATGATTATACAAATTAAGCTGACCGTTGACTACTAGCATATGAACAAATTACTTCTCGTTTTTGGCACCCGCCCCGAGGCCATCAAAGTCGCCCCGCTGATCAAAGCCTTTCAGCAACAGGCTGATCGCTTCGAGACCCTCGTCTGCGTCACCGGGCAACATCGCGAGATGCTCGACCAGGTACTTCATCTTTTTGAGATAAAGCCTCATTACGATCTCAACATCATGCAGCAGGGGCAGGATCTCTATGACATCACTGCCCGTGTGCTCACCGGCCTGCGCGATGTGTACCGGGATGCGCAGCCCGATCTGGTGTTTGTCCACGGCGACACCACCACCTCCATGGCCGCCGCCCTGGCTGCATTCTATCAGCAGATTCCCGTCGCCCACATCGAAGCAGGACTCCGTACCCACAACATCTACAGTCCATGGCCCGAGGAGATGAACCGGCAGATCACCAGCCGCATTGCCAGCTGGCACTTCGCACCCACGCCCCTCAGTCGCGACAACCTTTTACAGGAGGGGGTCCGCGAAGAGCAAATCGTCGTGACCGGCAATACCGTGATCGATGCCCTCCATTGGGTTGTCGGCAAGATCAAGGGCGACAAAAGCCTGCAGGGAACCATCAAAAGGAACCTGCTGGAGAGCGGACTCCCCGCACTGGTGATAGACGATTTCATGTCGCCCCTCCCCAACCGGCACAAGCTGGTACTCATCACCGGCCATCGCCGGGAGAATTTCGGCGAAGGGTTTGTCAGCATCTGCAAAGCCATCAAAGCCCTTGCTGGGAAATATCCGGAGGTGGATTTTGTCTATCCCATGCATCTCAACCCCAACGTGCGTAAGCCCATTAGTGAAATATTCGGCGAAACGGCCGTTTCACGGAATCCCGAAGAGAGACCCCGCGACCGCAATATTTTCTTTGTTGAGCCGTTGGAGTACCTCCCTTTTGTGTATCTGATGGAGCAAAGCACGCTGGTGCTGACCGACAGCGGCGGCATTCAGGAAGAAGCTCCCGGCCTGGGTAAGCCGGTGCTGGTGATGCGCGACACCACTGAGCGTCCGGAGGCTGTGACCGCCGGTACCGTGAAGCTGGTCGGTACAAATGGAACCCTCATTGTGAAAGAAGTATCCCTGTTGCTGGAAGACGAAACATATTACAACGCCATGGCTCGGGCCACCAACCCCTATGGCGACGGACTTTCCTGTGAACGGATTGTAGACGCCATTGCAAGGGAATACCCACGGTCAACCCACACCGAAAATTTCCGAATCCCTGATTGATGGCATTGGGCTGTCCGAAATTTTATGACCGCCAAGAATTGTATATTATATTTTAATCCGCTAAATTTGCAGCCGACTATTCCTATTCAATATTTATATCTTATAGATAGAATCAGCAATGAAATTATTCCAAACCACACCCCATAACAGGAGAATCATTCCTTTTATTTTTATTTTTTTACTGCTCACGACAGGAATTTTCGCACAGATGAGCGACCAGCAAGTGTTGCAGGAGCTTATGAAGTACCGTGACTCCGGCAAGACGCCCGAACAGATCGCCGTGGAGATGTCTCAAAAAGGAGTCACTCCGGCGCAGCTTCAGCGTCTCCGCGATCAGTATATGAATCAGGAGGGAGCAGCCACCGGCCTCCAGTCGAACACCGACCCGCAGGGCGATGTCCTTCGGGGTGAAACCGGCTTCGAGGAAAGTCCCCAATCGGCAGAAGGTGCCGCATCGCCGGGAGAAGCCATTTTCGGGCAAAACCTTTTCTCCTCTAAAAACCTTACTTTTGCCCCCAGCATGAACATGCCCACCCCCGCCAACTACATACTGGGCCCGGGTGATGAAATTTTGATTGATGTATGGGGCGACTCGGAACTGAACCTGCGCTTTACCATTACCCCCGACGGCTATATCACTGTTCCCGGACTGGGCCGCATTCAGTTAAGCGGCTTGAACGTGGAGCAGGCAAAGAGCCGCATCCGCACCCAGTTCTCCACCATTTATTCCGACCTCGACTCCGCCGAGCCCCGTACCTTTCTGGCCATCTCGGTGGGCAATGTACGCACCATCAAAGTAAATGTGATGGGCGAAGTGAATACCCCGGGTACCTATACAGTAAGCTCCTTCTCCTCCGCTTTCCACGCCTTGTATGTGGCCGGTGGAACCACCAAGATAGGAAGCCTGCGAAACATCCGCATCTTCCGCTCCGGCAGGGAACGGGCCGCAATCGATTTATATGAATACCTCATGAAGGGTAACAACATGGAGGACATCACCCTCAACGATGGCGACATTGTCATGGTGGAGCCCTACGGTACCCTCGTGCAGATTACCGGCGAGGTAAAGCGCCCCATGTGGTACGAAATGAAACCGGGAGAAACCCTGCAGGATCTCATCAACTACGCCGGTGGCTTTGGGGGGAATGCCTTCAAGGGCACCCTTTCGCTCCTTCGCCGTGGAACCGAAGAAATGGAGGCCTACACCCTGAGTGAACCCGAGTATGCCCGGTTTCAACTGAAAGATGGCGACAGTGTGGAGGTCGGAAACATCCTCGATCAGTTTGCCAACATGGTCGAAATTACCGGCTCCGTCTATCGGCCCGGGAAGTATGCCATTGGCGACCGCATCAAGACCGTGGGTGATCTCATTGGTGTGGCACAAGGTACCACGGGCGATGCCTATTTGCAGCGGGCGCTCCTCTACCGGGAGAACGAAGATCTCACCCGCACCATGCAGTCGTTCGATGTGGCTGCCCTGCTCAATCACAGCATCGCTGACATCCCACTGAAGAAAAACGACATTCTTCATATCCCCTCGGTACTTTCACTCGATGACGACTATACGGTCTTTGTCGGGGGCGAGGTACGCAACAGCGGAAATTATCCCTATGCCGACAATATGCGGCTCGAAGACATCATCCTACAAGCTGGCGGCCTCACTGAAGCTGCCTCCACGGCACGCCTGGACGTGTACCGCAGAATAAAGGATCCTTCGGGTACCACCACTCGGGAGCAGTCGAGCGAAATGTTTTCCTTCACTCTGGCCGATGGTGAAATCGTCTCCAGTGATCCTGACTTCCGTTTGGAGCCTTATGACCAGATCATCATCCGCCGCTCACCCGGCTACGAGGTGCAACAAAACGTCACCGTTCAGGGAGAGGTATTGTTCGATGGACAATATGCCAAGCTCAGCAAGGACGAAAGGATCTCCTCCCTCATCAAGCGGGCAGGCGGACTTACTCCTTATGCCTATGTGCACGGAGCACGCCTCACCCGCCGGTTGACTACCGTAGAACGAAAGCAGACAATGGAAGCCCTTCGTGTGAAAGCGCAAACGGATAAGGCAAATACCGATTCTCTTTTTCAGGTACGATTGAGAGAGGCTGATTTCGGTGTCCGGAACGTGGGAATCGATCTGAAAAAGGCACTCCAGAAACCCGGAGGCCCCGAAGACATTATCCTCAACGAGGGCGATATACTCAATATACCGCAATACAATGAGTTGGTCAAGATATCGGGTGGCGTGATGTACCCCAATATGGTTACCTACAAGAAGAACAGGAAGCTGGGATATTATGTCGATCAGGCAGGCGGCTATTCCCGTCTGGCAATGAAGACCAAACCGTTTGTGGTATATATGAACGGGCAGGTATCCACCGGCCGCTGGGCAAGGATCGAGCCCGGCTGCGAGATCGTTGTACCCGAACGGCCCGAACGGGAACCCTTCAATATGCAGGGACTTCTCGGAATAGGTACCTCCATTGCCTCTATCGCATTACTGATATCCAGCCTGATTAAATAATCCTGAATATGGAACAACTCAATCATCCGATTATAAATCCTGCCGAAAACAATTCCGATGAAATCGATCTTACTGAATTGCTCCGCAAACTATGGGTAAAGCGAAATTATATTCTTAAAGTGACTCTCATCTTCCTGCTACTCGGCCTGTTTGTCGCTCTCTTTTCGCCCGTCCAGTACACCTCTACCTGCACAGTGGTTCCCCAGAGCGGAGAGGATAAAGCGGGTGGTGGCCTTGGTAGTGTGGCAGCCATGATGGGAGTAAACCTGGGTACCGCCATGATGAACGAGGGCACCCTTTCGCCGGTGATGTATCCCGAAATTATCAAAAGCGTCCCTTTTACCCGGGAGATTATGAAGACGAAAGTTATCGTGGAGAAATCCAATGGAAAGCCGATTGCATTGCAGGATTACTATACCGATTCACAATATCGCAAGTTCGATCTTTTGGGTGCAGTCAAAAAATACAGCCTTGGCCTGCCGGGAGTGTTGCTTGGCGCAATCAAAAGTGACAAAGAATCCCAGGTAATAGAACACGCTTTGTCATCCGATTCAACCACCATCTACACGTTATCCAAAGACGAGAAATTGGTTTACGATGCCATACAGGCATCCATACAAATAGAACCCAACAAAAAAGACGGCTATGTCACCTTGGGTTTTACCTTTCCAGAAGCCCGTGTGGCTGCAGCGGTAACTAATCAGTTGTACAGGAGACTTGAAGCATACGTCTCCCGGTTTAAAACGGAGAAACTGGAAGACAATCTGGCGTTTGTGGAGCAGAGTTGTGAAACCGCCCGAAAAGACTTTATCAATGCGCAAAACCGTTTGGCTCAGTTTCAAGATGCCAACCGCGGGTTGACCACTGCTTCGGCACTTTCTATGGAAACGCGTCTGCGCAACGAGTACGATGTTACTTTCTCTATTTACCGGGAACTGGCTACCCAACGTGAACAGGCAAAGATTGCGGTGAAGGAGAACCAGACCATCCTCACCATGGTGAATCCTCCGGTGGTGCCGCTTGAGAAAAGCGCCCCGCGCAGAAGCATTATTCTTATCGGCTTTCTTTTTTTGGGGATTGTGGTTGCGTGTGGATGGGTACTGTCGGCTCCTTATCTCAAAGGGTTATTAAGAGAGATCAAACAAGAAAAAATAGAGTAAATGTGATTTTTTGGAATATATTTTGATTTGTCGAGCATAGTCTGTATGTGACCGGTAGCCACAAAGTGTGCTTACATGACATGTTTAAATAAACGGAAAGATACTCTAAACAGGTGATTGTATACGCAATAAATTACAGAATTGATTATTTATGCGAATCAGTATTTAAAAAGCTAGATAAATGAACGCGATGACAATTTTTCTCATTGTGTGAATGAGTAATCCTTTTGTGTATCTTACTTTTTATGCTCTTTGAATAGTTGTATTTTCATTCAGCCGGTTGAAAAATGGTTCTATGGGTTGTCTGACCCGGAGACGGCCGTAGAGAACAGTCTATTATGGGTTTTGTGACGCTGTTTTTCTTGTTCTGATTGTCCCTTTACAGCATTAACTGAGGTGAACATTTCGATATTTTTTTTGTTTCTTATGACTATTTAAGTATTCAAAGTCAGAGTATATCTGTCTTCGAAGATTATGGTGACACATATGTAATCACCCCAGACCTGTTTAAAAACTGTAGGTCATTATTTTCAGGACAACGTTCCCTTACTTATTCCTTACTGCATATGTTATTACGGGTAGGGAATCAAGGGATATAACTGTCACAATCATCCGGCATGAATGAAGATATCAATCTTTTGGATAATATCCTGAAAACCTTACGAAAAAGTTTCAATCTGAGATTAAAGGTCTGGTATGAAGGTAATTCAAAGAAACGGAAAAAAAGGTATTCTGAAATAAAGTTATGTATACATTTGATTTTGAAATACTTTTGACAATGATCTGCAAACAGATAGATAGTCATTATTCCTGATAGGTGAAAGTAGGATTAGAATTATTGCTGTATCTTTGTCAATAATATTTTAGTTCCTGATCGTATTAATCATATATATACATAAAAAATATGTATCAATTTAAGTGCTTTATTCCTGAAAATCATTTTTTAGAGAATTTGTGACATTTTTTTTAAGTTAATGATTCCTAGGGATTGAGCGAATATTTATCGCGGTTATTTTATTGATTTTAAATGTTTTGACTAAATAAACTCGCGGTCAGCTTTTAACTACTGATTCGCATAATTAATAACAATAAATACAAATATAAAATTATATTTTATACATCATTAATAAAAATTGGATGAAGATACATAATATTCCTTATGGTAGGCATAATATAACTGAAGAAGATATTCAAGCAGTTATAAAAGCACTGAAATCTGACAATTTAACTCAGGGCCCTTATATAACCGAGTTTGAAAATAATTTTGCGGCATATATAGGTTCAAAATATGCAGTTGCAGTTTCTAATGGTACTGCTGCATTACATCTTTCCGCACTTGCATTAAATGTAAAACCTGGTGATAAAGTAATTGCAACACCAATAACATTTGTGGCGTCATCGAACTGTGTCCGTTTTTGTGGTGGAGAAATTGTGTTTGCTGATATTGATCCTGAAACATATTTATTAGATATAAATTCTGTTAGAGATTTACTTGAAAAATCACCAAAAGGTACATACAAGGGTATAATTCCAGTAGATATGGGTGGTAGGGCTGTAAATCTCGAAGAGTTTAGAAAACTTGCAGATGAATATAGTCTCTGGATAATAGAAGATGCTTGTCACGCTCCCGGAGGATATTTTGTAGATTCAAAAGGTGAAAAGCAATTTTGTGGGAATGGAAATTTTGCTGATTTTTCTGTTTTCTCCTTTCACCCTGTAAAACATATTGCATGTGGTGAAGGAGGAATGATAACTACAAATGATGAGAAGCTATACAAAGAACTTTTAAGATTACGCTCTCACGGTATTACTAAAGGAAATGATCCGTATCTTAACTCTATTAAATTTGCCACAGGAGGTTATGAAGATGAGTCTGAATATCCGGTATGGTATATGGAAATGCAGCAGCTTGGCTATAATTATAGATTAACAGATATCCAGTCTGCTTTGGGAGTTAGTCAATTGAAAAGAGCAAACATTGGATTAAATAGGAGACGAGAAATTGCTTTCATATATTACGAAGCCTTTAAAGATAGAGATTATATTATAAATCAATCGGGTGTTGTAGAAGGTCATGCTTATCATTTATATATTATTGAAGTTAATGATCGACTTAATCTTCACAAGTATCTCCGTAAACATCAAATTTACGCACAAATCCATTATATTCCCACGCATTTAATGCCTTATTATCGTAGCTTTGGATATAAAGAGGGAGATTTACCATATGCAGAAGAATATTACAGACATTGTATTAGTTTGCCTATGTTCCCTACTCTCAAAGACGAAGAACAACAATATGTAATAAAGACAATAGAGGGGTTTTATAAAAATGAAAAAAATAGCCATCATACCTGCAAGAGGGGGAAGTAAAAGAATCCTCAAAAAAAATATTAAAGATTTTCTTGGTAAACCCATTATAGCCTATTCTATAGAATCTGCTTTACGGTCCGAGTTATTCGATGAGGTGATGGTCTCTACCGATGATGAAGAAATTGCTTCAATTTCAATTCACTTCGGAGCAGAAGTCCCTTTTTTAAGAAGTACGGTAACTTCTAGTGATTTTGCCACTACAAATGACGTTTTAAAAGAAGTATTGTTAAAGTATAGGGAATTGGATCAAAATTTTGATGTTATTTGCTGTATTTATCCATGCACACCTCTCATTACAACTGAAATGTTAAAGAATAGTTATTCTACCTTTATAAAGGGAAATTTTACTTTATTATATCCGGTTATAGCTTATTCTCATCCTGTACAAAGAGCTATTAATTTAGGAGATGATGGAAAGATTGCATATTTATATCCGGAAAATGAAAACATAAGGACTCAAGATTTAAAAACATATTATCATGATTCCGGCCAATTTTATTGGATGAATCTCGATTATTTATTTAAAGATAACTTCGAGGGAGAAAACACAGGTGCTATAATTATTTCGGAGATGGATGGGCAAGATATTGATAATGAAAATGATTGGAAATTAGCGGAAATGAAATTCAAGTTAAAAGAAAATAACATTGAAACGGATAATATACATAACTGATGGTAATGAGGTGCAAGGTTTAGGACATGTTTATCAGTCAAAAACGTTTGCTAACTATTTGATTAGTAAATCGAAAGTTGGAGTAAATATTACCTTTTTGACTAAAAGCGATGATTCGGTAATTACTCTTATATCTGAAGAAGGTTATAATATTATAAAATGTGGTTCAGATAGTGATATTTTTAAATATCTACAAAATAAAAATCCAGATATAATTATCTTTGATAAAATCGATGTTAATCCGATTCTTGCTAAGAATATTAAAAATAAATTACGTTCAAAACTAGTAATATTTACCAATCTATCCACGGCCAATGATTATGCCGATATTAGTATTTTAGCAGATATAGGGAGTGATTTTAAAAACATTAAAGAAATTCTGCAGAACAATCAAATAAAATATTTTGGTCCAAAATATTGGATTCTAAGACCAGAATTTTATTCAATAAAGAAAAATATTCAGGAGAATAATGAAATAATTAAAAATATTCTATTAATATTTGGAGGGGCAGATCCCTGTAATTATTCATTGGATGTCGCAAGAGGACTATTAAGTATGAATGACAATTTCAATTTGAATATAATAGTGGGAATGTCATATAAATATATATCATCATTAAATGAAGTTTTAAAGAAGAATAAAAATAGAGTTACTCTTTTGCGAAATGTTAAGAATGTAGCTTTTATAATGAAAGAATCTGATTTGGTAATAACTTCTCCGGGAATTTCTTTCTTTGAAGCGCTTGTTGTGGGAACTCCTGTTATTTGTTTTCATCAGGACGAATTACAAAAAAAGGTTTATTCAACAACATTTGATACATACGGTAAAGAAAACATTCATTTATTGCCTTCGATAATCAAATCTCGTCGCTTTGTTTTCCCAGATAATCCACTAGTGAAAGAAATGGAAATTGGGGAAGGTATTACAGAACTTATAAATCAAATTTTATATAATTAGACACTATGAAATGGATAAAACTAGGACAAATATTTAAACCAAATAACCAGTTTCCCTGGGTAAAAACTCACGGCATGCTTCCCGTTGTTGATCATCTACACGATGATATTTTCAGAGTGTACTTTTCAGGAAGAGATGTGAACAATATCTCAAGGATTGGATATGTTGAATTTGACATAAAAAATCCACAAAACATTTTATATCTATCAGAAAAACCTGTTGTGGAAATAGGAGAACTCGGCGCGTATGATGATAATGGCGTATCACCAACTTGTCTGATAAATTTTGAAGGCAAGAAATATTTATATATCATGGGATGGAATAAAGGTTCCAAAGTAAGAGCTGCAGAGGTGTCCGGATTGACAATGAGTCGCGATAATGGGGCGACATTTATGAGATACTCTAGGTCGCCAATTATTGATCGGACAGATAAGGAACCATTCACGATACTTGTAATTTCCTGTATAATAATTGAAAACGGAATTTGGCGGATGTGGTATGATTCAGCGGATTATTGGATAAATGAGGAATTGCCAAAATATAATATAAAATATGCCGAATCAACAGATGGCATTAATTGGAAAAGGAAAGGCATAGTATCTGTCGATTACATTTACCCAGATGAGACAAGGGTATCTAGAGCAAGTGTAATTAAAGAGGGTGATATTTATAAGATGTGGTATTGCTATGCAATTGGTTCCGGTGGGTACAGACCTGGATATGCTGAATCAAAAAATGGTTACGAATTTATAAGAATGGATAATGAAGTTGGAATTGAATTATCTGATGAGGGATGGGATTCGGAGATGATTTGTTATCCAAATGTTTTCAAACATAAGGATAGAACATATATGCTATATTGCGGTAATGGTTATGGCAGGGAAGGTTTTGGTATTGCTTACTTAGAAAATGAATGAAAAAGAAGATTTTAATATTTGGTGGTTCCGGATTTATTGCATCATATCTAATATATGATTTGGTGAAAACTGGTAATTACGATATTACTGCAGTAGATGTTTCTCCTTTTGGTAAGAGTTTCCTTGATCAATACAATGTGAAATTTTATAACTTTGATATCACAGATTCAAGTAAATTCACTCTTTTAAATTCTGAGCAATACGATACTGTTGTGCATCTGGCTTCTACACAACCTGCAAATGTTAGTTCCGAAAAGTATAACCCTCGTGATTATATTAATGTAAACGCTATAGGTACGATTAATATATTAGATTATTGTGTTCAATCCCATTCGAAAAAAATCATTTTTTTGACTTCTCACCGAAATACTCAAGGGCTTTGGTCTCGTTTTACAGGCAAGCCTATAAAAGAGACAGATGGTATTTCAATAAAATATGACGGAGAATATGCCATGTTCAGTATTTCTGAGACAGCTGCTCAGGATTGTGTAAAACATTATGGGCAAAAATATGATTTGAAAACAATGATATACCGGATTCCTCCAGTATATGGTTATGGACCACATACAAAAATTTACTTTCAAGGTAAACCTATCGTTACAGGTTTTCAGATATTTATAGATAAGGCAAAAGAAAGCAAACCTATAGAAATTTGGGGAGACCAAAATAAAGGACGCGATATAATATATGTAAAAGATGTTGTTCACGCAATCAAAAAAGGAATTGAAAAGCAAATGATAGAAGGTTTTTTTAATATTGCATCGGGTTATAAGCTTACTTTAAGAGAAGAAGTTGATACAATTGTCGATTTATATTGGTCTGATCCGTATATTACTCCGATTATCACTAACAATAAAGATCGGGATAATGGAATTGATGAATTTGTTTACGATATTACTAAGGCTAAAGTTGAACTGGACTGGCACCCCGAGTATACTTTTAGGGATATGTTATTAGATATTAACAAAGAAGAAAAAAAGAAAATATTTTCGTTCCTTGTGTCGAAAAGGGAAGAAATGTTTTTAAATACCAACAAAATTTAATAAATAGCTATGGAATTTGATATTATAAAAGATTATGACTTAATGGGTGATAATGTTAGGGATAAACTTAAATCGTGTGGTGAAAATGTAAAAATTTATCCATTAGCAAAGATTGCTTTTCCTCATGTGGTTGAATTGGGGAACAATTGCAAGATCAGAGACTTCGCTTTTATTTTTGCAGGCGAAGGTGTAAAGATAGGAGATTATACAGATGTTCAGCCGCATACAGTAATATGGGGAGGTGGTGAAACAATAATAGGAAACAGGGTTTCAACCGGTCCAGGAACAGTCTTCCTTTCGCAAACATATTCACATGCTCCGGGTTTAAAAATGGTAGATGGTATGTCAGACGGACAAACCGCTATTATTGGGGGTAAGTTAGTAGTGGAAGATGATGTTTACATTGGAGCAAGATGTGTAATTTTTCCTGTAACAATTGGTGAGGGGGCTGTTATCGGTGCTGGAAGTTTAGTCAATAAAGACTGTGAACCGTGGGGAATATATGTTGGCAATCCGGCAAGAAAAGTAGGAGTTAGAGAAAAATAAAAACTTATTATGAGTTATAAAGTTGGGGCTAATTATTGTAAAGACTTTCATATTACGAGAGGACTCATAGAGTCTTTCTGTTCAGTTACAGGAGATAATAATCCTTTACATGCTGACGATCAATATGCAAAGTCTATGTCTTTCGATAAAATAATTGCACCTGGCCTACTCTTGGGCGGATTAATAGCTTCTGTAATAGGCAATGATTTCCCGGGCAGTGGAACAATATATATATCGCAGAATTTAAAATTCAGGCAACCTGCCTATGTTGATGAAACAATTTCTGTAAGAGTGAAAATAATAGAGATTAAACGAAATAATTGGCTTGTATTAAATACTGAATGTGTAAATCAGAGCAACAAAATTATACTGACCGGCGAAGCTGTAGTTGTTAATAATGCCATTAAATGAGATTATAAAATTTCCCGTTACGTACTTATTAAAAAAGAAACAGATATGAATTTAGAATACTATTTACCAAGTACAGCTGTAACAAACCAGGAATTGGCGGTTGATTTTCAAGATTGGAATTATAAAGATTTTGAAACAAAGATCGGAATTCATCAACGTCATATCGCTGATAATAACGAAACAGCACTTGATCTGGCTGAAAAGGCATCGCTGAAATTATTTGAAAAAATAAACAGGAGTAAAATTGACTTTGTAATTTTATGCACTCAAAGTCCAGATTATTTCTTACCCACTTCAGCTTGTATTTTACAAAACAGATTGAATTTGTCTACATCTTGTGGTGCATTGGATATAAATTTGGGTTGTTCAGGTTATATTTACGGACTGGCTTTATCTAAAGGATTATTGCAGAGTAAGATTGCAAAAAATGTTTTATTTGTTGTATCCGAAGCATATTCAAAATATCTCCATCCCAAAGATAGGGCTAATAGAGCTATTTTTGGAGATGCTGCTGTAGCAACTCTAATTAATGAAGAGGATCTGAAAATAGGTGAGTTTGTATTAGGAACCGATGGCAGTGGTTTTGACCAGTTGATAGTGAAAAACGGAGGTGCCCGAAATGGTCAAATTGAAGGTGTAGTTGAATTTGAATATGGAAGTGGTAACATTTCCTCTGATAATTACTTATATATGAATGGTCCAGCTATCTATAATTTTACCATTAACAAAATCCCAACACTTGTAACGGAAACGGTTCAAAAGAACGGGATTGGGTTGGATGAAGTTGACTATTTTATTTTTCATCAAGCAAATGAGTATATGCTAAACTACTTGAGACGTAAATCACAAATTCCTCCCGAAAAGTTTTGTATTGATATGGCGTCAACTGGAAATACAGTTTCGGCTACTATTCCTATTGCACTGAAAAACGCAATAGCAAATAAAAAAATTCACGAAGGAAATAAAGTAATGCTTGTCGGTTTTGGAGTGGGACTTTCATGGGGAGCAACAATAATAACTATATAATCAGTTAATAAGAATATTATATATGACAAAAAATGATTTTATCCAGTTAATAAAAGAACGATTAGAAATTGCAGATGATCAACTTTCTGTAGAGACAGACATCAAATCTTTGAATGAATGGGATTCTTGGAATGCCTTGGAATTAATGACTTTGGTCGACGAAACTTTTGATGTCAATCTTTCGCCTGAAGACATTAAAGAAATAACAACTTTTCAAACTTTGATATCAAGAATTGGCGACGAAAAATTTGACTGAATATGCTCAATCTTGAGAATAAAAAAATTGTAATTACCGGCGCTTCTTCTGGAATTGGACGTGCATGTGCTATAAGTTTAAGTATGTTAAAGGCCAAACTTATACTTTTTGGGAGAAATATAGAAAGACTTGAGGAAACAAAGTCAGAACTTCATGGAAATGAACACCTGTTTTATAGCCAAGATGTAAGGGATATTAATAACTTTTCAATATCCATCAATGAAGCCGTCACAAAATTGGGCCCTATTGATGGTTTTATATATTCAGCTGGCATACAACATAGTTCCCCATTAAGAAAATATAATAAAGAAATTTTTACAGAACAATTCGATGTTAATACCGTATCTGCATTCGAAACTGCCAGAATTCTTACCCAGAAAAAAAACTTTAATTCTGATGGAGGAAGTATTGTATTTATTTCCTCAATAAAGGGTGTAGTAGGTGATTCGAATATCTTGGGTTATTCGGCAAGTAAAGGTGCACTTATATCGGGAGCAAGGTCTTTGGCCATTGAACTTTCTAAAAAAAACATCAGAGTTAATACCATTTCACCGGGAATGGTAGAAGATACTACTATGACTGTAGATGCGATAAAACAATTTTCTAATGAATGGGCACTTAAAAGTAAAGAGGAATATCCATTAGGCTGGATTAGTACATCAGATGTAGCGTATGCTTGTTTATTTTTGCTCTCTGATTTATCAAAAAAAATAACCGGTACGAATTTAATTGTTGATGGTGGTTTTTCCGCTAAGTAAGTGTTATGTCGAGTAAGAAAAAAATACTCATCCTGGGGGCAAGTGAGATGCAACTTCCCGTTATTATTCGGACGAAAGATTTAGGCTATTATACTATTATAGCAGATTATAATCCAATCGCTCCCGGATTCGATTATGCGAATGAAAAACTGATAGTAAGCACTAACGATGCTGAAACACTGGTCGCGTATTCCAAAGAGAATAAGATTGATGGTGTACTCACAACTTCTGATCAACCGGTAAACAGTGTAGCTTTGATCTCGAAAGAGTTGGGATTAAGTGCAATGAGTACAAAAGTTGCAGAGATATGCACCAATAAATATAAACAAAGATCCATACTAATGGAATCAGGCATTAAAATCCCCTTCTTCAAGTTGTGCAATTCATCAGAGGATTTGAAGGATTTATTCGATTTTCCGTATATCGTTAAACCAGTCGATTCGTCAGCAAGTAGGGGAGTAACATTAGTAAAAGACAAAGATGAATTGCAAAGTGCATATAAGGAGGCTTTGAATTTTTCTCACAGTAAAAATACTATCGTTGAGGAATTTATAGAGGGAAGAGAGTTTAGTGTTGAGACACTCACTCAAAACAGTAAAACACATATCATAGCTATTACTGAAAAAATTACTGCTGGTAAAAATATCGGACGGTTTGTGGAGGATACACACATCGAACCTGCAAAACTTACAAGTGTCGAAGAAGATTGGATACGTAATATTGTTTTGGATTCAATATCTGCAATTGGATTGAATAATTGCCCTTCACATACAGAAGTAATGTTGAGCGACAAGGGATGTTTTATTGTGGAAATTGCCTGTAGGTTAGGAGGAGACTATATTACTTCCGACCTAGTCCCGTTATCTACAGGCGTAGATATGCTGGAGAACTTAATTAATATTTCTTTGGGACAACCAATCAATATAGAACAGTTTTTTCATAAATCAGCGGCAGTGCAGTTCTTGAATACAACCAATTACTTTAAATGTCAGGACTTTATTCATTCTAAACATTCTTCAATTATCCGTTATGATGTGAAGCCATTTAAGGAAATAAGAATTGAAAATTCCTTAGACAGGTTAGGATACATTATATTACAAACAGATACAAGAGAAGAAATGGATTTACTCTTAAAAAAAATTCAATAGAAATGAGAAAAAAAGTATTTATTATTGCAGAAATGTCTGCTAATCATAACGGAAATAAGCAAACAGCATTCAATACGATTAAAGCTGCCAAGGAAGCTGGTGCCGATGCAATTAAACTTCAAACCTATACTGCTGATACTATTACCATTGACAGTAAGAAAGACGACTTTAAAATCAAAGGTACAATTTGGGAAGATAGATATTTGTACGATTTATATAAAGAAGCTTATACACCCTGGGAATGGCATGAAGAGTTATTCAGAATAGCCAAAGAAGAGGGGATTGTATGTTTTTCCAGCCCTTTTGATATTTCAGCAGTTGACTTTCTTGAATCACTACATAATCCTATTTATAAAATTGCTTCACCCGAGATTACAGATATTCCTTTAATTGAATATACTGCGTCTAAAGGTAAGCCTATGATTATTTCAACAGGTATTGCCACTGATGAAGACATTCAATTGGCTGTAGATACTTGTCGTGCAGTAGGTAATAATGATATTACTTTGCTAAAGTGTACTTCTTCTTATCCGGCTCCTATTGAAGAGGCAAATTTATCCATGATTCCTGACTTAGCAAAACGTTTTGATGTGCAGTCAGGATTATCTGATCACACAATTGGAAGTATAGCACCTATAGTCGCCACAGCATTAGGAGCTACTGTTATAGAGAAGCATTTTATTATTAATCGCTCAATAGGTGGACCTGACTCAAGTTTTTCAATGATTAAGACCGAGTTTACAGAAATGGTGAAAGCCGTGCGAGAAGTTGAAAAGGCATTAGGAAAAATTGATTATACTTTAACAGAGAAACAAAAAAGTAGTAGGGTTTTCAGTCGTTCACTGTATGTTGTGGAAAACATTAGGGAAGGAGAATTAGTTACGGAAAAAAATGTGCGATCAATAAGACCTGGTTTTGGGTTGCACCCAAAATATTACAAAGAAATCTTAGGTAAAAAAGCAAATAAGAATTTGAAAAAGGGTGATGCTTTTGAATTGGATTTTTTAAAATGAAAAATAAATTAATAAAAATTTAATTTGGTTTTGTTGATAAATTGATTTTATGCTGGAAATCAGTAAATTAATTGATATAAAATTTGTATAACTGCAAGAAATTGAGTGTTTTTACTTCATAAACCTTGCATTTTTTTATACGATACGAGAGCTCCATGCAACTTTCAATTTCCGAGTTCAAGATGCACTTCGAGGCAAAACCGGATGAGAATAACCGGTGGGTTGTTCTTTCAAAAATAGTACCCTGGGAAGAGTTCGCCCGGCTTTACTACAAGAACTTCAAAAGCAACCGGGGTACACCCACCAAGGATGCCCGGCTTTTTCTTGGAGTGATCATCATCAAGCACATCATGAAGACTGACGACCGTGGAGTGATCGAGATGATCCGGGAGAACCCCTACATGCAGTATTTTCTCGGGCTCGAGGCCTTCACCTATGAACAGGTGATGACACCGTCACTGCTGGTCTCCATTCGAAAGCGAATCGACCTGGATGTCTTTGAATCATTGACGGATGATCTGATAAGAAAAGGGTTGAAGCTGAAATTCGGTGCAAAACCGGAAGAGTCTGACACGGTAACGAAGGATGATGATGAAGAAGATGATAATGATGATGATGACGATCCCGATCCGCATCCCGGGAACCAGGGGAAGCTTCAATTGGACGCAACAGTTTGTGATGCGGATATCAAGTACCCCACCGACCTGGACCTGTTAAACGGGAGCCGTCAAAAGGCGGAAGAACTGATTGATGAACTGTTTTTGAAGCTGGGAGTTCAGGATAAAGCCCGCACCTACAGGAGAGTTGCCCGCAAGGAGTTTCTGAATGTGTCGAAAATGAAGAGAAAACCTGCCAACGTGTTAAGATAGGCGATACGAAAGCAGATCAACTACCTGAAACGGGATGTGCTGATTATTAACAGGATGTTGGACACCATAAAGGATGAACCGATTCCTTTCGAGAGGCGGCAACAAAAATATTTTTTTGTCATCCAGCATCTGCTGGGACAACAGGAGACAATGTACAGGAAGAAGAGCCATCAAGTAGAAGATCCATCGTGAACATTCATCAGCCTCATGTACGTCCCATCGTGCGTGGCAAGGCCAAGGCCAGGACGGAGTTCGGGGCGAAGATCAACATCAGCCTGTTGGATGGCTATGCAAGGGTGGATCATTTTGACTGGGATGCCTTCAACGAGGGACAGGATCTTCCGTCACAGGTTGAGCGCTTCAGGAAGTTGACCGGGAAGTATCCGGAGCTGGTTCAGGTGGACAAGATATATCTTACCCGGGAGAACAGGCGGTTTTTAAGAGAGAAAGGAATCCGGTACACCAGGGAGCCACCGGAACGAAAACCGGTAAAAGAGATCGGGAGCGGATACCGGAAACGTAAAGAGCGACGGGAAGCGGCAGAACGCAACCAGGTTGAAGGGAAGTTTGGTCAGGGCAAGCGAGGATATGGTTTGAATGATATCCGAGCCAGACTATCCTCGACATCAAACAGTTGGATAGGAGCTATCATTTTTGTGATGAACCTGATCCGGCACATGAGGGATATTTCCTTGCCTAATCTTTTCTCGTTACTACTGAAGATGATGAAAGCGAGAAATATAAACAATTATCCACTCAGACCACAAATGAAATTGTGTGCCTGATTGGGATTTAATAAGCAGACCCTAAGTAGTCGGCCCTTAAAAAGCATTCAATCGTCTATAATACAGTAAAATAGTTGATATTTTTCTTGGTTAATTTTGCAAGTTTTCGTATATTTGAGATATAAATCTTGCAGAAAATTATGCTGGCAAAACAACAAGATCGCTCA
>JAJFTO010000001.1 GCA_021372865.1 Porphyromonadaceae bacterium
TTTCCACTTCCTTGATTGCCTCTATCGCCACCTGGGCCTTGAAGGCTGCACTGTGTTTCTTTCTTCTTGTTGACATAATGAGCAAATTTAATCGTTTTTTATTAAACTTACCCTGTGGTCTGAATTATTGGGAGTATTATAACGTGAGGGTAAGGGATGGAACCACAAAAAGGTTTACAGGGTGTACAAGGCAATGCACTATGAGAAACGAAGCCGATTGAAGAAACGTCTGCCTGCAAGGGTAAAAAAACCTCTGGTTATGCCTGAAGAGCCCAATGTTACCTGGTCTATTGATTTTATCAGTGACAGGATTGAGTGCGGAAGACAGTTCCGTGTTCTTAACATCATGGATGATGCCTGCAAGATTGCCGTGGCGCAGGAGATATCAATGTCCATGCCGGCAAAGCGTGTCATTAAAGTTCTGGAAAAGATCATATGGCTGAATGGCAAACCAAAGAACATACGCTGCGACAATGGCCCTGAGTTTATCGCTCAGGTGTTCAAAGATTGGTGCAAAGGCAATGAAATTAACATCATCTATATTCAGCCTGGCAAACCCACTCAGAACGGTTACATTGAACGCTTCAACGGAAGCTACAGAAGGGCCGTTCTTGATAGATATATTTTCCGCAACATATCTGAAGTCAGGGAACTGACCGAAGCCTGGCGGAAAGACTACAACGAAGAACGGCCCCATGAAGCGTTGGACAACATGACGCCCTTTGAATATAGGGAAGAACTGATAAAACGAAAGGAAGCAGTATGACAGATGTTTTGACAAGCAAAGGTAACACGAGCCGCTACAGCGGTCAAGGCCAAGACGAGTGCCCTTACGGGCAGTCTTGCCCGCTCTATCGCCTCGTATTGGGAGTGGCTTATCAAAAATCTGTCCGACATCATAACATTGTACACGTAAATAACTAATTTAGCAGTCTAATCTAAGACTGTCCTAAAAAGGGGTAGCTTACAATAGAATGCAAAATAGAAAAACCATTTTTAATGGATAATCCGATAAGATATAAAAAGAAAAAATTACCTTTGCGACTGATGCACCACTGTTACAGAATATGCTGCATTATTGTTACCGAAGGTGTTGTATCGCTGTTACAGAAAACGCTGTACTCTTATGGTTCTTCGTCACTTTTGGTGGTAGTGAAAAATATTGTTATTTAGCAATATAAAAATCAGATAATCAGCAAAATAACATCATAAAAATTAGGTTTTGACAATATTTATGATTAACTTTAATGCTTTGTGTATTAAATGTTTATCGTAAATGAAGAGAGTTTTAAAAGGTAAGAAAAATATCTCGTTTCAGTCATTAATACAACTCCCGGGAATAAGATTGAAAGGAATCTCCATGGATGAGGATCAATTCTTCGTGTCAGCAGAAATTGCATCCAAATATGGTTTTTGTCCTTTATGCAGTTCAAAAAGTAAGCGTCTGCATAGTTACTATTGCAGGAAGTTGAAAGATCTTCCAATAATATCCAGATCTGTTAATATAGAACTTACAGTAAGAAAGATTTTCTGTGACAATCCAAAGTGTTCGAAAAAAGTATTTTCACAGCAATTGCCAGATGAAGTGGTTCCATATTCACGCAGAACATCACGAGCTGACGAGAGATTACTCCATTTAAGCAAGGAGACATCAGCAAACAAAGGCTCATGGATTTCTGAACAAATGATGCTCCGGGTCAGTTCCTCAACGTTTCTTAGAATAATGCACAAATGTAATGTTTCGCCTCCGGCAAAAATTACGCATTTAGGAATCGATGATTGGGCCTACCACAAGGGGCATACCTATGGTACGATTGTAGTAGACAGAGAAACAGGTAAAACAGTAGAAGTATTAAAGAGCCGGGAAAAGGAGGATATAGCAGAATGGCTCCGACAGTATCCCGACATCAGAACCATCACACGTGACCGGGGCGATTGTTACGTTCAGGCCGTCAGTGAAGCCTTGCCTCATGCAATTCAAATTGCCGATCGATTTCATCTGATAGTGAATTATTCCGATCATGTCATATGTACTGTCAAAAGACTTATATCCAGACTCAAGACAGGAATAGTAGCAAAAAATACTGACATTCCGGAAAATGATGGTATTATTATTCAAAAGATAATTGATCTTAGTGCCGCTTCTACAGTTCAAGCTGATGAAAATAAGTGTACTTTAATAAAGCGGGCAAGAGATCTCAACAAGGAAAATTATTCCATGAGATCAATAGCCCGGATATTAAATCTTGATTTCAGAACGGTTAGAAAGTATATCCACATGGAAAAAGACCAAATCCTTACAATAAGAAAAACATTCGTTGATTACACGGTGTATCTGGATGACTTGATTGAGGGATATCGTAAAGGAGAAAGTCTTAGTTTGATTTTCAGAAGGATAAAAATAAAAGGCTTCAAAGGTTCATTGAGGGGATTAACGATCCGTTTTGGCAAGCTATACAAGGGCCGTATGGAAAGAAGAGGATCGTGTGTCTCAAAAAAAGAAGCCATAAAATTCCCGAGAATATTTTCATGCAGAAAAATTTGTATCTATCTTACAAATAAAAACTATGAAAAAATATTGTCACCAGTTGAGATCGGATGGTATGAACATCTCAGAAAAGAAAATCCGATACTTCAAAGCCTTTGGAACTTGTCAAACAACTTCAGATCGATTTTTGCAGAAAGATCCATAAAGAAATTTCACGAGTGGATTCAACAGGTCAGGCAATCTGACTTCAGGGAATTAAAAAACTTTGCATGTGGTTTACAGAAGGATTTGAAAGCAGTTGAAGCATCCATAATTTACGATTATAACAACGGAATTACGGAGGGTTGTGTAAACAGACTAAAGAATATAAAGAAGCAGATGTACGGAAGAGCAAGCTTTGATTTACTTAGAAAGAAAGTAATTCTTTCTAAATGGGGATAACCACCAAAAGTGACGAAGAACCATTCTTAGTTACCGTTAACACCTGTAAAACTTGGTTTTCCGGGGGGTCAGTATGCCCGGAATGGGGGGTCAGTATGCTCCGGAATATCCAATATGTTTCATCGAATATTTAAATTCTTGTAAAGATAACAAAAAACTAATTCCTTAAAAACCATTATTATTTTCAATTTGAAATGTTTAATTTCTTTCTTTATTTTGCTTCTTCTTATACTTTTCAAACTGACTTAAATCTATCTTCCCAACAACTTTAACACCCTCAATAAATGGAACTTCTGTTTCAATGAAATTTGATTCTTCAATTTTATCATCTATAGTACTTATATCTTCAATATTACTTGACTGAATATCTATAGTTGTATAACTTATTTCGTCTAGCATAGTACCTTTGAATGTATCATTTTTATCTCGTAATTGAATATCAATTGCAGTATCATTTGTTTTAATAAAATATTTCAAACTGGAATGTCTAAACACATTAACGTTGTCATGTCCGGATACATAGCTATCGTTAACTATGAAATATTTTCTTTCTTTGAATAAAAACCTTTCAACATCTTCGGAATGTTTTATTTTTTCATTTCCAAAATTTCGTATGTATGAGGATCCAATATTTTTAATGAACTCATTGTTGGGAATTGCAGAAAAAGGATGTAATACTATTAAATAATCCTTTGCTCGACTTATTGCAACGTTATAAATATATTCTTTTGATAAAAGTGATTTTACGTGTCCAGTGTAATAATAATTATTAGGATTACATACAAAGAAAACTATATCACATTCATCGCCTTGAAAACCATGAACAGTATCAGATAAAACTATAGTATTGTCAGATAAATTACTAGACGTAATCAGCTTGTTGATCAACATTGCCTGTGCTTTGTAAGGAGAGATAACTCCAATTCTCCATTTTTCATTGTTTAGAGAATCAAAATATTTAATTATTTCTGTTACTAAAATAGCAGAATAAATATGATATGAGCTGTAAAATAGTTTTTTTATATCATAAACTGAATTGCATCTATCTAACGGTATATCTATAAAAGTTACATTAGAGGAAATTATACTTTTAAAATCTTTAGGTAATTGTCGACATAGTTTTCCATTAATTTCTCTTTCGTGTTTTAATTGATTTGAATATGATAACTCGCTAAATAGTTGTCCAATTTGTGGAATACTTCTATATTGGGTGGGAAGATTAACAATTGAGTCATTAACTCTGATTGACTGTTCTTTCGGATCAAAACTATCAAGCCCCATCATTTTATATATATTTTCGTCTTGATAGTCAAAGTTCTCTAACTCTGTATCATCAATTTCAACAACCGGTGGAATCTGTTTAGGATCACCGGAAATTATAAAACGAATATACTGATTAGTTTTGTATAAAGCCATTAATGCAAAAGTTATGTAATGTAAGCCTATCATTGATGACTCATCAAATATTACATAATCCCATTCATATTGAAATAATAAACTTGCATTTTGAATTTCATAATATGGTAGTCTATGAACTGTTGTGGCAACAACTTTTATTCTATCCATTTCTTCAATATCAACAACCTCACGATATATTGACTCCTCCAATTCAGGATCAGTTGGACTGCTTAATCTAACAACATTAATATTTGAATTGATTTTCAATAACTTATTACATATAACATCTGCGGCTTTATTTGTAGGAGTAAGCACTAAAAACTTAGCATGAGGATTAACTTTCAATATTTCATTAATCTTGTTGCAGATTCTTGTAGTTTTACCGGTACCGGGAGGACCATAAATATACTTTAAAGATGGCATTGATTCATTTATATCCTCCCATATATCTACATTGTTTAAGTTAACAAATGCATTATATAGCCTGTCTAATAAAGCAATGACAGGAATAAACCTTATTTCTATTTTATATATATTTGGAAATCTGCTTAGAATGTTATTTGATATTCCTCTCCTGCAAAATATTAGAAGATCTTGACCCTTTTTTGATACCCCCTCAACTGTAATAATCTCTTTTTCCCCATTTTTGAAAATAAGATTTATCTTAAAATCCTCAGCATTTTCTATTTCGGAAGAAATATAATTATCTGCACCTCTTAGTATAAAATATTGATTATCTTCTTTATATGCTTTTATTTCCTGAAATGAAATAGTTTTTTGCTTCTTAGAATCCGGTTTTTCTCCATAAGTCGATAAAAGTTTCAGATACGCTTTGAACCACTCATAAGAATATTTTTGGCTATTATTAATTGCTTCAACTAATTTTGCTCTATTTTTCTTTGTTTCAAGATACAGCTTTAATTCTTCAACCCCTTTAGACATTTCTTCATCTTCATCAAAGATAGAATCGGAAATTTCTTTAGATTCTTCACCTTCAACTTTGGGTGTTTTTTGTTTAGGTTTAAAAGCTTTTTGTAAACTTTCCAAATCTATTATTGTTTGCTCTATTTTTGAATGGATTACTTTATCATTTTCAATTTCAACATTATCTAAGTCTGTTGAGGAATAAATTCTCTGATCTATTGTAGCTTGTATTCCATTTGCTTTTGCCTTATATTCATCTAAAAGCTTTTTGGCTAATTGAGCTTCTTTTTCATCGGAAAATAATTTTGCTATTTTATCTTTTTCAGTTAGAATCACAGATGGTTTAAAACCTAATAACTTTTCAAGTCCGTCATTAATTTCATAACCTTCAGCTAATTCAGCTACTGATATTTCGTGAGGAGCTACTTGTTCATTATTTCTTGAATAAAGCCATTTCGAATTCCTTAGTCTTGTGAGTTCTGTTGATTCAAAATACTGTATACGATAGGAATAATAAAAATATTCATGCTCTCCTCTTAACGCTGTTTCAATATTAATCCGTGAATCACTTTGATATTTATTCACTAATTCAGATAAAATTTTTGATAACAGAATTGATTTGTCAAAATCTATATTTTGGATAATTTCTGAGCACCCATCAATAATCTTATCTTTAGTTATATTTCTATCATAATAACCATGTGTTGACTGATAAAGATTCAAGCTCTGTTTAATTACATGATCATTTATTTTATTTTCGAATATTTTGGGTAACTCATTAACTCCAATTCTTATTAAAAAATCCTTCAGTAATTTTTCATCATTATCATTGGTTAAATAGTCTTGATAATCATCTAAATAAACAAACCATGTATCAGACTTATTTTCAAAATATTTAAGTAAAATATCATTAGGGTAATAAATGTCTTTAGCAACTCCACGATAAGTTATATTCTTGTCCTTAGTCCTGTATGAAACAAACTCTTCATTTTTTATTAGGTCAATAAAACTATCTATCTCGTTTTGTGGGCATTCATCTTTAAAATATTTGAAGAACTTTTGGAAATGTGAATCAGTATCTATTGCTCCACCTATATCATATAAAGGCAAAATTACATTATATATTTCATCCCTAAGATTTGGTTTTTTTATTCCAAATTTCTCTATAAAATCTTTTGTAATTGGGTTTTCTAGTAGACTTGGATGTATTTGTTTATAAGGTGAATTAGCATGTGCTCCAGGTAAAAAAAGAACTAATTCATATTTTTTACTGCTATTATCTAACTCATAAGCTTTGACAGCTTTAAAATTTATATCCCAAAATATTGGTTTTGTCTTTACATCATCTTGATATGATTTATTCTCGAATAGATACGCATAGAAACTATGCAGCCATTCAGTTGATTGATTTTCTATAAAATCTTCTTTGATTAAGTTGAAAATAGTTTTTGGATAAACTATAGGATTACCAACAATACTATTTATATGATAAGCTAACTCATAATCCACATTCATAGTATAACTATATCCAGATTTAGTGAAAACCCATTTTGCATTTTCATTATTAACTAAAATTGAAAGTTGTTGATTTGAAAATAGCTCTGTTAGATTAGGTGCAGATGCCCAATATGCATTTTCCCTTTTTGCATATGTTCCATTATATGAAGGGAGTAGTTCTTCAGTCTTAAATTTCTCTTTTAATTTATAGAAAAATGGAGCAAATAAATCATCTTCTTCTGGATCTTTATATGGCAGTATTTTAAATATATCACTGCTAATCAACTTCAAATCTCTAAGAATTAACAAACAATCAGCAGATAATTGAGATAGATATTCAATCATCTTAATATTATGTTGTTCAGACCGTTTAAGACCCTCCCTACTGTCTGTTAATAAAAAAGGAGCATTTATAATATAATAAAGATTCGTATTCTCTTTTGTAGGAAAATAACAAAATGCCGGAAGTTGCTTCGGTTTCAAGTTTAGTTCCTCGTCTTGAAAGAAACCAACACAAACATTTAATTTTTCATCTTGTAAAGAACGTGAGAAAAGTGCTATTCTCTCAACAACCTGATTTTGGTTATTATTTTGAAATAGATTTATTAAATCTAATTTTATGTCTTGATATAAATTTGATTCTACAATTTCTTTTCTATAAAAGCCAGATTCATTAAAAGTACTCCATGATATTTTTTCCAAGTTAGAGAGGAATAGCGTTGGATAAACCAGTCTTTTTAACTTTACTAATATTTCTTCGTATGCCCTTTTCTTTGGCATATCTGATTTATCAAATGGGAAAAAGAAAGTAGTTTCATCTTCTTTTCTGTTCGGCAAATCATTGTCCAATAGTACAGGAACTATAAATCTCTCTATTTTAAATTGGAATTTTTTGTCAAATATATGAGGGGTATCTGTATACGTATATACAGCTTTAAAACCCACTCCAAACTTACCTATCGTAGATTGATCTTTCTTATTTGATTGTGCTACAGCTGTTATCGCATTAATATCTCCAAGTTTATGATTTATCTGATCTTCCTTTTCACTATCAGGGTTGGATATCCAAAAGTTTTTCTTCCCATTATGAGTGAAATACAATCCATCTACAGTAAGGTTAAAATAAGCTTTCGTCGCTTGAACATCATCAGCATTCTGTAAAAGCTCATATATAAAATGAGCCTGATCTGAATATTTTTCAACAACGCTATTCCAAATATTCCCTATAGCAAAACTATCTTTAAGGGTGTTTGCAATATTATTTCTACTATTATGCAGATTTTCAAACCATGTTAAATCCTGTTCAGTCATATTAGATATCGATTTAATAATTTTAGGGTTATTATATTATTACTTCATATTTAGGGTATTTTACATTACACATTTTATAGATTGTGTCAAACTTTTTCCTTATTAGGTGTCTCTATTAATCTATCTTGATATCCATTTGCAATGTACCTACCCCTATTAACTGGAATAAAAATCAAAAACGGTTTGACTTTTTTACAAATATAGTCACAAATCAATTTATTCTCCATCAGATAATCAAATCTAGAGCCGCCCTCCTGGATAGTAAAGATTAAACTTTATTTTTAAAAAAAGTTTTGTTCCTGGTTTTTAAATTTTGACTTATAGTAAAAATTACCCGGATTAATACCACTCCACTTTAATCGTCTCGTAACGGGTACCTGGTCTTCAAATAACTCCATTACTTACATGCCATCCGGTTTTTTAACCGGTTTTTTTTAAGAGTTCATCTTTAAACCGCAACCCCAGGCTCAGTTCCCTGACCAGCTCTCTGAGCCTTTTGTGTTAACGGTAACTAAGAACACTAAGAATACAGCATTTTCGGAAAATTTGAGTAAAGTGTTTTTAGTAGTAGCTGTTTTCATTTACTTTATTTATCAAGACAATTATAAAACTGTTAAAAATAATTTCCTAAACAACTGAGTATTATCCATTCCTCTCTGGCAACATCTTATTGCTATTGCATACTTCAATGTCTTGTGTCCTGGAAATTCTTTAGATACATGATATAAAATCGGTCGGGTGATTTGATCTTGAAGAAGTTGTATCTCTCCTCACTTTTCTCACCACAGAACTCATCACACTCATAACCCACGACCTCTTTTTCCGGGTAGTTGGTAATCTCCGAAACGTAAAACTCGTTCTCGAATTGAACCGGTTCTGCCGATTCCCCCACCCGGTAAGTAATCCGGTTACTGAAGACGAAGGGACTCTCCTCTTTCATGAAATGTAAAGTTTTCACCTGTTTTCTTCGTGGGTACTTCAATAGGTCGCAGTCGCGGTACAGGCTCTCGTTTATGTTGTATTCCGAAATGAACTTGAGCGTACCGGGAGGAATGGTGATGATCTTCTTCTCCTTTACCAGGACGGAGGAACCGGAGGAGGTCATCAGAGACTCACTCACCTCTGCAACACCCTGATTGTTCTGGATCAGTCCAAGGAAATTGAGACCGGTGAGCGTGATCGATCCCGCCTTTTTGTATGAACTTTTGGATCCCAAGTTGGATGTTTGGGTGAACTCCCTGTCCAGATAATAATCACGGGCAACCCCGTTTTGCACAAAGAAGCACTCGTCGAGATTCACATAGATGTTCTCTTTCGTCTTGTTGAAGAAGCCGAACCCCATATCACCTCCATGGCTCCAGAGGTTGTAGGTCACCTCGCAGTTCTCATCTTCATAGACCAGCGCATCCTTGTTGGCCATCGACCGGTCGGATGGTACGGCACGATAAACCTGATAAAATGTGGTTCTACAGGATGAGAGGGTTAACGCGGATAAAACACTAATAATCAAATAAAAATTCGTTTTCATATTATTAAATTTATGATGAAGATCCAAAAATACAGGGTTGTTTTGACAACTTGTGTCAAAGGCTTAAATCATCAGAAAATAATTTAGATTGAGAGTAAATAGAAAATCTAATTCACTTTAATTAAAATTGGAGGGGGAAGGAACATTTTCGGGTCGAAAGATACCGAAGTCGACCTTGTCAACGCATGCGTTTCCCTGACATCTTTTTGTTTAAATTCATCGAAAGAAAATGTTTCTCCGGCCAGCTTTTTAATCCTTCTCACAATCAACTCTCTACCAGGAGCATTAATATACGGAATGTTGTTGATCATCAAACTTGTAACTTCTGGCCTCCATACCCCATATGCATAATAATAACCTCCTTCATGGGCACCCACATAGGAATAATTGGGTTCTCCAATAAAATGCTTCCATAATATTTTATTCAAATCATTGGTGAGATCAACATTTCCATAAAACCCCCACTGTTGCCATAGTCTGAGTTCCTCTTTGTCTGCCGCAGGAATTGCTGCGTTGGAGTTGGTGTATTCATCAGCCAGTTGACCAAATCCATGTCCGGCTGCCTCATGTTGTACAACACCCCTGAAATCGTACGGATAAGAATAGTTAGAAACAGGTGCAATTGAAATAGCCATCCCATTTGAATATGACCAGTTTGTACCGGCATATCTTGTACTGTTGGTAATAACCGTGATCAGTGTTTCTGTGAGATCAGAGCTTAAAGGGACCTTCAACGCATATTCAAAACATTTGGCGTTGTTGGTAGTCATCCTTGTTGTGTTGGGATTCTCGTATGTAGAAGAGAAACTTGTGTTTTTGGTAGTAAGATGATCACTTATTCCACTCTCTTCAGAGAACGCATACACAATATAAACATCAAAATAGTTTCTATATGATTTGTATGGCTCAATACTAAAAAAATGTTCAATTGCCTCATTTAGATTACCCGTGAACCTACCTCTGCCAATATCATCTATGGTATATCCGTCACCAAGAAAAACCAAATCGATGCCATCCCCTCTTGTTGAACTTTGTACTTTTACATAGTCGCCATCCACGTAAGGAAAGTTATACTGATCGACAGTGAATGTTGCGGTTCGTCTTTTACCGTTAAGTGTAAAGATAATATCTCCGGATCGGTAAACTGCTGAACCATTGTAACTGGAAACGGTTACTTTTACGGAACTTACACCGGTAGGCTGACCGGTACCTCCTGAAGGAGTAATCGTGATCCAAGGTGGTTTTGAACTAACAGACCAATCGTCGCTTGCAGTAACATCTATATAAAATGATTCTCCTGCACCTGATGTGTGAAAACTTTCACGAGATAACGACAACCAGCTTTTTGTAACTGCCACATCACAAACAGCCGTTTTGCGCCCATCCTCTGTTGTAACAGTGATGGTGGTATTACCAACATTCACACCAAACACCTTACCTTTTGAATCTACAGTGGCAATATTATTATCTCCCGATATCCACGATACATTTCTATTTGTAGCATTGGATGGTTCGATGGTTGCCGTGAGTGTTTCTGACTCATTTTCATCAATTGTCAAGGATGTTTTATTTACAGTTACCCCCGTAACGGAAACAATATTTGGCTCAACCACCACTGCACAAACATCTTTTTTGCCATTGTGTTGAGCTGTAACTGAAATTAGTGCGACACCCGGTTTTACAGCAGTGACATTACCATGCGTGTCAACCGTAACAATTGACTCATCACTGGAGATCCAACCGGTATCTTTGTAGGTGGCATCTGAAGGGACAATGGTAGCTGTTAGTTTCTCACTATCTCCTTCTACCAACATCAATTCTATTTTGTTTAACGATATACTGGCAACAGGAATTGCATTTTCTTCAACAGTTAAGTCACAAGTTGCGGAATAATTTCCATCTTCAGATGTTGCCGTAAGGGTTGCCGTGCCCATTTCATGTGCTGAGACTTTGCCGGTATAATCAACGGATGCTATTTCGTTGTTGCTGGATCCCCAAACAATACTTTTATTCGTGGAGTTAGATGGTTCAATTGAGGCTGTCAGTATTTCACTATCTCCTTCAACCATTGTTAATGATGGTTTATTCAAGGAAATACCGGTAACCGGTATCGTTTTTAGTTCCACAGTTACATCGCAAGTTGCAGTTTTATTACCCTCCTCAGTAGTCACGGTAATAGTTGCATTCCCGGCTTTATTAGCAACCATCTCACCATGTTGGTCCACAAAAACGACAGAAGCATTGCTTGATTTCCATGTAACTTTTTTGTTTGTAGCTTTCTCCGGGTTAATTGTAACGTGCAGTTTATTGATATCGCCTTCTGTAATAGTCATCCTGTCTTCACTCACTGTAACAGCTGTAACTTTAATAACAGGATCCTCTTTTTCACAAGAAAAAAGGATGCAGAGTACAAAAAACAACAATATGAATATTCGTTTCGTTGTTTGCATAGTTCACTCTTTTACCGGTCTGATTGCTAATTTGGTCCCATTTTTAAACCGACCGCCATTGTAATAATAACTGGTAGCATTAAAATAGTAAACATAGGCGAAATTTCCTTCATTATCTCGATAGGTTTCACCCACCCAATAATAGCCGTTTTCTAATTCATTTTTATTTGAATAGAAAAATCTATAACCTGTCGGAGGTAAAAAAATACTATTACCATTGCTCCCCGTAATTCTCATCCCCAAGACTCCATTCACAGTGACTCTTCTCCATGTGCAATAAAAGATCAACTCTTTTTGCTCTTGCTCGTTAGGAAGACGCCAGGTACCTCCCCATTTTGTGCGTGCAATATCATATATGGTACCGCATATGTTATCAACCGGAGGTGCTTGATAATTATTTCCTCCACTGTTATCAGGATCGCCCCAATAGTAGAGCTCCCCTGGGTCAGTTTCTGATGAGGCTCCCATGTTAAATGATGCCCACTTCACGCTCAATCCCAAATCAACAGCTTTTAAAGGAGGGATCTCACCCACTGGTAGAATTATTTCAGATCCATCTTTCAGTATGATTCTGATTTCATTTGCCGAAACTTCGACTGAATGAAAAAAAGAGACACCATCGTCTCCCGATGCTTTTATTGCATTTCCATAATCATCTGTCAGTGTGACAAAAGTATATCCATTGTCATAACTTATAATCCAGTAACCGTCAGAATCAACCTTTACTTGTGGAGTAACCCCATCTACACCGGAAGCCGGAATTAAATCCCCATTCACATCTTTGAGCCATTCAGTCACCCCTTCTGTTGTTTGTACCCAATAATATCGTCCATCATAATATCTCACACTAATGAGTGGCGCATCTTTGCCCTCTTTTCCGTCTTTTCCATGCGAAACAACTACTTTCGAACCATCGGAAAATGTAAGAGAGTGCCCATTATCTGTTGTACCTACATCGGAAACATATAATCTTTGTTGTAGAGCTTCAACCAAAGAACCAACAGTGTTAATTTCATTCTTCATCACTTCCAGGACTGCCTCAATTGAAGTAACTCTATTATTTAATGAGTTTAGCCTATCCCGTACGTCGCTATCATCATACTTGCTGCAACCATGGATGAAAATGAAAAATAGGGTCGTCAATAAAAACAAATCAAATCTTTTCATGATCTTAGGTATCATCAACGTTTTCTAATAACCTCTCACGGGCCTGAAAGCCATTTTAACCATACTCGCATTCCAGGCATAATTAAGAGTGGGTACTGAATTATTGATATACAATGTGTATCCCATTCTGACGCTGCCAGATAGATAAGATTCACCTATCCAATAATATCCATTTTCGGGATAAATAATACTGGTCTGTCCTGCCTGTCCATCTTTTGGAATACCATAACCGGTGTTCGGCAGGAATATGCTATTCCCATTTTTTCCGGTTACTTTCATACCTTCCACACCATTTACCGTTGCCCTGCTCCATACACAACTGGTTACCAACTCTCTCATCTCACTCAAATTGGGCATTCTCCATGATTCTCCCCAATTTGCACGAATTATATCGTAAGCACTGCCACTTATATAATACTGATTGGGTGCACTGTAATAGGGTACCGTTCCGTTGTTGTTTACATCACCCCATAAATATACCCCCCCGGGCTCATATGTTGATTCTGCACCGAAATTGATTGATGACCACTTCACACTCAATCCAAGATCTATGCCTTTGTAAGGCAATTGCTCACCAATAGGCATGATGATTTCCGTACCATCAATTAATACAATCCTAAGCTCATATTCTGAAATTTCTACAGATTTAAATATTGAATCACCATCCTTTCCCAATGCTTTCACGAAAGAGCCATACTCATTCACTATTCTGGAGTAGCTCTGCCCGTTGTTGTAACTTATGATCCAATAACCATCAGAATCAATCTTCATGAGGGGTGTTACAGCTTCAGTGCCAGATGCCGGAATCATACCACCATTATCATCTGTCAGCCAAGACGTTACACCATCTATTGTTTGTACCCAATAGTATCTCCCGTTAAAAAAGCGTACATTGAATACTGGTGCTGCTTTGCCATCAGTACCATCTTTCCCATCTTTTATGGATAACTTGGAACCATCTGAAAAAGTTATTGAATAACCATCCACCAATTCGGTGATACCTGAAACATACCGTCTGTTTTCAAGTGTCTCGACCAACGTACTCAAAGAAGATATGCTGGAATTAATTGATTTTAGTTGATTTTCAATGGCAGTAACCCTTTTGTCTAAGTCATCAATCTTATCCCATATTTCACCATCATCGTACTTGCTGCAAGTACTATTCGTCAGCAGCAATATCACAGTAATAAAGATCAACTTCAATGTTCTCATGGCATTACAAGTTTATAGATAGGGAGGCATAAAAATACATACACAAATTGACTTGGGAGGTAATCTCCCTGTTTTCATCCATCTTACAATCGAAGAACCTTCACTTTTTATATGATTTCTCAAACCATAGGAACTATGCTGTTTGAGAAAATACCGGTCCGTGAATTGATCAACAAACCAAATTTAAATGTCTCGTCTGACGACGGTCAACTCGAACTATTTCGAGACCTCTATATATTATAACCAACCTGCCCGGTACTCTTTCGGCAGCAGAGCCGGTGTATTTATTTCAGGTACTCATTAATATCGCAAGGCAAAAATACAAAATAAAAAGGTAAAGCAGTTAAAAAAAGTATTTTAATTCAACCAAAAGTATTTTATCCTGCTGCCCAGCAGCATTCCGTTATCAATGAGTTGACAGTTGATCCTCATCTTCTATTCCCAACAAAGATGCGGCCAATCCTGTATCGTAAAAATATAGTTTTGGCGATTTTACGATTGAAAAGTAAATTTGCAAACTTTCTTGTCTATTATCATATCTTTAATTTTTTGCCATTCGGCATTGCTGTCATTTAGCTCTGTGAAACTACAAATGTTCAGGCAATTATCTTTGGTGGGGAAATTTTTGCAGTGCCTCCGTCATGAATTGATCGAAATGGATTCTCAGTTGTTGTTCGTTGGTAGCAAGGAACTCAATTCCGAGGGTGGGATTAATGGCCGTGCTCTTGTGAGCAGACATGATCTCGAGCGACTGTTGCAGCCCGTCGAAGGTCTCATATTTCTTGAGACGGTTGGTACCGATAAAATGGAAAATAAATCCCTTGACCCTTTCGGGCAGCCACCAGTAGTTCAGTAAAACAGACAGGTAAAAATTTCGGGCGAATTGATTGAGGCGCTGCCCATTGCTGTATCGCTCAAAATCGGAGGCAAGAAAATAATCATAATACATGTCGGCCATGATTCCCGAATAGCGACCAAAAGAGGGCCGGAGTAGCTGCACAGTCTCCTGAAATACCGGGTGGGTGTCGGTAAAATGATCGATTTCTCTGTGCAGGAGGATTCCTTTTCTGATACCCGAAGGATACGCCTTATATCGCCGGCCTTTGACAAAATCTCCGATGAAGTTGCCGACGGCAACCTGACGGCAGCGATCCGAAAAATATATATGGGCCAGGTAATTCAAATTATGCAGACAAATAATTGATCATCAGGGAGCAATTTCCGGAAAAAACAATTCCTGAAAATTGAATCATCCCGGCAAATTTAATCAATTATTCCGGACAATGAAAATAAGTAAACTACTTCAGTACCTCCTTCAGAAACAGTAGTGTGTGGTTCCACGCTCTCTTTGCCATTACTTCATTGTATTCGGGTGATTCGGGGTTTGTGAAGGTGTGCCCGGAGTGGGCATAGGTGATGATTTGCCAATCGGCGTTGCCTTCATTTAACTCTTTTACCAGATTGTCGAGATCCTCCCGGGATACACTTTTGTCCTCTGCGGGATGCTCTACCAGCACCTTCGCCTGAATGGGCTTATTGGGCCGGTTTGCATCTTTACTCAATCCGCCGTGAATGGAAACCACACCCTGCAGGTCAAATCCTGCCCGCGCCGCTTCGAGGGCTCCTGTTCCGCCGAAACAGTATCCAATCACAGCTATTTTATCTGCCTTTGCGCCTTGTGCTTTCAGTTGCTCCAAGGCCAGTGAGATTCTGCGTTGGTAAGCCTGGTAATCATTCTTGTAAGTGCTGGAAAGTTTTGCAGCCGCTTCATTATCCCCGGGTATGTTGCCTTCACCATAGATATCGGCGATAAAAGCAATATACCCCTCTTTTTCGAGGTTTAGTGCAGCAGTGCGTGCCTCATTGTCCGCACCCTTCCAGGCTGGCAGAATAAGTACGCCCGGCAATTGCTTGCCGGCATTGGAGGTGACCAGGCCATTTAATTTCTGGGTTCCATCCTGATAAGAGACCGTTTTCAGTGATTGTGGCTGTATCGTTTGGAAAATACCCATAAGCAGGCATGTGATGATGAATCCTTTCATTTTCGTGATTTTTAAACTGTTTCAACTATAAACAACCCACCACGCATTTTTGTTGGTGAACGACGGCAGGCTGTCCGGTTGAGAAGTTACTGGCCTGAGGAAGGCTGATAAGCTTACGGCAATGGATCCTTGATGAGCGCATCCACCAGCCGCTGTTGGTACTGACCGGTTCGGGGGTTGTAAATGCCAAAACCGGAGTTCCACTCCCAGTAGGCCCAGCTAAACTGTTGTTGTTCAAACCAGCGGGCCAGAAACCGGGTCCATTTCACCCGTGAATCCATGTCAGCTCGCGAATAGGCTCCAAACTCACCCACGTGCACCGGGATGTTTTTCTCTTTGGCAAGATTGACCGCAGCCTTGAAATCGTCTACCACCGTCTGCCGTTCGAAATCGGTATCCTGCCACTTCGTGCCGAGCCACGCTTCGGAACCTTCCGACCAGCTGGCGCCCTGGTGCGTGAAGTGAAACGGGTTGTAGTAATGGAGGGTCAGTATGAGTTGCGGATCATCGGGTATCTCCAGCGATCGCAGTCCGCCTACCCCGCCCCACTCGGCCGTACCGAGCAACACGCACCGCTTGGGGTTGGTCGCCCTGATACGCTGCAGGGCTTCTTTCGCATAACTGTTCCACAACGTCGACGTGAGCTGATCGTGTGGCTCGTTGAGGATCTCAAACAGCAGGCTGTCGGGATACGCTTTAAAATAATCTGCAATCTGTTCCCACTGCGAAAGAAAACGGGCTTTTCCGGTAGCCGGATTGGCATAGAGTGCATCGTGGTGATGCATATTGATAATGACGTGAAGCTTCTGCTTCATTGCTTCATCCACCACCGACTTAATTTTTACCAGAAAGTCAGGATAAATGGTGTAAGGCGATGAGGTCATGCTGCGATCGTCACGCTCCCAGCGAATGGGAATGCGCACGTGCGAGAAGCCCAGGTCTGCAATGCGTTTCAGATCGCCCGGTACGAAGGCAGATTGCCACGATTGTAACGCCTCGAAAGTGTTACCGATGTTGATTCCTCTTCCCAGGCGGCCGTTGATCTCCTGGGCAGTTGCCCATTTTCCGTTTTTTTCCGTCTCTTTGGAATCGTCAGACTTTGCCGGTTCAACGATAGGCGTACTGCTACAGTGCAGAAGCAGGAAGAAAGAGATAAGCAAAACTGATATATGCCGCATTGTGTTCGATTTTAGATTATGTTTTCTTTATTGAGTTGCCTGCCAAAGTTGTTAAGATTCTTTATTCAGATACAACAGCGACCACAAGGATACAACTATTTCGTAAAAATAACAAAAAAAACAGCCAGTTCTTTTTCCTTCATGGGAGTTCTGAAAAAATAGTCTATATTTGTAAAGAAATACCAAAAGTGCTTTATAGAGTGCGACTCACCAATCGATATCAGTAAGAAAATAAAATTAAAACAGTAAATAGTGAAAAACAATTTATTGATATTAACAACTATCCTATGTCTTTTTGTGTGCACAATAGCTGAAGCACAGCCCGCCGTACATTATCTGATCGATAATTCCCGTAAATATCAAACGATGGATCATTTTGGTGCTTCAGATGCATGGAGTACACAGTTTGTCGGTTTATGGCCTCAGGAAAAACAGAATCAGATTGCCGACTGGTTATTTAGCACGGAAAACGATGTGAATGGCCAACCCAAAGGTATCGGTTTATCCCTTTGGCGTTTTAATGTGGGTGCCGGCAGTACCGAGCAGGGCGAAGCGAGTCAGATAGGATCCGTATGGACCCGCGCGGAATGTTTCCTGCAGGCCGACGGTACCTATGATTGGGAAAAGCAGAAGGGCCAGAGAAATTTTCTAAGACTGGCCAAAGAACGGGGAGTAAACAAGTATCTGGCATTTTTGAATTCTCCCCCTGTCCATTTTACCCAAAATGGACTGGCCACCAATACGGGCCGTGGTGGAACTTTTAACTTAAGGCCGGACAGTTATACGAAGTATGCGGTTTTTTTGGCAGATGTGGTAGAAGGGATGGAGAAAAAAGAAGGTATCCGGTTTGATTATCTTTGTCCCTTTAACGAACCGGACGGACATTGGAACTGGACGGGCCCGAAACAGGAAGGTACGCCCGCCACCAATCGTGAAATAGCACATATGGCTCGTATACTTGGAAAAGAATTTGTACATCGCAATATCGATACACGGATTTTGGTAAATGAGACATCCGATTATCGCAATATGTTTGATACGCACATGGTCGACTGGCAAAGAGGTTATGCGATACGGACCTTCTTTTCGCCCGACAGTGTTTCCACCTATCTGGGAAATGCGCCCAATGTGCCTCGCATGATTGTGGGCCACAGTTACTGGACAAATACACCCTTGGAAAGTTTGAGAAGTATCCGTCGTCAGCTCAGAGATACATTGGACAGATACCATGTTGATTTCTGGCAGACGGAAACCTGTATCATGAGTAACGATAATGAGATTGGCAGCGGAGGGAAATTTGATCGTACGATGAAAACGGCGCTGTATGTTGCCCGTATTGTTCATCACGACCTCGTGTATGCCCAAGCCAAAAGCTGGCAATGGTGGCGATCCATCGGAGAAAAAGACTACAAGGACTGTCTAATTCGCGTTTACCCGGGTTCCACCTTACTAAATGGTCGTTTTGAAGATTCCAAGCTACTATGGGCATTGGGCAACTACAGCCGGTTTGTCAGACCTGGAGCAGTGCGATTGTCTGTTTCGGCTTTCGACAGAATCAATCAATTCATTCCGGATGGCGATACCGAACAGACAGGATTGATGTGCTCTGCCTACGAGAACAGTGATGGTTCCCAGGTGGTAGTTATTCTCAATTACGGTAATCAGGACCGTGTAATTACGCTGGATCAGAAAACCAGGTCTACAGGTAAATGGCAACAGTACCGCACTTCAGACCGTGAAGGGGAAAATCTGAAACCCGTGGGCTATGTATCAAATAAACAAAAGTTTATCATTCCGCCCCGTGCGATTGTTTCTCTGGTCACTTCATATTAATATGCTAGATTGATAATCCTATAAAACAAATGAAAAAAATATTTATTAAGTCCCTGATTCTTATATCATTATTTTTCGTAATAGCCGATGCCTCAGCAACTGATAAATTGAAGATTGACAGTGGATGGGAGTTCCGACAGAAAAATTTGGGTGATTGGATGCCTGCGAAGGTCCCTGGAGTAGTGCAGACAGATTTGTTGATCAATAAAAAAATAAAAGATCCTTTCTATGGCGACAACTATTTGTCAATCCAATGGATAGACAAATTGGATTGGGAGTATCGGACAGTGTTTGACGCACCCGATGCCGAAAAGAACTCAAATGCACGCCTGGTCTTTGAAGGTTTAGACTGTTATGCCACGGTTACTCTTAATGGAAAACAGATACTTGTCACAGACAATATGTTCCGTCCATGGACTGCAAACGTAAAAGAAATCATCAAACCGAAGGGCAATGTGCTTCTCGTGACTTTTAAATCACCCACCCAACAAGGTCTTCAGCAACTGAGTGATTTTGGACTCCGTTTGCACGGATACAATGAACATGGTGTAACAGGCGGCATTGGCGAAAATGAAATCCGCTTCTTTCAGCGTAAACCGGGTTATCAATATGGGTGGGATCTTACTCCCCGAATTATTACGGTGGGAATATGGCGACCGGTAATTCTTGAAAGTTGGAATGAAGGACACATAGAAGATCTTTATGCGTATACTGAATCCCTGGAAAAGGATTATTCAAAAGCATCCATCGGGACCAGAGTGACTGCTTCTGTCGATACAGCAGGTGATTATACGATAGGAATAAGCTTTGGGGACGACAAGATCAAAGAAGTTCAGAAAACGTTGAAGTCTGGCGAAAATGTGATAGAAGAAAGCTTCACAGTAAACAAACCGGAACTTTGGTGGCCCAACGGAGCAGGAAAGCCTCATTTGTATGATGTGCGTGTCACTTTAACCCGGAATGGAAAAGAGATCGATTCCTACTCAAGGAAAATGGGAATCCGGACCACGTCACTGAAAAGAGTTGACGACGCGGATGGAAAGGGAACAAGCTTTGGAATTGAAATCAATTATAAACCGGTTTTTTGTAAAGGTTCCTCCTATGTGCCAAGTGAAGTCCTTTTGGGCAGGGAAGATCCCGGGATTTTTGAACATATTGTAAAAAGTGTGGCGGATGTAAATATGAACATGCTTCGTATCTGGGGAGGGGGGATTTATGAATCGGATCACTTTTATGATTTGTGTGACAAGTATGGAATAATGGTCTGGCACGACTTTATGTTTGCCTGTGGAATGTATCCCGATACCAAAGAGTTTTATGACAACGTTGAAATGGAGGCAAAACAGAATATGGTGCGTCTGAGGAATCACCCGTCTATCGTATTGTGGTGCGGCAACAACGAAGTGGAAGTACCCTGGAACCCCTACGGCAGTACGTGGGAAAAGAGTAAATGGCAGCATTTTTATAATAAGGGTGAGGTTGCACGGCTGACCAAAGGGATGGAGGATCTTTTCTATGATCAGCTGGATCGTTATGTAAAAGAAACGTATAGCGACAACATGCCTTACTGGCCTTCATCGCCGTTACCGGGATACAAGATGGCTGTTGAATCTCCTTTTAATCAGGGAGATCACCATTATTGGAAAATCTGGCATGCCCGACATCCTGTGGATAATTTTAATACCAATGTCGGACGCTTCATGTCGGAGTACGGTGTCATCGGACTGCCCGAAATTGCTTCAATGAAGAATTATACTCCTGAAAAGGATTTCTGGCTCAATTCGCCTACAATGGAAATACACAACGGTAGCGCGAAGGGAAATGATGTGGTCATGAAATATGTGAGCGACCGGTTCAAGGTACCCGAAAGTTTTGAGAACAAAGTATATGTCAGCCAGATAATGCAAGGTGAGGCAATGGTCATTGCAATGGAAGCGCACCGGCGCAATATGCCCTGGTGCCAGGGATCACTGATCTGGCAAATAAACGACTGCTGGCCTTCCAATACCTGGTCGGGAATAGATTTCTATGGCTATTGGAAAGCAATGCATTACGACATGCGTCAGGCTTGCGCCCCAGTACTGGTGGCTCCTTATATTCATGGGGATACTCTGGATGTATTTGTTGTTTCTGATTTATACAAGCATGTGAAAGGTACGCTGAAAATCACATTGATGGACTTCGCCGGTCGAAAATTAAAGAGTGACAGTAAAAAAATATCGATATCTCCCATGACTTCTAAAAAAGTGATCGCAACCTCTGTAAAATCATTTCTGAATGGTGCAAACAAGGCTACCAATTTATTGTTGTGCGAGTTCACGTCTTCGAATATGAATGCAAGCAACATCCTTTATTTTGACCTGACCAAAAACCTGCAATTACCGAAACCAAATATACGTTTCGATGTCAAGGGCTTTGAAGGGGATGAGGCGATTATCTCCGTGTCAACCGATAATTTGGCAAAGAATATCATGATAAAATACAAGGGAGAGGCGGGACGTTTTTCTGATAACTTTTTCGACTTGTTGCCAGGACAAAGTCGCGATGTAAAGATTATGGCCAAAGGAACTACTGCGGAAATAATCGATGATTTGACATACATCACAATGGATCAGATGTGAATATAACGATTAAAACAAAACGCTATGATAAATTTAAAAGTCTTTTTTACCTCAATTTTATCATTGACTTTTTATCCTTTTTTGATTATAGGCCAACAACAGAAAGCAGCAACTTCGGATGATGCCATCAAGGTAGATATCAATCTGAATAATAAGATGCAAGCCATTGAAGGATGGGGAAGTTCATTGTGCTGGTGGGCAGGACAGATTGGTAGCTGGGAAGAATCGAAGGCAGACAGTATTGTCGATCTGATCACCTCACCCGACAAATTGAACATGAACATCTTTCGTTATAACATTGGGGGGGGCGACGATCCATCGCATATTGGAGGGCACATGGCGAAAGGGACAATTGGAAAACGTGCAGAGATGGAGGGTTTTAAATCATCAGAGAATGCCCCCTACGACTGGACTGCAGACGAAGCCCAGAGAAATATTATGTTAAAAATCAAGCAGAAACGTCCCGATGCAATTTTCGAAGCTTTTTCAAACTCTCCCCCATACTGGATGACCTATAGTGGGTGTTCTTCAGGGAATATGGATCCTGAGGTTGACAATCTCAAACCAGAATATTACGACGCTTTTTGCAATTACCTTATTGATGTATGTAAACATTACAAAGATACCTATGGAATTGAATTCAAGACCCTGGAACCTTTTAATGAGTCCACTTCTTCAAATTGGAAGTACCTGGGACGTCAGGAGGGTTGTCATTTTGATCCGGAAACACAAATAAAAATTATCCGGCTTCTTTATCCCAAACTGAAGAAATCAGGCTTGAAAACAGTTATTTCTGCATCAGATGAAGCTTCTCTCGAAAAATTTATCATTGCGCTAAAAGCCTATCAGCATACCGGTGATATCTTTGATAAATTGGGACAACTGAACACCCATACCTATGCCGGAACGAATGATCAAAGAAAGGAAGTCCATCAGATCATCAAAACTGTTGACAAAGAGTTTTGGCAATCAGAAACCGGCACAGGATCCTTGAGAAATCGTTCAACGGGTCTTAAAAATAATCTTTTGCTTGCGCAAAGGATGTTCGATGATTTAAATTTAATGCAGCCCCAGGCCTGGCTCGACTGGCAAATATCGGAAAACAGCGATATATGGGCATTAATAAAAGCCGATTTTACAAAGAAGAAATTTACAATCATAAAAAACATGTTTGTCCGGATGCAGGTAACCCGTTTTGTCAAACAAGGGTATTCGTTGTTGGAAACCGGAAGCAGAAGCGCGCTGGTGGCTATAGATAAAGAAAACAAAAAATTGGTGGTTGTTTTAAACAATCCCGAAGAAAATAAAAGAGATTTTTTAGTTGATCTTGCTTCAGTGGGTACACCCGATAAACCAGTAGAAGTTTATCGTACAAGTGCAAACGAAGATTGTAAATATCTTCCGACGACCAATGTGGTTCGTGGTAAAATTGCTTATTCCGCTCCGGCCTTATCATTAACAACATTTTTAATATCAATTGATTAATATATCGTGAAATTTGATTGGTCGGCCCGATTCCACGGAATTGTCTTTCCAATGCGATGATATCCAATAATACCGGTGACTTTTAAATTCAAGATAAGATGAAGACAACACATTCCCGCCGTGATTTTTTGAAAACCTTGGCCGTTGTTCCGGCAATCCCCGCGCTCTCCGCTTTTTCACTTTCCGGTAATACGGAAAGAAGTGATGATTTACCGTACAAATTCAAACTGAGTCTGAATCTTTACTCGTTCAATCAGCTACTCCAGGACGGGAAAGTAGACCTTTTTGATATGCTCCGGTTTTGTGCAGAACACAACTTCGACGCCATTGATCCCACGGGATATTATTTTCCCAGATATCCCAGCCAACCCTCCATCGGGTTTATCAACGAGTTTAAACGGGAAGCTTTTCTGTTGGGGCTTGACATCAGCGGTACCGGCATACGCAATGATTTTGCCAATCCCGATCCTGTCTCACGCAAGGCGGATATCGAAATGATCAGACAGTGGATTGGGGTCGCCGCAAAGATGGGTGCTCCCACCCTGCGTATTTTTGCAGGGAAAAATCCACATACGGGTTTTACACGCGATCAAGTGTTCAAGTGGATGGCGAAAGATATTCGCACCTGTTGTGTATATGGGAGAGAATACGGTGTGGTCATCGCCCTTCAGAACCACGACGATTTTATCAAGACTGCTGCCGACGTGGATCGTATCTTCGAAATGGTAGGTTCCGACTGGCTGGGTCTGAATCTCGACATCGGCAGCTACCGGCAGGGTGATCCCTATGCAGAAATTGAGAAAAACATTTCAAAGGCTGTCACCTGGCAGATTAAGGAGAGTGTATGGATTGACGGGAAGGAAACACCGGTCGACCTGGAGAAATTATTCCGTCTCATCAAAAAAGCCGGCTACAGGGGCTACCTGCCCATCGAAACGCTGGGTGCGGGAGATCCCTATCAAAAAGTACCCCGAATGCTGAATGAGGTCAGACGAAATTGCATTTCTTAGAAAAATTAATTTATCTTCGGTCATGGAAATAAATATGGAGACCATCAGTGCCATCGCACTCGGTATCGGACTGAGTGCCAGCACCGGATTCAGGGTTTTCATCCCGCTGCTTGTGGCAGGACTGGCTTCCCATTTTGGTATTTTATCGCTGGGTGAAAGCTTCGTGTGGATGGGATCGCTGCCTGCACTCGTCTGCTTTGGCGTGGCTGCAGTGGTCGAAGTACTCGCTTATTACATTCCCTTTGTCGACAATCTTGTCGACACTGTTGCCACACCCCTTTCAGTAGGTGCCGGTACATTGCTGATGACTTCCGTTTTCCCTGCCGACAATGAATGGATGAAGTGGGTATTGGGATTTGTGGTAGGTGGTGGTGCTGCAGCAACCATTCAGAGCGGGAGTGCCCTCACCCGGCTCCTCTCATCAAAATTTACCGCTGGTGCCGGCAACCCGGTTGTCTCCACCGGCGAAGGAGTGGCTGCCACTGGATTCTCCCTTCTTTCGCTCGTGGCACCCATCCTCGTCTCTGTACTGTTAATTATTTTTATCGTAGTAATCCTCCGTCTGGTTTATCGCAAACTGCGGAAACGGAAGAAAAACGACACAGAAAGTTTGAATCAGGATAATCTTTTCACAAAAAAATAGCTGCAATTCAGGAGACTGGCGGCTATTTCAAGAAACTACTGATACGTAATTGTCCAGTTTGTTTTATTTAACTGGGTTGCATCCAGTTTATACATTTTGAGATAATGACTCTTGGCGTCCGTCCAGGGGTTCGCCTCCAGGTACGCAGCATCGTAAATATAGATATATACATATCCGTCTGCACTTTTCATCACCTGCTCCCAGCAGGAAAGAGATATTCCAATCTTAACTTTTCTGCTCTCACCAGCCAATGTTTTGTAATCGGCTGCATAGGTTGGATTTGTGGGATCATAATTCATAAATCCTTCCTTCAAGGTACTCATATAGTAAATTGTACTTTGGGAACTATTTTTTAACATAATTGTATTATGACAATCGTCAAATCCTTTATACGTACTCGTACAAGAACCCGCACAAACAAGAGAAAAAAGAATTACACTTAAATGTATTCTAAAATGTATTAAAGATGTTTTTTTCATACGATTAATCTATTTTTCAATAAGGTGTTTAGAACTCGCAATAAGTAGAAAGCGATATTTAAATAAAGGTACAAATAAAAATAAATACAAGATTATATATTCACATTGTTTAATATTTAAATAATGTATTTGATTATCTTTATGGAAAAATAACAACAGCAATATCGCTGATAACTATCCTCGGAAAAATCAAAGTCATAAATAAATTGAATCCTGCAACAAAAATTTAACGAATTATACTTGTTATTAAGCAATCGCAACATTATATTTGCAAAAATATTGAAATCTAAATACGGATATTTTATTATAAAAACATCCCATAAAATTGTATTATGCTGATTATTAGTTATCAAATAAAATATTAATATATATTTATAGCCTATGGAAGTTAAACGTTGAACTATTTATTTTTTTAAAATTATGCAAGAAAAAACACTTACAAAAATTAAACTAAAAACCAATTTGTATGAATTACATGAATTTAATTAGGCCCAAACACGCTCAGAGTGTTTATCCGGGAAAATTTCAGAGAACCAGCTTTTTTCTAGCGACTTTCTTACTGTTGTTATTTATTTCCGTTCCTGTACAGGGTAATGAAAATGAAGTACAACAAGCAAAGAAAACCATTTCAGGAACGGTAGCCGATTCAAAAAAAGAACCATTACCTGGTGTAACGGTGCAAGTAGTAGGCCAGCAAGGCGGGGTTATCACGGATATCGATGGACATTATACCATAGAAGCCTTATCCGCCAATGAATTACGATTCCAGTATGTGGGCATGAAGCCAGTTACATTGCCAGTAGGAAATTTAACTACCATAAATGTTACAATGACAGAGGATGTAGAGCTTCTTGAAGAAGTCACAGTGACTGCCTTTGCGTCACAAAAAAAAGAAAGCGTTGTATCCTCAATCGAAACCATAAATCCCAAAGAATTGAAAGTTCCTTCAAGTAACCTGACAACCGCTTTGGCCGGACGTCTGGCCGGAGTGATCTCGTATCAGAGAAGCGGGGAACCCGGTGCTGACAATGCCCAGTTCTTTGTCCGGGGTGTCACCACTTTTGGATATGCAAGCAGCCCCCTGATTCTACTCGACGGGTTCGAAGTAAATGCCAATGATCTGGCCAGAGTTGACCCGGACAATGTGGCTTCATTTTCAGTACTGAAAGATGCTACTTCTGCTGCGCTGTATGGATCAAAAGGTGCCAACGGAGTAATCATGGTTACAACCAAAAAAGGACAGGCTGGAAAACCCAAGATCTCAATCAGGGGGGAAGGCAGGATGTCTTTGCCCACAAAGATTCAGAAAACCGTGGATGGGGTAACTTATATGAATCTGTATAACCAGGCACAGTTCAATGACAATCCGCTGCTTGAACCTTATTATAGTGCACAAAAAATTCAGAATACCATTGATCAGCTAAACGATTATGCCTTTCCAAACATTAACTGGTATGATGAAATGTTTAATTCGCATGCCATAAACCAGCACTACAACATGAACATAACCGGTGGTGGTTCGGTGGTTAAATATTACATGTCGTTATCTTATGACAAGGATCAGGGTATTCTAAAAGACAACCGGTTGAACAATTTCAAAAACAATATCGATATTGACCGGTTCAACCTGCTTACCAATATATCGATGGACCTGAGTCCGACAACCAGGTTGGATATCAATATGAACTCCATTTTTGAAAATTACACAGGACCGGTTGATAATACGAATGTGATTTTTGCGAGCGTAATGAATTCAAATCCGGTTGAGTTTCCCAAATTTTATTTGCCGGATGAGGAACATGCCTATGTAAAACATACTTTGTTTGGTTCTGATGCTACCGGTAGCATGTCGAATCCTTTTGCGCGGATGGTACGTGGTTATAAGGACGGATCAACCGGGCGCATTACCTCTCAATTCTCATTTGATCAGGATCTCGACGTATTGACCGAAGGACTTAAGGCAAGGGCGAAAGTATCCATCAAGAGTGACAGTTATTCTCAAAGCATAAGAAGTTATGATCCTTATCTTTATAATATAAAAAGTTATGATGAGTTCACTGACACGTATGTTCTGCAGGAGGTGCACAAGGGAACCGATGCACTGGGAAATCCTTTGCCATGGAGGGACGGCGTATTCAGAATTTATATGGAAGGCGGCCTTACATATGCCAGAAGATTTAATGACGCGCACGACATCAGCGGATTACTTATTTACACGCAGGAAGAAATAAAAGATACGAGCGGTAACTGGGGTAGCATACAGGAAACACTCCCCCAGCGGCTCCAGGGTATGCGTGGTCGTGTAAATTACGGATTTAAAGACAAATACCTCGCCGAGTTCAGCTTGACCTATACTGGTTCAGAAAAATTTGCCAAGGAAAATCGTTGGGGTTTGTTTCCTGCCATGGGATTGGGATATCTTATTTCCAACGAACCCTATTGGAAACCAATGGAAAATATTTTACCCATGCTTAAATTGAAATATTCGGTAGGAAAGGTAGGTAACGATCAGATATCTAGTCCTTCCGATCGTTTCTTTTTCCTCTCCGACATCAGTATGGGAGGTGGCGGCTACAGTTGGGGAAAAGATTTTAACTCATCCTTTGGAGGCTTTAACATCAGCAGATACGCAAACCCGCTGATAACCTGGGAAATTGCTGTAAAACAAAATTACGGCGTTGAAATGGATTTGTTCAAAAATAAACCTGTCAAGTTGGTGCTCGAATATTTCACTGAAGACCGGCAACAGATTTACCAGGCAAGGGCAAACCTACCTGAAACCATGGGATTGACCAGCGACGTATATGGAAACGTAGGCCGGGTAAAAAGTAAAGGATGGGATGGATCCGTCGATCTTAATCACTCTTTTAATGCCGATACCTGGATCACAGGACGTTTCAATTTCACTTATGCACACAATGAAATTATAGAAAACGAAGAACCGGAATACAGATGGCCGTATTTAAGTAATATCGGGTGGCCTATCAATACAAGGAAAGGGTATATTGCTGAAAGACTGTTTATTGACGCGGCAGACGTAGCCAACTCTCCGGCCCAGGAATTGGGCGGAACCGTGCAGGCCGGAGACATCAAATACAAAGACATCAACAACGATGGAAGAATAAACTCCGACGATATGGTTCATATAGGATATCCTACTGTTCCGGAAATCACTTATGGTGTGGGTTTATCGGGTGGTTATAAAAACTTCGATGTTTCGTTTTTCTTTCAGGGACAAGACAGGGTTTCGTTCTTTATCAATCCCCAAAGTATTGCACCTTTTGCCAATCAACGCAACGCAATGCAATATATCGCCGACAATCACTGGAATCCAAACAATCCTGTTTCCCAATCATTTTGGCCACGTTTATCGGCTTCGTTTAATGCAAACAACAACGTACAAAATTCGACATGGTGGATCAGAAATGGACGGTATCTTCGGTTAAAAACGACTGAAATAGGTTATACAATCCCTTCTGAATGGTTAAAAAACACTTCCGTGAAGTCGGCCAGATTATACTTTGCCGGACAAAACCTTTTCAATATCACCAGCTACAAGCTCTGGGATCCTGAAATGGGAGGAGATGGATTCAATTATCCGCTGCAAAAAGTATACAGTGTCGGATTAAATGTGTCGTTTTAATTAATTTAAAAACATCATCAAAAACAACATGTTATGAAATCAAAAATAATTATATTTTTATTTTTATTGAGTACAGCATTTCTGTTGACACGGTGTAATTACCTGGATATTGTCCCGGATAACACGGTGGAGGTAGGAAGCCTGTTCGAAAACAGAGATAAGGCACTTTCAGCCCTGTCCACCTGTTACCGGTATATGCCCAATTATGAAAAACTGCACCAGTCCATGTCGCTTGCCGGTGACGAATGGGTGGGCCGCCTTGACGCCGGTGTAGCAAACAGCAGAACCAACACGCGGGGCGAAAAACTGATGCGTGGCTGGAACAACTCCAATGATCCGATTTTAAACTACTGGGCAGGCGGTGGCGGTGCCAGCAGCCTCTATCAAGGCATCAGGATCTGTAACATCTTCTTCCAGAATATTGAAAATGTTCCCGATCTTACACCACAGGAAAGAGAAGACTGGACTGCACAGGTGAAAGTTTTGAAAGCATATTATCATTATTATCTGATAAGGCTTTATGGACCCATTGTTATTGCAGACCAGAATCTGGAACCTTTTTCTACTATAGAAGAGGTCAGACAGGAAAGACAATCTGTTGATTCCTGTTTTAATTACGTGATCAAACTGATTGATGAAGCCATATCCGGCGGAAATCTGGCACAGGAGAGAGAAGTGGCTTATTATGGACAGATTGATCAGCAGATAGCCAGAGCAATAAAGGCAGAAGTCCTTCTTACCCGTGCCAGCCCGCTTTTCAATGGTAATTCAGAATATTACAGTAACTTTAAGGGTAAAAATGGAGAATTATTATTCCCCATGGAAAACGATCCGGAAAAATGGAAAGAGGCGCTGGATGCAATCCAGGATGCCATCACGTATGCCGAAGCACATGGAAAAAAATTGTACCAATACGAAGGGCAACCCAAATTCTGGGATGTGGAAAATTTTCAGAAATCCGAAATTATCCAGTATGCCTATAACGAGCGATTTTCTATTGTGGAACCCTGGAATAGTGAACTGATATGGGGTTACTCCGGACTTGATTTTACGGGACAGGGAGGATTTGCCCACGCAACCAATATGCGCAGCGTGGCTCAACCAACGACTGCTACCTTTGCATGGCAATGGTTGGGAGCCGACTACAGGATGGCGGAATTGTTCTACTCAAAAAACGGGGTGCCTATCGAGGATGATAAAACCTATGATTATGAAAACCGACTACAAATCACCACTATACCCGATGACAATTACCACAAGGGTTACATGCAGGTCGGTCAAAGGACCGTCAATCTCCACCTGAACAGGGAACCGAGATTTTATGCTTGGCTGACAGTCGACAGATGCGTATGGCGTACCCATGATATTGCCAATGACGTAAAAATGCGTTATAACGAATTCCCCGGAGGCCGCGGTTCTCAACATACCACAGACTTTTACTGGACGGGGATCGGTGTGAAGAAAATGGTTCATCCCGAATCAGGAACCGGACACTGGGCACGTGTGGTAAAATTCCCTTACCCCATATTGCGCCTTTCCGATCTTTATCTGATGTATGCTGAAGCATACAACGAATATAACGGGCCCAACCAGGCAGTGTATGATGCCCTGAATAAGATTCGTTCCCGCGGCGGTTTAAAACCGATTGAAGAGGTATGGAGTAATCCGGAGATTGTGAAAAATCCAGGTAAACATCTTACCAAAGAGGGCCTGCGCGAGATCATTCACCGCGAACGTTCTATCGAACTCTCCTTTGAAGGAAAAAGATATTTCGATGTATTGCGCTGGAAAGAAGCAAGCCGCTATTTTACAAGTCCAATGAAAGGATGGAATACTACTGGCGTGGATCCGGAACAATTTTATATTCTGATGACTTTGCAACCCAGAGTATGGCAGACACCCAGAGATTATTTAATGCCAATTCCACTCTGGGATTTGAACAGAAATCCAAATCTGGTACAAAATCCCGGCTGGTAATAACATATTAATAAAGAACAATATGAAGAATTTATATTATTTTTTCATCATTATCGCATTTTCATTTGCAGCATTAATTAGCGGATGCAGCGAAGATCTTCAGGGAGATCAGACGCCTCCCGGACAAATCACAAATGTATTGTTCACTCCAAATTATGGAGGCGGTTATTTTACTTTCGATATTCCTGCAGACGAAGATTTTTTGTACGTAAGGGCAGAATATACAATCGATACTGGTGAGAACATCTCAAAAACGAGCAGTGTGTATTCTGATACGTTATGGATCGAAGGTTTCGGACAGGAAAAGGAGTATGAAATAAAGCTTTTTTCCGTCGACAGGAACAACAACCAGTCACAACCCGTGATTCAGAAAATAACACCACTTGCGCCCACCACCTCAGCCATATTGGCTACGCTGGAGGTTAAGCCCGGTTTTTCGTCTATTGTAGCCGACTGGGAAAATACGATGGAGCAGCCGGTAACAATTTATGTAAAAGTAAAGGTAGGTGAAACCGAAGTAACAAAGATTTTCGCCTCAAACCTGGCTGTTGATCGTTTTTCCATAGAGAACCTCAAAGGTGTTCCCTACCAGGTGAGTGTTTTTATCCGTGACTCCTACGCCAATCAAACCGACACCAAAGATTTTGGAGAAGTGACCCCGTTAACCGACGGTCCCATATCAAAAAAGCAATGGTCATTCCTTCGTGATCAACTGCTTTACGGAAATAAATGGGATTATGATAGCAGTCCGGATCCTTTTCAACAAAAGCCTTTTAAAGAATTTCAGGGAACCTATCGCGACGATAGTTTAAAAAACGCACGCATGAGTTATTATGAAGGCCGAATTGAGAAATTCTATGACAACTTGTACGATTATGAACCGGTTCAAAATCTGAATTATTTCCATACAGGCAACCAGACTTATCCCTTCTCCTATTTTCTTGATATGGGACGTGAAATCAAGGCCAGTCGTTTCAAGATATGGCAACGAGAAGCTTGGGGTCAACTCTATGGCGGTGCAAATATTCAACGATGGGAATTATGGATTAGCGATGATAAAGATCCAACGGACGGAATCTTTGACGGATGGGAATATGTTGGAACTTATGAGCTCGTGAAACCTTCGTCCGTGATAGAACAAAAAAATCAAGCAAGAAACGGACATGAATATATGTTATATCCGAAAAATCCGCATTTTACAAAACCGTTCCGTTATTTAAGATATAAACCTGTAAAACGAATCAATAATGGACTTGAGAGCTGCGCTTCTGAAATAACCTTGTATGGAACCGAGGCCGATGGCAGCATTATTGAGGATCCGAGTGTGCTGACCAAGGCAATACCAGGATGGGAATAAATAACAACATTAATTGCAATGATTATGAAAATTAAGAACAATATTCTTCTCGTCTTTTTCTTTGTCGCCGCTTTACTATTGAATCAGGGATGCGACAGCATGGAAGACAATTACAAGCAGTATCTGGGTGAGTATAACTACTCGGGAAAAATCAATAACTTACGGACCTATGCAGGATACGAAAGAGTTATTTTGGCATGGGACAACCCGAAAGACCAGAAATCAAAATCGATTATGATCATTTATGGCGCTGATAGTACGGTTGTAAGTTATGACAGCATGGTCGATTCTGTTTCAATTGATGGTTTAAATGCAGGTACGGGTTATGAATTCATCGTGTATTCGCTGGATGCCGATAAAAATGTATCAGTCCCGACAAAGATTACGGCATTTCCCGTATCGAAAGAATATGTGGAATCCCTGACTCCTGCGACTTTAATTGTAGAAGAACAGAACAACGAACAGGTTATTTCGTTCATCGGAATGTCGAACGTGCTGATGATGTTTTCCGGAAAAATCAATTTTACCATTACCGGTCCCGATAATTTCAATCTGACCGGAAATATTGATATTACAGATCAGGTAGTTTCCGTGGATCCTGTTTCTGGAGCTAAGACCATCAATACGATTTCAGAATTTTCTGTGCCCGTTAAGAATTTTGGAATCGACCTGATTCCCGAAGGTGATTATTCATTTAATTATACCATCAGTGTGTGGCCTATTTCCGGGACACAAATCACTGTAGATGAAGTTCCCCTCAACAAACAGGTCGAAATGCGTGTTCCCCGCTTTATCATTAATCTGATGCGCCTGGGAGGTACCATCACAACCAGTGGAGACAATGGACCGAATGAAGGAATCAGTAAACTGATAGACGGCAACATCGGCACCAAGGTACTGTATAAGTCACGTAGCTCTGTGTCGGTGGTTTACAAACAAACCAAACCATCCATTGTTACCAAATATACACTTACATCGGCAAATGATGCCGCTGAAAGAGATCCGTTGAGATGGACGTTGTATGGTTCGAATAACGGAACTACATGGACTGTGATTGACACAAGGGATAATATAGACTTTCCTCTCAGACAACAAACACTTTCATTTGAAATTCCTGACAACACAGCCTCATTTACCCAGTATAAACTGGATATGGTAAACAATTCTGGAAATATGTTCCAACTTGCCGAATGGGCATTGTATGGTCCGAAATTGTAATTCACATATTCTCCTTTATTCACAAAAAAGTTGCCGGATTGTTCCGGCAACTTTTTTGTTTACCAGTAATATCACTTACGCATACAAAAAACAGTTGGTGCATGAAAGCGAGAGACTGAAATTCTTGGTTACAAGGGGCGAAAATCATGTGCTACCAACACAATGATTAACATTTTTTAATTTACTAATTTATCCATAAATTACCAAAATCGTATACATTTGTGATAAATGTAAAGCAATTTAAAAGGACGGAATCAAAGTATATCATCAGGGCTGAGGGGTTGACAAAGGACTATCCCGTGGGTGAGGGTCATTTCAGGGCGCTGTCAGATATCAATCTCACCTTCAGTGAGGGTGAGTTTGCAGGATTGGTAGGTCCCAGCGGTTCGGGAAAAACGACCCTGCTGAACATCATCGGCTCGCTCGACACCCCTACTTCGGGCAGCGTCGCGGTGCTCGGCAGGGAAGTATCAGCTCTCACTGCAAAGCAGTCGGCTTTCCTTCGGAACCGTCATATCGGATTTATCTTCCAGAGCTATAACCTATTACCGGTATATACAGTGTATGAGAACGTGGAGTTCACGCTGCTGCTGCAGAAGAAAAACAGGGAGGAACGTCACAAAGCAGTGATGGAGGCACTCGATTGGGTGGGGCTTACCGAAAAGAAAGATGCACGACCCGCACAACTGTCGGGTGGTGAGAGCCAGCGTGTGGCCATTGCCCGAGCCATGGTGAAACGGCCGGCGATCGTACTGGCCGATGAGCCGTCGGCCAACCTCGATGCCGAGAACTCCCACCATATCCTGCAGACGATGCAACAGCTGAACAGCGAGTTGAAAACAACCTTCCTCTTTGCCACACACGATGAGAAGGTGATGCAATATCTGCAGCGGGTCATCTCGCTGCGTGACGGAAAGATAGAAAAAGACACAAACAGCTGAAGCCATGCTCATCATCAGGACCGCTTTCAAAAATATCATCGGCGCCGGACGTGCCACCTGGCTCAACATCGCCGTGCTCTCTTTCGTACTGGTCATCATGACAGCCTACAATGGCATACTGGATGGATGGATCGAACAATCACGCCGCGACACCATGGACTGGGATACAGGCTGGTCGCAGCTCTGGCAACCAAATTACGACAAGTACGACATCTTCTCACTGCCCGATGCCCACGGAAAAACACCAGCACAGATTGATGATCTGCTTAAGACGGGGATGGCAGCTCCCGTGCTGGTTATCCAGGCATCGGTATACCCGCAGGGACGGATGATGAACATCCAATTGAAGGGAATCGATCCGGAACAGCATATACTGAAAATACCTTCCCTGTCGTTACGCTCCACAGGGGGAGAGACACCAGTGGTCATTGGCAAACGAATGGCGGCCACAACAAGGCTGAAGAAGGGCGACAGGGTAATGATTCGCTGGCGCGACAGAAATGGAATATTTGATGCACGTGAAGTACGGGTCGCCGCAATATTTGAGACGACGGTCGGCAGTGCCGACACCGGTCAGATGTGGATCGCGCTGGATGATCTGTATGCCATGACCGGCATGCAGGATGAAGCCACCTATATTGTAATGCAGCGTGAATCACTGGTAAATGCCAATGTGGGCGGATGGCACTTTAAAGACAATGACTTCCTGCAGACGGATAACCGGATGCTGGAACAGTCCTCCCGGGCTGAATCGCTGATTATCTTCGCCATCCTCCTGACCCTTGCGCTGCTGGCAGTATACGATACCCAGACTCTCTCGATATTCCGCCGACAGAAGGAGATAGGTACCTACGTGGCACTCGGAATGACACCGAGGGAAGTAACAGGCCTTTTCACCATTGAAGGGACCACCTACAGCCTCTTCGCCGCCATCTTCGGCACGATATGGGGTTCTCCCCTGCTCTACTGGTTCACAAAAACCGGTCTGCCCATGCCCGAAGCGTATGGTGATGTTGGCATGGCCGTGGGCAAAGCAATGTACCCGGCCTATAAACTGACCACAATAACAACCACCATTCTTGTTGTGATCGTCTTCTCTGCGCTGGTCAGCTACCTCCCCGCGCGGAAGATAGCCCACCAAAACATGGTATGGGCATTAAAAGGTAAAATCAATTAATTTGGAAATATGTTCAGCTTTATTTGCAAGGGAATTATACGGGATCGCAGGCGTAGTCTGTTGCCGGTGGTTGTAGTCACCATCGGTGTGATGGTGGTGGTGTTCCTCGACGGACTGATGGGTGGCATGATGGACAACATGGTACGGATGACGGCCAACTTCCAGACGGGACACCTGAAGGTAATGACGCGCGCTTATGCAGCGGATGAAGCGCAGAAGCCGAACGATCTGGCACTGCTTGGTTCCGGTGAGTTAATGGAGCAACTTCACCGCGATTACCCTGAGGTGGACTGGACACCGCGCATATTCTTCGGCGGACTGCTGGATATTCCTGATGAAAATGGGGAGACAAAAGCGCAGGGACCGGTCACGGGACAAGCGGCGGACCTGCTCTCGAAGGGTAGCAAGGAGTCGGCAAGACTTGGACTGGAGAAGGCAATCACTGCAGGACACATCATCACACAGCCGGGTGAGATACTGGTAAGCATCGACTTTGCGGAGAGCTTCGGTGTGAAACCGGGTGACCGGGTGACCTTCTTCGGCTCCACCATGGATGGCGCCATGTCATTTGCCAATTATCGCGTGGCGGGTATTGTCCGTTTCGGAAACAGCATGCTCGACCGGGGCGGAGTAATTCTTGACATCACCGATGCAAGGCTGTTGCTCGACATGGAGGATGCTACCGGTGAGATATTCGGCTTTTTACCCGGGGAGAAGTATCTCAAAGAGCAAGTAGAATCAATCAAGACCTCCTTTAACCATCAGCAGGCAGGCAATCCGGATGTATATGCTCCCGTGATGACACAACTGATGGATCAGGACATGATGAGACAAACACTCGGATATACTGATTCAATGTCATTCTTCATGCTCCTGTTACTGATGGTGGCCTTGTCCATCGTCCTCTGGAATGCGGGGGTACTGGGTGGCATCCGCAGGTACAACGAGTTTGGTGTACGGCTGGCCATGGGTGAGGAGAAACGGCAGCTTTACCGCTCCCTGCTGACCGAGTCGCTGGTGATCGGCATTATCGGCTCTGCAGTGGGCACCGCCCTCGGGCTGTTGATATGCCTGCTCCTCTCCCGGCACGGACTGGATTACAGCGCCGTGATGAAGAACATCGCCATGATGATCGATCCGGTGATTCATACACGCATCACCCCGCGTATGTACTACATCGGCGTCATACCGGGTATTCTATCCATGCTGGTGGGAACTGCGCTGGCTGGAAGAAAAATCTACAAACGAAATACGGCCCTGTTATTCAAGGAACTGGATTAAACAGCGCGTCAGGCAACCTGACAGCTGATAAATGATAAATGAAAACTTAAAATGATGAAACAAAAAATTACAATAAGTATCGCGGGGCTTCTGCTGGAGGTACTTTCACTGTCCCTGGCTGCTCAAGACGGAAATCAGATGCTGAGAAAGATCGACCGGAATATGTCGGCCGACAGCCGCATCATTGAATCGACCATGATCGTGCATGGGAAGCGGAACGACCGTACCATCACCTCCAAAAGTTATACGATGGGAACCGGCAAGGCATTCACCGAGTACCTCTCTCCAGCACGGGAACGGGGTACCAAGATGCTAAAGCTGGAGAAGGAAATGTGGGTCTATTCTCCCGCTACCGACCGTACCATCATGATCTCAGGACACATGTTGCGCCAGTCGGTGATGGGATCCGACCTTTCGTACGAGGACATGATGGACGACCGGCGTTATGAAGATATCTACGATGCACGGGTGACCGGCAGCGAACAGGTAGACGGGCGTGCCTGTCACCTGCTGTCACTGACTGCCAAAGTGGATGATGCGGCCTACCCTTCCCAGAAGATGTGGGTGGATAGCGAACGCCTCATCCCGCTACGCGCAGAATTATACGCCAAAAGTGGCCAAATGCTCAAGCAAATCACGGTCGGAGATGTGAAACAGGTGGAAGGTCGCTGGTTTCCCATGAAGATGACCTACAAAGATGTATTGAAGGAGGGCAAGGGGACCGAATGGATCATCCACACCATCACTTTCAATCAATCCATTCCTGCAAATGTCTTCAGCAAAGCAAGCCTCAGAAAATAAAAATATGGGAAAGAGTACAACACGGGAGGAAATTGTGGAGGCGGGCCGACAACTCTTCTTTCGTTACGGCCTGAAAAAAGTAACGGTGACCGAGATATGCACCGGAGCAGGAGTAAGTAAGATGACTTTCTATAAGTATTTTCCAAATAAGCAGGTACTCGCAAAAACAATCATGGACGGTATTTCAGACTACTGGATAAAAAAGTACTGGGATGTGATGCGTTCCGATGCCCCTTTCGCTGATAAGATGCATCGCTTCGTGGAAATGAAAATGGAGGGAACGCGTGACCCTTCCTCGGAATTTATCCTCGAGTTGTTTCGCAGCGATGATCCGGAAGTCAGGGACTATGCAGGAAATCTATACAAACGCAGCATCAGCGAATCGGTCGCGATGTTCACGCTGGCACAGGAGAAGGGCTGGATGCGCCGTGACCTGAAGCCGGAGCTGCTGATGGCTTTGCTGAACGGAATGTTTCAGGTGGTGATGGACGAGAAGGTGATTGCGCTCTACGGCAATCTCACAGATTTGACATCAGAGGTAATCAAGTTTTTCCTGTATGGTATTTCGGACGAACGATAACAAAAGATATTACGGACGGATATGATCGGATCAATAATAAGCCTGGTAATTCTGCTGCTCTTTGTGCCGACAACGACCACCATCATGGCTCAGACAGGTGACTCGATATCTTCACGGAACGTTTTTCGCTTCAGCGGCCAACTTTCCGGCTGGGGAAGCATCACACCGGATATTGAAACGAAAGGGTGGCTTGGTGGTCGCTATATTCCACAAATCAACTACACCCATACCCTCAGCAATGGTCGGCTGATCGACTTTGAGGGTTCAGCCAGTCTCTTCGGCGAGCTGGGAGTTACCTCTGCACCCACGGTCGCAGCCAACGGGAACATGAAACCCTACCGTCTCTGGGCAAGATACGCCACCCAGGGGAGCGAAATACGACTGGGTCTGCAAAAAATAAACTTTGGATCGGCACAACTGTTCCGGCCGCTGATGTGGTTCGACAAGATGGACCCACGCGACCCGCTTCAGACAACCGATGGCGTCTGGGGCGGGCTTTACCGACGTTACCTGCTAAACAACAGCAACATCTGGCTATGGGTACTGGCAGGAAATAAGAATCCAAAAGGATGGGAGCTGTACGGCACCGGCGGCGACCTCTCTCCCGAAGCGGGAGGACGTGTACAACTGCCCATACCCTCGGGTGAGGCGGCTCTCAGTTACCACTTCCGGCGGGCAGATATCGTCCGGCTAAATCTTCCAAATCAACAGGCAAACGAACAACGGATCGGGTTCGATGTACGTGCGGATGTGACGGTCGGTCTTTGGTTAGAAGCAGCCCTGACGCATTACGACAAGGATGTAGGGCTGACGACCAACCAACAGATGATTACCCTGGGTAGCGACTACACATTCGATCTGGGAAACGGGCTGGGCGTGACGGCAGAACATCTGCTCTACGGCATGGGCAGCAAGGTGTTCTCCTACGAAGAAACATTGAATTTCTCAGGCCTTTCGCTCAGCTATCCGTTTACCCTCATCGATGATGTGACGACCCTGCTTTTTTACGATTGGAAGAACCAACAATTCTACTCCTTCATCAACTGGCAAAAAAAGTTCAACCATATGAGTTTCTTCCTGATGGGATTCTGGAATCCGGAGACTTATCAGATACCGGGACAGGGTAGCTTCTCACGCTTCACCGGCAAAGGTATCCAGCTAATGGTGGTCTGGAATCACTGAATTCCACAAAATCACGGTTGCTATGTCGGACTTACGTGCTGGAATGTGTAGTTAAATCTTCTCGAATTTGTCACGCGGTGTTTGGCAAAAAGCACATTTTTCATCCACATTGCCTTCCGCATAGGTGTTACCACAAACCGGGCAAACTTCGAAACCCGCTGGCAACGTACTTTCATTACCTGCCTGCAAAGCAGTGAGAGAATTTTTGTAGAATGCTTCGTGCTTCTTTTCCGTATCCATTGCCCATGTAAACGATTTGATGGCATCGGGAACCTTTTCTGCCTCTGCATCCTTAATGAATCCGGGGTACATGACCGTTTCTTCATAGGTTTCCCCTTCAATGGCAGCCTGAAGGTTTTCGGCTGTTGTTTTTACTTCGAACTCGGGCGTAAAAGCTTCCATTTTTTCTCCCAGTTTTTCCAGCACCTTGGTGTGATTGGCAGCATGTATGGCTTCAGCTTTTGATGCTGCATCAAATAAAAGGGCGATGGTGTCGTTCCCTTCTTCCCGGGCTTTTTCTGCAAAAGCGGCATATTTGGCACTTGCCATCGTTTCGCCTTTGATCCCTTCTTTCAGGTCCGCAACCGTTTTAACAGGCTTCTGAGCACAACCTGCTAACATAACCAATGCTCCGAGAGACAACATAAAATAAAAATACTTTTTCATCGTGTCATTCTTTTAAAATTAAACATTAAAGTGGCATCATATAATTATATACAAGTGTTCCTCCAAAAAATCCGGTAAGCATCACACTGATTGTGGCCAAAGCATACACAACAAAAGCAATGTTTTTGAGCTTTTTGTTATTGTCTTTCTTTTTGACGGCAACATACATCCGGATAGCGGCAGCGATGATCAGCAATACGACGGTCACGGTGGCCATCAACTCATGCGTCTCGCGAACCTGACCTGCTGCTCCTTCCATTTCGGCAGTAAAAAAAATACCCGACAACCAGGTGATTACTGTAGCCAATGCGCCAAGTATCAGCAAGTAATATCCAGCTTTGGTAAGGCATACCTCTTTTTTGCAAAACAAATAAACGAGTTCCAGCAAAAAGCCGGTTGCAATTAAAGCAATGGGAAAATGCACCAACATAGGATGCAAATGTGATAGTGTAAACATAGTCAGCGATTTTTAATTAAACTTTTTTCTTTTAAACCCTCACAAATTTAAATAATTGTACAAATAAACTGCTCTGAAAAAGAATTAAATTTGTAGTGTATTTACAAAATTTAGAATGATTCAATTTAATACTCCAAAAATAAGACGCTGCAAGGTTTATTTGGAAGTTTCCAATCCTCATCTTTTATTTAACAATTGGTATGTTGAAAAAATTTCTTTTGTTTTTTCAATTTATTACTTTTGTAAAACCTGTTCGTAAAATATTCGAACGCAAACAGGCAACAGCAGATACCAAAAAGCGATTCATGAAACACCCTGTATGACGAACAACTACAAATTGGAGATCTGTGCCAACTCTGTGGCCAGCTGTCTCGAAGCGCAAAAAGGAGGTGCTTGGCGGGTGGAGCTCTGTGCAGCCATTCCCGAAGGAGGGACTACCCCCTCCTATGGTGATATTGCTATGGCACGCGAGTTGCTGCAGATAAAGTTGCATGTGATCGTCCGACCGCGGGGAGGAGATTTTCTCTATTCTGTTCTGGAACATCTGATTATGTTGAAGGATATTGAAAACGCGCGACGACTGGGAGTCGACGGTGTAGTGATAGGCTGTCTCACTCCTGAAGGGGAAGTGGATATGACACGTAACCGTGAGCTGTTGGAGGCTGCAGCAGGAATGAGCGTAACCTTTCACCGGGCTTTCGACATGTGCCGGGACCCGTTTGAAAGTCTGGAGCGGATCATTGAGCTGGGGTGCGACAGGCTACTCACATCGGGACAGCAACCGAAGGCAGAGCAAGGCATTGATCTTTTGAATAAATTGGTTGAGAAAGCAGGCGATCGTATTATCATCATGCCGGGTAGCGGAGTGAATGCCGGCAATATTGCAAAACTGGCAAAAGAAACCGGTGCCAGAGAATTTCATCTTTCGGCCCGTGAATCGGTGGAAAGCGGCATGATCTATCGCAATCCCGACCTGAAAATGGGAGGGGATGTGATTGTTATCGACGAATACACCCAACAGATTACCAGCGCAGGTAAGGTGACAGAGGCGCTGTATGAATGGAAGAACAAATCTGAATAAATTATTCATAAAGAAACAGTAAACATGAAAATAATCAATACATTACAACTAATGGCAGCACTTTCACTCCTTCTTGTCTCTTGTGGTAGGGGAGGCAGTGGAATGGCCGAAGCAGACTACAACGTGGTCCCCCTGCCCCATCAGATTGAGACTGCAGAAGGAACAGCCTTTGTACTTTCAGGATCAACGCAGATTGTTTTTCCGGAAGAGAACGAAAAAATGCAGCGCAATGCTGAATTCCTGGCAGATTACCTGAAACTGTCGGCTGGAATAAAACCATCCGTGACTGCTACGGCTCCGGAACAAGGTGCCATTATCCTGACAACCGGGCTGCAGCATAATAACCCGGAAGCTTACCGCATTGCAATCAACGAGCGGGAGATCCGTATAGAGGGTGCTTCGGAAGCAGCCGTCTTCTATGGGATACAAACGTTACGTAAATCGGTTCCCGTAGGAAATTACGCACAGGTATCCTTCTCTCCGGCCACCATGGACGATGCACCGCGGTTCGGCTACCGCGGCTCGATGCTCGATGTGGCACGCCACTTTCAGTCGGTGGAGTTCGTAAAAAAATACATCGACCTGCTTGCGTTGCATAACATCAACCGTTTCCACTGGCATCTGACCGACGACCAGGGATGGCGCATCGAATCAGACTCCTATCCCAAACTCACGGAAGTGGGTTCTAAGCGCAAAGAAACGGTGATCGGACGCAATACGGGCGAATACGACGGTAAACCCCACGGCGGCTTCTACACCAAAAAAGAGCTCAAAGAGGTGGTAAAATATGCCGAAGAACGGTACATCACCATCATTCCCGAAGTGGACCTGCCGGGACATATGCTGGCAGCACTGACAGCCTATCCGGAGCTGGGGTGTACCGGAGGGCCCTACGAGGTGGCCCGTGAATGGGGTGTGTTCGACGATGTGCTCTGTCCCGGCAAGGAGGAGACATTCACTTTTCTGGAAACAGTATTGACCGAGGTAATGGAAATTTTCCCTTCAAAATATATCCATATTGGCGGCGACGAAGCGCCCAAGACACGATGGGGGAAATGTCGCAACTGTCAGGCGCGTATCAAAGAGCTGGGACTGAAAGATCACGATGGGCATACTGCAGAACATTACCTGCAGAGCTATGTGACGGCACGCATAGAGAAGTTCCTCAACGAGCACGGACGAAGCATCATTGGCTGGGATGAGATTCTGGAAGGAGAGCTTGCGCCCAATGCCACGGTGATGTCGTGGCGCGGCATGGAAGGGGGTATTCAGGCAGCACAGATGGGTCACGACGTGATCATGACACCCACCAACTACTGCTACTTCGATTATTATCAGACACAATATACCGACAAGGAGCCACTGGCCATTGGCGGATATGTGCCCCTGAAACAGGTCTACAGTTTTGAGCCTGCGCCTGAGAAACTCACCGCGGAACAAAAGGCACATATTCTGGGGCCACAGGCTAACCTCTGGACAGAGTACATCGAAGAACCGGAGCATGTGGAATACATGCTCCTGCCACGACTGGCAGCCATGAGCGAAGTACAGTGGGTACAACCGGAAGAGAAAAATTATGAAGCATTCCTGAAGCGATTGCCGCAACTGCTGGCGTTGTACGGAAAGCTGGGTTACAACTATGCCACCCATGTCTTGGACGTGACGGCGGAGTTGAAAGCCAACTTCGACACCAACGCGCTGGATGTGATCTTCACCACCATCGATGACGCTCCTGTATACTACACACTCGATGGCAGCGAGCCGGACGAATCGTCGAACCGTTACGAAGACAAGTTTCCGATTAAAGAAAATGCCATGATAAAGGCGGTGGCCATTCGAAATGGAAAGAAAAGCAAAGTATTCAGTGAAAAGGTAACAATCAGCAAGTCCACCTATATGCCCACCGAACTGTTGACCACCCCGGCAACAAACTATGACTACGGCGGCACCTCTATACTGGTGGACGGGCTCAACGGGAACGACACCAATTATAAAACAGGCCGTTGGATAGGGTTTCAGGGTGAGGACCTCGTGGCAGTGATCGACCTGCTGCAACCGGCTGAAATAAGTAAGGCGGAGGTGCGCAATGACGTGGTGACAGGCGACTGGATCTTCGATGCATCGGAGATCATCATTGAATCGTCAGCCGACAACAAGACTTTCACGCCGGTCATCGATCAGGCAGTGACAGACAAGCACAAGGATCACTGGACCGGCATCTCCACACACACGCTAAATTTCGCACCGGTGGAGGCGCGTTATTTCAAGGTCACCGTAAAGTCCTCCCTATTGCCGGAATGGCATCCAGGAAAAGGGAATCGTGCTTTCATCTTCGTGGATGAGATCAGACTGGATTAAGTGTTTTTTAAACGAGCCAAACAAACAGGGGCTGTCTTTCTCACGAGACAGCCCCTGTTTGTTAATTTAAGCCCGGGTCTTTGAAAGTATCGCCCTGGCCGATGTCACCCGTCTGCATTCCTTTCCTGAACCAGTAGGTACGTTGAGCAGCGGTGCCATGTGTGAATGAGTCGGGTACACTATAACCCATCGACCGTTTCTGAATCGTATCGTCGCCCACGGCGGTAGTAGCACTGATGGCCGACTCCAGGTCGCCCGGCTCCAGCTGGATCATGTTCATCTTTTGGGCATGGTAGACCCACACGCCGGCGAGAAAGTCGGCCTGCAACTCAAGCTTCACATTCAGCTTGTTCTGTTCGGTTTCGCTGATGCGCCCCCGGTAACGGTTCACCTGATCAATGATTCCAAGCAGCTTCTGCACATGATGCCCCACTTCGTGGGCCGTCACGTAAGCCATGGCCAGATCACCTTTGGCGCCGAACTCCGACTTCAGCTGATGAAAGAAATTCAGGTCGATATACATCTTCTGATCTGCAGAGCAATAAAACGGTCCCACGGCAGCAGTGGCCCCGCCGCATTCCGATACCGTTTCATCGGTAAAAGTTACAAGCGTGGGTTTCTCATAGTTTTGCTGCATTTGCGTTCTGAATATTTCGCTCCACACATCGTTGGCACTGTTGAAAACGCCCAGGGTGAATACCTTCAACTCCTCATTCTCGTGGATACGGGAAGGATCTGTTGTCTCCTCTGAAGATTGTTCCGGCACAACGTTGTTTACCATATCCACTGCCTGAAAGGGATTTTGTCCCAGCAGCAGCGCGATGATGACAATTACAATGGCCCCCACTCCGCCCAGGGCGGCTTTTCTTCGACCTCCTCCCCGGCCCCTGCGGTCCTCGAAATTGGCCTCACTGTCGTTTCGGTTGATCCACTTCATGTGATTGAGACTTAATTTTTACTCTCTTCAGACGATAACAGTGCCCGACTCAGGCGTAATATTTTACAATTCTCTGATCTTTAAATTACGGAACCAGACTGTATAACCATGATCCTGTAAGCCGATATATCCTTCATGTGCGATTCCTTCGATAAAACCAGGGAAAGTTTTGAACTTACTTTGCTGTACCAGTTTGTCCCATTCTTTGGTCCAAAGTGTATACTCTACCACTTTTTTCCCGTTCTGAATATGTGTTACTTTTCCATCCTTCACCCTGATCACGATGTTGTTCCATTGCCCGGCCGGATGTACGGTGGCAGGATCGGCAGCAATCATGTCATAGAGCGATCCGGCTTTGTGACTGTCAATTTTATTGTCGCTGGCACGTTCGTTGTCGAGTACCTGAATCTCGGGGGCAGCATAATAAATGGGTTTGCCGGGTACTTCACGCACATAGTAGAAAATGCCCGAATTGGCCTTATCACCGGCCTTCCAGTCCAACGACAGTTCAAAATTGGTAAACTTTTTCTTGGCAAAAATAATATCCCCGTTTTTACCCTGTCCCGGTTTCGACGGATCTCCCGGTGCCACCTTCATGGCACCCTCTTCAATCTGCCAGTTTGTCGGCATTTCTGCTCCGTTGTATTGTCTCCATCCGGAGAAATCTTTTCCGTTAAACAAAAGCTCCCAGCCTGCTTTTTTTTCTTTCTTTGTGAGCTTATTCATTCCCTGCGCCTGTGTGTTCATCGAAAATGCGATCAACAACATCAACGTACCAAAATAGAGTAATTTTCTTTTCATTTTTTATTTTTTTAGATTGTAAGAGTTCATTTTTCAGTTTTTTCCAGCCACTCATCCACAAGCACTGCATCATAACCCAACTCTTTCGCCTTTTTGAAATCGGCCTCGGCCGCAACTTTGTCGAATTGTTCATCGCGCACCCGGCCGCGCAAAAAATAAAAGTAAGGATTATTTCTCTGGGAGTCTTCCACTGCACGCAGATCAGCCGAAGCCTTGAATATCTGGTCGGTGTTTACATAACACTCTGCACGGTTCATGTAGAAACTGGGATCGACCGGTTGTTCAGACTGGATCAGGGCTGTATATATTTTTTCTGCTGCCTGCCAATTGTCATCCAACTTGTATAGCAGCGCTGTACTTAACTTTGTGTAGAGATTGTCGGGATCGATCTGCTCGGACTTTTTAAAATCGGCTTCGGCCTTCGTTCTGTCGTGTTGTTCCAGATACAGCAGGCCGCGGCGATAGTAGGCTTCCACATCATTCGGATCACTGCGGATGAGGAGATCATAGTCTTCCATGGCCTCACTGAATCTTTCCATGCTACACAACAGAGAAGCTCGGTTATGAAGTGCCACCTTCTGCATGGGGTTGTTGGACAAGGATGCCGTGAAGGAGACATAGGCATCGTCAAACATACCCAACTGACGCTGTAATATGCCCAGATTCAGCAGCAGCACCGGGTTATTTTCATTTGCCGGCTCCTTTGACATTGCCTTTTGCAGCGACACTGCGGCACTGTCCAACCGGTCAGCCTCAATATGTGCAGCTGATTGTTTCACCAGCTCCTCGTAGGTTTGGCCGAAGAGCTGTAAAGCCGAAAAGGAAGACATCAGGATAAATGACAATAAAAATAACCTCATACTTCGTTTTGATGTACCGATACAAACAACAAATTTAATCAAAAATATTTATCTTTGCGGCCAGATTCCACAAAAATAGAAATCAATATGTTATTCTTAACTTCCAGTACACTGGCCGGTACACTGACAGAATCCCTGATAAGCAGTCTTCCGGCAGATGCACAGAAAAGTTCAACTGCCGAACTGATCAAAACCGGCCGTTTCGAGGAGTTACTCGATCGGTTTGTCACGGGTGGCATCGACTTCCTCGGGAAACTGCTGATTGCGCTGCTCATCTTCTACACTGGAAGATGGATCATTAAACGGATTGCCGGATTATTCGGAAGGTTATTCGACAAACGTATTGAAGATCGTGCATTGCGCAGCTTCCTTACAAACATTGTAAACATTACCCTTTTTTCCGTACTCATCGTCCTGATCATAAATATTGTAGGGTCAAAGACTGTTTCCATTGCTGCGCTGATCGGTTCGGTAGGACTGGCAGTAGGACTGGCGGTAAAGGACAACCTGGCCAACTTTGCAGGCGGAGTCATGTTATTATTCAACAAACCTTTTAGGGGGGGCGATTACATTGAAGCACAGAGTGTGGCCGGCACGGTACAGTCAGTAGGTATCCTCTACACGACCCTCACCACTTTCGACAACAAGACCATTCATATTCCAAATGGGCCCCTCTCCACTGGCAACATCGTCAACTACAGCACCCAGGCCACTCGTCGCGTAGATCTGACTGTTAATGTGGATTACGGATCGGACGTAGAGCTTGTAAAACGTCTGTTGCTCGACATTGCGGAGAAGCATCCCCAGGTGTTGCATGATCCCACCCCCTTTTCACGGATGGTGAAGATGAACGATAGCTCCATCGATTTTGTACTGAGGGTGTGGACGCTCTCCGCAGACTTCTGGACGGTTACCTACGACCTGAATGAACAGGCATACGAGGCGCTGATTGTACACGGCCTGAATATCCCATTTCCGCAGATGACCGTTCATCTGGCTGGAAATCAAAATTCTGAGTTGAAATGAAAACGGATATTTTTGAAATCCTGCTGCGCCATCATCAGAATGTAGTTTGATTCAGCCAGAAAGACGTCTCGCCCTTCCTTGTCGTGCGCCATATACTGGAACTTGCGTTTTTTAAAGTCGGCCAGCTGCAACGCATCGTTGCTGTCAATCCAGCATGCTTTATAAAGGTTAATCGGCTCCCAGCGGCATTGCGCGCCATACTCGTGCAACAGGCGGTACTGAATCACCTCAAACTGGAGCTGTCCCACCGTACCGATGATTTTTCTCCCGTTAAACTGATTCACAAAGAGCTGGGCCACTCCTTCGTCCATCAACTGCTCTACGCCCCGCTGAAGTTGTTTCGACTTCATGGGATCGGCATTCTCAATATATTTAAACATCTCCGGCGAGAAGCTGGGAAGCCCCTTGAAGTGAAGGTCCTCTCCCGAGGTGAGGGTATCACCGATCTTGAAGTTGCCATTGTCGGGCAACCCCACAATGTCTCCTGCGTAGGCCTCATCGAGGATTTCCTTCTTCTGTGCCATGAAGGCGGTGGGTGAAGAAAACTTCATCATCCGGTTAAAACGCACATGCTTGTAGTTTACGTTGCGCTCAAACTTGCCGGAACAGACCTTCACAAAGGCAATACAGGAGCGATGGTTGGGGTCCATGTTGGCATGGATCTTGAACACGAAGCCGCTGAATGCCTCCTCATTGGGATCCACAGTACGCTCTTCGGTCTGCACCGGCCGGGGCGACGGAGCAATCTCCACGAAGCAGTCGAGCAGTTCCTTCACGCCGAAGTTATTCAATGCGGAACCGAAGAAAACCGGAGCCAGTTCTCCGGCAAGGTAAGCTTCCTGTTGAAACTCCGGATAAACCTCCGTGATCAGCTCCACGTCGTCGCGCAGCTTCTTGGAAAGCTTATCACCGATATGTTTCTCCAGATCGGACGACTCCAGATCAAGATGTACCGATTTCGTGACGACCTGCTTGCTGGGCTGGTAGAGGTCGAGGCTTTTCTGATACAGGTTGTATACTCCACGAAACCGCTCTCCCATGTCGATGGGCCAGCTCAGCGGGCGCACTGCGATCTGCAGCTCTTCTTCCAGCTCGTCGAGAATGTCGAAAGGATCCTTCCCTTCGCGGTCCATCTTGTTCACGAAGATCATGACCGGCGTGTTTCGCATTCGGCAGACTTCCATCAGCCTGCGGGTTTGAGTTTCTACCCCCTTCGCCACGTCTACCACCACAATTACACTATCTACGGCTGTGAGCGTGCGGAATGTATCCTCGGCAAAATCCTGGTGACCGGGGGTATCAAGGATATTGATTTTGTGGTCTCCGTAATCAAAGCCCATTACCGAGGTGGCAACGGAGATACCGCGTTGTTTTTCTATCTCCATCCAGTCGGAGGTAGCAGTTTTTTTTATCTTATTCGATTTGACAGCCCCCGCCACGTGGATGGCACCGCCAAAGAGAAGCAATTTCTCGGTCAGTGTGGTTTTTCCCGCGTCGGGGTGGCTGATGACGGCGAATGTACGCCGTCTTTCTATTTCTTCTCTTATCGTCATTATTTAGTTAGCTATCAGCTATCAGCCTTCAGCTCTTTCAGAAAAAGCTTGTGGTGACAGCGGTTTGTTTTTTAAGCGATCAGCAGTCAGCTTCCAGCTTTGTTTGTAAGAACTTTGTTGATGCAACGCGCCAAGGCTTCCTCCCATTTTGGTATTTCCACATGAAAGGAAGATGTGGTTTTGGATAGGTCCATCACGCTGTAGGCCGGCCGTCTGGCAGCAGAGGGATACTCGTTCGATTGTATGGGTACGAGTTCGCAGGGGGTGATGCCAGCGAGCTTTTTAATCTCCTCTGCAAACCGGAACCAGGTAGTTTCTCCTTTGTTTGAAAAATGATAGATGCCGGTCTTCCATTCCTGCTCTTCGGTGAACTGAAGAATATGAATCACCATCTCTGCCAGATCGGCCGCATAAGTCGGGCTTCCCCACTGGTCGTCCACAATGGTCAGTCGCTCCCTTTCCTGCATCAGCCGGATCATGGTCTTTACAAAATTCGTGCCATATTCTGAATATAACCAGGAGGTGCGCAGGATAATCCAGTCGCCACCCGCTGTCTGTAACGCTTCCTCACCGGCCAGTTTTGTACGGCCATATACCGACAGCGGCTGAGCAGCCATCGTTTCTTTGTAAGGAATGGTTGATGCGCCATCAAACACAAAGTCGGTGGATATATGAATTACTTTCACACCATATTTCACGGCAACCTGTGCGATGTTTGCCACTGCGGTCGCATTGATGGCGGTGGCTTTTTCCACATCGGTTTCTGCTCTGTCCACCGCCGTATAGGCAGCACAGTTGATCAAATATTGTATCTCGTGATCAGCCACGAATGCATCAATCTGACGGATGTCAGTGATGTCCAGCGTGTCGGCATCGGTAAAAAAGAAGCGGAAGGGCAGATTCATTCGGGCAGTCATCGCTTTGATTTCACTGCCCAGCTGCCCGTGTGCTCCGGTAACCAACACATTTTTCTGCACCAGTCCGTAAAAAAACTGCTGTTTGGGTGTCTCCTTCTCGGTACCTCCAAGTACCTTGCTTAATCCTGTAAATATGGGCATAATGTAAGTTTTGGGCAATCTGCGGACAGCTTCCAGCGATCAGCTTTTTCAGAGTAAGCGTTCAGCGGTCTGCAGGTTAATTATACTTCCGGATCTTTTTCATCCATCGTTTTATACTTTAGTGAAAGAAGCCTTAACAGCGCGATAATCTGTGTGACGGCGGCCTGCGTTTCGGCGGAGATTTCCCGTTGTTGCAGCTTCAGAAGCATATAGCCATAGAGCGCTGTGAAGCAGGTTTCCAGCTCTGGCACACTCTTGTCTCCGGCTTTCGCCCTTAACGCCACAATGTGCGGCAGGGTGTGATAATAAAGTGCAATATATTCCGACTCTCCGGGATCCTTCAGCAAACTCAGGTGCAGGTCGGTCAGTTCAAGAATAATGTTTCTGTTGATCTGCAGATGTCCTTCCTTCCGGAGTCCTTCCGACTTCATCATCATGATAAGGCCCTCATACCAGTCATGTGCTGCCTCACGTTCTTCAGCCGTCTGATAAGCAGAATTGATGATAGATTGCTGTACCTTATCCATATCCAGTTCACAGGCGCGCAAAAGGTCTTCGGTCTGCCACATGTAGAGCAGGTACTCTGCGATGTTGTCTTGTTTTTTCGGGATGTTCATTGGAGTGCTGCCTGTTCGGGATGATCTGTACCCCGAAACTTTTCACTAAATTTGCCACAAAAATACAACTTTATGCGCAAGTTTCAACAAAACGGCACCTCATTTCACATCATTGAATCGGGCTATTTCCGGGGCGACGGTGGTGTGATGTTCGGTCCAGTACCAAAAAAATACTGGTCGGCCAAGTATAAGGTGGACGAAAAAAATATGTGTGTCATGTCGCTCCGCTGCCTTTTTATTGTCAGCGGCGACCGCCGGATACTGGTCGACAACGGACTGGGGAACAAGCATGCATCGAAGTTGAAATTCTTTCAACCTTTCGATCAGAAGGATATACGGGAGGAGATCCAAAAGATTGGTTATGCGCCGGAAGAGGTGACCGATGTGATTCTCACGCACCTGCATTTCGACCATTGCGGGGGAAGTACCGTTTTCAACGAGGCTCAGAAGGCAATCCCCACATACCCGAATGCCACCTATCACCTGAGTCTGAAGCAGTGGCAGAACTACCGGAAGCCGTCGCTCTTCGAGCAGGGATCATTCTATCCCGAGAACATTGAGCCGGTCTATGATGCGGGACAGTTGCAGTTTGTACTCAACGATATGCAGCTCAATGAACAGGTACGCCTTGAGCTGTACGACGGTCACACGCCCGGTCAGATTGTGGTATTGTTCGAAACCGAAGAAGGGAATTATGCCTTTCCCGGCGATGTGGTACCCACCTCGCTCAACCTGGCTCTCGGCTGGCTCTCGGCATACGACAACAGCGTATCCGTGGCCATGGAGGAGAAAAAGCGTTTTATGGACAAGGCCAAAGCGGATAAGCGCACACTGATCTTTTATCACGACGCCTATACCCCCTCGGCCCAGTTATAACTTTTTTATTTCAATATGATTTCAATGATATTTTTATCAGCGGGTATTTGATACCGCTGGTGCAAATCAGAGGAAAAACCCAAACCGCCGGGTGAAGCAGACATTGTTTTTATATCGTCACCCTTCAGATTTTTAATATCTTCAACCGAGGATTTCTCCCCATTGATCAATATCACAGCCTTGTCATAGTTTCCAAAAGGGATCACCTCTCCCGTTTTATATACGGTTACTCTCAATATCGTCTTTTTATCCCTGTTATCGATGCCAACCTTCTGTTTCACATTTTCCTTTGTCATAATCAATACGACTCCACCTTCGGCTCCTTCACCATATCGTTCCACAGACATTTGATCCTTCAGCACGTTCAAAGATTCTATCTTGGCGGCCTCAATAGAATCTGAAGTAAAATCCTTCGGCATTCTTTTGCCATCCACAATGAAAAGAGGACGTTTTTCCGACAGCAAAAATGTCTCTCGAGATTTTAAACTATCGTTCTTTAAAATCGGAGGAAGGAATTGCTTCTTTTGTTGGCTTAATTTGATATTTTTAGATAAATCTGTTTCGTTTTTTTTCGTGGTAATAATGAGAACCCCATTTTTACCTGACTCTCCGTAGATATCCATGGCCTTTTTCCCTTTCAGTACGGATACAGATTCAATATCATCGCTATTCACATCTGAGAGATCCTCTTTCTTGATACCATCTATAATATAAATGGGATTCATTCTCGTTCCATCCGTTAATTGGATGTAGTTTTGATTCGATGGTTCCTGTTGATTGTTGCCCAATGTATCCGGCAAATAATTTCCACTGTCTATTACAGCCATCGGCAGAGCAGCCGGTTGATTTCCGACAACAGTTGCGTTCAGTTCCGGAATGGAGAGGATTCCCATTGTCAGGAATAAAACAGGGATTATCAGAGTATATCCCCATTTTTTTATTGCAGTTGTCCTGTTTTTCATCATCATATACATTCGTTTTTGTAAATCGCGCTGAAAGAAACTATTTGCCATGGCAAACTTGCCCTCTCCCACACTCTTACGGATTAATAAAAGTTGATATTGTTTTGGATCGATATGCTGTTGAATTACACTTTCATCAGCCTGATATTCATGAACCGACTGAAGTTCACGCACGAGCAACCATGCGAAAGGATTAAACCAGAATATGCAGGCAAAGAGTTCAAATAGCATTCTGTCGCGGGAGTGATGCAATCTTGCGTGTGCTTGCTCATGTTCCAAAATCGCGTGATCTATGGTATCATAATCTTTCCACGAAATCACAATATACCGGAACCAGCTGAAAGGATCCATCCTTTTGTCTGTGAGGCACAAGACCGAACCATCATCCAATGTTTTCCAGACAGATTGACGAACAATACAACCCACTTGAAATAATCCCCAAAGATAACGTATCAGAAAAAAAGCCAATCCTGTAAAATAAAAGATCACGATACCAGTCATCCACTGAATGTCATTAGATTGCTCAATGAAAGAACCTCCGGCAATTTCAAGCGCATCGAGACTCAACATTTCCTGTGGTAATGCCGAAAAGGTTTCCTTCGGGTCAGGGAACAGATTAAATTGAAATAGCGGCATAACACTGATAACCAATAACAAAAGTAACAGTGCAACCCGGTTAAGGGAATAGAAAGTGACCCTGCTGAATATCAGCTTATAAAAACCATACAGAATCAGCATCACAACCGATGTGCGTAACAGGTAAAAAAGAAAAGGTTCCATGATGATTATTTTTTGTTGTTCGTTTTTTCCACCTCTTCCAACAACTTCCGGATTTCTTCCACCGTGATGTCCTCCTCTTTTATCAAAGAAGAGACCACATGCAAATAGGAATTGTCGAAATATTTCTTGACCACATTCTTCAGGTTGCCGTTCCGGTATTGGTCTTCCGTAATAACCGGATAATACCGGTAAGTAGTACCCAATACCTCGTGCGACAAATAACCCTTCTCTTCCAGAGATCGCACATACGTGGAGAGGGTATTGAAATGCGGCTTGGGGTCAGGGTATCTCTCCACCAGCTGTTTCACAAACAAAGCTCCTTCCTCCCAGAAAAGGTTCATCACCTCTTCTTCCCTAACTGTTAATTCTTTAATAATATGCATTTTATTTATTCTCTTTGATTGTTTTATTCAGTGAAATAAAATATAAATATCATTGCGTTTCAAGATGAATTGCAATCACGCCACAAATATAACTAAAACTTTTCGTTTCAAAACTAATTCTTTTAGTTAAATAAACTGCTTTATTTCGTTAAATATTTTCAACGCGTTTTGCAAAAGCTTCGCATTTCGTGAAGTCAATTAAAATGAAATACTTAAAATAATATCATTAACTTTGGGCTATAAAATTCAGATTTTTATGAAACGCAAACCATTAATCAGCTTGGTGGTATCCTTGTTTTGGATTTCTACATTCGCCAGGATTACCACTTTTGAAGCAAATTTACAAAATGCGGAGCAGGGTCAACCGGCGGATAGCACGAAGAAGATATCAGTTCCCATAGCTGAAGAGACAACTCCTGACTCTGCATTACTGAAAAAGGTGGAGGTTCTCAACAACGATATTACCGATTACGAACACCGGTTCGACATATTGGAAAAACAGATTGACGACCTGCTATGGTTTGAGCGGCTGGGCGATGTGGCGCACATCGACAAGGTGCGGCTGACAAGCACTCCGCGCTGGAAAGCAAAAGATCCGGAGGACCGGTTTGCAGCCAACAAGCTGCAGTTTTACACCTATGTCTTTATCCCAAAAAGCATCAACCCAAAGAAAAAATATCCGCTGATCGTACTTCCACACAGTGGAATCCACGCCAATTTCTCCACCTATTATTATCACATCGTGCGTGAACTCATCGCACAGGGATACATTGTTGTCTCGGCCGAATACCGTGGCAGCACCGGATATGGAAAAGACACCTATGAAAATATCGACTACGGGGGACGTGAAAACGACGATGTGCTGACCAGTCGCGACTACATGCTTGAGAACTACAGCATGGTGGATCCGGGGCGTGTGGGTGTGATCGGCTGGAGCCATGGCGGCATGATCGCACTGATGCAGATACTGCAGCATGGCGACAAATACCAATGTGCATTTGCCGGGGTGCCGGTGAGCGACCTGGAAAACCGGCTTGCGTCACACGACAAAAGCTATAGCGACTATTTCACGGCACCTTATCATGTGGGGGAATCAATTGAGGCGAATCCGGAAGAATATGTCCGCCGCTCACCCACCCACTACGCAGAGAATCTCAACAAACCGTTGTTGATACACACCAACACGAACGACAACGATGTATATGTGGAAGAGGTACAGTTGATGATCGACAAACTGAAGGAACTGGGGAAAGATTTTGAATACAAGGTGTTTCAGGATGCATCGGGCGGGCACGGATTCGACCGCATCGATTCAAAGGAGGCAACCGACATTCGTTTCACGGTTTATCAGTTTCTGAAACGATACCTTCATCCACCCCACCCCTTTGCGTCTTCCAGCGAAATGCGCAGGTCTGCTTACGGTTTTTAAGAAAATTGATTAACTTTGCGCCAACCGACACGTTGACAAAAATTATTTACCAATTGATATTCGTCATCAAATTTTTACACTCATGAAGCGAGTCTTATTTATTACATTTGCATTTATGGCTTTACTGGCATGCAACAATTCGCAGAAGTCCGGCACTTCGTCCGGCGAAAAGGGATCAATCTTTTTTACTGAGTTCGACACCCCATACGGCACACCGCCGTTCGACAAAATTGAGTTCGCCGACTACAAGCCGGCCTTTCTAAAAGGAATGAAAGAGCAATCCACAGAAATTGAAGCAATTACAAGCAACACGGAAGCGCCTACTTTCGAAAACACCATTGTGGCACTCGACAACAGTGGCAAAATTCTTTCACGCGTATCCGAAGTGTTCTATGGTTTGAAGAGTTCGGAGACAAATGATTCCATTCAGGCACTGGCCGAAGAACTGTCGCCTCTCCTGTCGGAACACAGCGACAACATCTACCTCAACGAAGCCCTCTTTAAGCGCATTAAAACTGTGCACGACGACACCACAGGGCTGAACCTGACCACCGAACAATTCCGGTTACTGGACGAATACTACAAAAACTTTGTCCGTTCGGGCATCATGCTGGAGGGAGCACAAAAGGAAAGACTGCGTGAACTGAACAAGGAACTGTCGGCGCTCACACTCAAGTTCGGGAATAACCTGCTGAAAGAGACCAACGGATACAAACTGGTAATTGACAACAAAGCAGATCTTGCAGGCCTCCCCGAGGGCGTCATCACTGCCGCTGCCGATGCGGCCAAAGCTGCCGGTGAAGAGGGCAAGTGGGTTTTCGGGTTACAAAAACCGAGCTGGCTCCCCTTCCTGCAATACGCCCAAAAGCGTGAACTGCGTGAAAAACTCTACAAAGCCATGTATATGCGCGGCGACAACGACAATGAAAATGACAACAAACAAATCATCAACGACATCGTCAACCTGCGCATAGAAAAAGCACAGATGCTGGGTTACAAAAGCCATGCTGATTTTATCCTCGCAGAGAACATGGCAAAAACGCCGGAGAATGTGTACAAGCTGCTCAACGAAGTGTGGGGTTACGCCCTGGCACAAGCCAAAAAAGAGGCTGCCGAACTGCAGTCCCTCATCGATGCCGAAGGTGGAAACTTTAAACTGGCCTCGTGGGACTGGTGGTATTATACCGAAAAGCTGCGTCAGCAGAAGTATGCCCTCAATGAAGAAGAACTGAAACCCTACTTCAAGATGGAGAACGTGCGTGAAGGAGTCTTCACCGTGGCCAACAAATTGTACGGTCTAAACTTCAAAAAACTTGACAACATTGCTGTATATAATCCCGAAGTGGAAGTCTACGAAGTGACCGATGCCGATGGCTCACACCTCGCTGTTTTCTATACCGACTATTTCCCGCGTGCAGGCAAAAATGCCGGGGCCTGGATGAGCAGCTTCCGCGGACAACAGGTGCTTGACGGAAAAAATATCCGCCCCCTGGTTTACAACGTGGGTAACTTCACACGTCCCACCGAAACGACGCCCTCATTGCTCACACTCGACGAGGTGGAAACAGTCTTCCATGAGTTCGGACACGCACTGCACGGCATGCTCTCGAATGTGAACTATGCAGGTCTCTCCGGAACAAGCGTTTCACGCGACTTTGTAGAGCTACCCTCTCAGATCATGGAACATTGGGCCTTTCATCCTGAGGTGTTGAAACTCTATGCCAGACATTACAAGACTGGACAAGTCATTCCTGACGAACTGATTGCAAAAATTGACGCTGCATCGAAATTCAATATGGGCTTTACCACCACCGAGTTTGTAGCGGCTGCCCTGCTCGACATGGATTATCATACACAAAGTGAGATAAAGAAGTTTGATGTACGCGAATTTGAAAAACAATCGATGAAGAAGATCGGATTGATCGATGAAATCATTCCCCGCTACCGCAGCACTTACTTCTCTCACATCTTCAGTGGCGGTTATTCTGCCGGGTATTATGCTTACCTATGGGCCGAAGTACTCGATGCCGATGCATTCCAGGCTTTTGCAGAAAAAGGCATCTTTGATCAGAAGACTGCCAAACTTTTCCGTGACAACGTACTGTCGAAAGGTAACACTGATGACCCGATGACGCTTTACAAGAAATTCCGTGGTGCAGAGCCCAACCCAGTGTACCTTTTGAAAAACAGAGGTTTCATTGAATAAATTAAACTTATCCTTATTGCCGGATTACTTAATAGAAAATAATCCGGCAATATCGTTCTTAAAAAGATAAAAAAAACGTATATTTGCACGCTCAAAATCAGGGGGCATTGCATGTGCCTTAAATTTTTAAATATTCAAAAGCAGTTAGTAACCTGAGAAATAGTAAATTGTAAACAAAAGTAATATTGAAATGCAAAACAAAGGATTAATTCAAGTTTTCAGTATTATCCTTACGGCTATCTGTTTGTTTTACTTGTCTTTTACAGTGGTTGGAAGACAGTATAACAAGAAAGCGGATCAATACGCCAATGGAAACTTAGCCCTGAAGAATCATTATTATGATTCATTATCTACAGAAAAAGTGTATCTAAACTACACACTGAAACAAATCCGAGAAAAAGAAATCGGCCTCGGCCTCGACCTGAAAGGGGGTATGAATGTCGTCCTCGAAATAGACGCTTCACAGGTACTTGCCTCACTGGCAAATACTGACGATCCGCTGTTTAATCAGGCGCTGAAGGAGACCATTGTGCAGAACCGCCGAGGTAGTTCATCGGACTTCATCTCCCTGTTTCAGCAAAACTACGAACGGATTAGTCCCACCGGAAAGCTGGCAAACATTTACAGCGTCACGATGGGCGACAGGGTTAGTCCCAATGCTACCAACAGCGAGGTAATTACAGTATTACGCAATGAGCTGAAGAGTGTGGCCGACAATTCATTCAACGTGCTGGCCACGCGTATCGACCGGTTTGGTGTGGTTGCTCCCAATATTCAGCGCTTGGACCGTGCCGAACGTATTCTTGTGGAACTTCCCGGCATTACCGAGCCGGAACGTGTGCGTAACCTGTTGCAGGGAAGTGCCAATCTGGAGTTTTGGAAAACATACAACCTAAGCGAGTTGAGCGTCTATTTCAACGAAATGAATTCCAGATCGAGCGAGTACGCCATGGCAAAAAAAGGAGACGCAGCTTCTGCCGTTACCGACAGCGCCATGACCGGAGTTCCAGTCCAGGACTCGCTTGCAAAGGTATTACCGGTTCAGGACTCCCTTACAGCGGTACTACCCGTATCGACGGATTCGGCAACAGCCTTGCTGCCGGAAGAAGGACAGGGTGTGGTTATCACGAAAAGTTTCGCGGAATATTTTAACGAGCCTTACTTTGCCATGAGTGGTGCCTCTGGGCCTATCGTGGGGAGCGTTTCGAAACTCGATACGGCGGCAGTGAATTTTCTGCTTCAACGATACAAAGATATTTTTCCATCGGATCTGAAATTCAAATGGGGATTCAAGCCCATCGACACCCGGGAAACCTACTTCCAGCTGTTTGCATTGAAAGGCGACGGCAGTAAACGTGGTCCCGCATTGGGTGGCGATGTGGTCACCAACGCACGTGCCGACCAGGGTCAGCAAGGTTCAGCATGGGAAGTGTCCATGACCATGAACTCAGCTGGAGCCAGTCGTTGGTCTACCATCACCGGTGCCGAGATCGGCAAATCAATCGCCATCGTGCTCGACAATTATGTTTATTCGGCACCGACCGTGAACGGCCGCATTGATGGCGGGCGTTCCTCCATTACCGGTAACTTTACACCACAGGAGGCACAGGACCTTGAGAACGTACTCAAGTCCGGTAAAATGCAGGCCGGTGTACGCATTGTGCAGGAAGATGTGGTGGGTCCCTCACTGGGACAGGAAGCCATTCAGGATGGATTTATCTCCTTCCTCATTGCCATCGTGGTACTGTTCATCTTCACCTGTATGCTATACGGATTCATTCCGGGTATGGTAATCAACGGGGCACTGCTGTTGAACTTCTTCTTTACCCTGGGTGCCCTTGCAGCCTTCCAGGCGGTACTCACCCTCCCCGGTATTGCGGGTATGATCCTCTCACTGGCCATGGCCGTGGATGCGAACGTACTGATCAATGAGCGTATCAAGGAAGAACTTGCGGCGGGCAAGACACTGCGCAGAGCAATGGAGGATGGATACAAGAATGCCTTCTCGGCCATCTTCGACTCCAACTTAACGACAATTATCACCGGTATCATTCTGGCCATCTTTGGAGCAGGCGCCATCAGAGGATTTGCCATCACCCTGATCATCGGTATCGCTGCGTCATTCCTCACGGCTGTATTTTTGACACGACTGGTTTATGAAAATCGTTTAGCAAAAGGGAAATGGCAAAATCTCACTTTCAATACAGCTTTCTCAACAGCGATCTACAAAGAATACAGCTATAACTTTATTCACAACAGCAAGAAGATTTTGTTGGTTATTGCCCTCTTTGTAGTGGTAAGCATTGTTTCTCTCTTTACGCTGAAGATGAATGTGGGTATTGACTTCACTGGTGGACGTAACTACATAGTGCGTTTCGACAAGCCGGTGAAAACAGGCGAAGTGCAAAATGCACTGGCTCCCATCTTTGGTGAGTCGGTGCGTGTAATCACCATCGGTTCGAGCAACCAGGTGCGCATTTCCACAAACTACATGATAGAATCGGAGGGAGACAATGTGGAACAGCAACTGCGTGATCTCCTGGGCCAGGGATTAAAGGAATATATCGCCCCCGGGCAGACCATCGAGAATCACATCCAAAGTTCCCAGAAAGTAGGACCAAGCATTGCCGAAGATATGATTCGAAATGCCTTCTTAGCTTTGACCATTGCACTGATCTGTATGGGTCTCTACATCCTCTTCCGCTTTAACAACCTGGCCTTTTCTTTGGGAACCGTGGCTGCACTGACGGTAGATACATTTGCCGTAATCGGTCTTTACTCACTGCTCTGGAAGGTGATGCCTTTCTCGATGGAGATAGACCAGACCTTTGTGGCGGCCATCCTCACCATTGTGGGATACTCCATCAATGACAAGGTGGTGGTGTTTGACCGTGTGCGCGAATACATGCAACTCTATCCGAAACGCGGACTGCTGGCATTGTTTAACGACTCAATGAACGCCACGCTGGCCCGTACCATCAACACCGGTATGAGTACCATCCTCGTGATCATCGTCATCCTCTTCCTCGGCGGTGATGCTGTGCGAAGCTTCGTCTTCGCCATGCTCATCGGTGTGGTTGTAGGTACCGTGACCAGTTTGTTCGTGGCCGCACCGGTAGCTTATAAGATGATGAGCAACCAGCAAAATAAAAAACTTGCTGAAGAAAAATAACAAACAGAATATTTTTTGAAAAACGGGCGGCTCATTTGCTGCCCGTTTTCTTTTTCTGTTTCATTTTTTTTACTACTTTTGCATGCCCATAAAACAAGCCACAATAGCTCAGTTGGTAGAGTAACGCATTCGTAACGCGTGGGTCGCGAGTTCAAGTCTCGCTTGTGGCTCTCTCATTCCTGCTAATTTATATTAAATCCTAATTTAGGATTACTTTTTTTGTAACTTTGTCTCCGCGCCGGTTCCGATGACCGGTGAATCTTAAAAAAATTTTTTTTATGTCTGAAATGATGGGGCACATATCCCAAATCATTGGACCCGTGGTGGACGTTCATTTTGAATTTTCCGATCCGCAGGAGATGAAATTACCGGCCATTCACGACGCGTTGTATGTAAAGCGGGCAGAAGGACAGGAAGTTTTCCTTGAGGTACAACAACACATCGGGGAAAATATTGTACGTACGGTTGCCATGGAGAGTACCGACGGACTAAGCCGTGGCCTTCCGGTGAAAGCACTGGGACGCCCCATCAGTGTGCCAGTGGGCGAGCAGATAAAAGGCAGGCTGCTCAATGTAGTAGGCCGCCCCATTGACGGACTTACCAAACTCAGCCGCGACGAGCAGTATCCCATCCACCGGCAAGCACCCCGGTTCGAGGATCTCATCACCTCCGAAGAAATTCTTTTCACCGGCATCAAGGTAATCGACCTGCTCCAGCCATATCTAAAGGGTGGAAAGATCGGACTTTTTGGTGGTGCCGGCGTAGGAAAGACAGTCATCATCATGGAGCTGATTAACAATATTGCCAAAGGGCACAATGGTTACTCAATCTTCGCAGGTGTGGGTGAGCGTACCCGTGAAGGAAATGATCTGCTCAGGGAAATGATCGCATCCGACGTGATCAGGTATGGAGATGAATTCAAAAAAAATATGGAAGCCGGCCTATGGGACTTGAGTAAGGTGGACTATGAAGAGATTAAAGAATCGCAGGCGACACTGGTCTTCGGACAGATGAATGAGCCGCCCGGCGCCCGCGCATCGGTCGCCCTCACCGGACTGGCAGTGGCCGAATCTTTTCGCGACGAGGGGGGTGCAGGAAGCGACATTCTGCTTTTTATAGACAACATTTTCCGTTTCGTGCAGGCTGGATCGGAAGTGTCGGCCCTGCTGGGTCGCATGCCCTCAGCCGTGGGCTACCAGCCCACACTGGCATCGGAGATGGGTACCCTGCAGGAAAGAATCGCCTCTACAAAATATGGTTCTATCACCTCGGTACAAGCTGTCTACGTACCGGCCGATGATCTTACAGACCCTGCGCCGGCAACTACCTTTAGTTACCTTGACGCCTCTACCGTCCTCAGCCGCAAGATCGCCTCATTGGGAATCTACCCGGCGGTGGATCCGCTGGAGTCTTCCTCCCGCATTCTGGAACCTCATATCGTAGGAGAAGAACATTACAATACGGCCATGCGTGTAAAACAAATACTTCAGCGTTACAAGGAACTGCAGGATATCATTTCGATCCTCGGTATGGACGAGCTTTCAGATGAAGACCGACTTACGGTGAACCGTGCCCGTAAGGTACAGCGCTTTCTGTCGCAACCCTTCTTTATGGCAGCACAATACACAGGTCAGCCGGGCGTCATGGTCTCCATTGAAGATTCCATCAAAGGCTTCCGAATGATTCTCGACGGAGAGCTCGACCATTACCCTGAAGCGGCATTTATGAACGTAGGTACCATTGAACAAGCCATTGAAAAGGGCGATGATCTGTTAAAACAAACCGAAAGTGCGAAATGACACTTGAAATCGTTACACCGGAACAAACATTCTTCAGCGGCGAAGTGGATTCGGTCACCCTACCGGGTGTGTCGGGATCATTTCAGATACTGAACGATCATGCTCCCATCATCTCCTCGCTCAAAAAAGGGATGCTTGCATTTTCAGTCGGTGGTAAGGAAAGTGAGATGGAAATAACGGATGGTTTTGTGGAAGTGAATCACAACAAGGTAACGGTTCTCATTGACAAAATAAGGAATATGTGAAACCGGAAAGAATAAAGATAAAAAAGGTGTAGAAATGATGAAAATGACCAAATATTTTCTGATCTTTCACACGGGTATGTTCCTTGTGGCAGGATTTGGTATGTGGTTCATACTAAAATGGTTGTTTCCGCAAACACTGGTAAAGGGTTATCCGGTGATTCCCATCTTCTTTTACCTGCTCGGGCTTGTCTTCATCTATGTCTTCAATCACAACTCTCCCGAAAAACCAGGGAAAGTCGTGAACACCTATATGCTTATGCGTATGATCAAGATTTTTATTTCGGCCGTGATCCTGTTAATATACTGGATCGTGGACAAAATCAACATACGGAATTTTGCCCTCATTTTTGTCATTTTTTACATCATCAACCTCATTTGGGAAACCTATATTTACCTGAGAATGGAGATGTACTTAAAATATAAGGAAGATCAAAAAAAACCACCCCGGGAACGTATCGACTGATGAGACAATACAGCTACATATACGGCCTGCTGGCCACTTTTATACTTTTACTTTCCGTCTCCCCGCTTTCTGCAGAAAACAGCAGTACTTTACCGGGAAAAGAGCTGAACGTAAGAGAATTTATACTGGAACACGTGGCTGATTCCTACGAATGGCATGTTGTAGGAAACGGCGAAAAAAACCTCTCGGTGCCTCTTCCTGTCATCCTCTGCAGCAAAACCTCCGGGTGGCATCTCTTCTCTTCCACCCGTTTTCACCATGGAGAGACTGCATACAAAGGATTTCATATAGCCCGAGAGGGAAAATACAAAGGGAAAATAGTGGAAACAGATGCATCCGGCAATGAAATGCGGCCGTTGGACCTTTCGCTCACAAAAAATGCGGCCTCGCTGCTTTTTGCCTCACTGCTGCTCGTTGTCATCATCATGGGGGTGGCAAGGTCGCTGAAGAGAAATCCATTGGAGGCGAAAAAAGGTTTTGCAGGAATCATGGAGATGTTTGTCATGTCGATACACGACGAAGTGATCAAACCTTCTGTGGGAGAAGACTACAAACGATATGCCCCTTTTCTGCTGACGATTTTCTTTTTCATTTTCACCAACAACCTGCTGGGATTAATCCCGTTGTTTCCGGGTGGTGCCAACGTGACCGGGAACATCGCGGTGACCATGGTGCTTGCCGTTGCCACTTTCCTTGTGGTAAATTTTAGCGGCAGCAAAACATATTATAAAGATATTTTATGGCCCGATGTACCTACATGGCTAAAAGTACCCATCCCACTGATGCCGGCAATAGAAATCGTGGGCACACTCACAAAACCTTTTGCACTGATGATCCGTCTGTTTGCCAACATCATGGCAGGACACTCCATCGTACTGGGACTGACCACACTCATCTTTATCACCGTGAGCCTTGGGAGTGCCATCAATGCCTCCATGACGGTGCTTTCGGTTTTTTTTACCATATTTATCGATTTTGTGGAGCTGCTTATCGCCTACATTCAAGCTTACGTATTTACGTTACTTTCGGCCGTCTTTATCGGGCAGGCAAGGATATCACATGCCAGCAAACCGGCTGTACAGGAAACAAAACCACTTTTTTTGAAAGATAAATAACAAAAAATAATTCAAAAACTAAAAAACAAATTTATGACATTACTTACAGTATTATTGCAGGCGGCAAGTACAGCCGGATTAGAGACGATGGGGCCGGCTATAGGTGCCGGTCTTGCTGCTATCGGCGCAGGTATCGGCATCGGCAAAATTGGTGGTTCCGCCATGGACGGAATTGCACGTCAGCCCGAATCGGCCCCTGACATCCGTATGAATATGATCATATCGGCAGCCCTCATTGAAGGTGTGGCTTTGTTCGCCGTGGTAGTGTGTGGTTTTATCCTCTAAACGCTTCATCGTATGTCATTATTGTCACCCGAACCGGGTCTTCTTTTCTGGATGATGCTTTCTTTTGGCATTGTACTGTTTGTACTGGCCAAATATGGTTTTCCGATCATCCTGAAGATGGTGGATACAAGACAAAATTACATCGAAGAGTCGCTCCAATCGGCACGGAAGGCACAGGAAGAACTGGCCCGGGTAAAAGAAACGGGTGAGACTCTCCTGGCAAATACGCGTAAAGAACAGGCAGAGATCCTGAAGGAGACCATCCGGAAAAAGGATATCCTGATGGAAAAAGCCAAGGAGGAGGCCCGTTTGGAGGCAGATAAGATTATTGTCGCCGCGCGCGATCAGATAAATGCCGAGAAGGAGATGGCCATCCGGTCGATACGCAATGAAGTTTCACGCCTCTCGGTGGACCTGGCAGAACGGATTCTTCGTGAAAAGCTGGTCACAAATAAAGATCAAATGGAGATGATCGATCGTCTACTCGACGAGATTGAGATTTCCAAATCCTGAATGGTATGGACACTGGACTAATTTCCACGAGATATGCATCCTCTCTGCTCGATTATGCCATTGCATCCGGGGATGAGAAGGAGGTATATATGAGGATGAAACTCCTATCGGAGATGTTTCCTGCCTTTTCCAGATTGCGTAGTTCGATTGCAAATCCCGGACTGACTGCTGACAATAAGAAGGAGCTCATTGTCACTGCCTGCGGAGGCACGGTTCCGCCATCACTGAACAGGATGATCGACCTCATCCTGAAGAACGAGAGAGAGACTCAACTTCAGTATATAGCACTCCGATTTGTTGAACTCTATCGGGAAAAGTTCAATATTCAGTATGGAAAACTGACCACCGCCATCTCTATCGATGAGACCAGGGAGCGGCAACTCATTGCACGAATTCAGAAAATCACCGGATCGGAGCTGGAAATTGAGTCGATTGTCGAACCCGGTATTATTGGAGGGTTCGTACTGAATCTGGGGGATTACCGGTGGGACGCAAGTGTGTTGGGTGAACTCAACAGGATTCGAAACAGATTCAAAAGTTTACAAGAAAAATAGGGAAATTACAAGATAAGATGGCAGATAATTCAATCAGGGTAAGTGAAGTCTCCGAAGTGTTGCGCATGCAGCTGGAAGGAATGGATACCCACGTAAAATTCGATGAAACAGGTGTCGTAGTCAGTGTGAGTGATGGCGTAGTACGTATCTTCGGGCTGCAGAACGCCGAATCGAATGAACTGCTGGAATTTGACAATGGTCAGCAGGCCATTGTGATGAACCTTGAACAAGACAATGTGGGTGCCATCCTTCTGGGTAGTTCGAGCGGTGTGAAGGAAGGATTTCCTGTAAAAAGGACCGGACGTGTTGCCTCTCTGTTTGTGGGTGAAGGCATGCTGGGCCGTGTGATCTCTCCCATCGGTGAGCCCATCGATGGCAAAGGGCCTCTTACAGGAGAATTGGTGGAGATGCCACTGGAACGGAAAGCCCCGGGCGTCATCTTTCGTCAACCCGTAAACACGCCGCTGCAGACAGGATTAAAGGCGGTAGATGCCATGATTCCTATCGGACGGGGTCAGCGTGAATTGATTATTGGTGACCGGCAGACGGGTAAGACCAGTATTGCCATTGACACCATTCTCAATCAACGGGAGAACTTTGAAAAAGGAGACCCGGTTTACTGCATCTACGTCTCTATCGGACAAAAGGGATCGTCCGTAGCCTCACTGGTGAAAATACTCACTGAAAACGGAGCAATGCCCTACACGACAGTTATTGCTGCCAGCGGATCAGACACGGCAGCCATGCGTTATATTGCTCCCTTTGCCGGTGCCGCCGCAGGCGAATATTTCCGCGACACGGGCAGACATGCACTGGTAGTGTACGATGATCTCTCCAAGCAGGCCGTGGCCTATCGTGAAGTATCGCTCATCCTGCGACGTCCTTCCGGTCGCGAGGCCTATCCCGGCGACATCTTCTATCTGCATTCCAGACTGTTGGAAAGGTCTGCCAGCATCATCTCTCAGCAGGAGGTAGCCGTAAATATGAATGATCTTCCCGAGACCCTGAAAGATAAAGTAAAGGGAGGAGGTTCGCTTACTGCTCTTCCTATCATTGAAACACAGGCAGGTGATGTATCGGCCTACATCCCCACCAACGTGATATCAATCACCGATGGTCAAATATTTCTGGAAACCGACCTCTACAATAAGGGCATACGCCCGGCCATCAACGTGGGTATCTCCGTTTCGCGTGTCGGAGGGAACGCACAGGTAAAAGCAATGAAAAAAGTGGCGGGAACCCTAAAGATCGATCAGGCGCAATATCAGGAGCTGGCTGCATTTGCCAAATTTGGCAGCGACATGGATCCTGTGACAGCCATGGTCATCGACAAAGGGCGCAAAAATGAAGAACTGCTCATACAGCCGGTACACAGTCCCATGCGCATAGAACATCAGATCGCCATTCTCTACTGTGGGACCCATGGATTACTCAAGGATGTACCCTTGGAAAAGGTTTCGGCATTCGAGAAGGAATTTCTCTCCATATTGGATATCAGTCACCGCAGCGATGTGCTTGATCCGCTGCAACGGGGTGAAATAAATGAAAAGATATCCACGATCATCGAAACAGTGGCAGCAGACACGGTAAGAGCACTGAAAGAAGAGACAAATGGCTGAGCTAAAAGAGATAAAAAGTAGACTTCAGTCGGTACGGTCCACGCAAAAGATCACATCGGCGATGATGATGGTATCCTCCGCCAAACTGCAAAAGACCCAGCAAATCATCAGGAAGCTCTATCCCTATGAACAAGAGTTGTACCACCTGCTGCAGCTCTTATTGAACCAGCAGGAAGAATTTGTTTCACCCTTTATCCGGCAGAGACCCGTAGAACGTGTGGCCATCGTGGCTTTCTCTTCCAATTCGAGTCTGGCGGGCAGGTTCAATGACGAGATTTCAGACAAGTTGAAAGCTGTTGTGGAGTCTTATCGTCATGTGGGAAATGAAAACATACATATCTACCCGATCGGTGAAAAAATAGCAAAGGTTGCAAGAAACCTCGGACTGAATCCACAGGGAAATTTCTCTGACATCAGTGAAAAGCCTGCCTACAAAGATACCAAGACTATTGCCGATGAGCTGACGAATATGTTTCTCGACAAAACCATTGACCGAGTGGAACTTATCTATCACCATTTTCTGAGTAAGGGCTCACAGGTTGTGCTACACGAGCCCTACCTCCCGGTGAACCTGAAAAGTGAAAAAAAAGACATCACAGCAGACGAATATATCATTGAACCCGACAGTGAGTCTATTCTGAACCAGCTGATACCCAAAGCACTCAGGTTGAAACTCTATACCATCCACGTCGACTCGGTTACCTCAGAACATGCCGCGCGCATGAAAGCCATGCAGATTGCCACCGACAATGCCGACAACCTGATTGAGGATCTCAAGCTGGAATACAACAAACTACGACAGGAATCGATCACCAACGAGCTACTCGATATTATCGGAGGCTCTTTTGGCAGATAGGTATAACTTACCGGACAAGCCGTTGACCATCCACTACAAACTTTGATTTACTTTTTCTATGTAATCAAGCAACTCTTCCCTGCCCTCCCCCTTTTCAGAGGAGGTAACAAAGATGGGTGGCAACTCTTCCCAGGTCTCCAGCAATTTATCCTTATAAGCGCTGATATTCATCTGCAGACGTCCGGATCCTAACTTGTCAACTTTGGTGAAGACAATGGAAAAGGGTACGCCTCCCTCTCCCAGCCACTGCATAAATTCGAGATCGATCTGTTGAGGCTCATGGCGCGAGTCGATCAATACAAACAGGTTGGCCATTGCTTCCCGGCCCAGGATATAATCTTCAATTATTTTCCGGATCTTCTCCCTTCCCTCTTTTCCCCGCCTCGCAAATCCATATCCTGGCAAATCGACCAGATACCACTTGTCATTGATCAGAAAATGGTTGATCAACAACGTCTTTCCTGGCGTTGACGAAGTCATTGCCAAGCCTTTCCGACTTGTTAACATATTGATTAACGATGATTTACCCACATTGGAGCGGCCAATGAAAGCATATTCCGGTTTTCCGTCCTGCGGACATTTGCGAAAATCGGTGTTGCTGATGACGAATTCTGCTGATTTAATGATCATATATATTCGGTTGTTAATCGGTTGTTATTCGGTTGTTACGTGCGAAGCACGAATAACGGCGAAGCCGAATCATGCGCAGCGAACAACTAATTACGTGAACGCAGTGAACCAATGGTCCAAAGTCCAAGTCCGGTAATTAATCCGTTCAGGAGCAGCAGCTCATATCCTACCTGATACCCGAACCACTGCTTCATGGCCACCTCCGTCACAAAGCACAACACGGGTGCGGCAATGGCCACCCACGGTACCAACTTGTCCGTCGGTTTTACTTTTGTATAAAGTCCAAAAAAATAAAGTCCCAGCAGCGGACCATAGGTATAGGCGGCCAGCTTGTAGATGGCATTGATGATGCTGTCGGATCCGATTGCTTCAATGAGCAGGATGATCAGTACAAAAACGGCACTGATCACCACATGGACAATACGACGGGTACGGATGTCTTTCCTCTCCTCTTGTTTTGTTTGCGAGACGGCCTTCATGCGCAGGATATCGACACAGAAGGAGGTGGTGAGTGCTGTCAGTGCCGAATCGGCACTCGAGAAAGCAGCAGCCACGATACCCACCACAAAGATACCCAGCACCAGCGGTCCCAGGTGCTCACTGGCAATCATCGGCAGGATATTGTCAGACACCGCAGGCAATGTAACCGCATTTTGCTCCGCGAAGATCAGCAGCAGTACACCCAGACAAAGGAAAAGAAAGTTGATGGGTGCAAAGGCCAGCCCATAGGAAACCACGTTCTTTTGTGCATCTTTCAGGGTGCGGATGGTAAGGTTCTTTTGCATCTGATCCTGATCCAGACCGGTCATCACAATGGTAATGAACATACCGCTGAAGAACTGTTTAAAGAAGTTTTGCGTCGATGTCCAGTCGTCGAATACAAAAATGCGGGAGTGAGGACTCTCACTGATGGCTTTCACCGTACCGCTAAAATCAAGATCCAGGCGCAGGGATAGCTGCCATACAATGAGAATCAGCGCACTGATAAAAAAGATAGTCTGTAGCCAATCAGTCCAGATGATCGTTTTGACTCCGCTTTTGTAGCTGTATAGCCAGATAATCAAAATGATCCCGATCACAGTCACCACGAAAGGTACGCCCCAGGCATCAAACACCAGTGTTTGCAGAATAAACGCGACCAGATAAAGCCTTGCAGCCGCTCCCACGATTTTCGAGAGCAGGAAGAACCAGGCTCCCGTCTTGTAGGAATTCGGTCCGTATCGCTGATCCAGATATCCATATATGGTGGTGAGATTTAGCCGGTAATAGAGCGGCAGCAGCACATAAGCGATGACCAGATAACCGAAGAAAAAGCCAAACACCATCTGCATGTAGGTCATGTCGAGATTACGTACCATCCCCGGTACCGAGACAAAGGTCACCCCCGAGATGGAGGTTCCTATCATGGCCACTGCCACCACGTACCATTTCGAGGACTTGTTGGCACGGAAGAAAGCATCGTTGCCTGACCCTTTCCGGCTTGTAAGGTAGGAAATAAGCATCAGAACAGAGAAGTAAACTGCAATAATAATTAATATGAATGCCGACTGCATATATCAAAGATTGAGATAATAATTGACCAGATCCGTGAAGTTGTCAAATTTTAATGTGTAGTCTGTCGTGATTCCGAATCCATATGTCACAAAAATAAATGGGACATATGCCAGGGCCGACTGTTTGCTGTCAGAATCGGTATCACCAATGTATACGGGTCTCTGAAGTCCGTTGTTGTTGATCATTATTTTCAGATTTTCATGTTTCGGCATAAAGTTCATCCCGTGCTCCATATAGTCTGTGATAAGATGGCCGGTCTGGGTGTGGTTCATAAAGTTCACCAGTCCCCCTTTCTCACAGTTACTAAGCAGAAAAAGTTTGTATTTACCGGAAAGACGTTCCAGCCCCTTCAATACGCCATCGAAGATTACTGGTTTCATTTCAGGTACCAGCTCCTGGTATGACTCAATCACCGCATCAAAAAGCCTGTCCTGCTCTTTTTCGCTCCATTCCGGTACCAATCTATTCAGCAGCACCCTGGGCTCTTTTCCCATCAATCCCATGAGTTCTTCACGGGTTATTTCTCTGTTTTGACCCAGCTTTTCCATTCCTCGCGTCCAGCTGAGGACGTAGGTATTCACATTATCCCAGAGGGTACCATCCATGTCAAATATTAAGCTGTCAGGAATAAAAGCGGTCGTTGCGTCTTCTTGTGCGTGGTTGAAAAAACCATTGGAGTGAATCATCCGGTTCATTTTTAACTTTCACTGCAAAAGTAATGTACAATGCCCGAAAGGGCAAATAAAAAGGGTTAAAACAAAATAGATTCCCAATTGTTTACCATGAAACGCTCCGCTTTCAATGGGTGAAACGAAGAATGCACAATGAGCGGATCAATTGTAAAATACGAAATTACAACAAAATGGCGAAAGAAAAGGTGTGCCTTATTATCAATCCCGTTTCCGGTACGGAATCCAAGAAAAACATTCCTGAAGATGTAGCGGCAGCCTTCGATCAAAAGAAAGTGGATCTGATGATCCGTGTCACCGGCTACCCCGAACATGCCACAGAGATCGCGCGTAAGGCAGCCCAAAGGAAATATCGCTATGTGATTGCTGCAGGTGGCGACGGCACCGTCAACGAGGTGGCCCGTGCACTGGTCAATACCAGCACCACACTTGGAATTTTACCACTCGGCTCAGGCAATGGGCTTGCCCGTGATCTCGGTATACCGATGGATGCCGAAAAAGCTCTCGGCATCATCCTGCGCGGGCATACCCGTACAATTGATTATGGAATTGCCAATGATCACATTTTTTTCTGTACCTGCGGCTTCGGTTTCGACGCCTTCATAAGCGACCGGTTTGCAGAAGATAAAAAAAGAGGTCCCCTGGGATATGTGCGCAATGTATTGGAGAGTGTGGTAGACTTTCGGGCTGAGGAGTACGAAATTACATCCGACGAAGGGATTATCAGGGAAAAAGCATTTATTCTTACCTGTGCCAATGCATCCCAATACGGAAACGACGCATTCATTGCGCCGGGGGCGAGCATGGACGACGGCAAGATGAATGTCTCCATCCTGAAACCCCTGAACGCACTGGAGATACCACAGACCACGCTGCAACTCTTCACGAAGAATATCGACAAAAACAGCAAGATGATCTCACTCCTCACCAGCAGCCTTCACATAAAACGTGCCCGTCCAGGGTTAATGCATATCGACGGTGACCCGGTGAAAACAGACACCGGGATCACCGTGCGTATGATTCACAAGGGACTGAATGTACTTTCACCCAACTCTTCAGAGCTGGTGGAACGGAAACGGAAGGAGAATGAAAATGTGTTCAGCGCACTTACCCGCTGGTTCAACTGATCTCTATTTTTTCTTCCATACAGTTACCTGCAGCATCTGCTGCATGGTATGTCGGGAGGACTCTTTCCGAAGTCGCATAATTTCAATCGGGTCTGCCTGCATGCTGAAGTGAGGCGTCAGGATCGCTGTGATTCCTTCGAGTGAGGTGACCGGCTCTCCATCCTGTTTGAATCCACCAGGCCATTTGTCACGTTTCGTTTTGCTGACATCCCAGGCATAGTCGGATGCCAGCAACAGCATGCCACCGTCATTCAGCCGCAAATGTATCTGTGAGAGAAACAATTTCGGGTCGCTCAGCTCTTCCAGCAGTGCAGATACCACAATCAGGTCATATCCCGTATAGTTGGGTTTCAGGTTCATTGCATCGGCCTGCATAAACAATATCTTTCCTTTTGAATCGCTAAGTCCGAAATCATTGAGTACCACATCGCGATAAAATACCAGTTCCCCTTCATCCTTCATGGTGTAACGTACATATCCCTGTTCCTGCAACTGAATGGGAATCCTGATCATGCGTGCGGTGAAGTCGAGTGCGGTCACATCGTTGTATGTGCGGGCCAGCTCAAAAGCCAGCCGTCCAGTACCCGCATTCAGATCCAGTATCCGTTTGTCAGGCTCACCCCGCAACAGGTCGTGAACGATATCGGCCAGCTGTAGGGGAAGATTGCTTTCTTTCGTAAATGTATCGCCCCAGTTTTCTTCGCAGGAGCGTGTCACCTCTTCATCCGTTTCGTAGTCGGCCTGCTGTATTTTCAACGGTGCATCGGACTGAATATAGCGAAATCCCGCATGCTGGTAAAAGTGTCTGCGAAAGGCGTAGCGCGAGTGGAGGGTGGCTTCGTTTCCTGTTGATATCCAGGAACCGCCTTTGATCAGGTTGTGTTTTCCATCGAAAGTAGGGGTCGAAAAATCGTCGTACATCGGATGTACCCTGAAGCCAGGGTATCCTGTGATGGGCGTTTCAGTCCACTGCCACACGTTACCCACCACGTCGAAGAAGGGTCCCTGTGCGAACCGGTCTACCGGACAGGGCGACGTAAAATATTCCAGGTTGATGTTTCCCGGGGCCTGTTCCCAGTCGGTTACATCACTCAGCTGAGCTGTCTGATGCAGTCGGTACCACTCTGCCTCGGTGGGCAGACGATACGCTTTTCCTGTTTTGGCACTCTTCCAGTTACAGAAAGCCTTTGCCTCCAGGTAGTTCACCTCCACCGGCCAGTTCCAGGGCATCTCTGTCTCTTCGGCCACCAATCGAAGCCTATATTCTTTCTCATTCTTTTTCCAGAAAAGGGGCATGGTTGCCTGTTTAAAGTTACGCCAGTTCCACCCTTCTTCTGTCCAATACTGTTGCGTAAGATAACCTCCATCCTCCACAAATGCCAGATATTCACCATTGGAAGTAAGATATTTTGCGGCCGCAAAACCGGATATTTCTTCCTCACGACAGCCATATTCATTGTCCCAGCCATACAGCGGGTGATCTGAGGGTTTACCCAGCTGTATGGTAGCGCCTGTTACCGGAATCAGCTCATTTTCAGGTGTTGCACCAGCATCGGGACAACGTTCACCGAACAGTCCCGGTGTCAACAGTTCCAGCGGCAGCTGTCGGATCAGTACCGACGAGGTCTCGAGATGTATTCGTTCGTGTTCGATTCCCATCATGATCATCCAGAAAGGGTTGTCCCAACCAATGGGTAAGTCGAGGAGTGTATTGTCGATCACCTGCAGAATTATTTTCTTTGCTTCGTCGCGATAGGCACGTACTTCCGGTACCGGAGGCCAATCGTAATGATTATTATCCAGATCATCCCAGCTCATCTCATCCACACCAATGGCAAAGATGGACTCGAACTTAGGATTAATACGCCTGTCAATAATCCTGGCCAGGTAAAGTTTGTTGATGAAAAAAACGGCAGTATGGCCGAGGTAAAAAAGGATGATATGGCGTAAGGGGTCACCCCTGTGATAAAAAACCGCATCCGATTTCAGCTGGGTATACAGCAACTCATCTATCGCCCAGGTTTTCAGGAAATAGTTCCGTATTTCCTGCCTTTTTCCTTCGGGATTTCCCGTACGCAAATTGATTGTTTTAGTAATTAACTCGTTCATGTGAAACAAAATAAATAGAATGGTTGATTAATGATATTTGAACCGGCATTGTATGAGAATAAAACCAGGTGATAACCCGTCTATGCCGGAGGGGAAATGGATAATTTTTTGTGTAAATAGATCTTTTTCATCTCAAATGATTCACCGGAAGCATGTTTCTTTGTTTGTGTGATGGTTGCCACAGGATGAAATCCCAGTTTATCGTAGAGCGACAAGGCGGGTTTGTTCTCATCCCATACACGGATCACCGCATCGGTATGGGTCGCTGCGGCCCGGGAAAACAAATCGCCGATCATTGCCGACGCTATTCCTCTGCTACGCATTTCAACATGTACCATCACCTCCGAGATATAAAGGGTAGTATCGGGCGGCACATCGGCTACCTCGCCGGCAGGGAAATCCTCATCGTACCGCAAGGGTAAAGCCAGGAGCGCACCGGCGAGCCTGTCGCCGGCGAAAGCCATGACACCCATCCCGCGGCGTACCATCTCATCGAGTGTACTTTCCGCTTTTTGCGGATCGATATGCTGCGCATATTCGCCCGTGGTAAAGGCATGCAGGTAGAGCTGAACAATCTGGGAACGAAATTTCGGATAATTGAACTCGTTCAAAACAAAAAGACGGATTGGTTCCATATCTGTGTACACTGCACTGTTTTATCTGTGAACAAATAAAGAGGAGGGATGTTCACGTCGATGACCATCATTGTGTTTGTACACGCATTTATAGTGTATTCCTGCATCGGGAGAAAAAATATTTATCCAGATTTTATTGAACAACCCCGCCCTGATAATCGTTTTAACTAAACCTGGCCATCCTTTCGGATGGACATAAGCAACTTAAATTTAACTTGTAAAAGAATATAAACAGATGAAGAATTTTATTTTTCAGAACCCAACAAAACTGGTTTTTGGGAAGGGGGAGATCGCACGACTGTCGGAACTGTTACCGGATGACAAGAAACTGATGGTTACCTACGGAGGTGGCAGTGTTACCAGAAACGGCATATACGACCAGGTAAAAACAGCACTCAAGGGACATAACTATATTGAATTCTGGGGTATAGAGCCCAATCCGCGTGTGGAGACCCTTCGCAAAGCAATACAGATGGGTAAGGAAAATCACGTCGATTACCTGCTGGCAGTGGGCGGTGGATCGGTACTCGATGGCACCAAGCTCATAGCAGCCGGCATTGCAACAGATGCAGATGCATGGGATATTGTATTAAGTGGTATCGCAAAAAAACAGATACCTTTTGCATCGGTGATGACGGTACCCGCCACAGGATCTGAGATGAACGGAGGAGCAGTGATTACCCGGGAGGAAACGAAAGAGAAATATTCTTTCGGAGGTGATTATCCGCAATTCTCCATTCTCGACCCTGAGGTAACCTACACCCTCTCTGAACATCAGATTGCCTGTGGCCTGGCTGATGCATATACCCATGTGCTGGAACAGTATATGACCACACCGGGGCAATCACGCATCATGGACCGCTGGGCTGAAGGTGTGCTGTTGTCGATCTTAGAGATTGCACCAAAGATCAAAGCCAATCCCCGGGATTATGACCTGATGTCCGACTATATGCTGGCAGCCACGCTGGCATTGAACGATTTTATCCGCATGGGAGTTACCCAGGATTGGGCCACCCATCAGATAGGACATGAACTGACAGCCCTCCATGGTACCACGCACGGACACTCTCTCGCCATCGTGATGCCCGGCTTGTTTCGCATACTGAAAGATCAAAAAAAGGCAAAACTGCTGCAGTATGGTGAACGTATTTTCGGTATCACAAAAGGATCTGAAGATGAAAGGGCAGACAAAGCCATTGAAATGACGGAAGCGTTTTACCGTTCACTCGGTCTGACCACCCGCCTGTCGGAGGAAGGCATCGGGAAAGAAACCATTGAAACCATTGTCCATCGCTTCAACGAGCGGGGTGTAGCCTTTGGTGAAAACCACAACGTGACCGGCGACGTAACAAGGAAGATTTTGGAGAGTTGTTACCTCGCCTACAGCCATGCCTGAAAATTCTGTCCACTGTTTCATGGAGTGATGGGAAAGATATGGGTGATGCCTTCCGAAGGACGAAGCTTATAAAAAAATGTCAGAATAAAACAATTATTGATAACAGGTTGTTGTAAATAAGATAGATCTCAAGTTTACTAAATAAAAAAACAATGAAGCATTTACATATTACAGCATTCCTTGTTATGATGTCTTTTTTTCTGTCTGCCTCCTGTAATGAGCAGAAGGGAAATTCACAGGAGGCTCCTCCGGATGTCCTGCCCCCTGTGGAGACACAACGACCGAATACAAATTACACACCCGCGTTTGAAGGACAGACACGTATAGCAGGGGTAAAAACAATTACCCCGTACGAGGTAAATGTCATTACACGTGAGCTTTCATCACCGTGGGCTGTCACCCATCTACCCGACGGGAGGCTTGTAATCACTGAAAAAGCCGGGACAGTACGTCTCGCTACTACAGATGGCCTGGTGAGCGGAAAGATTGCCGGTTTCCCGGAAGTGGATGACAGGGGACAGGGCGGACTGTTGGACGTGGCTCCTGCACCCGACTTTTCCTCCAGCCGGATGCTTTATTTCACATTGGCCGAACGTACTCCCCAGGGCTCCCTTACTGCGGTGGGCAAAGGGAGATTGTCTGATGACGAGAAAAGTATAGAAAATTTCCGGATCATCTACCGGGCCATTCCCTATTATGACAACAGCATGCATTTCGGCAGTCGTCTTATTTTTGATAAAAAGGGGAATATCTTTGTTTCTACCGGTGAACGGTCCGATCTGGCTACCCGCCCCAACGCACAGAAGTTGAGTACGGCCCATGGCAAGGTGGTCCACATCACCCCCGAGGGTAAGCCGGTATCAGATAACCCATTTGTAAACACAGCCGGTGCACTCCCCGAAATCTATAGCTACGGCCATCGTAATCCGCAGGGACTCGATATCCATCCTGTCACCGGTGAACTGTGGCTCAGCGAAATGGGACCCCGAGGCGGAGATGAGATCAATCTGATCAAACCCGGCAAAAACTACGGCTGGCCTGTCATCACCTACGGTATTGAATACAACGGCAACACCATTGGTGACGGCATCACCCAAAAAGAAGGGATGGAGCAGCCAATTTATTACTGGGATCCTGTTCAATCGCCCAGTGGCATAGCCTTTTACAGTTCCAATGCGATACCCGAATGGGAAAACAACCTTTTCGTCGGAGGTTTGAGCAGCCGACATATTGCACGACTGGTCTTCAAGGGGAACAAGGTGGTGGGTGAGGAACGTTTACTGGAAGAAGAGGGACAGCGTATCCGGGATGTGGCTGATGGAAAAGACGGAGCACTCTATGCCGTGACAGATGAAGGTCGGCTCTATCGGATTACAAAAAAACAATAAAAATATACAGACATGAATAAACGCGAATTTATCAAACGCAGCGTCGCCGGTGCTATGGCTATCGGTACGACAGGAACGGTATCCAATGTGTTTGCCCACACCACGGATACGCAAAACATCTCCTTAAACAAGGGCCTTAGACGGAAACTGGGAAAAACCGGATATGAAGTATTTCCGGTGGTCTACGGAGGCATCGTTTCAAGAAAAGACGGGCAGGCAGCATCGGACAATTATGTTGCCTGGGCACTGGACAGAGGAATCAATTATTTCGATGTGGCTCCATCCTATGGTGATGCGCAGGAGAAACTCGGAATCTCACTGAAACCTTTTCGAAAAAATAATTATCTGGCCTGCAAGACCACGCAACGCTCCAGGGAAGGTGCAGAGAAGGAGTTTGAAGAATCTCTGCGGTTGCTGCACACCGATTACTTCGATCTTTACCAGTTGCACAGCCTCACTACAGCCGAAGACGTAGACAAAGCATTTGCACCCGGAGGTGTGATGGAGATGATTGAAAAGGAAAAACAGCGCGGGCGCATCCGCAAGGCAGGATTCTCCGCTCACTCGCAGGTGCAGGCATTGCGGGCCATGTCGATGTACGACTTCGACACGGTGATGTTCCCGATTAACTGGCAGATGGACATGCTTGCTCAATGGGGCTCAGGCGTTGCCAAAGAAGCCAAACGACGAGGCATGGGTGTGATTGCCTTAAAAGGGTTGGTACACCGCAAATGGTTGAATGACGAAGAACGGAAAAGTTTTCCCAAATCATGGGTAAAGCCCATTGACGTGAGTAATCCGGAAATGGGTATCGCCGCATTGAAATATACCTTCAGGACAGGCGCAGATGTGATTGTTCCGCCGGGCGATTTCCGTAACTTTGCCTTCTGTGTGGATCACATCGAGGAGATTGTAGACAAACCGCTCACGACAAAAGAAAAAAAACTTCTCGAAAATGAGTTCCTTGCCGTAAAAGACTTTCCCTTTTTCAATCCACAGGCCTGATTTTAAAAAAAAGCCCGGCAAACGAGGTTATCTTCCCTATCGGTTGCCAGGCTTTCAATTTACACTGCCTTTGCAGTTGATATATACAGGAATCAGGATTGTGTCAAAGGATAATTAATCATCCACCAGATACCGTAGCGGTCTTTGAAACTTCCAAAATAGTCGCCCCAGAACATTTCTTCCATGGGCATCTCCACTTCACCCCCGGCAGAGAGTTCGTTGAAAAGCCGATCGGCTTCTTCTCTGCTATCAGGCATCAGACTGATGTAATTGTTATTCCCTGACTTGAAGTGTGACTTCACATGACTCGACACATCTGATCCCATCAGGACATCATTTCCTATCGGTAGACTCACATGCATCACCAGGTTGCGATCCTCGTCGGGGATTGGCATCCCCTCCATGTTTATTTCTCCCATTTTGGAAAAATAAGAAAATTCTCCGCCAAAAACGGACTTGTAAAAATTGAAAGCTTGTTCGCATGTACCGTCAAAATTGAGGTAGGGATTTAATTTTGTCATAACTTGTAATTGATTAATTTGTAATTGATAAAGAAATTGTAAAGAATATAAAAGCAACATGATTTTTGGGGTACTCCCCTGTTAATAATTTCACTTCCTTCTGATCATTCAGCCGCTTCCTGCAGTCTCTGTATATCCAACTTCCGCATGGTCATCATCACCTCCATAACGCGGGGAGATTTTGGCAAAAGATCTTTCATGATAACGGGTGTAATCTGCCAGCTTACGCCATACTTATCCCGCAGCCAGCCGCACATACTCTCCACGCCGCCGTCGGCAGTGAGTTTTTCCCAGTAATGGTCCACTTCCTGCTGTGTATGACACTCAACCACAATCGACATCCCCTCGGTAAAACTGAATGCATGCGGATAGGAACTGTCCATGACCATCAGCAGATAGTCGTTTATTTTGAACTCTGCATGTTGCACATTTCCAGCTGTCTCACCTTCGTTGCCGGTATACCTGAGAATACCTCTTTTTTCGGATCCCGGAAAAACCGATGTATAAAAATCGATCGCCTGCTCCGCTTTTCCATTCTGCTCACCCACGAACATGAGCGTAGGGACAACCTGCTGACTAATATCTTTCTCCCCGCCGGTATAAAGTTGCCACGATACACCAAAACGATCTTCTATCCAGGCATATTTGCGGCTGAAAGGATAAGAGTCGAGCGGCATCAGTTCCCTGCCTCCTTCTACCAGCTTTGTATAAATTGTTTCCACTTCTCTTTCGTGGGTCGTAAGATACATCAGTGAAAAAGAGGGGTTTGGTCGGAACATATCACCGCCGTTCAACAGCATGATCCGTTGTCCCTGCATTTTCAATACATGCACCCATTGATTTTGATCCACTATTTCAGTCTCAGGAAAAACAGATGCATAGTATCCGGCCATTTCGCCTGCGTTGTTGTTGCACCAGATACATGGGTATATCAATTTGTCCATAATTATATTTATTTAGAATGAATCTACATTGCAAATATAGAGCGGATGGGGTAAAAAACACTTATCTTATGGCAAGAAAACAGATTGAATCAAAAAAAAAGGACCAGACTGCCCTTTTCAAAAGAAAATCATCTTGTTGCAAGAAAACTCCCTTTCGAGAGTTCTTTTCGTATCCGGCTCAGTGAGGTGTCGGTGATGCCCAGGTAGGTAGCAATCTGTTTCAGGGGTGCCTGGCGGATCACCTGCGGTTTTTCCCTGATAAGCTTCATATAGCGCTCTGCAGCTCTTTGGGTGATCATTTCCACGGAACGTTGTTTAAATTGTGAAAGCCCTTCTGAAAACCAGGCACGCCCCCACTCGCTCAGTCCCGGTATGGTGTGAAACAATTTCTCAAATGCTTCAAAATCTATTTCCCAACAGATGCAATTGGTCAGTGCCTGAATCGACTCTTGGGAAGGATTACGCTTAAACAACGACAAAACTTCGATGACCACCTCCCGTTCTGTAAAGAAGTGCGTCGTGATCTCATTGCCCTCATAATCAACCACAAAAGAGCGCATCAGTCCGCTTTGCAGAATCAGATAACTGCCGGGTTTCTCTCCCTTTTTCAGGTAAAAATCCCCTTTTTTGTATGCAATCTTTTTGTGTAGTGAACTGATTATAAGCAGATCGTCTTCTGTCAACAACGGGTGAGTATATACATGCTGAAGTATCTTTAGTTTTTCTATCATAAAGCTCCCTTGATGTTATTGTTTTGCGATCATGCCATTTTCAGAGAGAACTACGAATGGCTTCCCCCGCCGTAGGGTATAAAAACTGATAACCTGCATCGATGATTTTTTGCGGTGAGATACGACTCCCCTCCAGTACCATTCCGGCCGCCTCACCCATAAAAAGGCGCAACATGAAAGCAGGAATTTTTGGAATGAAGAAAGGACGTTTCATCTCTTTTGCGCCTGTCTTCATGAAGCGGGCATTTGTGATCGATTCCGGAGAGACGGCATTAAAGATTCCTTGCATCCCCTCCTCTTCCACCGCTTTCAGGTAAATCATGCAAAGATCATCCAGCTGTATCCAGGGCATATATTGTCTGCCGCTACCCAGGGGTGCTCCCAGACCAAAGCGGGTGGGCAGCATCATCTTTTTAAAACCTTCGCTCTTGTCTGATACAACAAACGCGGTTCGCAACACCACGGTACGCAGACCCAGCTCTTCCTGAAAGCTTGATGCCACAGCCTCCCACTTCTTGCAGGTCCGGCTCAGGAAATCATTTTTAGCAGGTTGATCCTCCTCGGTGTAAATCTTGTCACTGGTGTGCATTCCGTAATATCCCACTGCCGAGGCCGAGATAAAAGCTTCGGGCTTTTTGGGCATCGATTTTATCGTTTCCAGTAAGAGTTTACTTGTCTGCACGCGACTCTCCACAATTTCCTGCTTTTTTCGCCGGGTCCATATTTCATCACCCAGGTTAGATCCTGCCAGATGAATGATGACATCGGCCTGCTCCAGTGCTTCCTTGTCGATTTCATTTTTCAGATAATTCCACCGATAACGGGGAATTCCTCCATTCACATGTCGTTCCCGGCTCAACCAAATCACATGGTATCCTTTCTCCCTGAGTATTTCCGAGAGCCTTCGCCCAATCATTCCCGAGCCTCCAGTCACCAAGATCGTCTTCATTTTCACACAATTGATTTATGGCTAAACAAATAAAGACGGCGATTGTTGCCGTCTTTCGTAAAAAAAATAAGGAGTCACAGATCCTTATGCCAATTCCATGGGTACCTCCATCAGCAGGATTTCTGATTTTTCTGTGGCTTCAAGGGTAAAACCATCGGCCTCCCAGATACCATACCCATCGCGTGCATGAAGAATCTGATCGCCTACTTTTGCCTGTCCGCTGATTACAAAAAGATAGACGCCGTTACCCGGCTTCTTTACCTTGTATTCTTTTTTTACCCCTGTTCCGAAGTCGGCCAGATGAAACCAGCTGTCCTGATTTATCCACATGCCGGTATCTTCTTTGTCCGGCGACACGATTTGCTGAAAATCATCCGGTTTGGCAAAGTCGGCTATGTGCATCTGCCCATAGCGGGGCGATAGTCCTTTTTCTCTCGGGAATACCCAAATTTGCAAAAACTTCACCGGACGATCGGCATTCGCGTTAAATTCACTGTGGGTCACTCCTGTACCTGCCGACATTACCTGAATGTCTCCTTTGCGGATGATCCCGCCGTTCCCCATACTGTCGCGGTGCTCCAGATCTCCCTCCAGTGGGATTGAGATGATCTCCATGTCATTGTGTGGATGTGTACCAAATCCTTCTCCACCTTCCACAGAATCGTCGTTGATTACCCGCAATACCCCAAAGTTCATCCGGGAACGGTTGTAATAATTGGCAAAACTGAATGTATGATTGCTTTTCAGCCAGCCATGATCGGCATGTCCGCGGCTATCCGCTGCATGATAAATAGTTTTCATAACAAAATTCCTTTCATCGATTATATTTATCATAAACAACCGATGATTTCCTTTTGTTCAACGTCTGCTACCGCTCGTGGCGATCATGATGTAATAGAGGAGTGTGGCGAGCGAGCTGAGTGCTGCAACCACGTAGGTATATCCTGCCCAGCGGAGGGCATCTTCGGCCTGGCTGTGGTTGCTCACATCGGTGATCCCGGCACTGCTCAGCCATCGGAGCGCCCTGTTGGTCGCATTTTTTTCCACCGGAAGCGTGATAAAGCTGAAAAGGGTTGTGAGTGCAAACATCGCTATCCCAAACCAGAGCAACATCGGGAAGGTCTGAATCATGATGATTCCCAGAAGCAGTACCCACATCACCCATTTAGAGGTGGAAGAAATGACGGGAACCAAGGCAGACCGCATTTTTAGCGGTGCGTATCCTTTTGCATGCTGGAGCGCATGGCCCGTTTCGTGGGCGGCGACGGCTGCAGCAGCCACACTATAACTTCCATACACCGGTTCGCTCAGATTGATGGTTTTGTTAAGGGGGTTGTAGTGATCAGTAAGCCGGCCCCTGACCGAGATTACCTGCACGTCGTATATCCCGTTATCGTGCAACATCTTTTCCGCTACATCCCTGCCGGTCATTCCATTACGCAGGGGGATTTTTGAATAATTCTTAAATCTATTCTGGAGTCTCGCCTGCACTGCCCATCCGGCCACGGCGATCCCGATAAATATAATCCAAATGATTGCCATAAATTTACGTTGTATATCTATTTAACATATTCTCCGTTTCAAAAGTTCACTGTTCCATAATGTGAATGCTTTTCAACGTATGTCACCTCCGCTCTAGCGGATAATTGTTTGCGCCCTGTCCGGCCCGAGGGAAACAATGGCAATGGGTACACCCAGTTCCTCCTCGAGAAAAGTGAGGTAATTGTTGAACTCTTCCGGGAATTCGTCCTCTGACTGCATGGCTGACATGTCGGTTTTCCAGCCGGGCAACTCTATATACTCCGGCTCAATCCCTTCCGAGATATCGAAAGGCAGGTCCTCGGTCGTTTCTCCGTGGTTGTTGTATGCCACACAGGCCTTGATGGTGTCGAAATTATCCAGCACGTCGCTCTTCATCATCACCAGCTTGGTCACCCCGTTTAACATGATGGTATAGCGCAGTGCAACCAGGTCAATCCAGCCGCAACGGCGTGGCCTGCCTGTGACCGAACCATACTCTCTTCCCTGATCCCGCAGCTGCTGTCCATCGTCATCGAACAATTCTGTAGGGAAGGGGCCGCTGCCTACACGGGTACAGTAGGCCTTAAAAATGCCGTAAACCTCTCCGATCATCCTTGGTGCAATACCCAGGCCGGTGCAGGCACCCGCACAAATGGTATTGGAGGATGTAACAAAAGGATACGATCCGAAATCGATGTCGAGCATCGATCCCTGGGCTCCTTCAGCCAAAACCCTTCCACCTGCGGCAAGATGCTTGTTGATAAAATGCTCGCTATCGATTATTTGGAAAGTTTTTAATTTTTCCACACCTTCAAACCATTGTTTTTCCAGATCAGGAAGTACTCCTTCCCAGTCTGAGGGACTCAGTTTTTCCTTGTGGCGTGCTACGGCATTCCGGTATTTCTCTTCAAAGTTGTGAAACAGATCCCCTACCCGGAGTCCATGGCGGCTTATCTTGTCGGTATAGGCGGGTCCTATTCCTCTTCCGGTAGTACCTATCTTTGCGTCGCCCATTGCCTTCTCCGAGGCAGCATCCAGCAAACGGTGCGTAGGCAGAATGAGGTGAGCCTTTTTGGAGATGTAGAGTCTGTCGGTGAGTATGTGTCCGGTGGCTTCCAGTGCTTCCACCTCCTGTTTGAATAGGGCGGGATCAATTACTACACCGTTGCCGATGATATTGATTTTTCCTTCCTGAAATATTCCGGACGGTATCGATTTCAGAATATATTTTTCGCCTTCAAACTCAAGGGTATGTCCGGCATTGGGTCCCCCCTGAAAACGTGCTACGATTTCATAATCGGGTGTGAGCACATCCACCACTTTTCCTTTTCCCTCGTCGCCCCACTGGAGGCCCAGGATTACATCAACTTTCATATTTACCTATTTGTTATCTGTTTTATCATTTTTACTTCGGGTCAATTTTCTCAATGCCACTTTTTTGGCGTGACTGCATTTACTACAGGTTCCGTAGATGTACATACTGTAATAATTGACCGTAAATTTTTTGATTTTTTTCAATTGCGCCTGTGAGAGTAAATCGCTGTTTTTAGTCTCCCACACTTCTCCGCACGTGGTACAAATCATATGATCGTGGTTTTCGTTCCCGTAGACTCTCTCATATTTCGATACGTTACCACCAAACTGATGTTTTACCACCAGACCACAATCCAATAGCAGTTCTATGGTATTGTAGAGGGTGGCTCTGCTTACCCGGAAGTTCACATCGATCATCGATTTATAGAGCGCATCCATATCAAAGTGTCCCTTTGTGGTATAGATATGATCAAGTATCGCAAAACGTTCCGGGGTTTTCCGGTGTTTGTGCTGTGTGAGATATTCCATAAATTCATCCCGCACCTGTTTTCTTAGCTTTTGACTGCCGTCCATTTTTACAAAATTATTCCAATTTTTCGATTAATCCTAACAATCCGGGGTTGTTTTTATATTTGACATTTTACCAAATTAACATACTGATAAAGAAATTATTACTTCACTGTTTTGGAGTGATAAAAGAAGGCGGGAGTACTCGCCTCACTTTCATTGTGAAAGGAATCGGAAACGGTTACATAATAATAAAATGCTTTGTCATTGTCCGGGACAACAAAATTCATCAGGGGTTGTTTCAATCCCACAGCCAGGATATTTTCAGCTTTATCGGTGCTTAGTTCTTCGGTGTCACTCCGGTACACATTAAAGGTAACCCTGTTGTCGTGATTATGCACCTCCCACCTCAGCTGAAATAAACCATTTGACATTTTCTCGGCCCGCAGACCGTAGGGTTTCTCCGGTACCGAGTCAGAGAGCCAAACCATTGCAGGTAGTTTTGCCGGATACTTGTAATAGGTTTTCAATGCCTGAAGGATCCCCTTGGTATTTGACAATACATTTTCGACGCGAAAATAGGCCTGCCCTTCTGTATTTTTACTGCGGGTATAATCCACCTGATTCAGAATATCCTGTTGAGACCATCCCAGTTCAATCATCTGATATGCTCCCAGTCCGGGAACCACTATTCGGCCGTTTCCATAATTCAACCAATCATCCACATAGGGATAGAAAAGCTGCTCCTTGTAATACATCATCGGATAAATGGCATCGTGTATTCCGGTTTTCATCCATTTACCGGCATCCTGGTAGACTGTCTCAAAAGCAGTCCAGCCATGCCCGGTCCCTCCCAGGGAACGATATCTTCCCAAGGGTGAACTGCTGACCTGTACCCACGGCTTTAATTTCTTTACTTCCTCGTAGGTCTTTTTTACAAAACGGGTAATGTTGTCTCTCCGCCAGTCGGCACGGTTTTTTTCTTTGCCATAAAGCCGGTACATCCCATCGTCGGGAAACTGTCCCCTGTTGTCCGGGTAACGGATATAATCGAAGTGGATGCCGTCCACATCATAATTGGCAACAACTTCCTTCACAATGGATAGCAGATAATCATCCGTTCTCGGATTGCCGGGATCCAGGAACCATTCTCCTTTAAATTTTTTGGTGATGGAAGGATTCTTTTTTGTGACCGACGACATACCGAGGCTTTTTACTTGTCTGTCACTACCCAAAGGGTAGGTAACAATCCAGGCATGACATTCCAGTCCCCGTTTATGACACTCTTCAACAGCCACTGCCAGCGGATCGAATTTGGCAGTTCCGTTACCCTGTTTCACCAGCGACGACATGGGTTCAATTCTGGAATTATAAAAAACCTCACCACGAGCCCTCACCTGAAACATCACGGTATTAAAATTGTTTTTTTTCAGATTATCCAGAATGGAAATCAATTCTCTTTTTTGTATATCAGGACTGATTCTGTTTCGAGGCCAGTCCAGGCCATAGTTCGTAGTCAACCACACAGCCCTCACTTCTGTCGCCGGTAGACCGGATGAAAAAATTCCGGGCGTAAAGCACAACAAAAAGATGAGCAAAACAATTATTTTGTTCATTAATTATATCCGTTCTAATCTTTTTGAATGCAAATATAGCCAAAACAATCGGGTTCTCATCACCCGAAAAGAGGTTTTTATGGCAACATGAATGGAGAAAAAATTCAATCATCACAAAAAAACAAAACGTCCTTCCACCAACACGTAGAAGAACGTTTTTAAGTTAATGAGCGGAAGACGGGACTCGAACCCGCGACCCCGACCTTGGCAAGGTCGTGCTCTACCAACTGAGCTACTTCCGCAATAATTTCCCTATTTCATGCCACAGTTTGATTCTTCGCTTCACCTTGCCAAGGTCGTTTACATTTCCTTTTTGGGGCAAGGTCGTGCTCTACCAACTGAGCTACTTCCGCAATAAAAAGAGCGCTACTTCCGCATTAAACCCGGATTTGCGGCTACAAAGATAGCACTTTGTTTTCTAAATTTCAAAGAAAATAAATTAAAAGTTGAGCAAAGAGACAATCTTTTCAAGAAAACGGGCGTCGGTTTCATCAAAACATTCCAACATGTCACTATCCACATCCAGAACGGCCTTCACTACCCCATCACGCAGCAGGGGCACTACGATCTCCGACTTTGACTGGGAGCTGCAGGCAATATGTCCCGGAAAGTCGTCCACATTGGGGACGATCACTGTTTTCATTTTTTCCCAGGATGTTCCGCAGACCCCTTTGCCATAAGCTATCCGTGTGCAAGCCACTGGTCCCTGAAAGGGACCAAGTACAAGCTGGTCGTCCGCAACGCGGTAAAATCCGATCCAGAAAAAATTAAAAACCTCTTTCAACGCAGCAGCCACATTGGCCATATTGGCAATGGAGTCGGGCTCATCTTCCGTCAATGCTTGCAATTGCGATATCAGTGCCTCATATTTCTCAGCTTTGGAAGCCTCCTTCGGAATATATAAATCTTCAGCCATATGGGATGGGGATTTAAAAAAATCGCGTCACCCTGGGCAACGCGATTTTGTCGAATAAACTATATTTTTTATTTGGCCTGTTCTTTGGCGTCCTGAATCATTTTTGCATTGGGAAGGATGAAAACTTCAACACGACGGTTTTCAGCTCTACCGGCAACGGTACTATTGTCTGCCACAGGCTGCGTGGAACCAAATCCAGCAGATGTCATCCGATTCCCCGAAACACCCTTCGTCATCAAATAATTGTACACCGATTCGGCCCGACGTTGTGACAACGGATTGTTGATTGCATCACTACCGGTGCTGTCGGTATGTCCATAAATATTTACATCGGTATCAGGATTGTTCAGCAAAGAGGTGGCGAACTTGTCGAGAGAAGAACGGGAAGCTGTGTTCAGTGTGCTTGAGTTGGTGGCAAACAGAATACCCGATTCAAAAGTAACCTTAATGGCCTGGCCCTCGTTCACTTTTTCTACCTGGGCACCTTCAATCTGTTCCAGTTCGGCAGCTTGTTTATCCATTTTATTTCCAATGATGGCACCTGCCGTACCACCCAGGATGGCGCCAATTCCAGCTCCGATGGCTGCACCTTTGCCGCCACCGGCAATGGCACCCACTCCGGCGCCCAAGGCCGCTCCGGCGCCTGCACCTATTCCACCGCCCTTCACGGTTCTGCTGGCTCCACAGCCTGAAAATATCAATGATAATCCCAATAAACCAATGGTAAGTAATTTTGAAAACTGTTTCATATGCATTTTTTTTTGTTTAAAATAATAGTTCTCTATTTTCCGATACGTCTCCTACGCTTTCAGTCGAACAGGTTGAGTGTATCACAATATGCAAGTTCGCCAGCGACAATGGCTTCAATTTGTTCGTCGCTAAAATTTCTGATAGCGTTTTTTGCAGCATCTTTGCGTGCATTCTTGAGGACGAACTCCAGCAGTTCATCTTCATCAATTTCAATCTCGGTGTCATCATTTTCATCCAGAAAGCCCTTTTCTTCGTAGAACTCATAAATAAGATCCACCACGTAATTGATTTCGTCATCAGAAAACTCACCCTGCATATCTTCGGGCAAATGATCCTGGATAAATTTTAAAGAATCGTCCTCGTCGTACTCAAGTACTTTATTTTCCTCGCTCATAACCATTTAATTAAGCAATAAAGAAATCTTCTATCGTTCTTAAAACAAATATAAAAAAAATATGTTCACATTTAACTTTTACATCTCTTTCTTTTTTTGTGTGGGGCGTTTCTCCACATAGCACTGCAGGCCTCACATATTAAACAAACCGAGGAAATCCGAACAGATTTCCTCGGTTTGTCCAGAAAGGATCAGTGACTTTATCAGCCGCGGTAGTTGCGTTTTGCATTTGCCTTCGCCTGTTCGCGCGCCTGTTTCTCCTGCATTTTCTGAGCCTCTGCCAGGCGGGCCATGAATCCCGACTTCTTTTTCGGTTTTTTCTTGTTTTCCTCCAGCTGTGCCAGAATTTTGTCTTCATCGATAAACTGTTTCATCAGGTAAGTATGCACAATGGTAAACAGGGTGGAGAGGAAATAGTAGTAGTTTAATCCTGCTGGATAATTATTCAGGAAGAAGAACATGAACACCGACATGAAGATTGGCATGTTTTTCATGCCGGGCAGAGTCTGCTGTCCGGTATCCATCGAGGTCATGTTGTATTTCGTATAAATCACGTTCACAACGGTCATCAGCAAACAGAAGATACTGATGTGGTTACCCAGAAAACGGGTAATCAACGGGATATTTCCACTCCAGGAAATCAGTGAATCGTAAGTGGAAAGATCATCTGCCCAAAGGAAACCCTGATGCCGCAATTCGATGGCCGAAGGAAAGAAGAAGAACAGGGCCAGCAACACCGGCATTTGAATAAGCATGGGCAGACAGCCACTCATGGGACTAACACCTACTTTGTTATAAAGATCCATGGTGGCCTGCTGACGTTTCATCATTTCCTCCTGCTCCTTACCGGGATATTTCTTCTCAATCTCCTGTATCTGTGGCCGCAGCACACGCATCTTTGCCGAAGAGATAAATGATTTATAGGTAAGGGGCGAGATAATCAATTTCACCATCAAAGTGAGAATGAGTATTATAAGTCCCATCCCCCATCCGAGAGAGAGGAAGAAATTAAATACGGGAATCACCAGCCACTTGTTTACCCAACTCAGCCAGCGATATCCCAGATATACAATCTCTGCGAGTTCTAGCCTGGCTCCTTTACTCACACCCTTATCATATGCCTTGAGCGTATTGTAGTGAACGGGGCCAAAATAATATTTAAATCCGGCAGAAATCAGGTCGCTGTCGGCACTTATTTCACCGGGTACCCAGACTTCGGCCTTATATTTTTTTGTGTAGTTGCTGTCACTCAGCACCTCCGAAGTGAGGATCGTATTATTGAAAGATTTTTCGCCAATGATGACGGACGAGAAATACTGATCTTTAAAGGCAAACCATTTCAATGGCTCGGAAAGCTCTTTCCTTTCGTTACGCGATTCACTCATTTTCTGTACATCCTGCTGATCATATTTGTAGTGGATTCGCGAAAATCGTTCTTCAAATTGACGTCCTTTCTCCTGTTGACGTACCTTTTGTTCCCAGTTCATCCTGAAATTGGTCAGGCTTTCCGGATGCAGGCCGTTTTTCATTCCCACAACCCGTACGTCGAAGTCCATCATGTATTCATTGGCAGGCAATGTGTAGACAAAGTCGATGTATTGTTCTGGCGAGCTCTGAAGGCGCATGACGACCGACTTTCCATCGGCACTGCGGATGGGTGTAAAGAACTCCTGCTCTGTAGATAAACGGACACTATTCCGGTTGAACAGATCCAGATTGAATCTGCTTTCATCGGCATTTTCAAACAGATATAAACTGTCGCCGGTATACCGGAACTGATCTTTCATCTGAACGGATTGGATGCGTCCGCCAAGAGTATTTAACACAATGCGCACTTTCTCATTCTCCAGGATCACCTTTTCCTCGGTCTTTGGTACCACCTGCAGTCCTTCCAGCGAGTCAACCGGTGATGTCAGGCTGTCGGAAACAGAAGTCTGCACGGTCTGACCTGCGTTGAAGAAGTCTTTGAGGTCGCTCCCCTGCTTCATCGCTACTTCACCGCTGGTATCGGGCGTCATCGTGGTAGGCAGATCGGCCGGTGCACGCGCAGCATCCACCTGTGCGATTGAATCGCGTCGATGCTTTTCGGCTTCAATCTGTTCTTTGCTGGGCCGGTTATAAATCGTAAAACCAATAATAATGGCAGTGATCAGAAGTAGTCCGATAATTGTATTTTTATCCATTTTTTATTTTATTGCAGCTTTGCTGCCATGATTAACTTATTTATTTTATTTTCTCTTCTCCTTTGGAGGAGGCAGCCTTCATGAAGCTCATAAACAGAGGATTGGGCGATATAACAGTACTGTTGTATTCCGGATGAAACTGTGTACCCAGGTACCAGCGCAAAGCAGGCACCTCAACCACTTCCACCAGGTTTGAGTCGGGGTTAGTCCCTGAACACTTCATACCGGCATTTTCAAACATTTCCTTGTATTTGTTATTGAATTCATAGCGATGCCTGTGACGTTCCTGAACTTTCGATTTCCCGTACGCTTTGTATGCCAGTGTCCCCTTTTTCAGTATACATTCGTAAGCACCCAGGCGCATCGTAGCACCCATGTTGGTGATGTGCTTTTGTTCTTCCATCAGATCGATGACATTCTCTGCTACTTTGGGATCCATCTCTGTAGAATTGGCACCTTTGAGTCCCAGTACCGAACGGGCATATTCAATGACCATGCATTGCATCCCGAGACAAATGCCAAAAGTAGGAAGATTGTTTTCACGTGCAAATTTCAACGCGATAAACTTTCCTTCTATTCCCCGCTGTCCGAATCCGGGAGCCACGACCACGCCATCGGCATTTCCCAGCATTTCAGCCACGTTTTCCTCGGTGATTTTCTCGGAATGACAAACATCCAGCACCAGTTTCCGGTCGTTATATATGGCGGCCTGCGAGAGTGATTCGTTGATCGATTTATAGGCATCGGGCAGTTCGGCATACTTGCCGACCAGTTTGATGCGTACTTCTTTTTTCGCGTCTTTGCGTTTCTGAAGGAAAGCATTCCAATTATCCAGATCGGCTACGCCGTCCGTGGACATGTTCATCCGGCGAAGTACCACCTCGTCCATACCCTGCTGCTGCATCATCACAGGTACTTCGTAAATTGTTGAAACATCAATGGACTGCATGACTGCTCCCTGTTCCACATTGCAGAACAGAGCCACTTTATCCAAAATATCCTTGTTGAGCTTCCGATCCGTACGCAACACCAGCATATCCGGTTGAATTCCGAGAGTTTGCAACTCCTTCACGGAATGTTGCGTGGGTTTGGTTTTCACCTCTCCCGCGGCAGCGATATAAGGGACATAAGTAAGATGCAGACAAAAACAGTTTTTCCCCAATTCCCATCGAAGCTGGCGGACCGCTTCCAGGAAAGGCGTAGATTCAATATCACCGACTGTTCCGCCGATTTCGGTGATCACGAAATCGAACTTGTTCTTCACACCCAGCGATTTCACGTTTCGTTTAATTTCATCCGTGATGTGGGGTATCACCTGTACTGTTTTACCCAGGTAATCTCCGCGTCGTTCCTTCTGAATGACATTCTGATAAATGCGTCCGGTAGTAATATTGTTATCCTTTGTAGTCTGGATATTCAAAAAACGTTCATAATGTCCCAGATCGAGGTCTGCTTCGTGCCCGTCCACTGTCACATAACACTCTCCATGTTCGTAGGGATTGAGTGTACCCGGGTCCACATTGATATAAGGATCGAACTTTTGAATGGTAACCTTATACCCTCTTGCCTGCAGCAACTTGCCCAGGGATGAGGCGATGATTCCTTTGCCTAATGAAGAAACAACTCCGCCCGTAACAAAAATGTACTTTGTATCAGCCACAATTGTGAAGTATAATGGAGATTTTTTTGAAGGTGCAAAGGTATGAATAATCTACACAATTTCCAATCCCATGTTTTCGCAGCGCATGATCTTTCCCGGAAAAGCCTGTACAATGGAATAGTTGTGTGTGGACATGATTACTGCCGTACCTTTCCCTGAGATGTCCTGCAACAATGAAACAATCTGACTGCCCGTTTCAGGATCAAGATTACCCGTCGGTTCATCAGCCAGTATCAGCGCCGGCGAATTGAGTAATGCACGGGCGATGACCACCCGCTGCTGTTCACCACCCGACAGTTCGTGGGGCATTTTATAAGTTTTATTCTGCATCCCTACCTGTACAAGCACCTCATTGATGCGATCCTTGATCTCTCTCTTGTTTTTCCATCCAGTAGCGCGGAGTACAAATTCCAGGTTTTTTTCTACGGTCCGGTCGATCAACAGTTGAAAATCCTGAAATACAATACCTATTTTCCGTCGCAGGAATGGGACCAGTTTACGCTTGATTGAGGAAAGTTCATAGTCAAACACCCGCGCGCTGCCTTCAGCAATGGGCAGCTCTGCATACATGCTCTTCAGAAGGGTACTCTTTCCCGATCCTACCTTGCCAATAATATAAAGAAAATCACCCCTGTAAACGGTCAGGTTTACATTGCGCAGAATGATGTTCTCATCGCGATTCAACTGTACGTTTGAATAATTTACCAACTGCTCCTGCACCATTATTTAATGAATTGAATCGTAAACGGATATTTCCAGTACTCGCCATTGTTTGCCTTCACCGAAGCCAGAATCACAAAAACAACATAGAGTAGGCCGACCAGCACAGCCAGAGGGATTCCGATGACTGTGATTGAAAGTACGGCTGCATAGAGGACATAACTGATCATAAAGTTGAGGATGTTTTTGCCATGCATGTCTACTTTCACATTGGTTTCTTTGTTGGTAATCCACATCAGCACAGGTACAACGAAACCGGCAAGCGGGATGATGATACCTGCAAACTGGCTAAGATGCATCAGCATCAGATAGCTGTTTTCGTTCATTCCAAACAAAGGTTTTCCGTTGAAGCCACCACCTGTACTTCCTTCGTCGTTCAGTATCTTCGCTTTTTCACGCTGATATTCCTCTTCGGAAATACTTCCTTTTTCCCTTAATTCATCGAGAATCTTTAAATCTTCGTATTTCATCATTTCAGGATTTTGAGTTATTCTAAAGGTAAGCTTTTCACAAAGATATATTTTTTCTGTCATACCGCCGTTTCCTGAAGAAAATAATTATGAGGATAACAGCTGTCAGTGAACCCAAAATGTCTGCAATCCAGTCGCCCCACTCGGCACTGCGGGGGGGAAAGAAATACTTCTGCAACAGTTCAATGGCTCCTCCATAGAGCACAGGTACCAGAAAACCCCACAATATCGACCGGAAGACGGCAGGATTTCCTTTGTGCATCCGGTAATAGTCGACCAATGACACAGCGGAAAGGAAGAAGAACATACCAAAGTGTACCAGCTTATCCCATGGAACATCATCCGGCATATCGGGTACCTGCGAAGGCGAGACAAGACATGTGGCAAAAAAAATGATGAATCCTGTGATCAGCGGCAGAAAAGTATATCGGAGCAGTAATTTCATTCGCGTACAATTAAGCGGTAAGCGATTGCAAAGATAGCAGGGATTTATAAACATATAACTAAAAGATCGATCCAATATCACAAAAAATTTGTTCCTTTGTCTGAAAATGATACATAAGCTGCGCCAGCTGCTTATAATGAAAAATAGAGGAATTCGGGAATAAATTATGAGAAAAGGTTTTCTTTTTATACTTACAACAATTGCTGTAATGCAGGCTGTTGCACAAGACCCTGCCACGGATAAGAATCAGCGCTATTATGACATCAATAAAAACATCGACATATTCAATTCCGTCCTGAGGGAGCTGGATATGTTTTATGTGGACAGCATAGAGGTAAACAACCTGGTGCAGGGTACCATTGGCAACATGCTTAGCCGGCTCGATCCCTACACCGAGTATTACTCAGAAGAAAACATGGGTGATTTGCAATTTCTTACCACCGGTGAGTATGCCGGCATTGGCGCCATCATTTCCTACAATCACGGGCGTGTGATCATCAACGAACCCTATGAGGGGTTGCCGGCCGACAAAGCCGGATTAAAAGCGGGTGATTCCATTCTGGCAATCGATGGAGAAGATATGCGCACGGCCAATGTCAAACAGGTGAGCGACAAGCTGAAAGGTACGCCGGGGACCCTCCTTAAACTGACCATTCAACGGCCTGGTGAAAAAAAACAACAAACACTTTCCATTCAACGTGATAAGATAGAGATGGACCCGATCACCTATGCAGGGATGGTGGACAAGAAGACCGGATACTTTCACTATGGAAGCTTCACCACCAAGAGTGCCGAGCGGGTGAAAGAGACCGTCACCAAACTAAAAAAACAGGGAGCAACCTCACTGATCATGGACCTGCGGGGTAATGGTGGCGGCATTCTCGACGAAGCGGTAGATGTAGTGAATCTATTTGTACCCAAGGGTCAGGAGATTGTCTTTACCAGGGGAAAGGTGAAACAATGGGACCGCTCATACCATACGCAAAATCAGCCCATCGATGAAATCATTCCCATCGTCGTGTTGATCGACACCGGTTCAGCTTCAGCCTCTGAGATCGTGGCAGGCAGTCTCCAGGATCTGGATCGCGCGGTGATCATAGGCAACCGTTCTTTCGGTAAAGGACTGGTACAAACGCCCCGCGATCTCCCCTATGGAGGAAACATTAAAATTACTACTTCCAAATATTACATTCCCAGCGGGAGATGCATCCAGGCGCTCGATTATTCGCACCGCAATCCCGATGGCAGCGTGGCCCGTGTGCCCGACTCTCTCACCAGTGTATTCAAAACCAAAAACGGGAGGGAAGTTCGCGACGGTGGCGGCATCACGCCCGACATCTCCATTCCCCAGGAAGCTGGCGGTACCATTGCTTTTTACCTGATGACAGACAACGTCATTTTTGATTTTGTCACCGGCTGGATGCAGGAAAACCAGGAGATAGCACCACCTGAAAAATTTCGTTTGACGGATGCCGATTACGACAAATTCCGGGAATTTGTAAAGAAGAGGGATTTTAAATATGATCAGCTGAGCGAGCGTTCACTGGAACAGCTGAAGAGCATAATGGAGTTTGAAGGTTATATGGGTGTGGCGTCCGAAGAATACAAAGCACTGGAGGCAAAGCTTCAGCCCAATCTGGAGCGTGACCTGGGACTCTTCAAGGAAGAGATCAAAAAGATGATTGAATCTGAAATTGTACAACGTCGCTATTACAAAAAAGGAGTACTTATTCACCAGCTTTCCAGCGACAAGGTGTTCGACAAAGCGATGGAGTTACTTCGTAATCCCGACTCATATCGTTCGCTGCTGCAGCCTAAAAAGGCAAATATGCCTTCGGCAAAAGAGATAAAGAAAAAACTGAAGGATCAGTTCTCATAAATTGAATCATGGGTTAATTGTTCAGTAGGTTGAATCTGAGAGAACAGATCGTATGAAAACGGCGATCACAATATTTTTTTTCTTTGGTCTGTACTTGGAGGTGGCATCACAGGAGAGTCGTGTCACCCTGCTTTTTGCAGGCGATGCGATGCAACATTTACCCCAGGTACAGGGGGCTAGAAATGAGGATGGCAGCTTTGCTTATGACTCCTGCTTTAGCCTGATGAAAGAACGCATTTCGGCTGCCGACATTGCGGGCTTGAACTTTGAAACTACACTGGGTGAGGTTCCATATACCGGTTATCCGCTTTTCAGTTCCCCCGATGCATTTGCCTTCAGCCTGAAAGATGCGGGATTCGACATTTTCTTTCAGGCCAACAATCACGCGCTCGATCGACGCCGGAAAGGGCTTGAACGAACCATCGACCTGCTCGACTCAATCGGCGTCAAACACACCGGCACTTTCCGGACAGAAGCTGAACGCTTGTTGCACTACCCGCTCATGGTCATCAAAAATGGAATACGCATTGCTTTTTTGAACTACACCTACGATACCAACGGATTGCCTGTGAAGGAACCCAACAAGGTGAATGTAATTGATACCAATCGGATCATCCGGGACATCCGTCACACACGCCTATACAAACCCGACATCATCATAGCCCAGATGCACTGGGGAGAAGAATATCGGACCACTCCTTCCTTTGATCAGCAGAGACTGACCAATTTTTTACTGAGCCAGGGTGTTCGCATCATCATCGGCCATCACCCGCATGTGGTACAACCCATAGTGGTGGAGAAGGAAAAGAATGAAATTCAACATGTTGTATACTACTCCCTGGGAAACTTCATCTCAAATCAGCAACGATTGCATACCGGGGGTGGCATGTTGGCGGAGATTGTGATCAGTAAAAAAAACATTGGGTCACCGGTAGTCATCGAAAAGTGCGGCCATACCTTGGTGTGGGTGCAAAAAAGAATGAACAACGGGAAAATTCAATTCAGTCTTGTTCCTTCATGGGAAATCAATAAACAGCCAATGGGTGAAGAAGACAAACAAAAAATGAATAAGTTTGTTGAAGATGTGGAAAGCATTCTTCAACAGGAATTATAAATCATAATTATGGGACTGTTCGAATTTATCATACGCATGTTGGCTGCTACAGCCGCAGGAGGTGCACTGGGAATGGAACGGGAATCAAGCAACAAAAGCGCTGGCCTGCGTACGCACACCCTGGTGGCTGTAAGCGCCTGCATTTTCACACTCATCTCACTCCGGGTGGTGGACGATGGTGGGTCTGGCGATCCCACGCGGGTTGTGGGACAGATTGTGACAGGTATCGGCTTTCTGGGTGCCGGCGTAATCCTGCATAGAGGAGCCAATGTGCAGGGACTGACCACGGCGGCGACCATCTGGAGCAGCGCGGCACTGGGATGCCTTGCCGCATTTGGATACTACTGGGAATTGTTAGCCGCCACAGTATTGATCATTTTCGTCAACATCGTTTTTAAGAAGGCAGACATCTGGTTTCGGAAAAATCCAAGAAATGGGAAAAAGACCGGTGAAGACAAAGATTTGTTTGAGTAATAATCACGAAAGATTACATGATAATCACGAAAGATTACATGATCTGCGATACCAAAATTCCGGTGCAGGATTTCTGTCCCATGCAATAATCGCTGAGTGTTTTTTCGTCGATCACCACCCTTTGCCGGGCACTGGAAGCATGAATGAAAGTCAGCCTGTCCCCTTCACGAAAAGTAAAGCCTGTGTGAGAAACATCCAATCCGCGGATGTCGGTGGTAAAACCAATCATTGCCATGTGCGGAATCAGGGGTGCGGTAATGGCTATATTTGCTTTGGGAAGAAAAGCAAAACCACCCCTGCTGTTGATTTCTTTCTCCCGTTCGACAATCTCCTGCAACATTACATCATCATCCTTCAACTGGCTGTATGACTCCCTGTGGGCAGACATGAAACCGATGGTTTTCTCTTCTCTTGTACCACCCAGGGCTATCGAGATATTTTTCAGCGTGCCATTTCGTTCATTTTCATACACCCAGTCGGAAGTATAGTGAAGGCGCGAAGTATATCCTTTTATCATGCCATTACGGTATCTGATATTTTGCAATTCGGTCAGAAAGGTATTAAATGAAGGAATTGCCGACAATGCAGTACGGGAGAGTGCGATCACCGTTTCCACAAACGTGGTGCAATCGAACGCACGAAGGTTCACCACGAGTGTCTCCCCGGCAGAGGTTTCGAGTGTGTGGGCTTCATAAGGCTTTCCAAGAAAGAATGTAGCCGTCTTCTCCAGTACCTCTGTTTTGGAAAGATTTTTAAAGGGTTTAATATAGGAGATATATTGATTGAAAATCTGCAGATCTTCGGGGGTATAATACACTTTTGGTTGCGCAGATATCGCTCCGGCAACCAAAAACATGCATATTATCACGGGGATCGACTTCATTGTTCAAATAAAAGCAGTTACCACCTGTTCATTTTTTTTGCTCTTTTCTGCTGTTCTTTGTATATTTTCTCGTTTTGCTTGTAAATTTTTTTGTTGCCCTTCTCCCATTCATCCCTCATTTTCTGATCTCGTTTGGCTATTTCCTTATTCCGTTTTTCAATCTGTTTTTCAATTTTTTCCATCTCTTTGGCGGAATATGGGTCGAGTAATATCAACCGGTCGTTCATATGCAACCGATTGCGGCGTGCAATACCCGGGTTACGGTTGCGTCCGTAGTCGTCGTAAATATCTCTCCAGTACCGATTTTTTTGACTCATCATCGCTTTCATCCGGTGAAATTCTGCCGATCCGGGTTTTATGCCATAACGTTTGGCAATTACTCCCCATCCGTTACCCTGTGGTTGATCACGATAGATACCAAGCAGGTCACCTACAGGAACACCAAGAAAGTTACTTATTTCCAGGCCCAAGGCTACATTTCCCCAGTCGTAGCCGAAACCGCCAAACAACTGAACCAGCGTATTGTGCGGTACGCCATAATGATTTTCATACAATACCATCACCTGATCGTCGGCATAACGATCGGAATAACTTCTGATATCTCTGGAAAACTGCAGGTAATCCGTCTGCGCAAACATCACAGCGGAAAACAGTATCAGTGAAATTGTAGCGATTCCTTTTTTCATAATTCTTCCTTTTAGTTACATTAATTACTACTTTTATCCTTAGATGGGGTAAAAGACAAAAGGTTTATTCATCGCCACTATGCCTGGTTTGTTCTGGCCAGCAGAAAATAATCCATGATGGTCATGGCAGCCATTGCTTCCACAATGGGTACAGCCCGGGGTAATACACAGGGATCGTGTCTCCCACGAGCTTTGAGGGTTGTATCCTTTCCATGGATATCTACCGATTGTTGCTCGGTGAGGATGGTGGATACCGGTTTAAAAGCCACCCTGAAATAAATATCCTGTCCGTTTGAGATGCCTGCCTGAATACCGCCGGAACGGTTTGTACGGGTACTTATCTTGCCGTGGTCATCATAAAACGAATCGTTCACCTCTGATCCGCGCCCAGTGACATTGAATCCCATGCCGTACTCGAAACCCTTGACCGCGTTGATACCCAACATGGCCGAACCGAGGGCAGCATGTAACTTTCCAAAGACCGGCTCACCGAGACCCACGGGTGTCCCCTTGATGACGCAGGTAATGATCCCGCCGATGGTATCGCCCTGATAACGTACCTCGTTGATGAGTCCGATCATCTTTTCGGCTACTTCGGGATCGGGACAACGCACCATATTTTCTTCGGTACGTGACAGGTCGTATTTCCTGTAATCGTTCTCCAGTGCGATCTCGCCCACCTGGGAAGTATAAGCGGTAATATCAATCTGATACTGACGAAGCCAGAGCTTGGCTACCGCACCGGCTACGATGCGTGCAATGGTCTCCCTGGCAGATGAACGGCCACCTCCACGGTGGTCGCGGATACCATATTTCTGCTGATAGGTAAAATCGGCATGCGACGGACGAAATACCTCCCTGAGATTGTCGTAGTCGGACGACTGCTGGTTTTCATTTCGCACGATAAAACCAATCGGAGCTCCAGTCGTTGTACCCTCGAATATTCCGGAGAGCAGCTCCACCTTGTCCGACTCTTTTCTGGGCGTGGTGATGCGAGACTGTCCCGGGCGTCGTCTGTCCAGTTCGGCCTGAATAAAATCCATATCGATCACCAGGCCCGGTGGACAGCCGTCTATCACGCCACCTACCGCTGCCCCATGTGACTCGCCAAAAGAAGTCAGCCTGTATAGGTTTCCAAAAGTGTTCATTTTTCCAATCAGCAGTTACACCCCGATCCGCAACCTCCGCCGGCAGAGCCGCAGCCGCAGGCATCTTCACCTTCGTTGCCTCCACCACAGGAATCGCAACCTCCCGAGCCGCAACTGCAGCCTCCGCCGCTGAACAGTGCGGCGATCTCTTCAGCCGTGGCCTCGCGCACTTCCATCACCTTACCCGCAAAATGCATCGTCTCACCCGCCAGCGGATGATTAAAATCCATGGTGACCTGCTCTTCTCCAATGGAGACAACAGAACCCATCAGTCGGTTTCCAGATGAATCCATCATTGGCAATGTGTTTCCTTCAAAAAGCATCTCTTCGTCGACTTTACCATCAATTTCAAAAATATTCTTCGGGAGTTCAATGATCTTGCTTTCGTCATAATCTCCGTAAGCCTCTTCAGGCGTCAGGTGAAACGAAAATGAATCACCCTCTGCAAGGCCGTCGATCTGTTTTTCAAATGCTTCCAGCATGGAGTTGGTGCCATAGATAAATGCCAGTGGCTTTTCAGCTGTGGCCTGTTCCATTAATTCACGTTCTTCGCCCTCACCCACATTTAAATCATACGTCAGTGCGACATATTTGTTGTCTGATATTTTCATCCTTTTTTTTCTGTTTTATAACTATTATTGATCTATCTTTTTGAAACAATATTTATGGAACGATGTTTATTCCTCCACGGCTTTTTTTAGATTATTTAGCGCTTTCTCCAGCACCGATCGTCTGGTTCCCACGTTGAGCCGCATAAAACCTTCACCGCCCTCACCAAACATGGTACCATCGTTCAGTGCCAGGTGTGCCTTCTTCACAAAGAGATTCACCAGTTCAGGCTGGGAAAGATGCAATGCGCGACAATCGAGCCATAGCAGGAAGGAAGCTTCCGGCAGGATGGTCTTTATCTGTGGAATCTGCTCCTTCAGGTATTTATCTACAAAATCCACATTGCCCTGCACGTACTCATTCATCTGGTCGAGCCACTCTTCTCCTTCCTCGTAGGCTGCCGTCGTGGCGGTATACGCAAAGAGGGTTCCCTGAGAAAGCTCGCGTGGCTCCAGATAACCCAGGTATCGCTCCCTTATTTTTTTGTTGGATATGACCGCGAACGAACTGACGATGCCGGCAATGTTGAACGACTTGCTGGGCGCCATCAGGGTCAGACTTATCTCTTCGGCTTTTTCTGATACAGTGGCGAAGGGGACATGGGTGAAACCCGGCAACGCCATATCGGCATGAATCTCATCTGAGAGGACCATCACTCCATGATCGTAACAGATTTCAGCCAGCTCATGCAGCTCGGTGCTGCTCCATACCCTTCCTCCCGGATTGTGGGGGTTAGATAAGATGAACATCTTGCATGTATGTTTGGAGAGGATGTCACGAAGTCCGTCAAAATCCATCCGATACTGTCCGTCCTTCAGGATCAGGGGATTGTTGATCACATTCCGCTCCAAAGCAGTGGGTACCAAACGAAACGGATGATATACCGGGGGTTGTATGATGATGTTGTCTCCCATCTCAGTAAAGACATCCAAGGCAAAGGCGATTCCCTTTACCACACCGGGGACAAAGCAGATATGTTCCTTCGATACCTCCCAATTATGACGCTTTTTTAGCCATCTGACAATGGAGCTGAAATAGTTTTCAGGGGGAACCGTATATCCGAATATGCCATGCTCCACTCTTTTTTGCAACGCTTCTATAACGGCAGGGGGCGACTTGAAATCGGTGTCGGCCACCCACAGGGGTATCAGGTCCGGATCGCCGAACAGCGTTTTCAGTTTTTCCTGTTTTACACTGTCGGTATGGGATCGGTCGATTTTTTCGTCGAAATTGTACTTCATATAATCAGAAAAAAATCAATAATAGCTGCTACGGAGCCCCTCCCTCTTACCTGCACTTCTACCTCCGAAATTCAGAGACTCAAATGCCAACCCCAGCATAAACTGATGAGTGACAATTTTTGTGGTAAGTTCATTTACATGGGTCTGGTAATAATCTCCCAGATAGCCTGCCCGGAATGTGATCTTCTGCAGCGGTACATCTACCGTGAAATAGTTTCGCAGGGAGAGCTGATTGTGAAATGAGCCCAGGTGAACCGTTCCCTTGTCGTTCCCCAGCGTAAATATTTCATAATAGGAATGTCCGTATTCCGGCGAGAAAAACATACCCACAAACGGAGAGGAGAGTTGCCAGCGAAATGTTGCCCAGGGAAAGCTGTAAAGTGCCATTGCCGAGAGATTGAGGTTGGTGGATACTTTCAGTGATCCGGGATTGTTGGAGTTGCGCACATTGTAGATACCACCCAGAGATGCATCCCATCCGCCACCACCCAGCAGTTTAAAACGGGATATTTGCACCAGTGGGTAAAAACCGGTCAGGGCGTAGCTGATGTCGCCATAATATTCCTTCGCCGATGCAGTGGGATTTTCGGTGATGCCTACCTGTATCTGAAACTGCTGCTGCAGCAACAGCTTGCCCGATAAATGTGGCGATCGTTTCAACCGGTCGTGCAGCAGGGTCATGCTGATGCCGTTGTAAGTGAGCGGCGACAGATAACTATCTGACAAATAGACCTTTCCAACACCGAACAGGGTGGAATGATTCACCGTGCTCACCGGTCCCGATGGGGAACGATCCTGTGAAAACAAACCGCAGAAAAAACTGATCCATAGAATTATCAATGTTGTTGCTTGTTTCATGCGATTGTTTTTCTGTTAATCGAATAATTTCATCTGGCCCGTTATTTCGTCCCGCAAATCAGCATCTGAGATTGTACTATCCCCATTTTCCTCATCAATTTCCACTTTCATTGTCTCCTGTGGCTCCGGTTCAGGCTCAGGAAATCGGACAGGTTCAAGCTCCTCCACTGTTTTCACCTCGAAGTTCGATATCCGTTTGCCTTTAGCTTTGTAGCTTTTCACACCGATAAATTCATCCACATCAATCTCCATCGGTTCGCGGAAATCATCATTCCCGCCAAAGATAACCTTTACCCGCGGATAAACCACATCGGTAAGCAATAATAAACGAGAATTGGGATTATCACCCAGGAAATTCAAAGGTTTCTCGGATGCTTCCAGGGTGAACCGTTTCAAATAAGCATATCCCTGATCGGCATCGAACAATGCCGCGGACCATATTTTGCTTTCTTCAAATTTTTCTATCTGGTGGATGTCGGCAGGAAAATGGTTGGTCAGGTCGAAATTGCAAATGCGATAATCTCCTCCCCGCGTGGTGACCAGAATCATGTCATCACCCTGAAATTCGCCCAGGTACTTTCCACCACCCTCATAGTTGAGTCGGAGTACATCGGGATCGAACCACACTTTGCGTCCACCCAGTGTGGAAAGTCCCTTGTGTTTTAACTGAATGCGATGGACATCCGCTTTGGTAAGAATGTTACCCATGGCACTGCGTCCCTTGATGTCTATTTCACTGAAATCTTTTTCAAACTGCAGGATGCGCAAGCGTGGCTTGGGCTTCAGGATTACCTTAATGCTTTCGGCTTCGCCATTGGGATTGGCACTGAAATAAGCAATGCGCGAACCCGGTTTTCCTTTGGTCAGGTCATATTCTTTGTCGCGTGTAACTCCGGTGACCGGAAAACGTTTGATGTAATGTGCACCTGTCTTTCCATCGCGATATACCACATTGTAAATGGTCCGCTTGTCGTTCTTTTTGAAGACACTGGCGTAAAGTATTCCTTTTCCAACGAACATTTTTTCGCTGACTTTCACTACTTTATACTTTCCATCTTTAAAGAAGACAATGATGTCGTCGATATCGGAACAATTGCAAACAAATTCATCTTTTTTCATACCGGTACCAATGAAACCTTCCTCCCTGTTCACGTAAAGTTTCTCATTGGCTTCGGCAACCTTTACCGCTTCAATGTTCTCAAAACTGCGTATTTCCGTTTTTCTTGGATAATTCTTTCCGTAACGGTCTTTCAACATAAGATACCAGGAGATGGTATAGTCCACAAGGTTATTGAGGTGGCGAGTGATTTCGTCAATTTCCTCCAATAACCTTGCAATAAGTTCGTTGGCCTTGTCGGAGTTGAATTTGAGAATACGCGCCATTTTGATCTCCATCAACCGGATCAGGTCGTCGCGGGTGATTTCCCTGATAAAGCCGGATTTAAATGGCTCCAGCCGACTGTCGATGTGAGCCAGGGCAATATCCATGTTAACGGCATTTTCAAATTCTTTGTCCTTGTATATTCTCTCTTCAATAAAGATTTTTTCGAGTGAAGCAAACAAGAGAGCTTCCTGCTTTTCGGTACGCTCAATTTCCAGTTCCAGTCGCAAGCTTTCTTTTGTGTTGTCGACAGATACCCGCAGCACATCGCTCACGGTGAGGAAATGCGGCTTGCTGTCGTCTATGACACAGCAGTTGGGAGAGATACTGATTTCACAGTCGGTAAAGGCATAGAGGGCATCAATGGTCTTGTCGGACGACACACCTGGTGCAAGCTGCACCTGGATCTCCACGTTCTGCGCTGTGATATCGTCTACTTTTTTAATTTTTATTTTTCCTTTGTCATTTGCTTTCAGGATGGAATCTACCACACTGGCCGTCGTTCTTCCGTAAGGAACATCTTTAATGACAAGGGTTTTATTATCCAGTTTTGTGATGGTGGAACGTACTTTCACCGAGCCACCGCGTTCTCCGTCGTTGTATTTTTCGACATCAACATAACCACCCGTCTGAAAGTCGGGATAAAGTCTGAACGGTTTGCCTTCAAGGTAAGTGATGGCAGCATCGCACAATTCGTTGAAGTTATGGGGTAAAATTTTGGAAGAGAGCCCCACAGCAATCCCTTCCGCTCCCTGTGCCAGCAGCAACGGGAACTTGGCTGGAAGAGTCACCGGCTCCTTGTTTCTACCGTCGTATGAAGCTTTCCATTCGGTAGTTTTGGCATTAAAAAGCACCTCAAGTGCAAATTTAGTCAGCCTGGCCTCGATATAGCGGGGAGCCGCTGCCCCGTCGCCGGTCAGGATGTTCCCCCAGTTACCCTGTGTATCAATCAGCAGATCCTTTTGTCCAAGCTGTACCAGTGCATCGCCAATGGAAGCATCCCCGTGCGGATGATACTGCATGGTATTTCCGATGATGTTGGCCACCTTGTTGAAGCGTCCGTCATCTATTCGCTTCATTGCATGGAGGATGCGACGTTGAACCGGTTTCAATCCGTCGGAGATATGGGGTACGGCACGTTCCAGAATTACGTAGGAAGCATAATCCAGAAACCAGTTCTGATACATTTTGGAAAGATTGAGCGCACTGTCTTCGCTCAGCTTCACGGGTATTTTTGGATTCACAACAGACTTGTGCAACAAATCGGTTTCCTCCACTTCGCCCATTTCCTCTTTTTCCGTTATTTCGTCTTCGTTAATTTGATCTGCTGACATACACCAGTTACTGTACACATGATAGGTAGACGGCTCTGAAAACCGAAGGTTGCTTGATTCCTGTCATGGAAGTTTATGTTTTATAAAAAAATCGTTCAAAGATAGGGAATTTGGGGGTTAATTCAAAAAGATTTTTCCCTGGCGGCCGCAGGCAGAATGATCACGCAATGATGTGGAGGAATACTACAAAATTTACACAGATGAAAGAAGTGCCCATTAAAACTGGAAAAACATGTCGAAATTAAACTACTTTTGCAGAAAACTGTTCTAAAGTAGTAAAGATATTATAATCAAAAAAAACTATGAAACGAGAAAATTCAACCCAAACGGTTAAAATGCCGTTGTTGTTGCTCCTGACGGCCGTATTAGCTACTTCGTGCGGGAGTGTTCCCTTTACTGGAAGAAGGCAATTACAGCTGGTTTCCAACCAGGAGGTCATCGCATTGAGCTTACAACAGTATCAGGATTTTATGCGTACAGCTCCTCTGGAAAAAGGAACTGCCAATGCCCAGATGGTCAATCGCGTCGGCAGTCGCATTGCAAAAGCAGTGGAAACTTTTTATACCAACAACGGCTATGCATCGGAGTTAGAAAATTTCACATGGGAGTTCAATCTGGTGAAGGAAAACAGCGTGAATGCATTCGCAATGCCGGGAGGAAAGGTAGTTATTTATTCCGGATTGCTTCCGGTCACCCAGACCGAAGAAGCATTGGCTGTGGTGGCAGGTCATGAGATTGCTCATGTGATAGCCCAGCATGCCAGTGAAAGGATGAGTCAGCAGCTGGCGTTACAATATGGCGGGGCCATTGCCGGGGGCTTACTGGGTAATTCCCAGGTTGCACAGCAGTTGGGACAGACCGTTTTTGGCCTGGGTGCCCAATATGGCGTGATGATGCCTTATGCACGCAAGCAGGAATATGAAGCCGATGAGATTGGTTTAATTGTGATGGCAATGGCCGGGTACAACCCGCAGGTTGCCGTGCCCTTCTGGACGAGGATGGCTCAGAGCGCAGGCGGTGCACAGGTGCCCGAATTTCTCAGCACCCACCCCACAGACAGCAAGCGCATTGCCAACATAGAAAAGATAATGCCCAACGTGATGCAGTATTACAAAGGTTCTGGCGTACAGAATCAAACAACAGCGCCTGTTCAGACGAAAACAATCGTTCCTGCAGAGACAGAGAAGGCCAAAACATCGAAAGAATGGTCTTTCTGATCCGCCATCTCGACAACTGTTTCACAGATTGTTAGCACAAAATAAAGAGCGGTGTTTCTTTTCGGAAAGCACCGCTCTTTTGTATACTATACTTTATATTCTATTTCCGCAATCGGTTCAATGATCTGATCAGCGCCTCATCGGCACCTATGTTCCGGATGGCAAGAATCGTCAGTATAAGCGCAATCACAGGCATAATAATGCCCACGCCCACTTTCTGAAATCCAAGTGATTCAACCGGAAACAGTTTGTAAAGGATGAAACCAAAGTAGAGATAAAAACCGATCATCAGCAAGATATTGAATACAGAGAGTCGGATCTGCAGCATTCTTTGTTTATAAAGGAAAACCGTGATCAGTGACAAAATCGAACTCACCATGCCCAGTACAAACAAACCCCAGGTAGAATCGTTGAGGGTTTTGTTGATGTAGACACCCATTGCTTCAAATATCACTTTATCGCCATTGTACATAAAAAAAGCCAGCGGCGTGGCCGATGCCACAAGCATGGCTGCAGCTGCCAGCAGCAGGAAAAGTGATTGAATCCGTTGCAACATAACCTTAAAAAAGTTCTTTCTCCTTCGCAGGATTGCGATAATAGATCTCTCCTAATTTCCACTCTTCAACAGCAAGAAGGGATGGTTTTGGAAGTTTCTCATAGAAACGGGATATCTCAATCTGTTCGTGATTTTCAAAAACCTCTTCGAGATTATCACTGTATGAGGCAAACTCCTGCAGTTTGGTGTCAAGATCCTGCTTCATTTCTACTGAGATCTGGTTGGCACGCTTGCTAATTATCCGAACCATTTCATATACATTTCCCACGGGTTCGGACAATTTCATTACATTCTGCGTTTCCGTGTTGGAGCTGACGGCAATTTTTCTATAATCCATTTGTACTATATATCAATTATTTTCAGTTATTCAGGTGGTGGGAAGCACATCAATCTTTTTCTGTGCCTCCTTATAATATTCATTTGCTTCAGCCTTGTACTTCCCTTCCGGAAAGCTGTTGGTGTAATTGAAATATTCATCCACCACCATACGATAGCGTTCCGGCTGTGTGAGCAAAGTACTGCGTTGTGCGTACTCATAACGGGCTCTGAGAATGGTAATCTGGTAATCTTCGAGATACTTGGAATAGGGATAGCTTTTAATAGCCTCACGTGCTGTGATCACTGCCGATTCGTAATTATTGCCCATGTAATTACCCAGATTCAGATAAAGTTGAGCAGAGAGCAGTTCCTTGTGAGCCAGTTTTTCCTGTAATTCGAACATATAATTTTTGGCCTGCTCCCCTCTTTCTGTCTGTGGATATCGTTCAATATACTTTTGAAACTCCGCAATGGCCTTATAGGTTTTGCTTTGTTCCAGTCGTGCATCAGGAGAATCCAGGTACAAACCATAAGCAGAGTAAAACAATGCCGGCTCGGCATATACACCCTTGGGATAGGTATTGTAATAGGTGGTGAACACCTCAGTTGCAGAATAATAATCTTTTGAATTGTAATGGCTCTGGGCCAGTAAGTACAACGATTCCTCGGCCTGAGCAGTTCCCTTCATGAAAGTAACCAGTTCTTCAAGGAGTGTGATGGACCGATTGTACTTTCCCTCTTCAAAATATTTTTTCGCATAAGTGTATTTCAGGTCCCTGTCGGTACTTTTTAATATTTTGTTGTACTCGCTACAGGAAACCAACACCGCTGCAAGCAGCAAAAAAATGACAGGTTTTATTCTCATTTCGTTACAAGTCGGTTTTTAGTGCGCAAAGTTACAGAATCTTTCTCATTTTGAGATAAAGGATCAATCTTTTTATTCAATTTTAGGATTTTGAAGCGATGTATTGCATAATACTATCTACAAATCTCCGGTCGTTCGACAGTTTTGGCACCTTATTCTGTCCACCCGCTTTCTCTCTTAATTTCATCCAGTCGTAAAATACGCCCTTTTCAATTATTCTTATCACAGGCATGCCCAGTGAGAGGTTATAAGAGCGTTTTGCTTCATAGTCTGAATTCAGTTCTTTGAGACTCTTGTCAAGCACGCTTGTGAATTGTGCTATATCCGTAGGCGTGGTCTCAAATTCAATCAACCATTCATGCGCACCATTGTTATTGTCGTCAAAATAAATCGGTGCCACAGTATATTCTGTGATTTTCGCACGGGTCTGGCTACAAGCTTCATTGATGGCTCTGTCCGCATTATCCACGATCAGTTCCTCTCCAAAAGCGTTGATGAACTGCCGGGTACGTCCGGTCAGTTTAAAAAGGTACGGGTCGGTGCTGGTGAACTCAATGGTATCCCCGATTTTATATCGCCACAAGCCACCACTCGTACTGATCACAATGGCATACTGTTTACCGGCTTCCACATCACGAAGCGGAATAACATCGGGGTGAGGTTTATCCCATTCACCGGCAGGAATAAATTCATAATACACCTCATTGTCAAGCATCAGGAGCATATCTTTTGATTCCGGCGTGAATTGCACACCAAAAAAACCTTCTGAAGCGTTGTAGGTCTCCCAGTAACGCATCCTTTCGGAGGAAATGATTTTTTTGTATTGCTCCTGAAAGGGCAGGAAACTTACACCTCCATGAAAAAAGACTTCGAGTTGAGGCCATATATCGGTAACAGGCCTGCCGGTCACTTCCACAATTTTTTTCAACAGTACCAACATCCAGGAAGGTACTCCCACCATTGCCCGAATATCGGTGCCAATGGCATAATCCGTCAATTTTTGTAATTTCTCTTCCCAATCGGGGAGTAATGCGATGCTTTCGGGAGTTCTCCTGCGGCGGGCTGGCGCCGGCAGGTTTTTCATCATGATAGCAGAGATATCACCGGTATAGATACCGTTGCCTATTTGGTTGACCTGCTGGCTTCCGCCCAACACAAGCGTTTTTCCGAAGATAAAAGCGCTGTCGGGATAATGTATGGCATACATCCCCAGCATGTGGTAACCGGCCCTGTAGCTTCCGTTGAATAGCGACTCTCTGGTTACGGGGATATACTTGCTTTTGTCTTCCGTAGTACCCGAAGACATGGCAAACCACCTCACGGGTGTATCCCAAAGTACATTTGTCTGTTTTTCTTTAATGATCTTTTCGAGCCAGGGGCGCAAATCTTCATATGACGTTACGGGAACATCCCGGCAGAATTCGGTTTCTCCGGCAATCTTATCGAAATGATATTCAGTCCCGTACATTGTATTGCGTCCATGTTCCAGCAAGTAGTTCAATGTTTTTTGTTGTGTGCCCAGCGGATTTTTCACAAATTTCTCAACCGGTCTGTAGTAAGAAGTAAGTATATTACGGGATATTTTTCGAATCATTCTAAACGTATGAAAAGTACGCGACAAAGTTATGCATGAGTTTCTGAAAAGAGAAAAATAAAATCACAAATTTAGATAAAAACCGATTATCCAATGCGGCTGATCTTCCGTAGGCGCTCCTCATCAATGATCTTTATTTTTCTCCCGTCGATGGCAATAACCCGTTCGTTTACGAAGTTTGACAAAGTTCGGATGGCATTGGAGGTGGTCATGTTCGACAAATTCGCCAGATCCTCACGTGCGAGATAAATGTTAATGGTTGCGCCATCCTCTTCCATTCCGTAACTCTCTTTGAGAAAGATCAGCGATTCTGCCAGTCTGCCGCGCACATGTTTTTGGGTGAGATTGACAATCCGCTGATCGGCAATACCCAGGTCTACCGACAGCATTTGAATGAAAAACAGTGCCATATCGCCATTATTGCGAAGGAATTGTTCGATCAATGTCATGGGAATCAGACAAACCGTACAGGATTCAAAGGCCGAAGCCGCCGTTACATAAGGTTCCCGTGCGAAATAGGCTCTGTATCCGAAATACTGTACCGGTCGAATGATCCGTATGATCTGGCTCCGTCCCCCTACCCCGCTTCTATAAATTTTCACCTTCCCCTTGAAGAGGCACATCAGATCCTGCGGAGTCTCGTCTTCCAGATAAATCAGTTCATTTTTTTTGAAATGAACGATACGTGCATTACTCCGCAACTGATCCCGCTCAACCTCGGTCAACATCCTCCAGATATCTGGCAAAGACGATGATAAATCAATCAATTCTTTCTTCCTTCCGGGCATAGTGCTATAGAACTATGTTCTAAAACACAAATGTAGATATTATTCCCCGAAGAGAAATGAAAAAGTAATATAAAAATTAATTGCTACGTTTAAAAAAAATGTAAGTTTGTAATTCAGAATGAAAAAAGGAGTCATCTTACATATTTTCTTTCTCTTTATTGTCTCTTACCAATGTTTCGCGTCAACACAGGAATTACCTGTAGACACGATTATTAACAGAGCAATGAATGCTGCTGAAAAATACAACGACCTTTTACAACATTTCAAGGCCGAAGTATACACACGTAGTTATGTGGAAACCATCAAAAAAAATGTCCTGTACAAATATACCCACCTGATTCCTCGTTTTGTGTTACACGATCCAAAAAATGACGAGGCAGTGATTGAAACAATCAGTGACCTCTACTACGAATATCCCAAAACCTTTATACAGGACATCCGCTATGTATCGGGAACGCTCACAGCGAAGAAAGATATCGAGATGATACCATTTGAACTGTTAAATATCAACATTTACGGGGAAACGACCAACGACGAGAGCTTTTTCATGCCGGTACGGTTCAGTACAGCAAAATATTATCGTTACACACTCTATCAGACATTTACCGAAAATAATAAAACCTACTATAACATCCATTATACGCCGATATACGAAAATACAAAGCTGCTGAAAGGTTCATTTATTGTAGAGCACGGCACATGGCGGATTATTTTTTTCCGGGGTGAGGGTCCCGATATCTTCTCAAATTTTTCATTTGAAATGACCATGGGAGATGAATGGATCACCAATTACCTACCGGAGCAGTTTACCATTTACCAGACAGTCTCATATCTGGGCAATACGCTGGCAGCCCGACATCTGGCAAATGTCCGGTACAGTGACATTCGACTGCGTGAAGTCAAAGAAACACCCCGCTCACTCAACATCAGCGACTCATACAAGATGCGCCTTGACTCCGTGCCGGTTCACAGAGACTCGCTATTCTGGGAAGACGCGAGACCCATCCCGTTGCAGGCAAGGGAAAGAGATGTGATTAACCGGCATGTTGCACAGCAAAAAGAACGGGCAAAGCATCCGGCAAACGATACCCTCTCCGGCATACAACGGGCGCAGCAGGTCGCCCAGCGGGTGGTAATGAACTCCAGTTACAAATACCGGTCTACGCGAATTGGATATTCCGGATTGTTTAACCCGTTCATGCTGGGATACAGCTCACGCGATGGCATCACCTACCGGCAGAAATTGTCGTTTATCATTGATCTGAAACGCAACCGTACGGTAGATATCAATGCCCATGCAGGATATATGTCCCGTCAGAGAGACTTTTTCACCGATCTCACCACCACCTTTAATTATGAACCTTATCATCTGGGCAGCGTTACATTTTCTGTTGGAAGTGGCAACCCCACCTACAGCTCATTGTTTGTCGACCAGATTCAGGACAGCCTGAAAAACAAGGGACTCACTTTTGAAGATATCTCGCTGAACTACTACAAGGATTATTACTTCAGGTTGTTCAACACCTTGGAAGCTGCGAATGGATTGCTACTGCAGACAGGAGTGGATTATCACATCCGGAAAAGTAAGAATAACCCCATAAAGTTGCGATCATTGCCCGGCGACAGTGAACCCATTGAAGACCTTTTCGGCACAAAAAGATCATTTTCCCCTTTTATCCAGATCAGCTGGACTCCCATGCAGTATTATCGCTACGAGGGGCGGCAAAAAATATATGAAAGGTCTTCATTTCCGACCTTCAAACTGGAACTCTCGCGAAGTTTCCTGGGTGTACTGGGCAGTACTTCACAATATAACAGGATTGAGTTCGATATCAGCCATCATATTCCCTTCGGGCTTCGGCATTCGTTGCAGTATCATCTCGGCACCGGCAGTTTTATTAACCAGCGCACTGAATATTTTGCCGACTTCGTCTATTTTTCCAAATACAATTTTTCGAAGAACTGGGACGATGGTCTGGGTGGTAACTTCAACCTGTTGAACAGGGAGTTGTACAACGCGTCAGACTCATACATCCAGGGGCACATCATGTTTGAAACCCCTTTTCTGATTCTCAAAAATATTAATTTCGTATCGGACTTTGCCGACAAGGAACGCATTTACTTCAGTCAGCTTTACACCCCTCAGATCATATCGTACACTGAACTGGGTTATGGCATTGGCAACCGGTTTTTCAATGCGGGATTCTTCTGTTCCTTTCATAGAGATCAGTTTAAAGAACTGGGCGTAAGGGCCGCATTTGAGTTGTAAGAAGCAGAAGAGGACGCAGGGAAGATACTTAAATAATATTCTATATCTTTGCAAAAAAGATTGACAACAGATGATCTGTTTTCCCAATGCGAAAATAAACTTAGGACTGCACGTGGTCTCCCGCCGGCCGGATGGCTACCATAACCTGGAGACCATTTTCTACCCAGTTGGGTTGAAGGATGCACTGGAGATTGTTCCCGGAGCTTCTTCGAATGAATATCGTCTTTTCCAGACAGGTATCCCTGTGGAGGGAACTGCGGAGGAGAACCTGGTGATCAGGGCACTTCGCCTGATTTCAGCAGCGAAGCAAATTCCACCGGTTGACATACATCTACTCAAAAAGATTCCCACCGGAGCAGGACTGGGAGGAGGATCGTCGGATGCCGCTTTCATGCTGCGGTTGTTGAATGATACCTTTGCATTGGGATACACCCACAATGATCTTTTGCGTCTGGCAACACAGCTGGGTGCCGATTGTTCCTTTTTTATCAAAAACAGATCCTCCTTTGCTACCGGCACGGGCGACGTGCTGGAGCCGGTGACAGTGGATCTTTCCGGATATTTTATATTGCTGGTAAAGCCGGATATCGCGGTTTCCACAAAAGAGGCCTATGCGATGATTACTCCCCGACAGCCGGAGGTTTCACTGAAGGAAATCGTGCAGAAGCCGGTTTCAGAATGGAAAGAGTGGATGAAAAATGATTTTGAAGTTCCTGTTTTCAAAAAATATCCCGAAATTTGTGTCATCAAACAACAGATGTATGACCTGGGAGCCGTGTATGCGGCAATGAGCGGTTCAGGTTCAGCAGTTTTCGGTGTTTTTGATCAGGAACCCGAATGGCAACCCCTTTTTAGCAGGTATTTCGTATGGGCAGGCAGTGCTGAACAATCCCATGAAAAGTAAAACTGCATATACGATCAAAGTATAGAGAAGAATGAAAATAAGAAAACAATGTTTGGGGTATCTTATCGCAGGACTCTTCGGGGCACTCAGCCTTCAGGCAGGAGAACCCTTCTCTCCGGACACAATTGCCCTGTTCGGACCGGTTCCGGTACATAAACCGGTCATGCTCGACAGTGTAAACCTGAACAACACGCCCTATTCCGATGAGACGTTGCTCTCCTCCAGGCTTTCCTTCCCTCGTCAGGAACGATTCACAAAAAAAATAACACCCGATACGGCCGGCTTCTTTTTCCTGGAAAAACCGGCAACGGGCAAAGCGTTCCAGCTGTTATCGTTTCACGTTTCGGGAGACCGTTACGGCAGGGGAAAAATCACCGTAACATCACCCAACCCGCTTGAGTTGTGGGTCGACGATGTGAAGCGGGCCACAAAAAACCAGGTCAACGACAGCCTGCATCAATCGGGTCAGGTAGATACCCACCTCAACGGCTTCACCAACAATGCCCGCATAGTAATCAAGATGCTCACCGATGCGGAAAACAAGACCACACCCGCGGTAAAAATCACCCTAAAACCCGACGATGCAGATTCGTTGCTGGTCTACACATTTGGCAACAATCAAGGGCGACGGATACAGATCAAGGACATCCTGGAAGGCACACGGGTGAACAATGCCATCATCTCTCCCGGGGGGCGATTTGTATTGCTGTCGCTCCGTGAGACCCTTCCGGGAGGAGAAAACCGCAATTATACCGAAGTTTATGATGTAAAACAGGAGCGTACCATCCTTTCCGAACCGGCCGACAGGTCCCAGTTAAACTGGATGCCAAAACAGGATCTGCTTTATTATGTGACCGACAGCGAAGAAGGACGGTCCATTGTGACACTTGATCCGCTGACCACGGAAAGCAAGGTTATCGCCAGAGGACTTCCAAAAGAGACCTTCCATATTGCACCCGACGAAAAATCACTTTTCTTCTCTGCAAAGGAGACACTCATTATCAGCAATCCGGGAGGCCTGAAACGGCTGATCGGCATCGACGACCGCCAGTCGGACTACCGCGACCGCTACTTCCTGTATCGTTACTTCTTTGACACCGGCCTCACCCAACAGCTTACCTTTGGCAGACAGACGGCTTCACTCAACGATGTGACCGACGATATGCGATATCTTCTTTTTTCCACCTCGGAAGAAGATCTGGCAGAACGGCCTTTTCAAAGGAGTTCGCTCTACAGGCTTAACCTGGAGACCATGGCGGTGGATACACTGTGGAAAGGCCGGACCTTTACATACTCTGCCCAGTTTTCTCCCGATGGGAAGCAGCTGCTCATTCATGGCGCGCCCGAGGCTTTCAACGGTATCGGCCTGAATATCGGCAACGGACAGATTGCCAACAGCTACGACACCCAATCGTTTCTGATGGATATCGACACGAGAAAGGTTGAGCCGGTCACCAAATTTTTCAATCCTTCCATCAGTGCCCAGGAATGGAACAGGCTCGACAACACCATCTATTACCGTGTGGAGGAAGGCGACCATGCCAATATGTATCGCTATCACCCCCGCACAAAGAAGTTTGAAAAGCTTCCGCTTAAAGAGGAAGTCATCCGCTCATTCAATATTGCAGAAAATGCCCTGTGGGCAACCTATACCGGCGTCAGTGTTTCCAACTCGAACAGGAGCTACCTGCTGAATCTGAAAACAATGAAGTCGACCCTCATTTCCGACCCTTATGCGGAACGGCTACACGAACTGACCCTCGGTGAGGTGAAGGACTGGCACTTCACCAGTTCTTTTGGTGATGTCATTGAAGGACGTTATTATCTGCCACCCCACTTCAGTCCGGAGAAAAAATATCCACTCATTGTCTATTATTACGGCGGCACCAGTCCCACTTCCCGTACTTTTGAAAGCACCTATCCGCTGCATGTATATGCGGCCCAGGACTACGTGGTATATACCCTGCAGCCGAGCGGCACCACAGGCTACGGCCAGGAGTTTTCGGCACGACATGTAAACGCCTGGGGCGAACGGACTGCCGATGAGATCATTGAAGGAGTCAAGGCCTTCGTGGCCGCCCATCCTTTTGTGGATGGCACAAAAATAGGCAACATCGGCGCCTCCTATGGAGGATTCATGACCCAGTACCTTATTACACAGACCAATCTATTTGCCGCCTCGGTATCGCATGCGGGCATCAGCAACATCACCAGCTACTGGGGTGAAGGCTACTGGGGCTATTCCTACAGCGCCGGCGCCAGTGCGGGCAGCTTTCCCTGGAACAATCCGGAACTTTATGTGAAACAAAGCCCCCTGTTTCATGCCGACAAGATCAAAACTCCCCTACTGTTGCTTCACGGCACGGCCGACACCAACGTACCCATCGGAGAGAGTATACAGATGTATACTGCGCTGAAACTGCTGAATAAGCCGGTGGAGTTTATCCAGGTGGAGGGAGAGAATCATGCCATTTACGATTACGACAAAAGGATTGCCTGGAATAATGCCATCTATGCATGGTTTGCCAAATGGCTGAAGAATGATTCCCGCTGGTGGGATTCGATGTATCCCGGGAAATAAATTTATTAATATGCTGACCTCTGAAAAAAACAAATATGGACTTAGAAAAACTGTGTAACGAAGTAAAACATATTGCCCGCACTACAGGTATGTATCTGAAAAATCAGCAGGCGCTGCTTCGTCATAACGAAATTGAACTGAAAGGTACACGCAATTATGTCACGTATGTCGACAAGGAAGCCGAGCAGATGCTGGTAGCAGCACTTCAAAAAGCATTTCCCGAGGCCGGATTCCTCACCGAGGAACATACGGTCGCATTTGAACAGCGAGCTTTCACCTGGATCATTGATCCGCTGGATGGTACGACGAACTACGTACACGGCGATACCCCTTTTTCTGTGAGCATTGCGCTGATGAAAGAAGGGGAAGTGATACTGGGCGTAGTGTTTGATCCAGTGGCGGATCAGATGTTCTCTGCCTCGGAAAAAGGAAAAGCTTTTTTAAACGATGTACTCCTGCAGGTGAACAGTCAGGCAACGCTTGAAAACGGCTATATTGGCTTCGGCATTCCCTACAGCCTCGATGAAAAAGGAGAACAGATCCTCCGGAATGCCATGACACAATTCCGGAAATGCAGCTTCCGCATCAAAGGATCGGCTGCATTGGAGATTTGTTATGTAGCGGCCGGCATCAGCGACACCTATTTCCATTCGGGGCTATCGCCCTGGGACGTGGCTGCGGGGGCTTTCATCCTGCAGTGCGCAGGAGGTAAGTGCAGCGACTTTCATGGTGGCAACAATTACATTTTCGGAAAAGAGATGGTCGCTTCCAACGGCGCCATCCACCAGGAAATCATGGACCACATCATTCACTGACGCTTATGGACCACCAAACCATTCTTGTTGCTTTTCTGCTTACGTTGTTTGCCGGCTTGTCCACCGGTATCGGCAGCCTGATCGCTTTCGTGGCTAAACGTACGAACACCAACTTTCTGAGTCTCGCCCTGGGTCTTTCTGCCGGCGTAATGATCTATGTCTCTTTCATGGAGATGCTGCCAAAGTCTCTGGCATCGCTGTCGGGAATATACGGTGACAAGGCAGGAATGTTTTACATGATTCTGGGGTTCTTCGGAGGAATCGCGCTGATCGCACTGATCGACTTTCTGATTCCCGAATCGAGAAATCCACACGAGATGCACGGCGTGGAAGAGATGAAATCGAACTACCGGCTAAAACAGACCGGTATCATCACGGCAGTGACCATTGCCATCCACAACTTTCCCGAAGGGATTGCCACCTTCATGTCGGCCCTGAATACACTGGAAGTAGCCATACCCATCACTGTGGCCATCGCCATTCACAATATTCCTGAAGGCATTGCCGTTGCCGTTCCCATCTATCATTCCACGGGAAGTAAAAAGAAAGCATTCTGGCTTTCCTTTGCGTCGGGACTTGCCGAGCCGGTGGGTGCGCTGATTGCCTTTTTGTTCCTGTTGCCATTCTGGAATCCGGCACTGGATGGATTGATCCTGTCGGCCGTATCCGGAATTATGATTTTTATCTCGCTGGATGAATTGCTTCCCAGTGCCGAGAAATATGGCAAGCATCATCTTTCCATTATCGGACTGGTCGCAGGAATGGCAGTGATGGCACTCAGTTTGTTTCTGTTCATATAAACAAAAAATAAGTATCTTTGCATCATATTCGTGAATGAAGGGTTTATAAACTCAAAAAGTAAATCAACACGTACTACAATGGCAACAGATTTAAAACTAATAGGAGAGCGCATCAAAGGATTACGGGACGCACTCGATTTATCACCGGACAAGATGGCACAAAAGCTGGAAGTAGATGAGGATGTTTATCTGCAGTATGAGACAGGTGAAAAAGATATCTCTGTTTCCTTCTTACAGCGGATTGAACGGGAGTTCAATGTGGACCTGGCTACACTGATGTTTGGTACAGAACCGAAAATGAATTCCTACTTTATAACCCGCAAAGACAAAGGAGTAAGTGTGGAGAGAGTATCAGCCTATAAATACCAGTCACTCACCGCCGGTTTTACCAACAACGTAGCCGAAGTATTTGTCGTAACAGTCGAGCCCAAGCCCATGGAGGAAGATTTTTATCAAAACATCCATGCCGGGCAGGAATTCAACATGATTCTCGAAGGCAGCATGGTGCTGAATATCAACGGAAAAAGTCTGATTCTGAACACGGGAGACAGCATCTATTTCGATTCCTCTCTTCCGCACGGCATGAAAGCGCTCAACGACAGTCCGGTAAAATTTCTGGCTGTGGTCTTGTACCCATAATCCACGCAGTTCATCGTGAATCAAAAGTTTTTTCCATCAACCGACCCAATAAGAATAAGCAGGTTATCATGTTAGAAAAATTTGTAAAGAAAACAACATTTACATCCCATCAGGATTTCATTGACAATTATGACATTATCGTCCCTGAACAATTTAATTTCGCCTACGACGTGGCGGATGCATGGGCAGAGACAGATCCTCAAAAAAAGGCACTCTGCTGGACGAACGACAAAGGGTTTCACCGCGACCTAACCTTTGGAGAGCTGAAGACACTCTCCGACAGTACCGCTTCATTCTTTCAGTCGCTGGGCATCGGAAAAGGAGATATGGTGATGCTCATCCTCAAAAGAAACATTGAGTTTTGGCAGGCCATCCTGGCACTGCACAAGATTGGTGCCGTAGCGATACCGGCGACCCACCTGCTGACCGACAAAGACATCGTATACCGCAACAACGCGGCAGATATCAAAGCCATCGTGGCTACGGATGACCAAAATCTGATCGGTCATGTGAACCTTGCCATGTCCAAATCCCCTTCGGTGAAATATCGTATTTTTGTTGGAGAAACGGCTCCGGAAGGATGGATCAGTTTTCATCAGGGGGTAGAAAATGCCGCTCCGTTTATAAAGCCGGACAAAGTCAATTCGAATGAGGACATCATGCTCCTCTATTTTACATCGGGCACCACCGGGCAACCCAAGATGGTGGTTCATGATTTCACCTATCCACTGGGACATATTACCACCGCCAAGTACTGGCACAACCTGCATGAAAACAGTATTCACCTCACCGTAGCCGATACAGGATGGGCCAAAGCGGTATGGGGCAAGTTATATGGACAATGGATCGTAGGCGCATGCGTTTTCGTATACGATTTTGAAGGTCGTTTCATCCCCGACGACATGCTTCGTATGATCTCCACTTACAAGGTGACCTCGTTCTGTGCTCCCCCTACCATATTCCGGTTTCTTATCCGGGAAGATCTGAGTAAATACGATCTCTCGTCGCTGGAATACTGTACCACTGCCGGGGAAGCACTAAATCCATCGGTATTTGAATCATTCTATGAGCAGACAGGGATCAAGATGATGGAAGCTTTTGGACAGACAGAAACAGCGCCCACCATCATTACCTTCCCCTGGGTTGAACCGAAGCCCGGCTCAATGGGTGTACCCAACCCACTCTACAAGATGGATCTTCTCACCTGGGACGGACGTTCGGCCGAAGATGGCGAGCAGGGAGAGATTGTCTTTTACACAAATGAGAAGCGGCCTCTGTCGCTGTTCATGGGATATTATCGGGATGAAGAGCTTACCGGACAGGTGTATGCCGATCATGTGTATCATACGGGCGACATGGCCTGGCGCGACGAAGACGGCTACTACTGGTTCGTGGGACGCACCGACGACGTGATCAAGAGTTCAGGATACCGCGTCGGGCCTTTCGAGGTGGAAAGCGCTGTAATGACGCATCCGGCAGTGGTGGAATGTGCCATCACCGGCGTTCCCGACGAGATTCGCGGGCAGGTGATCAAAGCCACCATCGTGTTGGCGGAAGAGTACAAATCGAAGGCCGGCGATGCACTGGTTGCAGAGATTCAGGAACATGTGAAAAATGTGACTGCACCCTACAAATACCCGCGGGTAATTGAATTTGTAAATGAATTGCCGAAGACGATCAGCGGAAAAATTCGCCGTGTGGAGATACGGGAGAAGAGTAAATAGGAGTCAGGAATCAGGAATCAGGAGTCAGCTTGGGAGGTGGAAAATTGATAAAGACAGCGGTTTAGGAGTAAATTGTATTGTAAAAATATTTGAAACATAAACAAAACATAGATATATGAAGAGAGCGTATGTATTCCCCGGTCAGGGAGCCCAGTTTGTGGGTATGGGAAAAGATTTATATGATACCCTGCCTTTGGCAAAGGAACTTTTCGAACAGGCGAACGAAATACTTGGTTTTCGAATCACTGATCTGATGTTTGATGGTACCGACGAGGAGCTTAGGCAGACCAAAGTAACGCAGCCGGCCATCTTCCTTCACTCGGTGATTTTGGCAAAGAGCCTGGGTGATGAGTTTAAGCCCGACATGACGGCAGGACACTCGCTGGGTGAATTCTCCGCGCTGGTGGCAGCCGGTGCATTGTCGTTTGAAGACGGATTAAAGCTGGTCCATGCACGTGCGCTGGCCATGCAGAAAGCCTGTGAGGCCAACCCCTCGACCATGGCCGCCATCCTCGGATTGCCCGATGAGAAGGTGGAAGAGATCTGTGCGCAGGTGGATGATGTGGTGGTGCCTGCCAACTACAACTGTCCGGGACAGATTGTGATTTCCGGGTCAAACAGTGGAATTGAAAAGGCATGTGAGTTGATGAAGGAAGCCGGCGCAAAGCGTGCCCTACCCCTGAAGGTGGGAGGTGCGTTCCACTCACCGCTGATGGAACCTGCCAGGGTGGAGCTGATGGAAGCAATTGAAGCCACATCGTTCTCAGCACCCGTTTGTCCCGTGTACCAGAATGTATCCACCCTGGGAGAGACCGATCCGGCCATCATCAGGAAAAATCTCATCGCACAACTCACTTCTCCGGTGAAATGGACCCAGTCGGTACAACAGATGATCGTCGATGGTGCGGTTGAATTTGTTGAGTTAGGTCCCGGTAGCGTATTGCAGGGATTGATATCAAAAATAGACAAGAGTGTAACGGTTTCCGGGAAACAATAACCGGTTTGCAGGTGTTTAAACAATACACATCGTAGCAGAATACTAAATCTAACAATTAAAAAAAAGGTTATGCAGAAACTATTGTTTATACTCGTTTTTAGCACAAGCATCCTCCTTCAGACAAACGCACAGGATTTATTCAAGGCACCCGATTTTGGGCAGATTGAGAGGAACGTGAAGGAACAGACCTCTTCCTATTATTACCCGAATCTGATGAATAAATACCAGTCGGGTACAACCCAGATGACCCCGGAAGAAGGCAGACATCTCTATTTTGGATATGTTTACCAGCCGGGATATGTTCCTACCGACACTTCCGAATTTAACAAAAAGCTGGCGGAGGTTTTGTCTAAACAATCTTTTGTGGCGGAGGACTACAAGAATATTTTACAATATGCCGATGCGCTGTTGCTGGAAGATCCGTTCAACCTGCGCGCGCTGAATGCAAAGTTGCTGGTATACGCACAGGACAATAATGCGGAAGAATACAAGAAGGTGGCTCTCAAGCGGCGTATCGTGCAGGATGCGATTATCGGTACCGGTGACGGCATGTCGGAGAAGACCCCCTTTTATGTAATCAAAGTGGCGCATGAATATGACATACTGCCTTTTCTGGGATATAACTTCGGGGGAGAAGACAAAATTCTGAAAGGAAATAAGGTGAATTATCTGTCGCTCGGCAAAAACCGTTTCGAAGTGGACCGGGTTTACTTTAATATCAGTCCCATCATCGATCACCTCAACGCGCGGGGCGGAGGAAAAATGTAAATCGGCTCCTTTCGGGGAAAATAATATTAGGGCTTAAAAACGCAGTTTGAACGACTGCCGGATTTTGAGTCCTTATTTTTTGTGTATCAGAACCATTTTTTCCTTTTAAAATACCAGAGCATGCCGACTGCAACCAGCAGCATCACTGCCCAAACGATAAAATAGCCGTATTGCGTCCGGAGTTCCGGCATATTGTCGAAATTCATTCCATACACGCCCACGATAAAGGTCAGCGGAATGAATATCACCGAAAAGACCGTCAGCAGTGCCATGATATCGTTCAGCCGGGTACTCATTGAAGAGTGATAAATATCCAACTCGTCATACAAAACCTCATGATAATAATCAAGGAGTTCCACCGCCTGGTTTATGTTGTCATGGAGTTCCTTAAAGTATTTGTAATTTTTCTGAGCGACAAAGTCGCTGTCCATCTTCATAAGGCTTGAGATCATCTCCCGGGCAGGTTTTATATGACGTCCCAGATCACTCAGTTCATGCTTGAACAGATTAATTATTTTAAGCGTTTCCCTGTCGGGGTTAAGCACCATTTTGTTTTCCATGGTCTCGATTCTTTCGCCAAGTTCGCCCAAAATAAAAATGTAATTGTCAATTACCACATCCAGCAGGGCGAAGGCAAGATAATCGGCTCCCTGGGACAAGAATCTCTTGTAATGCTTCTTCAGTCGCTCTTTCACGGGATTAAACAGGCTGTTCCGTTCTTCCTGAAAAGTAATCAACATATTGTTCATCAGCACGATACCCATATTATCTACCGACACCTGGCGCAACGGTTCATCGAATTGCATCATTTTGATAGACACGAAGAGGCCATTGTCGAATTCTTCCGTCTGTGGGCGGGTTCCCGGCTCCATCACATCCGACAATATCTCAGCCGGGATGAGAAGACTGTCCGCCAGTTCCCTCATCAATGCCTCGTTATGCAGGCCGTCGATATTGAGCCAGATGAATTTGTCCTTATACGACTGAAGTTCTTCTGCCGAGTGGATCATCGTCTCCGTCACATCATCTGCTCCGATATCAAAAACGGTCATTCGCACCTCCGGAGAACGGTGCCTACCCCGGAATTTCAGTTCATACGGCGACAGTCCGATGTCTTCCTTTCGTTTTTTTGGGCTCTGGTGCATAAATACAAATTAAAAGATATGAGACTGCAAGATACAATTTTTTTTAATCAATCGACTAGAGATGATAAGATGATCTCGTGAACCACTACCGGCACATATAATCCACTGACAACCAGCACAATTTTACTGGCATACTATTTGCAAAGCCTTCATCACAATTCGAATATATTACAGAATGATGGTTAAGACATTGTTTGCTGTGGCAATAGGTTATCGCGACAATGAGGATATCAATCAGCCCGTCCATACTCCCAAGTTCAGATTGGGGCAGGATCAAATTATAAGATCAATATAAAGTTGCAATTTCTTATGTCATTTTAGGCAGTCCTGATTTGTTTTTAATTAACTTCGTTTGCCGATTCATTTAAGACAGTTATAATATGGAAGTCATACTGAAATCAACAATCAAATGCCCCCACTGCGGTCATAAAAAAGAAGAAGTCATGCCGACAGATACCTGTCAGTTTTTTTATGAATGTGAAGAGTGCAAGACCATTCTGAAGCCAAAGAAAGGCGATTGTTGTGTTTATTGCAGTTACGGTAGCGTAAAATGTCCGCCTATTCAAGAAAACCATTGTTGCTCCTAACCCCACAAGCTGAGGTATGAAAGTACGTGACAGCGGGATGCCGGATACCTGCGGCAAGATTATTAAAGGGTACACTGTACGCCTTTGACATTGACAACAAGATGATTGATCATTTGAAAAAGAAATTGCGCAGACATTCTATTGACAATGTCATACTTGAACAAAGGGACATTTTGACGGAGACCACCGGATTACCGGATTGACAACAAAATATTTACTGTAACAAAAAAGCCTTTTATCCTGATGCTATATCATTTTGGACTGATTGTTTCAAAAATTTAAAACAGATAAAATTATGAAAATTGGAATCATCCTGGATACAAAAGAATTTGAGAAAGCATGGAATGCTTTTCGATTTGCATTGACAGCAAAAAAGCAGGGACATGAAGTGAAGGTTTTTCTAATGGGAGAAGCCGTCGAGTGTGAAGGGTTGAGCCACGAGAAGTACAATAATGTGCTATGCCTCCTTTGGCATTTCTAACCAATATTATCGCTCAAAATCCTGCAATAAACCCTCTGTTTTCATCAGTGCCCGATTGGGTGAAACCTTCGTACAGGAAGAACAATATGTTTAAATTGAAAGACATTTTATTGCTTTTATTAATAGTAATCTTGGCCATAGCATTAGTCTTTGTAAGTAATTAGACAAATGGAATTGTTATTAATGACAACTTGTCTGAAGCAATAAACAAGCAAATAGTATATCAGACAATTACGCTCATAGGCACAAGTATTTTTTTATTTATCTTATGGTGGATTAAAAGGCCAGAATTTCTAGAATATTTCAAAAAAGGAAATATTTCTGCTGAGATAATTCCTGAACCTATAGTTGGAATCATTAGTGGGCACTTTAAATTAAAAAACGATCTTTGAAATTATTGTATATCGCATAGTTAGGCATCTTTTTTGAGCGTGACGATTTGAATTGAAAACTTGTTTTTAGCTTTGCCCAAAAGCAAGAAACAATGAATCAAGGG
>JAJFTO010000002.1 GCA_021372865.1 Porphyromonadaceae bacterium
ATCGAGAGAGACTATGAGCTTTACGCCCGTATTCACGGCATAATCGATTCCCTGAAACGAAATGCCATACCCTTCATCGTACCGGTCAGGAATATAATAATCAATATTATTGGTAATCCCCCGAAAGAACTTATACACCAATGCTACAGCTGTCGTACCATCCACATCGTAATCCCCGTAAACAAGGATTCGCTCTTTGTTGCCCAGCGCCTTCTCAATCCGTTTAATGGCTTTATCCATATCGGGTAAGAGAAAAGGGTCATGCAAATCTTCCAATCTGGGATAGAGAAACCGTGTTGCTTCCTCAGCTGTCTCAATACCCTTGTTCACAAGTAGTTCAACAAGGACGGGGTGTAAATTTAATTCTTTCTCTAATTCATCTTTGATAATTTTTTGGTCGGTTGATAGGGTTGAATAATTCCATCTGTAAGTCATTTATATCGTTTTTTTCTTTTCTCTCTCAGGTCCCGAATCAACTTCGGGAAAAAGCAACAGCTCTTCGGATGCAGGAATAGCGTGCAGAATCCCGGTAGTGGCTTATTTGTACACCACTCCGAAGTTGTAAAGGTAACATTATTTTTTTGATTCCCTGAATTTCATTCATAAATAATCAATTTTAGCCGTTGCAGTTATGGCACAGACATTTCAAATCTTATTCGTACCTTTGCATCTTAAAATCAACGGAAAAATGGAGATCGCAGCATTGGTTTCCGGAGGAGTAGACAGCTCGGTAGTGGTATATCAGCTAAAAGAGATGGGTTATGATCCGGTAATTTACTATATCAAGATAGGCATGGAGGACAAGGATGGTTACATTGATTGTCCTTCGGAGGAAGATATTGAGATTGTGACTTACATCGCCAAAAAATACGGTTGTCGCTTCGAAGTGGTCTCCCTCCACGAAGAATATTGGAACAGTGTGGTAAAATATACCATTGATTCGGTGAAACGTGGATTGACTCCCAACCCTGACATGATGTGTAACAAGCTGATTAAATTTGGCGTCTTTGAGCAGAAATGGGGTCATCATTTCGATAAAATTGCCACAGGGCACTATGCTACTACCTCCCTTCTGGAAGGTAGTACGTGGCTTTCTACAGCGAAAGACAAGGTGAAGGACCAGACCTATTTCCTGGGACAGATCAGTTATCTGCAGGTCTCCAAACTGATGTTCCCCATCGGCAACCTGTTGAAATCAGAAGTACGCGCCATTGCTGCCCGGGAGAAACTGCCATCCGCACTGCGCAAGGACAGCCAGGGCATATGCTTCCTGGGTAAGGTAAATTACAACGATTTTATTGAACGATATCTGGGGAAGAAGGAGGGATTAATTGTAGAGCTGGAGACAGGCAATATCCTGGGGAAACATCAGGGATTCTGGTTCCACACCATTGGTCAGCGCAAAGGACTCGGCCTGAGTGGCGGCCCCTGGTTTGTGATCAAAAAGGATGTAAACCGTAACATCGTCTATGTCTCAAGAGGCTATGATACCAAACATCAGTATGGTGAGGTCATCGACCTGCAGGGATTCGATTTCATCACAAAGGATCCCTGGGGTGAATTTAGCGATGAAAAGGAGATCACTTTCAAGATCCGGCATACACCCCAATTTACGAAGGGTAAAATATCCAGAATCGGGGACATGTATCGCATTCACTCTCATGAACCCATACAGGGTATCGCTGCCGGCCAGTTTGGCGTAGTATACGACAAGGAGAGCCACCTCTGTCTGGGCAGCGGAATGATCATCTGAATTTGTTTAAAAAATGTGGCCGTTTATGAAAAAAATGTTTCTCCTGTGTGTAGTTTTCGGAGTGATGTCCCTTTCTAGAGTATCCGCACAGTTTGAAGGCACCATCGGCATGGGTATTCATGCCGGATACGGCGCTGAAATCAACAGTCCGGGTGTGGGACTGCATCTGCATTATTACCAAACGAACAATTTGCGGTTTGTACCCTCTTTCACTTACTTCGCAAAACGCAAGGGTATCGGCATGTGGATGGCTGAAACCGATATACAATACGTGATCCCTGTATCCGTGACGGCTTCACTTTATCCGATTGCAGGAATCCATTACTCCAACTGGAAGTATGGTGGTGTAAAAACAGGCGAAGAGATCACGGGAGAGTGGGAAAAACATCGCCCGGGAGTTAATCTGGGCCTCGGCTATCAACACGACATAAGTTACCGTGTACGGGCGAATTTCGAATTGAAATACCAGTTTATCAAAGATTATTCCCAGGTGTTTTTTATGACCGGATTCGGATTTTGGCTTTAAGGTTCATAAAATCGGTGCCTTGTATTTAAATTTTTTTGAAAAATGAAAGACTTTATTACCTACGAAATAAGAAAAGAAACCGCCATTCTGGTTGGTTTAATAACCCCCGACCAGAACGAAGATAAGGTAAATGAGTACCTCGACGAGCTGGCATTTCTGGCTGAGACTGCGGGACTGGTGCCCGGAAAACGTTTCGTACAGCGGCTCGAGATGCCCAACCCGGTCACTTTTGTGGGCAAAGGAAAGCTGGAAGAGATTGAGGCATATGTAAAAGAGGAGGAAAACGAAATCGGCGTGGTCATTTTCGACGATGAACTGTCGGCAAAACAACTCCGCAACATAGAGAAAGAACTTAATATCAGGATCATGGACCGGACCAGTCTGATTCTCGATATTTTCGCCATGCGAGCCCAAACCGCCCACGCCAAGGCACAGGTGGAGCTGGCGCAGTACCAATATCTGCTTCCCAGGCTCACACGGATGTGGACCCACCTTGAGCGGCAACGGGGAGGTGGCGGTACCATTATGCGTGGGCCGGGTGAGACGCAGCTGGAGACCGACCGACGGATTATACTCGACAAGATTTCCAGGCTGAAGCAGGAGTTAAAAGATATCGACAAGCAGAAAACCGTACAACGAAAAAACCGGGGGAAGCTGGTGCGCGTAGCCCTGGTGGGGTATACCAACGTGGGTAAATCCACCCTGATGAATCTCCTCAGCAAAACCGATGTATTTGCGGAAAATAAATTGTTTGCCACCCTCGACACCACGGTGCGCAAAATGACCATTCAAAACCTGCCCTTCCTGCTGACCGACACGGTGGGATTCATCAGAAAGCTTCCCACACACCTGATTGAATCCTTCAAATCGACCCTGGATGAGGTTCGCGAAGCGGACATACTCCTGCATGTGGTGGACATATCCCACCCCGCATTCAGGGAACAGATCGAAGTAGTGGAAAAAACCCTTTATGAGATTGATGACACCGAGAAGCCGGTGATCCTCGTCTTCAATAAAATTGATGCTTTCACGCACGTGGTAAAGGATGAGGATGATCTCACCCCCAGAACGCGGGAAAATTTTTCACTCGAAGAACTCAAACAGACTTGGCTGAGCAACATGAACAACAAGGAGACCATTTTCATTTCGGCCAGAGAGAAGGAAAACATCGATGCCCTGAAGCAACTACTTTATGACAAGGTAAAAGAGATTCACATCACCCGTTTTCCCTATAATGATTTCCTCTATCAGACCTATGAGGAAGAGGAGGATTGAAACGGGCAACTGCCGTTATTCCTCTCTCCTCTGCAGTACCGGTCAGTTCAACCGGCAAAGCTTCTCATTCAACGCAATGACCGCCTCTTCGTAGTTCTCGCGCTGAATGACAAACTGCATGTTCACCTGCATCAGCGACTGGGCAAAACTTGCAATATTGATGTTTTTCTCAAAGAGCGCCTGCGATGCCCTAAAGAGAAAACCGGGAAGAGCAATGTTCGTACCCATGACGCAGACAATGGCCATGGGCAGGGCAGTAACCTGGTAAAACACCTCTTTCAGTACCTTGATCAACTCGTGGCTTTTCTCGTTATCCCAGACCACCATTGTGATGGAGTTGGCGTTGGTCGATTTGAGGATGTAGCTCACATCATACTTCACAAAATAATTCATGATACGTCCATCGAAACCCACCTCACCCACCATCATGGGGTCATGCACCTCAATGGCAATCACTTTCCGTGATCCGGAGACAATCTCCACACGCGCTTCGGGTGAGATATAATCGCGTGAGATCAGCGTTCCGGGATGCGCAGGCTCAAATGTATTTTTAATGCGAATGTTGATGCCTGCCAGCTCCAGTGGTTTGGCAGCCTTGGGATGGATTGCTTCCATGCCGATGTCGGCGAGCTGATCGGCAATGATGTAATTGGTATGACCTACGGGAACGCTGTTCTCCACCCCCACGATTTTCGGGTCTGCACTCGACAGATGATATTCCTTGTGAATGACCGCTTCATCCGCTTTCACCTCTACGGCAATCTTGCTAAAAGTAACCTCGCTGTACCCACGGTCGAAGGCACGCATAATTCCTTCCGTACCCTTGGTATAGCCGGTAGCAATACAGAGTACCTTGCTATAGTCGATACCCTCAAATTCCTTATGAATCCGCTCATCGATGGTGAGCGGCTCGTTGTCGTTAAATCCGCACAGATCTACAAAACGGGCATTGATGCCGTTATTGTTCAGTATATTGACAGAGTTCCAGCCGGAATGCGCCTCACCGATGGATGCCAGTATCTCCCGTGCGGCAAGGTGGATGTCGGTACGGTTCACATAGCCTGAAGCAAGGACTTTGCCAAGGCTGTAAAGCACTGTTTTGGCCTGATCTATCCGGAACCGGATGAAGTCACGGGCCTCTTTCAGATCCAGGCCATAATCGGCAAAGCCATCATTAATCAACAACAGACGTTGACAGAAAGTGTCCAGCGCACTGCTGTAATCCTCCCCGTTCAGAAATTTATTGTAGATCCCAGGTTCACCCGTTTTCTTATGTTCCAGCAACCAGTTGGTCACGTTGTTATAAGCCGAAACCACAAAAATGCGGTTGTAGAGTTCGTCACCTTTGCGATCCCCTACAATGATATTTTTCATGACGTCCTGAAACTGGGACATTGAGGTTCCTCCAATTTTTTCTACTGTCAGCATATGATAAATGGGTGTTAATTTTAATGTGTACTTTCTCCGAACGCAAAGATAAATGATTTATTCCGATCTTAAAACTGTTTCAATGCATGGTAAACCTTGTGAATGGGCAGTCCCATCACGTTGAAGTAAGAACCCTCTATCTTCTCCACCGCCACGTAGCCTATCCACTCTTGCACGCCGTATGCACCGGCCTTATCCAAAGGATTATAGCGGGAAACATAATAAGAGATTTCTTCGTCACTCAAAGGGCCAAAGGTAACATAAGCGGTGTCCGAGAAACGCAGTTGCCTGCCAAATGTGGTCATACCAACACCGGTGATGACCCGGTGCCGCTTTCCGGCAAGGTTACGCAACATGTCTGCCGCTTCATCCTTATCGGCTGGCTTGCCAAGAATCATCCCATCCAGTAAAACAATTGTGTCCGCCGTAATCAGTAGTTCATCTGCTTTCAGTGCAGACAGGTAGGCATCCGCCTTTTTACAGGCCAGAAATTCGGCTACTTCTTCATGGGGCAGGGATGCGGGAAAGGATTCATCAATATCGGGCAGCGTGCGCACCTCATATTCAACATCGATGCCTGAAAGCAACTCTTTCCGTCGCGGTGAGTTTGAGGCAAGGATAATCCGGAAATCAGTCATTTTGATCATACACAAAGATAAACATTTCGTGCAAATTGTTTTATTTTTTTATCCGCTTTTAATCAATGCGATAGGATACTATCATGCAAAAATAATACAAATCTGAAAAATGTTAATGCAATATCTGAACAAATAGATGCAAGAATAATCCTAACACTTCTTGCATGTAATTTTTATCTTCGTAAATAAAAATGCGCCTATGCTGTACGAATCAATGCACATATTAAAAGAGCAACTCGACGAATATTTCTCCGATATCGGTTTAAGCAGAACAACGGAGCTTCAGAATATTGCCCTTTGGGAAAGCGGAAAGGATGATGAGTCCAAGTTGAGTGAAAAACTGATCATTACCCTGCTGAGGCTGGAGGAGGAGGCAACATTAAAAAACAGCCCACATATAAAAATCAATGAGAACAAAACCGAGTACCGGAACCCGCCCATTCATCTCAATCTGTATCTGCTGATTGCCGCCAACTTCAAAAACTACGATACATCCCTCATCAGCATCTCAAAAGTAATTGAGTTCTTTCAGGGGAAAAAGATATTTACCTCTTCAAATACAGTTTATAACAGGGACAATGTAGCTTTTGAAGTGATGGATGACTTTCGGTTTATTCTCGAAATCTATTCTCCTTCTTTCGAAGAACTGAACAACATTTGGGGTACTTTGGGAGGACGTCAGATGCCTTCTGTAATTTATAAAGTACAGCTTATTCAGATTGAGCGTGACAAGAAACTTGCTGAATCTGAACTCATTACACATATCGGAGGTACTCTGAACGATTATTATTGAACATGATGAGTTTTTCAATACAATATAAGCAGCTATTCGGGATAAATGTCCTTCATCACTTCTTTCTTGACAAGGGGTTGGTAAAATATGACTCAATGAGTGAAGCGGAACAGTCCCGTCAGTTGAAAACATATGACTTCCGGTCGATATTTGATGTTGTCCCCACCGACAATACCGTAGCCAAGTTAAATGGTCATGGTCTGCTTATGAAAATGAGCAACAAAGGGTTTGCAGTCTGGTCGAAAGTCAAGCCCGAAGAAAACGATACACCATTTGTTTCGCTGGACGATCATCTGTTTCTCACTTTCCTTATTCTGCTCAAAGACCCTTACTTTTATAACTTTACCGATCTTATTCTCTCAGAGGCAGGAAAATTGTTTTATTTGTCGAACCGAAAGCCTGCCACTGAACCGGAAAGCTTCCCTTTACTGGATAAAGCAGACAAGGATCATCCCGTGGATGAGAAATTTATTCTCTCGGAGGAGGGAATGGAAAATGAATTAAAAAAATCGGAGATCAAACCCGGGAACAACTGCTTTGGCATCGTCTGCATCTTCATGAAAGGCGATAAAAGCAGCCTGCACATTACCGACGCACAAGGAAAAATCAGCACTCCGCCGAAAATGTTTGAACTTACATTCAGGAACCGCAGTACCTTCTGGCGATATATTTTCAATGCTGCCCAACCCGTAAAACCGGCTGATGACGTAATCAGGGAGAACGGAAACGCTAAAATTCTGGTAACAAAAAAAGCACATCCGCTTACCCGATACGGGTTCATTTCTTTGAAATTAAATAAAGCTGAATTACCCAATCCGAACGCTTTGTTAATTAAACCGGATCTTTCAACCACAAAAATATTTTCTGAAATCTATATGTAACATTAAAATTCAATGAACTATGGCAACATCTTACAAAACACCCGGGGTCTACATTGAGGAGATTTCAAAATTTCCGCCCTCTGTAGCGCAAGTAGAGACAGCCATTCCGGCCTTTGTCGGTTATACCGACATGGCAGTAGTGGATGGCGTGGATTATCACACAGAGGGAATCATCAAACCAATCAAAATTGGTTCGTTGCCCGAGTATGAGTTTTTCTTTGGTGGCGCTCCGCAACCGACAACCGTTGAAATTGAACTGAATGCCGACGATACGGTAAAAAAAGCGAAAGTGAATGGAATCAACCTGATTTATGATTCGGTGAGGATGTTTTATGCCAATGGCGGCGGCGATTGTTTTATAGTTTCTGTGGGGAGCTACAATACCGTGGCCTCCGACATTGACAAACAGGAACTGCTCGATGGCCTGACTTCACTCGAGAAGGAGGATCTGCCTACCCTCCTCCTGGTCCCCGAAGCGGTACACTTGACCGTTGCCGAAGCCGGTGAAGTGCATGCAGCCATGCTAGCCCAATGCAACAAGCTACAGGATCGTTTTGCCGTACTTGATATCGTGAATGGCAATGAGGAGATTACCCCCACGACAGATCCGGTGGCTGATTTCCGAAACAATGTGGGAATGAACTTCCTGAAATATGGTGCCGCCTACTATCCCTGGATCAGGACAACTTTGCCCTTTATCGTCGATTATGAGACCATCGTCGGAGGCACCTACACCAAAGAGGGAGCTGCCGTGGCAAACATCAAGGCATTATTTAACAGCAATCTGATTGGAAGCATTGACAACATCAGTACCGACATCGCCACACAATCGACTCTGATCGCCCCAGCACCGGGTACAATCACTAACCGGGCTACACTGGCCACTTTTGCAAACGGGATGTATGACTTCGCCAGCGCTTTCTTTAACCTGACATTGACCGACAACGATGCCAGCGATAAAAACTCGGCTGCAGGCATTCATGCCAAATTTGTGGCTGCAGATACCAATTTTCACGGCCTCCTGACCACGTTGTTCGATTACAACTATTTCAGTCAGGCGGCAAATAGTGATGCTCCTTCGCCCGGTTGGGACAATCCGCTCATTGCCGATGATTTCAACGCCGATTTCAGTCCGCTGACTTTCGCAGCACCCACAACCGACAGGAACGACATTTTCACCGCAACCTCCACGGCAGTCAATGCTGCTCCTTATTTTACCGCGCTAAACAGTAAACTGAAAAAACTGGTGGCCGATTTTTACAACGAGTTGACTGCGTCGAGACTAAACCGCACGGAGACACTGCGTGAAGTAGACGCTGTTTACAGGAGCATCTACGATGCCATAAGGGCTCAGGGTGTGGTATTGCCGCCCAGCGGCGCTGTGGTGGGTATTTATGCCATGGTTGACGAAAACCGCGGAGTATGGAAAGCACCCGCCAACGTGAGCATTACCGCCGTAAAAGGTCCCTCAGTACACGTGACCCATGAAGACCAGGAAAGTCTGAACATAGATACGGAAGCCGGGAAGTCGGTGAATGCCATTCGCTCCTTTACCGGAAAAGGAACGCTGATCTGGGGTGCCCGCACCCTTGCCGGGAACGACAATGAATGGAGGTACATTCCTGTCCGCCGCTTCTTCAATATGGTGGAAGAGTCAGTGAAAAAAGCCACGGCACAGTTTGTTTTTGAACCCAATGATGCCAACACCTGGGTGAAAGTGCGGGCAATGATCGAAAATTTCCTGGTCCTGCAGTGGAGGGCAGGCGCCCTTGCAGGCGCCAAACAGGAACATGCATTTTATGTGCGTGTCGGACTGGGACAGACGATGACAGCCCAAGATATTCTGAACGGCTACATGCATGTAGAAATAGGGATGGCTGTCGTGCGACCTGCTGAATTCATCATCCTTAAATTCTCGCATAAAATGCAGGAATCTTAAATAATTAAATGATTAAAAAAAACATACAGATTATGGCAACAACGTATCCTTTGGTTAAGTTCCACTTTCAGGTAGAATGGGGCGGTACAAAAATAGGTTTTACCGAAGTTTCGGGACTGGATGTAGAATCTGAAGTGGTGGAATACCGTGACGGCGCAAGCCGTGAATATTCCAAGTTAAAAATGCCCGGTATGCAGAAATACAGCAACATCACGCTCAAACGGGGAACCTTTAAAAGTGACAATGAGTATTTCAACTGGTGGAACACCGTGCAGCTGAATACGATAGAGCGCCGGGACATTACGATTAGCCTGCTCAACGAAGAGCATGAACCGGTAGTCACCTGGAAAGTAAAAAATGCCTGGCCCACCAAAGTACAATCCACTGATTTGAAGGCCGACGGAAACGAAGTGGCCATCGAGTCGATGGAACTGGTACATGAAGGGCTCAGCATTCAAAATGAATAAATATGGCCAACTATTATCCTCCCCTGGGATTTCATTTCAAGGTTGAAATTGCACACATCAAAGGTGAATTTCAATTCCAGTCCGTGTCAGGCCTTACGGTAGACATGGACACAGAGGAGATTGCCGAAGGGGGTGAAAACAGGTTCAAGCATAAGCTCCCAGTGCGGACGAAATACACGAACCTGGTACTGAAGCGTGGATTGCTTGCTGATTCTGAGTTGATAAAATGGTGCAGGGACGCGGTGGAGAATTTCGATATCCGCCCTGCCGACCTGACCATCAGTCTGCTTAACGAAAATCACGAGCCTCTGATAACCTGGAATGTGGTACATGCCTGGCCTGTGAAATGGAATATGACCGATTTCAATGCCGAAGAGAGCAAGATAGCCATTGAGACCATCGAGTTGACCTATCACTATTTTAATGTGAAATAACATGCCAATAGAGATTAAGGAACTGCACATTCGCATTAATGTGGAAGAGAGTACTCCCGTTGCAGGTGTCGCAGCGGAGACAACGCAAAGTGAAAAGGATAAGATTATAGCAGCCTGCGTGGAACAGGTCATGGAGATTCTTTCAAAAAAAGAAGAAAGATGATATGAGCGGAGAACTGATAAAACTACGGATTAAAGCGTACAAGGACGAACAGTTTACGAAAAAAGTGGGTGACGGTGAGTTTAAGACGTTACTGAACCCTGAGCAATACAAGTTCAACTACAAAATTGAACAAAATGAAGATCAGGCTCCGGGAACGAGTGCAGCCGCACCGCGCTTCAACAAGGCACCTCCCGAAAATCTTGAACTGGAGTTTGTCTTTGACCGCACCGGTGTTGTGGTCGATTACGGCAAGCCGGGAACAGCCGATGACAATGCGTTCCGCGACGAAGGCAACGGGATTATCGACGATATTGAAAAGTTCAAAAAGGTAATTTTCGATTATAACGGGGAGGAACATAAACCCAACTATCTGATCATTTCCTGGGGTACGCTGCTGTTCAAGGGAACCCTGTCTGAAATGGAAATTATCTTCAAGCTGTTCAAACCAGATGGGACACCACTGCGAGCTACTGCGCGTGCCAAGTTCAAAGGCTTTGTGGAAGACAATCTCCGCGTGGCAAAGGAAAACAACAGTTCTCCCGATCTTACCCACGTCAGGGAGGTAAAAGAGGGCGATACCCTGCCACTCATGACTTTCCGTATCTACGGCGATTCGAAATATTACCTCGAAGTAGCCAGAGTGAACCGGATTACAAACTTTCGAAAATTAAGCGTGGGCCAGATGATCTATTTTCCGCCCATTGAAAAAACATCCTGATTATGCCGGAACGTGTCATCCATACATCGCGGTCGGCCGACCTGGTCACTTTTAAGATTCTCGTTGCAGGTGAAACATTGTCGCGATCATTTCATGTGCTCAGTATCGATGTGGAAAAGGAGATCAACCGGATCCCCGGTGCCACTATCCTCTTGCACGACGGAGATCCGTCCTCGCAGGAGTTTGTCGTAAGTAACCAGGATCTGTTTGTACCGGGAAAAGAGATCGAAATTAAAGCAGGTTATCATTCCGATGAGGAGACCCTCTTTAAAGGAATCGTGGTTGGCCACAAACTGAAAATCCGGTCGAACAGGTCATTTCTGATTGTGACCTGCAGGGACAAGGCAGTCAAACTCACTGCAGGCAGGAAAAACAAATACTTCTATGATAGTTCAGACAGTGAAATGATGGAGGAAATTATCAGTACGTATGGTCTGGAGAAGGAGATTGAATCCACCGCCGTAACACATAAAGAGCTGGTACAGTATAATGTATCCGACTGGGATTTTTGCATTGCCCGTGCCCAGGCAAACGGAAAAATCTGCATGGTGGACGACGGAAAGATTATCGTCAAAAAGCCTGATACCACACAACAACCGTTGGAAACCGTTGCTTACGGTGCCACAATGCTTGATTTCGACGCCGAAATGGATGCCCGTCACCAGTTTTCAAAGGTGACTACCTACGGATGGAATGCTTCCGGACAGGAATTGCTGGAATCCGAAGCAAACAATCCGGGTGTTTCACTGAACGGGAACCTTACGCCCGACGACCTGGCACAGGTCATCGGGTTGGAAAACCTGGAACTGAAAAACGGAGGCTCCAACAGTAACTCATTGCAACAATGGGCAGACGCCAAGGCACTGTTTAACCTGATGGCAAAAACCCGGGGTCGGGTAAAATTCCAGGGCCTTCCGGCGGTGAAACCGGGAACCATGATGAAGCTTGAAGGAGTGGGCAACCGTTTCAACGGCAATGTTTTTATCTCTGCTGTCCGTCATCAGCTCGCTGAAGGAAACTGGACGACAGATGCACAGTTTGGAATCAATCCGAAATGGTTTATCGAAACGGTCTGCATCAATGATCTCCCTGCAGCAGGACTTACTTCTGCTGTAAATGGGCTACAAATTGGCATTGTCACGCAGCTCGAATCGGATCCTGACGGCGAAGACCGTATTCTGGTACGATTTCCTGTTGTGGATAACCAGGGACAAGGGATATGGGCCAGGATAGCCACGCTGGATGCCGGTGAAAACCGGGGTTCCTTTTTCAGGCCCGAGATCGGCGACGAGGTGATTGTAGGTTTTATCAACGGCAGTCCGAATGACGCAGTAGTACTCGGCATGATGAACAGCAGCGCCAAACCGGCACCGCTGACGGCATCCGATGAGAACCACGAAAAAGGTTTTGTCACCCGCAGCGAAATTAAATTTATTTTCAATGACGAAAAGAAATCGGCTACGCTGGAGACCCCCGGTGGCAAAAAAGTCACCCTCGATGACGATGCCGGAGTCATTCATTTCGAGGATGAGAACGGCAACAAGGTAGTGATCGATTCGGGAGGAATCACTCTCGACAGTCCCAAAGATATCATTTTAAAAGCAACCGGAGACATCCGGTTCGAAGGAATGAACATATCGGCAAAAGCCAATGCACAGTTTAAGGCCGAAGGTTCGGCCGGTGCTGAGGTTTCCACAAGCGCTGTGGCGATATTGAAAGGTTCAATGGTTCAAATTAACTGAATATGGGAAAACCGGCAGCACGAATCACCGATATGCACACCTGCCCGATGGTTACGGGTACAGTGCCCCACGTGGGTGGACCCGTTTTGCCGCCCGGTGACCCTACGGTACTGATCGGTGGAATGCCGGCTGCACGGGTGGGCGACATGGCCGCCTGCATAGGACCACCCGATTCCATTGCTGCTGGTTCGGCCACCGTATTGATTGGCGGAATGCCGGCTGCACGCATGGGCGATATGACAGCACACGGCGGTACCATCGTAGCCGGTGCCCCCACAGTATTAATAGGAGGTTGAAGATATGGAAAATCAATCGTTTCTCGGCAGGGGATGGAGTTTCCCCCCCGAATTCAACAAAGAGTCAAAGGCGGTGAAAATGCTCGAAGACGAAGCAGACATTCGAAGCAGCCTGCAAATCTTGTTATCTACAAGACCGGGTGAACGGGTGATGGTCCCTGGATACGGCTGCAACCTCGACGAGTTGCTTTTCAGTCCGCTCAACCTGACAATAAAGACGTATGTGATCGATTTGATCCGTACTGCCATTCTTTATTATGAGCCGCGCATCGATGTAAATAAAATAGAAATTGACCAGACAGAAGAGTTTCTTGGAGTTTTACTCATTCACATCGAATATACCATCCGGGCAACCAACTCAAGAATGAATATGGTGTATCCTTTTTACAAAGAAGAGGGAAACGAATTATAACCTGAATAAGTATGGCAAACTGCGGTAAGGAAATAGTACTGACACGGGAGGGGACCGACCAGCAGGAAAGGTTTATTGAGGCTTTGAACCCCGACTCGGTAAAACTGAACGAGTTCAGCCTGAAAGAATGGATGCAGTTTGCATATCGTTTTGCTGCACATCTGAATTACTTCGGTATCCACGATGATACCGAACCCTCGGGTGACTGGCAGGAATTCTTTCAAAAGGACGAAGAGATTGAATCATTCCTCCAAAGTGTGGGTGAAGGAGGTAGCATCAAGCCGCATCTGGCACTTTACGTAGCATTTATCAGACTGCTCGGATTCACCAAAAGCCGGTTCAATAAACTTACCCGCAAACATTTGGACTTTTATTATCAACATATCCTCCAAATTGAAAAATTACCGCCCACACCCGATAAAGTGCATGTACTGTTCGAGCTGGCTAAAAACTGTGTGGACGCTCAAATAAAAGATGAGACCCAACTTGATGGTGGAAAGGATGACAAAGGACAAAAACGTATCTATAAAACGGATGGTGAATTCATAGCCAACCAGATCAAAGTGGCCCAGTTAAGGAATATATATAACGACCACGTTAACAGTAAAATAAAGTCATCCGAAAAAGCAGCTTCCTTCGATGGTGTGGGTGGCGATTTCCCCAATGACGAGTTGAAATGGTGGCCTTTTGGCCATTATAACGCACCGGACTATCCTGAACTACCTGCCGCAAAAATTGGTTTTGCACTGGCATCTGATATATTAGCGATGAAAGAGGGAGAGCGCAATATCATGCTGACCATTGAGTTTATCAGTTCACCTGCCTCGTTTCCGGTATCCATGCTGACAGAAAATGTGGAGATCTGGTGCAGCGGTGAGAAAGGATGGCTTGGCCCGTTTACTGTTCAGCCACAGGTAAGCGATGAAGATGGAAAAACCATATATACTTCAGGACTGAATGTGGTAACAAAAAAGATGACACTTGCCTTTCAGATTCCAAAGGAAGAAAAGCCGGTGACAGGTTATCAACGGGCAATACACGGCGAAAATTTCACTGCCGGCCTGCCAGTGTGTCGAGTGTTGATAAAAACAGAGAATGAGGGAGGCCATACGCTTTACCGTCGGCTGACAGAAAAAGAGGTGAAAGCAATCACCATCGATGTGGATGTGAGAAGAGTAGAAGGCCTTGAGCTGGAAAGTGATATCGGCATACTGAATGGCACCAAACCATTTTTCCCGTTCGGGACCAAGCCGGTAAAAGGATCCAATTTCTATATCGGCTATCCCGAACTCTTCAAAAAAGAGTGGGAGACATTTGATGTGGAAATCGACTGGAAAAATACACCCGAGAAGCTTGGAAGTTACGATGCCTTTGTCGATTTATATTTTGCCTACCGCACCGATTATCTGTACCAGGCCAGTTCGTCGGGTTATATTGATGGAATTTTTCTCTCTGAGATGGTGGCAGCAGAGATCCAAAAGAAAAAAATTGAGATAGACACAACGGCAGAAAAGGCTTTTAAAATTATAAACAAGAATCCCGATAATTTAATTGTTACCGACGACAGTTATTTTAAAGCACTGATTGAAATCAGACACAAGGAGGAATGGATGACATTGCCCGGCAAGTTGACGCTTTTTACGCCCGAGGGGGATGGTTTTGCCACCCGTTTTACTGTAACAAATGCAGGTTTCGAGACAGGAAAGAACGGTCCTGCCCGCCTGTCGCTCGACCAATCATTCCTGCATGAACTTTTTCCGCGGATCTATGCACTTGCCCTGGCCAGTGAAGAGAAAACGGCTTTGATTCCCAATGAACCCTACACCCCCCTGGTGGAGACCATCCGACTGAATTATACTTCCACAGCGGCTTTCAACCTGGCAGCAAACGAACAGGATTACAGGAACAATCCTCTTCGATTGTTCCATGAACATCCGTTTGGACAGTCGGAGGAACATCCGTTTCTGAAAAATCAACTCTCTTTTATAAGTGAAGCCGACAAAAAAATCTATCCGGTGCCTACCTATTGCAAAGGTGGGGAACTTTATATCGGTTTGGAAAATGTACTGCCCCAACAGCAGGTTTCCTTGCTGGTGCAGGTACTGGAAGGAAGTGAGAATCCTGAGGCAGACACATTCACTGGAAAACAGAAAGCAGAATGGTCGGTATTATTTCAGAATGAATGGAAGCCTTTGGATTCAGTGTATATGGTCATCAATGAGACCGATAATTTTCTGAAATCAGGGATTGTCCGGTTTTCTCTACCCAAAGGAACAAGCAGTGACAGTACACGATTACCCTCAGGGCTGGTATGGGTGAAAGCACGGATCCATAAGAATTACGATGCGGTTTGTAAAACCATTGCCATCCAGGCCCAGGCTGTGCAAGCCCATTTTACCGATAACGGGAACGAGTTGTCTCACCTCGAAAAGGGGCTGGAAGCAGGGAGCATTTCAAAGCTCCTGCAGCGAATCTCCACAGTAAAAGGAATATCCCAGCCTTTCAGCTCCTTTGGCGGTATCCCCCGGGAAACGGACGCCCATTACTACCGGCGGGTAAGTGAACGGCTTAGACACAAAAACAGGGCCATTACCCTCTGGGATTACGAACACATCGTGTTGCAGCAATTCCCGGAAATACACAAGGTGAAATGTCTGAACCATACCTCCGAAAGCTCCTTCCTGTCACCGGGAGATGTAATGTTAATCGTCATTCCCGACATTGTGAACAAAAATGTGTTTGATATTTACCAGCCGCGTGTAAGCCGGGCGCTACTGAATAAGGTGCAGCAGTACATCAATCGACTCAATTCTTTTCATGTAAATGCCGTAGTACGGAATCCTGACTATGAAGAAGTAACCGTAGCACTGAAAGTGAAATTTCATGAAGGGCATGACGAGAGTTTCTACAAGAGGCAACTGAACGAAGACATTACACGGCTGTTGTCGCCCTGGGCCTTTGAGCGAACCGCTGAAATCAGGTTTGGAGTGACCCTGCACCGGAGCACGCTAATCAATTGGATCGAAAAGCTGGGATACGTCGATTATGTGGCAGAAGTAAAACTGCAGAAAGGTGGGGAAACAAGTACAAAAAGTGTTTCCCCCGAAAGCCCGAAGGCCATCCTTGTCTCGGCCAGACAACACCAGATTGACACCGACATCAAAAGTTGCACCGTACAAACAGAAACCAAAGAAACATGTCAGAGCTGAAAAAATATCAAACGATAAAGAAAGACGTAGCCACCGGCGACGATCTCGATTATGGTTTCCTGCGAAAAAAAGGGATGGAGTACATTGAGCAGCTTGCCCGTAATGTGTGGACCGACTACAATGCGCACGATCCGGGCATCACCCTGCTCGAAATGCTGAGTTATGCGCTGACCGATCTCGCGGCGCGCATTGAAATGCCCATCGAGAATCTGCTTACCCCGGAAGAGAACAGCGCTCCGAAAATCGATAAGCAATTTTTCACAGCATCGCATATTTTGACTACCAAACCCGTCAGTGAAGCCGATTACCGGAAGCTGTTCATCGATATTGAAGGGGTGAAAAACTGCTGGCTAGAAACATACCATAAAGCGGTCTGGGTCAACTGTAAAAACAGCAAACTGTCGTACAATGCGAAAGATTTCGAAACGGTTCCCCAGGATGACAAAAAGCAATTCGATCTGAAAGGTCTTTATACCATACTTGTTGATTTCGATGATCCGGATAAAGATAAATTCCCGACCGAAATGCTGCAGGAAGCCGAAAAAGAACGGATAAAGAAGGAGATCAGATCCCGGTTCCATTCCCATCGTAACCTGTGCGAGGACCTGATCACTGTTCGGGAAGTAGGAATTCATCCTGTTTCCGTCTGCGCCAGCATTGAACTGGAGCCTGAAGCCGACGAAGAACGGGTACATGCACACGTGATCCATGCCATCGATCACTATTTCTCTCCTTCGCTCAGGTTTTACTCACTGAAGCAGATGATGGAGAAAGGATACGGTTCCGGAGAAATATTCGAAGGCCCCCTGCTGGAAAACGGATTCATTGATCCCGGGGAACTGGAATCCGCTACCCTGCGTACTGAAGTGCGTTTGTCGGATCTAATGCAGTTGATCATGGCGGTCGATGGCGTAAAAATTATCCGGGATATTTCAATCATAGACTGCAACAATCCCAACGACGACGCAGATGAATGGCTCATCTGCGTGGAACCGGGGAAAAAACCGGTACGTTGTACCGACAGCGCCTACAGTTATTTTAAAAATGTGTTGCCGGTCAACATCAACAAAAAAAGAGTGGAACTTTACCTCAACGCAATTAAAAAGGAAGAAAAAGAAGCACAGGAAAACGCCAAGATCGGAATGGAAATAGAGGTACCACAAGGAGTTTATGCCGGCACAAGAGAGACAACGACCATACAGAACGATTTTCCCGACACCTATGGCATCGGGCGCAACGGGTTGCCGGCACAGGTGCCCACATCCCGCAAGTCACAGGCAAAACAGCTGAAAGCTTACCTGCTGTTTTTTGATCAGGTGCTGGCTACCTATTTTGCCCACCTCGAAAAGGTGAAAGATCTGCTCTCTGTGGACCATCGATTGCAGAAGACCTACTTCACCCAGGCAGTGCAGGATATCAAGGATTTTGATGAACTGGTGTCGGATTATCCCACCAGCGATCCGGAGCAATTGACCGGGAAGCTGCTCGGCGAGCTGGACAACGATGTTCTGAGAAACAACAAACTACTCGATCATCTGATGGCCCGTTTTGCCGAAAAATTCACCGATTATGCCTTCCTAATGAAACAATTGTATGGCAATTACGCCGACACGGCAATCCTTCAGTCGAAACGAAGCTTTTTAAAAGATTACGACATTACCAGCCGGGAACGGGGCAGTGCATTCAATTATTATCGGCAGCCTGCAGAGATGTTATGGGATACAGAAAATGTGGCAGGTGTGCAAAAAAGGATTACCCGCCTGGCCGGTATCAAAGATTATTCACGGAGAGATTTGTCGGACTCGATGATTGAGATTTATGACCTGATCGATGTTGACGGTATAACCGTATATCGCTGGCGGATTTTTGATCCCGAGGGAGACATCGTTTTGTCGGCCACCGAAAATTATCACACCCCACAGGAAGCCCGCGACGAAGTATACCATGCCATGGTGAAGATCGTGGAGACTTCTCCCGAAACGATCGAAACAGCATTTGAAAATGTTATACCCGACGAGGCAGTCATTGGAAACTTTGAAATACAGATTTCAGCTACGGGCAAATATTCTTTCAACGTGCTCGACAGGGATGCTGATCCGGAAGGGCCAGACAGAGTGATTGCCCGCCAGTACACTTACCATGAAGCACAGGACGAAATAAAGGAAGCCATTCTCGAAATAATTGTATTGATGACAGGGATCTTTACTGAAGAAGGCATGCTCCTGATCGAACACATCCTGCTCCGTCCCGACGTAACTGCCGCAACAGTGCCGCAGGATCAGTTCATGACCATCTGCGGCGACGACTGCAGCGGGTGTCACCCTGTTGATCCTTACTCCTTCAGGGTGACCGTGGTCTTACCCGGATGGACATACCGCTTTGCAAACATCGATTTTCGCAATTTTCTTGCGGAACTCATCCGAAAAGAGTTACCCGCCCATGTGCTGGCGCGGATATGCTGGGTGGGTTACCAAAAGGGGCAGGCAACCGATGAAGAGAACGATATGCTTCGACTGGAAAAAGCATACAAAGCATTCCTACTGGCGAAGACCAATTTGGAGCAGAAACAAGATGAAGAAAAATTGAAGGAACTGAACAAGATATTGAATGAATTAAATTCAGTTTATCCTACCGGGAAACTGATCGATTGCGATGAGGAAGATGAAACACTGGAAGGCAGGATTATCCTTGGCCGTACCAACATAGGAAATATTTAATACATAAGCTATGGCAGAAAAATTAAGTGGCATCACCACACAGTACCATACATTCGTCGATAACCAGGTGTTGACGAAAGATCAACTGAATGAGTTCATCGATTATTTTGAAGATCAACACCGGTTGTCGCGTGTTTTCCTGCACGGGGTAGGCATTGTCTGCGGTTTTAAGCTGCAACTCAATAGTACGGAAAAAGCAGTGACGATAACCCAGGGTGTGGGCGTCACAACCGATGGAGACCTGATCCTGCTCCGTAAAAACATCACCGGCACACCGGAAAAATCCATCGATCTGAAAGAGATTCAATTGACTCACTTCCGGAAATTCGGGGATAATTTTGCCAACTACCCCTTTTTCAGAAAAAAAGTGGAGGGTAGCGAAACAGAAACCACGATGGATTTATGGGAGATCCTGCCTGGGCAAACCGAAGGGGAAAAGCCGTTGGCAGAGCTGCCCGGACTGGAGAACAAGGTGGTAGTACTCTACCTTGAATCCTATGCCAAAGAGGGTGATTTGTGTACCAGTATCGATTGCGACAACCAGGGGATCGAGCAGGTTGCACGGCTCAGAATATTAATGGTTTCAAAAGAGGACGCAGCGTACATAGTCAAAAAAGACGCTCTCTTTTCCAAACATGAAAGGGCCGATCAATATTTCGACCTCCCGGAAGTGGCTGTACCCCGTGTCATTTTGAATCCGAACAACGCTTCCACTTATGAAAACCTCAAACTGGCTTTTCATCAGGCAATAAACGACAAGACATTCTTCAGCAACCTCTCTGCAGGAATCACAAAAATCCTGAAAGATTTTGATGCGATCCTGCAAATGAAATTGCCTGCAAACACTTTGACTTCCCTTCTGGCTAAACTGAATGAAATTGCAGGATCCGGCAGTTTCAGCATCCCGTTTAACATCCAGTACCGTTACGACTTCTTTAAAGATGTGACGGACACCTACCTGGAAATCAAGGCGATCCTCTTCTCACTAAGAGAAGCGTGCTGCCCCGATATTCATGCTTTTCCCAAACATCTGCTTCTCGGGAGCCTCGATGAAACAGACAGCCCGGTAAAACATTTCCGCCACGGGTTCTACAAATCACCTACACTGACATGCGATTCCGGCAAGCTCGAAGCATGCCGGAGTCTGGTACTGCGACTGATAGAAATCATTGGCAGTTTTGGCGAAAAACCGGGAGAGATAAAAATTACTCCTTCCAAAAAAATAGGGTCACTGGGTGATCGTGCCATTCCGTTTTATTATACTGTCGATCTTCCATTGCTGGAGTACTGGAATCATGACAAAACCAAAAAAATTGCCCAGGATACCAACCTGAGCTATCACCGCGAAAAGCTGGCCAAATTGCCGCATATCCAGAATCCGTTACGCTACAACATCGACAACTTCGATTTTTACCGCATTGAGGGTCATCAGGGAAAAGATTACAAAACAGCGCTCGAGGAGATCAACGATCAAAAAGAAAAGTACGGACTTGCATTCGACGTAAAAACGTTGTCGGTGAACCTGAATACCGAAAATCTGAACATTGACGATTATGAATGTGAATTTGAGGATCTGAAAGTATTGTTGAGTGCCTGGACAGCTGAACAGGAATGCATTCTCGCACAGGTTGCGTCGTTTTTCTCCGGATTCAGCCTCGTGAGCCCGGGTGCCAATGTAAAGGACCCCATCCTAACCCACCAGGCAAAGGTTGCTTCACCCACCACAGGTGAAAAAGTCAATGTTACACGTCTGGCAGCCGGTTCTGGCACCACAGGTAACGTCAGCAAGGTTTATGCATTCCGTGACAGTGTGATTCCCGACAACCTCACCACCGAAAAAGATGCACTGGGAAGTATCCTGATAAAGGCCTATGAAGAAACGAAAGGCGGCTCGGTCAACGATGTGATCGCCAGGTCCAAAACCATGGTGGAGTCACAGCTTTCCGACGAAATCTGGAGAGACCGGCCTGAAATAAAAACATTTGTCATTGATCAGTCCATTGAACTGCTGGCATGGTCCAACGAATTGGTGACGAAAATGCCGGGAAGCATACTTGATTTCACAGTGAATCAGGTCGATAAATACAAGCTCACTCTGGAAGAACTATGTAAGCGGGTCAAACAAATGAAAAACCGCTATCAGCAGATCGAACTGAGTCAGAGCCTGAAATTATTCATGGACCTGTTAATCAATCAGCTTTCCCAGGTTTGCTGCTCGGGCAAAAAGCTGGAAATCCTGTTCGAAGAGATCGACAACCGAAAGAAAAGGATCCTGCTCCGGCTGCAGCTGGCAAAGTTTATTGAAAAACACCCGGGACTTGAACACAAGGCAGGGGTACAACCGGGAGGTACCTTTGTGCTGGTTTACACCAACAAAATTCAGTCCAAACCAATACGTACGATAAGCTCTGGGAGATATGACATAGCTGATAATCTTGCCATTGCAGGGATTAAGTCATCTTCATTTGAAGAGACAGAAAAACGTATTTCCCTGATCGAGAAATTTACCGAATATCTGAAAAAAGAGAATCCGGGGGACGAAGAGATATTGAGAGTCGAGGCGCTGATGAAGGAAGAACAATCCTGGCTTTTAGAAAGAATACCGGCAACTGCCAACATTCCGGACCACACGGTGGTAGCCGACTTTTCCCTACCGTATCTCTGTTGTTCCGACTGTGCCCCGGTGAACTTCATCATTCAAAAACCGCCTGCGAGACTACGGCTTGAGAAAGACAGCTGGTGTCTCGGAGCTGAGCCGGGTGTCATCCTCTATGAGGTTTCACCGCCCGATGGAGTCATCGCGCCCGTTCCTGCCACCGAAGGAATGACCATTGGAGAAGGAAAGATCACGATTGATCCCGGAACATTCCCTGCAGACAGGTTTGGCCAGGCCATTCATTTCACCGTGAACCAGCAGGTAACCGATGCGCAGCTAACCGTGTATAAAGCACCGCAGGCCGACTTCGAAGCGCCTGAAAAAGTTGAGATTGGGCAGGAGGTTGTATTCAAACCGTTCGGTGATACCGGAGGTGCATCTTTCCTTTGGGATTTCGGTGACGGCACCAGTTCCACGGAAGAAAGTCCGACCCACACATACAAAGCGTTACCGGGAACCAACGATAATATCGTTGTGGTAAAGCTGACTGTGACAGGGCCGAATGATGTCTGCACTGACACTGCAGAACATCCGATCCAACTCTTCGAGAAAGAAGAACCGCCAGTAAACACCTGCATGGAAACAGCCAAAGAGGGTATGTGGGCAGACCTTAAAAACTTACAGACGCTGCAGCTTCCCGGCTCCAATTTTGTGGAACCGATCTGGGTTTCTACCAGCGAATTATATGGTGGAACAGCCAACTTTGGAAAGGGAGTACTCGACGATGCAGACAATTTCCTGACCGGAAATCACAACGACAGACTGGAGGAAATGTTCTCCCATGTATGGGAAGAGACATCGAAGTGGATCATGGAGCTTTCCGGTAATCCCGACAGTGAGGAGTTTCAGCATCTGGTGCAACTTTTGGTTTTGCAGCTGCGGTTATTCTACAATGTAACTGGTTGTCAGCAAAACGAGGTACTCGATAAATCGGGTGAACTGCTGAAGCGCTTGCTGGAACAGATTGTTACCATCCTCAAAAATTTGCGGGAACGTGATATTAAACTGCCGGAATCGTTCCGTCCATTTTTGGAAGAATGGGCAAAAAGAGTATCCGGCAAGGGGATTTTGGAAGAACATGTCAAATTTATTTTAGACAATAACCTGGTGTAATTTGAAAGTAAGCCCACATATCATTGACAAAGTGTTTGTCGAGGTGAACACTAGAAGTATGGCGACTGCCACAGCGGTCAGGGACAACATTGCCGGCCTGCTGGAGCAACGTATATTTCCCAAACTTGCAGAAATGCTGGATGAACTGAATTCGGGAGACAGGGTGATACGTTTTTATACTTTCGATCTAAACATAAGTCTTCCGGGAGACGATCCGGTTCACAGACTGGAAGCGGCACTGACCAGTCAGCTTTCCCGGGAGATAGCGGCCATAACAGGATCCCAGGAAAGGGGATGGGACAGCGATACGGTTTACACAGAAATGGAGATTATTCCGGTTGAGAAAAACAGAGAGGAGCTCTTTTTCCATTTTCTTGAGAAAGGTTATCTACCATGGTATGGCTCCAAAGAACAGTTTGAAGAATTATTACAGCCACTGCACTGGAAGGTTCATCTCGGGAAGCCGGAATTTTTGAACCGGTTGATCCGTTTATTAAAATCGAAAACCAGTATACGCGATCGGTTTATCTTTCAAATCGGCGATGAACATCAAAAAAAATTTCTTCAACAACTCAATCCGATAGCCGGAAAAGAGGTGGCTACACTTTATGGCTTCTTTGACAAATTTTCTCCCGCGACTCATCACATTTTTTACCGGTTTATACTGGATGTCTCCTTAGGAATTGAGACTGATCAGTTGTTTTTCTCTTCACAACAATTGATTGAATCACTGGAAAATAGATTGAGAAAACAGAATGATGACCAGTACAGGCAATTTTTCAGTGAACTGATCGGACTCGTGCAAAAGAGTAGTCATTTATCAGATCAGGAGAAAGAGAAGATCAAAACAGTTTTATCAGCGTCTGTCACAGAATATGAGGCTGACATTACCGTACTGCGGGGAAAGGACGGTCTGGATAAACTTCCGGTGAAAAATGAAGAGAAAGATGTGGAAAAACTTTCGGGAACAAATGAAGATACAGTGGAACTATTTCCGGAAACGGGTGAAGAAGGTATCGCTGTACAAAACGGGGGACTCATATTACTGCATCCATTCTTGAAACAGTTTTTCAGGGCAATTGAAATTCTTGATGAAAAAGAGCGGATAAAAAAATCGGCATTTCACTTGGCCATTCAGACACTGCATTACCTGGCTACAGGCAATAACGATTTTTTTGAAGGCGACCTCCTTTTTGAGAAATTCCTCTGCGGCGTATCGCTCGCAATGCCTGTGGAAAGAGAAAGTTTGCTTTCTGAGCATATAAAGGAGGAATGCGGGCAACTTTTACGCGAAGTGATCAGGCTGTGGCCTGCACTAAAGAACAGTTCACCGGACGGACTGCGTCAACTGTTTATCCAACGAAACGGGAAGCTGATGCGGGAAGAACGCAATTTTAAATTATTGATGGAACGGAAAGCCCAGGACATCCTGCTCGACAAACTGAGCTGGAATATTTCGTTGGCGAAAATTCCATGGAGAAAAGAGCTATTATTTGTGGAGTGGTAAGTAAAAAAGCATGTACAGGACAATACGTAATTTGTACTGATAAATTGAAAACAAACAGATCATATGACAAAGACGATACAAAAATCTCAGAAGACGCCGAATACCGGTGTCACAAATAATGTGACGAGTAAGCCGTTTTTCACTAAGAATGAGAGTAGCTCATTCTTTCCACAAGAAAATTCATTCAAGAACGAGTCTATTTTTCGACCCCGAGAGAAGAGTGACATGATTCACAACAACACGGGAATACCCGATCAGTTAAAGAAAGGCATTGAAAATCTATCAGGAATAAGTATTTCAGATGTGAAAGTTCATCGAAACTCTTCACGTCCCAAGCAACTCGACGCCCTTGCATACACACAGGGTACGGATATATACGTCGCCCCTGGACAGGAAAAACTCCTGCCACATGAAGCATGGCATGTAATACAGCAGAAACAGGGAAGGGTGACTCCTACAGGAAGACTGGGAAGAGATCATATCAATGATAATGTCACACTCGAACAGGAAGCAACAGAAATGGGAAATAAAGCATTACATACCAACGACATACATCCTAATCCAGTTTATAAGAGCAGTAATCAGTCTGTTCATGATATTCAGCGCTTCGGAGTGATTCAAAGAGAGCCCATCCCAGCCAGTGCGATTATTCTGGATGTAAATGCGTCGGCTGAAACAGTACTTCAGCTCTTAATTGCCACAGCTGGTGCTACCAGTCGTCAGTATAGTAGTGTAAACTGGAGGAACATGTTTTTGGGAGTGATAACCCAGCAACTACGGGGAAGATCACTGGGAACCATTACTCATACCTGGAGAGACAACGCCGGGTTAGATTGCGACTGGTCGGTCACGATTAATTTTGACCAGACAGGTGCAAACAGGACCTCCAGACCCACTGAACAAAGAGACATCACCAATGCTTCCGGGGGATCTTCCTCTAACAGTCTGGGGAGTAGTCTGAGCGACACATCCGGATCGAGCGTCTCGTTAACAGGCGGATCGAGCAGTTCGGTTGGGGTAGAGTCAGGTCCTGTCAGTGCAGAGGCGGGTAGCAACAGAAGCGGGACAGTAGGCCTGAGCGACTCGCATACCAGTGAAAGTAGCGGGTCATCGGGAGGGGGGTTAAGTGCAGGCTCCTCTGCTGTCAGCAGAGAGTCAGTCACCAGATATCTGGCCTCTCTAAGAGTAAATATTGATTGTACTGCTGAAGCCGCTTACAGCAACTGGGATATCATAAATCCCGTAAAGTGGGGAGCTCATCTGGCAGGAAGACAACACCAGAATTATACATTTTTCATTGGGACATTAACCTATGATTTACCAAACTATTGACATGCCAGCATTTCCACAGGCTGTTCCGTTCGTGCTTTTCTAAAAACAGTTAATTCAACAAGAGATGAATGCCAAAACTATCATCAATTTTGACGGACTCACTTTCCTGGACGAACTTGAGACAATATATGGTTCTCATGGAATGGAAGGTGTCATCAAACTTGCAACAGAGCAGATCCCTATCGGTCAGACTATCAGACTGCAACAGCATCCGGATCCAAATCATGAGATTGTTTACAGAATTGAACGAGTAGTCATTTCATCGGTCGATCAGGGTGCAATGCTATGGTCCATGGGGAATACACTTTCGGGTTCTCTGATCCGGAGCATGCAGCTACCCTACGTTGACATTCCTTTTCAAATAGAGATCTACGGAAGACCGGACAATACAGGCATTACTTCACGCGAGGATGTATGAAGGATTTGCAACAAACAAGGTAAACGTGTAAATAGATATTCAATGCAGTATACGACCCAAGTTGAATCAACAAAATAAACAACCCGTTTCTAATGATATACAATGCGAATTATCTGGATTTTTTGAGAAATGTGATTGAAGATCGGCTTGAAAAGATATTCAAAGGGAATGATACCCCTCTTTCGTTATATCCTCCATCGGATACGCACTCGGAACTGGGCCGTTTTATCAATCTACAGAGTCTGAATATCGAGGAGATAATTATTCTGCTACTGGCATTGGTACCCCATCTCGATCCAGGTTTTTTCCAATCGGTCATTGCCCCCTTTCTGCCAAATGGCGGTGATTTTCCGGAGTTTGGTGGTACGAAAGGCAAAAATCACCGGGGTATACTGCCAACAGGCGAAACCATATTGTTTGTTCTGGCAGGGAATGATCTGGATAAACGTATCGCGCTTTACCGCTATTTTGAAGAAGATCACCTTTTTGCCAAAAAGAACGTGCTTTTCATTGAGCCGCCGGAACATCACGAACCCCGGATGAGCGGGCGACTTCTTATGGACGAAGAATATGTACAGCTGTTTACCACCGGAAAAATATCCAAACCGAAGCTCAGCAATGATTTTCCGGCAGAACGCATTACCACGGAGATGCACTGGGAAGATCTGGTACTTCGCGAGAAAACGCTAAGTGAGATAAAGGAAATAGAAACATGGCTCCGGTACAACGACGAGCTACTTTATGGCTGGAAAATGAAGGGCAAAATCAAGCCGGGCTACCGGGTACTTTTCCATGGTCCCTCGGGCACCGGCAAGACGCTGACAGCCTCCCTGCTGGGTAAATATACCCACCGTGATGTGTATCGGATTGATCTCTCCATGGTGGTTTCAAAATATATTGGTGAGACCGAAAAAAATCTTTCCAGGCTCTTCGACAAGGCAGAAAACAAAGAATGGATCCTGTTCTTCGATGAAGCCGATGCCCTGTTCGGCAAACGGACAAGCGTGAACGATGCCCACGACAAGTATGCCAATCAGGAGGTTTCCTATCTCCTTCAGAGGGTTGAATCGCATGCAGGACTGATTATCCTCGCGTCGAATATGAAATCGAATCTCGACTCCTCCTTTACGCGACGGTTTAATTCAATCATTGAATTCGATCATCCCGATGCCACGGAACGGCTGCAGCTCTGGAAAAACTATTTTCCGACTACGTCCGAAAGGAAAACAAAGATTGATCTGGAAGAGATTGCCCGCAAATATCATCTGACAGGCGCAAATATTGTGAACGTCATTCAATTCGCCGGCCTGCAAACACTGGAGAAAAAATCGTCCACCATTTCGGCAGATGATCTGTTGAAAGGAATAAGGAAAGAATATGAAAAAGAGGGCAAAATGATGCGCCAGGAGTAACACCATTTTTGACAAATGTTTGTTATTGCTATCTTTGCAAAAAAAAAGATGATATTTGATCTTTGTCCCTCCCCTGCCCTTTATCCCTTTTACAAGAAAGAGAACGATACCGTGGTCGTGGTCGACGTCTTCAGGGCCTCTGCCACAATGTGCACCATACTTCAAAACGGAGCGGCTGCAGTGATTCCGGTGGCGGATATTGAGGAGGCTAAACAGTATAAATTGAACGAATTTCTGGTAGGTGCGGAACGAAAAACACGCAAATGTGATTTTGCCGATTTCGGTAATTCGCCGTTTGACTACACCCGTGAAATCGTAGCCGGAAAAGAGGTGGTATTTACCACCACCAATGGCACCATGGCCATAGAGATGGGACGCGACAGCAAACATTTATTTATCGGCACCTTCTCCAATATCGATGCGCTTGTAAATAAATGTATGGAGTCATCGGAACGGATTGTGGTACTCTGCGCTGGTTGGAACAACCGGGTAAATGTGGAGGATACCCTCTTCGGGGGCGCTTTTGCAGAGCGTTTGGCTGAAAAGAATGTACTGTCTTTCGGTTCAGATGCCGTAAGAATTGCGCAGACCCTGTGGCAACAGGCAAAAAGCGACCCTCTGGCATATCTGCGGCAAAGCGAACATTATCAACGGTTGATCAACAACGGTGCGGAAGGGGATGCAGCCTACTGTCTGCAGAAGAACACGGTTTCGGTGGTACCTTGCTACCACAAAGAAGACAAGAAACTCAGGGCACAATAACCGTGCAAACGACCGAACCAAGTGAATCTTATCGTGACTGGCTCCTTAAAGGACCATCACTCATCCCAATCAAATTCTTCCAAATCGATGGAGCCGGCAAACTGATCCAGATCGCGCCGTTCCTTCTTGGTAGGGCGTCCTGTGCCACGCTGCCTGTCGACAAAGCCACTTATTTTATTCAACTCCAGCAATTCATACTGATCGGGAGCTGTTACATTTTCCATAAATTGCGGTACCATCTTTGCACCCATACGCTTATCGGCCAGAGCAAGCACCTTAAACGAAAAAGTGACCGGTGGTTTACGTACCTGGATGACATCGCCGGCACGGACATTTCTGGAGGGTTTCACCGATACGTCGTCGATCATTACACGCCCTTTTTTGCACGCCTCTGCGGCAACGGTGCGTGTCTTGAAGATACGTACTGCCCACAACCATTTATCAATGCGTACTTCATCCATCATTCCACAACTTACTTGTTGTTGTATTGATTCATCGTGTTATTGATCCCGGCAAGACAAAAACTGCGGATAATGTCTATTGCCGTTTCAATACGATTAGGCAAAAGAAGTTTCTCCTCCGGTGAGAACTCATCCAGCACGTAATCGACCTGTGCTCCCCGTGGAAATTCGTTGCCAATACCGAACCTGAGCCGGGGATAATTCTGTCCGATCAGCCCCTGAATATGCTTCAGCCCATTGTGCCCGGCGTCACTCCCTTTCGATTTCAGCCGCAACGTTCCAAATGGCAGCGCCAGATCGTCGACCACCACCAGCAGATTTTCTGTTTCAATCTTCTCTTTCTGCATCCAGTAACGGATGGCGTTTCCGCTCAGATTCATGAAAGTGGAAGGTTTCAACAGAATCAGCGATTTATTTCGAAGCCGCATTTCGGTTGTGAAGCCGTACCGGTTGTCCTCAAAAACAGCATTGGACGCTTTTGCAAAAGCGTCCAACACCATAAAACCTATATTGTGGCGGGTTCGTTCATAATCGGGACCGATATTTCCCAACCCCGCAATCAGATATTTCATTGACTAACTCATTGATTACTCTGCTTTGGCAGCTGCACCCTTGGCAGCACGCGTCAACTGAACGCGACAGATCACTGCGTTTTTGGCATTCAATATCTCGAGGTCTTCAAAGCTTAGCTGACCTACTTGAATTGACTTACCCAACTCCAGATTTTCTACGTTCACAACCAGTTCTTCCGGCAGTTTGGCGGGCAATGCTTTTACTTTCAGCTTACGCATATCGAGTGACAGCTTACCTCCGGCTTTCACACCCTCGGCTAGGCCTTCCAAACGTACAGGAACCTCAATCACCACAGGTACTTTTTCAAATACATGCAGGAAATCAATATGCAGAATGGTATCTTTTACAGGATGAAACTGCACATCCTTTACAATTGCCTGTAATTTTGTCTTTCCGAGATCAAGATCCACCAGAAATACTTCAGGAGTGTATATCAGATTGCGTACATCGCTGTTCTTGACGACAAAATTCACGTTCTCTCCGTTGTGACCGCCGTAAACTACGCAAGGGATCAGGCTCTCGCTGCGATAAGCCCTTGCTGCTTTCTTTCCGAAATCATCTCTGATCTCGCCTTTTAATGCAAATGTCTTCATTTTTTAATCGTTGTTTGTGTTACTCAAAATAAAGTGCTTTCTTTATTTCCCATCACACGGGAGCTCTCAAAAAAGCGGCGCAAAGATAGTGATTTTCTTTTTATTGCACAATTATTCACGTCATTTTTTTACCTCACTCTTTTTTTCAGATCTTCCACCGGAATGCTCATCAGCCGCCCAATGGGCTTTTCACCACGATAGGTGATGATCCGCATGACATAGGCATCTTTGGGAATCAGGAGTGATTCAGAATATTTCGGATAGAAGTTATCGGGTGTGGATGCATCGAAGCTGGTATATATATCCAGTCCTTTAATTTCCGGTGTAAGGGTTACATAATATGCATCACCCTTTTTCTCTACGGAAAGAATGGGATCGTACATGGCCGGTGAATATTTGGTTTGGGCGTAGTTGAACCGTACAAAATGATCTTCGGCCTTTGTGACAAACCAGTCCCAATCTTTCTTCACCGCGGGTGACCATAACGATTCTGCTACAGCAAAGCCACGCGGCCAGGTCATGTATTCCGCCTGTCGCATATTGTAAATCTGTTCTGTCCACAAGTTGGCCTGCCCGCCCAGGATATATTTGGCGTTTGCCCCCTCTGGTACCGGATCAAACCGGTAGGTCTGGCTTAGCCTCAGGCTGCTGTATACACGGGGTTCGGTGGAAATGTCGCCCTGCATGAAGTCTATGTAGACATAATTGGTGGGGCTCATCACCACATAGTGCCCCGATTTGGACGCTTCAATTCCATGCTGTACGCCGCGCCAGCTCATCAGTCCAGTGGTTGGCGTAATACCTCCTTCAAGAATTTCATCCCATCCCATCATCTTTTTGCCTTTATCAAGAATGATTTTTTCCACCCTCTTCCCGAAATAAGATTGCACGGCAGCCATATCTTTCAATCCTTCACGCTTCATCAACTGCTTCACATCGGGGCTCTTTTCCCAGAAGGTGTAAGGAGCCTCATCACCGCCGGTGTGGATATAGGAAAAGGGAAACAACTCAGCCACCTCCGTAATAACTTTGTCCATAAACTCATACACCTTTTCACTGGCGGGGTTCAGGGTGTTTTCGTAGATGGCGGCAGGGCGGCCCCCGGTATTCCAGTCGAGAAACGGTGCACCAGTACGTACAAAATGATCGCCACTTTCGGGAAAACAGGAGAGCTCGGGATAGGCAGCCAGCACAGCCGAACTATGTCCCGGGACATCAATCTCGGGCATCACCCGGATATTGCGTTCCACGGCATACCGAACGACCTCTTTGATGTCTTCCTGCGTATAGTAACCTCCGTAATTCCTGGGAGCTTCGGGGTTGGGTTGCGAGAAGCTACCAAACCATCCGGTCTGCTCAGGACGCCAGGCGCCTACTTCCGTGAGTTTGAGCAGGCTTTTAATTTCAATGCGCCATCCTTCATCATCGGTCAGATGCCAGTGAAATAGGTTATACTTGTATTTCGCCATGTTATCGAGATACTGCTTTATTTCATCCACTGTGAAGAAATGGCGGGCCACGTCGAGCATCAATCCTCTCCATCCCACTCTCGGGTAATCGGTGACCTCCACTAGGGGCACCTGCCAGGAGACATTCGGCTCTCTACGAACACTCTCAATCTGTGGCGGCAGAAGCTGAAACAAAGTCTGTACGCCATACAGGAGCCCCGCCGGCTTATTGGCCCTGATTGTAATCTTTTGGGTCGTTACATCCAGCTTGTAGCCCTCATTGCCGAGGGTGACATCCTCCTTGCTATTGAGCAATAACACAATATGGGCATTGCGACCGTTCTCACGCACCGTGACGCGCTTACCCGGTGCGAGCGACAGCTTTTCTTTCAATAAACCGGTCACATAAGCCGTCTCTTTTCCCGCAGGGATCGAAATAATCACCTCATCGGGCAGCACGTAATGTCCTCCCTTTTTCAGGAGCGAGACCGGTTCGGGAATGATGGAGATGTTGCGCTCGGCCTGCTGTGCAAAACCACCTATAAAGCAAAAAACAAATACCAGGGAGATTAAACTGCGTTTCATTTATTAAAAATATTTATTTACTCAGACAAATTTACAAAAAATCTTCGGGATTCTGACGCAAGCTTGTTCATTCAATACATTTTCTGAATTTCCAATTGAGTACCGCTTCCTTTTATCCAACTATATACATTCACTTATACTTCGATTGTATCACACTGTCATCACACTGATGTCCCACTGATATTCCTCTGTATATTGATAATGGAGAGATAAGTCCAACACGCGTTCTGAATACACGTTCATTCATTTCAAAAGAATATTATTAAAAGCCGAAGAGTTTTTTTTAAAGGTATTATTATCTCGGCTAAATGAATTGAGACACGTAAAGTGTCCTTTTCATTTTAAACCTATGTGAAATCCCGAAAAAAATACTACTTTTGCAGTTTCAAAATAAGTTCATTTAAACAATGATAAACAGAAATTTAATTCGTATACGGATTGTCCAGATTGTTTATTCCTGGTACCAAAATACGAATAGAGATTTGCGGAATGCCGAAAAGGAGCTCATGTTCGGTTTGCAAAAATCTTACGATCTTTATTTTTATCTGCTGCTGTTGATGGTGGAACTAACCAGGGCTTATGAAAGCAGGGTGGAGATGAAGCGAAACAAGTATTTGCCTTCGGAAGAGGATCTGTATCCCAATACACACCTGCTCGATAACAAATTTATGCTTCAGCTTAAGGACAACGTACAGTTTCAAAAACAGCTCAACGAACGCCCCATGGTATGGGATAACTACGAATCGTTTGTTAAGAACCTGCTGGATACCATCCTGGTATCAGACGCCTACGGGGAATATGTTGCCATTGCCTCCCCTACTTATGAAGACGACCGGGAGTTTTGGAGAAAAGCATTCAAGCAGTTTATCTATATGAACGAGGAACTGGACGATATTCTCGAGGACGAATGTATTTACTGGAATGACGATGTGGAGATTGTGCAGACTTTTGTCCTGAAAACAATCAAAAAATTTTCCAGGGAGAAAGGTGTAAATCAGCCACTGCTTCCCATGTTTAAAGATGACGAAGACAGGGAGTTTGCCCTTAAACTGCTGCACGATACCATCCTGAACGAAAAAAAATACAGAGAGCTGATCGACAAACATACCGATAAATGGGATTTTGAACGCATCGCCTTCATGGATCTCATTATTATGCAGGTAGCTCTTTCTGAAATATTTACATTTGAAAATATTCCCACAAGCGTCTCATTAAACGAATATATCGAGATTGCCAAATCATACAGTACTCCCAAAAGTGGTACTTTTGTTAACGGAATATTAGATGCCATCGTGCAGGAAATAAAAGAAGAAAATCGTATCTTTAAAAATTAATTATTAGTTATCAATTTTTAATATCAAATTGTATGAATATTTTATTACAAGCAGCTCCGGCCGGTGGCATGGGTGGTGGTATGACCAGTACACTCTTAATGATGGTGGCCATCATTGCCGTGTTTTATTTCTTTATGATCCGCCCGCAGCAAAAAAAGCAAAAGGAACTGCAGAAAAGTCGTGAAGCAATGAAAGTGGGTGATAAAGTGGTGACCTCAGGCGGCATTCACGGAAGAATCAGGGAAGTGGGCGACAGTTGGTTTCTGGTAGAAGTGGCCGAAGGTGTGAAAATAAAATTCGAAAAAGCATCGGTTTTTGCCTCTTCGGCCGACGTGACCACGAACTAAAACTTTTGCCATGGGAATAAAGGCTTTCATCAGAAAATGGACACCCAAAGCAAGAGCATATTTTTCCACATTCCCGTGGAAAAACCTGCTCTTCTTTTTGCTTTTCCTTATGCTGGCCTTTATTTTCTGGATGATGCTTTTTTTTCAAAAGGAAAACGTAGAAGGGACTTACCGCATCCCGTTAAAGTATACAAATATACCGGAAGATGTCGTTTTTGACAATGCCCTGCCTGCGTTCATAGAGATTAGCGTCGCTGACAATGGCGTGGGAATATTTCTGCTGGATATCAGAAAAAAAGACTCATTAGAGATTAACGTCAAACAACTCACCGAGGAAGGTACTACAGAACTTCAGGGTGATCAGTACCGTCAGCTTATCCGTTCCAGATTGGCTCCAAACACAAACATTCGTGGTTATTATCCCATGAGTATCTCTTTGGCCACCTCCAAATTGGAACGCAGGGAACTGCGGGTGGTTTTTGATGGCGAAATCACTACCAGCAGGGCCAATCTGGTGGCTGACAGCGCCTTGTTTATTCCGGAAACGGTGATAGCCTATGGTTCCGGAGAGTCACTCAAACAGCTAAAAACAGCAGTGACCGAATTTACCGTGTTTAAAAATCTGAAAGCCACCTCTCAGCTTCCAATAAAAATTAATTCTGTGAAAGGTGTCAAGTTTGTACCATCAGAGGTGGAAATTTATATTCCGATTGAGGAATTCACCGAACGTACATTGGAGATTCCAATTACCGCCAGTCATGTTCCTGCGGACCTCGATGTGAAGTTTTTCCCTTCCCGCGTAAAAATCTCTTTTTCTGTGACACTGGAGGATTACAAAAAGATCAAAGCGGAAGATTTTGAAATTGAACTCGACTACCGGAATTTTCACGCAAACGAGGGAGGGCGTGTGGAACTGGAACTCACTAAGAACCCGTCATCAGCCAACAATACACGGATTTCACCTTCTTCTGTTGAATTTTTGTTCGAAAATAAAAACGGACGGTAAGGTCGTAAAATTACAGAAAACGTTCACTCATTAAATTTTGTTTGAATGATTACAATCGGTGTCACGGGGGGCATAGGAAGTGGAAAATCAGTCGTCTGTGATATCTTCCGACTGCATGGTATTCCGGTGTATGACGCCGACAGAGAAGCCAAAGAACTAAACGATACTTCCGCGGTCATTCGTGCAGAGCTCAGCCGCCATTTCGGAGAAGGACTATACCATGAAGGAAAGCTCGACCGAAAAGCTTTTGCTTCAATCATCTTTCAGGATAAACAGAAGTTAGCAGTGGCCAATGCGATCATTCATCCAGAGCTGGCAAAAAATTTTTTGAACTGGTGCGGCAGACAGGAGCAGCATCATTCCATGGTAATCATTGATGCCGCCCTGCTTTTTGAAGCGGGATTCAACAAGTGGCTCGACAAAATAATCACGGTTTACGCGCCAAAAGAGATCCGTCTGCAACGCACCATCACCCGTGACGTATCGTCGGCAGACAAGGTGGAAGCCCGCATGAATGCGCAATTGCCCGAAGAAGAAAAGATCAGACAATCAGATTTTACCATTTATAACGACAATCGTCATTCTCTAATCCTGCAGGTGGCGGAAATCATAAAGAAGCTATCCGAAAATCTTGTTTCTTAAAAAATTACGATGTAAATTTGTAAAGTTTAAACTGAGTTTATATATTTTAATATTAAAACTATGATTGAAAGAATCGGTACCAATGCAGGGAAAGTGTGGACCGTGCTCGATGAAGCAGGTCGCCAGAACGTGAAGGAAGTCAAAAAAACGACAAAATTGACCGACAGGGATCTCTACGCAGCAATCGGTTGGCTTGCCAGGGAAGGCAAAATTTCGCTGGAAGAAATAGAAAAAGAACTTTATATTTCATTGATCTAACCGCAAAACTACATTCTTAAAAAGGATGAATGCCGAAAGAGGTCGCCCCGACGCTTTTTCAACACGCCATGCCCGAGGAAAAAAAATTGCATCTGCAACTGGCTCAGCTATTTCCTAAAGAACAGCTGTTTACAGACGAGCTGTCGCGTCTTACCAAAGGCACCGATGCAGGGTTGTATCGGTTGATCCCCAAAGCTATAGTAAAAGTAAACGGGGAAGCAGAAGTGATTCGCCTGTTACAATTCTGTCGCCATGAAAAATTGCCGGTCACCTTCAAAGCTGCCGGTACCAGCCTGAGCGGGCAGACCGTCTCCGACTCCCTGCTGATGGAGACGGGAGAAGGTTTCTCTTTTTCAGCTATCACCGACAACGGTGCTACGGCCACCTTTGGTTGCGGATTAACAGGTACTGCGGCAAACCGCATGTTGATGCGATATCAGCGAAAATTAGGTCCAAAGCCTGCATCAATCAATTCGGCAAAGATTGGCGGTATCATTGCCAACAACGCCAGCGGATCGAGTTACGGCATCCGCCACAACAGCTACAATACCGTGAAGTCGATGCGTATTGTTTTCGCCGACGGGTCACTGCTTGATACAGGCGACAGCGAGAGTTGCCGTACCTTCAAATCCTCACATCCGGAACTTATCGGTGAGATCGTCCGGCTTCATCGTGACGCCACAGAAAATGAGGCCATCCGAGACAGGATCACCCACAAGTTTCAATTAAAAAATACATGCGGCTATGGGGTCAATGCGTTGGTGGACTTCGATGATCCGGTGGAGATCATTCAGCACCTGATGATCGGTTCTGAAGGAACACTCGGTTTTGTATCGCAGGCCACTTTCGAAACAGTACACGATGCCCCCCTCAAAGCCACATCCATGGTATATTTTGCAAATCTGCGAGAGGTCAGCGAAGCCATTATTCCCCTCCGCCAATGCAGGGTGAGTGCAGCCGAGCTTATGGACAGAAATGCCTTGAAGGCCGTGGAAAATCAACCCGGCATGCCTGAGGAGTTGAAATCGTTGCCCGCGGGAGCTGCGGCATTGCTGATTGACACTTCTGCCGACGATGAGGAGACGTTGCTGGCGCAAACGAAGGAGATCGAAGAAAAGCTGGCACACCTCCACACCCTTACACCTGTTAAATTCACCACCGACAAACATCTTTACAACCTCTACTGGAACGTACGTAACGGCTTGTTTACCTCCGCAGCCGCAACACGACCGCCCCATACAGCCAGTATCATTGAGGATGTTGCTTTCCGGGGAGAAATACTGAGCGATGCGCTGACGGATGTCCGGTCGCTTCTGATAGAAAGTGGATATGAAGATGCGGTCATGTGGGGACACCTGCTTGATGGAAATGTGCATTTCACTGTATTCCCCGATATCAACAAGCCCGAAGGAATACAAAAATATGCCGATTTCATGCAGCAACTGTGTGATCTGGTGGCATTAAAGCATGAAGGAAGCCTGAAGGCTGAACATGGTACTGGTCGCAACATGGCTCCATTCGTAGAAAAAGAATGGGGAAGCGACATATATGCACTCATGAAAAGGATCAAGAAAGCCTTTGACCCTGACTCTGTTCTGAACCCGGGTGTGGTGATCAACGACAACAAGGAGGTCTACATCCAAAACCTGAAGCGAATTCCTGAAGCGCATCCCGTCATCGACAAATGTATTGAATGCGGCTTTTGCGAAGTGGTTTGCCCCTCCAAAAACCTTACGCTCACTCCGCGGCAACGCATTGTGGCCTATCGCCACCTGGCCGAAAATTCCACGACAGGTGGCAAACATTCCATCCTCAAACAGGTGGAAGCTATTTCATACCCGATGGAACAGACCTGCGCCACTGACGGCTTATGCGGTATAGCCTGCCCGGTGGGGATTGACACCGGCAAGCTGGTGAAGGAACTGCGTTGGCAACAGAACGGCCGGTTTGCAAAATATGTGGCGAAGTACATCGCAAACCACATGGACGGAACCACTGCCCTGTTGCGTAATTTATTGCGTCTGCCCCACGCCGTGGCGGGGCTGATGGGATACAAGGCAACGGAAGAGGTGACCAGGGGACTGTACAAAGTGGGAGCCGGCACCTTCCCGTTGTGGACAAGGTATACTCCATCGGGAAGTAAAAAGATAGATGAGCACCTGTTTCCGGCACATAAGCTTTCCGGGATGACGGAGATGTCCGATACCCACGATGCTCCCACAGTCGTATATTTCCCCGCCTGCATCACCCGTTCAATGGGGGGGCCTTCATTTGGATACGAAGAACCGGAGGATCTGCCCACCAAGATGTTATCTGTACTACGCAAAGCGGGCTACAACGTACTGATTCCGGTCAAGGCAGACAGCCTCTGTTGTGGAATGGCTTTCGCCAGCAAAGGGTTTCGTGATGAAGCAAGAAAGAAGGAACAGGAATTAAACGCAGCGCTGCTGGAAATAACGCGCAACGGAGAACTGCCGGTTGTGTGCGATATGAGTCCCTGTCTCCTGCATATGCGGGAAACACTCGACAGTCGTTTGAAGATGTATGATCAGGTGGAGTTCATCCATGATTTTCTTCTGGAACGTTTACATTTTGTCCCCAGGTCTGTGACGGTAACAATCCATACTACCTGCAGTTCCACGAAGATGCAGCTGACCGATAAGTTCTTCGCTGTCGCCTCACGGTGTGCAGAGAAGGTCGTGGTTCCCGAAAATGTGGATTGTTGCGGTTGGGCAGGAGACAGGGGTTTTTTCTATCCCGAACTGAACAGCTCGGCCCTGTCGGCATTGAAGCAGGGAATCCATGATGCGAAGGAAGGGTATTCAAACAGCCGTACCTGTGAGATCGGCTTATCTATCAACAGCGGCATCACATACCAATCGGTCGTCTACCTGGTAGACAAAGCGACCTCCTAAATAAAGGAAAGGTGCCACACTGTTTTATTTCATCCGGTCGAATCCCTGTCCGTAGATACCAATGACGTTGCTTTGAGAGATGAATGCATTTTCATCGATGCTCTTTACCAGACGAAAGATGGAATTGGATTCGTTTCGTCGCGCCATGACCAGCAACACCTTTTGTGTTTTCTTGGTGTACCAGCCTGTGCCGTCGAGCACCGTACATCCACGGTGTAACTGCAGGTTAATCTGCGTGGCAATCTCTTCGTACTTGCGGGAAACGATAAAAAACTGGACCGACTGGCGTATACCGTTTAACACCCAATCGACTGAGGTAGCCATGACTGCGATGATGATGACACCGAAAACAATGGTTTCCATGCTCCGAAAAATAACATAGGAAGAGGCAACGATGAACAGATCCACCAAAAGCATGGTGCGTCCGGGAGTAATATTTCGATATTTATTGATTACCAGCACAATAATATCGGTTCCACCGCTGCTGCCATTCACCGACATCACCAGCCCCACGCCAGCACCTCCCATGATGGAGCCAATCAGCCCCGCCATCAACGGCTCCTCTGTCATAATCGGCGTCCATTGAAAACTCTCGAACATCCCGATAAAGGCAGTCAATGAGGCCACACCCACAATGGTTTTTACAAGAAACTCCGAACCCAGTATCCTGAATGCAATAAGCAGCAAAATTGCGTTCATCACGAACACCATCACCGATACGGGCCACCCCACAGCGTAGTTGATCAGTACCGCCACGCCGGTGAGTCCTCCCAGAACAAACTTATGGGGCATGATAAACTGGGTCACCCCCAGGGCATATAAAAAGGTCCCAAGAAAAATGGTCAGATAATCTTTCCAGTAAAACTTCTTCAGGCTGAATTCAGGTAATTTTTCCATCATTGGCACATTATCACATTGACACGTTGCCCTATATCACCACGTTGACGATTTTTTTCGGCACGATAATCACCTTTTTTGGCGTTTTTCCTTCCAGCCACTTTTGTGACTGGGGATGCTCCAGCACCGCTTTTTCAATCTCCCCATTGGTTGCGTCTGCGGCAAATTCCAGGATAAAGCGCGATTTTCCGTTGAAGGAGATGGCATATGGAAATGCATCTTCCTGCAGATATTCCTCGTTGCATACAGGCCATGCAGCATCACAGACCGAGGTTTCATTCCCCAGCGCATGCCACAATTCTTCTGCAAGGTGCGGTGCAAAAGGTGCCAGGCAAACCGTGAGATCACTCAAAACGACTCTTTCCCGGCATGTAAGTGCAGTCAGTTCGTTCAAACAAATCATGAAAGCGGAGACCGAAGTATTGAAAGAAAAATTTTCAATGTCGTATGTCACCTTTTTGATTAGTTTGTGTAACGACTTCAAAGCTTCCTTCGTGGGTTCGTCGCCGGTCACCGCAAGCTCTTCCTCTCTGTAAAACAGGTTCCAGACCTTGCGCAGGAAGCGGTGTACACCATCTATTCCGTTGGTATCCCATGGTTTGGATTGTTCCAGCGGTCCCAGAAACATTTCGTAAAGACGGAGCGTATCGGCGCCATATTTTTCGACAATGTCATCAGGGTTGACCACGTTGTACATCGATTTAGACATTTTTTCCACGGCCCATCCGCATACATATTTACCATCCTCCAGAATAAATTCGGCTGTCTTATACTCGGGACTCCACTGCCTGAAAGCATTCAGATCGAGCAGGTCGTTGTGCACAATGTTTACATCCACATGAATGGGAGTTACCTCATATTGTTCCCTGAGGTTATACGATACGAAAGTGTTTGATCCCTTGATACGGTACACGAAGTTGCTGCGTCCCTGAATCATTCCCTGATTGACCAGTTTCTTAAAAGGTTCCTCTTCACAGGAAACCCCCAGGTCGAACAGAAACTTATTCCAGAAGCGGCTGTAAATAAGGTGCCCCGTGGCATGCTCGGTACCACCGATGTAAAGATCCACATCGCGCCAGTAGGTGTTTGCCTTCTCCGACACCAGTGCCTCGTGGTTGTGCGGGTCCATGTAACGCAGGTAATAAGCCGACGAGCCGGCAAAACCGGGCATGGTATTCAGTTCAAGTGGATAACCTTCCTTCGTCTGCCAGTTTTGGGCCCTACCCAGCGGCGGTTCACCCGTTTCGGTGGGCAGGAACTTGTCCACTTCGGGAAGTTCCAGCGGCAGCTCGCTTTCATCGAGCGTATAGGGCATATTTTCTTTGTAATATACCGGAAACGGCTCACCCCAGTAGCGCTGCCGTGAAAAGATGGCATCGCGTAGGCGGTAATTGACCTTGCGGTATCCCAATCCTCTTTTCTCCACCTCGTCGATGGCCGCCGGGATGGCTTGCTTCACCGTCATGCCGTTCAAGAGGCCGGAGTGGATCATGATGCCTTCTTTTGCATCGAAGCTCTCTTCCGAGACATCGCAGCCTTCAATAAGAGGGATGATGGGCAGATTAAAATGCCGGGCGAAGGCGTAGTCGCGGCTGTCATGCGCCGGAACGGCCATGATGGCACCCGTACCGTATCCTGCAAGCACATAATCGGAGATCCATATGGGAAGGGGTTCACCCGTGAAGGGATGGGTAGCGTACGAACCGGAGAAAACGCCGGACACTATCTTGTCGGCCATGCGTTCCCGCTCCGTCTTTTTCTTTGTTTTGGCAAGGTAGGCATTTACTTCGTCACGCTGCTCTACCGTTGTAAGCTGTTCTACCAGCTCACTCTCGGGCGCCAGCACCATAAAGGTCACCCCGAAGATGGTGTCGGCGCGGGTGGTGAAGATATCAAAAGTTATCTTTTCTGAAGTCTGGAAGTGCATAACGGCCCCTTCACTGCGACCTATCCAGTTACGCTGTGTCTCCTTGAGCGAGTCACTCCAGGCAATCTTGTCGAGTCCCTCCAGCAGACGCTGGGCGTAGGCTGAAACGCGCAAACACCATTGACGCATCTTGCGTTGCTCCACCGGATAGCCTCCCCTGATGGAGAGGCCTTCGCTCACTTCGTCATTGGCAAGTACTGTGCCCAACTGCGGACACCAGTTCACCATGGTGTCACCCAGGTAGGCTATGCGGTAGTTCATCAGCAGTTCCTGCTGTTCTTTTTCTGTCTTGCTGTTCCACTCTTCAGCAGTAAACGTCATCGGCTCTGTACAGGCTATATCCAGTCCGGCAGTACCCTGTTTGGAAAACACCTCAACCAGCTCCGTGATAGGACGGGCTTGTTGCGCCTGGTTACAGTAGTAGGAATGGAACATGCGGATGAACGCCCACTGTGTCCACTTATAATAATCTGGTTCGCAGGTACGTACTTCACGGCTCCAGTCGTATGAAAATCCTATTTTGTCGAGTTGCTCCCGATATCGGTTGATATTGTTCTCGGTAGTGATAGCAGGATGCTGGCCCGTTTGTATGGCATACTGTTCTGCAGGAAGTCCGTAAGCATCATACCCCATGGGATGGAGTACGTTAAATCCCTGCAGTCTTTTGTATCGCGAAAAAATATCCGAGGCGATATACCCGAGGGGATGCCCCACATGCAGTCCCGCTCCGGAAGGATAAGGAAACATGTCGAGCACGTAATATTTTGGTTTTGTACTCTCTTCCGTTACTTTGTAGGTGTGGTGGTCGACCCAGTATTGTTGCCACCGTTTTTCTATTTCTCTGAAATTGTAATCCATGCCTTTACTCCATTATAAAACGGTGCAAAGATAGTGATTAAATATGATATTTGTGCTGTGCACTTGATTCGCTGTGCGTTATTCGGCTTCGCCGTTATAACTATTATACACTATACATCCGATCAATCAGATCAGCATATTTTTCCAGAATCACCTTCCTACGCAATTTGAGCGTATTGGTCAGTTCCCCGTCCTCCACGCTGAAAGGTTTCGGAAGCAGCGTAATTTTCTTGATTTTTTCGTAGGAGGTGAATTGAGACTGCAGCAGTTCGATACGACCGAATATAAAATTTTGAATCAGTGAATTGCCTACCAATTCTTCTACGGTTTCAAACGGAATGTGCTGCTCCTTTGCATAAGCAATAAGGGCTTCATAGCTGGGGACAATTAGTGCACTGACAAACTTTCGTTCATCTCCGATCACTGCCACCTGCTCAATGAATTTATCTTCCGAAATACGGGTTTCAATCATCTGCGGAGCAATATATTTACCATTTGATGTTTTGTAAAGATCTTTGATACGTTCTGTGAGAATGATCTCATTGTCACCAGTCAATGAGCCCGCGTCACCGGTTCTGCAAAAGCCATCGTCAGTAAAGGCAGCTTTGTTCGCTTCCGGTTTTTTGTAATATCCTGTCATTACAGTTTCTCCTTTTACCAGAATCTCATTGTTCTCACCAATCTTTACCTCCACCCCGGGCATCACTTTTCCCACCGTACCAATGCGGAAACCTTTGTTGAGGAAGCAGCTTACTGTGGCAGTCGTCTCGGAGAGACCGTAACCATATATGAGATGTACATCGATCGACTGCATAAATGTATTGATCATGTCTGATAGGGGAGCTCCAGCCACAGGAAAAAAGTTTCCTCTTTCAATTCCAACAATCCGCTTGATCAGATAAAAAACCGTATGACAATAAAGAAAAAACTTTATCCGGTTACCCAGCGGAGGTCTTTTACCCTCGTTTACATAATCCAGGTTGTGGCGTCTACCCGTCTTCACAGCATCGTTAAACAACCATTTTATGACACCGGAGGCATTGTCAATATTTTCCCTGATACCTTCGTATACTTTTTCCCAAAAACGGGGCACATTGCTCATCAATGTAGGCCGTACTTGTCTGAGAGTCTTACGTATTTCACTGGGATCTTTGTTTATGGCCACAGGAATACCCCTGTGGAGACAATAATAGGTCCATGCCTTTTCGAAAATATGGGTCAAGGGCAAAAAACACATGGAAAGATCCTTATCCGAGAGGTTTGTCAACCGTATATCGTGGATACGACACGCCTTCATATAATTTGCATGGGTGAGCATCACCCCCTTGGGTTCGCCAGTCGTGCCTGAAGTGTATATAATGGTAGCAAGATCACTCTCTTTTAACTGTTTTAACCTTGAGTTCACCAATGCCACGGAATGAGAGTTGTCGCCCACCGCAATAAAATCATCGAAATAAACCGATGTCTTATCATCCGGATGCAGTACTACTTTTGAATCGAAGATGATCAATCTCTCCAATACGGAAAACTCCTGTTTCACCTTGTATGCGTTATTATATTGAAATTGTTCACCCACGAACAACAGCTTAATTTCCGCATCCTGAATAACATAACCGACCTGCATGGGCGAAGAAGTAGCATACATGGGCACCATTACCGCCCTGTTGGCATAAGCGGCAAAATCGGTGATCAGGTATTTTTCCATATTCTGAGAATAAATACCCACATTATCGTTTGGCTGCAGGCCAATCTCTGCCATTGCCTGGGCAACCTTCATTATTTTATCGGAAAAACCCTTCCACGACAGGTCTAGCCACTCTTTGTCTTTGGATTGATATTTCAGCGCAGTTTTGTATTTCAGCGTCAACGCTTTTTTGTGAACGAGTTCTCCCAGATGATAGTAATCCATAAAATTCCTTTTATTTATTCAAATATACGCTTTCTTTCCGAAATTTTCGGCAAAATCTGTTTTTTTTGTACTTTTGAAAGTTTTTGGTGGTTTTTTTAGTGATTTTTTCCAGTTAACATTCTATAAGTGCGTCGGTTAATTAACTACACTTAACGTGTCATTTCATGGAAAAATAAAACATTGATCTATCTTTGCGTCGTTATGAAAAGACTTTTTTACATAATCGCAATGCTTTGTATAGTGCTCTTGTCACCTACAGTTAAAGCACAGGGGTACTTTGCGGCCAACACGGCACCCGCGACAAACGGGCCTGTCTCCACCATATTTTTAATGCCGAACGTATATCCAGCAGTCATTCTGGACGGAGATACCGTCGCCTGCATGTGGCTCTGCGATTTCATCAAGTATTCCCCCCTTACTTTTCGTAGCACCAGAGATCAGATGGCATACTCCAGGCTGGTTCGTGATGTAAAGAAAACACTTCCCTATGCCAAGGAAATTGCCGAAATAATCACCGAGACCTATGAGTACATGGAAACGCTTCCCGATGACCATGCACGCCAAAAACATCTGAATAAGATGGAGAAGTACCTGATGGATACCTACACGCCCAAAATGAAAAAACTTACCCGTTCACAAGGACAGTTGCTCATGAAACTGGTAGACCGTGAAACAAACTCCTCTTCTTATCATATCATTGATGCATTCATGGGTAGTTTTAAAGCCTGGACCTATAACGCGTTTGCCGGATTATTCGGAAACAGCCTGAAGACAAGATATAATCCCTTTGGCGAAGATCGCGTAACCGAAAGAGTGTGCGTTCTCGTGGAACAAGGTGTTGTCTGATTTTTTTGTTACCTTTGCACCGTTTTTTTTATCAGACGTATGCAAATAAATTTTCTTCAGGACTTTCAGCCCACACTCATTCAATCTTTAAAAAATTACAGCAAAGAAAAATTTCTGGCCGATCTTATGGCCGGATTGATTGTGGGAGTGGTGGCACTACCCCTTGCCATTGCTTTCGGTATTGCCTCAGGCGTAACACCCGAAAAAGGAATCTACACTGCCATTATTGCCGGATTCATCATTTCCGCCCTGGGTGGCAGCACAGTACAGGTTGGCGGCCCTACCGGTGCCTTCATCGTGATCGTATACGGGATTGTGGAACAATACGGAGTACAGGGACTGGCAATGGCCACAATCATCGCCGGCATCATGCTGGTAATGATGGGCTTCATAAAGCTGGGCGCTGTCATCCGCTTCATTCCCTATCCCATTGTGGTAGGATTCACCAGCGGGATCGCGCTGACCATCTTCTCTACGCAGATGAAAGATTTTTTTGGATTGGATGTTCCCAAACTGCCTTCCGGTTTTTTGGAAAAATGGGCCATCTACTTTCAGTATTTTTCCACCGTAAACTGGTGGGCAGCTCTGATTGGCGTGGCAAGCGTGGCCATCATCATTCTTACCCCGAAAATATATAAAAAAATTCCAGGGTCGCTCGTGGCCATCATCGTAATGACAGTCGCCGCCTATCTGATGAAGACTTATGGCATTGCAGAGGGAATTGAAACCATTGGTGACCGGTTCACCATCAACAGCCAGCTTCCCGCAGTGCAGAACATCCCATTGAATCTCGACAGCGTACGTATGTTATTTCCGGCAGCTTTTACCATCGCCATGCTCGGCGCCATTGAATCACTTCTTTCTGCTACGGTGGCCGACGGCGTAACCGGAAAAAAACACAACTCGAACATGGAGCTGGTGGCACAGGGAGTTGCCAACATCATCACGCCTTTCTTTGGCGGCATACCTGCTACCGGTGCCATCGCACGTACGATGACCAATATCAACAATGGCGGTCGCACTCCTGTTGCCGGTATCATCCATGCCATTGTCCTGTTACTCATCGTACTGTTTCTCGGAGATCTCACAAAACATATTCCTATGGCTTGCCTCGCCGGCGTGCTGGTGGTCGTAGCGTATAATATGAGTGAATGGCGCACATTTCTTTCGCTCAACAAACAATCGAAAGCCACACGCACTATCCTGCTGACCACCTTCTTTCTGACAGTGATATTCGATCTTACCGTCGCCATCTCCGTAGGACTGCTGCTGGCCGTTTTTTCCTTCTTAAAACGAATGAACGAAAGTACAAAAATTTCTCACACCACAGGTAGCATCGATATCTCCAAGGAGATGGAATCGCACTCTCAGGATATGAAAGAGGAGATCCTATATTTGCCTCAAGGGGTAGAAGTATACGAAATTGACGGCCCATTTTTCTTTGGTGTAGCCAATAAATTCGACGAGAAGATGCGTGAGATAGGTGATCATCCCAACATCCGTATTATCAGGATGCGCAAAGTACCGTTTATCGACTCCACAGGGTTGAACAACCTGGAGAACCTATGTCTCAACTCTAAAAAAGAGAAGATTCAGATCATTCTTTCCGGTGTAAGAGATAATGTACACGAAAGCTTATACCAATCGAATATTCCACAGATTGTGGGCGATGAAAACATCTGTTCACATATCCATCTGGCCGTAAAGAGAGCATGGGAATTAGATGCCCAATTGCCAAAAGAGCATAAACACAAACAACGTTAATGAAACAAGGACCACTTCTACTCACAGACTGGCTTCCTACAACGAAGAAAGAGATGGAGCTTCGCGGATGGGATGAAGTAGATGTGGTCTTGTTCTCGGGCGATGCCTATGTGGATCATCCCTCTTTCGGCACCGCCGTCATCGGGAGGCTCCTCGAAAGCGAAGGGCTTAAAGTGGCCATCGTCCCTCAGCCTAACTGGCGGGACGACCTGCGGGATTTTAAAAAAATGGGCACTCCACGTTATTTCTTTGCAGTAACCGCCGGCGTGATGGATTCCATGATCAACCATTACACTGCCGGCAAGCGATTGCGTTCCAATGATGCATACACCCCCGACGGAAGGCCCGATATGCGTCCCGACAGGGCGGTGACGGTCTACTCACGCATTCTCAAGGAACTCTATCCTGATGTCCCATTGCTGCTCGGTGGGGTGGAAGCATCGTTGAGAAGGGTCACTCACTACGACTATTGGGACGATACCCTGCACAAAACCATCCTCGCTGATACGGATGCCGATCTGTTGATTTACGGCATGGGAGAGTTGCCGCTGAAGCAACTGATACAAAGACTACGCAACGGGGAAAAATTCAGTGAAATACGTAACATTCCGCAAACGGCCTTTCTTTGCACAAAGGAGGAAGTGCCGGTCAATCCGTTTGGTGAAGAAGTGACCCTCTTTTCATATGAAGCTTGTCAGAGCGACAAACTAAAGCAGGCCAAAAACTTTCGTGTAGTAGAGGAACAATCCAACCGTCTTCACGCTGCACGCATCTTGCAGGAGGTGGACGATAAGGTGCTGGTAGTAAATCCCCCTTATCCGCCCATGGAAGAAGCGGAGATTGACGCTTCTTTCGACCTGCCCTATACCCGCCGGCCTCATCCCAAATACAGGGAGAAAACGATTCCGGCCTATGAAATGATCAAATTTTCTGTAAACCTTCACCGCGGTTGTTTTGGAGGATGTTCTTTCTGTACCATCTCTGCCCATCAGGGGAAATTTATTGCTTCACGTTCAAAAGAATCCATCCTGTCAGAGGTGGAAAAAATCACCCGTATGCCCGGCTTCAAAGGTTACATCAGCGACCTGGGAGGCCCCTCGGCAAACATGTACCGGATGCAGGGAAAAGATTTAACAATCTGTGAAAAATGCAAAAAACCTTCCTGTATTTTTCCGAAAGTGTGTTTCAATCTTAATACCGATCACACCCCCTTGCTGGAGATCTATCACGCGGTGGATGCATTGCCGGGCGTGAAGAAATCATTCGTTGGCAGCGGTATCCGTTATGACTTGCTCCTTCACAGGAGTAACGACGACAAAACAAATAATTCCGTACACAGCTATCTTCGCGAGCTCATTACCCGACATGTATCGGGGCGACTTAAAGTGGCACCGGAACATACCTCTGAAAATACATTGCAGACAATGAGGAAACCCTCATTCGAACTGTTCTATCGGTTCAAACAAATTTTTGATGAATTGAATGAAAAGGACGCACTCAACCAACAGCTGATCCCTTACTTCATTTCGTCACATCCTGGCTGCACTGAAGAAGAGATGGCCGAACTGGCAACCATCACCAAGAATCTCAATTTTAAGCTGGAACAGGTGCAGGATTTTACCCCGTCACCCATGACGCTTGCCACTGAAATCTACTATACCGGATACCATCCCTATACCCTGAAACCCGTATACACGGCAAAGACGAAAGATGAGAAAAACGGACAACGCCTTTTTTTCTTCTGGCACGATGCGAAAAATAAACATGCCATCATTCAGGCGCTTAAACGGATGAAAAGAGCGGATCTTATCCACAGACTTTATCCAAAGGGATAAAATTGCCCTGCATATATGCCCCATCTTCATTAATTATTCTTAAAAAAAAAGGTTCTCTTTATTTCATGCAACGTTTTTGCATTTTTTGCATCTAACCGATATAAGAAGCAAAATTGTATGAGAAAGATTTTTCCTTTAATCCGCATTTTTTCCATCGGAATCTTCTTATTTCTGTTATCTTGCGACGAAAATTCCCACTCACTGGGTGAGTTCCGCATCAACATAGCGACTGTAGTCCCCAGCGGAGAAAATGCATATTCATTGCTACTCGACAATGGCGAAAGGTTATGGCCTGCCGCCACCGCTGTGGCATACCACCCCTCATACAATCAGCGTGTATTTCTCAATTACACCATTCTTTCGGGTGCACAAAACGGATATGACCGTTATATCAAAATAAATGACATCTGGAATATTCTCACAAAGCCGATCATTGAACTGAATACCCAAAACGCTGACAGTATCGGTAATGATCCGGTAAAAGCCAATGCCGTCTGGGTAGGCGGAGATTACCTGAATGTCTCATTCATGTTCAACTATGGCGGGGTCAGACCGCATGCAATAAATTTAGTGATGGACAAACTGTCGCCCGATTCCACCTCTGGTGCCATTGATCTTGCGTTTCGCCACAACTCCTATGACAGTCAAAAGGACAAGCTTTATGAAGGTTTTGTTTGCTTCGACCTGAAACCGTTGCGCGATGAAAACTCCGATTCAGTAAGATTGTCGGTCAGAGTGAAGGAAGAAACAAAAGACATAACTTACGATGTGGTTTACAGGTACAACCAGAAAACGCAGGAAGCTGTAACAGAGATGCCCATACCTGTTATCTCATCGAATGAATACTATTAAAAGGATCAACCACAATGTAATTAGTTCTATTTCTTATATGACTTTTTGATTTTCCAAAAACCGGATGGTCCCTGTGAAGAGATCATCCGGTTATTTATTTAATCAACCGGCTTCAAACCGGCAAGGTCAATGATATCTCACATACGATCGTATGGTAAATGGGCCAACGCTTCCGAGATTTTATCCACCGCCTCGCGCATCGGTTTCTCTGCCATTCCTTTTATGAAAGGATTCAGATCGGCACGCAGTGTAAGACGTAACCGGGTATCGGTTTCAGCTTTTGCCACCAACTGAATCCAGATAAAAATATCGAAAGGGAATTTCTCCGATCTGAATTTTATCAGTTTATCCGGTTCACGCTCCTCCACGAGAAACGAGATCTTTCCGACCGGATCGACCCGAAAAGAGACGGTGTCGGCGTCGAAAGAGAAGTCACGTAGCGTATCACCGGGAATCCTGTCTTTTAAAGACTCCAACTTGCTTAGATCTGAAAGAACTCGGAATACCTCGTTACTGCTGTACGGAATTTTCTTTATATCGCTGACAAATTCAGTCATTTCTTTGCTTTTTTTACAACCTGTCCCCAATTTTCAGGATCGTGACGCCATTCCTGCAACGTTTTCAGTTCCGATTCATCGATATAATCTGTCTGCAGTGCTTCATCCAGAATTGCATCGTAGTTGCAGAGGGTCGTCAGTTCCACCCTGGCATCCTGCATCTTCTTCACTGCATATGGAAATCCATAGGTGAATATCGCCAGCATACCCAGTACGTCCGACCCGTTGCTACGTATGGCTTCCACTGCCTTCAGGCTGCTTCCTCCGGTAGAAACCAGATCTTCGATTACAATCACTTTTTGTCCGGGCCTGAGATCCCCCTCGATCAGGTTCTCCAGTCCGTGATCTTTCGGAGTGGAACGGATATATACAAAGGGTAAACCGAGCAGGTCGGCTACCAGCGCTCCGGGAGCGATGGCTCCGGTGGCTACACCGGCAATTGCATCGGTTTGGGGATATTTTTCAAGCACAATCCGGGCAAACTCCACCTTGATAAAATTGCGGATCACAGGATACGACATCAGTTTACGGTTGTCGCAATATATGGGCGATTTCCAGCCCGATGCCCAGGTGAAAGGGTTTGACGGTTGAAGCTTAATCGCTTTGACCTTAAGAAGTTTCTCGGCAGTTAATTTATGTACGAAGTTCATGTTATCGCTTTTTCACTGATTGATTACAAAAATACAGATTTCGGAGTTAATAACGTCTCAATTTCTGAAAAAAGATATTTAAAAAACTTCCCCCAGCGTAGCCACGCTGATTTTTACTCCGTGGCACACTTGCAGGGCAGTGCCACACGCTTCCATGGTGGAACCCGTGGTGATCACGTCGTCTACAAGCAGCAGATGTTTTTGAACATATTCATCAGGATCTTTCACCAAAAAAACATGTTTCACATTTTCCCAGCGCTGGGTTTTTGTTCGCTTTGTCTGTGTGGGATTATAGACCACCCTGATGAGGTTACCCACCGACAAGGGAAGAGAAGTAGCTTCCGCCAAACCACAGGCAATTACTTCCGCCTGATTGTAACCGCGGATTTTTTCTTTCTTCGGATGCAAGGGTACAGGAACAATGACATCAATGGGTTTCAGAAAATCACTTTCCTGAAGGTCCTCACCGAATATTTTTCCAAGAAGGATGCCCACTTCCTTGCAATGATGATATTTTAACTGATAAATCAACGGGGGTAGCATTCCTTTCTTGGCATACACACAGAATGAAGCAATCCGTTCAAATGGAATTCTCCCTGCCATAAGTTGCTCGGCCGCATTGTCGGGATACCTGAAATTGTAGGTCCGGGGTAACTTGTATAAACATCGCAGACAAATACACTCCTCCGATTGTATCAACTCCTCGCCACACACCATGCAGACGTCAGGGAAAAAAAGATGGGAGAACTCCATCAACAGGTCATTCCGTCTCATCAGCCAACTCATCAAGATCCATCTTCCTCAGGCAACTCAAAATTTCCTCCATAGGATACCCTCTTCCCAAGGCAAAACGGATTAGTTTACCGTTCATTTCATAGGGAGAACTTCCGTGTATAGTTTTTCTTTTGGCTTCCAGCAGTGGCTGAAGTGAAGCGTTGAGTTCATTGTCGGAGAACTCTGCAAAGGCAGATTCGATCACTTCATCGGAAATTTTTTTTTGACGCAGGGAAAGCTCAATCTTTATTTTGCCCCATTTATCGTAAGATAATTTGTCGTGGATATAATTCCGGGCATATCGCGCATCATCCACATAGCGCCCCTTCTTTAACCGAACGACAATCTGCTCTGCATCCCCTTCGGAGATATACATCCTTTTCAACTTTTGTTGTATATCCCACACACAGCATTCTTTCATTGAGCAGAGCCGGGCCATTTGCATAAAAGCCTGTTCTGCAGTCGTTGTTTTTTTAGACCTGTCCATGGCTTGCTGGTTTTACGGCACGAATCATCCTGGGATTTCCCGAGATATCATTTTTTATTTCCACTGCATGGAATCCGGCATCGCGAAGCAATGCAGCCACCGGTTCTGCCATGCCTCTGTTTATTTCGAAATACAATCTTCCCCCGTCTTCAAGGAGCTCTCCGGTCAGAGATACAATCCGTTCATAAAACAGTAACGGGCGGTTATCGGGAACAAAAAGAGCTTCATGTGGCTCAAAATCCAAGACATTCCGCTCCATCAGTTTTTTTTCAGATTCCGTCACATAGGGAGGATTACTCACAATGAGATCATATTTTTCCGAATCAGGGAGCTTTTGGAAGATGTCTGTGCGGGAAAAGCGAACTCCAGCACTATTCCTGGCGGCATTCTCTGCAGCCACCGCCAGGGCTTTCTCTGAAATATCCCAGGCATCTACCCTCGCATGTGCGATTTCCTTTGCTAGGGTTATTGCAATACAGCCACTGCCAGTACCTATATCCAGAATGAAACGACTTCCTTCGTAAGGCTCCGAAACAATCCACTCGACCAATTCTTCCGTTTCAGGACGCGGAATCAGTACATCGCCAGTCACTTTAAACATTCTTCCATAAAATTCAGTCTTTCCGAACACATACTGATACGGTTCACCTCGCTTCAAGCGGGACAGAATATCCTCCATCTTTTCGACCTGTAAACGGGATAAATGATTAATTTTGTCATTCGTAAAGTAGATATTCTGATCACCAAGTAGCTCTTCCACAATAAGGCGTGTGAGTACTGCGATTTCAGAAGAGGTGTACAACCTGTTTAATTCACGGCGGATATGCTGGATGTATTGTTGCATAATAACGATCGGTCCTGTATTGAAAATTGCTTGACAGAACAAAGATAAAAAAAATGGATATAAATCCGGCATATATGGAGCGATGCTTTCAGCTTGCCCGCAAAGGCGAAGGCTATACCCTTCCCAACCCCATGGTGGGTGCAGTGGTAGTACATCAAAACCGAATTATTGGTGAAGGTTATCACAGACAGTATGGAAAAGCACACGCAGAGGTGAATGCCATCATGGCAGTGAAAGAAGAGGCGTTGCTCGCAGACTCCACCCTGTATGTCTCGCTGGAGCCATGTTCTCATCATGGGAAAACACCTCCCTGCACCGGATTGATTATTGCCAAAAATATACCCCGGGTGGTCATTGCCGTGCAGGATCCCAACCCAGTCGTCTCGGGCAGAGGGATTGGGATATTGAAAGAGCAGGGCGTCGAAGTAACGGTCGGGATTCTGGAAGCGCAGGCACGGGAACTAAACAGGATGTTTTTCGTAAATCAGCAATACAAACGGCCCTTTGTGATATTGAAATGGGCACAGAGTAAAGATCATTTTATGGATCACACCCGCACATCGCTCCAGGAAAAGATGCCGGCAGTTATCTCCAACAGAATCACGCAAACCATTGTGCATAAGATTCGTACGCAGACTCAGGGTATTCTCGTGGGAACCCGGACAGCAATGCTTGACAACCCGCAGCTGACTGCCAGAAAGTGGCATGGCCCACAGCCTGTACGCATTGTGATAGACAGGGAAAACAAAATTCCGACCACTTCTGCCTTGTTCGACGGGACAACAGTAACCATAGTCTTCACAGGCGCAATCCGTACCGACCTTCCAAATAAGGGGGTAAAACAAATCCTACTGGATTTTCATGGTGACACCAACAGGCAAATACTTCAAAGCCTTTATAAGGAGAGGATTTATTCATTAATTGTGGAAGGTGGAGCCCACCTGCTGTCCTCTTTCATCAGGAAGAACATGTGGGATGAAGCCTACGTGGAAACATCGGATAAGATGCTCTATCGCGGTATCAAAGCGCCTGAAATAGAAGGGGAAGAAATAAGTACCAAAAGATATTTAAATTCGGTACAGTTTCATTTAAAGTGCCAAACAACTCGAAATTTTCTTTAAATATTCATTTTAATATGGTTAAAGCGAAAAATCTTTCTACTTTTGCATATCTTAAACGTGCTGTACAATATTTTTGAAACGAATGATATCCAAATATTTTCTCCTAGCATGGTTGACTTTTCTTAACCTGTTGCTTCTCTCCTCCTGCCTGAACTCAAATGTGGAGGATACAGAATATTCTCCTGATGCACAAATTTATGCTTTTTCACTGTCTTCTGCCGCCGACACATCCGATATATTGTCTTCCACTAAATTTACCATTGATCAGGTGAACGGAAAAATCTTCAACAAGGATCCGCTACCGTATTTGTTTCGGGTAGACAGTGTGTTACTCAACATTGCCGGTGCCAGTACGTACAGCCCCTATGCACTTGTACAGCTCATGCTGGATCCCGATAGTACCTATAATTGGGTCCAGGATGACTCGGTAGCGACCACCCGGTTAAAGAAGATTACTACAACAGCACCCGATGGTATTACAAAGAAATCCTACGACTTTCAACTAAATATATATCAGGAGGATCCCTATCTTCTTCGATGGGAACAGAAAAGTCCCGGTTATTTACCTGTTTCCGTCGTGACTCAGAAAACAATCGCATTAAAAAACCGGTTTATCACTTATTTCAACTCCGGCACAGCCATACAGGCGAAATCTACCGACAGCGGCGACGGGGCAGACTGGACTACGGAAACCCTGTCGGGACTCCCTCCTACGCTGCAACTTTCCTCCCTGATGACTGTCAATGATACCGCTTACGGCCTCGACGCTACAACCGGAACCGTTTATCAATCAACCGACGGTGCCAGCTGGAATAAGATTGTCACCACACACACAATAAAAGCTATTTATGGAGAAATGCCTCAGGCTACCCACGGCAATATTCTGGCTGCTGCAGAAATCAACGGAGTACTTACTTTCGTGCAAACTGACAATTTTTCTGTATTAAAGCCTCTGAATAATCTCCCAGCAAACATGCCGTTAAAAGATTTTTCTGCCACAAAGGTAGACACACCTACCTCCTATTCAAAGTACTTGATTTTGTCGGGTGGAATTACCTCGGAGAATAAGTTCAACAACAATATCTGGATTTTACTTGAAAATAACGGTGTGATTACCTATGTTTTGTCAAGAATTCCGGGTGCGGTATCGGTGAATGGTAGCAGTTTGTTTTTTTATGACAATAAGCCCTATCTGATGACCACATCGTCCGGAGAAAACATTTTGATGTATTCGAACAATTCGGGCCTTGACTGGATTAAAACAGCTGAAAATCAGTCTTTTCCATCCGGTTTTACCCTTAGAATAAATGCGTCGGTACTGACTGACGCAGCAAATTATATGTGGATATTCGGCGGAATATCTGCCGCGCAAACGCCTCTGGCCGATGTTTGGAAAGGCAGGCTCAGCAAATATGCCTTCAACTGAGAAGAATTGTCACTTTTGTTGAACAAAAGATAATTTATTACCTCAATGTCCGTTCTCTTGGAAACAGGATTAAAGGAATGAAGGGATGAAGATTCTGGGAAAACCACTATTTGTGACGATGATGGCAGGATTTTTGGCATCAATTGTCTGTACTGGTATTTATGCACAGGAATATAAATTTGAAACGGGTGCTGCTGTTGGGGTTTCATCCTACATGGGTGACGCCAACAAAACGAGTTTCATGTATCACCCGGGCATTGTTACAGGTTTACTTTTCCGGTATAACATCAACTTTCATTGGGCATTAAAATCGGACATCCTTGCGGGAAAAGTTTCCGGAGACACCCGGAACACGGAAAATATTTTCCCTTCAGGCTCGCAGGCAGCTTTTCGCCGTACTTTTGCGGAAGCGGGTACCCAGGTAGAATTTAACTTCCTGCCCTACAGTGACAAGTATCGTTATATGGGAACAAAGTCCTATACTCCCTACCTGTTTGTGGGTGCGGGCATCACATATGCAACAGGAGAAACGGATTATATAGGGCCAAACATGCCTTTTGGCGTAGGATTTAAGTTTAAACTAAATAACAGATTGAATGTTTCCATCGAGGGTTCAACACGAAAATTGTTTGACGACAATTTCGATGTAACGCAAAAAACGCAATCATGGAGTTTGGATCAACCCTACGGCATCGGGAGCAGCACCCTCAAAAACCGGGATTGGTATTCGATTACAATGATTTTCCTTACCTGGGACTTCGGCCTAAGAGACGATCCCTGTCATGGTAACTAACTTATTAGCCACAAATAAAGATGTCGCTATTTGAAAAAATTGATCATCACCGTCTTCCCTCCCACATAGCCATCATTATGGATGGAAACGGGCGTTGGGCCAAAGCCAGAGGATTGGAAAGAGCCGAAGGGCATCGGGAAGGTGTAAGCGCCATCCGCAAAGTGGTGGAAGCCGCCATCAGGGCATCGGTACAAACCCTCACCCTGTATGCCTTCTCTACTGAAAACTGGTATCGCCCGGCAGAAGAGATAGATGGACTGATGGATTTAATGGTATATGCCATTACGAAAGAAACAGCTGATCTGAAAAAAAACGGAGTGAGTATTGCATCCATCGGAGATACAAGTCGCCTCCCCGTAAAAGTCAGAGAAGCACTTGATACATGCATCCGCGAAACGCAAGATGGGCGGAATCTAAAACTGGTAATAGCTTTGAGTTATTCTTCCAAATGGGAACTTGCAGAAGCTACCCGAAGAATAACCAGTGATGTGATCAAAGGAATTTTGAAAACAGAAGATATTTCCGAAGAAACCATTGGCAGGTATCTCACCACCAGCAAACTTTCCGATCCTGATCTTTTAATCAGGACGGGGGGAGAACAACGGATCAGTAATTTTCTGCTGTGGCAATGTGCTTATGCAGAGTTTTATTTTACGGAGACCTTTTGGCCCGACTTTGATGAGGAAGCGTTTTACAAAGCAATTCTCGACTATCAGGGCCGGCAAAGGAGATACGGTAAAACCAGTGAACAGATAGAATCAGATAAATAACCGCTACTCACTGAACCAAGTACAGTCAGAGAAAAGATATTACACAATGTTGAAGAAAACATTTAATTTACTTTTGTTATTCATCCTGCTTTCACAGGTATTGTTGCTGGCGCAAATCAACGACAGTGTGCGTACTATTGCCCGGGAAGAATCAAATATCAACTACACTACTCCCCCCAAAAAATATTATATTGCCGATATTGATATCACAGGAGTGGAAGGTACCATGTACGAAGATCAGAAATTTGTGCTGGTGGGCTTTTCCGGTCTGGTAAAAGGACAGGAAATTCAAATTCCAGGTGAGGAGATTACCAATGCCCTGAAGCGTTTTTGGAAGCAGGGCCTCTTTTCAGATGTAAAAATTCTGCAGTCTAAGGTTGAAGGTGACAGCGTATGGCTTGAGATCAAGCTCACTGATCGTCCCCGCGTAACGAACATTCGCTATTTGGGCATGAAAAAAAGCGAGCAGGAGGACATTGAAAAAAAGATCGGTTTTGTAAAAGGGAACCAGATTACTCCTCCCCAGATTGACAGGGCCAAGACTATCATAAAAAGCTTTTATTCGGAGAAAGGATTCGGCGATGCCGAAGTGAGTATCTTTCAGCGACCGGATAGCACCCAGAAGAATCATGTGGTACTAGAGGTAAACGTGGATAAAAAAGAAAAGCTCAAGGTCAACAGCATCGTGATAGAGGGTAACGAAGCGCTTACCGACAATCAGTTGAAATGGGCGATGAAGAAGACAAACGAAAAGGGAAAGATAAGAAATCTGTTTCGCGCAAAGAAGTTTGTCGAGGATCTTTACGAAGCGGACAAGAAAAATGTCATTACCAAATATCAGGAAAAAGGTTACCGCGATGCGGAAATTCTACGCGACACAGTCTACAAACACGATGAAAAGACGGTAAATATTGAATTGTTGGTAGACGAAGGTCCCCTTTATCATATCCGCTCCATCAACTGGGTGGGCAACACACAGTATCCCTCGGCCCGTTTGGATCAATTGTTGAATATGTTACCGGGTGACGTATACAACCAAAAGAAACTACAGGAAAGATTGGTCTCCGATGAAGATGCCGCAGTAAACCTGTACCAAAATAACGGTTATCTCTTTTCAAACATCGATCCGGTTGAGATCAATATTGAAAATGATTCTGTAGATCTGGAACTTCGCGTGGTTGAGGGGCCAAAAGCAACCATCAAGCGGGTTGTGATTCAGGGAAACGACCGTTTGTATGAAGATGTGATCAGGAGAGAACTAAGGACCAAACCAGGAGCGATATTCAGTAAGGAGGACCTGTTGCGTTCTGTGCGTGAAATTGCACAGACCGGTCATTTCGACCCCGAAGCCCTCTCTGCCGATATAGGAAAGGGAATAAACCCTAATCCAGAAGACGGAACGGTCGATATTACTTATCCGCTCACATCGAAAGGAAACGACCAGATTGAATTCTCTGCGGGTTGGGGTGTGACCGGACTGGTGGGTAAACTCAGTCTGAAACTCAACAACTTCTCACTGAAGAACTTACTAAACCCCTCCATGCACAGAGGCATTATTCCCCAGGGAGAGGGTCAGACCCTTGTGTTAAGTGCCCAGACAAATGGGCGTTATTATCAGTCGTACCAGTTTCAGTTTACGGAACCCTGGTTTGGGGGAAAAAGGCCCAATAATCTGTCGTTGAGTGCCTATTATTCCAGATATACAGGACTGAATACCAATTATTATTCCCAAAACAGCTACTACGATCCTTATATGTACGGATATGGTGGATACGGCGGCTATGGTGGATATGGTGGATATCCGGGCTATGGTGGCTATGGTGGATACGGTGGATACGGTGGATACGGCGGATACGGCGGATACGGATACCAGGATATGGCAGAGTATGCCTACGACCCCGATCAGGTCTTCAGCATGGTAGGCCTCTCACTAGGCTACGGTAAACGCCTTGAGTGGCCCGACGATTACTTTCAATTTATGGCTGAACTGGGTTACCAACGCTATGGGCTTAAAAACTGGTCATACAACCAATTCCCGTTCCAGACTGGTGTGAGCAACAGCATTACCTTGGGACTCACGTTATCGCGTATATCCACCGATAATCCAATTTACACACGAACGGGATCTCAGTTTACATTGAGTGTAAATGCTACCCCTCCCTTCTCTTTATGGGATGGAAATGATTACAATGCCATGGCATACGGAGATCCGGATAAGTACAAGTGGAACGAATATCACAAATGGAAACTGAAAATCCGTACTTTTACCCCCCTTACACCCTCCACAGTGAAACGTACACCAGTGATGGCCACCCGTGTGGAATTTGGTATCCTTGGGCATTACAACAAAAATAAGCTGACCCCTTTTGAGACCTTCGATGTGGGCGGTGACGGTATGAGTGGTTATACCAGTTCCTTCGCTACCGAAAATATTGCACTGAGAGGTTATGAAAACAACTCCATTGCCACGCAGGCACGCGCCTATACGCGTTTGGGTCTTGAATTGCGTTATCCTTTCATCCTGGAACCCAACTCTACCATTTACGGGGTGGCTTTCCTGGAAGCTGGTAACGCATGGTACAATGTGAAAGATTTGAATCCTTTCGATTTGAAACGTTCAGCCGGTGTAGGAGCGCGTATATTCCTGCCAATGATTGGATTGATGGGTATTGACTGGGCTTACGGCTTCGATACCGTCTTTGGAAGTGGAAGCAGACAAAGAGGAGGAAGCCAGTTCCACTTTATTATTGGACAGGAATTTTAACTGATGAAAATGGGTCACCTGTCTTTTTAATTATTTTTAGGGAGACTATTGTAAACGTTTGTAACTTAAAATCGTCTTACATAACAACAAACAACAGTATACAAAATCCTGTTACCAAACAAATTAAAAGGAGAAAACATAATGAAAAAGACTCTGTTAATAATTGGAATGTTTATATCATTGACAATAAACAGTATGTATGCTCAGCGATATGCGCTTATTGACATGGAATACATTCTCGAGAGAGTACCTGCCTACGAAAATGCCAACAAACAGCTTGAAAGCTTATCCGCCCAGTGGCAAAAAAAGGTTGACGAACAGGTGGAAGTTGTAAATGCCATGTATAAAAAATATCAGGCGGATTTGGCTTTACTTTCGGGAACGGAAAAGACCAAACGTGAAAATGAAATCGTGACAAAGGAAAATGCAATACAGGAACTGAAAAACCAGTATTTCGGTCCTCAGGGAGAGTTGTTCAAACAGCGGGAAACGTTGATCAAACCCATACAGGATAACATATACGATGTGATAAAAGAGATTGCTACGGATCAGGGTTATGCAGTGGTGGTAGACAGGGCTTCCGCCACATCCATCATTTTTGCCTCACCCTCCATAGATATTAGCGATCAGGTACTTTCAAGGTTAGGCTATTAAAAAGAAATAGTTTATCTTTGTGACGATTTAACCAGGAATTTTTATTAATAAATTACAAATAGACATCATGTTAAAAAAATTATTGATCTTTTTTATTTCACTGGCACCCCTAGCAGCCGTTGCTCAGGATGTGAAACTTGCATACCTCAACGCACAGGAAATTTTTTCAGCCATGCCTGAATTGGCGGGCATTGAAACACAACTCAAGTCCAAGCAGGAGGAAATTTCCAAAAATGGCCAGGCACTGGTTGATGAATTCAACAAAAAATCAGAAGAATTCAATAAGACTCCTGCTTCTTCTGAGGCAGTGCAGCAAGACCAGCAAAAACAACTAGCCCAGATTCAGGAGAGATACCAGGTTTACCTGCAGAACAGCCAACAGGAGATACAACAATTACAACAAAAACTGCTGGAACCGGTCAACAAAAAAATTGCCGATGCCATCAAAGCTGTGGGAGATGAAAACAAGTACACTTTTGTTTTCGATGTTTCCACAATGCAGTCACCTTTTGTGTATGTAAGCCCCACGGCCACGAACATAACATCCAATGTGAAGACCAAGCTGGGTCTGAAGTGAAATTGAAAAACATGCAAAAATTAAAAAGGGACTTCTTTTGCGGAAGCCCCTTTTTTATGGTTAACCCAATCACATTACATCCCTTTAATCACCAGCAGGGGTGTATCTGAATGAAATAACATCCTGCGGGCGATACCCGGATTAAACATCCTCGCAAAGATGTTGCGGCGGGAACTTGACAAAGAGATCAGGTCTATATTGTGTTCTTTCACAAATTTATCGAGTGACTCTTCCATTCTCTCATTCTGCTCAATCAGTCTGTATTCCGTCTGTAACTGGGGATATAAATCAGAAAAGCGTTGTTGAATCCCCGATAGTTTTATTTCATTCCATACATCTTCCTTTTTTGCAATATGGGCGAGATACACTTTAACCGGATACTGCTTCAGAATGCACATCATCACATCAAAAGCCTTGAATTCACGCTCCTGAAAATTGGTCAGAAAAACAATGTGCTTCATTGTTGAAAGATCCTGGATTTTGGCACCCTCGGGAATAGCAAAAATTGGCGTTCTGCAGCCCTCCATTACCTCCGCAGTCACACTCCCAATCAGATCTAGCTCTTTGGCGTTCTTTCCCCTTGTACCCATTACAATGGCAGTAGGCCGTATTTTTTTGGAATAAGCAATGATCTCTTCTTCAGGAAGACCTTCCATCAGAACCGTCTGGTAAGAAACTCTCAGAAGTGTACCGGCAGATATTTCTGTTTCAATTTTTTTTACCAGGTTCTGCATCTCACCCTCGGTTTTGCTTTTGATATCCTGGTAAATTTCTTTGTCGGTTGCTTGGAAAGTAAAAGAATCGCCGAAAGGTATTGCACCCGGATAAAAAGGTGTGAAGAAGGCGTGCAGGAGCTTCACCTTACAATCCATATCATGTGCCAGCCGAAAGCCAAATTCACAAGCCGCGAGAGAATATTCGGAAAAGTCAACCGGTACGAGAATTTCTTTTCTTATCTCCTGTTCCTGTTCTTTATCGGCCTGGGATGTAAAATCTACCTTTTCAATTATACGGAGTGCTTCAGTAAGATCGGATTCATTTATGCGTACGCGCACGTTCCCGGGAATAACCGGATCAATCATCTTAATTCCATGTATCACTGCCGGAATACCTTCCGACTCAAGGATCGATTTTAAGATGTGGGCCTTTTCATAAGAATGAATGGCCACCGTAACCAATTTTTCGTCGTGCGAATTTTTCTTTTTACCATCTTTTTCCATACTTGTATATTCTTTGCATGTCCATGGAATATCACCATAAACAACGGGTTGAAACAAAGACAGGTAACCCGAAATCAGGCTTCCTTAGCATGAAATATTGGGTCACATTAGATTTTAATCTACTTCTGTAGTGTCAGCAGTGTCAGGTTGAGGATAATCTTCAAGTCCGAGTATCTTCAACGCTTTATCAAAAATTGTGGTATCGTCGAGCACAACAATACCACCGTTTGGTCCGGGTTCAATGTGTATTCCTACACTTTTCCCCTCCTTGTAATTGTATCCACCAAAATAATTCCGGACTGTTTCTGGTTTCATGTCCAATTCCGCAGCTATTTGATGGATACTACCATCAGGGAGTTTGTCTTTCAGTTCTCGCAACTCATTAAAAGTAATTGTTCTTGCCATGGCTTTTTATTTTAATTTGATAATACATTCAGGACTTATTTCGTGCCCTAAACTTACACAAAAAAAAAGATATCCCAAACTATTTCTAAAAATATTTACGAAAATGTTTCGCGTCTATCAATAGAACATATTCAATGAGGTAAAGTTGCTAAAAATGAGCTAAAAATAATTAGGAGGATCAGATAAGATGGTATAAATATGGATAAAATATTTGCGTGCGTACGACTATACAAGGGTGTGTTTTGTGATTGGGGATGATGTAGAAGCGAAGTCCGTGTGATACGATACAACTCATAAAACAGGTAACCCAGAATTGAACCTGCGATCATTCCTGCCAGAATATCTGACACAAAATGTACACCGAGATAAATACGGGTATAACTGTTCAACACAGCCCAGAATAATACAGTGATTGACACCCATCGATTCCGGAAAAGCAGACTGAGAAAGACAGCCAGGCCAAAACTGTTTGTGGCATGACTGGAAATGAAACCATAAAGGCCGCCCCTGTAACCGTTCACAATGTCAACCAAATCCTTGAAATCGGGATGATGTGTGGGGCGAAAACGTTCGAACAATGGTTTGAAAAATGCAGAAGCCAACTGATCGCATGCTGCAAATAACAGGATAAAAAAAAGAGTTACAAGCAAGCCTTCTTTCCAGTGGGATTTATAAAAGAAAAGAAAAATAATCAACAGAAAAAGAGGAATCCAAACCAGCCTGCCACTCAACATCCACATCACATTGTCAAGGAATTGCGAGTCACTACCGTTCAACGCAAAGAACAAGTTCCGCTCTAACGGCAATAATTTGTCTATGGCCTCGTTCATATAATCTCTAGGTTTTTTTTGGATATCCAGCCTACGCTGCCATTGGCGATTTCTATTTCATACCAGTTGGCATCGCTGCTCCTGATTCTCACTTTCGTACCTTCATGCAATTCAAAAAGAGCATTGCTGTTCGCATCGGGTGATGCATTCACTTGGGCTGCACCTACCATGACGATGGCATCGTTTCTGTGAATTCGTTCACTTTTTTGACTGAAAGCAAAAACGTTGGTGACAATCATTAGAATAAACAGTACAATCCCTGCATAAAAAGCACTTTTTCTAACCCATAGAATACGAACAAAAAGAAAAGTGCCTACTGACGCCAGAAAAAGAATAAAAAGCAGGATGCTGATATTTGCCCATTCATTGGAGTTATATATGTTTCGTATTGCGAGAAACCAGTTCGTAAGAAAAAGATCCCCGGCAGTGTCAATACGATCTACGGTCCTGTTTCTGGCAAAACGCAGATTGTGCCGGATATCGCCATCGCCTGGATCCAGTAAAAGAGCCTTCTCATAGTTCAAAATGGCCTTACCCAGTTTGTTGTCTCTAAAATAGGCATTTCCGAGATTAAAATAAATCAGTGCCGACTCTTTGTCGGCATGCAAACCCTTGGTCACAAGCGCTTCATACAGTTCAATACTTTTTTGGTAGTCCTTATCCCTGTATGCCTGAGCTGCCTCGTTCTCCTGACCCCACATGTTGATGTTCACCAGGGACACAAACAGCAATATAAGTATATATTTGAATGATTTCATACGATTTTTATCCTTTTGCTTTCAAAGTGATCGTACTCTTATTTTTTAATTTGCTCTCCATTTCACCGATTGCCTCCAGGGTATCCTGGTAGATCCGGTCCATTCCGGCATCACTCTCTGCCGGAGCATATCGGGCAAATTCACAGGTATCGAGAATATGCATGAATCGGTCCGCAAGCTCTTCGCTGACGCCCTGTTTGAATAATTCAGATTCAATATTGTTTTTGGTGAGCCTGGCCACGGGTATGGAGAGCTTATCGCTGAAATATCCCCATAGTGCCCGCAACACTTCATCGTAAAACTTCTCTTTGTCGTGCTCGCTGAGATATTTCCCTGCAGTTTTCAATCGTTTTATGGCCATCTTGTTCGCCTTTTTTGTGCGCATCAGCGCAACATTTGCATTCTCCCTTGCCTGTTTCCGGTTGATCACGAAAAATAAAATCAGTAACATCAACGGGATCAGGTACCACAACCAGTATGTGAATGAGCCCACAAAAAAGTCAGTGCGCGAAAGATAGATGGGATTACCAGTCTTCAAGAATCGGATATCCTGTTCCACAGCTACATCCTGCCGGTCTACAAATGTGCCGGCAGTACTTCCGGGATCTCCCTTCGCTATCTGCAACTTGTATTCAGGGGTAGTTAGCGTTTTATAACTATTTGTATTCGGGTCGAAATAGCTGAATTCCACAGAGGGTATTGAATAACTTCCCTCATACCGTGGTATGGCCATATAAGAAATCTTCCGGATACCGGTAAGTCCGTTTGTCGTTGCATTCAATGCGTTGTCTACGGTAGGGTCATAAACCTCAAAATTATCAGGAAAAACAATTTCCGGGTTGCGGATGAGTTTCATGTTACCTGTGCCGGAGATTTCCAGTGTAAGTGTAAGCGCCTCGTTGGCTTTAATTTTTTCGGAGCTGATAGATGGTTTCAGGGTAAAGGCACCTACAGCATTTGCAAAGCTGGCTGGTTTGTTTGCAGGCAATGGCTTCACATTTATAGCAAGCGGGTTGGTGGTCAGATTTTTCTTCACATCCACCGTCACCTCCTGAGACCCGAAAAAAGTAGAAACGCTCTTTCCCGAAGGAACTGAAAAGACCATTTCAATATTGCCGGAAGGAATGGTAATCTTTCCCGAACGTTGTGGAAAAAGTAGCGTCTTTCTCAAATCGGCCGTATAATAGTTTCTGTCGTTGTAACGTTCCATCTGGAGTTGTTGATTCACAGGCAAGGGCACATCCTCCACCATGAATCCTTCAAATTCCGGAAATTGTATTTTCCCAAAATTTACAATGTTCAATGTTGTGTATAAACGAAAGGTAACAGTGAATCCTTCCTGTTCGTATGGACTGTTTTTCGAAACTATTGCCCTGATAAAAGCATCACGGGCAGAAACTTTTCCGGCCGGAGTACGACCTTCTTGTTGTCGACCGCCGGGAGCAGTACCCTGAGAAGATGTCTTATCGGGAGGGAGTACTTTAATCTTGAGGCTATTAGACTGATAGTGGCTGCCATCGACTGTAATGGAAGCTGCAGGAATGGTGAAAGAGCCTGTTTTTTTTGCCACGAGGATGTAGGTGTAGGACACCGAGCTCTCAGAGGTGGTCTTTCCGTTTATCGTGCGTTGACTGAAGCTGGTGGAAGTACTGGGTCCGAAAAGAAGATCGAAATCGGGCATATCAGGCAACCGGAGATCCCTTCCCTCCTTATTCAGCACAAAACTTAACCTGAACTGCTCTCCCTGTATCACTGTCGCTGGTGCCGTAGCCTTGAATGTCACCTGCGCCTCCGACACGGTGGTCCTGCCCGTGAACAAGAGTGTCACGAAAAAAAGAAGAATGATATTGTGTTGTTTCTGAATCATCTGCATCACACTATTACCAGTTTTTGTTGTTTCTTCTGTTATTTTCAGCCTGTTCTTCTCTCTCCTGGGCTTTAATCTGCTGCACTTTATCCTGGGTCTGTTTCTCATCCTGCTCTATGGCCTGGAGTAACTGGCGAGCATTGTCGCGCGACATTTGTTCAGGCTGTTCCGATTGTTCAGCTTTTTTCTCCTTATCCTGCTGGTTCTGTGGAGACTGATTCTGCTGATCGTTGTTCTGCTGCTGTTGTTGTTGCTGTTCCTGCTCGCCTTGGCCCTGATTCTTTTGTTGCTGATCCTGTATCATCTTCTGTACAACGGCCAGGTTGTAACGCGTTTCTTCGTCCTTCGGATTGAGTCGCAACGCCATCTTGTAAGCTTCCATTGATTTTTGCAGTTCTTTCTTCTGCAGCATGGCGTTACCAATATTGTGCCAACCATCAGCAGCCTCTACCGGATTCTCCTGTTCGAGTGAGATGTAATGATTATATTGTTCAATGGATTTATCCCACTCTTTCTGCTTATACAACGTATTCCCAAGATTATAGTTTGCTTCTTTGGAGGAAGCATTCTCTTTTACCGCCTTTTCATAAAAAGCAGTAGCTTCCGAATATTTCTGCTGATTATATTCCTTGTTTCCTTTGCGAATATTTTTCCGAACTTCCTTTTGTGCGGAGACTGACAAGGGAAGGAGTATCAGCAGCAATAATAATCCATATTTTGTAAATAATCTGTTCATTTCAATATTTAATTTTCTCAGCGGTCAGTTTCTTGAAGAAAATCAATTGTCGACTATCTGGCTGAAGGCTGATAGCTCATTTAAAAAGTCTTACATTCCTGAACAAGCGATTTTTCTTATCATATATAAGAATCTCAATCAGCAGGATAACCAGCATGATCCAGGCAAGGAACGGAAATTTCTCGTCGTAGTCCGAATAGGAAATACTGGTTGACTTTCCTGTTGCAAGCTCATCGAGTTGTGTTTCCAGTGCACGGATCGCCGTATTTGAGTTGTCGGCACGTACATAAAACCCTTTGCCATTCTGTGCAATCTCCATTCCCATTTGTTCATTCAGGCGGGATACTACTACATTGCCTTCGTTATCGGTCATGAAATTACTTCCCTCCTCAAGTGCGGGTACCGGGGAACCATCAGGGGAACCTATTCCAAGCACATTCACCATCACGCCAACTTTCGCCGCTTCGGCAGCGGCTGACGCAGCATCTCCCTCGTGATCTTCTCCGTCTGTGATAATCACCATGGCTTTGCTGATATCTTTATCACTTGAGAAGGAACTCACTCCCAGACGAATCGCCTCACCAATGGCCGTTCCCTGGACAGGAACCAGACTTGGGTCTATGGTATTCAGAAATATCTTTGCCGACTGTGTATCGGAGGTGAGCGGCATCTGCACATACGCTTCTCCGGCAAAGACAATCAGGGCCACCTTGTCGTTACTCCGTACATCGATGAGTCGCGACAGAATCTGTTTTGCACGCGACAATCTGTCGGGTGAGACATCTTTGGCAAGCATTGAGTTGGATACATCCATGGCAATCACCAGCTCGATACCCTCCTTCTCCACTTTTTCCACTTTGGTGCCGAACTGGGGGCGTGCGATCATGAAAATGCCCGTACAAAGCACCGCAAAAATAAGCCAGAACTTCAGGTAAGAGCGTTTCAGCGATAATTCAGGCATCATCATTTTGAGCGTGGTGAGGATCCCCATCTTTTGTACCGCTTTGCGCTTTGTGATGTTCAGGTAGATATAAACCGCCAGCAACAAGGGCATGGCGACAAACAACCATAAATATTCCGGATTTCCGAATCTAAACATGTTTCTGTCTTAACTTTTCACCTTTCCATTTCAGATGTTTAGGGGATATTTCTCAACCAGGTTCTTCGTAGCAGCAGCTCCAGCAATATCAATCCCATGGCAAACAATGCAAAGGGAAGGAATAATTCCTGGCGCCGGGTCACATTCTGAACACTGATCAGATATTTCTCCATTTGTTCAATCTCTTTATATACCTGCCGCAATCCTTCGGTATCCTGCGCCCTGAAGTACTGGCCCCCGGTCATGGCAGCAATCTCGGTGAGCGTTTTCTCATCGATATCCACCGGCATATTCTGCATTCTGATGCCAAACGGTGTATTCACTGGTGTGGGGGCCATACCCTTGGTACCCACACCTATTGTGTAGACGCGGATTCCGTATGAACGCGCCAGATCAGCTGCAGTGAGCGGCGCAATTTGTCCGCTGTTGTTTGTTCCGTCGGTAAGCAGGATCACTACTCGCGAGTCGGAACTACTCTCTTTGAGTCTGTTTACAGAAGTGGCCAGACCCAGTCCGATGGCCGTACCATCTTCAATCATTCCGAAATTGACCTCGTTCAGCAGGTTCAACAACACCTTGTGGTCGGTGGTGAGTGGACACTGGGTGAAACTTTCACCAGCGAATATTACCAGACCGATGTTATCATTTTTCCGGTCGGTAATAAACTCCGACGCCACCTTTTTGGCCGCCTGCAACCTGTCGGGTTGCAGATCCTGGGAGAGCATCGATCCCGACACATCGAGTGCCATCACAATATCTATCCCCTGCGTCTCGGTCTCCTCCCAACTGCTGACCGATTGTGGTCTGGCAATCACGATGATGATCAGCGCAATTGAAATCAACCGCAATACAAACGGCAGGTGCCGCATGTAGACCCTGAAATCGGCCTTCATTTCTTTAAAAGCATGGGTAGACGCCAGTTTAAAGGAAGCCTGTGTCTTCGACAGCCGTATCACATACCACACGATCAGTGGTATGAGCAACAGCAACAGATAGAGATATTCAGGATGCAGAAATTCCATGCTTTATTTACTCTTGGAGGCGCCCTGTTCCGGCTCCTCATTGTTTACTTTTTTCAATTCCTCTTTTTCGGGAACCGGATCAGGCTCTCTGGTCTGATTCACAAAGAAATAAGCATTCACCATACTCAGATCGTTCTCGTCGGGATAGGGTTTGTACTTGGCAAATTTCACCAGATCGGCGGTAGAAAGAATCTGTTTCAGGTTGTTGTAAACTGAATCCACTTCCGACATCTTACGTACCTCATTCAGAATTTCACCAGAAGTCATCTCCATCGCGTTGATTCCTTCCCGTTCAAACAGATAGTTGCGAAGAATATCAGTAAGCTTGCTGTAAAAATCCTTCTCCCTGCCCTGTTGCCAGATTTTCTCCTCCTTCAGCTTGTCCAGCTCCCTGATCGCACGTACATGTGCCGGCAGCACCACAGGTGGTTTGAAAATATAGCCTTTGCGCTTCTTCTTGAGCACCATCCAAATGATCAGCCCGATAAGTGCAATCAGCAACATGATGCCCAGAACGATCCAGAGAATCCACAAATAATCGGTCCAAACAAAAGCGGCTTTGCGGACAGGTTTAATGTCGTGCAGCTGCAATTGTCCAAAATCGATGGAGTCGGTCTCCCCCTTGTTTATTTTTTCCAGATATGCCAGTGTAGAGTCAGACAACTGAGGTGAGGTCACTTTCAGTCCGAATGAATTTGAATAGATGGTATCGGTCCCATCGAAAACTGACATATGGGGTATATGATACAGGGTGGAGTCGAACGAGGTGACGATATACTTGAAATTCAGTGTCATCACATTATTCTCTATCGTGGTATCGGGCGGCAGCATGGTTATCACTTCAATGCCGGGGACAATCTCTTTCTCGAATACAGGAAAAAGTATGGTTTTGTCTTTGGGCGTGATCACCTTCAGATTGATCAAAGCCTGTTCACCGATCAGAATCTCTGTCGGCTGCACAGTAGCCTGCACCGAGGCACGTTGTGCCGCCATCGGGAACGACAGCAAAATACCACATACCGTCAAAGCGGCATTCAGCATGAAACAGATATGATATTTTATCCTCTTCACTTTCACTTTCTTTGCTGAAATAATTGCAACAATGCCTTTACATAATCACTTTCTGTGGAAACCGAGATACTTTCCACGCCACTCTGCCTGAAAGCATAATTCATGTTGTTTCGCAGGCCGAGCCACCACTTTTGATAGCTTTCCCTGACTCTTCGCGACGAGGTGTTTATCCACCGTTCTTCTCCTGTTTCAGGGTCTCTCACCTTCATCAGTCCCACAGGAAAAAGCTCAGTACTTAATTGATCGTATACCTGAATTGCCACCATATCGTGCTTCCTGTTGGCTATCTGCAGTGCTTTTTTGTAATCCCCGTGATCGATAAAATCTGAAATCAGGAAGGCTGTACACCGTTTCTTGATGGCATTCGTCATATAGCGAAGCGCCATATTCAGATCTGTACCGCTGTTCTCCGGAGTAAATCCCAGTATCTCTCGTATGATGAAGAGGATATGTTTTCTTCCTTTTTTGGGTGGAATAAATTTTTCTACCTTGTCGGTAAAAAAAATAACCCCGATCTTATCATTGTTTTGCATTGCCGAGAAGGCCAGCGTGGCAGCAATCTCTGCAACCATATCCCGTTTAAGTACCTTTCGCGAACCAAAGCCCAGACTTTCCGATACGTCGATCATCAGCATCACGGTGAGCTCGCGTTCCTCTTCAAATATCTTCACATAGGGGCGATTGTAGCGCGCCGTTACATTCCAGTCGATATCGCGCAGATCGTCTCCGTATTGATACTCCCGCACTTCCGAGAAAGCCATACCGCGCCCCTTAAAAGCGGAATGGTACTCGCCGGCAAAAATGTTGCGCGAGAGTCCACGTGCTTTTATTTCGATGTATCGTACTTTTTTTAATAGATCGGTCGTCTCCATTTGAATCTCACCTCTTAATGAGGATTTTCATTTGCACTGCACTTGATATACTGAGTCACAGAATTGGGGCGACTATGGGACCTCAACCTTATTCAGTATCTCACTGATGATCTCTTCCGAGGTGAGATTGTTGGCCTCCGCTTCATAGGTAAGTCCGATACGATGCCGGAGTACATCATGGCACACGGCGCGGATATCCTCGGGAATCACGTAACCGCGACGTTTGATAAACGCAAAAGCGCGTGCAGCCAGCGCCAGGTTGATGGATGCGCGAGGTGAGCCCCCAAACCCGATCATTTCCTTGAGGTTGTCCATCCCGTACTGATCGGGGAAGCGGGTTGCAAATACGATGTCCACGATATATTTACCAATTTTTTCATCGATGTACACTTCCCGCACTACCTTGCGTGCCTCCAAAATTTCCTGGGTTGAGATGACCGCCTTATCAATGGTGACCGGTTCAAAAATATTCTGTTGAATAATCTGTTTTTCTTCTTCTTTCGACGGATAGGAGATCACCACTTTCAGCATAAAACGGTCTACCTGGGCTTCGGGAAGCGGATAAGTACCTTCCTGCTCAATCGGGTTCTGTGTAGCCATCACGAGAAAGGGATCGGGCAGTTTATAAGTTTGTTCACCTATGGTGACCTGCCTTTCCTGCATTGCCTCGAGCAGGGCACTCTGCACCTTTGCCGGAGCACGGTTTATTTCATCGGCCAGCACGAAGTTGGCAAATACCGGACCGTGCTTCACAAGGAACTCTTCGTTGCGCTGACTGTATATCATGGTTCCGACAACGTCGGCAGGTAACAGGTCGGGCGTAAACTGGATGCGGCTGTAACCGGCATCGATTAACTGAGCAAGCGTTTTGATAGCGAGCGTTTTTGCCAGTCCCGGAACTCCCTCGAGCAAGATATGACCATCGGACAGCAGTCCGATGAGGAGCGACTCCACGAGGTGCTTCTGTCCTACGATCGTTTTGTTCATTCCGGTCACCAGCGTTTGCACAAAAGCGCTCTTCTGCTCAATCCGTTCATTGAGTTCTTTGATATCGACTATTTGGCTCATATTTTTAGACTGTTAATTATGGATTCTTGTTATGGGATACAAAAATAGAAATGTTAAAGCGGTTTCGACAGGAAACGCCGTTAAAAATGTTTAAGTATCCGGTTGGAAAGCAGAACGAATTTCTGCAAAACGGACATCCGGTCAAATATGTTTTCCAGATCACCGGTATGTCATTCCGAAAATGTCAGCGAAAGCATTTTTCATCACTGCACGGACAGTTTGAAAATCCACTTCCCTTCCCAGTTCCTTCTGCATGGAAGTAACTCCCTTGTCGGTAAACCCGCAGGGATTGATATAATTAAAATAGGAAAGATCACAGTTCACATTCAAAGCCAGTCCGTGCATCGTCACAAAGCGGCTGGCCCGTACCCCGATGGCACATATCTTCCGTGCTTTATCAGGCAGGAACGGATCCAACCACACCCCCATTGCCTTTTCGTCTTTTTCACCCACAGTACCAAAAGATTTCAATGTTTCAATGACCACATCTTCCAGCATGGAGATATAACGTTTGATGCCCACCTGAAAATCTTCCAGATCGATGATCGGATAAGCCACCAACTGCCCCGGACCGTGATAAGTAATGTCTCCTCCCCGGTCGATGGCATGCAGGTCGATATTTTTGCTTTCGCAGAGGCTCCGCGTGATCAGCAAATTTTGCCTGTTTCCGCTCTTTCCAAGGGTGTAAACAGGTTCGTGTTCGCAAAAAAGCAGATACTGGGGCTTATCATCTCTCTTTTCAAGTTTTTGCTGGATGACCTCTTCAAAGAGTTTTTCCTGATAATCCCATGCCTCCTTGTAACGAATTCTTCCCAGATCTTCAAAAATTACTTTTTTCCCCATAAAACACGTCCTTCAATTGGCACATCGGCACATTAAACATGTTTTTCCGCATGATAGGAGGAGCGTACCAACGGCCCGCTTTCGACGAACTGAAATCCTTTCTCCAGACCAATTCTCCTGTATTCCTGAAACTGTTCAAGAGAAACATAATCTTTTACTGTCAGATGTTTGCGGGTGGGTTGCAGGTACTGACCGATGGTCAGGATTTTGCAACCCACATTCCTCAGGTCATCCATTGTCTCGATGATTTCTTCGGGCGTTTCACCCAGGCCTACCATGATTCCTGATTTTGCCTTCACCCCGCCGTGCTTCGCAACAACCTCTATTGTTTTCAGACTGACTTCATATTTGGCACGGCTTCGCACTTTGGGTGTCAGTCTTCTCACCGTTTCCATATTGTGTGACACGATGTTAGGGCCCGAATCGATCACAAGGTTTATATGTTCAGCTACTCCGTTAAAATCTGGGATCAGCGTTTCGATGGTCACCCCTGGATTTCTTTCCTTTACGCGCTGCACGGTCTTTGACCATAGAGCGGCGCCACCATCCGGCAAATCGTCCCTGTCTACACTGGTAAGAACCACATGACGGAGTTTCATTCCTTCAATGGTTTCTGCCAACCGGTCGGGTTCATCCCAGTCGACAATTCCCTGCGGACTACCGGTCTTTACGTTACAAAATCTGCAGGCACGGGTGCAGACATCTCCCAGTATCATGAATGTGGCAGTTCCCCTGCCCCAGCATTCCGCCAGGTTGGGACACTTACCACTTACACAAATGGTATGCAACTGTTTTCTTGCAATGATCTCTTTTACATCCAGGTATTGTTTCCCCTGAGGCAACGAAATCTTCAGCCATTCAGGCTTTCTCGCCATTAACTCAGATTTACTATCCATAATGATTATTCTTTGGAGGTCACGCCCTTGTCGAAAAAAACATGATCTGCATTTTCACTCCGGGACACGACAGCACGTGATTTAATAAAATGTCAATACAAAGCAAAAGTACGATATTCTTTGTACATTTCTAATCATTACACTAGATATAGGTTCATAAAATCAACCTTTTTCAGAATTTGCCCTCATCTGCTTACGATTCTCCTTTTCCTCCTAACTATTTTTACACGGTTACTATTCTGTTTGTAACGGCAAAAACTTTATCTTTGCCGTCAAAACGCCACGATACAGAGCAATTTGAAGTTTCAACTACTACATACTGATACGAAGACAAATGCCAGAGCCGGGTTAATCACAACCGATCATGGATTGGTGGAAACTCCGGTTTTTATGCCCGTAGGTACTGCGGGTAGTGTGAAGGCGGTGCATATCAGTGAGCTGAAAGAAGATATAGGGGCACAGATCATTCTGGGAAATACCTATCACCTTTATCTCAGGCCCGGACTTGAAATTCTGCAACAGGCAGGCGGCCTGCACCGGTTTAACAGCTGGAACAAACCGATGCTGACCGATAGCGGCGGTTTTCAGGTTTTCTCACTGACAGACAACAGGAAGCTCTCGGAAGAAGGAGCCGAATTTCAGTCGCACATCGATGGATCGCGTCATTTCTTTACCCCGGAGAAGGCAATTGATATCCAACGCATCATCGGTGCCGACATTATGATGGCTTTCGATGAATGCACACCTGGCGATGCCGATTACTCCTATGCAAAAAAATCACTTGATCTCACTGAAAGGTGGCTCGACCGTTGTCTGGCACGCTTCGAAGAGACAGAATGTTCCTATGGACACAGTCAGGCACTCTTTCCCATTGTACAGGGTTGTGTATACCCCGATCTGAGACGTCGGGCAGCTGAGAACGTGACGTCGAAAGGTGCGGATGGTAACGCCATCGGTGGCCTGGCGGTGGGAGAACCCACCGAGAAGATGTATGAAATGGTGGAACTGGTGAATGGAATCCTGCCAAAAGATAAACCGCGTTACCTGATGGGAGTAGGTAAACCGGAAAACATCCTTGAGGCGATTGAGCGGGGAGTGGACATGTTCGATTGCATTATGCCCACCCGCAACGGCCGCAACGGGCAGATATTCACCAAGCAGGGGATCATGAACATGCGCAATGAAAAATGGAAAAATGACTTCTCCCCCCTCGAGGAGGAGGGAGCATCGTTTGTGGACACATTATACAGCAAGGCATACCTGAGGCATCTCATCAATGTGAACGAGATACTGGGTCTGCAGATTGCATCCATCCACAACCTGGCATTTTACATATGGCTTGTAAAAGAAGCCCGGCAGCATATTATTGCCGGAGATTTTTCAACATGGAAACCAAAGATGATCGAAAACGTTGTAAGAAGATTATGAAACAAAACAATAATTTACTGGTTCTGAAACGTCTGGATCGATATATAATCAAGAAATTTCTGGGCACTTATATTTTCATGATCATACTGATCATTTCCATCGCAGTGGTGTTCGACATCAACGAGAAAATTGATAAGTTCATGACCAACAACGCTTCATTGCATGATATTATCTTCCATTATTATCTGAATTTCATCCCTTTTTACACCAATCTTTTCAGCCCGTTATTTGTCTTCCTCGCCGTTATCTTCTTCACCTCCAAGATGGCAAACAATTCGGAGATTATCGCCATTCTTTCTAACGGCATCAGTTTTAAAAGAATGATGAAACCTTATATGATTTCGGCACTTGTAATAGCTATCATCACGTTAATCTTTGGCAGTTACCTGATTCCGCCAGCCAATGCCACACGCATTGAGTTTGAACAAACCTATATTGATCCGCGAAAGAAAAAAACAGGCGACCGGGATATTCAGTTTAAAGTGGGACCGGGAACCATTGTCTACTTTGGCAATTTTGACATGCCCAGCAAAACAGGCTATCAATTTTCCATCGATCACTTCGACAGCCTGCAACTCGTGTCAAGGCTCACTGCTCAGTCGATCCGCTACGTCTCGGCTTTTCAGTGGACGATCAACGACTATCAGATACGTGATTTCGACGGACTGAAAGAAACAATCACTCAGGGCTCTTCCATTGATACCACCCTGCAGATTGTGCCAAACGATTTTATTATCGCCAACAGCGACCGGCAGATGATGACCTCGCCACAATTGCGACGCTATGTAAAAAGTCAGAAGGAACGCGGCATGGGTAACATTCAATCGTTCCAGATTGAATATCATTCCCGCATTGCCTCGGTCTTCTCAGCCTTCATTCTCACCATCATTGGTGCCGCACTCTCGGCGAGAAAAGTAAAAGGAGGTATGGGATTAAATGTTGGCATCGGTCTGGCGCTGAGTATGGCTTATATCTTGTTTATGACCGTCAGCTCCACCTTCGCAGTAAAGGGAAGCATGAGTCCTTTTATTGCCGCCTGGATACCAAATGTAATTTTTCTGATCATCGCGTTGTATTTGTACAGAAGGGCGCCAAATTAAGAAACTTTTAGAACTCAGCTATCAGCAGTCACACAACCCTGCCCTTCACACTGTTCATCGTAAAAGCTGATCGATGACAGCCGACAGTTGATTGCTAAAAATTTAAATTATGAACCGAGCTTTACTCATTTGTCTCTGTATTGCCGCCACAACCTTTTTGCAGGCTCAAACACGATATCCTGTAATTGTGATTGAGACCAACTATGGTACCATGAGGGCGATATTGTATGACGACACACCACGGCATAGTGATCACTACCTGAAACTGATCAAAGAGGGATACTTTAACGGGACACTTTTTCACCGGGTGGTAAAAAATTTTGTGATCCAGGGAGGAGCGCAGGACTCACGCAACGCTCCAGCCGGCATTCAAATAGGGAGCGGCCGCACCGATATGGAGCTTATCCCAGAATTTCGTGAGAACAGGTTCCACAAAAAAGGAGCACTTGCGGCTCCCCGGAAGGGTGACAACGAGAATCCGCAAAAGAAATCGGATGCCTCCCAATTTTATATCGTCCATGGAAAGGAATATACCCAGGGACGGCTCGACACCATGGAGATGGCAGTGAATATTCCCATCAAAAACCAGCTTATCCGCACCCACTACACACCGCATAAAGAGGAGCTGGCACGCTTGAAGGAGAGTAATCCGAGAGGTTTTAATGCGCTGCTCGATTCCGTGTTGGGCGTGGTGGATTCGCTCTATGCCCTGGCACCGGGAAAATTCTTTCTGCCGGAAGGTTTGAAAGAAGCTTACACCACCTATGGTGGCCTGCACCACCTGGATGGTGAATACACTGTTTTCGGCGAAGTGACCGAGGGACTGGATGTAATAGATAAAATCGCAGCCCTGCCTGTGGATGGCAACAGCCGACCAAAAACCGATGCGAAGATTATTCGGGTATATGTAGAATAATTATCTCCTCAGATTACCTTACCGATTATTCAATATTTTTTCGAACCTCCTCGAGAAATCTCTTCATTCCTTCGCCGTCTTTCTGTTCAATGATGGTCAGTAACTCTTTGAGCTTCTCCCGTATTTTAGTCAGCTGACCGGGGGTATAGGGATTAAACAGGATTTCTCTCAGCAGGAAATCATCTTCCGACAGCAATCCCTGCGCAATATTCATATGCTTTTTGAAAGTAGTTCCCGGCGCATCCTGGTGTTTCATCACAGACGCAAACACCAATGTAGACGCAAATGGGATGGAGAGGGAGTAGGCAATGGTCTCATCATGTTCCCTGAACGAATATTCAAATACATTCAATTTGAGATGATGATAGAGATCCCTGAAAAAGACCTTTCCCAGGTGCGATGATTCCGAGATGATGATGGCACTCTGCGTGCTCAGGTCGCTCAAACTGGCAAAGGTAGGGCCAAACATGGGATGAGTGGAGACATAGGGATGCGTGTGCTTTTTGTAAAACTCCTCCAACCCCGTTTTTACAGAGGCAATATCACTCAGGATGCAGGTGGACGGCAGATAAGGGAGTACCGATTCAAAGGCAGAAATGGTGTAGTTCAACGTAGCGGCATTAATCACCAGTTCCGGAGTAAAAGCCTCCACTTCTGCAGCATCGGTCATCCTTTGTGTATTGTAGATAAAACGCAATTTTCTGGGATCAGTATCCAACACTGCCACTTCGTGATCAAAACTGAGCACATCGGCAAAAAAGGATCCCATTTTGCCGGCTCCAAGTATCAAAATTTTCATCTGTTCGGTTGTTATTCAATTGTTATTCAGTTGCTGTTTGGCTGTTTTTTCTCACGTTCCATGACTACCATTTGTTGACGCACCGATTCGGAGTGTATGGCCTCAAGTACTTTCTTAATGAATTCGCCCGACATTTCCATGCGTTCACCCTGGTAAGCGCGGTCGGTCAGGATCTGATCGTATCGCTGTGTCTGCAAGATGGGCATGTTGTGCTCCAGTTTATAGTGTCCTATCTCACGCGAGACCCGCATACGTTTGGCCAGCAATTGCAAAAGGTCGTTGTCCAGGTCATCAATCTGATCGCGCAGAACCGACAAATCTTCGGTGGTTTGTACCGTATCACGGATTACCAGATTCTGAAGAATTTCCTTGAGCGCTGCCGGAGTAACCTGCTGCGCCTTATCGCTCCATGCTTCATCGGGAGCGCAGTGCGATTCGATGATTAATCCATCATAATTGAGATCCATCGCCTGCTGGCTGATCTTCTGTATAAGATTCCGTGCTCCGCCAATATGGCTTGGATCACAAAGAATTGGCAATGTTGGAAAACGCCGTTTCAGTTCAATGGGGATGTGCCACTGTGGAACATTGCGGTAAATTGTTTTGTCGGTGGTACTGAACCCTCTGTGAATCACACCCAGTTTGCGGATGCCTGCGTTGTAGAGGCGTTCCAACGCACCAATCCAAAGTTCCAGGTCGGGATTCACCGGATTTTTAATCAGTATGGGGATATCCACTCCCCTTAGGGTGTCGGCAATTTCCTGGACTGCAAAAGGATTGGCAGTAGTACGGGCACCAATCCAGAGTATATCTATCCCATACTTTAGTGCCTCATAAACATGTTTCTCGGTGGCTACCTCGGTGGCCATATACATACCGGTCTCCTTTTCTGCCTGCATCATCCATTTCAGGGCAGGGCTCCCTATTCCTTCAAAGCCACCTGGTTTTGTGCGGGGCTTCCACACTCCAGCTCTATAGATTTTTACTCCGTTGGCCGCAAGCTGTCGGGCAGTAGTCATCACCTGTTCTTCTGTTTCGGCGCTGCAAGGTCCGGATATCACCAGTGGCCTCTTCGAATCTATGCCGGGTAATAAAATTGATTCAAATTCCATATCTTTATTGTTAGACGGTTGTTATTCAGTTGTTATTCAAATTTACGTTGTAAATTTCGATATTTGCTGCGCTCTGCAAAATTCAAACAAGCTTGATTTGCACTCGCTTACCGCAATCATTCGTTCGTTGCGTGCGAAGCACTAATAGTGTGAAACAAATTACTATTTTTTCTTTTGTAAATACGCTTCAATCCTTCTGTGGGCTTCCTGCATTTTCTCCACAGAGGAACCGAGTGAGATGCGGATAAACCGTTTTCCATTGCTGCCGAATATAGATCCCGGCGTGATAAAAACCCGGGCTTCGCTGAGTAGTTCATCCACCAGTGCTTCGCTTCCTGGCGACTCGTCGGGCAACTTACCCCAGACAAACAGACCCACCTGGCTTCTGTCGTATGAAGCATGCAACTGTTCCATAATTTTTTCTGCCCATATACGTCGTTCAGCATAGATGCGGTTCATGTCTGCATGCCAGGAAGCACTGTTCGACAACGCAGCCACCGCCGCCAGCTGCATCGGCTTAAACTGACCGCTGTCGATATTGCTCTTGGCCTTGAGTACCCATTTTATAAACTGCGGGTTGGAAGCCAGCATCCCCATGCGCCAGCCCGACATATTGTGCGACTTGCTCAATGAGTTCAGTTCGATGCAGATATCTTTGGCTCCGGTGACCGATAAGATGCTCATGGGTGCGTCGTTCAGGATGAAGCTGTAGGGATTATCATGACAAATGATGATGTCATGTTTTTTTCCAAAGGCGACCAGCTTCTCGAAAAGTGATACCGTGGCATTGGCTCCGGTGGGCATGTTCGGGTAGTTCACCCACATCAGCTTCACCCGAGTCAGATCCTGTTTCTCCAGTGCTTCAAAGTCGGGCTGCCATCCTTCATTCTCTTTCAAATCGTACTGAATGACGTGTGCTCTCAACAGGTTAGACACCGATGTATAGGTGGGGTAACCAGGGTTGGGTACCAGTACGGCATCCCCGAAATTCAAAAATGTCATTGAAATATGAAGAATTCCTTCTTTCGATCCAATCAGCGGCAACACCTCCTCCTGTGTGAGCGACACGCCATAGATTTTTTCGTACCAGCCGGCATATGCACGACGCAGTTCAGGTATACCTGTATAGGGCTGATAGGCATGCACATCGGGTCTTCGGGCGGTTTCACACAACGTATCGATGGTCTCCGGCGACGGCATCCGGTCGGGGGCTCCCACGGCCAGACTGATTACATCCTTGCCTTCGGCATTCATGCGGGCCACTTCAGCCAGTTTTACTGAAAAATAATATTCCTGTATGGACTTAATATGTTCGGCAGGTTCTATATGCATCATCTTAAATAGTTAATTATGTTCTCCTGATTTTCTGACACCTTATTCTCACGATATTTCTCTTCCCTGTATTCTCCCAGTATCTTCAGACCACTGATCAGGGGTAAAATCGCATCAATAGATTGTCGGTAACGATTATAATCACTGAAAGTAAGGTCAATATAAAACTGATATTCCCACTCCCTTCCGATGATCGGGAGCGACTGAATACGGGTGAGGTTGATGCCGTAAAACGACAATACCGAGAGCACATGGGACAAGCTACCCTCAGAATGTGGCAACACAAATACCAGCGACGATTTGTTGATGTGATTGTCTTTCTGAATCTCATGCAGCATCTCTTCACGTGCAAGAATAAAAAAACGGGTGAAATTACGTTTGTTTGTTTCTATTCCCTGCGCAAGGATTTCAAGTCCGTACATTTCTGCTGCAAGACTGCTGCAAATGGCAGCGGTACCAACCAATCCTTTCTCCTGAATATCCTTTGCCGCCAGCGCAGTGTCGTCGTGCTCCACCACCCTGATTCCGGGAAGGGTATCGAGATAATCCTCGCACTGCATCAACGCCATGGGATGTGACATCACCTCCCTGATATCATCGATTGTCTGTCCGGGGAGGGACGCCAATGAATGGGTAATACGCAGTTTATGCTCTCCAGCAATCTGCAGACTGTGCATCTTCAACAGGTCGTGATTCTTCAGTAAACTGCCGGCTATGGTATTTTCAATGGCCATTACACCCACCAGCTGCGGATCTTTTTCGGCCTCTGTAAAAATATCGCGAAAGGTATTACAGGCAACGATCTCCAGCTCTTCATCCCTGAAATACTCGCGGGCCGCGATTTCGTGATAAGCACCCAAACCACCTTGTATTGCAACTCTTTTCATCTGTTCATTTTTTTGTAAAAAAAAATCCTGCCGTGTGATCGACAGGATTTTATTTATCTGATATGACTTTTTAATTTCTTCTCTTTTTTGCATATAAAATCCTGCCTTCACCTACTAAAGTAAAAGTAAAACCAGAAAGAAAATGCAAATACCGAATTGTTCATTGTAATTGTTCACTTGAAATAATAAAACGATCCAAGTGACGGATGCAAATGTACAACATTTTTTATTTATACAAATAAAATGACAAAAAAATATGATTGCAATGTACAAAAAATAATCGGTATTTTTTACTGAAGAAGCAGTTATATCGGACGAAAAGTTTATATTTGCACACATTAGTGGGCACTTTAAATTAAAAAACGATCTTTGAAATTATTGTATATCGCATAGTTAGGCATCTTTTTTGAGCGTGACGATTTGAATTGAAAACTTGTTTTTAGCTTTGCCCAAAAGCAAGAAACAATGAATCAAGGG
>JAJFTO010000008.1 GCA_021372865.1 Porphyromonadaceae bacterium
GTAATAAGGACTCAGGTTGAATGCCGAGCTTCCCCGGTGGCTGGTGACCACGATAGGGAGTCCTTCCAACACGTCGCCGGTGAAATCACGCCGTTCGGGATACACGCGCAGCATGCTGTGGGGAAGTTGAATCGTGGGGAATGTAGCCACCAGCAAATGACTGATATTTCCCATATAGGGATTCACATAGTCGACCGGTTCCTTTGCTGATTGGCTTTGGACGGACGAAGCAGAGAACAGCAGGATTGCGATCCATATCGCCGACATGGAAAAACGGAGGTTTGAATTTCTGAAAAAAGAGAAATATTTCATTTTTGCCTGTATATGCGGCGCTCATCCCAGTATAACGACCCTGTGGAAAATTGCCTGTTATGGAGGGTGAAAATAGGCCCACAACAAAGATATACCATCTTTACAATAATTCAAATTAATTCTGAAAATTTTGGTTTCACGCAAGAAAAGAGGGCTGTCCTTCTCAGACAGCCCCCGAATTCACAATGAAAGTGATAAAGAAAGTGGCATCAAAAGTGTCGATAAAATAAATAAAATAATTTCATTCAAATGAAGTCTTTAATTGATGTATAAATTCAGGTTTGTTACTGCTTTTAAATCGAACCGATGTGTTGTTCTCTCCTTCATTCCGGACACTGATACTCACATGGTTCCATCCCTGTTTAAGGGGTACTGTGTTAAACAGGCCTTCTGATCCTTCTATTTTCTTGAGATTGATGAATAACTCACCATGTTCTGCCGGTTGTACCGCGATATCGAGTTTGGGTATATCGGGCTCTATCAGCAAATCGTTCAGGTCTCTGGGACTCCACAACATGAAATTGTAAAGCGTTTGATTCCCCCGTCGAATGGATGGCAGGTTTACAATATTCACAGTTCCATCTTTGTTGATCAGCATCTCGGATATCTTGCTTCCATTCGTAGGGATGCCTGCAGTGGCAAGTAACTTTCCAAATGTGTCATATCCTTTGGATGAAGAGGCAAACCGCGATAATGTACTGACAAAAAATGTGGCATTTTTATTTTGATATTTAACCAGCGCTGCTGCGGCTCCTTTTTTTTCATTTTCACTGCGGATGACAGCTGTTGTTTTCAATTCTTCGGGACGCTGATTCCACGCCCGCCAGTTGGTGTTACATGCCTCCAGCAACACAATTCCTTCATCTACAAAAACGGACCTCAACCCATAATCAGAGACATCTTCCCGTTGAATCTCACAAAAGTAGAAATCTGAATTGTGCAGACCTTTAGTCCAGGATCTCTCTTTCGGTAAATAGGAAGAGGCACTTCGGACATCGAGTTCCAGTTTTGCAGGTAATATCTTGTTGTAGGTTTCAATGGTTTCAGGTGTAGGTCCCCACAACCACAGATCGGCACCGAGAGCGGTCAGGTCTTTCATCATCCTCATCTCCTTCTCCGAGGGGATCGCTGCACCATCCGCAATGAGAATGGTGCTGCTTTTGGGATCGGCCTTCTCCCGGAAGACCACCCCACTGCCTTCAAAGATTTTTTTGACGGGAGAGTCCACACTTCCGACAAACAGAACGGTTTGATATTTCTTTTCTGACACGCTGCTTTTATCTTCCGGTTTCTTCGGCACCATCGACCAGGGGCTCCAGGCGGGCCCGCCCGGGGCATTGGCCGCTTTGATAGCGTCAAACATAGGCCAGGTGCGATATAACGGTAGCGTGGGATCGTAACCGGGATTAAACGTAGAGCTGTACGCTCCTATTCTTTCGGGTTGTGTGCCCGGCCTTCCTTCTACATATTCAGAAAAATAAATACCATCGGTCAACTCCGGCTTCGCAGAAATATCCCGTTTGCCGAATGGTAACGGCTGAAGGCCATACCAGGCCAGATTGAACACCGATACATAAGAAGCGCCAAGTTTGCGCTGTTGGGCAATCAGATCATAACATTCATAGGCCAGTCCTTCCATGCGGCCCAACTGCGACTCGAATGCCCGTTCACCGTTGTATTTGGATACCTGCAACGGTGTACCGTAATAGGCCATGCTGTGCTCGCCGATTCCCCAGGGCTTGCCGATCTCCTTCCACCTACGCATGGAGTTGAGATCACCGTAATGTCCCACCGTAACCGGCAGGATGCCATCGCCATCGTCTTCGCCGTCACTGGATATCCAGGGCCGGGTGGGATCATTTTCACGTACGATATCCCGCCAGTCGGCCCATGCCTGTTTTTGCATCCCCATCCATTCGGGTTTATTAAAAACATTCAGGATCACCGGTTTATTTTCGTTGCTTACACTCCAGCCGAAAACACTCGCGTGGTTGCGGTCACGTAGTACCATGCGGCGGATGTGTTCCTTGCAGTTTTCCCAGAAAACGGGCGAGTCCATCTTCGGGCCTCCGTCGCTGGCCCAAATGGCTGTTTCGGCCAATACACAGATTCCCATTTCATCTGCCATATCGAGATAGAAGCGCGGGTATACCTGGGCGTGGGGACGAACCGCATTCGCATTCGCATCTTTCAGCGCCGTAAACCAGGCCCATGCATAACGACGTGTCATTTGCGGTACGCCCATAAAATGCCAGGAGTCGCCCCTTAACTCAACCGGGATTCCATTCAATAGCTGCTTCGTGCCGGAGATCGTCCATTCACGCCAGCCAAAACGTTCGTACTTGATATCGCTAATCCCGTTTTTATCTCCCAGGGTCAATGTGAATCCATATAAATTGGGATGCTCAGGAGTCCAGTAGTCCAAATCGCCCGCTTTTACCGGTATCTGAACAACGAGGCGTCTGATCCCTTTTGAAGGGATGGTGATCTTTTGTCTGGTTAGCAGAAGTGAAGGTGAATCGGCCAGTTCCCAATCGGGTACCGGTGCCGTGTGTACATCGCTGCCTGCCTTGTTTATCCATCTTCTGACATCACCTTCCAGCGTGGTGTTCGCGTCCCGGGTCGTGTTGTTCTCAATCTCGATTTCGGCTTCCAGTATAGATTGGGAAACCAAAGGTTTTACATACACGTTCCGGATATGTAAGGGAGATAACGCCGTGAGAAAAACATCCTGCCAGATTCCCGTCACATGATTTCCCCACATGGAACCGGCGGGCACAATGCGTCGTCCTTTTGTACTGCTGTCCTCAAACAGCGATTGACTGCGGACACCGACCCATATTTCAGCCTGCTGTCCCGCCTTCACGTGCGGTGTTATGTCTGCATCGAAAGGAAGAAAAAGATCGAAGTTTTCAGCCACCTTGCGGCCGTTGACATAGACTTCGGTAAATCCTGCCACCGCCTCGAAATGCAGGCCGATCTGATAGCCGTCCCAATCGGCGGGTATCTGTACGGCACGACGCATCCAGGCCATTTTCACCTCGTTCCATTTTTCAGGGTATGAAGGATAATTACGATGATCGGGACCTTCCAGGTTTCTGTTCGCGAACGAATTGATGTTCCAGGGAGAGGGTATTTTTATTTTTGTCTCCTCCCATTTATTCTGATCGGGCAGCGGCAGTTCGGGGGCCGCGCCTCCCCCTTGCCGGTAGCCTTCGGGTAACGGTACGGACTGAAACTCCCAACGTCCGTTTAAACAGATCTCTTTTCTGATATTCTTCTCTACCTGACTAAAAAAACCTTCGGAAGGAGCAAAAACATAGGGATAAATGAGTTTATCTGCAGAAACCGCCGAAGAGGCGATAAACAGCACCAGAATGAGAAACAAGCTTTTGTGATACTTTTTCATGTTGAATGGATTCACTTAAATTAATAGATTGGAATATAACAATGCTCCACTTGCCTGTTGTTAATTTTTATCAGCCGATAACCGGGTTGAACTTTACCCAAAGGTTTCCCGGCTGCATTTGTCGTAATCATGAGGATATTGTTGTATGATGCTTCAGCATTGTTGTGGAGATGTCCGGCAAAGATGGCATCGGCACCATACTTTTCAAATAACTTAAAATATTTGATACGTTGTTGCATACTTTGGTTACTGTATGTCTCTTTCTCATTGAAATTTTCAATAAAAAAGGGATAATGGGTAAACAGAAGAATGGGATCAGATGATGCAGCCTTCTTTAATTCTTTTTTAAGCCATCTAAATTGTTTTTGTTCCTCTTTTCGACTCTTATCTGATTTAATTATCACCGAATTGAATCCGATGAAGTGTGCGTTTTTATGACGAAAGGAAAAATGATCGGTATCTTTTCCATACATCGAATCATAAAATTCGAAATCACGTTTCGATGGATTCAGTGCCAGATCATGATTTCCCGGACTCAGATAAACAGGTATACTCTTCTCAATACACGCGGTAATTCTCTTAAATTCATTTATTTGTAAAGTATCTCTGGTTTTATTTACAAAGTCACCTGTGATAACCACAAAATCCGGATTGATCTGATTTATCTGTCTTATTACCTCCGTATACAGCTTTGTCTCTTTTTCAAAGTCGGCATTGTTTGCAAAGAAACCAAACTGAGGATCTGTAATCTGAACAATCAACAATGAATCCCGCTGAGCATAAGAACCAATAAAGAGTAGTCCCATGCAAATAAAAAGTGACAGTCGTTTCGGGAAACTTTTCAAGCGAATAAATATATGTTTCATTATCAGCAGCATCATATAATTACTAATAGGCGTAAAAAAAATCGACAAGCTCTGTTATTTTAAGAGATCCGAGATACACATTCTTTCATAAGGAACATTGTTTACCCCGGCATAGTACTCCAGAAATATCTCCTCCTCATCGGAATTTGTTGTAATAAGACCATACCCCGGAAGCTCCTGTTGTTTAAAAAATGTGACGTATCTGCTTTCTTCATCAAGTAGGAGTATTCTCTTGTTCAATGTGGCAGGTTCCCATTCGGGATGATCGGTAGCCAGATTCCAGCCAAACCTCGTATATACTTTATCTCTGGTTTTCCTGTTCAGGTCTCTTACCACACTGTTGAAGGATAGCTGAACCACAGGCCCGTGATCAGTCTCCCTGCGAACAACTGAGTAGAGATGCAGGTGTGCCGTCAAAACCACAGCCTTGTTTTTGGCAATGATCTCAAGAAGCCGCTTTCTTTTCCCGGGTTCATCTCTATATAAATACCAGCAACGCTCATTGATGGGGATGACAGGCACATGGACCATTAAAAACTTGAATCTGGCATCAGTCGATGAGAGGTTCTTGTCCAATTGATCCAGCACATCCTCACTTTTATCCCATGGATCGAAAGCGACAAACAGATTCTCCCCAATATGATGAGCATAACCGGATGAAGTAATATCGTTTCTTTTTAATTGTCTTTGAAACAGGGGAATGTAGTGATTATTGAAAGCCTCCGAAGCACCTGGACCCGTAATATCGTGGTTGCCTTTGATGATAATCCAGGGTACAGGCATATTCACCGCTTCAACTGCTTCAACAACCGCACGAGCCATCTGATCTGCCTTTTTCTCACTTCCGGCCAATCCTTCCGAAAGGTCACCCAGCTGGACCACTGCTTTCACGGCAGGGTCATACTGCAATACTTTGTGGCGCAGATGACTGCTGAATGCAGGCCAGATATCTTTTGTGATCTGTGTGTATTCTTTAATCTGCCTCAGATCATCGGGTTTCTCCGACAGCCAGGTAAGGTCGTGATCCTCCATCCGGTCGTAGTGAATATCTCCCAGGATTAAAAAACTCTGCTCCTGCGCGATGGTTGTTGAAACAATCAACAACACAAAAAAACAAATCAAACTTCTTTTCATGTTCATTGTCTATATTCCCCAGTTCCGGTTGGCTTTATTGCCCATTTTAAAAATAATTTTTCCGCCTTTCATGATCTCATTGTGGTGTATAAAAGGCTTGTTCAGGGGTTTTCCGTTCAATGTAGCCGACTGGATATATTTATTTTCAGGAGAATTGTTGACTGCTTCAATTTCAAAGAACTTCCCGTTTCCCAAATCAATCCTGGCATGGTTGAAGAAGGGACTGCCGATGCTGTATTCCGGACTTCCCGGGGTGACAGGATAAAAGCCCATCTGTGAGAAGACGACAAAAGAAGACATGCCCCCTCCATCTTCATCGCCGGGTACACCCATCAGGTCATTTCGAAACCACTCGTGAATCAGGCTCCTGATTCTTTTCTGGGTCTTCCAGGGTGCACCGGCATAGTTGTACAAATAAGGAATGTGCAGGGAGGGTTCGTTGGCCATTGAAAATTGTCCCACGTTGCCGGTATGGTCTGGCAACTGACTGTAGAATTCATACTTGCTCTTTCCCAACGGGGTGACAAACATCTCATCCAGATTATGGACAAACTGATCCTTTCCCCCCATCAGGTCGATCAAGTCGGGAATATTGTGTTGTACGTCCCAACGATATATCCATCCGTTGTTTTCATCATAATAACCGCGTGCACCTATTCCACCCGAATAGCGATAATCGAAGGGTTGTATGAATGCTCCGTTTTTGTCCCTGGGGTGGAAAAAGCCGGTCTCCTTATTGAAAAGATTGCGATAATTAAAGGATGCGTCCATAAAGTAAGCATAATCATCCATCAGACCCAGCTCCTTTGCCAGTTGTGCCAGACACCACTCATCGTAGGAGGTACCCAGAGTCACGGCAACAGGTTGGCGACGTTCGAAGCCATGTACTTCCGGAATCGTTTCCTCCTCTCCTTCCCGCAATGCCGGTATATATCCATGTTCTTTATAAAATTTATCCAGCTCTCCTGCCGGTTTACCCGACCAGGGAGCCAGGGTC
>JAJFTO010000021.1 GCA_021372865.1 Porphyromonadaceae bacterium
GAATGTCTCTCGACACTCTGCCAAACATGTTAACCTTAAATCTAATACTATTATGAAAAAACCACGAGACAAATATAAAAAAGAAATTAAATCTCACCAAATAATTTCAATAAAAAAACAAAAAAGATTTATTTTAATCAATTTGTAAGTAAACTCAGACCATAGGTAAACCCATTCCCGTAATTTTACGGTATAAATCGAGGGCATAGACATCGGTCATTCCCGAAACGTAGTCGATCACCGATTGAATTTTACCATACATCCCGGATGAATCGGTTTCATACTGCTCGGGAATTCTGTTCAGTAGTAACCTGGAATAGGCATGTTCAGGATTTTGGATCGCTTGTGTGAAGACCTCCAGCAAAAAACCAATAATACGGTAACCAGCCAATTCCACATCCAGCACATCCCGGGAACGGTAAATATGCTGCCAGGCAAACCGCGAACAGGCCTGATAAGCATTCGCTGCCATAGGCGATATTCGATCGACTAGCGTACCGGAAAAAGTCCCCGAGAGAATCTCCTCCTCATGTGCAAGAAACACTTTCGAACATTCATCCACAAGCAGACCGATCACGCCGGAGCGTAAATAAGCAATTTGTTCGTTCACATCGGTGACCATCGCCAATGTTTGTTCACGACGTTGACGGGGCTCCGGATCAAAAAAACCGAGCAACAGTTCCATGGTTTTTTCAGTAGTAATCAGATGCAGCTTATGTGCATCTTCAATATCCATCACCTGATAACAGATGTCATCGGCAGCTTCCACCAGGTATACCAGGGGATGGCGCACATATTTTAGCGGTTGATTTTGTAACCGTATGATGCCCAGGTCGTCAGCAATATTCCGATAATCGGCTTCTTCCGAAGCAAAGAAACCAAATTTATTTTTACCGCCGCTCAACACCGATGAATAGGGGTATTTCACGATGGAGGCCAATGTGGCATAGGTCATGGCAAATCCGCCGTTCCGCCTTCCACGAAACTGATGCATAAGCAGCCGGATGGCATTGGCATTTCCTTCGAAAAAGGTAAAATCAGACCATCGCCCGCCCTCTTCTTCAATGGCATTCCGGAGATACGTCCCTTTTCCCTCTGAAAAAAACGTGGATATGGCCTTTTCTCCAGAATGGCCAAAAGGAGGGTTGCCCAGGTCATGTGCGAGACAGGCTGCCGAAACAATCGCGCCGATTTCTTCGAAATGAGCTTCAGAACCGGCATGCCTCTGGCGCAACTCACGACTTACATTTTCGCCCAGTGAACGTCCCACGCTGGACACTTCTAAGCTGTGTGTCAATCTGTTATGCACAAATATACTGCCTGGGAGCGGAAAAACCTGCGTCTTATTTTGCAAACGTCGGAAAGGTGATGAAAAAATCAACCTGTCGAAATCGCGCTGATACTCCGTTCGATCATGTTTCGTGGCACGGGTGTAATGCTCCATGCCAAATCGTTTTGCTGACAATAACTGTACCCAATTCATTCTAATTATCCTTCATGAAACAAAGATAATACATTTTTTAAGAGAAGATATCGGTATAAAAACAAACGAATCTCCACAAATAAATGTAAATTTGTACCTTAATTACAGAAAGGTTCATCAATGACGGACATCATCAAACATGAATGCGGTATCGCTGTGATCCGCCTTCTCAAACCCCTCGACTATTATTACAAAAAATACGGAACATGGCAGTATGGGCTGGACAAGCTATATCTGCTCATGGAAAAACAACACAACCGCGGCCAAGAAGGTGCCGGACTGGGAGCTGTAAAACTGGAGGCGACTCCCGGCAATGAATATATTTTCAGGGAGAGAGCGCTGGGATCGGGTGCGATATCAGAAATATTTTCCAAGGTGCACGCATCGTTTCAGGAATTCAAGCCGGAACAACTGCAGGATATCGAGTTTGTGAAGAAGTCGGTACCATACGCAGCAGAGCTTTTCATCGGTCACCTGCGTTACAGTACCACCGGAAAGAGCGGGCTCACTTATGTGCATCCGCTTTTACGCCGCAACAACTGGGCTTCGCGAAGTCTTGCTCTGGCGGGTAACTTCAACATGACCAATGTGGACGAGATGTTTCAGCAACTCATTGAAGAAGGTCAGCATCCGCGAGACTATGCCGACACCTTTGTGATGCTGGAGTCTATCGGCCATTATCTCGACAGGGAGGTACAGTATCAGTACGATCACCTGGAAAAAAGCAATCTGAGCGGTCAACAGGTGAGCCACCTGATTGAAGAAAAGCTCGACATCCCTTTCCTGCTTAACAGAGCATCCGGAATATGGGACGGAGGTTATGCACTTTGCGGCCTTGTGGGATGCGGAGATGCCTTTGCACTGCGCGATCCATGGGGCATCCGGAGCGCTTTTTATTACCACGACGATGAAGTGGTCGTGGTGGCATCAGAGCGTCCCGTCATCCAGACGGCCTTCAACCTGAAAAAAGAAGATATTCATGAATTACAGCCAGGTGAAGCTTTGGTAGTGAAAAAAAGCGGCACCATCTCACTGCACCAGATTCAGGAGAAAAAGAAAAAGATCACACCCTGTTCTTTCGAACGGATCTACTTTTCAAGGGGTTCTGACTATGACATATACCGGGAAAGAAAAAAATTGGGTGAATTGCTGGTGCCCAAAATCATAGAGTCCATCGGCGATGACCTGGACAATACGGTGTTTTCTTTTATCCCCAATACCGCTGAGGTCGCCTACTTCGGCATGCAGCAGGGACTCGAAGATTATTTCAACCACAAAAAAGCATCCACGATACTGGAGAAGGGGAACACACTGAGCAAGGAAGAGATCGACGAGATTCTCTCCAAACGGGTTCGCTCGGAGAAAGTGGCCATCAAAGACATCAAACTGCGTACCTTTATTGCACAGGGCACTACCCGGAACGATCTTGCCGCACACGTCTATGATATCACATACGGATCGCTGCGCAGGGGGAAGGACAACCTGGTCATCATCGACGACAGCATTGTGCGCGGTACCACACTCAAGCAGAGTATCATCAAGATACTGGACCGTCTCGATCCGAAAAAAATTGTTATTGTCTCCTCCTCACCGCAAATACGGTATCCCGATTGTTACGGCATCGACATGTCGCGCATGAGTGAGTTCATTGCGTTCCGTGCCGCCATTGCCCTCCTGAAGGAGCGAGGCATGCAGAACATCATCGACGATACGTATGAAAAATCGGTTGCACAAAGCCGGAAAAAGAAAGAAGAGATTGTCAATTATGTGAAAAATATCTACGCTCCCTTTACCGATGAAGAGATTTCGGCGAAGATTGCACAAATGCTCACCACGGCTGATATCAAAGCAGAGGTACAGATTGTCTTTCAGAGCATTGAGGACTTGCATAAAGCATGTCCCAACAACGCAGGAGACTGGTACTTTTCAGGTGACTACCCCACTCCCGGCGGAAACAGGCTGGTGAACAACGCCTTCATTAATTACGTTGAAGGGCAGGAAGGTCTTCCCCATCAATATGCATTGAATTTCTAAAAAAGGAGGATGATTGAACGGGTAATCATATTGGAGAATGTGGATCCGGTGGTTTTTTTCGGAATCAACAACAGCAACATTCAGTTACTGAAGACATTGTTTCCAAAACTACGCATCGTGGCACGGGGAAATGTAATCAAGGTGATTGGCGAAGAGGAGGAACTGGCCACATTCGAAGAAAAAATACACGACCTGGAAAAATTCAGCATCGAGATGAACGTGCTGAAGGAAGGAGATATCCTTGATATCGTGAAAGGGAAAGCCCCCGCTGTGATCAACGTGGACAATCTGATCATTCACGGATTAAACGGAAAGCCCATCCTGGCTCGTACGGCCAACCAAAAGAAACTGACAGAAGCGTTCGATACAAATGACATGGTCTTTGCCATCGGACCTGCCGGTTCGGGAAAGACCTATACGGCCATCGCTCTTGCCGTAAGAGCTCTGAAAACAAAACAGGTACGTAAGATTATCCTTAGCCGTCCTGCCGTGGAAGCAGGCGAAAAACTGGGTTTTCTGCCGGGGGATATGAAGGAGAAGATTGATCCCTATCTGCAACCGCTCTATGATGCGCTGGAGGATATGATTCCTCCACTGAAGCTGAAGGAATATATTGAGAATAAAATCATTCAGATTGCGCCACTGGCATTTATGCGGGGACGCACCCTCAACGATGCGGTGATCATCCTCGATGAAGCACAGAATACCACCAAGCCTCAAATTAAGATGTTCCTCACAAGGTTGGGAATAAACGGAAAAATGATCATCACCGGAGATATTACACAGATCGATCTACCCAACTCACAGCCCTCGGGACTCATCCACGCCATGAAGGTGCTGCACCCTATCAAAGGCATTGCCACTGTGGAATTCAACAAGAAAGATATTGTACGCCACAAGTTGGTACAACGGATTGTGGAGGCGTATGAAGGGGAGAAACAGGCGAACGAATTAGCAGATTAGTAGATGTGCTGATTAAATTTACAAATTATCAAATTATCAAATTATATGGATACATTGACAAGAACAGATTATCATTTTCCGGGACAAACTGGCGTTTATCACGGAAAAGTACGGGATGTATACAGTATAGGAGATGACCAGTTGGTCATGATTGCCACAGACAGAATATCGGCATTCGATGTTGTACTACCAAAAGGAATTCCCTACAAAGGACAGGTACTCAACCAGATTGCAGCTAAATTTCTGGATGCTACTGCAGACATTGTGCCCAACTGGAAACAGGCGTCGCCCGACCCGATGGTCACCGTGGGCGTACGTTGTGAACCCTACAAAGTGGAAATGGTCATCCGCGGCTACATCACCGGCAGTGCCTGGCGCGAATACAAGAAGGGAGTGCGTACGCTGTGCGGATTGCCGTTACCTGAAGGTCTGCGTGAAAATCAGAAGTTTGAAACACCGCTGATCACTCCCACCACCAAGGCCATGGAGGGACACGATGAAAATATCTCAAAAGAGGAGATCATTGCCCAGGGCCTGGTAAGCAGGGAAGAATATGAACAGCTGGAACAGTATACCTACGCACTGTTTAAAAGGGGTACCGAGATGGCCGCAGAGAAAGGACTCATCCTGGTGGATACCAAGTATGAGTTCGGTAAAAAAGATGGCAAAATCTACCTGATCGACGAAATCCACACCCCCGACTCATCCCGGTATTTTTACAGCGACGAATATTCAGCACGTTTTGAAAAGGGAGAGGAACAAAAACAACTGTCGAAAGAATTTGTCCGCAAATGGCTGATGGAAAACGGATTCCAGGGACGTGAAGGACAACAGGTACCGGAAATGACTGATGCATATTGTAACAGTGTCTCCGACAGATACATCGAACTGTATGAAAAGATTACAGGTGAAAAATTTGTAAAAGCCGACGCCGGTGACCTGGAAACACGTATTGAGAGAAATATAACCGATTATCTGGACAAATGAGCTACAAAGTTGAAAAGGTAAATCCTTACAACGACCATCAACCGAAAAAGGAGCAGGTATCCCGGATGTTCGATGAGATTGCTACCAATTACGACCGGCTGAACAGAACCCTCTCGCTGGGAATCGATAATTACTGGCGCCGGGATGCGCTGAAGGAGCTGAAGAAGTACCAACCCGGCCACATCCTCGATATCGCTACCGGAACGGGAGATCTGGCTATTCTGGCCTGCCGTATCCTGCATCCACAAAAGGTTACCGCCATAGACATTTCCGACGGCATGATGGAGGTCGGCAAAAAGAAAGTGAAGGCTGAAGGACTTGGAGACATTATTTCATTTGACAACCAGGATTGTTCGGCCCTGTCCTTCTCCGAGAACAGCTTTGATGCAGCCATGGCGGCCTTCGGCGTACGCAATTTTGAAAATATCGATGTAAGCTTTCAGGAGGTTCTCCGTGTACTGAAGCCGGGCGGCGTTTTTCTTTTCATTGAGTTGACATCACCCGAAAAAACACCAGTGAAGGAGTTGTTTACTACCTATACAAGGTATGTGATGCCATTCCTCTCCGGCCTGTTTAACACTGAACAACGAGCCTACCGATACCTTCCGGAATCAATTGCCGTCTTTCCACAGGGGAGGGACATGATGCTGATTATGAAAAAAAACGGGTTTACAAACATCAGGCTGAGAAGATATACCCTGGGGATTGCCACTTTGTATGTGGCCGAGAAACCGATTGACTAATGTGACAATATGCCAATGTGGTGATGTGATGATTTTACGATGTGAATAAAATGGATACCTACGGACTGATCGGATTTCCACTGAAACACTCTTTTTCGGCGAAGTTCTTCACAGAAAAATTCGAGCGGGAGAAGATTGATGCGGAGTATTTGAATTTTGAGATTGAAGACATTCACGAAATACGCCGGGTTATCATCTTTCATCAGCATCTGAGGGGCATCAATGTAACCATCCCCTACAAAGAAAAAATCATTCCCTTTTTGCAGGAAATATCTCCGGAAGCAGAAAAAATTGGTGCAGTCAATGTGATCCGGATCGACAGGAAACCGGGCGACATGTACTACTACAGGCTCACCGGTTACAATACCGATTATATCGGTTTTCGTGACTCTCTCGCTCCGATGCTGAATCCCGCTCTCCATAGAAGAGCCCTGGTTTTGGGCACCGGAGGGGCTTCGAAGGCGGTAGTTCAGGCGTTGAACGACCTGAATATCGACTGGCTTTATGTCTCCCGCACTCCCGGTGAGAAAAGACTCACCTACGAGATGCTGTCACAGGAAATATTGTCATCTCATCACCTTATTGTGAATGCTTCGCCGGTAGGGACCTACCCTCACAGCGACGAATGTCCCGACATACCATATCGGTTTATTACACCCGATCACCTGCTATACGACCTGGTGTATAACCCCGAAGAAACCCTGTTTCTCAAAAAGGGAAAAGAAAGAGGTGCGCTGATAAAAAACGGAAGGGAAATGCTGGAGATGCAAGCCCGTGCTGCCTGGAAAATATGGAATCCCTGATCCTGTTGAGCGCAGCAAAAAACACCCCCCCTGCATATCCCATGCAGAGAGGGCGATAAAAACTCCTTAGTCATTAAAATGTAGTGTTAACCAGGAAATATATAGAGGTGCGAAAGAGTAGTTTGTTCCTATAGTAACTCGGGAGTTTCTGTAGTTTTCAGCGGAGCTGCTTCGGGAGTTATTTCTTTCCCTTCATCATCAAGATATAAAATCTTCACCGACTGATCTTCTTTGTTCTTAGCTGTGACTTTGGTTATTTTTTTGTCTGCATTGTACTGCAATGAATTGATGTCGTATTTATCGATAAGCGTACGGACAGCCTTTTGTACTTTTTCGTTCAAATCTTCAAACTTTGCGTTTTTATAACCCTCTTCTTTTTGTTGTGTGATGTTAAAAACATCTGTTGAAGGAGTTTCTCCCTGTCTGTTTTTTTCAGCTGCCTCGGCTTTATGTTGTGATGCAGGTACTTCGTTGCCTTCTGCATCGAAATAAACTTTCTTCACGGATTGATCGTCTTTCTTGATCAGCATCACTTTGGTAAGCATTTTTGCAGCGTTAAACTTCAATGATTTGATATCATATTCAGTGGTTAACGCGTTGATAGATGCCTGTACCGCCGGACTCAGTGAATCTAACTGTACTTCCACATATCCATTGTCGTCATCCATTACTATACTGATTGCATATTCTTTGTCGGCTGCATTGACCTGTTGCACGCTTATTGCTGTAATTACGGCAATCATCAGGGCGATTGATAAAATAACTTTTTTCATAATGATAAACTTTAAATGATTCGTCATTGATTTTTATTTCTACTCTAGACAATTCAACGAGTGACAGTCTGCAATCTATTTAACAGATTTCATACCAAAAGACATCATCTTAAACAATGATAAACCACATCTCACAGAATATCAGATCTTTATAAATATACTTATAAAAGTGCCAAGCACAGACACATGTAGAAAACATGTGGAAAGTGTGGAATCATTTTCTACAACTTTGGGGTATTTCCACAGTAAAAATAAATTTCAGGTCATGACCAACATGGTTGTATGTAAAATATATCCTGTATATTTGGCAAAAAAAGGGACATCATGCGAGCGGCACGCACTCCGGAATATAAAATCAGCATTAAAATCGGGTTGATCCTCCTGGTAATAGTTCTCTATTTCATCGGTCTTTTTGTCTATTCTCTCACATTGAAGAAGAAGATTGATGAACAAAAGCAGAAGATGGACAATGCATACGAAGTACTTTCATACAGCAATGAACTGATTTTATCGGTTCAGGAAGCACAAGACATGTTGAACCGGTATCTGGTATCTCCTTCAGTGAGGTACCAGCAGCAGTATGATTCCATCACCCACGATATTTTCGGTCAGATCAGTTATATTAAAAGCATATCTCTGGAAAGGAGAGAAGATATGTTGCTGCAAGATATCGATTCCCTTTTACAGGAGAAAAACAGGATTGTACGCAGGTTGACTTTCCAATTGAGATCGCGTAATCCGCTGGTTGAAATAGACCGAAAAATTGAAGACTATGATGAAATCGTTCAGGACTCCATTGTGGTCACCATGAATAAAGACACCACCATGGTGCCCGTTCCGAAAAAGGATTTCTGGGGACGTCTTAAAGATCTTTTCGATCCAAAAAAAGCGCCTGACTCCACCATTACCATCTCCCGGACAGAACAAAAGGCCCTTTCGGTATCACGTGTAGATACTACATTGTATGCCGATTTGAAACAGGTCACAAAAAAAGCATCAAAGACTTATATTTCCCAGATGGCAGGCATAGAACGAGAAGTGCGGGAGCTGGTTTTCGCAGAACAAAGTATCTCTCTGAAGATATCAAAACTGATTACACAGTTTTACAATGCAGCCATTGAGACCACCCGTACGGATAACGACAACAGTGAGATGTTAAGCCGGAGAACCATCACATTCGCACTCTCGGTGGGAGCCATCTCCATTATTTTAATCCTGATTATTATCTTCCTGATTATTGACGACCTGAATAAGGGACAAAAGGCCCGTGCGGATCTTGCTTGGGAAAAGCAAATCACCGAAGAATTGACAAGTAGCCGTCATAAATTACTGTTGTCCGTGTCGCATGATATAAAAACGCCGCTCAGTTCCATGATGGGATACATGGAGATGTGGGCCACAGAAGAATTACCCGTCAATATAAAACGACAATTGCAGTCTGCCAGAAATTCCGGATTGCATATTTTGAGCATGCTTACCAATCTGCTCGAGTTTTCGCGCATGGAGAGCAACAAGAGTGTCCTGCACTTCAGTCGTTTCAATTTAATTGAACTGATGGAAGATGTCATCGCCATGTTTCGTCCTTTCACCGATGAAAAGGGACTTTCCATTCACTTTGAAAATCATGTGGATACTCCTTTTTATACAGAGACAGATTATACCGTACTCAAACAGATACTCATCAACGTGGTATCAAATGCGGTAAAATATACTTTGCAGGGAACCATATCAGTCGGACTACAGCAGGATACTTCACTGGTTTTTACCGTAGTGGACAGCGGAACAGGCATTGACAAGGAGGACATCGATCAGATTTTTAAACCTTTTTCCCGTATAAAGAACCGTTTAAAAACCGAAGGTACCGGATTTGGATTGTATGTCACCAAAGGTTTTGTCGACTCTCTGAAGGGGGACATCTCACTCATCTCAGAAAAAGAAAAGGGTACCACGGTCACCATCCGGCTACCGATCACTCAAATAAAACATCACACTGAAATGGATCAGCTTCAGGAAGTGGCCATTGGCGGCAGAGCACCTGAAAAGATCCTTCTGTTTGAGGATGACAGTTCAATCGGGAAAATGCTTCGGGAGTACCTCACCGGACAGGGTTTTAAGGTAAAGCTCTGCAGTAACGTGAGCGACGTAAAAGGCTTTATCCGGGTTATATCATCCTTCGATATTGTATTCACCGACATGCAGATGGGCGAAATAACGGGACTTGATATCCTGCGTCTGATCCGTGAAAGAAATGATAATATCCCGGTGTGGCTAATGACCGCTTATGATGAATACACACCTGATCTGGCTTTACAGGAAGGGTTCAAAGGATTGATAAACAAGCCCGTTAAAATGGGGCAACTCCTTCAAATACTCACGGGAGAAAAGAAGCACACACAGGAGGATCTCTCTCTTTCAGGCCGGTTTCCACAACTGGCAGCCATGTTTGACGGTGACAACAGAACCATAAAAGATATACTCTCTGGCTTTGTCGACTCCTCCCGAAAAGACCTGGATGAATTAAAGAAATTCATCGGGCATGACCAGTTTAAGGAAGCGAAGAAATTATGTCACCGGATACATCCTTTTTACGGTCAGCTCGATGCGGGTCATCTTTGTGGCACGTTACGCAAGATGGACAACTATCGGGAAGAGACCGAAGAGGCTTGGCCTGAATGGAAAGATGAGTTGCTGGAGGCAATTGTTAATCTTGAGTTATTTCGTGATACCATCCGGAAGGATTTCTTATAGCCCGATGCCGTAAAGATGAATCTTGTTGTAAAGTGTCTTCCGGTCGATCTGCAGCAAGCGGGCGGCTCTTGACTTGTTACCGTTTACGCGTTCCAATGCTTCTATGATCTTCTCTTTTTCCTGATTCGGTTCGCGTAACAGTGATATGTCAGCTTTTATTCCATTGCCTGCTTTTTTTTCAGTGAAAACAGGAAGACTATCTATTGTAATGGTATCTCCCTTTGAAAAAAGTACCGAGCGGCGTATTACATTGCGGAGTTCGCGCAGATTTCCAGGCCAACTGTAGTTTTCAAGTTGCATACAAGCTTCGGCCGAGATGGAGACCACCTGTCTGTTAAGTTCCTTGTTCGCTTCTTCCCGGAAGTGGTCGGCATAGAGTTTCACATCCGATATGCAGTCTCTCAGGGGAGGCACCTCTATCATAAATTCGTTGAGGCGGTGGTAGAGATCTTCTCTGAATCGTCCTTCGTTTATGGCTTTCTCCAGATTCTCATTGGTAGCGGTGATGATTCGCACATCCACATCGATATCTGCAGAAATACCTACGGGTCTTATCTTTTTCTCCTGTAACGATCGGAGCATCTGCACCTGAACCCCGTATGGAAGGTTTCCGACTTCATCGAGAAAGAGTGTTCCGCCACGGGCCTCGACAAAAAAACCGGTTTTATTTTCGATGGCAGAGGTAAAAGATCCTTTCTTGTGACCAAACAACTCGCTGGGTGCCAGCTCCATGGAAAGACTTCCGCAATCCACCGCAATAAAAGGCCCCGAAGCACGGTTACTCCGCTCATGAATCATCCTGGCTACACTTTCTTTCCCCGTACCACTTTCTCCCACGATCATCACCGCCATTTGTGTGGGTGCAACCATGTTGACATGGGTATACATCTTCTCTGTAAAGGGATTGCGCCCGAAAACAATGTTTTGGATTAATCCCGGGGTGGTCTTTGATGCAGGTCTGGCTTTCGGAGTATTATCAGCTCTGGTTATCTGAAAGGCATCCTTTATTTTTTGGGTCAGAAGTGAAGGATTGATCGGTTTTTCAAGATAATCGAAGGCCCCCAGTTTGATGGCAGAGACCGCTGTCTGTACATCCCCGTAGCCAGTCATAATAATCACAGGGATATCTATACCTTTCTCTTTTAACCAGTTCAGCAACATGATACCATCGCCGTCGGGCAGGCGCAGATCAGATAAAATAAGGCTATACACCGCTTTGGACAACGCTCTGCAAGCCATCGTCATACCGGGGCATAACGTCACCCTGTACCCTTTTCTCTCGAACCACTTCACCAACATGGCTCCAAAAGACCGATCATCTTCAACTATGAGTATCTTTTCGTTCACCTGAATCAATATCGAAACGATGTAAAGGTAGTTTATTTTTTTTATCGGACGACATCTCACTACGCACATTTAAAAAAGGTAACGTTTCGCTTGAATGATTAAGTTTTTTTTTAACTATGTCAAGTGCCAAACAGGGAAAATAAAAATAAAGTTGTATATTTGAATTGATTAATTTCCTTTCATGAACCAAATTCCAAAAACAGAAGCAGACAAACGGTTGCAAAGGCTGCAGCAAATCATACCAACCATGCAGGCAGAAGCCTGCATCATCACCTCCTCGGTGAATCAATACTGGCTTACCGGATTCATTTTCGATGGTTATATCCTGGTATACGCTTCGGGAGATCCTCTCCTGTTTGTGAAACGACCCTCCGGTTTGTCGGGAGGCAATGTTATTCCGATTCGTAAACCCGAACAGATTCCCGGGTTACTTCGGGAAGCCGGTTTGCAGGTACCCAAACGGGTGTTGCTGGAAAGTGAAGTGATTTCCTTCAATGCGGCTCTTCGGCTGCAGGCTGCACTGGAGATGCCGGAAGTTGAAAACGTTTCCGCGGCAATCAGAAAAATAAGGTCAGTGAAATCGGAATATGAACTGAATCAGATACGCGAAAGCGCAGCCATTCACAAGAATGTCTACGACCTTATTCCCTCCCTTTACCGCAAAGGAATGACCGACCTTGCACTGCAGATAGAAATTGAGCGGCAAATGCGCCTGCACGGATCGATGGGTATTTTCCGCTCCTACGGAGAAAACATGGACATCTATATGGGCAGCATACTGGCGGGCGACAATGCACAGGCTGCTTCACCCTTCGACTATGCACTGGGCGGCGCAGGCATCACACCGCTCCTCCCGCTGGGAGCCAATGGCACAAAACTCTCACCGGGAACCACACTGATGGTGGATATGGCAGGAAACTACCGGCCCTACATGGATGATATGACCCGCACCTACGTGATTGAGCATGCCCCTGACGTGGCTTACAAAGCTCATCAGGTATCACTCGAAATCGTTCGCGCCATAGAAGAGACTACAAAAGCAGGTGTTCCCTGTGCGGAGCTCTGGCATCTGGCAGAAAAAATAGTCAAAGAGAATAAACTGGAAGCATGTTTCATGGGAACCGCACAGCAGGCCAGATTTGTGGGCCATGGTGTGGGACTGGAGATCAATGAGCCTCCCGTGCTCACCCCGCGTTCAAAGGAGGTGCTGGAGACCGGCATGGCCTTTGCCCTGGAGCCCAAATTTGTATTGCCCGGTATCGGCGCCGTGGGCATCGAGAACACCTATATTGTACAAGACGACCGGCTGGAGAAGGTCACACTTTGTGAAGAATCTCTTATCGTTTTATCTTAGCATAAGCTATTTCCATAATTTTCATTTCTTCCGGATAAGTATCCAAGTTCAACTTCAGTGAGTTAAAAAAAGGTTATAAAGCACTGTTATACAGCATAAAAAAAGCCCCCAGGATTTCCCCCGGGGGCTTCACTTTAAAGGACGGCGGCTACCTACTCTCCCACGAGATGCAGTACCATCGGCGCCATTGGGCTTAACTTCTCTGTTCGGAATGGGAAGAGGTGGAACCCCAACGCTATAACCACCTTAATAAGGCTTAGCTGTTGTCGCGTTTACCTTGCTAAAAGCTGACGGCTGATAGCTGAACGCTGAAAGCTTTATAAAATATGACATGATGAAAAACAAGAGGCAAACTTCCTTCGCAATATGAAAGCTCCCTACAATACGAACATCCCTTAGATGCTATCTTCGCATTTATCAAACCCTGTTTGTGACGGAGTTTCGACGAAAAAAAGCTTACGGGCAAT